>CAWJQZ010000001.1:0-13569 GCA_963844945.1 uncultured Chloroflexia bacterium
CGTCTCCCAGTCCACGCTGTAGACGCGGGCCGAGTCGGAGTCGTACAGCTCGCGGACCTGGTCGACGATCGCGCGCCCGATCTCCTCGACGTCGTCGAGATGGTTGAGCTCCGCCGCGAGGTCCTTGATCGCGTCGAGTCGCGCGGCGAAGTCCTCGACGCTCGTGTGCAGGCGGGCGTTCTGGAGCGCGACCGCCGCCTGGGCGGCGAACGCCTCCACGAGGTCGATGTCCTCCCGGCGCCACGGGCGGCGCGTCCGGTGGTAGAGGACGAGGATCGCGAGCGGCTCGTCGAGGAAGACGATCGGCACGAAGCAGGTGGTCCGGATCCCCTCGGCCCGGTAGGCGGCCCGGAGCTCGGCGCTGGTGCCGCGGCGCGTCGGGTCCTCGAGGACGGTCGTCCGGCGGGTCTCGATCGCCCGGATCCCGCGGCGCGGCTCCCCCGGGTGATCCGCTCCACCGTCTCCATGAACTGCGCGGAGAGCCCGCGGTGCGCGGCCAGCCGGAACGGCCTCTCGCCGGGCTCCACCGTCCAGACGCCCACGAGGTCCGCGCCGAAGAGCGCCACCGACTGGTCGAGGATGTCCGCGAAGACGTGCGCGAGGTCGGCCTTCCCGCTCACCTCGGAAACGAGCTGGCGGAGGGCGGCGTGGCCGTCCATGTCCGCGGCGCGCGTGGCCGCGGCGTCGCCGGCCGGCCGGGACGTGGGGGCTGTCGCGGGCGCGTCGGCATCGCGGTGCCCCGTCGGCGCCGCAGCGTGCGGAGGCTTGATGGCTCCGGCCACCCCCGTCGTCTCCCCCTGGCCCGTCCGCAGCCTTGGGATCCGGTCCCCGACCGAGCGGACCGCATGACGATACATCGCCGGCCGGGCGGGCCACGATGACCCAGCCGTACTACGGGCGGATCCGCCCGCCGGCACGGAACGGGCGTGGCCGCGTGGCAGGCTCCCGCGCCACGCCGGCGCGGAGGCCCGGATCAGCTCGGCGGAGCCTGCAGCGAGCGTGACGTCCCGACGAGGGCGGCCCCGGCGTGCTCCGTGTCGTATCCGCTCAGCGGCCGTACATCCGATCGAGCACCGCCTCGGCGTCGGCGGCGCCGACCGGCTTCCCGAAGATGTATCCCTGGCCCCGGTGGCATCCCAGGGCGACGACCGTGTCCAGCTCCTCCTGGCGCTCGATGCCCTCCGCGAGGGCGTGTGCCCGGAGGCCCTTCGAGAGCGCGACCACCGCGGACACGATCGACTGGTGGAGCCGCGACGTCTCGATGCCCGTGATGAACGCCCGGTCGATCTTGATGGTGTCGAACGGGAGCCGGGAGATGTACGCGAGGGAGGAGTAGCCCGTCCCGAAGTCGTCGAGGCCAAGGTGGATGCCGACGTCGTGCAGCCCGCCGAGGATCACGGCCGCCTCCTCGGGATCGCGCATGACGATGGTCTCGGTGACCTCGATCTCCAGGGACGCGGGAGACAGGCCGCTCGCCGCGACGCCCGCGAGGATCGACGCCGTCGCGCCGGGCCGGGCGAGCGCCAGGGCCGAGATGTTCACGCTGATCGCGAGCGGCGGGTCGAGCGGGAAGCGCCTCTGCCACTCCCGGGTCTGCCGGCACGCCTCCGCGAGCACCTGTTCCCCGAGCGGGATGACGAGACCCGTCTCCTCGGACAGCGGCACGAAGTGGTACGGGCTCAGGAGCCCGCGCGTCGGATGTCGCCAGCGGACCAGTGCCTCGTGCGAGACGACGAGCCCGGTGCCCAGGTCGACGAGCGGCTGGTAGAAGACCTCGAGCTCCTGCCGCTCGAGGGCGCGACGCAGCTCGGCCTCGAGCGCGATCCGCTCGACGGACGCCACGCTCATCGCAGGGGAGAAGACCGCGATCCGGTCCGTGGGATCCGCCTTCGCTCGCTCGAGCGCGACCGCGGCCCCGTCGATGAGCCCGACCGGCGTCGCCTCGACGCTCATCGAGAGGGCGATCCCCGCATGTGCGCCGAGATGATAGCTGCGCTCGTCGACCGGGAATGGAGCCGCGAGGGAGGCGAGGAGGCGAGACGCGGCGCGGCGGGCTCCGGCCTCGCCGTCGGCCTCGGGCGCCAGCATCGCGAACAGGCCGTCGCCGAAGTGCGCGAGCGACTCCTCCGGGCGAGCTGCCTCCGCGAAGCGCCGCCCCACCGCGGCCACGATCCCGTCGCCGACGGCGCGGCCGAAGCGCTCGACGAGCGCCCGGTGGTGCTCGAGGTCCACGAGCAGCACGGCCAGGCGGGGACGCTCGTCGCGCACGCCCTGTGCGAGCGCTGCGGCCACGATCCGCACGAAGAGCGGACGGTCCGGCAGGCCCGTGACCGGGTCGTGGAGGATCGGCCGGAGCGCACGGCCGTCGGCCGCATGGTCGTCGGCCGCACGGCGGGGCTGGACCGCGCGGAGGGCGGTGACCCGAAGGCCGGCATCCTCCGCGCCGCCGATCGCCCGGCCGAGCATCTCGACGGCCACCTCCGATCCATCGGTGCGGACGATGCGCGTCTCGGCCGGAAGGTCGCCGTCCGCATCCATCCGGCTCGCGATCCCGGCCCTCTCATCCAGTGGGAACAGGTCGAGGATGGGAAGGCCCTCGGCCGCGCCGCCCGGGTCGCCGACGAGATCGCCGAAGGCACCGTTCACGTGGAGGATCCGGCCGTCCCGGTGGATGACGAGGGCCTCGAATGCGGCGTCGGCGAGCACCCGAGCCCGTGCCGCATCGGCCGCCGGTGGCACCTGAGCGTCCATCCGGCCGGCGCGAGGCAGGGCCTGACCCGGCGCCCGTGACGACCCGTCCGTACTCGCCGGCTGCCCTCCGTCGCCCTCGGCCGCCTCCGGCATCGACGACCGTGCCCGTGGAGACCGCTCACCCGCCACGCGCACCCTCCCGGCGATGCGAAGAGCGTACTCCCGGGTGCGAGGCGAGCGTGCGGTCGACCGCAGCCCGTCCGGCCCTTCCTGCCGGCCCGCAGCGGGCCTAGGCTGTCGTTCATGGACGGGGCGCGGTCCTTCTTCGTCGGGCGGGACGCCGAGGTCGAGTGGCTCGCCGCGGCCCTCGACGACCGCGCCGAGCGGCCGGGCGCCTTCATCGGCGGCGAGGCGGGGATCGGGAAGAGCCGGCTCGTCCGCGAGTTCGCCGGACGCGCCCGCGATGCGGGGGCGACGGTCGTCGTCGGGGGGTGTCTCGAGACCGGCGCGGAGACGCTCCCGTTCGCGCCGTTCGTCGAGGCGCTCGACCGGTTGTACGAGGCTCTCGGTGAGCGCGGGGACGCGGTCTTCGGGCCCGGGCGGGCGGATCTCGCGGTCCTCCTCCCGGCCCTCGGGGAGGCGCCCGCGCGCGACGGCGACCGGCTCCGCCTCTACGACGCCGTCCGCGCCGCCCTCGACCGCGCGGACGATCCGACCGTCGTCGTGCTCGAGGACCTCCACTGGGCCGACCGCTCGAGCCTCGAGCTCCTCAGCTACGCCGTGCGCCGCCTCCGCCACGGCCGGACGCTCATCGTCGGGACGTTCCGGACCGACGAGGTCGCCCCGGACCATCCCGCCTCCACGGTCCTCGCCGAGCTCGCCCGGTCCGGGCGGAGCGCCCGGTGCGACCTCCTTCCCCTCGACCGCGCCGACACGGACCGGCTCGTCGCCGCCCTCCGCCCCGATGCCTCCCCGCCGGAGGCCGCCCGGATCGCCCTGCGCTCGTGGGGCAACCCCTTCTATGCCACCGAGCTCGCCCGGGCGCCTGCCGCGGCGGTCGGCGCGGTCCCCGACGCGCTCCGCGACCTGCTCCTGGTCCGGATCGCCGACCTGCCCCCCGCCGCCCGCCGCGTCGTCGACCTCGTCGCCGCGATCGGACGGCCGGCGCCGCGGGCGCTCCTCGCTGCGGCGTGGAGGGCCGACCCCGCGGTCCTCGATGCCGGGCTCGCGACGGCGACCGGAGCGAGCGTCCTGGTCCTTCGCGAGCCGGGTGGCTGGGTCGCCTTCAGCCACGACCTCCTCGCCGAGGCGGTCCGTGCCGGCCTCAAGCCGATCGAGCGGCTTCGCCTCCACGAGCAGATCGCGACCCTCCTGACGGAGCACCCGGAGCTCGCCGCACCGACCGCCGCAGGAGCCGCCGCCGAGATCGCCGGCCACTGGCTCGCCGCCGACCGTGACCCCGAGGCGCTCGCCAGCTCGGTGCGGGCCGCCATCGAGGCGGAACGGATCCCCGCCTGGGCCGAAGCGCTCGCCCACTGGAGGACCGCGATCGAGACCTGGGAGCGCCTCCCCGCGGTCGGGGTCGCCGACGGCCTCGACCGGCCCGAGGCCCTCCACCGTGCCGCCCGTGCCGCGGACCTGCGCAACGAGACCGAGCTCGCCATCGAGCTGGAGCGACGGGCGATCGCCGAGACGGACATCGCGGCCGACCTCGGCGCTGCCGCCGACCGCCTGGCGCTCCTCGCCCGGTCGCTCTCCCACGCGAACCGCTACGAGGAAGGGGCGGGAGCCGCCGAGGAGGCCGTCGCCCTCGTCGCCGACGGACCGCCGACCCATGGCCGGGCGGCCGCGCTGCTCACGCTCGGCGGTGTCCGGATGCTCGCCGACCGCTTCGTCGAGGCCGCGGAGCTCGCGCGCGACGCCGCAGCCTGCGCAGCCGAGGTCGGCGCGCGGGACGTGGAGGCGCGTGCCCGGGCCGTCCACGGCCTCAGCATCTACTCCCTCGGCCACGAGGACGCCGACGCCCTCCGGGAGCTCGATCGCGCCATCGAGCTCGCGGAGGCATGCGGCGACGGGCAGTCCGTGCTCACGGCGCACTACGACCGACTGTACGTTCTGGTCGACGGGACCGGCGAGCGGGCCGCGATCGACGACGCGATCGCGGGCTTCGCCGCGGCAGCCGAGCGGCTCGACATCCTCGAGGCGGCCCGTCCGTACATCCGTCAGATCTCGGTCCGGAGCGACGCGCGCGCCGGCCGCTGGGATGCGATCGAGGCCGTGGAAGATGACGACGTCAACAGCCTCGCGTATCGCGGCGCGGTCCGCATCGCCCGGGGCCGGCTCGACGCCGGTCAGGCGGATCTCGAGCGCTGGGCGGGGACGTGGGCCGACGCCGGCCCCGAGGCCCGGCTCCTCATGCTCTGGCCGCTCGTCGAGGCGGCCCTGATCCGCGAGCGTCCGGAGGAGGCGCTCGACCTCGTCGCGGAGGTGGCGCACACGCTCGGGGCCACCGACGCCGCCCTCGGCCGTTCAGAGGTCGCCGCGCTGGGCCTGCGCGCCGCCGGGGCGACGGCCGACGCCGGGCGCGCGCGGCACGACCCGGTCCTCGTCGCGCTGGCCGAGAGCGCGGGGATGGAGCACCTCGCGACGATCGAGGCCGCGGCGGCAGGGACGCTCGTCACGGGGATGGGGACCGGGCCCGGGATCCGTGCCCTGGCGGCGTGGGGACGCGCGGAGGCGACACGCCTCGCGGGGCGGAGCGACCCGGACGGATGGGCGGCCGCCGCCGCGCTACTCGAGCCATGGCGTGAGCCGGCGCTGGCCCCGTATGCCCGGTATCGGCAGGCCGAGGCTCTCCTCCACCCGGGCCGCGGCATCGCATCCGACCGATCCGCGGCTGCCGATCTCCTCGACCGCGCGCACCACCGCGCGGCAGAGCTCGGGAGCGTCCTGCTCCTGCGCGAGACCGGATCCCTCGCCCGCCGGGAGCGGCTCGACCTCGCGGAGCCGGGAGCCGCTCGCAGGGCTCCCGGCGACGCGGCCGCCGGGTCGGAGGCGTCGCGCGAGGCGGCCCGCCTTGCCGCGACCATCGGGCCGGCCGCCGCTGCCGAGCGGCTCGCGGCCCTGGCGCGCTATCTCATGAACAACGACCGGTACTCGGAGGCAGCGGCGGCGGCAGAACGCGCCGTCTCGCTCGCCTCGGCCGGCCCTCCCACGCGCGGACGGGCGGCGGCGCTCGCGACGCTCGCGCTCGTCCGGATGCGGCTCGGCCGCCACGTCGATGCGGTCGAGGTCGCGCGCGATGCCGTCACCTGCGCGGCGCGGGTGGGCGCAGCGGACCTCGAGTCCCGGTCGCGGACCGTGCTCGGCATGTCCCTCCGCTACCTGGGTCACGACGCGGAGGTCTCGCTCGTGGAGCTCGACCGTGCGGTCGACCTCGCCGAGCGTGCGGGCGACGGCCACGCCGTGATCGCCGCCCACTATGACCGGCTCCTCGTGCTGCTGGACGGGGTCGTGGACGCGGCCGCGATCGACGCGGCGATCGCGCGGTTCACGGCGACGGCGGAGCATCTGGATGTCCTCGATGCCGCGCTCCCGTGGATCGGCATGTGCCGGGCGGGTGCCGCCTACCTCGCGGGCGACTGGGATGCGGTCGAGGATGTGCCGGGCGCCGACGAGCTCGTCCTCACCGCCCGCGCCACCGTCCGGATCGCGCGCGGCCGGCTCGCGGAAGGCGAGGCTGACCTCGCCGAGGCCGCGGGCGCCTGGGCGGAGGTCGGACCGGACACCCGTCTCCTCCTCCTCTGGCCGTTCGTCGAGGCCGCGCTCATCCGCTCCCGCCCCGACGAGGCGCTCGACCGCATCGAGGAGGTTGAGCGACCCATCGACGCGACCGACGCGGCGCTGTCCCGGGCCGAGGTGGCGGCGCTCGGCCTCCGCGTGGCCGCGGACCTGGCGACGACGGGTCGCGCCGCGGGCGACGGGGTCCGCGTCGCCCGCGCGGAAGAGGCCGCGGGTCGTTTCCGTCGGACCCTGGAGGCGGCCGACGCGGGGACGCTCGTCCCGGGGATGGGGACCGGGGCGGAGATCCGCGCGCTCGTCGCCTGGGGTCGCGCGGAGTCGTCGCGCCTCTCCGGCCACAGCGACGCCGCCGCATGGGCGGCCGCCGCCGCACGCCTGGACCGCTGGCGCGAGCCGGCGCTCCCGCCCTACGCACGCTGTCGCGAAGCCGAGGCGCTGCTCGCGGCCGGCGACAGGTCGACGGCCGCCGCCCTGCTGCGCGCCGCCCGCGACCGCGCGGCGGCTCTGGGCACGGTCCTGGTCCTCGGCGCGATCGCCTCGCTTGCGGACGCGGAGGCGCTCGACCTGACCGGGTCGTGAGCCTCGCCCGCGAGGGTGTCCGACCCTCTCCCGGGCCGTTGACGCGACCTCCGCGCGGGTCTATGCTCAATCCCGACATATCTACTCGGATTTCACCAGCGCTCGGCCGTCGAACGTCCCCCGGCGGCCGAGCGCACACCATCGGACGGCAGGTCCGGGGCGCTGGAGCCCTGGCCCGCCGACCTCCTAGGGGCCCTCCGCATCGTGACGGTGAAGACCTTCCACAGCAGCGGCGCCATCTCCTTCTCCTCGAAGGGCGAGTACGGCGTCCGCCTCATGGTCCGTCTCGCCGCCCGCCACGGGGCCGGCCCGGTCTCCCTGGCCGAGGTCGCCGCGGAGGAGGACCTCCCGCGCGCCTACCTCGAGCAGCTCGCGATCCCCCTGCGCGAGGCCGGCCTCGTGACCAGCACGCGCGGGGCCCGCGGCGGCTACCAGATCGGGCGCGACCCCGCGACGATCCGGATGAGCGAGGTGCTCCGCGCCCTGGAGGGCCCTCTCGCGCCGATGATCTGCGCCAGCGAGGACCCCGACCACGCGCCCGGCTGCGGCAGGGCCGGCTCGTGTACCGTCAACCACCTCTGGGTGAAGGTGCGGGACGCGATCTCCGACGCGCTCGACTCCGTCACCCTCGCCGACCTCGTCCCAGCGCCGAACCTCATCGAGGTCCGGCCCGTCACCGTCCGGGAGGCCGAGCCGGCCGCCGTCTGAGCGGGGGCCCGGCCGATCCGGGTGCCCCACACCCACAGGAGAGCACGACCCACCGTGACCGAGAAGCTCCTCGTCATCCGCGACCTCCACGTCTCGCCCGTCGCCGCGCCCGACAAGGTGATCCTCCAGGGGATCGACCTCGCGGTCGACGCCGGCGAGGTCCACGCGATCATGGGCCCCAACGGGTCCGGCAAGACGACCCTCGCCTACGCGCTCATGGGGCACCCCGCCTACACGATCACCGCCGGCGAGGTCATCTTCAAGGGCGTGGACATCCTCGCGCTCTCCCCGGACAAGCGGGCGCGGATGGGGCTCTTCCTGGCGTTCCAGTACCCGACGGCGATCCCCGGCCTCTCGGTGGCGAGCTTCCTCCGGACGATGCTCAACGCCCGGCGCCAGGGGGTGGACAAGGACCCGGACGTCGATCCGACCGACCCCACCCGCGGCGGCGTGTCGATGGGCGAGTTCCGCCGGCTGGTCCGCGAGAAGATGCAGCTGCTGAAGATGGACGAGACGTTCGCCACGCGGTACGTCAACGACGGGTTCTCCGGCGGCGAGAAGAAGCGGCTCGAGATGCTCCAGATGGCCATCCTCCAGCCGGAGATGGCGATCCTCGACGAGACCGACTCGGGCCTGGACATCGACGCGCTCCGCATCGTGGCCGAGGGCGTGAACGCCCAGCTCCGCCCCGAGATGGGCGTCCTCCTGATCACCCACTACCAGCGACTCCTGAACTACATCAAGCCGGACGTCGTCCACGTCCTCGCGCGCGGCCGGATCATCGCGACCGGCGGCCGCGACCTCGCCCTCCGCCTCGAGGACGAGGGCTACGCCGGGGTCCTCCAGGAGGCCGGCTACGAGGTGGACGCCACGGACTCCGCGCTCGACGCCCGTGCCCCCGAGCCGGTGGAGGCGGGCGTCTGATGGCCGGGGCGGTGGAGGCCCGGGGGACCGGCATCGAGGTGGCTCCGCTCGACGCGTACGCGGTGCGCGCGGACTTCCCGATCCTGTCCACGACCACCCGGACCGGGAAGCCGCTCGTCTACCTCGACTCGGCCGCCACCAGCCAGAAGCCGCGCGTCGTCATCGACGCGATGGACACCTGGTACCGCGAGTACAACGCGAACGTCCATCGCGGCATCTACGAGATCAGCGAGCGCGCCACCGCCGCGTACGAGGGCGCCCGGGCGTCCGTCGCGCGGTTCATCAACGCGCCGGATCCGGACGAGATCGTCTTCACGCGGAACGCGACCGAGGCGATCAACCTCGTCGCGTACAGCTGGGGCCGCCGGAACGTGGGCCGCGGCGACGCGATCGTGCTCACCGAGATGGAGCACCACGCGAACCTCGTCCCGTGGCAGATCCTCGTCCAGGACGTGGACGGCGACCTCGAGTTCATCCCGATCACGGACGACGGGATCCTCCGCCTCGACGTCTTCGAGGTCCTCCTCCGGCTGAAGCCCAGGCTCGTCGCGTTCACGCACGTCTCGAACACGCTCGGGACGATCACGCCGGTCCGCCGGATCGTCGAGATGGCGCACGCCGCCGGCGCGCTCGTCCTCGTCGACGGCGCCCAGGCGGTGCCGCACCTCCCGGTGGACGTGCAGGAGCTCGGCTGCGACTTCTACGTCTTCTCCGGCCACAAGGTCCTCGGCCCGCTGGGCTCCGGCGCCCTCTGGGCCCGGCGCGAGATCCTCGAGGCGATGCCGCCGTTCCTCGCCGGCGGCGACATGATCCGCGAGGTCCACCTCCGGCGGAGCGAGTTCAACACGATCCCGTGGAAGTTCGAGGCCGGGACCCCGGACGCGGCCGCCGCCGTGGGGCTCGGCGCCGCCGTCGAGTACCTCATGACGCTCGGGATGGACCGTGCCCAGGCCCACGAGGCGGACCTCACCCGGTACGCCCTGGATCGACTGGCGACCGTCCCGGGGATCTCGCTGTACGGACCGCCCGCGGAGCTGCGGAGCGGGGTCGTCCCGTTCAACATCGACGGCGTCCACCCGCATGACGTCGCGCAGGTGCTCGACCGCTTCGGCGTCTGCGTCCGCGCGGGCCACCACTGCACGATGCCGCTCCACGAGAGGCTCGACCTCGCCGCCACGGCGCGCGCGAGCTTCAACGTGTACAGCACGCGAGAGGACATCGACGCCCTCGCCGACGGCCTCCTCGAGGTCGCCCGCATCTTCGGCCGCTGACGGCGCGCTAGACTCGCACCCGTGGACGACCTGTATCGCGACTACATCCTCGAGCACTACCGGCACCCGCACAACTTCGGCGTGATCGACGCCCCCGACCTCCGGTGGGAGGGCGCCAATCCCCTCTGCGGCGACCGGATCACCCTCATGCTCACGGTCCGCGACGGCCGCATCGCCGACGTGGCGTTCACCGGGCGGGGCTGCGCGATCAGCCAGGCGTCCGCGTCCCTGGTGACCGACGAGGTCCGGGGGAAGACGGTCGACGAGGCCGGCGCGATGACGCCGGACGACGTGCTCGACCTGCTGGGGATCGAGATCAGCCCGGCGCGCCTCAAGTGCGCCCTGCTCTCGCTCGACACCCTCCAGCACGCGCTCGCGGAGGGCGGATCGGCGACGGCCGAGGGTGCGGCGCATCCCTCCGGCCCCGCCGAGGAGACGCACGTGGGGCCGGGGGTCGAGGCGGCCGCAGCGGACGGGGAGGCCGGCTGACGGCCCGGGAGATCGCTCCCGCACAGGCGGACGCGCTCGTCGCGAGCGACGAGCGCGTTGTCCTGCTCGACGTCCGCGAGCCGCGCGAGTGGGACGCGGGCCGCATCCCGGGCGCCGTGCACATCCCCCTCGGCGAGCTCCCCGGACGCGTGGAGGCGCAGCTGCCCGACCGCACGACGCCTGTCGTCGTCTACTGCGCCCACGGGATCCGCTCCCTCCAGGCGGTGCGGTACATGACCGCCGTCGGGTACGAGGACGCCGTGAGCCTCGCGGGTGGCACGGAGGCGTGGCGCGGCGCCGGCCTCGGCTGGGATGCGCCCGCCGGCACGCGGCTGACCGACGAGCAGATGCGCCGGTACGGCCGGCACCTGCTGATGCCCGAGGTGGGGATCGAGGGGCAGGAGAGGCTGGTCGACTCCCGCGTCCTCCTCGTGGGCGCGGGCGGGCTCGGCTCGCCGGTCGCGCTCTACCTCGCGGCCGCCGGCGTCGGGACGATCGGGATCGTCGACTTCGACGTCGTCGACCTGTCGAACCTCCAGCGCCAGGTCCTCCACACCACGGACCGGGTCGGGAAGGCGAAGGTCGAGTCGGCACGGGCGGCGATCGCGGCGCTCAACCCGTCCGTCCGCGTCGTCGGGCACGAGGCGATGCTCGGGCCGGGGAACGTGGACGAGCTCATCGCCGGGTACGAGGTCATCGTGGACGGCACGGACTCGTTCGAGACGCGCTATGCGCTCAACGATGCCGCCGTGCGGCTCGGCATCCCCGTCGTCCACGCGAGCGTCTACCGGTTCGAAGGCCAGCTGACGGTCTTCGACCCGGCCGGCGGCCCCTGCTATCGGTGCCTCTACCCGAGCCCGCCGCCCCCCGAGCTCGCTCCACCCTGCTCCGTGGCCGGCGTCCTCGGCGTGGTGCCCGGGATCATGGGGATGCTCCAGGCGAACGAGACCCTCAAGCTCCTCCTCGGGATCGGCGACCCGCTCGTCGGACGGCTGCTGCTCTTCGACGCGCTCGAGACGACCTTCGAGGAGCTGGCGCTCCGACGAGACCCGGCATGCCCGACCTGCGGCGACGGCGCGCGGGACGCAGCCGAGCGCGGCCCGGCCACGCCGGACGACCGCGGCTCCGCCGCCCCTCCGGCCGAGCCCTTCATCCTCCCCCTGCCCGACCGGATCTAGCAGCCCGATGGCCGAGGCGACGGGTGGCGCCGGTGGCGGATCGGGGCCTCTCGGTGCGCCGGCACGGCTCCCCGTCGCGATCCGCGATGCCATCGTGGCGGCCGCGCGCGATGCGGCGCCGCTCGAGATGTGCGGCATCGTCGTCGGGGATGCGCCGGCCGTCGAGGGCGGTCGCCCGCTCCGCTGGGTCCCCACGCGCAACGCGGCGGCCTCGCCGTACCTGTACGAGGTGGACGCGGACGACCTGCTCAGCGTGAGCGTGGAGATCGACGCGCGCGACGAGGCGATCTGGGCGATCGTCCACAGCCATCCGGCATCGGAGGCGCGCCCGTCGCCGACGGACATCCGCGGCGCGTTCTACCCCGAGGCGCTCCACGTGCTCGTCTCGCTCGCGCCGGCCGAGGCGGACCCGGCGACGGGCGCGCCGTCGGTCCGGGCGTGGCTGATCGCGGACGGGCAGGCGACCGAGGTGGCCCTCGACGACGCCTGACGGCGACCGGCGGCCCGTCGACCACGTCCGCGCCGCGATCCGCTCGGCGCCCGCCGCCGCGGCCCTGCCGCGTCCTACACTGCCGCCGTGGCCACGCTCGAGATCGGTCGGTACGCGGAGCGCCCCTTCGGCGTCCATGCTGCCGACCCGCGCGCGGCGGAGGTCGCCGCGGCGATCGCCGACCTCGTGGGCTCTGCCCTTCCCGACGCGCACGTCGAGCATGTCGGGAGCACCGCCGTGCCCGGCCTTCCGGGCTCCGGCGTCATCGACCTGATGCTCATCGCGGCGCCGGGCGGCGTCGACCGTGCCGCCGACCGACTCGTCCGCCTCGGGTTCCAGCGGCGCGACGACCGCGTCGCCCGGCCGGCCGGCAGGCCCGGCCTCGTGGGCATGGTCGCGTGGAGAGGCAGGCCGTACGCCGTCCGCCTCGACGTCCTGTCCGACGCCGACTCCGCCATCCGCCCGGCCCTCCATCTCCGCGACCTGCTGCGCGCAGACCCGCGGCTCCGGCGCGACTACGCCGCCCTGAAGCGGCGACTCGCGTCGGCCGACGGCGCCGACCCGGCGACGTACGCGGCGGGCACGTCGTCGTGGATCGAGGCCACGCTCGCGCGACGGAGCCCGGGACGGGCCGACGCCCGGTCTCCGGGGCCGCCGGGCAGCCCGCGCGCCCCCCGCCTTCCCGAGCCGCCCGGCAGCCCGCGCGCAGCGGGCCGGTCCGTGTCGATCCCGCCTCTCGGCCGCGCCTCCGCGGCGGAGCCCGAGCCGGCCGCCCCGCCGGAGCCGCACGACCCGATCCTCCCACCGGCGACCATCGGGATCATCGGCGGCGGCCAGCTCGGCCGCATGATCGCGCTGGCCGCGCGCGCGATGGGCTATCGGATCGCCGTGCTCGATCCCGACCCGGGGTGCCCGTCCGCGCGGGTCGCGGACCGCTTCATCGAGGGTCGCTACGACGAGCCCGCTGCGGCCGTCGCGCTCGCGGCCGCGAGCGACGTCGTCACGTACGAGCTGGAGCATGTGGACGCGTCACTCGTGGAGGCGATCCTCGCCGAGGGCGTCCCGGTCCGGCCCGGCCTCCTCGTTCTGCGCGTCTCCCAGGACCGGCTCGCCGAGCGTCGCTGGGTGGAGGGGCAGGGCGCGCGGGTCGCGCGATGGCGCGAGGTGCGGAGCGCCGCCGAGGTCCGGGTCGCGCTGCGCGAGATCGGGCTGCCCGCGCGCCTGAAGGCCCCGCTCGGCGGCTACGACGGGCGGAGCCAGGTCCGCATCGCGCGCGAGGCGGATGTCGCCGAGGGGTGGGAGGCGCTCGCGGGGCCGCCGTCCTCGCGGGACCCGCGGCTCCTCCGGTCGGCGCGACCGGCGATGCTCCTCGAGCAGGAGCTCGCGTTCGCCGACGAGCTGAGCGTCGTCGTCGCCCGCGGACCGGACGGCGTCGCCC
>CAWJQZ010000002.1:0-74970 GCA_963844945.1 uncultured Chloroflexia bacterium
ACCGTGGAGGTGCTCGGGACCGCACCGCTGACGTTCACCGACACCAGCACCGGCGTCGATGCATCCGCCGCGCCGTCGGCGTCCGGCCAGCAGCCGCCCCCGCCGCCCGGTGGCGGCCAGCAGCCCCCGCCGCCGCCCGGTGGCGGCCAGGGCGGTCCCGGCGGGCCGGCCGCGACCACCGGCGTCGGCTACACGATCGAGCAGGCGATCAGCGACAAGGCCCAGTCCACGACGATCGCGTTCGACGCCCTCGGGTTCCTCACCGGCAACCTCGCCTCCGACTCGTTCTTCCCGCCCGGCAAGGTCGCGGACTTCTGGGGCTTCCAGTACCTCCGTGACAACGACACGACGGAGATGGGCCACAACACCGACTTCCTCACGCAGACGTCGCTCAACATGCTCAACCTCCTCACGACGGAGCAGCGTGCGCAGCTCGTCTCGCTCGCGAAGAGCCAGGTCTCCTCGATCAACGACTACGGCTACAAGCGGTTCGTCCTCATGAAGGCGTTCCGTCGCCTCCTCGAGGGCGACCTCCCGACCGGGACGACCGGCCTCTCGGAGGCCGCCGTGAAGGCGTACTCGGCCGAGCTGTACGCCCTCGACGGGCGGATCAGCCTGGAGCGCGCGCAGGTCATGGGGCCGATGCTCGCCTCGCTCACGTCCGCCCAGCGCGCGACGCTCGACGCGATGAAGGGCACGGGGATGAAGACCTGGCCGACCGCCACCGAGCCGTCGGACCTGCAGGGCCTCAGCCGGGACGAGAAGGTCGCCGTCATGACCTACGCCGGCGACCTGTTCAGCTGGTACGTGGGTGACGTGGAGGCGGACACGTACTTCTGCCCCGAGCGTCACGGCACGTACTTCGGCTCCTTCTACCTCAAGGACGCCCCGGCGGTGGGCAACCCCGGCTACTCGATCGGCACGACCATCACCGCCAACCTGGGGGCGGAGCTGCTCGCCAAGCTCGACGCGACCCAGGCGGCGGCGATCAGCGGCCTCGTGGACAGCCAGCGGGCCGACCTCGCGAAGATCGTCGAGACCCGCCGCGCGGTCTCGACCGAGCTGCGCAAGCTCCAGTCGGGCGGAACCGCGGACGCGGCGTCCGTCGCCGCCCTCATGAAGACCTACGGCGAGCTCGACGGCTCGATCGTCTACCAGTACGCCAACGCCTTCGCCTCGGTCGGCAAGACCCTCACCACGACGCAGAAGGCCGACCTCCTCGCGATGCGCAAGACCCTCCTCGGCGACCTCTCCGAGCCGACGACCGCCTTCCTCTTCTCCCAGCCGATCGCCATGCCCACGATCCCGGACACGGACTTCCTGTTCGGCGCGGGCGGCTCCACCGGGACATCGCCCACGACGCCCACGACGACCGCTGGCGTCCCGTCGCTCCGGATCGCCCGGGGCGGCGGGGCGGCGGGCGCGACCGGCTACGGCACCGCGACCACTGTCGCGAACGGGGCCGCAGTCACGGTCCGCGCGGCTCTGTCGCCGGCCGTCGCCGGTACGGTGGTCCGGCTCTACCAGCGGATCGGGACCGCGGGCACGTGGAAGTCCGTCGCGACCGGGCGGACGAGCGCCGCCGGAACGGTGGCGTGGTCGCGGACCGTGCGCGTGCCCTCCGCGGCGACCGGCAGCGGACGTTCGGTCTACTTCCGGGTCTCGGTGCCGGGGGCGACCGCCGGCGCCGTGACCTGGTCGAGGCTCGTACGGGCGGTCGTCAAGTAGCGGGTCGGGTGCGCCGACGGACGCCCGATCCCCGCACGACGTGTCCGTTTCTTAATCGTCTCGCGCCTTGTGCCTGAATCCGCGGGGTCTAACGTTCGTGTCGGACCTGAAGGGAACCCTCTCTCGGAACCTCGACAAACCCTCCAGTTCCATCCTCCCTCCCTCAGACCGGAGGCGCCGAATGGGCAGGCGTCTCCGGTCTCCCTTTTCCCGCCGGCACGCTGCCCGCCGCCGTCCGCGCGGCCCTGCAGCCCCTCGCGCACCGATCGCGCGCAGGTCGGAGGCCGGAGGCAGCCGCTTCGCCACCTCCGCGTGTGTCAGAATCCCGTGTCATGGAGATCACGTGGTACGGGCGGAGCTGCATCCGGCTCCGCGGCAAGGACGTCGTCGTCGTCGCGGACGCCTACCAGTCGGTCGTGGGACCCACCGGGCGCGGCATCGCCGGCGACATCGTCACGTACAGCCACCCGGACGATGCGCCGCTCCCGCGGAGCAGGGGGGCGCAACCGCGGACGGCGAACGACGGCGCGACCGCGATCCCCACCAGCCTGGAGGGCGCCTTCACCCTCGACGGGCCCGGCGAGTACGAGGTGAGGCACGTCCTCATCACGGGCGTGCGCACGGCGCGCGACGAGAAGCGCGGGGCGGAGCGGGGACGGAACGTCGCGTTCGTCTACGAGATCGACGGGCTCCACACGGTCCACCTCGGCGACATCGGGCACACGCTGTCCGACGACAAGGTCGGCGAGATCGGCGACGTGGACATCGCGTGCGTCCCGGTGGGCGGCGCGCTCTCGCCCTCGAAGGCGGCCGAGCTCATCGCCCAGCTGGACGTGAAGATCGCGATCCCGATGCCCGTCTGCGACGACGGCGTCTGCACGGATGCGATCGCGAAGTTCTTCCACGAGATGGGTGCGGCGGCGCCCACCGAGCCCCAGTCGAAGCTCTCGCTCACGATCTCGGGGCTGCCGGACGAGGTGACGACCGTCCTGCTGGACTCGCGCGGGAAGGCCTGACGGCCTCGGGCCCCACGCGCCCGGGCAGTGCGCGCGCCGGGCGTGCCCGGACGGGATCGCGCTACGCGCGCTCGAGGATCGGCAGGCCGCGCTTGATGACGGCGCGCACGAGGTTGGCTCCCGGGTAGTACGGGATCTGCAGGTGCGTGGGGACGCGCCAGATCACGAGGTCCGCCTGGCGCTCGACCTCGATCGACCCCACCTCGTCGCCCAGCCCCAGGGCGTGCGCGGCGTTGACGGTCGTGGCCGCGAGGGCCTCCGAGGGCGTCAGGCCGAGCTCCAGGCACGCGACCGTCATGACGAGCGCGAGGTTCGGCGTGGGCGAGGTGCCCGGGTTGAAGTCGCTCGCGAGCGCCACCGGCACGCCCCGCTCGATGAGCCGGCGTGCGGGAGCGTAGTGGTGCGCCATGAGGAACCACGTCGTCGCCGGCAGCAGCGTGGCGACGACGGGCCGCCCGGATCGCGCCGCCATCGCGAGCGCCTCGATCCCCTCCTCGCTCGGGGCCGCGAGGTGGTCGGCGGAGTACGCACCGATCTCCGCGGCGAGCTCCGCCCCACCCGACGGCGCGATCTCGTCCGCGTGGAGGCGCGGCTCCAGCCCCACGGTCATGGCGGCCTCGAGGACTGCGCGCGACTGGTCGGCGCTGAAGACGCCCTCCTCGCAGAAGACGTCGCAGAAGCGCGCGATCCCCTGCGCGGCGATCAGCGGCAGCTGGTCGTGGATGATCGACCGCACGTACGCGTCCGTCGCGTCGGGCTGGGACCGGAACTCGGGCGGGACCGCGTGCGCCCCGAGATACGTGGGCACGACGTCGATCGGGCCCTCCTCGGCGAGGATGCCCGCGACGTGGAGGAGGCGCAGCTCGGTCGCCGGGTCCAGGCCGTAGCCGCTCTTGACCTCGACGGTGGTCGCGCCGTGCGCGAGCATCTCGTCGAGCCAGCGGCGTCCGTGCGCGAGCAGCTCGTCCTCGGTGGCGGCACGGGTCGCGGCGACCGTCGAGAGGATCCCGCCGCCCGACGCGAGGATCTCGAGGTACCCGGCGCCGCGCTGGCGGAGCCGCAGCTCGCCCTCGCGCGTCCCGGCGAACAGCAGGTGGGTGTGCGGGTCGACCAGGCCGGGCGTCACGGTGCCGCCGTCGGCGTCGAAGCGGGCGAAGCGGCTCGCGGGGAGACCCTCGGCCGCAAGGGACGCGACGACCGCGTCGCGCGGGCCCACGCCCACCACGCGCCCCTCCCAGCAGGCGACCACCGGCGCCTCGGGCGAGTCGGGACCACCGACGTCCGAGGCCCGGAGCACGGCGGGATCGTCCTGGTCGACGCCCATGCGGAGGCCGCCGGCCATGGTGACGACCTCGCTCGCCCCGGTGACGAGGAGCCCGGGCATCAGGTCCGCCGAGCCGCGGCCGCCGTGGATGACGCGGAGGGTCATCGCGGATCACCGGGGCCCGCCGCGGGCCCGCCATCGCCGGCCGGGCCGCCGGAGCCGGCGGGCGCCATCACCGGCCTCCGCGGCCATCGCGGCCGCCACCCGCAGCTCGAGGGCCATCGACGGGTCCGCGCCCCGCAGCCGCATCCACGCGCCGGCGGCGCGCAGCCGCTCCTCGGCCGGAAGGTCCGCGGGGACGCCCGCGTGGTCCGCGACGTCCGTGAACGCGCGGAGGGGCGCGAGGCCGATGAGCTCGGACTCGAGGACGTCCACGCCGGCGGCCGCGGCCTCGTCGCGCACCGCCTCGTAGACGCGCCACATGGGCGTGACGCCCACGTCGAGGAGGTTCATGGAGACCTGGGCGCAGTCGGGGTCCTCCAGGCGGAACCCGCGCGCCTGGACCTTCGGCAGGCCGCCGCTCGACTCGCGGACATGCGCCGCGATCGACTTCGCGAGATCGAGGTCGTCCGTGGCGAGGTTCACGTTCCACGCGACGAGGAAGGGGCGCGCGCCGACCGCGACGGCCCCGCGCGGTGGGGTGGAGCCGCGACGGCCCGAAGTCCGGGGCGCGATCCGGGTCCGTGAGGATCGCGTCTCGCAGCCCCTCGTACTCGCCCCGGCGCACGTCGGCGAGGCGGACGCGGTCCGGCCGCGTCGCCGCCTCTGCGTAGAGATAGACGGGGAGGTCGAACCGGGCGGCGATGCGGGCGCCGAACCCGCGCGCGAGCGCGACCGCTTCCGCCATCGTGGTGGTCCCGAGCGGGACGAAGGGGACGACGTCCACGGCGCCGATCCGCGGGTGCTCCCCGTGCTGGACGTTCATGTCGATCCGGTCGATCGCCACGGCGATGGCGGCCTCGAGCGCGTCCGCGACGGCGTCCGCGTCGCCAGCGAGCGTGAGAACGCTGCGGTCGTGGCTGGCGTCGCTCGTCCGGTCGAAGAGGTGCGCGCCCGGGGTCGCCTCGACCGCCGCGGCGATCGCGTCGACGACCTCGAGGCGGGTCCCCTCGCTGAAGTTCGGGACGGATTCGATGAGATGGGGCACGCGGGGATGATGGCACGCCGCGGCCGTCGCGGACGCGGTCCGCGTGTAGACTCGGCCGGGGGTCCGTCCCACCCCCGACCGCCCCGGAGGCCCCATGGCCGAGACGCGCCGGAGCCTCTGGCGCCACCCCGACTTCCTCAAGCTGTGGACCGGCGAGACCATCAGCCAGGTCGGCACGCAGGTCACGCAGCTCGCGCTCCCGCTCGTCGCGATCGTGGTCCTCGTCGCGACACCCTTCGAGGTCGCCCTCCTCGGGACGGTCGAATTCCTCCCGTTCATCCTCCTGGGCCTGCCGGCGGGCGTCTGGGTCGACCGTCTCCGGCGACGCCCGATCCTCATCGCTGGCGACCTCGGCCGGGCGTTCCTCCTGGCCTCGATCCCGCTCGCGTACGTCGCCGGCGTCCTCACGATCTGGCAGCTGTTCGCCGTGGCGTTCCTCGTCGGCAGCCTCACCGTCTTCTTCGACGTCTCCTACCAGAGCTACCTCCCGTCGCTCGTGGACCGCGAGGACCTGGTGGAGGGCAACGCGAAGCTCGAGATCAGCCGGTCGGGGGCGGCGCTGGTGGGACCGTCGCTCGGCGGGATCCTCGTGGAGTGGCTCACCGCCCCCGTCGCGATCCTCGTCGACGCGGTCAGCTACCTCGGATCCGCCCTGTTCATCTTCCTCATCCGGCGGCCGGAGCCGGAGCCCGTCCATCCCGACGTCGCCGCGGGCGGCGAGCGGCCGAGCATGCGCCGGGACATCGCGCAGGGGCTCCGCTACGTCGGTGGCCAGCGGCAGCTGCGGCTCATCGCGGCGTCCACGGGCATCTCGAACTTCTTCAACCAGTTCGTCTTCGCCCTGCTCCTCGTGTACGCCGTCCGCGACCTGGGCATGAGCGCCGGCGTCATCGGTGTCGTCTTCGCGATCGGGAACATCGGGTGGCTCGCCGCGGCGGTGACGGCCACGAGGATCCAGCAGTGGATCGGCCTTGGGCCGGCCATCGTGCTCGGCGGGGCGGCCGCGACGGCCGCCGTCTTCTTCGTGCCGCTCGCGACGCCCGCCACCGCGGTGCCCTTCCTGATCGTCTCCGGGCTCATCGCCGGCTTCGGCAACGTCGTCTACAACGTGAACCAGGTGAGCTTCCGGCAGGCGATCACGCCCGAGCGCATGCAGGGCCGGATGAACGCGACGATGCGCTTCATCGTGTGGGGGACGATCCCGATCGGGTCGATCCTCGCCGGGGTGCTCGGGACGGTCATCGGGATCCTGCCGACCATCTGGATCGGCGTGCTCGGCGGGGCCCTGGGGATGATCCCCCTCCTGCTCGCGCCCGTGCGCGGCCTGCGGGCCCTCCCGGCGAGCCCCGAGGCGTGGGCGGAAGCCGAGGCGGCGCGGGTGGCCGGCGGGATCGGCCCGATCGTCCCCGGCGAGGCGTCCGTCGAGATCGAGGAGCGCATGGAGATCGCCGAGCGCGATGGCGCGGACGCGGGCGCGGAGCGGCGCGACGCGACGGCGGTCCCGCGGCCGGCACATGACCCCGTGAGCGACGCCGCCGGCCGCGGGGACGGCAGCCTCTTCCGCCATCCGGACTTCGTGAAGTTCTGGACCGCGCAGACCGTCAGCCAGTTCGGCAGCCAGGTCAGCCTCCTCGCGATCCCGCTCGTCGCGATCAGCTTCCTCGACTCGTCGCCGGCGGAGGTCGCCCTCCTCTCGACGATGGAGTTCCTGCCGTTCGTCTTCTTCACGCTGCCGGTCGGCGTCTGGCTCGACCGGCTGCGGCGGCGGCCGATCATGATCGCCGCCGACGTCGCGCGCGCGCTGCTCCTCGCGACGATCCCGCGTCGCGTGGGTCGCCGGCGTGCTGACGATCTGGCAGCTCTACGTCGTCGCGTTCGTCACGGGGATCTTCACCGTCTTCTTCGACGTGGCGTACCAGGCGTACCTGCCGTCGCTCGTCGAGCGAGAGCGGATCCTGGACGGCAACGGCAAGCTCGAGACGACGCGGTCGATCGCCCAGACGGCGGGGCCCGCGATCGCCGGGTGGCTCATCGGCGTCCTGACGGCGCCGGTCGCGGTGATCACGAACTCGCTCTCGTTCATCGTCTCCGGCATCGCGCTCGTCGCGATCCGCCGGCCGGAGCCGGCGCCCGGGCGCGGAGCGCCGCCGGCCGCGTCGGTCGAGGGTGAGGCGGGTGCCGCCGCCGGCGCCGAGGCGGCAGCGACATCCGAGCGGGCCGGCCTGCGCCATGAGGTCGCCGCCGGCCTGCGCTACGTGTTCGCGAACCCGTACCTCCGCGCGATCGCGCTCACGATGTCGCTGACCAACTTCTTCGGCCAGGTCGTCTTCTCGCTGTTCTTCGTGTACGCCGTGCGGGAGCTCGGGCTCGACGCAGGACCCCTCGGGCTGATCCTCGGGATCGGGAACATCGGGCTCATCGTGGGGGCCGTCACCGCCTCGTCCGTCGCGCGCAGGATCGGGTTCGGCCCCGCGATCATCGTGTCGATCTTCGTCGCCGGCTCGGCGACGGTCCTCATCCCCCTGGCGCCCGCGTCGGCGCCGGCGCCGTTCCTCATCGCGCAGGGACTGCTCTTCGGGTGGTCGGTCCTCGTCTTCAACGTCAACCAGGTGAGCTACCGGCAGTCGATCACGCCCGTGCATCTGCAGGGCCGGATGAACGCCACGATGAAGTTCATCGCGGTGCTCATGATCCCGGCGGGGTCGCTCGCGGGCGGCCTGCTCGCGACCGCGTTCGACATGCACACGGCGATCTGGATCGGCTCGATCGGGGCGGTCTTCTCGTTCCTGCCCGCGCTCCTCTCGCCGCTCCGCGGGCTGCGCGTGATCCCCGCCATGACGCCGGCGGAGGCGACGGCCGGCGCGCAGGCGGGCGCCGCGCCGGCGCCCCACTCACCCCTGATCGAGCCCAGCCCCGAGCCGATGCTCGGTGAGATCGACGAGTGACGCGCGCGCGGTCGCATCGACCGGCAGCGACGGACGTGGACGGAGGCCGATGATGGAGCTGCGGACGGACCGCGTGGGCGTGCTGCTCGACCAGCTGCGCGGAGTCGCGCGACCTCTACGTCCCCGCCTGGAGGGGATGACGGCCGCCGAGTACCTCTGGGAGCCGTTCGAGGGGATGCACTCCCTCCGGCGGCGCGGGACGGCGCCCACGCCGAACGCCTTCGGGCCGGGCGAGTGGCATGATGGACTTCGACGATTGGCTCGACCCCTTCGCGCCGGGGCCGGTCGCGACGATCGCGTGGCGGATCGCGCACGTGGCGAACGGGATCGCCGGCCGGTGGGAGTGGTCGTTCGGCACGCGGTCGATCGACCCGAACGACGTGGTGGCCTTCTCCGCGGACCCGGCGGTGGCGGTGGCCGGGCTGTCGGCGCTGGTGGACCGCTGGGCGGCCTCGTGCGAGACGCTGACGGACGCGCAGCTCGACGTGCCCGGCTTCAGCGCCTACCCGTACGGGATGGACCCGACATCCCGTTCATCGGGGTCATGTGGTGGACGAACCGCGAGTTCATCAACCACATGGCGGAGGTCGCGCTGCTGCGGGACCTCTACCCGCGGATGGTCGACCGGGGCTGAACTGCGGGCCGGGGACACGGTCCGGCAGTCCCTTCCCACCGTCCGGGAGGTCGGCGGGGCTGCGATCCCGCTCGTCGGACGAAGCGGAGCGGCACGGCGACACGCCGTCGCCGGATCAGCGGCCGAACCAGCGCGCGACCCGGGTGGTGCCGAACGCCTCCTTCTCGAGGCCGCGCTCGTCGGTCGGCTTCGAGAACGACCCGAACGGCGGCTGGCCATGCGGGAACGTCACGTCGATCCCGGCGACCTGGCCGTGGCCGAACTCCATGTAGCACGTGCCGCGGCCGTCGTACGTCGCATCGGAGGACCGACTCCGGACCTGCGCCACGATGCGCTCGGCCACGATCCTCGCCTGGCCCTCCGAGAACACGCCGGCCTTCGGCGTGCCGACGCTCGTGACGTCGCCGACGGCGTACACGTCCGGGAAGCGCGTCTGGAGCGTGTCGAAGTCGACCGGGATCCATCCGCCCTCGGCCAGCCCGGACTCGGCGACGACCGCCGGCACCCGGTGGGGCGGGATCCCGAGGAACAGGTCGTACGGCATCTCGGCGCCGCCGGAGAGATGCGCGACGCGCCGGTCCGGATCGAGGGACCGCACGAGGTTGTCGGGCACGAACGAGATCCCGCGCTCGGCGAAGGCGGCGAGGATCGCCGCCGAGCCGTCGGGCGACGGCGGGATGGGGACGCCGAACGGCATGACCTGGGTGATCGTGCTGCGCTCGCGGATCCCGCGGCGCGCGAGGAGGTCGTGCATGAGGAGCGACGTCTCGCTCGGCGCGGGCGGGCACTTGAAGGGCGTCGAGGTGACGCCGACGACCACGTTCCCGCCCTCGAACCGCTCGAGGATGTCGCGCAGCGCCGTGGCCCCGGCGACCGAGTAGAACTCGTGGCCTCCCTCGACGAGCCCGGGGATCGCGGCGGGGTCGTACTCCGCACCGAGGGCGACGACGAGGACGTCCGCGCCGAACGTCCCGGCGTCGGTCACGACGGTCTTCTCGACAGGATCGATCGACAGGACCTCGCCCCTGACGAACCGGACGCCCGGGTGCACGAGGTCGGCGTACCGGTGGAGCGCCGAGGCGGGGGCGAGCCGCCCGAACATGATGTCGAGCTTCGAGAAGCCGAAGACGAAGCCCTCCGCACGGTCGATCAGGACCGTGTCGGCCTGCATCGCCGAGCTCCTGCGAGAGGATGGACGTGAGCTCGAGCCCGCCGAAGCCGGCTCCAAGGACGACGGTGCGCATGGGCGGAAGATACGGGCGGCGTCAAGGGACGGCGGGGACGGGCCGAGCCCCGGCGCCCCCGCCCCTGCCCCTACTCGTCGAGCATCGGGATCCGGACGCCGCGCTCCCTCGCCACCTCGATCGCCCGCGCGTAGCCGGCGTCCGCGTGCCGGATGACGCCCATCCCGGGGTCGGTCGTCAGGACGCGCGACAGCTTCTCCGCCGCGAGGTCGGTGCCATCGGCGACGACGACCATCCCCGCATGCTGGCTGTACCCGATCCCCGTGCCGCCGCCGTGGTGGATCGAGATCCAGCTCGCGCCCGCCGACGTGTTCACGAGGGCGTTGAGGAGCGGCCAGTCCGCGACCGCGTCGGTGCCGTCCGCCATCGCCTCGGTCTCGCGGTTGGGCGAGGCGACGGAGCCCGAATCGAGGTGGTCGCGCCCGATGACGATCGGCGCCTTCACCTGCCCGGTCCGGACCAGCTCGTTGAAGACGAGCCCCGCCTTCGACCGCTCGCCGTACCCGAGCCAGCAGATGCGCGACGGGAGCCCCTGGAACGGGACCTTCTCCTCGGCCATCCGAAGCCACCGGTGGAGGTGCTCCTTCTCGGGGAAGAGCTCGATGAGCGCGTCGTCGGTCCGCTTGATGTCGGCGGGGTCGCCGGAGAGCGCCACCCATCGGAACGGGCCGGAGCCCTCGCAGAAGAGCGGGCGGATGAACGCGGGGACGAAGCCGGGGAAGTCGAAGGCGTTCTCCACCCCCGCCTCCTTCGCCTGCGCCCGGATGTTGTTCCCGTAGTCGAAGACGACCGATCCGGCGGCCTGCATGGCGAGCATGGCGCGGACCTGGTCGGCCATCGACTGCATGGCCCGGCGGATGTAGACGTCCGGGCGGCTGGCCCGGAGGGCGACGGCATCGTGCAGCGACATCTCCGACGGGACGTAGCCGTTGAGGGCGTCGTGCGCGGAGGTCTGGTCGGTGACGACGTCGAAGCGCTCGCCCTTCGCCGCCCAGGCCGGCTCGATCTCCGCGGCGTTCCCGATGAGCGCGATGGACATGGCCTCGCCGCGGGCGGCCGCGAGGCGCGCGAGCGCGAGGGCGGCGTCCGGCGAGTCGGTCACCTGGTCCACGTAGCCGATCTCGTGGCGGCGGCGCGCCCGGGCCTCGTCCACCTCGATGCAGATCGCGACGCCCTCGTTCATCGTCACGGAGAGGGGCTGGGCGCCGCCCATCCCGCCGAGGCCGGCGGTGAGGACGACACGCCCTTTCAGCGTCCCGCCGAAGTGCTGCCGCGCGCACTCCCCGAACGTCTCGTACGTCCCCTGGAGGATCCCCTGGGTCCCGATGTAGATCCAGGAGCCCGCGGTCATCTGGCCGTACATCATCAGGCCCGCACGCTCGAGCTCGCGGAAGTGCTCCCAGTTCGCCCACTTCCCCACGAGGTTCGAGTTGGCGATGAGGACGCGCGGTGCCCAGACGTTGGTCCGGAAGACGCCGACCGGCTTGCCCGACTGGACGAGGAGCGTCTCGTCGTCGTCGAGGCGGCGGAGCTCGCGGACGATCGCGTCGAACGCCTCCCACGAGCGCGCCGCGCGGCCGGTCCCGCCGTAGACCACGAGGCGGTCCGGGTCCTCGGCGACCTCGGGGTCCAGGTTGTTCATGAGCATCCGCAGGACCGCTTCCTGCTGCCAGCCGCGGCAGGAGATCTCCGTGCCGCGCGGCGCGCGGACGGGGCGGGCGCCGGGGAGGGGCGCGGGACGGTCGGGGGCGGGCTCACCGGAGGAGGTGGCGCGAGGGTCGGAGGTCATCGGGGGTCCTCCAGGGCCGTGGCCGCAGGGGCCGTGGGCGCGTCGTGGCGTGGGGTCCTCGCCATCGTATCGGCGCGCGACGACGTCGGCGAGCCGGCCGCGCCCCGCCTACTCCGTGTACCAGTTCCTGCGCGCGTACCCCAGGCGGAAGCCGGTCCTGACCATGTTCCGGTACGAGTGGTTGACGGGCTCGCGCTCGGTCTCCTCCCCCGTCTCCGTGACGGCGAGGCGGCAGCCCGCGTCGCGGGCGTCGAGGAGTCGCCGGAGGAGCAACGCCGTCTGCCACCCGCGCCCCCGGGCCTGCTCGAGCGTCGCGCCGTATCCCATCCAGGCCACGCCGTCCTCGATGTGCATCGCCGCGGTGGCGACCGGCGTTCCGCCGTCGTATCCGAGGTAGTGCGACCAGCCGGGCCGGCCGATCTGCGTCGTCGCGATCGGCCCGACCTGCGGCGGCATCTGGAACCCGGCGAGGCAGACGTCGCCCCACGTCCCGGCGAGCGACGGATCGACCAGCTCGATGCGGAGCGCGGCCGGCGGCTCGTCGATCGCGACGAGGTCGTGCCACATCTTCACCCAGCGGCTGCCGAGGCGATACCCCTCGGCGGAGACCCAGCCGGGCAGGTCCGACGGCCGCGCGCCATGCGCCACGTGGATCGCGGTAGAGGTCAGACCGAGGGCGCGATAGAAGCCGACCGTCTCGGCGACGTCGTCGAAGGTCGCCTCCTCGACGATCCCGAGGCCCACGGTCCGGTTGAAGAAGCTGAAGTCGAGCGCGGTGAGCCCGAATGCCACGGCGCCGCCGATCAGGCGCACGTGCGCGCCCGCAGGGTTCCCCGGGAGCTCGGCCGCCGCGCTGTACGCATCGTGGTACGCGCGGGCCTCCGCCATCTCCAGCGCGCGCGCCACCTCCGGGTCGAGGTCGAGGGGAAGCGGCTGGACTGGCTCGAACTCCTCGGTCATCGGGGGCCCTCCACGGACGCTGTGACCGCACCCGGGTCGCGCGGACGTCCGTCGGATGCTGACACAGTGCCCGAGCCGCGCACACCCCCCGATGGCGCCTCCGCTGCGGCTCCCTCCCGCTACGATGAGGGCGGCTCGGCGTCGCCACGGACGTCGATGTGCCCTCGTCCCGAGGCAGGAACCTCCCATGACCATCGTCCTCGACGGCACGTCGCTCACCCTCGAGAAGCTCGCCGCGGTCGCGCGCGACGGGGAGCGCGTGGAGCTGGATCCGGGCGCGCTCTCCCGCATCGCCGCCAACCGCGCGATGCTCGAGGAGAAGATCGCCGCCCACGAGATCATGTACGGCATCAACACGGGGATCGGCGAGTTCTCCGAGGTGGTGCTCACCGACGAGCAGGTCGCGCAGTTCCAGCGCTACCTCATCTACAACCACGCGGCGGGCATCGGCGACCCCGCGCCCATCCCCACGGTCCGTGCCGCCATGACCGGCCGGATCAACGTCCAGGCGCACGGCAACTCGGGCTGCCGGCCGGTCATCACGCAGACGCTCGTCGAGATGCTCAACCGGGGCGTCACGCCGGTGGTCTGCCAGCGCGGGTCGGTCGGCGCGTCCGGCGACCTCGCGCCGATGGCGCAGGTCGCACTCCTCCTCATGGGCGAGGGCGAGGCCTGGTACCAGGGCGAGCGCCTGCACGGCGCCGAGGCGCTCCGGCGCGCGGGCATCACGCCCCCCGGCCTGGAGGCGCGCGACGGACTCTCGACGATCAACGGGTCCAACGTCCTCACCGCCATGAGCGCGCTCTCGCTCTGGGACATCGAGCGCCTGCTCAAGCAGGCCGAGATCGCCGCGGCGATGACGCTGGAGGCCCTCCTCGCGAACCTCAAGCCGTACGACACCCGGCTCCACCAGATGCGCGGCTTCCCGGGCGCGGTCCGCTCGGCGAAGGCGATCATGCAGATGCTCGAGGGCTCCGACCTGCGGACCGGGAAGATCCACACGAAGGTCCAGGACGCCTACTCGATGCGCTCCACCCCGCAGGTGATCGGGGCCGCGCACGACGCGGTCGCGTGGGCGCGCAAGCAGGTCGAGACGGAGCTCAACGGGGTCGGGGACAACCCGATCTTCCTGACCGAGGAGAAGCTCACGCTCACCGGCGCGAACTTCCAGGGGACGCCGGTCGCGCTCCCGATGGACATGGTCGGCGCCGCCGTGACGACCGTCTGCGTCCTCTCCGAGCGCCGGCTCAACCGCCTGACGAACCCCGCCCTCTCGGTCGGCCTCCCCGCGTTCCTCACGAAGGGCGCCGGGATGTTCTCCGGGATGATGCTCAGCCAGTACACCGCCGACACGCTCATCGTGGAGCAGAAGCTCCTCTCCGCCCCGGCGTCGATCCAGTCGATCCCGGCCGCCGCGGACCAGGAGGACTTCGTCTCGATGGGGATGAACACGGCGATCAAGACCGAGCAGATCGTGGCGAACGGGTACGGCGTGATCGGCATCGAGATGATGGCGGCCGCCCAGGCGCTCGACTTCCGCGAGATGACCAGGGGCAAGGGCACGGACGCCGCGCACGCGGTGATCCGGCGCCACGTGGAGCACCTCGACACCGACCGGCCGCTCCACGTCGACCACACCCGGATGCAGGAGCTCGTGAAGTCGCGCGAGGTCCTCGACGCGGTGGAGGCGGCGGTCGGGTCGCTCGGATAGCGAGATGAGGACGGGGGTGCGGCGGATGACGGGCGGAGCGCGACCGGGTCGACCCGGGGATGGTCGCCGGCCCCCGGCAGGCCGGCGGTCGTCATCCCTCGAGCGGTGGGCCGGGTGGCTGACCGCCGTCGCGGTCGGCCTGGCCGTCTTCGGCGTCTTCATGTCGCTCTTCGGCGGGACGCCGCTCTTCGGCCCGATCGACTTCTTCTACGACCCGATCTTCTGGCCCGGCAGCGCGCCGGCGAACGTCACCGACTACCAGGGCTGGGTCTACGGCGTCTGGGGCGCGACGCTCGCGGGCTGGGGGATCGTCCTCGTCTTCGTCGCCCGCGGGCCCTTCGCGGCAGGCGAGGCGTGGGCGTGGCGGGCGATCGCGCTCGGCACGGCCGCCTGGTTCGTCCTCGACACCCTCGCCACCGTCATGCACGGCGTCCTGCCGAACCTCGTGGTGAACGTGGTCGTCGTCGTGCTCGTGGCGATCCCGCTCTGGGCGTCGCGGCGCGAGTTCCGGTAGGGAGGGGCGCCGGCCGTCGCCGCCGGCCGTGCGTGGGGACGCCCGAAGGACCGCCGGCCCTTCGGGCGTCGTTGCGTGCGCGACCGCCGCGGTCACGCGATCCGCGCGCTCAGTTGAGGCCGCCGACCTGGATCGCGATGAGGCTGTTGTCGTCGAGGACGGGGCCGTTGCTCGTGAACGCCGTCGAGCAGGCCACGGAGACGGTCGTGGTGCCCGAGAGCGTCGTCGTGGCCACCAGCGCATAGGGCGACCGCTGCGCGGCGTAGTTCGACGCGTCGATGTCCTGCGTGGCGCTCGCCCCGGGGGCGTTGATGGTGCACGTGGCGGAGTTGTTGATACCGAAGCGGTACTTCATCTGCCCGGCGGCCTGGAGGACGTAGGTCCCGGCCGGCAGCGTCAGGCTCGTGACGGTCGTCGGGAAGACGCTCACGCCGGCGACCACGGTGACGCTGGTGCTCGTCGTGGACCACGCGTGGGCCGCGCCCGCCGCTCCGGTGGGTCCGATCGGGCCGGTGTCGCCGGTGGGGCCGGCCGGCCCCTGGATCCCCTGCGCGGCCGGTCGGTCCGGCGGGCCCGGTCGGGCCGGACGTGTTGAACCCGACGAGCTGGCCGCCGCCGGCGAGCTTGCACTGCGGGATCGTCGCCATCGCGACGGCGCCGCTCGTGTTGAAGCATGCGTAGAGCGTGGGCGGGTTGCTCCCGGCGACGACCGAGCCGGCCGCGACGGCGACGAGCACGAACGCCGCGGCGCCGACGATGGGAGCCCGGATGCGCAGGTGGGACGCAGACATCGGAGACGCTCCTTGTGCGGGGCGTCCCGCATCCACCGGCGGGACGCGATCCGCTGACTGTCGTCCCGTCGCGGGGGACGCGTCAACGACCCGGTGGGGTAGGCGAGGGGCCCGCCACGGACCGCCGCGCACAGGCCGGGGCCGGGAGTGCCATGCATCTTCATGCACCCTATTCATGCATGGACTCGCGCATCCCACGCTCCTCGGGTACCCTGTGCGGACCCCGAGCCCCGAGGAGCGTCCTGAGGAGGAGCCCCATGTCCACGACCACCCGGCCGGCCGGACGCCGGCTCGCAGCGATCGCCGCGTTCGCCGGCTCGATCGCCATCCTCGCCGCCGCCTGCTCGAGCAGCGCGACGCCCGCCCCGTCCGCCGCGGCCACCACCGCCCCGGCCGAGAGCGCTGCGGCAGCCGCCTGCACCCCCGAGGCCGGCACCTTCCGGATGGGCACCGAGCCCTGGCTCGGCTACGGCCCCTGGTGGGTCGCCGACGCGAAGGGGATGTTCAAGGACAACGGCCTCGACGTGAAGGTCAGCTCCTTCACGACCGACGATGAGATCAACGCGGCGCTCACCGCCGGCCAGATCGACGGCGCGAACGTCGCGACGCACACCGCCCTCCGGCTGCTCCAGCAGGGGACCCCGCTCGTGGCGGTCCTCGTGCTCGACCAGTCGAACACCGCCGACGCCGTCCTCGCCGCCGCGCCGGTCACCTCGGTGAAGGACCTCAAGGGCAAGAAGGTCGCGTACGAGGAGGGGACGACCTCCGACATCCTCCTGCGGTACGCCCTCTCGCAGAACGGCATGACGATCGACGACATCGTCAAGGTCCCCACGTCCGCCGCCGACGCCGGCACCACCGCCATCGCCAAGCGCGTGGACGCGGCCGTCACATACGAGCCGTACCTCACCGCCGCGATGCAGCAGGACCCGTCCTTCAAGCTCATCTACACGGCCGATCAGAAGCCGGGCCTCATCTCGGACGTCTTCGTGGTCCGCAAGGACGCCGTGGACAAGGTCCCGTGCCAGATCCAGACGCTCATCAAGACCTGGGGCGACGCGACCGCGTACTACAACAGCAACGGCGACGACGCGAAGACGATCATCGCGAAGGCCGTCGGCGCAACGCCCGAGGACCTCAAGACCGCGTTCGACGGCGTGAAGATCTACACCGTCGCCGAGGCGAAGGACCTGATGACCGGCGCGTTCCCGCAGACGGTCAAGGACATCCAGCAGATCGCCGTGGACGCCGGGATCATGAAGGCCCCGATCGACACGACCACGCTCCTCGACCTCCAGTTCATCCAGAAGGCCCAGTAGGGCCCAGGCCCCCGAAGGCGTCGTCGGGCCGCGCCCCGCGCGACGACGCCGGGGAGACCCCATGACCGCGACGGCGCAGGACCGACCGACCGGCGGCGGAGGGAGCCTTCCGGCCTCCTCCGCGCCCGGCCCTGCTCCCGCCCAGGCCCCCAGGCGCCGGCGCCGCCACGAATCGCTGCGCATCGGCGGCGGCATCTCGCCGCGCGTCTACATCGGGGTCGCGGCCTTCTCGTTCCTCCTCCTGTTCGTCGTCTGGGTCGTCATCACCGCGTCCGGCCTCGTCTCGCACCTCTTCCTCCCGTCGCCCGCGGAGGTGGTCGACCGTCTCTGGCAGCTCGCGACCGACGGGACCCTCTGGTCGGACATCGCCGTCTCGGTCTCGCGGATCGCCGTCGGCTTCATCCTCGCGACCGTCATCGCGATCCCGCTCGGCATCCTCATCGGGACGTACTCGTTCTGGGAGGCGGCGATCGAGCCGATGGTGGACTTCGTCCGCTACATGCCGGTCGTCGGCTTCATCCCGCTCACGATCATCTGGATCGGGATCGACGACAGCCAGAAGTGGGCGATCATCTTCATCGGGACCTTCTTCCAGGAGGTCCTGCTCGTGATGGACAACGTCAAGCGCGTCCCGCGCGATCTCGTGGAGATCGGCTACACGCTCGGCGAGCGCGACCGGTCGATCCTGCGGCGGATCATCCTGCCGTCCGCGTCGCCCGGGATCTGGGACACGCTCCGGATCAGCCTCGGCTGGGCGTGGACGTGGATCGTGCTCGCGGAGCTCGTCGCGGCCGGCTCCGGGCTGGGCTACCGGATCACCACCGCGCAGCGGTACTTCCAGACCGAGACGATCATCGGCTACCTGATCGTGCTCGGGATCCTGGGCCTCGTGACCGACCAGGTGATGAAGTTCGCCGGGCGGCGGATGTTCCCGTGGGCGGAACGATGAGCGGGACGCCCGACGGCGCCGGCCCGACGGAGCGCCTTACCGCCGCCTCGCGCCTCGACATCCGCGACGTCCGCAAGACGTTCGAGGGGAAGAAGCCGGTCGAGGCTCTCGGCGGCGTCTCGATGGCGCTCGCGGCGAACGAGTTCGTCTCGCTCGTCGGCACGTCGGGCTGCGGCAAGTCCACCCTCCTCTCGATCGTCGCCGGCCTCGCGGACCCCACCGCCGGCGACGTCCTGGTGGACGGCGCCTCGATCGACGGCCCGGGTCGCGACCGCGGCGTGGTCTTCCAGACCTACACGCTCTTCCCGTGGCTCACCGCGCGCGAGAACGTGGCGTTCGCCCTGCGCGGCGAGAAGATGAGCGCGAAGGAACGCCGCGAGGTCGCGGACGAGCACCTCTCGCTCGTCGGCCTGGAGTCCTTCGCCGACGCCTACCCGCGCCAGCTCTCGGGCGGGATGAAACAGCGCGTCGCGATCGCGCGCGCCCTCTCGTACAAGCCCTCGATCCTCCTCATGGACGAGCCGTTCGGCGCCCTCGACGCACAGACGCGCCTCCTCATGCAGGAGCTGCTCACGCGGGTCTGGGAGTCGCACCGCCTCACCGTCCTCTTCGTCACGCACGACGTGGAGGAGGCCGTCTACCTCTCCGATCGGGTCTTCGTCATGACGAACCGGCCGGGCCGGCTCAAGGACGAGGTCCGGATCGACCTCCCGCGACCCCGGACGATCGAGCTGCAGGAGACATCCGAGTTCCTCGAGCTCCGCCGGAGCATCCTCGCGTCGATCCGCGAGGAGTCGCTGCGCGCCGAGCCGGGGATCGAGGAAGAGCTCCGGGCGTGAGCGGCACGGCCGCCGCGGCCGGGACGACGTCGCGGGTCGGCGTCGCCCGCGCCGCCCGCGTCCGATGACGCGCCCCTTCCTCGAGACCGTCCTGGGCCCCGTGGCGGCCGACGAGCTCGGCTACACCCTCGTCCACGAGCACCTGCGGATCGACCTCTGGCCGTGGTTCGACGCGCCCGGGGCGGATGCGTCGGCCGCCGAGCGTGCGCTGGCCGACCTTGTCGTGACGGACGACCCCGTCACGATGGAGGCCGTCCGCGCGAACCCGTTCGCCGTCCGCGACAACCTCGTCCTCGACGACGCGCGCCTCGCCGCGGGCGAGCTCGCGCGGTTCGCGGAGGCGGGCGGCCGCACCGTCGTGGACCTGACGATCGACGAGATCGGCCGGGACCCGGGCTTCCTCCGGGACGTCGCGCTCCGCACCGGCCTGAACATCGTCATGGGGTGCGGGCACTACGTGGGTCGCGCGCACCCGGCGGCCGTCGCGGACGCGCCCGAGGAGGCGCTGCGCGACGAGATGATCCGCGACCTCACGGAGGGGGTGCCCGTGGGGCCGGCGATGGAGGGCCGCGTGGCTGCCACGGCACCGGGCGCAGGCACGGCCGCCGGCGCGGCCGCAGGCGCGGGGACGGCCTCGGGCGCCACCACGGCCCCCGCCCCGCCCGCCGAGCTCGTCCGTGCCGGGGTCATCGGCGAGATCGGCACCTCCGACCCGATCACGCCGCGCGAGGAGAAGGTCCTCCGCGCCGCCTGCGCCGCCCAGCGCGCGACCGGCCGCACCATGTTCGTCCACCTCGACCCGTGGGGCCGTGCCGGCCACGCCGTCCTCGACCTCTGCGAGTCGGCCGGCGTGGACCTGCGGCGCGTCGTCCTCGCGCACCTCGACCCGAGCCTCCCGGACGGCGCGTACCACCGGTCCCTCGCCCGGCGCGGCGCCTGGGTGAGCTACGACATCTGGGGCGACGAGGACGCCTACGGCGTGCGCGGGATGCCCACGGACGACATGCGGATCGCCGGCGTGCTCATGGCGCACCTCGACGGCTGGGAGGACCGGCTCCTCCTCGCCCAGGACGTCTGCCTGAAGAGCCAGCTCCGCGCGTTCGGCGGGGGCGGATACGACCATCTCCTCACCGACATCCCGCCCCGCCTCGAGGCCGCCGGGCTCGACCCACTGGAGGTCGAGGCCCTGCTCGTGGACAATCCGAGGCGCGCCCTCACCGGCACCGACCTCTGACGCAGCGCCCGACGGCAGCGGCAGGCGCGACCGCGCCGCCGCCGGGCACGCACGACGCCCAGGCACGCGCCCGACCCGCCATCAGCCCGAAGGAGCCCCGATGAAGGACCCGATGAACGAGTACCGCGGGATGCGGGTCACCGTCGCGGACGGCGTCGCCGAGGTCGCGCGGGTCACGCGCGAGGCCGAGGTGAAGGTGTCGATCTCGCGCGGCGCGCGGCGGGAGCCGGACCTCGCCACCGGCCTCGCGTTCTTCGATCACATGCTCGAGATGATCGCGTGGCACGCCGGCCTCAACCTCGACGTGACCTTCGCGAAGAAGACCTACGCGCTCCGGCACGTCGTCACCGAGGACATCGGGATGGCGTTCGGCCTGGGGATCAACGCGCTCCTGCGCGAGGCGATGGCGGCGGGCGTGGAGGGGGCGGCGGCGGCGTCGATGGCGATGGACGAGGCGTTCGCGACCGCGGCGCTCTCGTTCGAGGGGCGCTCCATGCACTTCATCGACCGCGACTCGCCCGGCTCGCAGCTCGAGTGGGTCGAGGACATGCTCGGCGCGGACATGGTCGCCTTCTACGAGGGCTTCGCCCAGGGTGCGCGCTGCACGCTCCGCCTCCGGGTGAGCGAGGGGAAGGACCCGCACCACAGCTGGGAGGCCGCCGCGCGGGCGTTCGCCGTGGCGCTGCGGCACTGCTTCGACCCGATGCCGTTCCGCGCCGGACTCACGGCAGGCGTGAAGGGGACGCTCGACTGATGTCGGACTGGGACGAGCTTCGGGAGGACGGCCCGGGGACGGGCGCAGGCTCCAGGGCGGGAGAGGACGCCGGCGCGCCGGGATGGCCGGCCGGCCGCGGAGCGGCCGCCGGGGCGCGGTTCGTCGGGAAGACGGCGCTGATCACCGGCGGGTCGTCGGGGATCGGCCTCGCGACGGCCACGCGGCTCGTCGCCGAGGGCGCGTCGGTCGTCATCCTCGCGCGCGACCAGGGGCGGATCGGCGAGGCCGTGCTCGCGCTGCGAGAGGTCGCGGCCGTCACCGGCGAGCTGCTCGGCATCGACCCGCCGCGCGTCGAGGGCGCGTCCGTGGACGTCATGGACGAGGACGGCGTCCGCCTGGCCGCCGACGCGGCCGCGAAGCTCGGCGACCGACTGGACATCTGCATCGCCTCGGCGGGGATGGACGGCGCCGCGGACGACGCGCTCGAGATCCCGGTCGAGGAGTTCCGCAAGGTCCTCGAGGTGAACGTGCTGGGGCTCTTCATCGCGGCACGGGCCGCCGCCGAGCGGATGGCGCTCGACCGGCTGGGCGGCGCGATCGTCCTCGTCGCGAGCGTCAACGGCCTGATCGCCGAGCCCGAGTTCGCCGACTACAACACGAGCAAGGGCGGCGCGGTGATGCTCGCGAAGTCGCTCGCGAAGGACTGGGCGGGCAGGGGGATCCGCGTCAACGCGATCTGCCCGGGCTACGTGGACACGCCGATGACCGCGGCATACCTCGCCGACCCGCCGACCGCGGCGACCATCGTGGGGCGGATCCCGATGGGCCGCGTGGCGGACCCTTCGGAGATCGCCGCGGCGATCGCCTTCCTCGCCTCGGACGACGCGAGCTACGTCACCGGGACGGCGATGATCGTGGACGGGGGCTGGACGGCGTAGAGACGAGGGGGCCGCGCCCGCGGCGCGGCCCCCTGCTGTGTCGGCTGGCACGTACGGCCGCCGTACGGCGCGGCTCGAGTCGCGCAGGCGGCCGCGGACCTCGACCCGTTCGACGGGAAGTGCCGCGGTCGTCCACGCTGCTGTGGTCCACGACCGACGGAGCCGCTGCCGTCGAGCGTCGGCGCGGAGGCCGTAGATGCCGCTCCCTCGGACAGCAGCCGGTTGCCCGTGTCCACGTGACGACCGCGCCTCCGCCGATGCGCCTGTGGTGCCGTCGGGCAGTTCGGACGCCGCCGTCGCACTGGATCCCGGACGTCGTGTGGGTCGAACCAGACCTCGCGATGATGTCTGGCCGACGGTGTAGCACGTTCACGATGTTCGTCGCCGAACCGGGCCGGCCGGTCCCGTCGACCCCGGTCGCGCCGGTGGCCGTGCCCTGTGGCGCCGGTGGGCCCGGGGACGCCCTGCGTGCTCCAGTAGGCGAGCTGGCCGCCGCCGGCGAGCTTGCACTGCGGGACGGTCGCCATCGCGACCTGGCCCGCTCGTGTTGAAGCAGGCGTAGAGCGGTGGGCGGGTCCGTGGACGCGGCGAGCGTGCCGCCCGCGGCGACGGCGACGAGGGCGAAGGCGGCGATGCCGACGGCGAGCGCGCGGGGACGGGGATGGGACGCGGGCATCGGATGCCTCCCCTCGATGCGGGCGTCCCGCCGCAGGGGCGGGACGCGATGCGCGCGAGGATGCGCGGCAGACCGGGTACGTCAATGGAGAACGTGCGGTCCGGCTGTGCCCGCCAGCGCTCGTGCGGTCGGCCGTCAGGGCGTGACGCTCGCGCACACCGCCCACCCGCTGACCGACAGGTTCTCCCCGGCGACCAGCCCGCTGCCGTCCGCCTTCCCGGCGACCAGGTTCCAGTGGCCCGAGCTCGGGTAGCTGGAGAGCACCGCGCCATCGGCCGCGGACCCGAAGATCGTCACGTGCGCGCCGCCGCCGAGAGGCTGCTTCCCGCTCGGACATGCGACGGCCATGGCGTACGAGCGAGTGCCGACGATGTTGGTGCCGCCGTTCCCGTTCACCTGCTCGTACCCTGCGACCGACCCGCTCACCCCGGTCGGGCCCTGGGGGCCGGTCGGACCGACGGATCCGGTGGCGCCGGTGGGTCCGGTCGGGCCTGGGACGGGTGCCGTCCCCCAGTAGACCAGGCGCCCGCCGCCCGCGAGCTTGCAGGTGTTCAGGTCGCTCATCGCCACCTGTCCGCTCGTGTTGAAGCAGGCGTAGAGCGTCGGCGGGTTCGTCGAAGCGGCGAGCGTGCCGCCGGCCGCGACGGAGACCAGGGCGAACGCGCCGATGCCGATCGCGATGGCGCGTGCGCGCGGACGGACGTTGACCATGGCGTTCCCACCCGATGCGTCGATCCCGCGTCACGGGCGGGACGATGCCGAGGACCGTAGCCTGCGGCTGCCGACGCCGGCATCGGGTGATTCCCTCGATGTCATCGGACGGGGCCCGGACGGCCGGGCGGGAAGCGACGAGGCCGCGCATCGCGGCGCGGCCCCGTCGGAGTGGACACGTCGGCGGATCAGGGGATGACGACCGCCGGGTACTCGACCTGCAGGATCACCTTGCCCGTGACGCTCGGCTTCGGGACGGAGGCGGTGCCGCACAGGGTGTCGAACGCCCGCAGCGACGAGTCGGCCGTGAGCGTCCTGGTGGACTTGGCGCCGATCGAGATGGGGACGGAGCCGGCGGGGTTGAACTGCTGGTCGAACAGGTAGTTCGAGTCGCCGGTGTCCACCTTGATGGTCGAGGACAGGCAGGTGAGGACGCCCGACCCGGAGATCGAGAGGATCTCGCCCGAGATCGGTGTCAGGCGCGTCCCCGCAGGGAAGGTCGTCGTGCTCGTGACCGGGCACGGGGTGACTCCCGCGGCGCACTCGGGGACGGTGAAGTCCCACTCGACGAGCGTCGGGGCGTACGGCGCCCCGGTCGGCCCGACCGGACCCGTCGGCCCTGCCACGCCCGTCGCGCCCTGAGGCCCGGTGGGCCCGGGGACGGGGGCGGTCCCCCAGCTCACGAGCCGGCCGCCCCCGGCGAGCTTGCAGGTGTTGACGTCGCTCAAGGCGACCTGCCCGTAGGTGTTGTAGCAGGCGTAGAGCGTCGGCGGGTTCGTGGAGGCGGCAAGGGTGCCGCCGGCGGCGACGACGACGAGCGCGAAGGCGCCCACCCCCACGGCGAGCGCGCGGAGGCGTGAGCGGGATCTGTGCATGAGATCTCCCGGGGACGCTGGATCCCACAACAGGGGCGGGACGCGGTGGGCGGACTCTGCGCGCGCGGGGGGTCGTCGTCAATGGCGGCGCCGAGCAGTGTCGCGCGCGACGGCGGCTCGGGGTCGGTCAGCGCGTCTTCATGCAGGAGACGCTCATGCCCCAGTGGATCGACTCGTTCGTGTTGAACGCCTGGCCGTCGAGCTTCGCGAACGTCACCCGCCATCCGCCCTCCAGCGTGTTGTCGCTGCCGACGAGGGCGGCGGCGCGGACCGGGCTGCCATTCACGTAGAGGACGGCACTTCCGCCGCCACCCGTCGGATAGGCGTTGGGGACGGACGGACAGTCGAGCGTGTGCGTGTACGTGTAGACGGTCCCTGCCTGCGCGGGAGGGCCATCCACGCCGCCGACGGTCGTGTACTCGAACGAGGCGGATCCCGCGGCACCCGTCGGACCGGTGGGACCCGTGGCGCCCGCGGAGCCCGCGGAGCCGGCCGCGCCCGTGGGCCCGGCGGGACCCGTCGGACCGACCGTGTTGAACCCGACCAGCTGGCCGCCGCCGGTGAGCTTGCACTGGGCCGTGGTGCCCATCGCCACCTGGCCATACGCGTTGAAGCACGCGTACAGCGTGGTCGGCGTGGAGGCGGCGAGCGCTCCGCCGGCGGCGACCGCGACGAGCACGAAGGCGGAGACCCCCACCGCGAGGGCGCGCAGACGGGACCACGAGACAGGCATCGAACCATCCCCTCGATGCGGTTGTCCCGCATCACGGGCGGGACGACACGCAGGACGGTAGCCGGTGGATGTGCGCGCCGGCATCGGGTGATTCCCTCGATATCGCCCGGCGCGGCCGGGCGGGCACCGCGCGTCGACGGGCCGGACGCCCGGCCAGGCGCCCGACCGGCGTGCTACCGTCGCCGTCGATGTCCGACCCGCGACCCCGCCTTCGCACCGTCGTCGCCGCGCTCTCCCTCGCCCTTCTCGCGGCGGCCGCGCTCGCGCCCGCAGCCTTCGCCGACGTGGTGACCGGCGGAGACACGGAGGGCGGCACGCTCCTCTTCTGGCTCACCGTCATCGCGTGCGTCGGGGTCGCCGCGGGGACCGCGATCTTCTACGTCTACCGCCGGCGGCACCGCTAAAATCGGGGCCCCGTGCGGAGCCCGCCATGGAGCCACCCGCGCGGCCACGCCATCGTCCCCCGAGGCCACCGCCCCGGCCCGTCGCCACATCGCTCCCGCGCCCACCCGGAGACCCGCCATGCAGCTCCTCGCACTCCGCCGCTGGTCCGAGCTCGACGACGACGAGCGGCGCCGGATCCTCGCCCGTTCCAACGAGCGCGTCTTCGACCCGGCCCTGCGCGCGAGCATCCAGGCGATCTACGACGACGTCGCGGCGCGCGGGGACATCGCCGTCAGCGAGGCGACCGCCCGCTTCGACAAGGCCGACATCCCGCCGGATCGGCTCGCCGTCACCCCCGAGGAGCTGGCCGCCGCCCACGCGTCGATCGACCCGGGGCTGCTCGACGCGATCCGCGTCGCCATCGCCAACGTCCGCGCCTTCAGCGAGGCCCAGCTCGCGGCCACCGCGTCGGGCTGGCGGGCGGAGATCGCCCCCGGCGTGGAGGTGGGCGAGAAGTTCTCGCCCATCCCGTCGGTCGGACTGTTCATCCCGTGCGGGAAGGCGTCCTACCCGTCCGTCCTCTGCCAGATCGGCACCCCGGCGGTCACCGCGGGCGTGCCGGACATCGCGGTGGTCGTTCCGCCGGTCCCCGGTACCAGCGACGTGGACGTCGCGACCCTTGCCACCGCCCATGAGCTCGGCATCACGCGCGTCTATCGCGCGAACGGCCCTGCCGGCATCGCCGCGATCGCGCTCGGCACGGAGTCCATCCGGCGCGTGCGCAAGATCGTCGGCCCGGGCAGCCCCGCCGTGACGATGGCGCAGATCATCGCGCAGGGCTACGGCGTGCTCACGAGCATGATCTCGGGGCCGTCGGAGAGCGTGGTGGTCGCCGACGGGACCGCCGACCCGCACCGCGCCGCCCTGGACCTGCTGAACGAGGCGGAGCACGGCGAGGACTCGGCGGCGCTCCTGCTCACCGACTCGCTCGCGATCGCCGAGGCCGTGGACGCGGAGCTGGTGGGGATGGTGGAGCTGCTCCCGGAGCCCCGCGCGAAGGCGGCCCGGAGCGCGCTCGGCGTCTGGGGCGGCGCCTTCATCTTCGACTCGATGGCCGACGCCATCGACTTCGCGAACCTCTACGCGGTCGAGCACATCCAGCTCGCGACCGCCGACCCCGAGGCGACCCTCGACGGGCTCGAGTACGCGGGCGAGGCGCTCCTGGGCCAGCACACGACGATCAGCGAGACGAACTTCGTCATCGGCGTCCCGGCCACCCTCCCGACCGGCGGGTTCGCGCAGGTGAACGGCGGCGTGACCGCCCGGACCTTCACCGTCCCGATCGCGATCTCCAAGCTCGACGAGGCCGCCCTCCGTCGCCTCGCCGCGCCGACCCTGCGGCTCGCGGACCACGAGGGCTTCCCGGCGCACGCCAACGCGCTGCGGCTCCGGGGGCTGGGGGAGTGACCTCCGGCGGCCCCGGCCGCGGATCGGACCCGAGCGCAGCCGGCGAGCAGGAGGACCTCGGCCTCGACGCGCTTCCGCCCGGTGACTCCGGCCGCGAGGCGCGCGACGACGACTCGATCCTGGGACTGGGCCCGGCGGACGCGCTCCACGGCGGCGAGGTCGTCCTCAACGTCCACGACGTGGAGCGGATCGCCGCGCGCGTCCTCAGCCCCGGCGCTGCCGCCTACTACGACGGCGGCTCGTGGGACGAGTCCACCCTCCGCGACAACGTCGCCGCGTTCGAGCGCTGGCGGTTCCGGCCGCGCGTCCTCGTGGACGTCGCCGAGCGCGACCTGTCGGTCGAGGTCCTCGGCCGGCGCTGGTCCACGCCGTTCGGCATCGCCCCGATGGCGCTCCAGCGGCTCGCGTGCCCCGACGGCGAGGTCGCGGCGGCGCGCGCCTGCGCCGCGCGGGACATCACGTTCACGCTGTCGACCGTCGCGAGCGCCACGATCGAGGAGGTCGCCGCCGTGGGCGGCCCGCGCTGGTTCCAGCTCTACGTGACGCCCGACACCGCGTGGACGATGTCGCTCGTCCGGCGCGCCGAGGCCGCCGGGTACGAGGCGCTCGTCATGACCGTGGACGCGGCCCCTCTCGGCCGGCGCGAGCGGGACCACCGCGTGGGCCTGGAGCTGCCGCCCGGGATCCGTTACATGAACCTGCTCGCCCGGCCCGGCGAGGACGCCACCGACGCGGACGGCCCGCGGATGTACGCGAAGGAGTTCCTCAAGGAGGCGCTCACGCCGGCCGACCTCGCGCATCTCGTCCGCGAGTCCCGCATCCCCGTGGTCGTGAAGGGCGTCCTCCGGGGCGACGACGCGGACGCGGTGGTCGAGGCGGGCGCCGCGGCCGTCTGGGTCTCGAACCACGGCGGCCGGCAGATGGACCGGGCGGTCGCCACGATCGACGCGCTCCCGGACGTGGTGGCGGCCGTGCGCGGTCGCGTCCCCGTCCTGTTCGACAGCGGGATCCGCCGCGGGATGGACGCGCTCACGGCGCTCGCCCTCGGCGCGACCGCCGTCTTCATCGGCCGGCCGCTCCTCTGGGGCCTGGCGTGGGACGGCGAGCGAGGGGCCGGCGCGGTGCTCGACATGCTCCGCGAGGAGCTCGACCTCGCGATGGGGATCACCGGGAACACCCGGGCGTCGGCGATCGACCCATCCGTGGTCGTCCATGCCGACCGCGCACACCTGACATGGAGCGGCCGATGAGCGACGTCGATCCCCGCCCGGCCGGCGACGGCGGTCATGAACCGGACGCCCCGCGTCCCGTCCCGCAGCTCGCGGCGGTCGCCCCGTACGTCATGGGCAAGCCCCCCGCGAAGGAGGAGGCGCGAGGCGCGAAGCTCAGCTCCAACGAGAACCCGTTCGGCCCGTCGCCCCTCGGGATCGCCGCGGCGGTGGCCGTGCTCTCGAGCGTGAACCGCTACCCGGTCGACCAGGGCGAGCTGCGCGCGAAGATCGCCGACCACCACGCGGAGCACGCCATCACGCCGGCGAACGTCATCCCCGGGGCCGGCAGCGACGAGATCATCCACCTCGTCTGCTCGGTCTACCTCGAGCCCGGCCGGAGGCTCATCCTCGGGAGCCCGCCGTACGGGATCCACCGGATCGCGGGCCAGCTCTCCGGCGCCGAGCTGGTCCGGGTCCCGCTCGTCGACTGGGTCCACGACCTGCCCGGCATGGCCGCGGCCGCGCGCCCGGGCGACGTCATCGCGGTGACGAACCCGCACAACCCCACCGGGACCGCCGTCCGGCCCGAGGACCTCCGCGTGCTGCTCGCGACGGTCCCTCGGTCCTGCATCGTCCTCGTGGACGAGGCGTACCACGAGTTCGTCCGCGACGACCTGCGGGTCACGGCCATCTCGATGCTCGACCTCCACCCCGGGCTCATCGTCAGCCGGACCTTCAGCAAGGCGTACGGCCTCGCGGGCCTCCGCGCCGGCTACGGCGTGGGGACACCGGCGACGCTCGAGCCGCTCGACCGGGTCCGCACGCCCGCGAACGTCAACTCGATCGCGATGGCCGCGGCGACGGCAGCGCTCGACGACCGCGACCACGTGGCGCGGACGGTGGCACTGACGCTCGAGGGGCGGCAGCGGCTGGAGGACGCGTGCGCACGGCTCGGGCTCACCTTCGTGCCCTCCCACGCGAACTTCGTCCTGATCGAGGACCGCGACGGCTGGCCCGAGGCGCTCGCGCGGGACGGCATCGCGATCCGGCCGGGGGCCAACCTGGGCGTCCCCGGGTGGCATCGGGTCACGATCGGGACGCCGGCGGAGATGGACCGCGTCATCGGGATCCTCGAGCTGCTCTTCGGCTGAGAAGGCCGCGCGACGACGTGGCCGTCGAACACTGCCGCCCGGCCATGAGGCGTTCGGGCGACACAACGGATCACGGCCATCGGGCGACGCCTGACCCGGCACAGCTGGTACGCAGGACGAGCCAGTCGGCCGCACCCATGCGCGGACGCCTCGAGACGATCTGGAAGGAGCACTCCGGCATGACGAGGCGACTCCCGCCCGCGCCGGCACGTCGAGCACCGCCGGTTCGCCCATGAGCCATGCGTCGCGGTCGTCACGGTCGCGCTCGTCGAGCTGGCCGTCTGGCTCGGGTCCGCGGCGTATCGCGACGCAGGCTCATCGGAGGCGACCGCGGTGATCGTCGTCGATCGTCGCGGTAGCGCCTCGGGCGACGACCGAGCGGGCTCAGTTCCACGAGGCGCGCCGCCTGCACCGCTAGACGCCGCGGCCTCGCGTCAGCCCGTGAGGCCCTCGATCAGCGCGCGCCCGTACCCCTTCGTGCCCACCTCGAGCACGCTGATGATCACGGTCCCATCGTCGCGAAGGACGTAGTAGACGGTCGCGCCCTCCTTGCAGGCCGTCGTCTGGACCGACCTGCCCGCGATCGTCTCGACATCCCGGGACGCGACTCCGCCGGCGGGCGCACACCCTGCCTCGTCGAACCCCGGGCGCCAGTCGCCGGCGAAGAACGCCGCCGCGTCCGTACCCGCCTTCACGTGGAGGACCGAGGCGATCGCGAGGTCGGAGACGTCCGGCGTGGAGACCTCGACCGCGGCGAACCCGTCGGCCTGGCGGCCGAGGGTCTGCGACGACCGAGCCGCCTCCTCCGTCGCGGTCGCGCGCTGCACGTCGTGGCCGTCCACCGTCGCCGGGAAGATGGCCGCGAGGGCGTCGTCGATGCGGACGGGCGGCGCCGGCGATCCGAGTGGGGGAGCGGACGGCTCGAGGCCCGTGGGCGGCGCGTCCGACACTGCCGGGGAGCCCGGAACGGCCGAGGCGCGGAGGGCTGCCGTCGCGAGCGGCGTCGGTGCCGCGGCCAGGGTGGCGGCAGGCGACGCGACCGCGGTCGGTGTCGCCGGGGCCACGGTCATCGACGGGCCTGACGTATTCGATGCGCAGGCGGCGACCGCGATCGCGAGGGGGATGGCGAACGACGCGATGCGGGAGACGAGGCACGGGCCGGGCGCGCCGACCGCGCAGCTGCCGGGCAGACGGAGAGGGGGCATCGCCGGGACGGTAGCACGAAGCGGGCGAGAGGCCCGCCGGCGGGGCAAGGGACGGGCGAGCGGCCGTCGGCGTTCCGTGGCCGCGCCGTCCGCCGGGTCCCGCTACAGCTCCCGGCGGACCACCGGGAAGTGGGCGTCGTCCACCGCGACGGTGAAGCCCGCGCGGACCCAGAATGCCGCGTCGGCGGAGCTGGTCGCGTCGGGCGCCGCCCCGGCCTCGGGATACGCCTCGACCGCGGCGAACCCACGGCCGGCGAGCTCGGCGCAGACGTCCTCCACGAGCCGGAGCGCAAGGCCCTGCCCGCGCGCCTCGGCGGTCGTCGCGATGCACGTGATCACCGCGGGGAGCGGGGCGTCCGGCAGCTGCGGGTAGAGCTCACGCAGCCGCTGCGCGCGCGGGTACGCGGTCAGCGGGCCGAACTGCGCGTACGCCGCGGGCCGCTCGTCGACGAGCAGGACGCGCGCGTACGTGCCGAAGACGCGCAGGCCACGCGAGAGGAGCGCCAGCTTGCGCGGGAGGTCGGGGTCGAGAGCTGGGCTCGCGCCCGGGCGGCTCGACGCGCCGCGCGCTCCGCCGCCGGACGCCCCGCCGCCGGGCGCGAATGGGTTCGGGGATCCCGCCCCGCCGAGCGCGAACGGGTTGTCGGCGAGCGGATCGTCGTCGGGGTCGAGGGCGAACGGGTTGGCCTGGCGCGCGGGCGGCGCCGACGGCGTCACCCAGTCGGCCGGGATGGTCGCCGCGTCGAAGGTCGCGTCCTCCCCGTCGACCGCGAAGGGGTTCGCGCGCGGCCGTGGCGCCGCGGGGGCGGCGGACGGCGGCTGCAGCCAGGACGCGCGGTGGGCACGCGAGCCGTTCGCGTTCTCCCAGTGATCGCAGGTCCGGTGGTCGAACGCCGGGTCCGCGCACGGCGGCACGAGGGCGAACGACGGAGCGTCGAGGACGTCGACGATGCGGATCGCGCTCATGCGCCGAGTCTAGCGCGCGACATCCGGCACTGGCCGGCCGCCGCACGTGCGCCAGAGTCGGCCCTGACGGAGGCTGAAGATGCATGCTCGCGCGGCATCGCGTTGGATGGTCGGCAGCGTGGCGGTGGCGGTCGTCCTTGCGGTCGTGTTCGCGATCGCCTGGGGTGCCACGACGGAAGCCGAGCGCGGGGTCATCCTGCTCGTCGGCGCGATCGCCTCCGCGGCGGTCACCGTCGCCGGCTACTGGTGGGTGCGACGGCTCCACTGGAGCTGAGCGCGGATCGTCTCGCGCTACGACGTGGCCTTCGCCTCCTCCCGCGTCCCGCGGAACTGGCCGTCGTGCAGCGTCCGGTGGAGGCCGCCCATCGCCAGGAGCTCCTCGTGCGTCCCGCGCTCCACGATCCGCCCGCCGTCGATGACGAGGATCTGGGCGGATTCGCGGATCGTCGAGAGCCGGTGCGCGATGACGAAGCTCGTCCGCCCCTCCTGGAGCTTCGCGAGCGCTCCCTGGATGAGCTTCTCCGTTCGCGTGTCCACGCTCGAGGTCGCCTCGTCGAGGATGAGGATCCGCGGGTCGGCGACCATCGCGCGGGCGATCGTGAGCATCTGCCGCTGGCCGGCCGAGAGGTTGGCGCCTCGGTCGGTCAGGACCGTCTGGTACCCCTGCGGGAGGGCCGAGATGAAGTCGTGCGCGTTCGCCTGCTTGGCCGCCGCGATGCAGTCGTCGTCCGTCGCGCCTTCACGCGCGTACCGGAGGTTGTTCATCACGGCGCGCCGACACCCCCGGCGGCACCCGGAGCGCTTCGCGGTGAGCGTAGGAAGCGTGCATCGGGCAGCGGAAGGTCCGTCCGGCAGGGTCGGAGGGCATCGATGTGCCCCGCCTCCTGCGGAGAACGGATGAGGACGGCTATCCTGCCCGGACATGCTCGCCTTCATCGACCAGATCGCCATCCCGTTCCTCGAGAACCTGTACGGCGCCCTCGGGTACCTCGGCGTCCTCATCGCGATGACGATCGAATCGGCGATGATCCCGCTCCCGTCGGAGCTGATCCTCCCCTTCGCCGGCTTCCTCGTCTCGGATCCGTCGCAGATCGAGCCGATCACCGGCCAGCCCTGGAACTACTGGATCGCGGTCATCGTGGCGACGATCGGGAACACGCTGGGGTCGCTCATCGGGTACGCGATCGGCGCGTGGGGCGGACGCCCCTTCCTGGAGCGGTACGGGAAGTACATGCTCATCCGGCACCACGAGATCGAGCTCGCCGAGCAGTGGTTCGCGCGATGGGGCTCGCCCACCGTCTTCTTCAGCCGGATGCTGCCGATCGTCCGGACGTTCATCAGCTTCCCCGCCGGCGTCGCCCGGATGCCGCTCGGGAAGTTCGTCCTCTTCTCCACGCTCGGCGCGCTGCCGTGGTCGATGGCGCTCGTCTGGGCGGGCGTCCAGCTCGGCGCGAACTGGGAGGAGATCCGGCACGCGCTGCAGCCGTTCGACCTGCTGATCGCCGTCGGCGTCGTGGGCCTGGCTGCCGTCTTCCTCATGTGGCGGCTCGGCTGGCCCGGGCTCGGGCGGGTCCGCAAGGGTGACAAGGGCGATGCGGCCGAGTCGGCGATGACGACGCCGGACGACCCGACCGGCGGGAGCGAGCTCGCGGACTGACTAGCCCCAGGGGACCTCGCCGCGCCGGCGAAGGTGCGCGGTCTCGTTGAGGAGGAGCAGCTCGGCGCCGTCCGGGTCCGCGCCGTCCGGCCACTGGAGGACCGTGAGGCTGCACGGGTCGAGCCGGAAACGGCGGCGGAACTCCCGGGTCGGCTCGCCGAGCGCGACCGCGCAGAGGATGCGCCCGACGGAGCTGTGCGAGACGACGAGGATCCGGCGGCCGTCGTCCCCGCCCACCGGACCGGACGCCTGCTGGGGCCGGCCGAGCGGCGACCCCGCGTCGAGGACGTCGCGGAGGAACGCGCGGAGACGGCGGGCCACGTCGTCGCCCGACTCCCCGCCCGGGCACCGGAGCGAGCCCGGGTCGTGCTCCCACTTGGTCCGGAAGCCCGGATGGATCGCGCGGACCTCCTCGTACGTGTGGCCCTCCCACTCGCCGTAGTCCATCTCGGTCAGGCGCGCGTCGCCGACGACCTGGCGGCCGGCGGCCACGATCTCGGCGGTCTCGCGCGCGCGGACCAGCGGGCTCGTGTAGATGCGGTCGAAGGCGATCCCGTCCAGGCGGCGCGTGAGCGCGTGGGCCTGGCGCAGCCCCTGCGTGGAGAGCGGGACATCGATCCTCTGGCCGATGTGCTGCTCCGGCACCGAGCGGGTGGTGAGGCCGTGTCTCGTGACGACGAGGGTGAGCACGACGTGGAGTCTAGCGTGCGAGAATGCCCGGGAGACGCACTGGAGGCCACACATGTCCGAGGAGCCCACCGGACGGGTCCCGGGTCCCGACGCTGAGTCGAACGGCGCCGAGGGGTTCGCCGTCGCCGAGGAGATCGCGCGCAGCGAGGCCCTCGCCCAGGCGAGCGCGCCGCCCGCACCGGACGCTCACGCCGAGCACGCCGCGGAGCACGCGGCCGCGGTCGCGGACCACAGCACCGACCCGAACCCCGACGACGACGTGGAGGGCCTCCCCCACGCCACCGACGGCCACGATGCGCACGACGCGCACGGCGCCGACGCGGGCCACGGGGATGGGCACGGCCACGGCGGGCCGGCGCTCGGACCCATCGACTGGAAGGCGTACGGCGCCGGCCTTGCGGGCGCGGCCCTGGGCCTGGTCGTCGCGGCGGTCCTCGCGGTCACCACCGGATACATCGTCCTGTGACCGGCGACGGGGTCCGCACGGGCGCGGACGGGACCCCGGCCGGTGCCGACGACACCCCGACGGGCGCGGAGATCCTCGACGACCTCCTCGACGAGCTCCCGCACCTGACGGACGGCGACATCATGGCGCTCGCCGCGTTCCGGTCCGGCGAGGATGCGGCCGCCCTGTCGGCCGCGCGCGAGCGCGCCGAGGCCGCGGTCTCGGCCGCAGGGCGCGACGCCGACCTCGGGAAGGCACGCGACAAGGTCGCCCGGTGGGCGGAGAAGGTCGGCGGCGGCGAGGTCTCCGGCTTCCTCGGCGGGACGGACGGCATGCGGCGGCTCGACCAGCGGATGGACGCGATCCCGACCGTGCTCGACGCGGCGCTCGCCTTCGTGGGCGCGGGCGTCGTGGACGATGCGGACGTCGCGACGCTCACCGCGGCGTGGAACGAGCTGGAGGCCGGCGACGAGGACGAGCAGGACCTCGATGCGCTCGCCGAGGGGGCGTCGGCCGACCCGGACGACCCGAGCGGCGCGCGCCTCTAGCCGCGGCCGGCGCGGCGCGCCGCGGCGCGCGCATCCTCCGCGGTCAGCCGGCCTTCTCCGGCCGGGCGTCGTGTCGCAGGTAGATGAGCCAGTAGATCCCGGCGACGAGCACGGCTCCGCCCACGATGTTCCCGAGTGTCACCGGAACGAGGTTCGAGACGAAACCGGGCCAGTCGAGGGCCGGATAGTCGGCGGGCACGTGGTCGATCGACGTCCAGAAGGCGTCGGGCGCGAGCTGCTTGATCGCGATCCCCATCGGGATGAAGTACATGTTCGCGATGCTGTGCTCGAACCCGATCGCGACGAACGCGGCGATGGGCGGGACGATGGCCAGGATCCGGTCCGTCGTGGTATGGGCGGAGTAGGTGAGCCAGACGGCGAGGCAGACGAGCGCGTTGCAGAGGATCCCGAGGGCGAACGCCTCGACGAACCCGTAGCCCGCCTTGGCGTTGGCGGTCGAGAGCGCCGCCGCCCCCACCGCGCCTCCGGCGAACCGGTACTGGCCGGCGACGAAGACGAGCGCGACCGTCCCGATCGCCCCGACGAAGTTCCCGACGTAGACGATCGACCAGTTCCGGAGCATCCGCAGCGTGCTGACGCGGCGTGACGCCCAGGCCATGACGATCAGGTTGTTGCCGGTGAAGAGCTCGGCCCCGGCGACGATCACGAGGATCAGGCCGACGGAGAACGCGAGCCCGGCGAGCAGGCGGGTGATCCCGTAGGGGATCGCGCCAGAGAGCGAGCTCCCGGTCACCGAGTCGGTGAGGCTGACGGCTCCGGCGCCGGTGGTCGTCGCGAAACAGGCGCCGATCCCGATGAACGCGCCTGCCAGGACGGAGAGCGCGAAGGTCGAGAGCAGGTCGAGGCCGGCCTTCTTCACGCCGATGTCGCTGGCCTGGTGGGCCATCTCGGCGGGGATGAGGGCGTCGATCTTCACGGTCGGCGCCCCCGGCGCGGACGCGCTCCCCTGGGTGGGCATGGTGGTCCCTCCCTAGAACAGCCCGACGATCTCCCCGTCCGCGTCGATGTCGATCGATTCCCCGGCGGGCTTCGACGGGAGCCCGGGCATCGTCCGCATGTCGCCGGCGAGCGGGTAGATGAAGCCGGCGCCGGCGGACAGCCGGACGTCGCGGACCGGGAAGCGGAACCCGGTCGGACGCCCCTTCAGCGACGCGTCATGGGAGAGCGAGAGATGGGTCTTGGCCATGCACACCGGGAGGTGTCCGTAGCCGAGCGACTCGTAGTCGGCGAGCCGCTTGGACGCCCCCGGGGTGAAGTCCACGCCCGCCGCGCCGTAGATCTCACGGGCGATCGTCTCGACCTTCTCGCGGAGCGGCATCTCGTCCGGGTAGAGGAAGCGGAAGTCCGGCGCACCCTCCTCCGCAGCGGCCCAGACCGCGCGGGCGAGGTCCTCGGCACCGGCTCCGCCCTCGGCGAAGTTCCGGGTCACGACGGCATCACGGGCGCCGGCGGCGACCGACACCTCGCGGATCGCCGCGTACTCGGCGTCCGTGTCCGTCGGGAACGCGTTCATCGCGACGACGACCGGGACGTTGTACTTGCGGACGATCTCGATGTGCGCCGCGAGGTTCTCGGCGCCCTTGCGGACCGCCTCGACGTTCTCCTGGGTGAGCGCAGGGTCGAGCGGCTTCCCTGCGACGATCCTTCCGACACCCCCGTGCATCTTCAGCGCACGGACCGTGGCGACGATGACCGCGGCGTCGGGCCGGAGGCCCGATGCGCGGCACTTGATGTCGAAGAACTTCTCGGCGCCCATGTCCGCGCCGAAGCCGGCCTCGGTGCACACGACGTCGCTCGTGGCGAGCGCGACGCGGTCGGCGAGGATGCTGTTGTTCCCGTGGGCGATGTTCGCGAACGGACCGCAGTGGACGAAGGCCGGCCCGCCCTCGAGGGTCTGGAGCAGGTTCGGCTCGATCGCATCCTTCAGGAGGACCGCCATCGCGCCGGCGACCTTCAGGTCCTCGGCCGTGACGGGCCTGCCGTCATGCGTGCGGGCGAGGACGACGCGCCCGAGCCGGTCGCGCAGGTCGCGGAGGTCGCTGGCGAGCGCGAGGATCGCCATCACCTCGGAGGCGACGGTGATGAACCACTCCGTCTCGCGCGGGATCCCATCCTCCTTGCCGCCGAGCCCGATCACGGCATGGCGGAGGGCACGGTCGCTGATGTCCACGACGTGCGGCCAGAGGATCTGGTGGACGTCGATGCCGTGCGGGTTCCCGTGGTGGAGGCTGTTGTCGATGAAGGCCGCCGCCAGGTTGTGCGCCGCGCTGATCGCGTGGACGTCGCCGGTCAGGTGGAGGTTGAAGTCCTCCATCGGGATGATCTGGCTGTAGCCGCCGCCGGCGGCCCCGCCCTTGATCCCGAAGACCGGACCGAGCGAAGGCTGGCGGATGGCCACCGTCGCCCGCTTCCCGATCCGGTTGAGGCCCTGGGCGAGCCCGACCGTCGTCGTGGTCTTCCCCTCGCCGAGCGGCGTGGGGGTGATGGCCGTCACGAGCACGTACTTGCCGCGGCGCCCCTCCGCCTCCACCCGCTTGAGGCCCTCGAGCGTCACCTTCGCCTTCTTCGAGCCGTACAGCTCGATCTCGTCGTCGCGGAGGCCCAGGTCACGGGCGACATCGACGATGGGGCGGGGCGTGACGGACCGGGCGATCTCGAGGTCGGACGGGAAGCTCATCAGGTGCCTCCAGGGCGGTTGGCGGCCGGCCGGTGCCGGGCGCTGGGGTGTGGGGCGCGGGCCACGTCTCCCCGTGTGCCCGGGCTCCGGTCGCGGTACGTCAGAGGAACGAGCGGGTGGTCGCCACGCGCCGCCCGTGGCGGCCGCGCGGCTCGGAGGCGGCCTGACGTTCGGCCGCCGCGATCAGCTGGGTGAGGAGGATCGCGTTGGTGACCGGGCCCACCCCGCCCGGGACGGGCGTGATCGCCGAGACGACCTCGCGGGCCGACGCCTGGTCCACGTCGCCGACGAGCTCGCCGTCCACGACGTTGATGCCGACGTCCACGACGACGGCCCCTCGCTTGAGCATGGACCCGGTGATGAAGTTCGGCCGGCCGATGGCGGCGACCACGACGTCGGCCGTGCGCAGCACGCCGCGGAGGTCCGCCGTCCGCGAGTGCGTGACGGTGACGGTGGCATCGTGGCGCAGCAGGAGGAGGGCCGCCGGCTTCCCGACGACGTTGGACCGACCGACGACGACCGCCCGCTTCCCCCGCAGCTCGATGCCGGAGCGGACGAGGAGCTCCACGGCGGCCCGAGCCGTCGCCGGCTGGAAGCCCTCCTTCCCGAGGGAGAGGAGCCCCGCGTTGCGCGGAGTGATCCCGTCGATGTCCTTGCCGGGGTCGAGGGTCTGCACCACCGTCTCGAGGTCGAGGTGCCGGGGAAGCGGCATCTGGACGATGACGCCGTTGATGAGCGGATCGTCGTTGAGGTCCTGGAGGACCCCGCGGAGCCGGGCGTTCGAACAGCGCCCGGAGACCTCGACGAGCCTGCCCTGCACGCCGACGTTCCGGCAGCTGCGGAGGATCTGCTGGAGGTAGACCGCCGACGGCGCGTCCTTCCCCACGAGGACGACGGCGAGCGACGGGCGGTATCCCTGCCGCCGCGTGTACGCGGCGACGGCGTCCTTGACGCCCGCGCGGATCTCCGCCGCGATCGGTGCGCCCGTCAGCAGCCTCGGCCCCCCTCGCGGGCTCATCCGGCGATCGGCTCCCGCAGGGCTCCGGCGACGACGACGGACCGCACGGCGCGGGCGATGCGCTCGACGTCCGCGAGCGCCTCCGACGTGCGGAACTCGAGGTCCTCGGCGAGCGCGCGATCAGGCACGGACGGCAGGTTGACGCGGACGTTCTCGGCCGCCGAGTGCGCGGCGGCGACGGAGAAGTGCGCGGAGACCCCGAGGTCGCTCGCGGCGTTGCGGTTGCTCCGGCCGGCGAGCTCCTCCGCCGCCGCGACGATCTGCCGGCACGCCAGCACGACCTCGAGCGGGACCTGCGCGGCGAGCGTCGCGGCCTCGCCGAGGGCGGCGGTCCGCGCGGCCTTCTGCTCGTCCGTGTCGCGCGGCATCTTCATCACCGCGGCGAACCGGCCGTACGCCGAGGCGTCCTCGTCCGCGAGCTCGAGGCAGCGAGCGGCGAGCCGCCTCCCCTCCGCCTCGCAGCGGTCGATGGAGGCGATGTACTGGGCATACGTCGGTCGGTCGCGCGAGAGCGAGGCGACCATCGCGACGAGGGCCGCCGCGAGGGAGGCGCCGACCGCCGCGGCGCTGCCGCCGCCGGGGATGGGCTCGGCCGAGGAGAGATGTGCGACGAAGCCCTTGAGCGTCTCGTCGCCGAACGCACGGCGCGGATCGGACATGCGCCGATCGTAGCCCCACGGATGCGGCGCGACACGGCCGACGGGCAGGGGGCGCGGGGGCCGGTTCGGCCCGGAAGTGGCAGGGCGACGGCCGTCGTCCGGAGGTGGTGAGGCGGGTCCCGTGGTGACGGCGGCCGTACCGGCGCGTCGGGGCGATCGGTCCCGGACGTGGCGATCCCGGGCGGACGGGTACCGGACTCGTCCTCCCGGGATCATGGGGCGGCCGCGCTGGGTCGCGACCACGGAGGTGCTTGGGGCGGCGCTCGAGTCGCTCGGCGTCTCGGGCGGCTCGCCGCGGCCGGTCTCCGGAGGCGGTGCGGCCGCTCAGGCGGCGCGCACGCCCTGGATGCTCTCGAAGGCCTCGATCTCCCACTTGCGGGAGCGGTGACGGAACGAGAGCGAGACCCGCGCCTCGCGGGTGACGACCTCGAAGACGGTGCGCGGCCCGGTGGTCACCGAGAACGCGGAGACCTCGCGGCGGATCGCCGCGACCTGGACGACGGGGACCTTGAGGCCGTCGACGACGATCTCGCGCGGCGTCCCGGTGAACCAGTCGGTGCGCACGTCCACGCGGATCGGCTGCACGCGGACCATCGCCATGGCTCGGGCTCCTTTCGGGGCTTCTGCAGCGTCGCGCGGGGCACTCGTGCGACAGAACAACCGTTCGATTACGGGACGAAATGTAGAACGAACGTATGTTCTATGTCAAGGGGTGATCCGCGCTCCGCCATCTTGACGAGCCGGCGTGCTCAGGAACATAGTGGCAGCGTCGGCCGTCGCCCCTGGCACGCGATCCTTGCGACGACCGCGACTCTTCTCGCGGACGGAGTGTGACGAGCCCTGGCAGAGCAGGGCATCCGACCTCCCGCCGGGGCCTCAGCGCCCACATCCGCCTACGAGACCGCTTCAGGGACCGCGGCATCGTGGGAAGTGAGCTTCTCGTGAGCGGACCGCGTTCGTACCTCAAGGTCGCCGCGGCTGCGGTCGCGGTGATCGCCCTCTGCGGAGGCGCCTACGCGGCCACGTCGGGTCCGACCGAGGCGGCCGATGCCCCGCGCGACACCGACATGGCGCAGGCACCTGTGACCACCGTGATCGCCGGGTCACCCGACCTGGCCGACCTGTCCTCGCCATGGCTCGGGTACACGGTGTCGCTCCCCATCACCTGGGCCTTCACCGGACACGTCGCCCCGGGGGACTCCGCGACGCCCCACGACTCGTTCCTCGGCCCGGTACCGGGTTCGGATGGGACGATGATGCTCGTGGTCGGGCGCTCGGACGACGCGCCCCGGCGGGTCGTCGACCACCGCATCGCGGCGGACGGCGGGACCTTCGCGGTGACGCCTGCCGCCGACATGGGCGACGGAGCCATCGCGCTGATCGCCGAGGCCACCATGGACGGCGCGAACTGGTACGTCATGGCGCACGCGCCCGACACCGCTGCGTCGCGGGCGCTCTTCGACCAGCTCGTCGCGTCGTTCCGGTTCCCGGACGCCGGGTTCGGGAAGGTGCCGCAGAGCGAGTAGAGCCTCGACGCCTCGCGGGCAGACCGGACGGACGCGACGTCGGGAGGGGTCGCGCGGCCCGCAGATCGACATGCGGCCCGGCATCGCCACGCTGTCCCGGCTCCGCTCCCGGGCCTGAGCTCGGTCGCGGGTCAGTCCCCGGCCTCCGGCATCCCTCCGTCCGGGTCGGGCTCGAAGGTCACCGGCTCCGGCTCGTCGAGCGTCTCGTCGACGCCGCGCTTGGCGAGCGGCGACATCGGGTCGCGCTCGAACGGCGCCGGCATCCCCTTGTCGAGGAGCCGCGCCCGCACCACCGCACGGTCGCCGTACTTGCGCTTCAGCAGGTCCGCCGCCGCGGCCGCGCGGTGGCGGCGTTGGTCGTCGTCGGTGAAGAGGCCCATCTGGTCGGGCTCGTCGAGATGCGTCGCGGTGACGCCGAGAAGGCGGATCCGCTTCCCGCGCATCTCCGGTCGGGCGAGGGCGAGGGCCGCCTGGTAGATCGGCTCCGCGAGGTCGGTCGGCTCGGGGAGGGGCGCCTGGCGGGTGACCGTACGGAACGCGGAGTCGCGGACCTTCACGACGACCGTCCCAGCGCGGATCCCCATCCCTCGCAGCCGCCACGCGACCCCGTCCGCGAGCCCGAGGAGCGTGCGCTCGAGCGTCTCCGGGTCGCTCGTGTCCCGGTCGAACGTGTGCTCGTGCCCCACCGACTTCGCCGCCTCCGGCTCGTGGACGGGGTCGCCGTCGATCCCGTGCGCCCGGTCGATCAGCTCCGTGCCGTGCTTCCCGAAGCGGCGGAGGAGGACGTCGGGCGGCAGGGCCGCGAGGTCCCCGATCGTCCGGACCCCCAGCTCGCCGAGGGCCGACGTGGTCGCGGGCCCCACCCCCCACAGGCGCGAGACCGGGAGCGGCGCGAGGAAGGCGGCCTCCTCGCCGGCAGGGACCACCACGAGGCCGTCGGGCTTGCGCAGGTCCGAGCCGATCTTCGCGACGAGCTTGGACGAGCCCACGCCCACGCTCGCCGTGAGACCCGTCTCGGCGTGGATCGCATCCTTGATCCGCCGGGCGATCTCCTCCGGCGACCCGAACAGCGCCTCGGAGCCCGCGACGTCGAGGAACGCCTCGTCGATCGAGACCTGCTCCACGCGCGGCGTGAACCTGCGGAGGATCGTCATGACGCGGCGGCTCTCCGCCTGGTACTTCGCCCCGTCCACGGGGACGAAGATCCCGTCCGGGCAGAGCCGCCCCGCGGTCCGGAGCGGCATCGCCGACCGGACGCCGAACCTGCGGGCCTCGTAGCTCGCGGTGCTGACGACCCCGCGGTCGTCCGGCCCGCCGCCACCCACGATGACCGGCTTCCCCCGGAGCTCGGGCCGATCCCGCTGCTCGACGGCGGCGAAGAAGGCGTCGAGGTCCACGTGGAGGATCGCGGCGCCCGCCCCGGGGCGCGTGCTCATGCGATGAAGTCGCCGCGGACGAAGGCCACCGCGGCGAGGCCGAGGAGGAGTGCGGAGCAGACGGTCCACACCAGGTCGAACCGACGGTTCCGCCCGGCGATCCCCAGGGCGGCGAAGACCGGGAAGATCACGAGGAGGAGGCGCGTCGTGGAGGTGAGCGGCGTCGGCTGGAGGCGCACGGCGATCAGCAGGATGGACGCGATCGCGTAGAGCGTGTACGAGAGCGGCAGCCGGCGGACCGCGAGGATGGCGACGACGGCGAACAGCACGAGGGCCGCCGCGTTCAGCAGCTCGATCCCCGGGTTGAACTTCCCGGCCAGCGCCCAGTCGATGGCGGCGATGACCGTCTCCCATGGCGCGTGGAAGTCGCGCCCGCCCCAGGCGTCCTGCGCGTCGAAGAGCCCGAGCCCCACGACGGAGGACGTGTACCACGCGAACGCCGCGAAGCCGGCGACCGGCGCGACCACGGCGAGGAGCGACGCGATCCTGTCTTCCAGCAGCGACCGGCCCTCGGGATCCGACCCGGCCGGCGTCAGCTCGCCCGCCCGCCAGGCGCGGACGGCCTCCCACGCGAGCGGGAGCACGAGGAGGACCCCCTGCGTCCGCGTGAGCCCGGCGACGAGCGCGGCCGCGGCCGCGAGCCACCAGCGCCGCTCGCGCGCGCCGACGAACGCCCAGACGGTCGCTGCCAGGAAGAGCGCCTCCGAGAACGGGGCATACAGGAAGAGCGCAGCCGGGAAGATCGACAGGTAGAGGACCGTCCGGTCGGCGATCCGGACGCCGAGGTCGCGGGAGACCAGGCGATGGAGGCCGGCGAGCCCGACCACCGACGCGACGAGGTTGACGAGCATCCCGGAGAGCGCGACATCGCCGCTGAAGAGCCCGGCGAAGCCGCGCGCGAGGAGCGGGAAGCCAGGGAAGAACGCGGTCGCGTCCGTGCCCTGCTCGTAGCCGAACGTCGCGATCTTCGCGTACCAGCAGGCGTCCCACCGCTCCCAGATCCCGACGAGCGGGAACCTCCATCCCTCCGCGTCGAGCGGCGGGACGGTGGTCCAGCCGTTGAGTGCGACCTCGAAATGGCACGGCTGCGGCGGCGCCCACTGCACGACCGCCACGATGCCGATGAGGATGAGCCCGAGGCGGACCGCGAGCGTGACCCAGAGGGCCTCGCGCCAGGAGCGAGGGATGCGCGCTGCGAGCGCGCGGGACGGCGGCACCCCCCGGCCGGGGCGCGTCGCTGGCGTCGCGGGAGTGGAAGGTGTGTCCTGCATGCGCGTCGCGAGTGTATCGTCGGGCGCGCACGCAGCGAGACGGTGGAGGGGTCGGTGACGTGACGGGCGGCAAGGGGTCCGATCAGAGCGCTGCGCGCTCCGTCCTGTCCGAGACGGCGCTCGGCGGGGCGGCAGCGAGCGCGGGCGGGGTGCTGCGCCGGGTGCGGGTGACGCGGAACGCGTGGGTCGCCGTCGGGCTCGCCGTGCTGGCGACGGCCGTCTACCTGTTCACGTCGTCGCGCGACCGCGAGAACCTCGACTACTTCATCCGCCTCGCGGACGCGATGATGCACGGCCGCGTCTACCTGACCGAGGCGCCGTCGTGGCTCACGGAGCTGATCCCGCGCGGCGGGGTCTGGTACGTCGCGTACCCACCCATGCCCGCGGTCCTGCTGATCCCGTTCGTCGCCGTCTTCGGGACGGACATGCACCAGCAGGTCGTCAGCTCGCTCTTCGCGGGCATCTCGGTCGGGCTGACATACCTCGTCCTCTGCCGGTTCTCGCTCTCCGAGCGCGTCCGGGTGGCCCTTGCGCTCGTGTTCGCCTTCGGGACGTGCCTCTTCTACGTCGCCGAGGCGGGCAACACGTGGTACTTCGCGCAGGTCTGCGCGGTCATGTTCTCGACCGCCGCGATCCTGCTCACCCTCCACCGTCGGTGGCCGCTCCTCGTCGGGCTCCTCCTCGGGCTCGCGGTCCTCTCGCGCCTGCCGGTCGTCCTCTCCGCGCCGTTCTTCGCCGCGATGCTCGCCGGCCTCGGGTGGCCGCTGCGGATCCCCGAGGACCGGGCGCGCGCGATCCGGTCGGTCGTCCTCTTCGGCGCCGGGCTCGCGATCCCGCTGGCGGCGTTCGCCCTCTACAACGTCGCGCGGTTCGGGAGCCCGTTCGAGTTCGGCTACGCGCTCATCCCCGGCGTCCTCGAGGAGCGCTACTACACCGAGGGGATCTTCTCGATCACCTACATCCCGCGGCACATCTACGCGATCTTCTTCCGGAGCTGGATCTGGAACGACGACTTCCCCTACCTCTGGGCCTCGTGGTGGGGGCTCGCGATCACCTTCACGACCCCGCTCTTCTTCTGGGTCCTCAAGGCGCGCCTGCAGGATCCGCGCGTGCTGTGGGCGGCGGTCGGCATCGGGCTGACGCTCATCCCCATCGTCACCCACGGCAATGTCGGCTTCACGCAGTTCGGCTACCGCTTCAGCCTCGACATCCAGCCGCTCCTCTTCGTCGTCCTCGCCACGGTCTACGAGCGCGGGATGTCGCGGCTGGCATGGGTCGCGGCGATCCTCTCCGTGGCCTTCTGCACGTACGGGGTCTGGGCGATCGGCGCCGGCTTCGTGGACTGGTGAGGCGAGCGATCGGACGGCGGCCGGCGGCCCGACGACTCAGGGGGCCCACCCGCCGGTGAGGAAGACCGTGGTCAGGACGACCATGCAGGCGGCGGAGACGAGCGCGACGGCGGCCGCGACGGCCGGCCACCGCGCGAGCCCGCCGAGCATGAGGAAGACCGGGACCACGCCGATCACGTAGCGGGGGACGCTGATCGGCCAGGTGAGCGTCGCGAGGCTCAGCGTGGTGAGCACCACGTACGCCGCGTACGACGGCCGGGAGCGGCGCGAGAGCACGGACCAGACGGATGCGACCGCGAGCAGCACGAAGGCGAGCAGGGGCGCGAGGGTCACCGTCACCCACTGCCAGTCCTTCGGGCCGGCGAGGACGCCGTCAACGAGCGGTCCGATCACCTCCCAGGGCAGCGCGTTCTCGTGGAACCAGTACTGCTTCTGCATCGGCAGGAACGCGAGCGGGTCGCCGAAGACGACCAGGTTGATGCCGAGGTAGGCGGCGACCGCGAGGAGCGGCACGAGCGCCCAGACGATCGCGACGACCCGGTGTCGCCTTGCCCGAAGCGCCTCGAGGAGGAGCGCAGGGACGAGGAAGACGCCCTGGAGCCGGGCGAGCCCGGCGAGGAGCCCCGCAGCGCCCGCGCCCACGCCGACCCGGCCGCGCGCGAGGACCAGCGCCCAGGTGGCCGACGCGAGGAAGAGCGCCTCCGAGTACGGCGCCCCGAGGCTGTACGACGTGGGGAACGCGAACAGGAAGAGGACGGCCCAGCGGGCGACGTCACGCGACGCGTCGAAGCGGGCGAGCCGGTACAGGCCGACGGCGGCCACGATCGTCGCGACGACCGAGACGAGGGAGGCGACGAGGAGCGGCTCGGCGAGCGTCGACCCGAGCCGGATGAGGAGCGGGTAGAGCGGGAAGAAGACGATCCGCTCGGGGCTCGTCGTGGCGCTGTATCCGTCGGCGGCGATCCCGAGGTACTGGCCGGCATCCCATCGGAGCCAGACGGTGAGCGCGTCGCGGTCGGCGAGGTCCCCGACGGTCGACACCATCGGGAGGAGCGCCGCGTAGAGGTGGAGGACGACCTGGAACGTCAGCGCGGGCAGGGCGGCATCGCGCGCCTCGTCGGAGTCGAGCCAGGCGCGAAGCCGCCCCATGGGTCCGCGAACGATGACCCTGGGTCACGCGTCCGCGGTCGCGTCAGCCCTTGGGCTCGACGACGACCGTGACCTCCGGCGTCATGCCGGCGTGGACCTTCACCGGCACCTTGTACGTGCCGAGGGTCTTGAGGGGCTGATCGAGGTCGATCTTGTGCTTGTCCACCGTGATGCCGCGGCGGCCGAGCGCGTCCGCGATGTCCTGGGCGGTGATCGAGCCGTAGAGCTTGCCGCCCTCGCCGACCTTCACGCCCATCGTGAGCGTCGTGCTCGAGATCCGGTTCGCAGCGATCTCGGCCTCCTCGCGCTCGCGCTTGCGCTTCTCCTCGCGGCTGGCGATGTCGTGCTGCCAGGCGCGATACGCGCCGCCCGACGCGGGCACGGCGAGCTTCTGGGCGATGAGGTAGTTGCGGGCGTAGCCGTCGGCGACGTCCTTCATCTCGCCCGACTTGCCGAGCTTCGCCACGTCGGCGGTCAGGATGACCTTCACGCGAGAGGATCCTCCATGCTGTGATATCGGAGCGCACGGTCATGCACCGGCGACGCGCCCCGGGGAAGCGGAGTGTACCAGCCGCGGCGCCACCGCCCCCTGCGCGCTGCGCGCGGGCCCGCGAGGAGGCCCGCGTCCGCCCGGCGTCCCGCCGCGAACGGCCCTTGACAATCGAACACCCGTTCGGTAGTCTCGCGGCGAAGGAGGTCCCGGTGACCAAGCACGACGCAGAGCGCAAGCGGCGGATCCTGGAGTACATCGCGGCCACGACCCGCGAGACCGGCTTCCCTCCGTCGATCCGCGACATCGCGCGCGCGGTGGACCTGGCGTCCACCTCGGCGGTCCACCACCACCTCCAGGCTCTCGAGCGCGACGGCTACCTCGAGCGGGTCTATCTGGACGGCGCGGACCCGAGCCACCGGTCCGCCCAGCCGCGCGCCCTCCGGCTCACCCCTCAGGCCATGATCATGCTCGGCCTCGCGGCCGACGTCGTCCCGTCCGCGGCCGGCTCCGCGTCGTACGTCCTCCCGGTCGTCGGCGAGATCGCAGCCGGCGGGCCGATCGAGGCATATCAGGACGTCGCGGAGACGATGCCGGTCCCGCAGCTCCTCGCGCCGGACGGCGACGCGTACCTCCTCCGCGTCCGTGGCGACTCGATGATCGAGGCGCACATCACGGACGGCGACTACGTGGTCATCCGCCCGCAGCAGACCGCGCACAACGGGGACATCGTCGTCGCCCAGGTGGAGGAGAACGCGGTCACGCTCAAGCGGTTCTTCCGCGAGCAGGGCCGCATCCGCCTGCAGCCGGCGAACCCGGACTACCCGCCGCAGTTCTACGACGAGGTGCGGATCCAGGGCAAGCTCATCGGGGTCATCCGCCGCCTCGACTGACCCGCCGGGCGTCGCCGGGCAGATCTTCCACAGGCCGTCCACAGGGAACCCACGGGCGGAGCAGGTGCCGGCGATCTTCGTGGACGAGGTCGTGGGTAAACCCGTCGCGGCCGCCCGGCTTCGGCGTCAGGATGGGCGACGCGGAACCTGAGCCCGGAGTCACGCGTGATCGATCGTCTGCCGCCCCAGAGCGTCGAGGCCGAGGAGTCCGTCCTCGGCGCCATCCTCATCGACCGCGACGCCATCGTCGAGATCGCGGAGTTCCTGCGCCCGGAGGACTTCTACCGCCAGGCGAACGGCACCGTCTACGGCGCGATGTTCGAGCTGTTCGAGCGCCGGGAGCCCGTCGACATCGTGACCGTCGCCGAGACGCTCGAGCGCGCCGGTCTGCTCGAGTCGATCGGCGGACGCGCGTACCTCTCCACCCTGTCGAACCGGACCCCCACCGCGGTCCACGCGATGCATTACGCCCGCATCGTCGAGCGCAAGGCGGTCCTCCGGAACCTCATCGCCGCCGCCGGCAAGGTGGCCGCCATCGGGTACGAGGACGGGGCGGACGTCCAGGCCGCCATCGACCGCGCCGAGTCGGAGCTCTTCGCGGTGAGCCAGCGCCGGGTGGACGCGGGCTTCTCGCCCCTGAAGCTCCTGCTCCACGACGCGTACGACCGCCTCGACTACCTCCACGCCCACCGGGGCGAGGTCAGCGGGGTGCGGACGGGGTTCGCCGACCTCGACGCCCTCACGACGGGCCTGCAGAAGAGCGACCTCATCGTCCTCGCCGCCCGCCCCAGCGTCGGGAAGACGAGCTTCGCCCTGAACATCGCCGAGCACGCGGCGGTGCGCGACGGGAAGTCGGTCGGCATCTTCAGCCTCGAGATGAGCAAGGAGCAGCTCGTGCTCCGCCTGCTCTCGAGCGTCGCGAACATCGATTCGCAGCGGCTGCGGAGCGGGTTCCTCGAGGAGATGGACTTCGCCCGGATCGCGCCGGCGATGAACGCGCTGTCGGAGGCGCCCATCTACATCGACGACACGCCGAACATCAGCACCATGGAGCTCAGGACCAAGGCGCGCCGGCTCCAGGCGGAGTCGGGGCTCGACATGATCGTCGTGGACTACCTGCAGCTCATGCAGTCCACCGTCCAGAGCCGCGACGCCAACCGTGTGCAGGAGGTCTCCGAGATCTCGCGTGGCCTGAAGGCGCTCGCGCGCGAGCTCAGCGTGCCCGTCATCGCGCTGTCGCAGCTGTCGCGCCAGGCCGAGATGCGGGAGTCGAGGGAGCCGCGGCTCTCCGACCTGCGAGAGTCGGGTGCGATCGAGCAGGACGCGGACCTCGTGGTCTTCCTCTGGCGCGACAAGGACAAGCCGGACGACCAGGACGCGGACGGCGAGGTCGTCCACCTCCGTCTCGCGAAGCACCGCAACGGCCCCACGGGCGAGCTCGACCTCTGGTTCAAGAAGCGGCAGACCCGCTTCGTCGGGTACACCGGCGACCGGGCGACCGTCGGCGCCGCCTAGACTGGGGTGGGCGCCATCCGCCGGCGCCGGCGCATGGAGTGACCGATGGGAGTGCTCATCATCCGGGAGATGGTCGGGACCAGCCCGAACTCGTGGAGCGACGCCGCGAAGCAGGCGGTCTCGCGGGCATCCAGGACCGTCCGCAACATCCGGCAGATCGACGTGGTGAAGCAGACGGCGCGGGTCGAGGACGGCGAGATCGTCGAGTACCTCGTGGAGATCAAGATCTCGTTCGAGTACGACAGCTGACGCGACGCGGGCCGCGCCGGGGGGCCCCGCGGTAGACCGCCGGTGCGGCGCGAGGTGATCCGCAGGTGATCCGTGCCGGGCACCATCGCCCGGCCATGTCGCCCTCTGACGCCCCCTCGCTCGCCTCCACGGGTATCGACCCGGACGCCTCGGCGCGCGCGGCCGTTCCGGCGCCTGTACAGTCGGGACGCGGCACACCCGAGGCTGACGGGTCCGCACCGCGAGTGCCGGTCGGACCGGGGCCCACGGTGCGCCAGGCTCGGGCGACCGTCCAGTACCCGGTGACGGATCCCCCGATGCGGGTCAGCAAGGTCCAGCCGCCGCGACTCCGCGAGGAGGTCCTCTCGCGCGCGCGCCTCCTCGACTGGCTGGACATCAAGATCCACCGGCGGGTCGTGACGATCGTCGCCGAGGCGGGCTACGGCAAGACCACCCTTCTCGCCGACTGGACCTGGCGCACCCGGATGCGCGTCGTGTGGCACCAGCTGGACGAGGACGACCGCGACATCGTCGTGTTCATCCGGTACCTGCTGGCCGCGTGCAGGCGCGTCGCTCCCGAGATGGGCGAGACCACGGCCGGCCTGCTCCGTGACATCGGCACCCTCGCGACGTCCGCGGAGACGCTCGCGGACACGCTCATCCGCGAGCTCGGAGCCATGGCGGACCAGCCCACGGTCCTCATCTTCGACGACGTCCACTCCATCGAGCGGGCACCCGAGGTCCAGCGAGCTCTGCGCGAGATCATCGCCCGAGCGCCGGACCGCATGACGATCGTGCTGTCCGGCCGGCGCAAGCCGCCGGTCCCGCTCGCCCGGCTGCGCACCCATGGTGAGATCGCGGAGCTCGCCGCGGACGACCTTCGGTTCGACCACGAGGAGACCGAGACCCTCTTCCGCGACGCGTACAACCACCCGCTGGACCGGGAATCGCTGGCGACGCTCGAGCGTCGCACGCAGGGATGGGCCGCGTCTCTCGACCTGGTGCGAGCCGCCATCCGCGACCGTTCGGACGCCGACACGCGCCGGTTCATCCGCGGCCTCTCGGCCGCCGAGGGTCCGCTCTACGACTACCTGGCCGAGGAGGTCGTGAGCGACCTCACTCCCGACCTCCAGAGCTTCCTCATGCGCACCGCCCTGCTCGTCGACGTGGACATCGAGCCCGCGATGATCGCGGCGGACGTGGACCGGGCCACCGCCCAGGAACGGATCACGGAGGCGGAGCGGCTGGGGCTGCTGTCGATCGGTCGTGGACGCGCGGGGCGTTCCGGCGCTCAGTACCACCCGCTCGTGCGGGAGTTCCTGGCCGCACGACTCGTGCGGGAGATCGGCGAGGAGGAGACCCGGGCCATCCATCGACGCATCGCGGCCGCCTCCGAGGAGACCGACTGGCGGCGTGCCGTGCACCACTACGCGGAGGCGGACGACGTCGAGGACCTCCAGCGCGTCCTGGTGAGCGCCACCCGGTCGATCATGGCGTCGGGCGACTACTCGTACGCGGAGAGCTACATCTCACGGTCCGCGACGACCGAGGAGACCCCCTGGTTCGACATCATCCTGTCGCGCCGCGAGCTGCGCGCGGGCCGGGTGACCGAGGCGATCGACCGGGCAGAGCGCGCCGTGGCCTCCCTGCAAGAGGCCGGCCCAGACCGGCACCTGGCACTGGCGAACTTGATCTCCATGCGCCTGAACCAAGGTGATGTCGTGGCCGCGCACATGGTTGCCGACGAGCTAGAGAGCACTGGGTCCGACGGCGAACTCAACTCGATGGCAGCCGCGACACGAGCGATCATCGAGACGTCTCAGTCGGGGCGAATTGCCGACGCAATCAGACACTTCGAGAGGCTGTCGGCGTCTCACTCCGAGGAGGACACGGCACGGTTCCGCGGAGTGACGCTGCTGAATCTCGCGTATGCGCTCGTGTTCTACGGCGATCTCGACCGAGCGCTTGAGACCGCGACCCTCGCCGTCGACACTTTGGACGCCGACAGCCCAACCGAGATTGCCAACGGACGGCTGGTACGCGCGACCGTGCTTGCCCACTGCGGTCGGGAGGCTGAAGCGTCCGCTGAGCTTGACCTCGCCATCGAAGTGGTACCTGAGGCGAGCGTCGCAGAAGTCCTCATCGAGACAGCGGATGTGCTCGGGGCTTACGGCGACGTGGACCGCGCTCTTGAACTCATGTCCTCTGCACTCAACAGCACCGACGCCATGCCGGCGGGGTTCAAACGAGCCGTCCAGGTGATTGGGGCGCACACGCTGGCGCGCGCAGGGAAGTACCAAGAAGCCAAGTTGGCGCTTGATTCGATCGGGCCGGACCAACTAATGCCGATGCCGGGAGCGCGAGGCCGCATAGCGGCAATCCGAGCACACGTTGCTGCGGGTCTTGGGTCCACTGACGCGCGCGAACTCGCGATCGAGGCGGGCAAGGTCGCGGAGTCCGTCGACGCACATTACTGGGCTCGATACGCCGGACTGATTGGAGACGTGTGCTTAGAGGACCAGTCGCTTGAGCGAGTGCTAATGCGTCGGGCTGAGGCAGATCCTGGTCTGTTGTGCCTCTGCGCCGACCTGGTGACTCGCCAACTCGGTCGCCTGTCCCCGGTTGCGCGGCTCGCCGTGGAGCGATCGGCCGATGGCCACAAGGCACGGTGGCGCCATGCGCTGCGTACGGTGATTGACGAGCGGAGTTCTGGCGGCGCGGCCCTTCCTGCTGCGGAGTGGCTGGATCGCATCGGCGAGCCTGAGGACGTCCTTCGGCTCCGACGCGTCGTACGCCGACTGGGCGCCCGCGCTCAGGGACTGGAACTGGGCCGCAGTCTCGCCCGAAGGATCGCGCCACGGGTCTACGTGGAGGACCTAGGCCGCGTCGAGCTGCTCATCGATGGGAAGCCGGTGCCGGGGGCGCGGCTCCGGCGGAAGGTCCTCGCGCTCCTGTGTTTCCTTCTAAGCCGGCCGGACTTCGCCGCGACACGAGACCAGACTCTGGATGCGCTCTGGCCGGAGATGGATCCCGAGCTCGGTTCCAACTCGTTGAATCAGACGGTCTACTTCCTGCGACGAGTCTTCGAGCCCGGATACTCCGACGACGTGTCGGCGGGGTATGTGGAAAGCAACTCCGAGATGGTGTGGCTCGACCGGGAACTCACGACGAGTCGAAGCACGACGTGCGCCGAACTCGTGCGGCGCGGGCGCGGCGGAGATCGGGAGGCGGTGAACCTCCTAGCGCGCACGTACCGCGGCCGATTTGCCCTCGACTTCGCCTACGAGGACTGGGCCGTCGCACACCGGGATTCGCTGCATGCCGGCTACCTCGAAACCATGGAGCGGGCCATTGCGGAGCGTACTCAGGCGGGCGACTTCGCTGGTGCGGTGGAGCTGGCCCAATCGGTTGTCGAGGTCGACCTGGATGCAGACGCAGTGCAGCTCGCCCTCATTCGTCTGTACCGGTTCACGGGGGCATACGCTGCAGCAGGGGAGTTGTATGCCCACTACGCAGCCGCCCAGAAGAGCGAGTTCGGTGTTGACGTGCCCCCGCTCGCGGATATCTAGGGCGAGAACGAACCGAGCGCCGCGTCCCAGTGGGCGCCTGTGTAGGGCGGCATAGGCACCGATACGTATTGACCCTGCCTCAACGCCAACCATATAGTCCTGCCATCGACTGGTACCTCAGTACTAGTCAGGTAATGGAAACGCTCGGACGCTTCGAAGCCTCTCCTGAACTGGGCACTTAGGGAGGGGTAGAGCGACTAGTGCAACCGACCGACCCTCGAGTCAGGTCGGTTTCCTGTTCTTCGGACAGGAGGCCGCAGGAGGTACGAGCGTGATGGTCGAGTCCTACGCCAAGGGCTGGTAGGAAGCGAGAGCGGCAAGGATCACATGATGAGATTCAAGATCCTGCGCCTCATCGCGGCATTGGGAACGGTCGCTGCGGCCGCTCTCGCGGGTGGGGCCTCACTGAAGGCTTTCTAGTCCGTGTCGGGCACTCCGGCAGAAGGGCAGGCGAGTTAATCTCTCGGCTGCGCCATGTCTGAGTCGAAGTCGGCAGAAGTCTCGGTCCCGCTCAAGTTCTACGTCACGGGACTCGTGACCGTGAGCGCTGTTGCGCTCGGGGTCACGAGTCTCTTCGTTCCTGTGAACCCGCGGATCGCGCCGGTCACGCTGGATACCGCGCCGGAAGTCGGGATTCTGCTGGGTGTCGCGCTCTGGACAGCGATAACGCTGGTGTTGGGCGCCCTTCCGGTTCAGTTGCCCACAGGCACTGTAATCACGGTGGCGAGCGCTCCCGTCGTCGTCGCGATGATCCTCGGTGGGCCGACGGCTGCCGGCTGGGTCGCGCTCATCGGGGTCACCGAGGTTCGCGAGCTTCGCGGCGACGTCCCGTGGTACGGGACGCTCTTCAACCATGCCGGCGGTCGTCCTGCCGGCAATCATCGGCGGGAGCGTCATAGCCCTCGCGACACGAATCTTCGGCGGCGGCCCGGGCAGCCCAGTCGAGGATTTCGCGGGCGCGGTTCTCGGCGCCTCCCTCTACCTGATTCTCAACCTGCTGCTGGCGAGCATCGCCGTTGCGCTGCGGACGGGAAGTCGCGTGCGGAGCGTCGTTCGCATGAACTCGGCTCTGTATGCCGACATGCTCACGCTTTCGCCGCTCGCCTGGCTGATGGCGCAGATGTATCTGGTTGCGTGGTGGGCTTCGCTCCTGTTCGTTATCCCCCTGTACACGACCCGCGTTGCCTACAACCGGTTCGTCGAGATGCGCGAGATGTTCACGCAGACGATCGGTGCTCTCGCCGAGGCGGTCGACAAGCGCGACCCCTTCACGTCTCAGCACAGTCAGAACGTGAAGGAGATCGCGGTCGCGATCGGCCGTGTCCGGAAGGTCCCGTCGGCAGACCTGGATGCCCTGGAATGGGGCGGTCTGCTGCACGACATCGGGAAGATCGGCGTGCCCGACTCCATCCTCCTGAAGCCGGGCCGGCTGACGAAGGAGGAGCGCGTCCTGATGAACGCGCACCCGGAGAAGGGCGCGGAGATCATCGAACAGGTGAAGAGGCTCGCCCCGGTGGTCCCGCTGATCCGCCACCACCACGAGTGGTTCAACGGGTCCGGCTATCCGCAGCGGCTCGTCGGCATGGAGATCCCGGAGCTCGCGCGGATCGTCGGCGTCGCCGACGCGTTCGAGGCGATGACGTCGGCGCGACCGTATCGGATGACGCCGCTCACCCACGCCGAGGCTCTCGCCGAGCTCCGGCGCTTCGCGGGGATCCAGTTCGACCCGCAGATGGTCGAGGCGTTCGCCAGGACGGAGTTCGCGCGCGACATCCCCGACCCCGCCCGCCCCAACGAGCCGCGCCAGATCCCGACGATCCAGGAGGTCGCGGAGCGACTCGCCACCGCCTCCGCGGCCGAGCCCGGGGCCGCCGCTGCCGAGAACGGCTAGAGGGTGCTCGCCGGCGCGATCGTCCTCGGGCTCATCGCCGGCCTCGCCGCGGGCGGGTCGATCGGCAATCTCGCATCTCTCCGCCTGCGGAGCGTGTGGCTCATCTTCTTCGCGCTGGCGCTCCGGGCGGTCGTCGAGCTGGGGGTCGGGGCCGGTGCGGAGATCCCTCAGCCGGTGCGCACCGCGCTCCTCACGACGGCGTACGGCTTCCTCGTCGTCGGCCTCGCGGCGAACCGCCGGTACCCGGGCTTCCTCCTCGCGCTCGTCGGCGTCCTGAGCAACGGCATCGCGATCCTCTGGAACGCGGGTCGGATGCCGATCTGGGAGCCGAGCCTGACCGCGGCCGGCTTCACGTCCGCGGACGTGACGCCGGCGCTCCACGTGCTGCTGCCGGGGACTCTCGACGCCGCGTTCCTCCTCCGCCTGGGGCCGCTCACGGACATCATCCCGATCGCCGTCCCGTTCGTGCGCAACGTCGCGTCGGTCGGCGACGTCTTCATCGCGGCCGGCCTGGGCACGTTCCTGTTCGCAGCGGTCGTCGGGAGGCCGGAGTGGCTCGAGTCGACCGGGGTCGTGCGGACGGGCCCGGGCGACGCGGTGGCGGCCGGGTCCTCGCGCCTGGCGCCGGTCGCCGCCGGGATCGCCGAGATGGGCGAGGTCGCGTCGCTCCAGCGGGCCTCGCTTCTCGGTGGCGCCGGGGGCGGGGTGGCCGTCTCGGTGCCGCCGGCGACGGGGGCTCCCGCGTTCGGCCGCCGCGTCCTGGGCCATCCATATGTGCGGCTCGCGCTCAACGCGGACTTCTCCGCCCTCTGGGTCGGCCAGCTGGTGAGCTTCTTCGGCGACCGGATCAACCAGGTCGCGATCGCCTTCCTCGTGCTCGGCGTCACGGGTTCGCCGGTCGCGGTGAGCGGGGTGTTCGTCGCCGCCTTCCTGCCCAACCTCCTGCTCGGCCCGATCGCGGGCACCTTCGTGGACCGGTGGGACCACAAGGACGTCATGGTGGTGAGCGACCTTCTCCGGGCCGCCGCGGTCCTGATGATCCCGGCAGCGGCCGCGATCGACATCATCCTCGTGTACCCGCTCGTCTTCGCGGTCACGAGCGTGACGATCTTCTTCCGGCCGGCCCGGACGGCCGTGATCCCGCGGATCGTGCGCGAGGACGAGCTCGTGACCGCGAACTCGGCCTCCTGGGTGGGCGAGACGCTCGCGGACGTCATCGGGTATCCGATCGCCGGGGTCTTCGTGGCATTCCTCGGGTCGGCGCTGGCGCTCGCCTTCTGGCTCGACGCGCTCACATACGTGGCGTCCGCGATCCTCGTCCTCACGATGGCCATCCCCCCGGTGGTGCGCGCGGCGGGCGAGGCCGCCGACGCGGCACGCTCGGGCATCCGGGGCGTCGTGGCGGACCTCGCGGAGGGATGGCGATTCCTCCGCGGCGAGCGGGTGCTGCTCGCCAACACGGTGCAGGGCGCGCTCGCCCAGGTCACGGTCGGCACGACGATCGCCCTCACGCCGATCTACGCGGCGGAGGTCCTTTCGCGCGGGAGCCTCGAAGGGTCGGCGGTCTACGCGTTCCTCGAGACGGCGATCGGGGTGGGGAGCCTCGTCGGCGGCTTCGCCGTGGGACTCGTGGGGATGCGCTTCGCGCGCGGCCGGATGGTCATCGCGGGGTTCGCGCTCTACGGGGCGTGCGTCATCGGCCTGAGCGTGACCGGCAACGTCGCACTCGCGATCGGGCTGATGGCCGGCTGCGGCGTGGCGAACATGATCTACGTCATCCCCAGCCAGACGCTCTTCCAGGAGCGGACGCCGGTGGAGCTGATCGGCCGGGTCGTGAGCTTCCGGTTCGCGCTGGTCACGGCGTCGATGAGCGCTGCGATGGCCGCGGCCGGCCTCCTCGCTGCCGGGATCGGGGTCCCCGCGGTCCTGGCGATCTCGGGCGCGATCACGGTCGTCACGGGCCTCGCGGGCCTTCTGACGCCGGCCGTGCGGGACGCCTGACGCAGCGCCTCCTGCCGGGCCGTCGCGCGTTCGCTACACTGGCGCCTGCCGTCGGGCGCAGCCCGTCCATGTCTGCTCATGCCCACGGCCCGCCACTTCACAGCCGACACCGGCCCGCCGACCGGCCGCGGCCGATACGGAGCACGACGACGGGATGACGGAGAACGAGACGAAGGGCGCACCCGAGCCGAAGCCGCTCGACGCCGCGGCCGAGGAGGCCGCCGAGGCCGATCAGGGCCGCGATGCGGTCGAGGCTGGGGCCGGGGAGTCCGCCGCCCGGACCGATGCCATCGAGGAGGCCGGGGACGCCGCCGAGACCGCGGTCGAGGCCGAGGAGGCCACGCTCGCTTCGCGCGCGTCCGCCGCGGACGATCAGGCCGACGACCAGGCCGCCGCCGCTGCCGAGGAGGCCGGGGACGCCGACCTCGACGCTGCCGCGGACGAGGAAGAGGCCGACGAAGAGCCCGAAGAGCCCGAAGAGGCGGAGGTCGAGGCGGCCGCCGTCGCGACCGCGGCCGCTGCCGCCCCTGCCGCCGCCGCGGCTGCGAAGGGCAAGGGCGCGAAGAGCCCCGCGAAGGGCGGCGCTCCCGCCGACGGCGCCCACGGCGCCGCGAAGCCGGGCGAGACCGGGCTCCACGTGGACGACCGGATCTCCAAGGTCTTCGTGGGCGTCTCCGTGGCCATCTTCGTGGTCATCGCCCTGTACGCGGTCTTCCTGGGGCACGGCGGCATCCTGACGCCGCTTCCGCCGAAGCCGACCCCCGGTCCGAGCGCCACCATCGCGCCCTCGGTCGCGCCGACATTCACGATCGCGACGCCGGCCCCGGCGACCGCCGCGCCGAGCGCGAGCCCCGCCCCATCCCAGAGCGTCCGCGCCGTCCGCGAGCCCGGCTCCGGCCTCTCCCTCGCCGTCCTGACGCCCGCCCCACGCCGGGGGCCGGCGGCCGTCGCGGCCGTCCGGCCTTCTCCTGGCGCGGGCCGTCCACACGCGCCCGGGGTGGCCGCCGGGCGGGTCCACGGCCTCCCGACGGGCTGAGCGCGCGCCGCGCGTTCCCTTTCTCCGCGCGTTCGAGCGCCGGTATACTCGCCGGGCCATGACCCACGTCTTCGTCGCACCCCACCCCGACGACGTCGCCCTCTCCTGCGGCGGGCTCATCGCGAGCCTGCGCGAGCTCGGCCAGAACGTCGCGATCCTCACGGTGTACTCCGGGAACGGCGACTCCGGCTCGCTCACGGGCTACCAGCGGGAGGCGCTCGGCTTCGGGAACAAGGCCGTCTGGCCGGCCACCGAGACGTTCAACCGCGCGAACGTCGGCAACGACTACCCGTCGTCCCAGGAGGGCGAGCCGGCACCGTGGCTGGCGGCCGACGATCGGCTCGCCGCGACGCAGTCGGCCGCGGACGCGAGCGCCCGCCGCTTCTGGCAGCGCGCCTCGTGGTACCGGCGCGCGGACCTCCACGCCGGCGGTCCGGGACCCGGGCCCGAGGAGGTCCCGCAGCAGGGCGCCGTCCTCACGGACGAGCTCGTCGCGGCCGGGTTCGCGGGCGACATCATGGCCAACCGCCGGCTCGAGGACGAGCGGTTCGCAGGGTTCGCGGAGGCGAGCGTCGTCTTCCTGGACCTTCCCGACGCGGTCTTCCGCGGGTACGAGGGCGACGAGCAGCTCCTGGGACCCGCGCGCGCGGACGACCCGCCGCCGGTCGAGATCCTGCGGACCGAGATCGCCCGGCTGGAGCCGCAGAAGGTGTACGTCCCGCTGGGCGTGGGCGGGCACGTGGACCACTGCCTCGTCCGCGACGCGGCGATCGCGCTCCTCTCGTCGGGCGCCGAGTGGGCGATGCCCGGTCCCGACTGGGCGGGGAAGATCGTCTTCTACGAGGACTTCCCGTACGCCTACTGGTCCGAGTTCGCGCGCATCGAGGATCTCGACGGCGGCCTCGCGGGTATCCCCTCCGCGGTGGCGCTGACGCCCGAGTACGCGGACGTGACCCAGGACATCGAGCGCAAGATCCGCGGCATCGCCATCTACGAGAGCCAGATCGACCGGCTCTTCGGCGGGACGGACGCGATGGCGAGCGCGGTCCGCGGGCAGGCTGCCCGCGTCGCGCGCCTCGGGGCGATCCCCGGCAGCGCGGAGCGGTACTGGGCGACGAGCCGGCTGTAGGAGAGCGGGCCGGCGCGCGGCCCGGGCCTCGGATGCGGGCCGACCCTTCTCAGCCTCGGCCGCGGGCTCGCGCCAGGCGCCGGAACAGCGCCTCATAGCTGGTCACCACCGCGTCCCACGAGTACGTCGCCTCGGCCCGCGCCCGGGCGGCGCGCCGCAGCGAGTCCAGGTCCGACGCGTGTGGATCGCGGACCACGCGAGTCATGAGGGCCCGGAGATCGGCCGTCCCGTCGAAGAGCAGGCCGGTCCCCGCGAGGACCTCGGCGTTCTCCGGCGTGCGGTAGGCGAGCACGAGGTTCCCCGCGCCCATGGCCTCCACCAGCGCCGGGTGCGTCCCGCCGACGGAGGTCGCCTGGATGTACGCGAGGGCACCCCGCTGCAGGTCGCGGTAGCCGTCGCCGTAGATGGCGCCGGTCAGGCGGACCCTGGGGTCGGACGCGGCGAGCTCGCGGACCCGCGCCTTGTACGCGTCGGCATGCGGGGCGTCGCCGACGATCAGCAGAGGCAGGTCGCCGGGCACCGCGCGATACGCCTCGACGACGAGGTGGGCCTGGTTCTCCGGCTCGAGACGGCTCACGTAGAGGAAGTACCGCCCCGGCTCGACATCGGTCAGTCCGTGGCGGGCCAGGTCCGGTGCCGGCTCGCGCTCCAGGATCGGCGCCCCGTATGCGATGAGCGTGGAGCGCTTGCCGTAGCGCTCGCGGTAGTAGTCCGCGATGACCCGGGCGTCCGCGACGATGACGTCCGGGTAGACGAGGGCGAGCCTCTCGCCGACCGCATACCAGGTCCGCCCGACGAGCCCCCACTTGGCGCGCTGGCGCTCGATCCCGTCGACGTTCAGCGCGACGGGGATCCCCCGCAGGCGCGGGAGGCCCGCGAAGACCGCGTTCGCGGCGTTGAGGAGGAGGATCCCGTCGTACCCGCGGACGAGCGCGTCGAGCGTGCTCAGGCCCGCATGGCTCACCGTCGCCGGGTACTTGCCCGGGAGGTACGGGAGGAAGCGGCGACGCACCCCGGGCGGGCACGCGAGCGTCTCGTCGGTCCAGCCGCGCCGGCAGTAGACGGTGACCTCGTGGCCGCGCGCGGCGAGACGTCCGGACAGCTCCCAGGCGAGCGTCTCGAAGCCACCGTATGCGGGCGGGATGCCGCGGCTGCCGAGGATGGCGATGCGCACGTCGGTCATCCTCGCACACACCCTGTAGGCTGTTCGCCGATGGGGTCACGGGAGGGCCGGTGAGGATCGCGTATCTCGCATTCTTCCGGGGCGGTCGCGAGACCGGGATCCACCGGAAGGTGGCCGAACACGCGGTCGAGTGGGCGCGGCGCGGCGAGACCGTGGGGCTGTTCATCGGGACGGGGCGGGCGGCGCTCGACGACTGGCGGACGCTGCCGGGCGCCGCGGCCGTCGTGGAGCTCCCACGGCAGCCCGTGGCGACGCTGCGAGCGCGCGAGACGCTGGCGCGCGACCTCCGTCGGTGGCGCCCGGACGTCGTCTATGCACGGCACGGGCTGGCGTACCCGGGGCTCGTCTGGACCGCGCGGCGGTTCCCCATGGTGATCGAGGTCAACGCCGACGACGTCGCCGAGTTCGGCGCGACGTCGCGCGCGCGCAGCGCTCTCAGCCGGACCACGCGCGACGCGCTGCTCCGGTCCGCATCCGGCCTGGTCTTCGTCACCGGAGAGCTCGCTCGCTCCGCCCGGTTCCGGTCCGGTCCCGGGCGTCGGGTCGTGGTCGCGAACGGCATCCGCCTCGCGGACCACCCGCCCCTCCCGGCCCCGGCGAACGCGCGGCCGCGCCTGGTGTTCATCGGCCATCCGGGGTCGCCGTGGCACGGCGTGGACCACGTCGCGGAGATCGCCGCCGCGGAGCCCGGATGGGACGTGGACGTCATCGGGCCGGGGGCCGGCGAGCTGCCGGACGCTCCCCCGGACAACCTCCGGGCGCACGGGACGCTGACGCCGGATGCGTACCTTCCGATCCTCGCGGGCGCGGACGTGGCGATCGGAACGCTCGCCCTGTACCGCAAGGGGATGGAGGAGGCGTCGCCGCTCAAGGTGCGCGAGTACCTCGCCCGCGGCATCCCGACGATCATCGGCTACCGGGACACCGACTTCCCCGAGCCGAGCCCATTCCTCCTGGGGATCCCCAACGCGCCCGGCGGCGCGCAGGTCGTCGATGGCGGAGATCCGGGCCTTCGTGGCCGGCTCCGTGGGGACCCGCGTGCCGCCGGCCGCCGTGGCGCACCTCGACGTCGGCGTCGAAGGAGGCGACACGCCTCCGGTTCCTCCACGAGATCGCCGGCCGATGACGGCCGACCGGCCGGCCCTCCCGGTCTCCGTCCTCATGGTCACCTGGCACTCCGCGCAGGTGCTGCCCGCGAGCCTCGCGGCGCTCGCCGCCTCCGACCCGCCGCCGGCCGAGCTCGTGGTCGTGGACAACGCGTCGGCGGACGACAGCGCGGGGATCGTCGAGCGCTATGCGGCCGGGGCGCCGTTCCCGGTGCGGCTCATCCGTGCCGGCCGCAACACCGGGTTCGCCGCGGGGATGAACCGGGCGATCGACGCGGCGTCCGCTCCCTTCGTCTTCCTCCACAACCCCGACCTGCGCGTCCTGCCGAGGACGCTCGACGTCCTGTGCCGTCGCCTCGCCGAGGCGGATGCCGGCGTCTACGCCGTGGGTCCCAAGCTGTACCGCGCTGCCGGGACGGCGCCCACGACGACGCTCGATTCGACCGGCATCGTGATGACCCGCGACGGCCGCCACCTCGACCGGGGCGCGGACGAGCCCGACGACGGCCGATACGACCGCGCGGAGGAGGTGTTCGGGCTGACCGGAGCCGCCGTCCTGATGCGGCGTGATGCGCTCGATGCGGCCCGTGTCGAGGGACAGGTGTTCGACGAGGACTTCTTCGCCTATCGCGAGGATGCCGACCTCGCGTGGCGGATGCGCGGGTTCGGCTATCGGGCCCTGTACGAACCTGCGGCGATCGCCTACCACGAGCGGCGCGTGACCCCGGACAGGCGCCGTCAGCTCCCCGCCCTGGTCAACGCCCACTCCGTGAAGAACCGGTTCCTCCTCCGCATCCACCACGCGGACGCCGGCTGGCTGCTGCACTTCGGCGGCCGGAGCGCTGCCCGGGATATCGTGGTGATCGGCGCATGCCTCACGGTGGAGCGATCCAGCCTCCCGGCCGTCCGATGGGTGCTGCGGAACTCCCGGCGGCACCTCGCGCGCCGGCGGGAGATCCTCCGGCGGAGGACGGTCTCGAGCGCGGAGCTGCGAGCGTGGTTCCGGTGAGGACGGCCGTGATCCCGGCACGGACCGTGATCCGCGCTGCGTGCTCCGGGGAGCGGAGCGCGCATGACCGGCTCGGCGACCTCGAGCCCGGACCGGGACGCCGTGGACGAGGTCGGGGGCGGGCTCGACGGGTCGCTCGTACGCAGCGGGACCCACACGCTCGCGATCTCCGTCCTCGCGGTCGCCATCGGACTCGCCATGAGCGTGGTGGTGGCACGCGGCGCCGGACCGGAGGGCAAAGGCGGCTACGACCTGATGCTCGCGACGACCGGCCTGCTCGTCATCGTCTTCGGGCTGTCGCTGCCGGGCGGGATCACGTACGGCGTCGCGACGACGGGCATCGTCTCGGCGCGCCTCGTGATCGCCTGCGGCGGCATCGCCCTCGTCCAGGGGATCGCGGCCGCCGCGACGATCGCCGTCATCCTGCGGACCCCGTACGCCAGCGCCTTCGTCCCGCCGGCCGTCGGAGGGGCGGCCGCCGTGTCCATCGGCATCCTCACCGGGTCGCTGCTGATGGCCGCCTACCTTCGTGCGATCCTCCTCGGGAGGCGACGGATCGCCGCCGCCAACTGGACCGACCTCGTCTCACGGCTGCTCGCGCTCGGGGCCGTCGTCCTTGGCGCAGCGGCCATCGTGCGCGGTGCCGTCGATCCGTCGTCGTCGTCGATCCTGCTCGTGTGGTGTGCGGTGGGGGCCACCGTCGCGACGGTCATCCTGTCGGCCGCGGTGGTGCGTCCTGACGTGGACCGCCGCGGCCTGATGCACGTCCGGCCGATCGCGGGGTTCGCCGCACCGTCGTACCTGGCGAACCTCGCGCAGTTCCTCAACTACCGCCTCGACCTCTTCTTCGTCGGCTTCTTCCTTGGCGCTGCGCCCGTCGGCCTGTACGCCCTGTCCTCGACACTCGCGCAGCTCATCTGGCTGCTGGGGACGTCCGCGGCGACCCCCCTGCTGCCCCACATCGCGACGGCGCCGCACGACACCGCCGCGAACGCCCGCGACGCCGCCCACCTGACGAGGATCGTCGCAGGCGCGAGCGCCGCGGCGGCCGCGGTGATGGCCCTGACGGCGGGCGTGCTGGTGCCACTGGTGTACGGATCCGACTTCGCGGGCTCGGTCGGGCCGCTCCTGCTGCTGCTGCCGGGGATCGTCGCGCTGTCGCCCGCGAAGGTGCTGGCCGGCTATCTCGCCGGCGCGGGGCACGCACGACTCAACCTGATCGCCTCGGCTGCAGGCCTTCCGGTCACGATCTGCCTCGATCTCGCGCTCATCCCGACCTGGGGGATCGCTGGCGCCGCGATCGCGAGCACGGCCGCCTACATCGCTGAGCGCCGTGCTGACCTTCGTCCTCTACCGCAGGATCACGGGGGCGGGGCTCACGTCGCTCATCGTGCCGACGCTCGATGACGTGCGCGCGATCCGGACGTCGCTCCGCGCGTCGAGGAACCGATCGTCGTGACCAGGCCGCGTGTCCTCCTCGTGACCCTCTGGTACCCGACCGAGCGACGATCCCGTGTCCCGGCACGTTCGTCGAGGCCCAGGCGCGCGCTCTGTCCCGGGTGTGTGATGTCGCGGTCATCGCACCCGAGATCCGCGGCCCGCGCGACCTCATGCGCCGGGGGCGTGGACCCGACCTTCAAGTGGAGGAGCGAGGCGGGATCCCGGTGTTCCGCCCTCGCGTGAGCGTGCTGGTCCCGCGTTCGATCCACTGGGCGCAGGCGGCCGCCAGCTTCCGCGCCGCGGTCGCTCACGGCTACGGCGCAGCCTCCCGGTCATTGGGCGCGCCGGACCTCATCCATGCGCACGTCGCCTTCCCGGCGGGGTGGGCGGCCGTGCCATTGGCCCGCCGGGAGCGGATCCCGCTCGTCGTCACGGAGCATTCGTCGAGCGTGGCGATGCCGCTTCGACACGGCTACGAGCGTCGTCGAGTCCGCGAGACCCTCGAGTGCGCAGACCGCGTGATCGCAGTCGGCCCAGGGCTGCAGGCACGCCTCCACGCGATCGCACCGAGCGTGACGATCGAGGTGGTCGGCAATGTCGTGGACACCGAGTACTTCACGCCGGACCCGACACCTGCCGGGGACACCCTGGATGCGCCCGTGACCAGACCGTTCCGGATCGCCTCGATCGGCACGGGGAGCGTGAAGGGTGTCCTGGACCTGATCGCCGCGGTCGACAGGCTCCGCGACCTGCCGATCGAGGTCGTGGTCGGGGGAGCGAGTGCCGAGCTCGACTCGCTCAGGGAGGCGGCATCGAGTGTCGCGCCGCCGGCGAGCATCCGGTTCCTTGGCCGACTTGACCGAGCCGGGGTCCGGCAGTGGCTGCGATGGTGCGACGTGTATGTCCAGGCGAGCCGCGAGGAGACCTTCGGCATCGCGATCGCCGAGGCGATGTCGGTCGGCAAGGGCGTCATCGTGACGCGCAGCGGCGGCCCGGAAGCCTTCGTCTCACCCTCGACCGGCCTCCTGGTCGAGCCGGGCGACAGGGACGCGCTCGCGGCGGCGATCTCCGAGGTCGCTGGTGGGCGTACCGTCCTCGATGGCGCAGCCGCTCGCGAGGTCATCGTCGATCGATTCGGCGTTGGTTCGTTCCTGGCCGCGCTCACCCGGATCTACGACGACGTCCTCCGATCGTCCCGGCGAGGGTGAGAGGGTGCGCGAGATCGACCCGGGCCAGGTCGATGGCGAGAGGGAGGGGCGGACGGCCTTGCGATACATCCCGCAGGACTACTGGCGAGCGCTCCACGCCCGGCATGACATCTCGGCCGTCGGGCAGTCGACGCTCCCTCCAGAGATCAACGGCTGGCTCTACCGGACGCTGGCGCGCAACTACGGGCGTTTCGCACGACAGCACGGCCTGACCCGCCCGGCTCCGGCCCGCGTGTACGACGTGGGGGCGGGAACCGGCTTCTGGGTCGCCTGGTGGCTGCGCCGTGGCGCTCGGCAGGTGGACGGCTGCGACCTGGTGCCTGAGGCGGTCCAGCGGCTCGAGCAGCGCTTCGACGGACGGCCGGTCCGGATCGCGGTCGCGGACGTGAGCGACCCAGCCGGGCTCGGAACGGCCACGTACGACCTCGTGAGCTGCCAGAACGTGCTGCTTCACGTCACGGATGACCAGGCGTTCGCGCGTGCGCTGTCGAACGTCGCCCGACTCGTGGCTCCCGGCGGGCTCCTTCTCCTGACGGAGCCGATCCTCCGTTACCCGGCCTACGAACGGCCGTACACCGCTGACCTGTGGTCGCGCGCCCGACCGCTCGACGGCTATGCGGCGCCATTGGCGGCGGCAGGGCTGGAGCTCGTCGCCCTCCGCGCGGCCACGGTCCTCGGGAACAACCCGATCGAATCGAAGTCCCCGTGGACGTTCCGATCCCTCACGCTGTGGTGGCGGGTCGTCGTCAAGTGCTCTCGCGTCTGGCCGGGCAGCGCAGGGATCCTCGGGCGGCTCATCTACGTGCTCGACCCGATCGCGCTTCGGACAGGCGCCATGCCCACCTCGAAGTTCGCGCTGTTCCGGCGTCCGGCGGACGCGAGCCCGGACGGCCGACCCGCGTCCGACCTCGACGTCAGCGCCCCTCCAGGGCGGCGGGGATCGTCCGGAGCATGATCTGCAGGTCGAGCCAGAGCGACCAGCGGTCGATGTACTCCAGGTCCGCCGCCACCCACCGGTCGAAGTCGGGGTCGCGCCGCGACCGGACCTGCCAGAGCCCGGTGATGCCCGGCTTCATGCTCAGCCGGCGGCGGTGCCACAGGTCGTAGCCGGCGACCTCGTCCGGGAGGGGCGGCCGGGGGCCCACCAGGCTCATCTCGCCGCGCAGGACGTTCCAGAGCTGCGGCAGCTCGTCCAGGCTGGTCCGCCGCAGGAAGCGGCCGGAGCGCGTCACGCGCGGATCGTCGGTCACCTTGAACGCCCGCCCCTCGATCTCGTTGCGCGCGGCCAGCTCGGCCCGACGGGACTCCGCGTCGCGGATCATGGTGCGGAACTTCACCACGTTGAACGACCGGCCCTGCAGCCCGACGCGACGCTGCCGGAACAGGACGGGCGCACCGTCGTCGGCGCGGATGACGATCGCGATCGCAAGGAAGAGCGGCGCGAGCACGACGAGCCCGACGGCCGACACGACGAGGTCGACCAGTCGCTTGGCGGCGAGGGCGAGCTCCCGGTCGGGGCCGGACACGAGCGAGAACACCGGCGTGCCGTCGAGGTCCTCCACCCTGCCGGACGCGATCGCGTGGTCGAGCGCGTCGATCGGGATCCGGACGATCTTCCCCTCCTCCTCGCAGAGGTGGGCGAGGGCGTCGATGCGCTTCCACTGCGAGAACGGCAGGCAGATCGCGACCTCGTCGACGACGCGCGAATGGAGGACGTCCGGGAGATCCTCCACGGGCCCGATGAGCGGCCAGCGATCGGGCGGGTCGACCTCGTCAGCGGCATCGAGGAAGCCGATCACGCGCAGGCCCAGCTCCGGGTGCGACTCGAGCTGCGCGGCGAAGTGCCGGCCGCGGGGCCCGGCCCCGAGGACCAGGACGAACCGCAGGTTGCGACCTTGTCGCCTCTCTCGTTCGAACCATGCGCGCATGGCGGCCCGCGACGCGATCGTCGCGACCGCCTGGACGGGGAACAGCACGAGCAGGAAGAGGCGGCTGACCTCGGGGAGCTTGAACAGGAAGAGGACGGAGAGCGTGAGAAGGGCCATGAGGAACGTCGCCCGGACGACCGCGACCGCCTCGCTCCGGATCGACCATCGCGCCCGCGGGCGGTACAGCCCGTTCATCGTGAGGACGAAGACCCAGCCCGTCGCGTAGAGCGCGAGGAAGGCGATCGGTTCCGGGATGATCTCGCGCCACCACACGGCCCAGTCCTGCCCGAACCGCCACGTGGAGAGCAGGACGAGGACGAGGACGGCGAGCAGGGCGTCTGCCGCCATCAGGAGGAGCCGGAAGCCGGAGGCGTATCGACGGATCATCTGCGCGTCAGCCTATGGCCGGCGACGCGGGCGGGCAAGGGTACCGATGTCTCAGCGGTACACGAGATGCGGCAGCGCGGGGACCAGCTGGTCCCACGGCGTGGGCCGCCGGTACGTGTACGTGCCGTAGAAGAGCCCGCCGAGCCCGGCGGGGTCCACCGGACGGCTCATCGCCTGGCCCGGGTCGCCGATCCGGATCTCGTGGCCGGCGGCGTTCGCCCCGTCGTTCACGACGGCGAGCCAGGTGCGGTAGCGGTCGGCGTTCACCTCGTCGCCCCGCCGGCCGGCGATCCTCGCCGCCCAGGCGACCGTGAGGATGTCCAGCGGAGTGGCGGACGCGCGCGCCTGGAGGTCGGCGAACGCCGCGTCGTCACCGTCCCATGCGTCCACGACGGTGAGATAGAGCGACCGTCGGCGCGGGTCCGCGATCGTGCCGGCGATCGTCCTGGCGCGCGGCACGTCACCCGCGGAGAGCGCTGCGTCCGCGCCGCCCTCGGGCGACGCCATCGCGATCGCGTCGTCGAGGACCTGCTGCCAGTCCGCCGGGATCCCGCCGGCCGACGTCCACCACGGATCGCCTGCCAGGCTGGGCGCGCGCCGCACGGCGGTCGGCGAACGCGCGGAGCGCCGCCTCCCGGTCACCCATGCGCAGGTACAGGTCCCCGGCACCGAGCGCCACCGCCGCCTGCTGGTCGCCCAGGCGGAGCGCCCGTTCGAGCGATGCCCGCGCGGCGTCCGTCTCCCCACGGTCGACCTGGACCGCGGCGAGGTCGAGCCACGCGACGGGCAGGTCGTCGGAGGCGGCGACCGATGCGAACGCCCGCTCGGCGGTCGGCGCGTCGCCGGCGCGTGCCGCAGCGAGGCCGAGGGTGAGCTGGCCGGCGGGCATGTCGGGGTCCCGGCTCGCCGCCGCGGTCGCCGGAGCGAGCGCGGCCGTCCAGTCGCCGGCGTTCGCGGACCGCACGGCCGTGTCGAGGCTCATCGCGGATGTCTCGCTCCACCCCAGGACGCCGATGGAGGCGAGGCTCGCGGCCGCGAGCGCCGCGCCCCCGAGGCGACGGACGCGCGCAGATGACGGGCCCGCGAGGATCGAGCGGTCCGACGCGGCGTCGAGCCAGGCGATCGGGATCGCGAACGCGACGAGCGCCGCCGGCATGTTCGGGTAGAAGTCGAGGATCTGGTGGGCACCGAAGTACGCGGTGGCGAAGAGCGCGCACCAGCCGAAGCGGCCGCGGACCGGGTCGTCGCTGCGGATCGCCCGGACGATGAGCCAGAGGAGGCACGCCACTGCGACCACGCCGGCCGCGAGCCCCACCAGCCCGGACTCGGCGAAGGTCTGCAGGTAGATGTCGTGGGCGTGGGGGATGTAGTAGTCCGTCTCCGGCGCGGGCGTGTAGACGATCCGCTGCGCGACCCACATCCCGGGGCCCGACCCCACGACGGGCGAGTCGAGCGCCATGCGCCACGCCGCAGCGAAGTAGGACGCCCGGACGGCCTCGCCGCCGACGAGGAGGCGGGACAGGAGGGCGGGCGCGAGGATCGCCGCGGCACCTGCGACCGCGACGACGCCGACGGCGAGGGCCCCGACGGCCGCACGGCTCCGGACACGACGCCGCACAGCCGCCCGGTTCGCCCCGACCAGCAGCCAGGCCACGGCCAGGACGACGACGGCGACGGCGAGCCCGAGCCATCCGGCGCGCGACCCCGACAGGAGCGTGACCGCGAGGGTGAGGACCGAGAGCAGGACGACCGCGGCCCGCCGGGCGTTCGTCGAGGTCCCGAGCCGCGCCACCGCCGACGCCCAGAGGAGCACCTGGATCGTCATCACCGCACTCGGGTTGCCGAAGGTGAGCCGGGCGAAGCCCGGCCGCAGCGGCGGGACCGCGAGATGACCCACGAGATCCCACCAGCGGAGCCACTCCCCGAAGCAGACGGCGAGGTAGACGACGCCGAGGGCGGCACACAGCGCCACGGTCAGATCCATCAGCCGCGGACGGAAGTGGTCGTCGGCGAGCAGTCGCTGGAGCAGGAGGTAGAGGGCGACGAGGAGGACCGACCAGGCGAGGTACTCGACGCTGACCCTCGGGCTCCGGGACAGGGCGGTCGAGAGCGCGAGGGCCGCGAGCGGGACCACGAGCGCGGGCCAGATCGCCGACCGGGGACGCAGGGCGGGCCGCAGGATCGCCACGAGCGCCCACACTGCCAGGACGCCCGCGATGCAGGCGAGGCTGACGAGCCGGAGGCCGACGAGGTAGATGCCGCTCCACCCGCCCCCGAGGACGAAGGCGTAGATGACCAGGAGGGCGATGGCGAACGACGCGAGGAAGCGCGCCGCGCTCGCTCCGACCGATCGCGTCATCCGCGGCCGCCGATGGCGCCGGCCGGCCCGGCCGCGTCGCTGGAGACCCGCAGGGCGCGCATGCCCGGATGCTACAGTCCCGGCCTCACGGGGACCGGGACCGGGACCCCGGTGACCGCGGAGGTGGCGCCGCGGGAGCGCCGGGCCGCCCAGGGCGACCGGACCGAGGGCCCGCGGACGGTCACGTCACGGGTCGCCCGGCGTCCTCCTCAGACCGCGACCGCGTCGCGGAGCCGGACGGCCCGGGCACCATCGTCGTACAGGTCCTCCACCGCCCGGACCATGAACTCGATCGAGAAGCGCTCGTGCGCGATGTCGTGTCCCCTGCGGGCGACCATGTCGGCGAGCGAGTGGTCGAGGAGGAGGCGCACGATCGCCCGGGCGAGCGCGCCGGGATCGTGCGGCGGCACGAGGAGGCCGGAGACGCCGTCCTCGATCATCTCGGGGATCCCGCCGACGTTCGTCGCGACGACCGGCCGCGAGAGGGCCATCGCCTCGAGCACCACCATCCCCTGCGCCTCCCGGTATGAGGGCAGGACGGCGACGTCGAGCGCGGCCGTCACGGCGGGGATGTCGTCGCGGCGACCGGTGAAGATCACGCGTCGCTCGATCCCGAGCTCGCGCGCGTGCCACGCGAGCTCGGTCAGGAGCGAGCCCTCGCCCACGACGAGGAGCCGGGCGTCGGGGACGCGCCCGAGCACGAGCGGCCACGCGTCGAGGAGCGTCCGATGGCCCTTCTCCGGCTCGAGGCGCGCCACCACGCCGACGATCGGCGACCCGTCCTCGATCCCGTACTCCTCGCGCAGCGTGCAGCAGGGCTCCTGGTGGTCGTACCGGTGCAGGTCCACGCCGTTGTAGACGAGGCGGACCGGGGCGCCGTCCCGCTCCTCGTGGCGGATCTTCTCCTCGATCGCGCGGGAGACCGCGATGAGCGTGTCGATGTGCGGCGTGAGCCGCCGGAGCTCCGCGCGATCCTCGGGCGACCGGACGCGGCTCGAGTGGACCGTCGAGACCACGAAGGGCCGGCGCCGGCCGATCTCCCCGAGTGCGATCGCGGCCCGCGTCCCCACCAGCTCGGCGCGGTACATGTGGTTGTGCAGGACGTCCGGCCGGATGTCCGCGAGGAGCGCGGCGAGGGCGCCGACCGCGATGGCGTCGTCCGGCTCGTCCACGACGATCGTCTCGATGCCGAGCGTCGCGATCTTCCGGATCGACGCGCCGGGCGAGAGCGAGACGACCGTCGGGAGGTATCGCTCGCGGTCCAGGCGCGAGAGCAGCCCGTAGACGTGCTCCTGCGCGCCGCCGTTCGTCCCCGTCGCGAGCAGCTCCACGACGCGCACCGGGCCGCCGGGCGGGAGCGGCGCCCGCGGCGGGAAGCGGTAGAGCGGGTCGTCGGGGAGCGGAGCGCCCATGACTCAGGTTCGCGCGACGAGCAGCCGGCGGATGGGGCTGTCAACGGCGCCCCACTCGTACTTGTACGACTCGTCGCCGCGGAGGAAGTCGAGGCGGCCCTTGCCGCGCGCGATCGCATCGCGGACGTAGCGCTCGACCATCACCACGCCCGGCGAGAGGTCGCGGGCCTCCGGGTCCACCCCGGCGTTGTAGTAGTAGACGGCCCCGGCGTCCTCGAAGGAGACGCCGGCCGCGATGCGCCGTCCGTCGACCTCCAGGAACCGCAGGTCGAGCAGGCTCTCCGGGGCGCACAGCTCGAACAGGCGCGCGAAGAACCGGCGGCTCATCGCGCCTCCCTCGGTGGGCGGGAAGAGCCCGTCCGCGCCCCAGCGCTTCTGGTGGAGGTCGATGAAGGCGTCCAGGTCGGCGCCGGGATCCGCGGACCGGACCAGCTCCACCGTCCCGGCCGCCTCGGCGCGGCGGACCTTGCGACGGATCTCGTGGCGCTCCTTCTTCCCGAGCGTCGCGAGGAACCCATCGATGTCGGCTCCGCCCGGGAGCTCGGCGACGGGGCAGACGTCCTCGACCTCCACGCGGATGTCCCAGCCTGCCGCCTCCGCGCGCCGCCCGAACGCCGCCACCAGCGCATCGAGCGCGGGGTCGCCGTCGCGCAGGCGCCGCAGGTCCACGGCATCCCACGGCTCGGGGTGCGCCTCGTGCGGACCGGCTGCGGCCGAGAGCAGGTCGACGAGGGCGTCCGCGACATCGGGAAGGTCGGCCGGGTCGGCGAGGACCGTCGCGTAGTCGGCGTGATACGAGGCCCCGAAGAAGACGACCTTCGCCGTGGGCACGAGCGGCGTCACCGCCTCGTCCGTCTCCTTGCGGAGCGCGGTGTGGTGCAGCGCGTCGGTCGGCTCCACCCCGTGCCGGTGCATGAGCGGGACGATCGCCACGATCGCGTCCTTCCCGCGCGCCTCGGCCGCGGGGTCCACGACGAGGATCGTCTCGTCGTGCGCGTTCCCGCCGTAGCCGTCCCACCACGCGCGGTGGAAGGCCCAGCGGGCGAACGGGGTCGCCCAGGGGTTGCGCCCGGCCAGCGCGTCCCACGAGGCCCGGTCGACCGCGTCCACGGTGGTGCGCCGGGCGACGAGCGAGCCGGTGGTGCCGATCACGGGAGGGGTCCGGCGGCCGACGCCGCACACGAGCGCCCGCTGCCGTCACATGGGGACTGGGTCACGCGGCCGAGGATAGCACCGGCGCTGCCGAGGGCCCGCGCGGCCTCAGGCGTGATAGACCCAGTAGGCGCTCGCCAGGTTGACCAGGACGCCGAAGACGATCGCGATGCGCCAGATCCACCCGACCCCGACCCGCGCCGCCGCCAGGGCGACCAGGGCGATGACGAACGGGATCGAGTCGAGGAAGTACCGGTACCCGAACTGGAGCCAGCCGCCGCCGTAGTAGAGAAGGCTGGGGGCGAGCACGAGCAGCGCGGCGGCGAGGAGGGCCCACGACCGGCCCTCGCGCCAGTCCGCCCGGACGGCGAGGAGGAGGCCGGGGCTCGTGATGAGGACGGACATCCCGCGGAAGTCGGGCTTGAAGAACGGGAACTCGGCCTGCAGCGTCGGGAGGCGCAGGAACAGGTAGTCCACGTTCATCGGGATGTGGACGAGCGAGAACAGCCCCTGGGCACGCTGCGCGTCGAGCCAGGCCGGGCAGGGCCGCGAGCGCGTAGCCCGATTCGAGCGGGGACCCGAAGCGGGCTGCGTTGTACCAGAGGGCGAAGACGATCGCCGGCGCGAGCCCGACGGCGAGCTGGGTCCAGCGCCGCGCGACACCGGGATGCCGGCCGCCCTCCCAGCCGCGGTCGCCCTGGCGCGGCAGCACCGCCCACGCCCAGAAGGGGAGCGCGAAGAGGAGCGGCGCGCGCGACAGGAACGCGGCGCCGGCGAGGAGGCCGAGGACCAGGGGTCGCCGCCGCCCGAAGGCCTCGATCAGCCCCAGGAACGTGAGGATCGTGGTGACGAGCTGCCCCTCGTGCCAGACGCCGCCGCGGACGGTGACCCACCACGTGACCGTGCTGAACCCGAAGAGGACGGTGACCCAGATGCGGTCGCGCGTCCGGACGACGTCGAGCCGGCCCGTGAGGACCCAGCAGAGCGCGACGCCGGCGCCCGCGAGGATGGCCGCGACGACCGGCTCCCACGCGATCGCCGTCGTCAGGCCCACGATCGCCACGAGCGGGAGGACGACGAACGCGGGGAACGGCGCGAACGGCACGTACATGCGGCCCTCGCGCAGCACGACGTCCCATGGGCCGAGGGGCGTCCCGGTCGCGAGCCAGGTGCGGCCATGGATCAGGGCGTCGGCGAGGTAGTAGAAGTCCGGGCGCCCGGCGTCGAAGAGCTTCCCGCCGGGCGCGAACACGACGCTCGACACGAGGTAGACCGCCGTCGCGGCGATCCAGACCAGGAGGGTCGCCGCGGCCGTGGGTCCCGAGGGCATGGGCAATGCCTGCGGGTACGCGCTCCTCATGGCAGCGATCCGGACCGTCCGGGCGCGCGGTGGATGTGGGTCACGGGTCGAGCGTAGCAGGGGCGGTGGTCGCCTTCGACGCGGAGTGACGACCGGCGAGGCGCGGGCGCAGCGGATACTGTCCGCCTATGGACGAGCCGGTGACGGGAGCCCGGACCGGGCCCGGCCTTCCGGGTTCGCCGGAGTGGCGATGGGCGCTGCCGCGGATCGCAGCCCTGTTCGTCATGTCTCGCGCGCTCATGGTCCTGCTGGCCGTGCTGGTGGAGACGCGACTGCCGACGCCGCCGGCGGCCTTCCGGTGGACCGATGCGCCGCTCCTCGCGAGCCTGACCGCCTACGACAGCCGCTACTACCTGGGCATCGCCGCGACCGGCTACCACGCCCAGCCCGTGTTCGGCCCGTGGGTCGACTACGCCTTCTTCCCGCTCTACCCGATCGCGGTCCGCATCGCGTCGGTGGCGACGCTGGGGAACGTGGACCTGGCGGGCGTCCTCGTCGCCAATGCGTTCTTCGGCCTGGCTCTCGTGGTGCTGTACGCGCTGTCGATCCGCCACCTCCCACGGGATGCCGCCTTCCTGAGCCTCGCCTTCCTCACCGTCGCTCCCGGGGCGACCGGGTTCTCGCTCGCGTACAGCGACTCGCTCCTCCTGCTCCTGTCGGCGGCCGCATTCCTCGCGGCCGAGCGCCGGCACCCGGCGCTGGCCGGCGTCCTCTACGCGCTGGCCGCCCTCACCCGCCCGCCGGGGATCCTCATCGGGATCCCGTTGATGGTCCTGCTTCTCCGGGACCCGCTCGTCCCTCGGCGCTCCTCGGCCTGGCTGCTGCTGGGACCCGTCGCGCTGGCGGGATTCTCGGCGTACGTCGGGAGCGTCACCGGGGACGCGCTCGGCTGGCTCCACGCGCAGTCGCTCTGGGCCGTCCCCATCCCGCCACTCCCGGCCTTCATCTGGGTCGCGACGGTGGCATTCCACCTCGCCCTCCTCGCGTTCTTCCGACGCGACCGCGTCCCACTGCCGTACGTGCTCGTCGCGCTGCTCCCCTTCATCGGATTCCTGGCAGCGGGGCGGGTCATGTCGTCGAGCAGGCACCTCGCGGTCGCCTGGCCCTACGACTGGACGCTCGCGCGCCGCTCGCCCCCGATCCGGCTGACGGTCCTCACGGCGTCGGTGGTCCTTCAGTGCGTCGCGACGGTGCTCGTGTTCAGCGGGCACCTCATCGCCTGACCCTCAGGCGTCCGTGCCGCTCCGACGCTCGGCCTGCGCGGCCGCGCGATGGCCGGCTCGTGCCACGCGCCGGTGGATGATCGGGATCCTCACGAGATCCCACCCCACGCGAGCGGCGGTGCGCGGCCCGGGCCGCATGCGCGAGCCGCGCCGGTCGGACCACCGGATGGGCACGACCGCGATGGAGTACCCGAGGCGCCGCGCGAGGTAGATGATCTCCGCGTCGAAGACGATGCTGCGGATCTCCTGGCGCGCGAAGAGGTCATGCGCGGCCTCGCGCCTGAATCCCTTGAACCCGCACTGCGTGTCCTGGATCGGACCGGTCACCCAGGCGGCCGCCAGCAGGTGGAAGGCGCGGCCGAGAAGGCGGCGGAGCCAGCGGCTGGGTCGCCCGCATGTCGGAGCCATCGGGCTGGATCCGGCTCCCGAGCGCGACGTCGTGGTCCTCGAGGGCCGCGACGAGCGGGCCGAGCTCGTCGGGCGGAGCGGCCATGTCCGCGTCCGCGAACACGACGAGATCCGCGTCGCTCGCCAGGATCCCCGCCTGGACGGCGGCGCCCTTCCCGCCGTGCGGGACGGTGAGGACGCCGAGCCGCGGGAGCGGGTGACCCTCCGACCGGAGAGCCTCCCGCCGGTGGCGGACGATCGCCGCGGTCGAGTCCGTGCTGCCGTCGTCGACCACCAGGACGCGGACGTCCGGGGGGAGCTGCGACCGGCCGGCCTCGCCGTCCAGGTAGGCGAACAGCTCGTCGAGCCCCGCCCCGAGACGCGCCTGCTCCTGGTAGGCGGGCAGGACGATCGTGAGCGAGGTCGCTTCCATGCGGGAGAG
>CAWJQZ010000003.1:0-20468 GCA_963844945.1 uncultured Chloroflexia bacterium
GCCGACCGGGATGGTGCTCCCGACCGGCACCGCGAACTCGTTGTTCTTGAAGCCCAGCGTCCCGCCGACGAGGGCGCCGACGAGGATCATCACGAGGCTGATGTGCGCCATGAGCGTCCCGAACGGGGCCCAGCGGAACCGGTCGGCGTAGACGCTGACCTCGTCACCCTCGCGCTCCACGACCGTCCGGAAGTGGTGCGCCTTGAACGTCTTCGTGACGTCCGCGACGGCGACGTCGAGGGAGGCCGTCGACTCGATGGTCTCGCTGTGCGGCGCCCGGTCGAAGAAGACCGGCGTCATCCGCGTCCGCGGGTGGACCGCCGTCTTCCAGAGGCCCTTGAAGCGGTTCACGGAGCACGCGAGGATGCTCGTGGTCAGCAGGACGATGACGCCCTTGAACCAGACGGACGAGAAGATGTTGAAGAGGCCGAGCATGTCCATCGGCTTCGTCCATCCGCCGTACTTGGGCGTGACGGAGTCGAGCCAGGCCTGATAGGCCTGCGGGTCGCTCGACATCCCCGCCGGAGCCTGGACGAGCAGGGTCCCGACGAGCGCGAGGACCGCGAGGATGAGCATGAGGATCAGCGCCGTCCGCATGGACGTGAAGATCCGCCACAGCTTCTCGCCGATGTCGGAGGGGCTGACGGTGAGCCCTTCCCCCATGTCGCCGGCCGGCTCCGACGCGCCGCGGCGCTTGGCCGGGGCGGCGGAGGAGGGGGCGGTCACTTGGCTCATGGACGTGCTCCTCAGAGTCCGAAGGCGGGCAGGAGCCCGGACAGCTTGGCGAACGAGTTGGTGATCATCAGGAAGCCCACCGCGACGAGCATCGCGCCCGCCACGAGGTCCACCGCGCGCTGGTGGCGCCGGAACCAGCCGAGGCGGTGGCTCACGGCCGTCGCGCCGAGCGCGACGAGGATGAAGGGGACCGCGAGGCCCGCGGCGTAGGCGATGAGGAGGACCGTCCCCTCGGCGACGGTGGAGCTCACCATCGCCAGGCCCAGGATCCCGCCGAGCATCGGGCCGATGCAGGGGGTCCAGCCGGCGGCGAAGACGATCCCGAGGAGGGTCGACCGGCCGAGGCTGGGTGCGCTCGCAGGCTGGCCGAACCCGAAGGAGGCGCCGCTCATCGGGCCGACCGGGAGGCGGGCCTCACGGTAGAAGGCCGAGAAGTTGATGATCCCGGCCATGTTGAGCCCGAAGAAGATGAGGATCGCCCCGCCGATCGTCCGGAGGACCCCGATCTGGTCCTGGAGCACGTAGCCCACGACCCCGACGGATGCCCACAGGAGGATGAAGACGAGGGAGAAGCCGGCCACGAACGCCAGCGCCTGGTAGAGGGCGATGCGCCTCGGCGTCGCGCCGCCGTCCGGCGACGTCCCGACCATGTACCCGACGTAGGCCGGGACGAGCGGGAGGACGCAGGGCGACGCGAACGAGACGATCCCCGCCAGGAACGCGATGACGAGCCCGAGGCCGGCGATGTTCACGGGGCGGTGCTCGCGGACGGGGCGGCGGACGAGCCGGCGTTCGACGCGCCCGTGCTCGCGCCCGGCGCGAAGGACTCGAGGCTGGTGAGGTGCTGCTTGATCGTCTTCGCGATGTCGGAGTCGGGTGCGAGCTCGATGACCTTGTTCCACTCGGCCCTGACCTTCGCGAGGTCAGGCGACGGGGAGTCGAGGTACATGAACCCGAGGTAGTAGTGCGCGTCGACGTTCTTCGGGTCGAGGGCGATGACCTGCTGCCAGTCCTTCTCCGCGAGGGTCGCGTCGCCGACGTTGTACGCGGTGGCGCCGCGGCCGAGGAGCGCGTTCACGTTCTTCGCGTCGATCGTGATGATCTTGTCGAAGAAGGTCCCGGCCGTCGCGAAGTCGCCGCCCTGGTAGTAGGTGTCGGCGAGCTGGCGGAGGACCTCGACGTCGTTCGGGCTCTTCTGGAGGGCCTGCATCAGGGTGGCGACCTGCGCCTGGTCCACGCCGGCCCCGGCGCCCGCGCTGGCGGTCGGCCCGGCGTCGACCGCGCCGGTGATGCCGGGGACGGACGAGCCGCCGCCGAAGTTGTAGACGGCGACGACGAGGACCGCCACGCCGACGAGGCCGGCGACGACGAGGCCGAGCCGCATGAGGAGGCCCTTGCGGATGACGATGCCGTCACTCGGCGCGGAGGTCGTCTCGACCGCCGCAGCGGCCGGGGCGGCCGCGGGGGCGCCCTTCCTGCGGACCGGCCGCGTGGGGACGGGCTCGTCCGCGAGGATCTCCTCTTCCTCGTCGTCGGCGGCGGCCGCGGCGGCGACCGGAGCCGCAGCGATGGCGGCGACGGGAGCCGAGGCCTGGGGGACGGCGGGGGCCGTCGCGACGATCACCTGGTCGACGGGGATCTCCGCGGTCGGGTCGGACAGGAGGGCGTACGCCTCGTCCGCCGCGGCGATCTCGCGCTGTGCCCATGCGCGAAGATCGCCGGGGGCGGACTCGAGGAACTGCACCAGCTCGTCGTGGGCCCGCTCGATGTCCTGCGTGTTCGCGTCCCTCGTCAGGCCGAGCCGCTTGAGGAGCTCCTCCTCCATCGCGGCGCGGCTGGCGCGGGGATCGTTCCTGGGAGAGGTCATTCGGTGGATGTCCTTGCGCGGGACGCTGCGCGGACTGCGCCCGCGCGGGCGTTCGTGTGGTTGAGTGAATTGTCGATTTGAGCGATTTCGCGAACCATCCGCCGGGCGGTAGGTATTCGGTAGAGAAGGGGGCAAGGACGGCCACGGGCGAGCGTGGAGGGTATAGATCGGCCTATATCCGACGGCCCTGTCCGTCCCGCGCAGGGCGCCGAACGTGCAGCAGCTCGCCCGCGCCGGCACCGCCGGGAGCCTCGCGTCCGAGCGCATCCGGCGCGTCGCGCGGTCCGCCCCGGTATCCTCCTGACGCGCACCGGGACCGCCGTCTGGAGCCCGGCCAGCCGTGAGGGACGACAGGACCGGCCATGGCGAAGAAGAGCCGCTCGACTCGCGCGGCGGGATCGCGATCCGCGGCGACCGGGCTCCCGGCTTCCGCCCCGGCGGGAGCGCCCTCGACGCTCCCGGCGTCGCTCGCGTCCGCCCTCGCGGACCCGGGCGCGCTCCTGGCCCTGGCGGCCTTCGCCCTCTGGGTCGTCGCCCACCTGCCGCCCTTCGCGCCGATCGCGACCCCCGCGTGGGTCGTCACGGGCCTGCTCGTCGGGCTCTGGCGTCCCTGGTACGGGCTGCTCCTGACGATCGTCATCGTGCCGTTCACCGGCGCCGCGATCGACGTCCCCACCGGCGAACCCCTGCGGGTCGTCCCGCTCTACGCGGCCGCCGTCCGCGTCCTCCTCGACCGCTTCGTCATCGCGCCGAGCTACGGTCGTCCGACCACCCGCGAGCCGGCGTGGTGGGCGGTCGCCGCGGCCCTGATCGCCGCCGGGCTGTTCCTCCTCTCCGCCCTGACCGCGTACCTCGCCTCCGGGAGGGACGAGCGCGTCCTGACGGGCGGGCTCCTGTGGTCCGTCGCCGGGCCGGTCGCCCTGCTCGCCGCGTGGGTCGCAGCCGCGCACCTCGTCGCCGGACGCGACCGGACCTTCACGCTGGTCGTCCTGGGCGCCACGGTCGCGGCATCGACCCTCGCCCTGGCCGCGTGGGTCGGGATCCCCGGGGTGAGCCTCTTCACCTTCGCCGCGGTCGTCGAGGGTGGGCGACTCGGGGCGCTCGGCTACCCGACGCCCACCGCGATGGGCCTCGCGACCGTGCTGCCGCTCGCGGTCGCCGCGGCGTGGCGGCTCCGGCCGTGGCTCGTGATCCCCGTCGCCGCCCTCGTCATGGTCGCCCTCGTCCTCACGTGGTCCCGCGGCCCCCTCATCGCCCTGGCGATCGGGACCGTCATCGCCGCGCTCGCCAGCGGCCGCGTGGACCGGCGGCTCGCCCTGGGCGGCGCCGTCGCGGTCGGCGTCGCGCTCGTCGCGGTGGTCGCCGTCCGCTACGGGACGACGCTCGACGCGATCCGCGCGACGTTCGAGGCGAGCATGGGCGGCGACACCGACCGGATCCGCTCGTGGGGGGCGGCGATCTCGATCGCGATCGCGAGCCCGTTCGTCGGCGGCGGGTGGGACGCGCTCATCCGAATCGCCGACTTCGAGGCGCTCCGCATCGCGAACGCCCACAACATGCTCCTCGACGCGCTCGCCGTCGGTGGCTTCCCGCTCGGGATCGCGAACGCCATCGTCGTGGTCTGGTCGGCATGGATGACGTGGGTCCGCCGCCACACGATGGCCGTCTGGCTGATCGCGGCCGTGGTCACCTTCCTGATCTGCGGCCTCTGGGACATCCCGCAGATCCGCAGCTACGCCGCGGTGATGGGCGGCATGGTGCTCGGCATGGCCGCGGGCCCGCTCATCGGGCGCTCCGCGGAGGCGGGCGCGGAGCCGGCGTGACCGCTACGCGGGGCGTCCACGCCCGACGCCCTCGCCCGCGCGTGGCGCGACCCGGGCCTCCTGCTCGCGGTCGTCGCCTTCGCCTGCTGGCTCCTCGGCCACGTCCCGGCCCTCGCGCCGGTCGCGATCCCGGCCTGGGTCGTCACCGGGCTCGCGCTGGGGCTGTGGCGCCCCTGGTACGGGCTCCTGCTGACCGTCATCGTCGTCCCGTTCCTCGGCGGCTCGATCGAGCAGATGACCGGCGAGCCCCTCCGGGTCCTGCCCGTCTTCGGCGCCGCGATCCGCGTCCTCCTGGACCGCTTCGTCATCGCGCCGAGCTACGGTCGCCCGACGATGCGCGACCCGGCGTGGTGGGCCGTGGTGGCTGCGCTCGCGACCGCGGGGCTCTACGCCCTCACCGCCGTGACGGCCTCCACGCGCGACGGACGCGACACGGTCCTCCTCTTCGGCTCGCTCCAGTGGATCGTCGGCGGCCCGATCGCGATGATGGCCGCCTGGGTCGCCGGCGCACACCTCGTGGCCGGGCGCGACCGGACGTTCACCGTGGTCGTCCTCTGGACGACCGTCGTCGCGTCGATCCTCGCGCTCGCTGCCTGGGCGGGGCTGCCGGGCGTGGACCTGGTCACGTTCCCCCGCCTCGTGGAGGGCGGCCGCCTCGGCGCGCTCGGCTACCCGACGCCCACCGCCATGGGCCTCGCGACGGTGCTTCCGCTCGCGGCGGCCGCCGCATGGCGGATCCGGCCGTGGGCGGTCGTCCCGGTCGCCGCGCTGGTCCTCGTGACGATCGTCCTCACCTGGTCGCGCGGCCCGCTCATCGCGCTCGGCGTCGGCGCCGTCCTCGCCGCGCTCGCCAGTGGCCGCGTGGACCGGCGGCTCGCGATCGCCGGGCTGGTCGCGGGGGGCGTCGCGGCGATCGGGCTGGTCGCGATCAGGTACGGGACCGGGATCGACGCGATCCTCGCCACGATCCAGGCGAGCATGGGCAGCGACGGCACGCGCGTGAGCTCATGGGCCGCGGCGGTCACCATCGCCGTCGCGAACCCGCTCTTCGGCGGCGGCTGGCACCCGCTGTCGCACCTCGCGGAGTTCGCCTCGCGCAACGTCGTGTACTCGCACAGCGTGATCCTGGACGCACTCGCCTCCGGCGGCTTCCCGCTCGGGATCGCGAACGCGATCGTCATCGTGTGGTCCGCGTGGATGACGTGGGTGCGGCGCCACACGATGGCCGTCTGGCTCATCGCCGCGGTCGTCACGTTCCTCGTCTGCGGGCTGTGGGACATCCCGCAGGTCCGCAGCTACGCCGCCGTCATGGGCGGGATGGTGCTCGGCATGGCCGCCGGCCCGCTCATCGGGCGGGAGGGCGCAGAGGCGTCCGTCGCCGGCCCGGCGGGTGGCGCGGATGGGCCGGCCACGGGCCCGCGCCGGAAGCCCCGCTCGAAGGCCGCCGCCGCCTGACCGCCCGGTCAGTCCGGGGCGAGCAGCCCGGGATCCGCCCCGTTGCGGATGAGCAGGTCCCGCATCCTGGACCGGAAGACCGCCGTCGAGAAGGTCGTCGCGTGCGCGCGCACGGCTGCGGGGTCCACCGCCAGAGCGTCGACGCGCCCGAGCGCGTCCGCCAGCGCCCCCGGGGACGGGTCGTCGAAGAAGACGCCCGTGGCACCGTCCACGACCGTCTCGGTGGCGCCGCCGCGCCGGAACGCGACGACCGGCTTGCCCGCTGCCATCGCCTCCACCGGCGCGATGCCGAAGTCCTCGACGCCCGGCACGAGGTACGCGTGGCACCGGCCGAAGAGGTCCACGAGCGTCGCGCGGTCCACCGTCCCGCGGAACGTGACGGACGGTCCGGCGGCGGATCGCAGCCGCGCGGCCTCGGGGCCATCGCCGACGACCACGAGGTCCCGACCGAGCGCGGAGGCCGCCGCGACGGCCAGGTCGATGCGCCGGTAGGCGAGGAGGCGGGCCGCCACGAGCAGGAACCCGTCGTCGCGCGTGCCGAGCGGGATCGCGTCCACGTCCACGGGCGGGTGGATCACCTCGGCGTCGCGCCGCCAGACCCGCCGGATGCGGTCGCGGACCGTCGCGGAGTTCGCGACGAGGATGTCCGGCTTCTGCGCCGCCCACCGGTCCCACCGCTGGAGCGCCGGGCGGATCGTCCGCGACCCGATCCGCGCGATGCGCCCGGCGCCGGAGCCGGCGAGGTACGTCTCGAGGTCCCACGCGTAGCGCATCGGCGTGTGGACGTAGCTCACGTGCAGCGCATCGGGCCGGGTCCGGACGGCGTTCGTGAACGCGACGGAGCTGCCGACGACGAGGTCCGCGTCGCGCAGGTCGAGGAGCGAGAACCAGGCGGGGTACAGCGGCAGGAGCGAGCGGAAGCGCGGCGTCGGGCCCAGGACCCGCTGGAGGGGCCATGGGTGGACCCGGCGCCTGTCGATCCGCGCGTCGTAGATGCGGTGGTCGAAGAAGCTCGTGTGGACCGACGCCGACGGGAGGAGGCGCGCGAGCTCGACCGCCACCGCCTCCCCGCCGCTCTCGGCGATGAAGAAGTCGTGCACGACGGCGGAGCGGGCCGTCATCGCGATCGGGTCACCTCGCTGCGCCGGGCGGCACGTTGACGGGGCGGTCCGGCAGCCGCCACAGTGGCGTCCATGCTAGACGAGGGAGGCGGGCGTCCCGGCGGCCCGACCGTCGCGCTCGACTGCCGCTGGCTCGGGATCGGCGGCGCCGGCCGCGTCACCGAGCTCCTCCTCGCCGGCCTTCGCGCCGCGCCCCCCGACGGCACCTGGCTGCTCTGGGGGGATCCAGCGCGCATCGGGGAGCCGGGGATCCCGGGTGCGCGCGTCGTCGCCTGGCGCGGCGACCCGACCCGGCTCATGGGCCAGGCGGACCTCGGGCGCGTCCCGCGCGCCGGCGTCGTGGTCTACCTCCACCAGATCCGCCCGCTGCGGCCGGGGAGCTCGGTCACCGTCATCCACGACACGATCCCGCTCCGCCACGGAGGGAGCCGGCCGGTCCGTGCCCTCAAGCGGCTGTACCTGCGCACCGCCGCCAGGCTGAGCGACCGGATCGTCACCGTCTCGGAGGCGTCGCGCGACGCGATCGTCCGCGACCTCGGCGTCCGGCGATCGCGGATCGTCGTCACGTCCCTCGGGGTCGACGACGCGCGGGTCGCGCGGATCCGGTCCCTGCGTGCCGCGGCGGCAGCCTCCTCGGCGGCTGTCCCCAGCGCGGTGGCCGGCGACCCGGGCGTGCCGTTCGTCCTCTACGTCGGCAGGTTCGCCGAGCACAAGAACCTCCGGCGGGCGTCCCGCGCGTTCGCCCGGACCGCGTTCGCCGGGGGCGGCGGTCGCCTCGTGCTCGTGGGCGGGACGACGGGCGAGGCGGCGGAGCTGTCGGCGTGGTCCCGCGAGGCCGGGCTCGCCTGCGTCGACGTCCGGACCGCGTGCCCGGAGGACGAGCTCGACCGGCTCCTCGCGACCTGCCGCGCGCTCCTCGCGCCGTCCCTGGAGGAGGGCTTCGGCCTCCCGGCGGTCGAGGCCGCCGCGGCCGGCGTGCCGGTCGCCTCCTCGCCGACCGGCGCCGCGCCGGCGATCCCCGCCGACCGCCTCGTCCTTCTCGACCCGTACGACGAGGGGTCCATCGCGGCCGCGATCGACGCGGCCGTGACGCTCCCGGTCCCGGTCGTCTCATGGGCGCCGCGCGCGACGGTCGCCGCGGACGTGGTCGCGGCCGTGCGCGCCGTCTCCGGCTGAGGCCGCAGGAGCCGTCACCCACGGCGCCGCCCCGGGCTGCGCGGTGGCCCCCGCGGCCGGGGACCCCGCGAACGGCCTCAGTCGACGAGCGCGGAGAGCACCGGCTCCCAGCCGGTCCCGGGCCCGAGCGCGATCGGCGTCCGCGCCGGCCGGTCCACGATGACCTCGGTCATGAGCTCCGCCAGCCTCGCCGGGTCCGCAGGGTCGAACAGCGCGTACGTCCCGTCGGGCAGCCCGTCCCGCGGGATCGTCGATGACATCAGGGTCGGGATCCCCCGCACCACGCTCTCGCGGGCGGGCAGCCCGAACCCTTCCGCCCACGACGCATGGACGGTCGCCAGGCAGTCGCGGTAGAGGGCGTCGACCTGGGCGTCCGTCACGTGGTCGAGGCGGACGATCCCGAGCCGCTCGCCGTCGCGGGCGATCTCGGCCTCGACATCCTCCGTCTTCCAGCCGCGTCGCCCCGCGATGACGAGCCGGACCCCGGCGGTCCGCGGATCGGCGCGGACGATGCGCCACGCTGCGAGGACCGCGCCGACGTTCTTCCGGGGCTCCACCGTGCTGAGGGCGAGGATGAACGGGCCGTCGACCGGGGAGGGGACCGCGCCGCGATCGGGCGCCGGGCGGGGCGCGTGGGCCTCCAGCGTGGGGACGGCGACCCGGAGGCGCCCCTCCACCTGCGGATAGCGCTCCGCGACCTGGTCGGCCACCTCGCGGCACAGCGTGACGACGCGGTCCGCGACCGGCATGAGCATGTCGAACGCGACGGCGAAGTCGCGGTCCATGCCCGGCACGCACCATTCCGGGTGCGTCATCGGGAAGAAGTCGTACACGATCACGCGCGGGGCCAGGCCCTCGTCGGCGAGGCGTCGCAGGCGCGCGGCGGTGTCCGGGATGCCGGCGTAGCCCGGCGCGAGCAGGATGTCCGGGCGGGCGGTCGCCCCCTCGCGCTCCACGATGCCGATCCCGCCCACGGAGAGCGCCAGCCGGACGTACGCCTGCTTCACCCGTCCCCGCAGGCGTCCCGGGATGGGGAGGCCGGCGATCACCGCCCGCGACCGCCGCAGCCCGCGCAGGGTCACACCCGGGCCGCCCTGGTGCGCCTCCCACCGGAGCGAGTCGCGCGAGACCTGTGAGACGACCAGTCGCTCTCCGGGCCGGATGCCGCCGATCGTGACGGCCGGCCAGGCGCGGAGGTCCGGCCGCGCGAGGGCCGTGTCGAGGATCTCGGAGACCACGCGCTGGATCCCGGTCGGCTGCAGGCCGGAGACCACCCATGTCGCGAGGTCGTCCACGAGGATCGCCACGGACGGCCCCGGCGCGGGGCGTCCCGCGTCGGGCCGACCCGTCCGCCCGGACGGCCGCCTCGTCGGTCACCGCCCCGCCTCGCCGAGCTCGGCGAGGACCTCGCGGAGCGACCGCTCCAGCGGGATCGCCGGCGCCCAGCCGGTCAGCGCGGCCAGGGCGGATGCGTCGCCGGAGATCGTCGGCGGGTCGTCCGGGCGCACGAGCGCGGGATCCACGTCGAGGGGCGCGTCGCATCCCGCGAGGCGCATCAGCTCCTCGGCGATCCATCGGATGGAGACGGGCCGTCCCGACGCCACGTTCACGACGACCCGGCGCCGCGGGAGCGACCCGGCGGTCGCCGCCTCGAGGAGCAGCCGGTAGGCGCGGACCACGTCGCGCACGTCCGTGAAGTCGCGCAGGACATCCGCGTTGCCGATCCGGACCGCCGTCGCGTCCCCGGCCCGCACCGCGAGCACCCGGCGCGCCAGCGCGGGGACCACGAACTCCGGCCGCTGGCCGGGGCCGATGTGGTTGAACGAGCGCGTGACGACGAGAGGCACGTCGTGCGCGGCCGCGACCTCCATGGCCACCGCCTCCTGCGCGAGCTTCGAGAGCCCGTAGGGGGCGACGGGGAGGAGCGGCGCATCCTCGCGCAGCGGGAGGTCCTCCGGCCGGGGCCGTCCGTACACCTCGCCCGACCCGGTGACGAGGACGGCCGGCGTCCGCGACCTCCGACGGGCCGCCTCGAACACGGCGGCGGTGCCGCCCACGTTCACCCGGAACGCCTCCGCCGGGTCGCTGCGGGCATCGCCGGCGAACGCCATCCCGGCGAGGTGCGCGATCGCGTCGGGCTCGGCCGCGTCCACGAGCCGTCCGACGGCCGCCGCGTCGCCGATGTCGAGCACGTCCATGTCCGGGGCGGGGACGACGTCGTGCCCGTGCGACTCCAGCTCGCGCACGAGCCAGCGCCCGGCGAAGCCGGTGGCGCCGGTGACCAGGACCCTCATGCGGGTCGGGCCGGGACCTCCGGCCGCGAGGAGGTGGCGATCTCGCGCTCCACTCTCGCCATGTCCGCGTCCACCATCATCCCGACCAGGCCCTCGAACGTGACCGTCGGCTCCCAGCCGAGCTCCGCCCGCGCGCGCGTGGCGTCCCCCCGGAGGTGGTCCACCTCGGCGGGCCGGTAGTAGATCGGGTCGGTATCCACGTGCTCCTCGTAGTCGAGCCCCACGTGGGCGAACGCGACGCGGCAGAGGTCGCGCACGGAGTGGGTGACTCCCGTCGCGACGACGTAATCGGTGGGCTCGGGGCGCTGGAGCATCATCCACATCGCGCGGACATAGTCGCCGGCGAACCCCCAGTCGCGGGCCGCATCCAGGTTGCCCAGGGGGAGTCTCTCCGCGAGGCCCAGCTTCACGCGCGCGACGCCGTCGGTGACCTTGCGCGTGACGAACTCGAGGCCGCGCCTGGGCGACTCGTGATTGAAGAGGATCCCCGAGACCGCGAACATCCCGTAGCTCTCGCGGTAGTTGACCGTGAGGAAGTGGCCGTACGCCTTCGCGACGCCGTACGGGCTGCGCGGGTGGAACGGGGTGAGCTCGTTCTGCGGCTCCTCGCGCACCTTCCCGAACATCTCGCTCGACGACGCCTGGTAGAAGCGGATCGACGGGTCCACCTGGCGGATCGCCTCGAGCATCCGCGTGACGCCGAGCCCGGTGAACTCGCCCGTGAGGACCGGCTGGTTCCAGCTCGTGGGGACGAAGCTCTGCGCCGCGAGGTTGTAGACCTCGTCCGGCCGGACGTCGACGAGGGCGGCCACGAGCGACGCCTGGTCGAGCAGGTCGCCCTGGACCAGCTCCAACCGGTCGCGCAGGTGCGCGATCCGCTCGTTCGTCGCGGTGCTGGACCGGCGCGTCATCCCCACGACGCGGTAGCCCTTGTCGAGCAGGAGCTCCGCCAGGTAGGAGCCGTCCTGTCCGGTGATCCCCGTGATGAGCGCGGTGCGTGTCATGCCGGCGAGTATAGGTAGTCGGCCGCTGAGTCCACGCGTGACGACCGTCGCGGCGCCGCTGCGCTACGGTAGCCTCCGCGGGTCCGCGGTGATGCCGCCTGTCAGGGGAGTGGTGTGCAGGAAGTCTTTCTGACGATCGTGTCCGGGAACTACCTGGCGTTCGCCCGCACCCTCATGGCCTCGGTGCGCGAGCACCACCCCGACTCGATCCGGTACGTGATCCTCGCCGATCGTCCCGACGGTCACGCCGCCGAGCCGACCGACCCGTTCGAGATCGTGCCTGCCGACCGCCTGCCGGTGCCGCACTTCGAACACTTCGCCTTCCGCTACTCGATCCTCGAGTTCAACACGGGCCTCAAGCCGTACGCGCTCGCCTGGGCGGCGACCCGACACCCGGAGAGCGCCGTCGTCTACCTGGACCCGGACATCCTCGTGCTCGGCCCGCTGACAGAGGTCACGGGACGGCTGGACGCGGGTGCACTCGCGGTCCTGACGCCCCACCTCACGGCGCCGCTCGACGATCGCGGCCAGCCGGACGAGTTGGCCATCCTCCGCGCCGGCAGCTTCAACCTGGGGTTCATCGCGACCGGGCCCCACCCGCAGCGCCCCGCGTTGCTCCGCTGGTGGGGACGCCGGCTCGAACGTGCGGTCCCGCGTGGACCCGGACGCCGGGTACTTCACCGATCAGCGGTGGATCGACCTCGTCCCTGGGCTGTTCCCGGACGTGTCGATCCTCCGGTCCCCCGGCTACAACCTCGCCTACTGGAACCTCTCGCACCGCGACCTGGACGTGGACCCGCAGGGTCGCCTCCGGGCCGCGGGCGATCCCGTCGCGTTCGTCCACTTCTCCGGGATCGACACGCAGAGACCCGAGCGCTTCTCGCGCCACCAGGACCGCTTCAAAGAGGCGACGATCGGTGCGCTCCGGCCGACCTACCGACACTACCTTGACCTCCTGCAGGCGGCCGACGACGAGGAGACGCGGCGCGCACCGTACGGATTCGGGCGGCTCCGTGACGGCACGCCGATCACGGAGGCGATGCGGGCGGAGTTCCGGGCCCACTACGACATCGATGCGCCCGACGAGCGTCGAGACCCGTTCGGACTTCGTGGTGGCGACTTCGGGCGACGGCACCTCGCAGGCGTGACCCCACGCACGGCCGCGCTCTGGCTGTACGCGGGTGGCCGCGGACGGCGCCCGGTCCGGTATGTCGAGGACCTGATCCTTCCGAAGGGCTCGGCACGTCGCGAGCGCGTCAAGGCGGTCGCGCGTGCGCGCGGGGGCGTCGACCTGGGGGCGGTCCGTCCCGATCCCGAGGCGCCGGGACCCGCCGGGGCGCCCGGGATCGCCTGGGGCGATCCGTTCCCGACGCGCGCGAACCTCGTGGGGTACCTGACCGGAGAGTTCGGCGTGGCCGAGGCTGGGCGCCTGATCGCGCAGGCGGCGATCGGCAGCGGCGTGGACCTGGCGCTCGTCCGCGTGGAGGCGGACGGGATGCGTGCCGACGACCGGCGGCTGGCATCGCGCTTCGGAACGACGGCGCCGCACCCGGTGACGCTCCTCTGCGTCAATGCCGACCAGACCCCGCGCGTGCTCGATCGCTCGGCCCGGGGGTCGCCGAGGGCCACTACACGGTCGGGTACTGGCATTGGGAGCTGTCGCGCTTCCCGGGCACGTGGTCGCCGGCGCTCGACCTGGTGGACGAGGTCTGGACGGCCTCGGAGTTCGCCGCGCTGTCCGTTCGGACGGCGACCCGCAAGCGCGTCCGCGTCGTCCCCCTCCCGGTCAGCGTGTCTCTGTCCCGCCCATACACCCGCGCGGAGTTCGGGCTCCCGGAGGATCGGTTCGTCTTCCTCTTCACGCTCGACTTCCACTCGTTCCTTGCACGGAAGAACGCGACGGGGCTGGTGGCCGCGTTCCGCGCAGCGTTCCCGGCGGGCGACGAGCGGGTGGTCCTGCTCATCAAGACCACGAACGGGCACGACAGGCCGGCGGAGGTCGCGCACCTCCGGGAGGCGATCGACGGCGACGCGCGCATCGAGCTGCGCGACGGGTACCTGGGCCGGGAGGACGTCTTCGGGCTGGAGAGCGTCGCCGATGCCTACGTCTCGCTCCACCGCTCGGAAGGCTTCGGGCTGGGGCTTGCCGAGTCGATGTACCTCGGCAAGCCGGTGATCGGGACCGCCTACTCGGGGAACCTCGAGTTCATGACGCCGGAGAACAGCTGCCTCGTCGGCTACCGCCTCGTGGACGTCCGCGACGGTGAGTACCCGTATGCGTACGGCCAGGTGTGGGCGGAGCCCGACCTGGACCACGCCGCCCGACTCATGCGCCGCCTGGCGGACGACCCCGCCTTCGCCGCGGCGCTCGGCCGCCGCGCCGCCGCGGACATCCGGGCGACGCTGAGCCCGGATCGGATCGGTGCGCGCATCGCGCGCGCGATCCAGGAGATCCACGATGCGCACACGGGCCCGGGCGCGGCCCCGTCGTGGGGATGAGGCGAGGATGACCGGCCCGTTCGTCTCGTATGCGCAGAACCTCGAGGACGTCATGCTCTGGCGCGCCCTCAGGCACGCGGAGATCGGCTTCTACATCGACGTCGGCGCCGCCTCGCCCACCGAGTACTCGGTGACCCAGGCCTTCTACGACCGCGGCTGGCACGGCATCAACGTCGAGCCGCACCCTGGACTCTTCAGCGAGCTGGTCGCCGCGCGGCCGCGGGATGTCAATCTGCAGGTCGCGCTTGGCGACCGGCCGGGCACCCTCACGCTCCACCTCATCGGCGACACGGGTCTCTCGACCCTCGTGGACGACGAGGCGCGCCGCCGCAACGAAGAGGGTTGGCCGGTCTCCGACCTCGACGTGACCGTCGAGACGCTCGATGCGGTCTGGAGCGCATACGTGCCGCCGGGACAGCCCGTCCACTTCCTGAAGGTGGATGTGGAGGGCTTCGAGCGTGAGGTGCTGCTCGGGATCGACCTCCACGCGCACCGGCCGTGGGTGGTCGTCGTCGAGGCGACCCGGCCGAACTCCATCGAGCCGACGCACGCTTCGTGGGAACCGCTCCTCGTCGATGCCGGATACGCGTTCGCCTACGGGGACGGGCTCAACCGCTTCTACCTCGCCGACGAACATGCCGATCTTGCGGAGGCCTTCGAGTATCCGCCGAACGTCTTCGACAGGTACATCACCGCAGCGGGGGCGACCGCCCTGGAGAGGGTCGTGCGCGCGGAGGCGCGTGCGATCGCGGCCGAGGCCGAGCTGCGCCGCCATGCAGGCCAGCCGCTCATGGCGCGTGACGGCGCCGCTCCGGTCGGCGACAGCAGCAGTTCGCCGCGTGCGAGGCGACCGTCAGGCGGGCTCGATCGGGCCCGCGGGACTCGAGGGATCGCGGCTCACCGGCGTCGCTGCCGATGAGCCGGCCGAGCTGCCCACCGAGGAGGCAGAGGCCCTCCGGCAGCGCGTGGACCGCCTGGAGGCGTCGGCGTACCTCGAGAAGATCCAAGAGCCCCGCGACTGATCCCGCGACCGATGCTCGACTCCTCGCTGCTCGTCGACCTGCGTGGCGCACAGATCGACCGCGACCGTGGGGTCGCACGCTACAGCCAGGCGCTCGTGCTCGCCCTCGTGCGCGAGCGCCCGGAGCTCGATATCGCGTGCCTCGTGGATCCGGACGGTGATCCGCCCCTCATGCTCCCGGAGATCGCGGCGCACTGTCGGATCCTCGACGGCCCCGGGGCGATCGACGCCCTCACGTCGCGGGTCACGCACTACCTCCAGACGTGGCTCTTCGACCGCGGGAAGGGCGTCCGCGACCTCTTCCCCGCCGGGCTCTCCGCACATCGCCCGCGGCTCGGCGCGGTCGTCTACGACATGATCCCGTGGATCCTCGACGACCTGTACCTCCGCGACTCCGCAGCCCGGCGCGGCTACCTGCGGGTCCTTCCGGCACTGCGCTCCCTCGATCGCCTCTTCACGATCAGCGAGTCGGTACGGCACGACGTTGTCGCGATCGGAGGTGCAGATCCCTCCCGCGTGGTGACGATCTACGGCGGCCTCGACCTCGACAGGTGGCCGGCGCTCGCCGCCGCACGCGCGACGCCTGCGGTCCGGTCAGGGGCCGAGCGCATCGATGCGACCCGGCTCGTCCTGCCTGGCAGCGACAGCGGCCCGAGGCTGGAGGTCCGTCGCCCGTACTGGCTCTGCGTCGGCGGCGACGATCCGCGGAAGAACCTCGACCGGCTCATGCAGGGCTTCGCGCTGCTCGGGCGGGACGGAGAGAGGCGGCCCTGTCTCGTCGTCGCATGCTCGCTGGCGCCCGGCCGGGCTGCGGAGCTGAACGGCCGGGCCAGGGCGCTCGGCCTGGAGCCGGGTATCGACATCGTCTTCACCGGCTTCGTCCCCGACGAGACGCTCGGCCGGCTCTTCGAGTCCTGCACCGCGACCATCTTCCCGTCGCTCTACGAGGGGCTCGGGCTGCCCGTCCTGGAGAGCTACGCGTTCGGGAAGCCGGTGCTCGCGTCGGACGTCTCGTCACTGAGGGAGATCGTCCCCGAGAGCTGTCGGTTCGACCCGTACGATCCCGTCGCGATCGCCGAAGCGGTCCGCCGGTTCGCCGCGGACGATCGCCTCGCCCAGGATTCGCTCGCGTTCGCGCCGAAGGCCCTGGCGATGTGCGACTGGGCGAACGCCGCGCGCACCGTCGCCGGGTGGGTCGACGGCGGGGCCGCCGCTCCCGGCGCGACCCAACGGGAACGACCCCTCTGGGTCGTCTCGAGCCTGCCGCCCGACCGGAGCGGCGTCGCCGAGTTCACGCAGCGCTCCCTCTGCGCGCCGGAAGCCCCGGTCGCCTTCCTGGCGCCCGGACGGACGAGCGCGGGCATCGAGGCGGCGCGAAGGTCGATCGCGCGCGCCCGTCTCGATCTCCCGGACGTCGCGATGCCCGTCGATGTCCTGCCGCTCTCGGCTCTCGAAGCCGTCCGCGGCGCACGTCCTCGCGATCCCGTCCTCTACGTGCTGGGGAACTCGGAGCACCACCTCGAGACGCTCGAGCACCTGCTCGAGCACGGTGCGCAGCCCCTCGACGCGGTCCACCTCCACGACGTCTTCATCGGCGGCCTGCTGCAGCTGTTCGCGGGTGGCCCCGACGGGCTCGACGTCCTCCTCGCGGAGTCCTACCCGTCCGCGCTCATCGAGGCACAGCGGCTGGCGGGTACCGCGGCGCTGGGCGGTCCCGGGACGGCTGCCGGGCCGCGCCTGCTCGTGGACCGCGGCGGCGTCCGCCGGTTCTTCGTCAACTCCCGGGCGGCGGCCGACCACCTCCGTCGGGATCTGGGAGATCGGGCGGCCGGCGTCCGGATCGATGTCCTCTTCCTGCCTGTCCTCCCGCCGCTCCGCGTGCGGACGGACGTACGTCCCTCGGACCGGCTCCGACTGGCCCATTTCGGGATCATCGGACCGTCCAAGCAGCCTGCGGTCCTCCTCGCGGCGTGCGACATCCTCGCCGCCCGCCGGCCGATCGACCTGCTGCTCGCCGGCTACGGCGTGACGGAGAGCGGCCCCGAGCACGGCTTCGCGCGCGACTACGTGACCTTCCTCGACGCTCCGTCCGACGCCGCCCTTCAGGACGCGATGGCGCCCGTGGACGTGGCGGTGCAGCTCCGATACCCCGACCGCGGCGAGTCGTCCGGCGTCGTCAACCAGCTCATCGCACTGGGCAGGCCGGTCGTGTGCACGCGCACGGGCTCGTTCGCGGAGCTCGATGGCGTCGTCCACCTCGTCCCACCGAACGCAGACCCGGCAGACCTCGCCGACACGATCGAGCGAGCGGCCGTGGCCGGCCCGCCGGCAGCCGCAGCGGAGTACGTCGCGGCGCACTCGCCTCGTGCGTTCGAGCGGCGCGTGCGTGATCTCCTCGGGCTGGAGAGCGCGCCCTAGGATCGCTCGAAGCGGTAGCGCGGCTGCACGACCGATCCCAGGCGCTGGTCGCCCGCCACCAGCAGGGCAGACGATCGGTGTCCCAGATGACCGGCGGGGTGGCGTGCAGGTCCACGACGCGCAGCCACAGGCGGTACGTGCCTGGCACCAGCGAGAGGTCGTCGATCGCGACGGTGAGGGTGTTCATCCCCGGCCGCAGCGTCATCGGCGTCCCGGCGATGTCGTTCCGCAGGTGGATCGCCATCCGCCCGTCCGGAGCGTCGATCACCAGGTTGAGCTCGACCTCCGTCGTCGGCGCCTCCGGGTCCACGACCACCTCCAGGGCCGCCTCCAGGGCGTCGTGCGGCAGGCACTCCACCACGGCGAGGTCCGTCCGCCCGTTGATGCGGAGCTGGTGCGGCGGCGCGGTCGCGGTCGCGCTGGCCTCCGGCTCCGCCGTCGGCACGGCCTGCCGGTACGCCCGGATGGCGTCCGAGGTGGGCCCGTCGAAGGCGAGGCGGCCGTCCACCATCACCATCGCCCGCGGGCAGAAGTCCGACATCCCCAGCAGGTTGTGACTCACGAACAGCACCGTGGTGCCGTCGCGGGAGAGCCCGCGCATGTGCGCGAGGCACTTCGCCTGGAACGCGAGGTCGCCCACCGCCAGGATCTCGTCCACGATCAGGATCGCCGGCCTGAGGAACGCCGCGACGGCGAACCCCAGGCGCGCGTACATGCCGCTGGAGTAGTGCTTCACCGGCATGTCGATGAACGGGGCGATCTCGGCGAACGCCACGATGTCGTCGAAACGGGCCGCGATGTCGCGGCGGGACATGCCCAGGATCGCGCCGCTGAGGAACGTGTTCTCCCGCCCGGTCAGCTCGGGGTGGAAGCCGGTCCCCACCTCGAGGAGCGCGCCCACCCGCCCGTACACGTCGGCGCGACCGGACGTGGGTCGCGTCACCCGGGAGAGGAGCTTCAGGAGGGTGCTCTTGCCGGCGCCGTTGCGCCCGATGAGGCCCACAGCCTCACCCTGTTCGACGGTGAAGGTCACGTCCGCCACGGCGTCGATCCACGTGTCGGGCGCCGCGCGGCGGCCCGGGCGTCGGATCGACCGGGAGCCCGAAGATGGGTCGCCGTGCCCCCCTGCGCCGTCATCGTGCAGCGCGGGCACGACGTACCGTTTCGTCAGGCCCGCCGCCTCGATCGCGACCGGCGCCATCAGACGACGTCCGCCAGGTCCCGCGATGCGCGGGAGAAGACCGCCAGCCCGGCCACGGCCATGACGGTCCCGCTGATCGCGCCAAGCGCCACCTGCTCCGCGGTGGGCGGCGGGGTCCCGAGGAGCGACCAGCGGAACGCGAGGATGAGCGGCACGAGGGGGTTGACGGCGAGGAGTGTCGCGAGTCGCTCCGGGAGGATCTGGAGCGAGTACACGACCGGAGAGGCGTAGAGAAGGATCTGCACGACGAACGGGATGACGATCATGAAGTCCCGGTAATGGGCTCCCAGGGCGGCGAACGCCATCCCGATCCCCAGCGCGAGCACCAGGGTGAGGAGGGCCGCCAGCGGGAGCGTGACGATCCGCAGGTCGAGCGGCTGACCCATGAGCAGCATCGTCACGAGGATCACGGCGAGGCCCACCAGGAAGTCCACCACCCCCGCCGTACCGCTCGCGAGGGGGAGCACCTCCCGCGGGAAGTAGATCTTCGTCACCAGCGCGCTGTCGCGGACGAGGCTGCCGCCTGCCCGCGAGACCGTGCTGGAGAAGAGCCCGTACAGGACGAGGCCGGACAGTGCGAACAGCAGGTAGGGGACGCCGTCCGACGGGAGCTTGGCGAACGCCCCGAAGACGATGGCCAGGATGATCGCGGGCACGAGCGGCTGCAGGACCACCCATGCGACGCCGAGCGCCGTCTGCTTGTAGCGGACCCGCAGCTCGCGGCCGAGCAGGATGAGGAAGAGGTCCCGCGAGGCGAGCAGCTCGGCGAGTCGCGTACGCAGAGGTGCGGGCCTCGGCGAGATCCGGTGGAGCGCGTGGTCGTCGCGTCTGATCATGGCTTCCGGCCATCCTACCGGACGCTCGTCCTGGCCCGCCCGACCCGCCATCGGCCGCTGCTAGACTCGGCCCCCTGGACCCGGTGCCGAAGGAAGCGGAGCGAGCCGTGGGGAAGAAGCCCGAGATCGTCCTGCCCGGCGGGGTCTCACGCGACGCGCTGTTCGCGTACCTGGCCGGCCTCCGGATGCCCGGGTCGGCGCGGGTGGGCGACGAGCTGCGCACGTACGTGGGCAACGACTTCGAGCGCTTCGTGCGGACGCTGGATCTCGTCGGCGAGGGGGCCTCCGAGATCCTCGAGATCGGGGCGGACCCGTACTTCACGACGCTGCTGCTCCGCCGCTTCCGGCCCGGCGCGCGCCTGACGCTGACGAACGGGGTGGGGGAGCAGCTCCACGGGAACCACGTCGAGCTGATCGACGGCGACGGGGATCGCCTGGAGCTCGAGTACACCCGGTTCAACATGGAGACGGACCCGCTGCCCTTCGCTCTCGGGGCGTTCGACACCGTGCTCTGCTGCGAGGTCCTCGAGCACATGACGACGGATCCCCTCGCGGCGCTCGCCCGCATCAACGAGGCGCTGCGGCCGGGCGGGACGCTCGTCCTGACGACGCCCAACGCCGCCCGATGGCAGAACGTCGTCCGGATGGCCGCCGGGAGGACGGTCGCCGACCGCTACTCCGCGTACGGCCCGTACGGGCGCCACAACCGCGAGTACACGGTCGACGAGGTGCGACGGCTCGTCGAGCACGCGGGCTTCGCGGTCGACCGGTGGTACACCGCGGACGTCGGCGGGCCGGCGGGCCGGGCCTCGGCCCCGAGGGCACTCGTGCGAGCCGCGGTGACCGCCGGCCTGCTCCCCGTCCCGGGCCGCACGCGGCGCCTCGGCTTCTACACCTTCATCGCCGCACGGAAGGTCGCCGACCCGAAGACGACGAAGCCGGGATGGCTGTACAGCTCCTACGCCGCGTCGGAGGTCGCGTGATGGGCGCGCCCGCGCGGGCCTGGCCTACCTGCCCT
>CAWJQZ010000004.1:0-23030 GCA_963844945.1 uncultured Chloroflexia bacterium
CGTGGGAGGCGGCGCACCCGGCACGGGTGGACACGCGGCTCGGGACCACGCTCGGCGCCTGAGGACCCGGCGCGGGCGCGCTCGCGCCCCTGCGCCGCCGGCGGACGACCTCCTCAGCCTCCCGCCGCGACGGGCGGAGGCACCCCGGCGCGGCTGACCTGCGCACGCCCGGAGAGCTCGAAGAGGGCCACGGCCACCAGGATCGCCGCGCCGACGGCGAGCGAGACGAGGTGCGGGACGGCGTCCCACTGCGCCGCGAAGACCTGGGCGAGCACCCCCGACAGGAAGAACAGCGCGACGGCCGTGGCGACCTGCCGGAGGCCGACGAACGGCGTCCCGCCGAGCGCGTCCGGCCCCGGCCGGAGGAGAAGCACGAGGAGCGGCGTGAGCAGGACGAAGTAGTGATACCAGGCGAACGGGTACCCGAGGACCGTGACGCCCGCGGCGATCCCGAGGAGGAGGGTCTCGCGACCCCACCGGCGATCCTCGCCGGCCGCCGAGAGCGGGGCGCCCGCGGAGGCGCGTGACGGCCGGCTCCAGGCGAGGACGAGCGCGACCGTCACCAGGAGCGAGACCAGCAGCAGGCCGCTCATCGACGTCACCGACGAGGCCGCGGGGCTCTCGACGCCCGTGAGCCGGAGGATCGTCGCCGGCACGCTGTAGCCCGGCGCCGCGTAGCCCGGGGCGAGCGCCTGGAAGGTCGTGATCCAGCCGCTCCACGGCTCGAGCGAGCCGTAGCGGAGGAACGTGAGGGCGAGCGCGCCGACGCCCGCGAGCGCCAGCCCGCCGAGCTGCACCGCGGCATCTCGCCACCGACGCGCGAACAGCAGCTCCAGGCCCAGGAGCGGGACGACGAGCCCGAGGTTCGGCTTGAGCAGGATCGCGACGCCCAGGAGAGCGCCGGCCGCCAGGGTGCGCGCGTCTGTCGGGCGGCCGGAGCGCAACGCCAGGTAGCCGGCGAGCATGGCCACCTGCAGCGAATTGACGTTGCCCCAGCCGAGGTCCAGGAAGAGCGGCTCGGAGGTGGCCACGACGACGCCGGCGAGGAGGAGCGTGGCGGCGCGGCCCAGGCGCACGCGCCGGCCGAGCCAGAGGATCGACCCGATGAGGGCGGCCAGGGAGAGGAGCTGGAAGACGGTCGAATCGAGCTCCCACTCACCGGTCTGCAGGTACCCGAACGCCGCGTAGATGACCGGCGTCCCCGTGACGGCCGCGGTCCCCCAGTACCGGGCCGCCTGCTGCTCGCGGGTCGTCGCGCCCGGGTGCTGCGCGCGTGCCTGCATGAGGGCCCCGAGCTCCTGTCGCGCCGTCTCCGAGTAGATGTCCGGGTGCGTCGCGGTGAGCGCGCCGACGGCCCACATCTGGTACAGGTCGGCCTGGTGCGCGCGGTCCGCGTACTGCCCGGTGAAGAGGAGGAGGTCGGAGCGCACGTGGCCGCTCGCGAACGTGCCGAGCGCGGCGACGAGGAGCAGGACCGCGGCGAGCAGCGCGGTCGCGTCGTACGAGCGGCGCAGCGCGGCGCCGGCCGACGCGAGAGGTGAGCGCTCCGGCGCCGGGACGGCCCCGGAGCGCGGCGGTGCGGCGGCCGGGACCGGGGATCCCGGGGCGGCCGCAGGGGTCCCGCCCGCGCGTCCGCCCGCGCCGGTCATCCCAGCTCCGCGCGCGCCGCGCGGACCCAGCCGAGGAACGTCCGCACCCGCGCGGCCATGGCCGGCACATCCCGGGAGGCGATGAGCTCCGGCGGGAGGAGGTGCGGCCCGACGCCGAGGGCGGCCGCGCCCGACGCGATCCACCGACGCGTGGCCTCCTCCGTCGCCTCGACGTTCGTCGGCATGACGCGGCTGTGCGGGCTGGGCCCGTGCAGGCCGCGGATGAACGCGGGGCCGTCGAAAGCCGCGGCAGGGAACAGCTTGAGGATCTCGCAGCCCATCTCCTCGGCGGTGGCGATCTCCGTCGCGGTGCCGCAGCCGGGGATGTAGGCGACCCGGTGGCGGTTGCACAGCCGGGCGACGCCCTCGTCGTACGACTGCCCCACGACGAACCGCGCCCCCGCCGCGATGAAGAGCGCGGCCGTGGGCGCGTCGACGATCGTGCCCGCGCCCAGCGCGACCCCGGGGAGCTCCGCGTCCACGCGGCGCGCGAGCGTGGTGAACGTCGCGTAGGCGAAGTCGCCGCGGTCCGTGAACTCGACGACGCGGGAGCCGCCGTCTGCGCACGCGCGCACGACGTCGAACGCGGTGTCGGGGTCGCCTGCGACGAAGGTGGGCACGGCGCCGTCCTCGAGGATCCGCCCGAGAAGCTCCAGCCGGTCGATCCAGGGCATGCGCGCGTCCCTCTCGTGCGTGGGTGTTCCGCGATGATGCCGCACCCCGCGCGGCCACGCCGGCCGTCCGGGGCGGCGCGCGTCGCCGCCGGCCGCGGCGGGGTCGCCGGCGGCGGCTTCTCCGGACCCGTGCGACCATCAGGCGGTGAACGTCCTCGACGTCCTCGCGCTCGCGCTCGTCTGCACGGGCCTCGTGCTCGGCGTCCGGTCGGGCGCCGTCCCGCAGGTCTTCGGCCTGCTGGGCGTCGTCGTCGGCGTCTCGCTCATCGTGGTCCTCGCGCCCTTCGCCCGGGCCATCCTCTCCGAGGTGGACCAGCCGGCCCGCGCGCTCCTCGCCCTCGCGGGCGTGCTCGGGCTCGTGGGGGTGCTCGAGGCGGTGGGGTCCGGCATCGGGCGATCCTTCCGCGACCGGTACGTGGGCGGGATCGGGTCGATGCTCGACGGGATCCTCGGCGGGGTCGCGGGGGTCGCGCAGGCCATCATCGTCATCTGGATCGTCGGCGGGCTCGTCGCCGCGGCGCCGTTGCCGGCCATCTCGGCCCAGGCGCAGCGGTCCGAGGCGATCCGCACGCTGAGCGGCATCATGCCGCCGCCCGGCGCCATCACCGGCCAGATCGCGCGGATCGTGGGGGCATCCGGGCTCCCCGAGCTCTTCCTCGGGCTCGAGCCGTCGCCCGCAGCGCCCGTCGACCTCCCCGCGATGATGGCTGCCCGCTCCATCGCGGGGCCGGCGCTCGCCAGCGTCGTCCGGGTCGAGGGATCCGCATGCGGCGAGATCCTCACCGGGACGGGCTTCGCCGTCGCGCCCGGCTACGTCGTGACGAACGCGCACGTCGTCGCCGGCGCCGGGTCGATCTCCGTCATCGCCGACGCGCAGGCGGGCGGGCGGACGCGGACCGCGGTCACGGTGCTCTTCGACCCCACCCTCGACGTCGCGCTCCTCCGGGTCCCCGGCCTCCGTGCCCCCGCGCTGGAGTTCGCGCAGGGGGCGCCGAAGCGTGGGACGCAGGCCGCGGCCGTGGGCCACCCGGGAGGCGGCAGGCTGACGGTGATCCCGGCCGCCGTCACCGCCACGTACCGCGCGTCGGGGCGCGACCTGTACGGCGGCCAGGCCGTGGAGCGGGCGATCGTCGAGATCCGCGGTGACGTGGAGCCGGGGGACTCGGGCGGGCCTCTCGTGCTCGCGGACGGGAGCGTCGGCGGGGTCGTCTTCGCGGAGTCCCGCACGGATGCCACGGTCGGGTACGCGCTCGCGGTGGACGCCGTGAGCGCCACCGTCCTCCCGGCCGTGGGCCGGTCCGGGGCGGTCCCCACGGGGCCCTGCGTCCGCTGACGCGGCGCGGCGGACGACGAGCGGACGACAGCCGCACGTCCGCCCGGTAGCATCGGGCGATGACGCACGACACGCAGCCCGCACCGACCCCCTCGGCCGCCGCGCTCGCGGCCCTCGCCGCCGACTACTGGGAGGCGCTGCTCGCGGACGAGCCGCTCTTCGCCACGTCGATCGGCGACCGGCGGTATGACGACCGCCTGAAGGACCCCCGTCCGGAGGCGCGCGCGGCATGGGCGGCGCGCCTCGAGGCGCTCGCCGCGCGCGAGGCGGACCTCGACGACGCGGGGCTCGACGCCGCCGACCGGGTCACGCGCTCGGCGCTCCGCGAGTCGCTGCGCGGCGACCTCTCGCGCGTCCGCACCGGGCTCGACGACTGGTCGGTGGACCCGCTCGAGGGCCCGCAGGTCGAGTTCGAGAACGTGGAGGCGTACCAGCCGGTCGCGACCCCCGAGCAGGGAGCCGCGATGGTCGCCCGCTGGCGCGCGATGGGGCCGTACGTCGACGCCACGATCGAGAACCTCCGCCGGTCGCTCGCGGACGGCCGCGTCGCCGTCCGGACGCCCGTGGAGCGCGCGATCGCGGAGCTCGACGAGACGGCCGCCGCGCCGGACGAGGAGCTCGGCCTGCTCGCCCCGGCGCGCGCGGACCATCCCGACTGGTCCACCGCCGACCTCGAGGCGTTCCGGACGGGGCTCGCGGACGCCGTCCGGGAGGTCGTCCGGCCCGCCTTCGACCGCCTGCGGACCGTCCTCGCCCACGAGATCCTCCCGGAGTCCCGGCCCGACGATCGCCCCGGCATCGCCCATCTCGCCGGCGGCGCGGAGGCCTACCGCGACCTCATCCGGTACCACACGTCGCTCGACCTCTCCGCGGAGGACCTCCACGCGACGGGCCTGGCGGAGATCGCCCGGATCGACGCCGAGTTCGTCGCGCTCGGGAGTCGCGTCCTCGGGACCTTCGGGCTGGACGAGACGCTCGCGCGGCTGCGCGAGGACCCCGCCCTCCACTTCGCCGCCCGCGATGAGATCGTCGCCGTCGCGGAGGGATCGCTCGCTCGCGCGCGCGCCGCCCTGCCCGGCACCTTCGGGATCCTCCCCCGGGCGGAGTGCGTCGTCGTCCCGATGGGCCCGCACGAGGAGGAGCACGGGACGATCGCGTACTACCGGCAGCCGGCCGCCGACGGCTCGCGCCCCGGCCAGTACTACATCAACGCGTCCGCGCCGGCGACGAGGCCGCGCTACGAGGCCGAGGCGCTCGCGTTCCATGAGTCGATCCCCGGCCACCACCTCCAGATCGCGATCGGCCAGGAGATCACGGGGATCCCGGAGTTCCGGCGTCACCTGGGGCCGACGTCGTTCTTCGAGGGCTGGGGCCTCTACACCGAGCGACTGGCGGACGAGATGGGCCTCTACTCGGGGGACCTCGACCGCTTCGGGATCCTCTCCTTCGACGCGTGGCGCGCCTGCCGCCTGGTCGTGGACACCGGGATGCACGCGCTCGGATGGAGCCGCGAGGCGGCGATCGACTTCATGGCGGCGCACACCGCGCTGGGGGCGAACAACATCGCGAACGAGGTGGACCGGTACATCGTCTGGCCGGGCCAGGCGCTGGCCTACAAGACCGGCCAGCTGGAGATCCTCCGACTCCGCGAGGCGGCGCGCGGGACGCTCGGCGCACGGTTCGACATCCGGGGCTTCCACGACGCCGTGCTCGGCGGCGGCGCGCTCCCGCTCGCCACGCTCGGCGAGGTCGTCGGCGCGTGGACGGCGGGAGTGCCCGGCGCGGCCTGACGGTCGCGCGCCGCCGGGCGGCGCGTGGGCGCCGCACGTCCGCGACGACGTCCGGACCTTGTGCCATGCCCGGTCGGGTGGGATGTTCGCGGGTGCGGCTGGTGACCGACGGGCAGACGGTCGGGCGCGCCCCGACGCGCCCGCGCCACCCGCGACGGGTGCGGCCGCAGTGGGAGCCGGGATCGCCGGATGGACCCGCAGGCCACGCGGACCCGGCCGGGATCCCGGTCTTCGCGCCGGCCGTCTCGCCCACCCCCGGCGGACCGGTCCCGGCCCGCGACCGAGCCACGCGGACCCGCTGACGAGGCCCGACCGGCGTACACTCGGCCCGCTCGCCCACCCGCCCGAAGGATCCGACGATGCCCGATCGCCCGCACCCCTACGACCGCCCCACCGATCCTGCCAAGCGACACTCGGCCGCCCTCACCGAGGGCCCGGACCGTGCCGCGGCGCGCGCGATGCTCAAGGCGATCGGGTTCACGGACGACGACCTCGCGAAGCCGCTCGTCGGGGTGGCGACGACATGGATCGAGACGATGCCGTGCAACATCAACCAGCGCCGGCTCGCCGAGTTCGTCAAGGAGGGGATCCGCGCCGCTGGCGGGACGCCGATGGAGTTCAACACGATCTCCATCTCCGACGGCGTCTCGATGGGCTCGGAGGGGATGAAGGCGAGCCTCATCAGTCGCGAGGTCATCGCCGACTCGATCGAGCTGGTCGTGCGCGGGCACCTGCTCGACGGCGTCGTCTGCCTCGTCGGGTGCGACAAGACGATCCCGGGCGCGGCGATCGCCCTGGGCCGCCTCGACGTCCCGGGCACGATCCTCTACAACGGCACGATCTACCCCGGCATGTACAAGGGGAAGCGGCAGGCGACGGTCGTCACGGTCTTCGAGGCGATCGGCGCGTATCGCGCCGGCAAGATCACGCTCGACGAGCTGTACGAGGTCGAGAACGTCTCGTGCCCCGGCGCCGGGGCGTGCGGCGGGCAGTACACGGCGAACACGATGTCCCTGGTGTGCGAGTTCCTCGGGCTCTCCCCGGCCGGCCTCAACGGCATCCCGGCCGAGGCGCCGGAGAAGGACGACGCGGCGCGGCGCACGGGCGAGATCGTGATGGACCTCGTCCGCGACGACGTTCGGCCCAGCCGGTTCGTCACCCGCAGGTCGATCGAGAACGCCATCGCGGGGGTCGCGGCGACCGGCGGGAGCACGAACGGCGTGCTGCACCTCCTCGCGATCGCCCATGAGTACGGGATCCCGCTCGACATCGACGAGTTCGGGGCCATCGCCGACCGGACGCCGATCGTCGCGGACATGGTCCCCGGCGGCCGCTACACCGCCGCCGACATGTACGAGGCCGGCGGAGTCGGGCTCGTGATGGCGGAGCTGCTCAAGAAGGGCCTCATCCACGGCGACCTGCCGACCGTGGACGGCCGGGACATCGCGCGGATCGCGGCCGACGCCGTCGCCGCGCCCGACCAGAAGGTCGTCGTCCCGATCGAGACGCCGATCAAGCCCGTGGGCGGGCTCTCGATCCTCCGCGGCACGCTCGCACCCGACGGCTGCGTCGTGAAGCTCGCCGGCCACGAGCGCCGCCACCACCGCGGCCCGGCGCGCGTCTTCGACTCCGAGCAGGCCTGCTACGACGCGGTCCGCGCGCGCCGCATCAAGCCCGGCGACATCGTCGTGATCCGGTACGAGGGCCCGGTCGGCGGGCCCGGGATGCAGGAGATGCTCAGCGTCACAGCCGCCCTCGTCGGCGAGGGCCTGGGCGATTCCGTCGCGCTCATCACCGACGGCCGGTTCTCCGGCGGGACGCACGGCCTGATGATCGGGCACGTCGCGCCGGAGGCGGCGCTCGGCGGGCCGATCGGGCTCGTGCGCGAGGGCGACACGATCGTCATCGACGTGGATCGCCACGCGCTCGACCTGGAGGTCCCGGCGGACGAGCTCGCGCGCCGGCGCCTCGAGTGGACCGCGCCGGCACCGCGCTATCGCAGCGGCGTCATGGCCAAGTACGCGGCGCTGGTGAGCTCCGCCTCGCGCGGTGCGGTCACGACCGGCGCGCGCCTCGCGGCCGCGCTCGAGCGGACGGAGGACTGACCGCGTGAGCGGGACGCCGATGCCGGATCCGGATCGGGACGCGGCGGGATCGCCGGCCACCCCGGCCGTGCCGGCCGCCGAGGCCGTGCCCGACCCGGGCGTCACGCCGGCCGCCGAGGCCACCTCCGCGTCCGTGCCGCCGGCGGAGGCCCTCGCGGCCGCCGAGGCAGTGCCGCCGTCGCGCGGCTTCCCCGGGTTCCCAGCCGGCGACCCGCGGCAGCTCCCGCTCTCCCAGCGGCCGCGCGGCCTCGAGGCGCCACCGCCGCCCGGCGGCCGCGACCCGGAGCTGAAGGAGACCCTCGCGCGCGAGCGCCCCTACGTGCGGCTGCTCGTCGGGATGGTCGCCGTGATCGTCGGCGGGTCGCTGCTCCTGACGTTCCTCGCCCTGCTGTCGGCGGCGATCCTGCGCTAGACCCGGCGCCGGCCACGGGCGATCCTCGCTTTGCAGTCACCCGGCGACCGTATGGCGAAGACGGCCGGCCGGTGCGGGGGCCGCGGGCACGGCCGGGCGGCGGCCGGAGGCTGCGGCACGTCGAGACCTTGCACCACAGGCAAGAACGCGACGCCCACGTGCATCAGATGCCCGGACACGACGAGCGGGGCCGTTCGTCGATCGTCTCGCGGGCCCGTACGCGACTCCGGACGGCCCGTGAGGGCCTCGGGCGGTCGTCTTCGTGCATGTCATGCAAGGAAACGACCCGGGATCGGGACAGGCCGGCGTCGTGCATGTCGTGTCCGTGCGTGTGACGCAAGCCCGAGACGGTTCGGGGCGCTGGGGCCGCCTGCCCGGCCCGCGGCCGACGGACCGCGGGGCGAAGGGGGCGGCCCGCCCCGGCCCGCGGCCGCCGGTCCGCACGCGGCCGGCGCGCGGCCGCCGGTCCGCACGCGGCGTCGATCAGCCCGTCTCCGACCCGCCGTCCGGTGCCTTGATGAGCCGGCCGCGGCGCGTGACGGCGCGGGTCGCGAGCGCGGCGACCGCCATCGCCACCACGGCGCGCTCCGCGGGCGGCAGCGGGCGGACGACCGCGAGGAACTGCGCCGCGCGAGCGCGATCCATGACGGCGACGAGCAGCCGCCCGCGTCTCGTGAGCGAGACGGTCCGCTGGCGGCGGTCGGCCGCGTCGGTCTGCCGTTCCACGAGCGCGCGGCCGGCGAGGCCGTCCACGAGCCGGCTCGTCGCCGACGGTGAGCGCCCGATCGCCTCGGCCAGGTCCGCGATCGAGAGGGATCCCGTGTCGGACAGGACGTAGAGCGCGGCGAGCTGCGTGAAGCCGAGACGGAGCTCGCCGAGCTGGACGGCGAACCCGATGACGAGCTCGCGCCAGAGGGCGCGTCCCATCGCGATCCGGCCCGAGATCTCGCGCGGGTCCTGGACCCTGCGGCCGGCCGACTCCACCGTGTCCGAGAGTTCGCCGTAGAGCATGTCCGCGGGGTGGCGCGCGAGCGGCGTCCGGCGCGCCGATGGCGATCGCCTGGCCTTGCGGGCGGGTTCGCGGATCGGTCCCGCCGCGCCGGGCCCTCCCGCAGGTGCCGTCGGGTCGGCGCCCGGCCGCGTCGCGCGGCGCTTCGTGCCTGCCATGCGGGCAGGGTACCCGTCCCGGCGGCTCCATGCAGATATGCACGCGATGGGCGACGAACCGGCCGGTCGGGTCTACGCTTCGGGCACCGCGGCCGCCCTGGCCGGGGACCCACGGAGCTGGCATGCCGACGATCGCCTTCGTCTTCCCGGGACAGGGGTCCCAGACGCCGGGCATGGGCGCGGCCCTCGCGGCAGCCTCGCCCGCGGCGGCTCGCGTCTTCGCCGACGCCGATGCGGCCCTCGGCGAGCCGATCTCGCGCCTCGCCTGGGAGGGCCCGGCCGAGGAGCTCGACCTCACGCGCAACGCCCAGCCCGCGCTGGTCGCCGCGTCGGTGGCATACCTGGCGGCGCTCCGCGAGCGGCGGGAGGCGGCCGGCCTCGCGCCGTTGGCGCCCGCCTATGCGGCCGGTCACTCGATGGGCCAGTACTCCGCCCTCGTGGCGGCGGGGTCCCTCGCCCTCGCCGACGCCGTCCGGCTCGTCCGCGTCCGCGGCGAGCTCATGCAGGCCTCCGGCGCCGGCCGGCCCGGCGCCATGGCCGCGCTCATCGGCCTGGACGATGCCCGGCTCCCGGAGGTCGTCGCCGCCGGCGCGGCCGAGGGGATCCTCACCGTCGCGAACCGCAACTCCCCCGGCCAGATCGTCCTGTCGGGCGAGCGCACGGCGGTGGACGCGGCGATCCTCGCGGCGAAGGCGGCGGGGTGCCGGCGCGCGATCGAGCTGCCGGTCTCCGTCGCGGCCCACTCGCCGCTCATGGCGGACGCCGCGACGGGGATGGACCGCGAGCTCGCGGCGGTCGCGTTCGCCGACCCTCATCCGCCGCTCCTGTCGAACGCCGAGGCGGCGCCGATCGCGACGGCGGCAGGCGCGCGCGCCGAGCTCGTCGAGCACCTCACGCGCGGCGTGGACTGGGTCGCCATCGTCGAGCGCATGCGCGCCGATGGCGTGGACACCTTCATCGAGGTGGGGCCCGGCAAGGTCCTCACCGGCCTCATCCGGCGGATCGCGCCCGACGCGACCGCCATCGCCCTCGACGACCCCTCCGGACCCGGCGGCCTCGCCGAGCTCCCGGCCTTCGACTGACGCCGTCCCCCTCGCGTCCCACAGGAGAGCCACACCAGTGCGCAAGCCCGATCCCACCCGACGCGTCGTCGTCACCGGCCTGGGGGTCATCAGCCCGGTCGGACAGGACGTGGACACCGTCTGGGACAACCTCGTCAACGGACGCTCCGGCCTTCGGCAGATCACCCGCTGGGACGCGTCGGACCTCGACTGCCAGGCCGCGGGCGAGGTCGACTTCGAGCCGAAGGACTGGATGGACTTCAAGGCCGTCCGCCGCACCGCGCGCAACGTCGTCATGGGCGTCGCGATGGCGAAGCAGGCCATGGCGGACAGCGGCCTCGAGATCACCGACGCGAACCGGAACGACATCGGCGTCATCTTCGGGTCCGGCAGCGGCGGGCCGGAGCTCCTCATGGACAACGTGGAGATCCGCGACACGAAGGGGCACCGCGCGGTCAGCCCGTTCTTCATCGCGAACATGCTCCCGGACACCGCGTCGGGACAGATCGCGATCGAGACGGGCGCCCGGGGCCACAACATGGCCGTCGTGACCGCCTGCTCCACGGGCACGAACTGCATCGGCGAGGCGGCGGAGGCGATCAAGCGCGGGGACGTCATCGCGGCGATCGCGGGGTCCGTCGAGACGCCGATCCGGGACATGGCGTACTACGGCTTCTCGAACATGCGCGGGATGGGCACGCCGCTCCCGGGCGAGGGCCTCGACACGATCAGCCGTCCCTACGACGTGACGCGCGACGGCTTCGTTCTCGGCGAAGGCGGCGCGGCCCTCATCCTCGAGGACCTGGAGGTCGCGACGGCACGCGGGGCGAGGATCTACGCCGAGGTCGTGGGGTACGGTTCCGCGGCCGACGCATGGGACCTGATCCAGCCGATCGAGCGGGGCGACGGCGTTCGGCGCGCGATGCAGACGGCGCTCGACCGGTACGAGGTGCCGGCGGACGAAGTCGACATGATCAACCCGCACGGGACCTCCACCCCCGTGGGCGACCTGCGGGAGGCCCAGGCGATCTCGGACGTCTTCGGTGCGCACACGCCCGACGTCCTCATCAGCGCGACGAAGTCGATGACCGGTCACCTCATGGGAGGGTGCGGCTCCTTCGAGGGCCTCGCGAGCGTCCTCTCCCTCTACAACCAGGTCATCCCGGCCACCACGAACACGCGGGTCGTGGACCCCGAGATCGTCGCGACGGGTCTCAACGTCCTCACGGGCGCCTCCCGCGAGACGCAGGTGCGCTACGCGCTCAGCTGCAACGTGGGCCTCGGCGGGCACAACGCGGCGGTCGTCTTCAAGCGGTACGAGGGCGCATGAGGACATGTCTCCCGGCGGTCGTGCGGGCCACCGCGGCGGCGTTCGCCGTCGCCCTCCTCGCCACGGTCGTCCCCGCCGCGTCGCCGGCGCCCGCCGAGGCGGCCACGCCGCTCCCGGTCGTGCTGGTCCACGGGTACAACGGGTCGCCGTCCGGGTTCGCGACGATGGCAGCGCGGCTCCGCGCGAAGAAGCACACCGTGGTCATCGCGAAGCTGCCCGGCAACGACAACGTCGTGAACGCCAAGGTGATCCGCGACATCGTCGCGGCCCGCGGGTGGAAGAAGGTCGCGATCGTGGGCCACAGCATGGGCGGGCTCTCGTCCCGCCAGTACATCCGCTTCAACGGCGGCCGCAGGGTCACGACCGTCTACGTCTCGCTGGGGACCCCGCAGAAGGGCCTCCCGGTGGCGTGCCTCGCGCCGATCGGCAACGGGGGCCAGATGTGCCCCGAGTCCGCCTTCCTCGCGAAGCTCAACGCCGGCGACGAGACGCCGGGTCCCACGACCTGGACGAGCGTGTACAGCACGACGGACGGCCTCGTGCCCGTCTCGGCGTCGTGGCTGACGGACGGGGCGTGCGACGTGAAGGTCACCGGCCCTACCCACCAGCAGCTGCTCACGGATCCGGCCGTCTTCCGGATCGTCCTCAACGCGATCGACGGGAAGCCGTGCCCGGGGGTGCGGGCGCCCTGAGGCGGCCCGCGAGCATCCGCGAACGGGGACGGGGGCCCTCGCCGCGCTGATAGGATGACCGGCGTCCCGGGGAGGGTGCCCGGTCCAGTCGAGGAGTCGTCGTGCCGCCCAGCCAGGATCCCGCGCGCCGCGCCGTCATCACCGGGCTCGGCGCCGTCATGCCGATCGGGAACGACTTCCCGACGTACTGGCGCAACCTCGTCGCCGGCGTCACGGGGACCCGGACGGTCCGGAGCTTCGACGCATCCGACTTCGAGGTCCGCATCGCCGCCGAGGTGGTCGACTTCGACCCGGCGACGGCCATGGACCCCAAGATGGCCCGGCGGATGAGCCGGTTCATCCACTTCGCCATGGCGTCCGGCAGGGAGGCGATCGCGCACGCCGGGATCGACTTCGCGGCGATGACCGAGGAGCAGCGCGACCGGGTGGGGGTGGTCGCCAACAGCGGCGGCGGCGGCCTCGAGCAGGTCATCGACGGGACGCACGTCTACGATTCGAAGGGCCCGCGGTTCGTCAGCCCGTTCGCCATCCCCGCGCTGTCGGCGTCGATGGGCGCCTGCATGCTCTCGATGGAGTACGGCCTCACCGGCCCGGTGATGACCCAGACGGCCGCCTGCGCGACCACGATCCTCGCGTTCCACGACGCGCTGCGCCTCGTGAAGTCCGGCGACGTGGACGTCGTCCTTGCCGGCGGATCGGAGGCCCCGGTCCTCCCGATGGCGCTCGCGGCGCTCGGGAACATGGGCGCGCTCTCGAAGCGCAACGACGACCCGGAGCACGCCTCGCGCCCGTTCGACCGCGACCGCGACGGCTTCGTCCTCGGCGAGGGCGGCGGCATGGTGGTCGTCGAGTCGCTCGAGCACGCCCTCGCACGCGGCGCGACGCCGATCGCCGAGATCATCGGCGGTGCCCTGACGGCCGACGCGTTCCACATCAGCGCGCCCGAGCCCACCGGGCGCGGCCAGACGCGCGCGATGCTCGCGGCGCTCCGGGACGCCGGCGTGACGACCGACGAGGTGGACTACATCGTCGCCCACGGCACGTCGACCTCGCTGAACGACGTGACGGAGACGCGTGCGATCAAGGCCGCCTTCGGCCCGAACGCCCGGAAGGTCGCGATCAGCTCGCCGAAGTCGATGGTCGGGCACCTGGTGGGCGCGGCCGGGATCGCGAGCGTCCTCGCCGGCGTGGGCGCGCTGCGCGACCAGGTGATCCCGCCGACCGCGAACCTCGAGAACCCCGACGACGAGTGCGACCTCGACTACGTCCCCAAGGTGGCGCGGAAGGCGAAGGTCGACACCGTGATGGTCAACGGGTTCGGGTTCGGCGGCCAGAACGCGGTGGCGGTCTTCCGGCGGTACCAGGGGTAGGACCGCTGCGGCCCCTCAGCCGCGCAGGCGCCGTCCCTCGAACGCCTCCAGCCCCTCCACGACGCCGTCGCGGAGCGGCTGCGCGCGGCCCGCCTCGTAGTCGAAGCCGACCTGGACCGTGGAGCCGGTGGCCACCAGGCGGGCGCGCCCGTACGGGCTCTCCTCGGCCGTCATCCGGAACTCCATCGTGAACGAGCTCCGGCCGATCGATGCCGTCCGCGCCTCCACCCAGAGGATCTCGCCGAAGAAGGCGGGCTGCCGGAAGCCCAGGCGCGCCTCGGCGAGGATGAACGACTGCTCGCGCTCCGTCGCGCCGATCCCGATCCGTCCGCCGGTGACCGCGCGGTAGTAGCCGGCGCGCGCGAGCTCCACGTACGTCAGGTAGACGGCGTTGTTCACGTGGCCCATCGCGTCCGTGTCGCCGAAGCGGACCTCGATCGGGCGGCGGTACGGGAACTCGCCGGTCAGGTCGCGCGCGTCGTGCGGGACCTCGATCCGGCCTGCCCCGATGATCTCGCCGTGGAGCAGGACGGGTCCCACCCGGTCGTCGTACACCATGGCGCGAGTGTAGGACGGTCGCGTGAAAGGATCCGCGGCCGCGCGGACATGTGCACCATGTGACCATGCGCGACCCCTCCGCGGCCCTCCGGTTCGAGCGCCTGTACGCGGCCGCCCGTGAGCCGCTCGCCCGCTATCTCGTCCGCCGGGCCGCGCCCGACGTGGTGGAGGACCTGTTCGCGGAGGTGATGACCACGGCATGGCGGCGCCTGGACGACATCCCCGCGGACGCCGAGGTGCCGTGGCTGTACGGGACCGCGCGGCGCGTGCTGGCCAACCACCGGCGAGCGAACGGCCGGCTGGGCCGCCTGATGGAGCGGCTCTCGCTGGTCGCACCGACCGCGGACCCGGGGGTCCTCCCTGCGGGCGGGGACGCCGACCTCACCTCCGCCATGGCCGGTCTCGCGCCCGACGACGCGGAGGTCCTGCGCCTGTGGGCGTGGGAGGACCTGGCCCCGCGTGAGATCGCCGTCGTCCTGGGGATCACGCCCAACGCGGCCTCCATACGCCTGCATCGCGCGAAGGCGCGTCTCCGGACGCGCCTCGAGCGCGACGACGAGACCGCCGCGGCAGGTGCGACGAGCCAGCGCCTCGACGCGGGAAAGATGGTGCCCGTCGCCGGACATCTACCGGGCGTGGAGCGGAAGGAGGCTCGGTGATGGACGATCGACTGCAGCGACGACTCCGGGACGCCGATCCGCTCGCCGCCGAGGCCGGGCGCATGCCCGACCCTGCGCGCCTCGATGCGATCAAGGAGCGCCTGATGCAGACAGAGACCCTCGTGGAGCCGGCCGAGCGCCGGTCCCGCCTGCGGCCGGGTGCCCTCGGCCTCACGGCCCTCGCCGCGACCGGGCTGGTCGCCGTCCTCGTGATCGGGACCCTGGCCCGGCCGTCGTCGGCGGTCCTCGCCTGGGACCCGTCCCCGACGGCGGTCTCGGCCGACCAGCGCGCCTCGGCCGCGACCGCGTGTGCGGCGGGGCTCGCGCCCGCGGCGGGCGCCCCGGGCAGCCTCGAGGGAGGCGCGGCCGGGGCCGCCGGGAGCCTCCCGCGGCTCGACGTCGGTCCCGGGGCGGGCTCCGCCGCGCAGGACGTCGTCGTGGGCGGCGCGACCGTGACGTCCGGCGGCGGAGCCGTGAGCGCGGACGGCGGGACGGTGACCGTCGGCGGCGATGGCGGGCCGGTCCCGGCGCTGCCGTCGCTCCCGACGGCGCTGCCGCCGCTCGTCACCCTCGAGATGCACGGCACGGGCGGCGTCGCGGTCTTCGCGGACGACACGACGACCGCGTACTGCCTGCTCGTGCAGAGGGGCGACCGACTCGTCTCCGGTGCGCTGCTGTTCCCGGACCTCGGCGACGGGGCGGCCGCCGGCGTGGGCACGATCGGCGGTGACTCCGGCCAGGGCGCGAGCATCGGGGTGACCGCCGGCGGCGCCGACGGCTGGCTCATCACGCGGATGTCGACCGCGTACGACGGTCGCGAGGTCGGCATCCTCGCCGGCGAGGCTCCCGCGGGTACCGCGAGGATCGCGGTGACCGGCGGGGCCGCCGACGGCGCCACCGCGAGCGTGGACCAGGGGCGCTTCGCCCTGTGGGCGCCCGGTGACGACGCCGGGGAGGACGTCACGATCACGGCCTTCGACGCCGCGGGGCACGCCGTGGGCCAAAGGACGATCACCGCGGCGCCGGACGCCCCGGTCGTCACGCAGACGACCGCGCCGTAGGGAGCGGGACGCGGGCCGCGTCCCCGAGTGCGTGCACGCCGGGCAGGACGCCCGGCGTGCGCACGTCCGCGGCCTGATCGGCAGCTCGAGCTAGCGGACGACGAAGACCGCCGCGGTCCGCTGGACGCCGCCCATCCCGCCCCCCATCGCGCCGCCGCCGCTCGCCCCTCCGGCCGTCGCCGGCATGGAGGTCGCGCAGACCAGCTCGTACGTGCCGGGCCCGGGGAGGCCGAAGCGGACCTTCTGGCTCGCGCCGGCGCGCGGGTTGAGCTCGACGTTCGGGACGCCCGGGACGCTGCACGAGACCAGGTCCGGCCCGTCGTTGCGGAACCGCACGAGGAGCGAGGTGCCGGGGTCGACGGTCACCGTGGGCCCGGGGGCGAGGAGGCCGGTCGCGGTCAGGTCCACCCGGCGCGCGTTCGCGTCGAAGTAGCGGTCGAGGCCGATGACGGCCACGACCAGCGCGACGCCGGCGAGGGCGATGAGCAGCAGGTAGGAGGCGTCGCGCATGCGACCGACCACGCCCGGGCGATGCGCCGCCGAGCCGCCGGGGCGCGGGTCGAACGACCGCAGGCGGAGCGAGTTGGTCACCACGCTCACCGACGAGAGAGCCATCGCGCCGGCGGCCATGACCGGCGTGATCGTGATCCCCCAGATCGGGTAGAGGATCCCCATCGCCACCGGGATGAGCACGACGTTGTAGGCGAAGGCCCAGAACAGGTTCTGGCGGATGACGGACATCGTCCGCCGCGAGAGCGCGATGGCGGACGCGACCCCTCGCGGATCCCCGCCGACGAGCGTCACGTCGCTCGCCTCGATCGCGACGTCGGCGCCGGTCCCGATCGCGACGCCGAGGTCGGCGGCCGCGAGGGCAGGGGCGTCGTTCACGCCGTCGCCCACCATCGCGACGACGAGGCCGCGGGCCTGGAGCTCGGCGACCTTCGCGGACTTGTCGCCCGGGAGGACCTGCGCCATCACTCGCTCCGGCGGGATCCCCACCTGGCGCGCCACGGCCTCCGCGGTGGCGCGGTGGTCGCCCGTGACCATCCAGACCTCGATCCCCTGCGCCGCGAGCTCGCGGACCGCCTCCGCGGCCTCGGCCTTCACCGGGTCCGCGATGACGAGGAGCGCGGCGAGGTTCCCGTCCGCCGCCACGTACGTGGGGGTCGCGCCGTTCCGGGCGGCCTCCTCGGCGCGGGCGGCGAGAGGCGTGGCGTCGATCCCGGCCTCCGCGAGGAATGCGGCGCTGCCGACGAGGACGGCACGGCCGTCGACGGCCGCACGCACGCCGCGACCGGCGACGGCCTCGAACCCCTCCACGGGGAGGTCGGCCAGGCCGAGGGATCGCGCGCGGTCCACGACCGCCGCGGCGAGCGGGTGCTCGCTGCCCACCTCGGCCGCAGCCGCGAGCGCGAGCGCGTCCCGTGCGTCCGCTCCGTCGGCCGCCACGACGTCCGTCACCGCGGGCCTGCCGCGCGTGAGGGTCCCTGTCTTGTCGAGGATCACCGCGTTCACGCGATGCGCGCCCTCGAGCGCCTCGCCGCCGCGGATGAGGATCCCGGCCTCCGCGCCGCGACCGGTCCCGACCATGATCGCGGTCGGCGTCGCGAGGCCCATCGCGCACGGACAGGCGATGACGACCACCGTGATGAACGCGGCGAGCGCGAGGGTGATCCTCGGCTCCGGGCCAAGGATGTACCAGAGGACGAACGTCGCCGCGCCGATCGCGAGGACGACGGGCACGAAGATCCCGCTGATCCGATCGGCGAGACGCTGGATCGGCGCCTTGCTCCCCTGCGCGCGGCGGACCATCTCGACGATCTGCGCGAGGGCGGTGTCCTTCCCGACCTTCGTCGCGCGGAAGACGAACGAGCCGGTGGTGTTGAGGGTGGCGCCGATGACCTCGTCGCCGGCGGCCTTCGCGACCGGGATCGACTCGCCTGTGAGCATCGACTCGTCCACGGCGCTCGCGCCCTCGACGACGATGCCGTCCACCGGGACCTTCTCGCCGGCCCGCACGCGGATGAGGTCGCCCGGCACGACGTCGGCGAGCGCGACCTCGATCTCGACGCCGTCGCGGATCACGTGGGCCGACTTCGCCTGCAGCCCCATGAGCGCCTTCACGGCGCCGGCGGTGCGCCCCTTGGCGCGGGCCTCGAGCCACCGGCCGAGGAGGATCAGGCCGATGATCGCGGCCGAGCTGTCGAAGTAGGTCTCGGGGCGGAGCCCGGCGTCATGGACGACCTGCGGCCACATCGTCACGACGACGCTGTAGCCCCACGCGGCGGTCGTGCCCACGACGACGAGCGTGTTCATGTTCATGCCGAACCCGTGGCGGAACGCGCGCCACGCGGAGACGTAGAAGCGCTTGCCGGCCCAGAACTGGATGAACGTCGCCGGCCACAGGACGACCTTGTTCAGCTCCTCCATCTGCCACGGCAGCTGAGGCCACAGCATGAGGACCATGATCCCCACGGCCACGGCGATCGAGACGGCGGCCTGGACGCCCAGCTCGTGGGTCTCGCGGGCGCGGGCCTTCTCGACCTCGTCCTCCTCCTCCGCGACCGTGGAGACGGCGCCAGCCGGGCCCGCCTGTGCGGCGACCAGCGCGGACGCGCGGACGTCGTAGCCCGCTGCCCGGATGGCACCGACGATCTCGTCCCGCCCCACGGACGCAGGGTCGTACCGGACGGTGGCCGTCTCCGTCGCGAGGTTCACGGCGGCCTGGTCCACGCCGCCGGTCTTGTTGAGGAACCGCTCGATCCGGTTCACGCAGGAGGCGCACGTCATCCCCTCGACGGGGAGTGAGAGCTCGGCGAGGCGGATCGGGCCGCCCGGGGCTGCCGGAGCCTCGGGCGTGGTGCTGGTCGGTGTGTTCGACATACTCCCCCGGAGTATAGACGACCCGTCCAGCCGGGAACGGGGCACGGTGGCCGCACCTGATGGGACCGCGCCCGCTACGCTGTCCGCGGGGGGCCCGGCCGGCCGGGAAGGGGACGCGCACCCTGCGACGGGAGACGGATCATGAGCGTCACCTCCGCTGTCACGACGGCGCCCGCCGCTCCGGCGGCCGGCGCAGCGCCCGCGCGTGCCGGCCTGGTCCTCGTCGCGCTCATCGCGGTCGCTGGCGTCGCCAACCTCGATCTCGCGACGGGCGCGAAGTTGATCGCGAGGACCACCGATCCGATGTGGTTCATGTTCCCGAGGCACGACCGAGAGCGCGAGCTCCTCACGCAGTACCGCGCGGAGGACGCGGTCGGGGCCGCGGCCGCGTCCACGGCGATCGCGGCCGGAGTCCCGGCGTGAGCGGCGAGAACGGGGAAGGGATGGCGAACGGCGCGCGGCCGCCGGTACGGGAGCGCCTGCCGGTCCTCGCGCGGCACTACATCCCGATCCTCTCGTGGCTGCCCGCGTACCGCCGCGAGGACCTGCGGCCCGACCTGATCGCGGGCCTCACCTCGTGGGGCGTCATGGTCCCCGTGGCGCTCGCGTACGCGGGGCTCGCCGGCGTCCCTCCGGAGCTCGGCCTCGCGACGGCGTTCGCCGCGCTGGCCGGCTACGCCGTCTTCGGTTCGAGCCGCCACGTGAAGGTGACGGTCAGCTCCACGATGGCGATCACGTCCGCGACGATCGTCGCGGACATCGCGAGCGGGGACATGGGGCTCTACCTCGCCGAGACGGCGGCGCTCGCGCTCATGGTCGGCGTGGTCCTCCTCGCCGGCGGCATCGCCCGGCTCGGGTTCATCTCCGACTTCCTCTCCAAGTCGGTCATCACCGGGTTCATCTTCGGCGTGGCGCTCACGATCATCGTCGGCCAGATCCCCAAGATCCTCGGGATCCCGTCGACGTCGGGGTCGGTGCCCGACCAGGTCCAGGGGATCATCGCGGGGATCGGGGAGACCGACCCGTACACGCTGGGCGTCGGGCTGGTCTCGCTCGCGGCGATCTTCCTGCTCCGGGTCATCTCGCCGCGCATCCCCGGGGCGCTCATCGTGCTCGTGGTGGGGATCGCCGCATCCACGGCGCTCGGGCTCTCCACGTACGGCGTGAGCATCGTCGGCGAGGTCGCCACCGGGATCGGCAAGCCCGGCCTCCCGGGGGTCCCGCTCGCGACGCTGCCCGCGCTCGCGCTCGGTGCCGCCGGCCTCGTCTTCATCGCCGTCGGCGAGACGGTGGGCGTGGGACGGTCGTACGCCGAGAGGCATGGCTACGAGATCGACGCCGACCAGGAGCTGATCGGCCTGGGAGCGGCGAACATCTCGTCGGGGCTCTTCGGGGGCTTCGTGACCGACGCGAGCCTCTCGCAGACCGCCACCGCCGAGGCTGCCGGGACCCGGACGCAGCTCTCGTCGCTCCTCACGTCCGGCCTCATCCTGCTGACGGCCCTGATCCTCGCGCCGCTCTTCACGAACCTGCCCAACGCCGTCCTGGGCGCGATCGTCATCGCCGCGGCCATCGGCCTGATCGACTGGAAGTCGATGCTGCGCTACTGGGCCTGGCGCCGCACGGACTTCGTCATCGCGTGCGTCGCGCTCGCCGGCGTGGTGACGATGGGCGTCCTCGCCGGCCTCGTGGTCGCGGTCCTGCTCTCGGTCTTCTTCCTCCTCTACCGGGCGAGCCGGCCGTACATCGCCGCGCTCGGAAGGATGCCCGGCGAGAAGGAGCCGACCTTCGGCGACCTCTCGCGGCACGCGTCGGCGACCCCGGTGCCGGGCTTCGTCATCGTCCGCATCGACGCGCCGCTGTACTTCTTCAACGCGAACGTGGCCCACGAGCAGATCGTGAAGCTGATCGACGCGCCGGATCCCCGGCCGCGAGCGGTCGTGATCGACCTCGCGGCCACCGGCGACCTCGACGTGACGACCGCCGACATGGTCCTCGCGCTCGTCCGGGACATGAAGCAGCGGTCGGTGGAGTACGGCCTCGCCCAGGTGCGCGGCCCGGTCCGGGACCGGCTGCGCAGGACCGGGATCATGGAGGCGGTCGGCGAGGACCACGTGCATCCGACCGTGGCGTTGGCCGTGGCCGACCTCGAGAGGCGACTGGCGGAGGCGGCCACGGCGCCGGCCGGCAGGCGCCGGCCGATCCGGCGCCGCCCGATCCGGCGGCGGAGGTGGGCCCGGAGATCAGGTCTTCGCGTACGCCTTGAGCTCGGCCGACGTCGGGAGCATCGACTTCCCTCGGCGCGCCGTCTTCAGGAAGATCCAGGCGAGCGGGATGGGGATGAACCAGAAGTAGAGCCGGTAGAGGAAGACGCCCGCGGTGATCGCGGCGTTGTACTGGTCGCCCGCGAGCGCGGTGAAGGCGCTGATGAACAGCAGCTCGGGGACGCCGGCGCCGCCCGGCGAGAGCGGGATGATCGTGATCACCATGACGAGGCCGTAGACGGCGAAGATCTCGGCCGAGGAGAGCGCCGACTCCGGCACGCCGCACACCCGGAGCGCGACGATGAGCACGATCGCCCAGACGACCTGGGAGACGATCGCGATGGCGATGGACGCCGCGCCACGGCGCCGGATGACCTCGCCGAACTGGTCGCGGAACCGGTGGACCGCACCGTCCACGTTCGGCGTCGCCTTGCGCCCGATCCGGTGGAGGACCCAGTCCACGAGCGCCTGGCTCTTGGCGCCGATCCAGTCGGCGACCTTCTTCGAGCGGACGATCGCGACGATGAAGACGATCGCGACGAAGAACGCGACGATCGCGATGAGCGCGATCGTCCAGGCCCTGCCGAGGTTCGCGCCGTTCGGGATCCCCTGCGTGATCACGAGCGCGCCGACGGCGATGACCGGAAGCGCGAGGCGGCTCAGCTCGTTCACGATGCCGTAGAGCGCGATGCCCGTCGTCGCCGGGATGTTCGCGATGTTCCAGCCGCGGACGACGACCCAGAGGACGCCCATGTTCCACGGGCCGAAGGGGACGCTCGAGCCGATCCCGCTGAGGATCAGCCAGGACTGAGTCCCGCGGATGACGCTGAGGCGCGGGATGAGGGCGGCGAAGATCGCGCCGCTCATGACCCAGGCGGTGAGCCCCAGGGCCGTGATGACGATGCCCTGCTGGGGCTCCAGCGCCACGAAGGCGGCGATGACCTCGCTGTAGTTGACGCCCGTCGCCGGCAGGATGACGCCGAAGACGATGACGAGGACGGCGACGATGAAGCCCGAGCGCAGCAGGGCGGACCGGCGGCTCGGCGGCGCCGCCTCGCTCGACACCTCGGCCTGGGTCGGGATGGGCTGCGTGGGGTTCGGGGCCGACGCGCCGGAGTCCGCGGTCGTCCCCGCGGCGGCGGGGGTGGACCCCGCGGCGTCCGCGGCGTCCGCGCCGCCCTTCGTCGTCCTGTCGTCCGTCATGCCTCGCCTCCCCTGTGTGCGTTGAGGGTAGCGGGACGGGAAAGCCTCCGTGTGCGCACCGCGACGGGTCGCGGCCGTCACAGCCGCGCGACCGATGCGTCACAGTGGGCATGATGACCGTCCCCGATCCGTCCCTCGCCGGTCGCCCGGCCGCGGCCGGCGCGGCGCCCGACGCACCGCGGGCGCGAGGCCCCGTCTCGGTCGCCGACCTCCTCGACCTCCACGGCGCGGAGGTCTACCGGCACCTGCGGCGGCTCTCGCCCACAGCGGACGACGCGGCCGACCTCCACCAGGAGACCTTCCTGCGCGCGCACCGGGCGTGGGCCACGCTGCCGCCCGACGCGAACCACCGCGCGTGGCTCCACCGGATCGCCGCGAACGTCGCGACCGACGCGCACCGGCGGCTCGTCGCCCGCGGCGGGACCGCCCACCGCGCCGCGGGCGGCCCGGGGGGCGCGCCAGGCGAGGGATCGGTCGCCGAGCCGGTCGCGGGCGCACGCTCGGATCCCGGCGGCCGCGGCCGAGGGGTCGGAGCTGCGGACGGCCGTCCGCGCGGCCCTCGCCGAGCTGCCGGCCCGCGAGCGGACCGCGGTGATCGCCCGCGTCCTCGAGGGCCGCGACCACGCCGACGTGGCCGCCCTCCTCGACTGCACCGAGACCAACGCACGACAGCTGACGAGCCGCGGCCTGCGCCGCCTCCGCGCGCTGCTCGCGCCGCACCTGGAGACCGACCGATGACCCGGACCCATCCCGCCGCCGGCGACGACCCCGTCGTGGACCTGCTCCGCGCGAACGATCCGCTCCCGGACGCCACGGTCC
>CAWJQZ010000005.1:0-159234 GCA_963844945.1 uncultured Chloroflexia bacterium
GAACCCGCCGAACAAGTGCGAGTGGTCGTCGCCTGATCCACGCCCGCACCGCGCCAACCGGTCCGCCGCTCCGGCGACGGACCCGGCCGGTCCGGGACGCCGACCCTCGTCCTCCCTGACGGGGCCGGGCTGTCGTGACCCGGTCCCGCCTCCTCCCGGCCGATGGGCCGGCCGCGCCGTGCGGCCGGCCCATCGGCTGTCTCCGGGGTGGCCCCACGGAGCGCCTCCGTGCCCTGCTACCCTCGGCGCCATGTCAGTGCGCCTCGACTCGCTCGCCGCGATCGTCGACACGTTCGCGCCGGGGGACGGCGCCGACCTGCCCCCCGCGAGCGAGCTCGGCGTCCATCGCGCCCTGCTCGGCGAGGTGCACGCGCTCGGGCGGCCGTCCCTCGAGTCCCAGCTCCGCCTCTTCCTCCGGGCGGTCGAGAACCCGCTGGTCGGCCTGCTCCTCGCCGGGATGCCGCGGCGCTTCTCCCGGGCATCGCTCCCGGAGCGGGAGACGTACCTCCGCCGGATGGCGGCCAGCCCCGTTCCGCTCACCCGGACGGCGTTCCAGGACCTCAAGCGGCTGACGTTCCTCCTGCTGTACGGGATGGAGGATTCGCCGTACAGACGTGCGACCGGCTACGTGTCGCCGAGCCCGACCCGGCCGACGAGAGCGTGCTCGACGTGCGCACGCCGGCCCCCGGCGAGACGATCGAGGCGGACGTCTGCGTGGTCGGGTCCGGCGCGGGCGGGGGGGTCGCGGCGGCCATCCTCGCCGCTGCCGGGAAGAAGGTCGTGGTCCTGGAGCGGGCCGCGAACGTCACGGAGGGCGGGTTCGGCGGGCCCGAGCTGGAGGGGCTGGCGCGGCTCTTCCTCGACCGGGGGCTCACGGCGACGGACGACCGCTGGTTCAGCATCCGCGCGGGGAGCGCGGTGGGCGGCGGGACGGTCGTCAACTGGAGCTCGTCCATCCGGCTCCCGGACGCGATCCGGGAGGAATGGCGAGCTGCCGGGCATCGACGACCTCGACCCCCACTACGACGCGGTCGAGGCGGAGATCTCCGTCACCCGTGGCGAGAGCGAGCCGAACGGTCCGAACGGCGCGCTCGCCCGCGGCCTCGACGCGCTCGGCCTCGCCTGCCAGGTCATCCCCCGCAACGTCCGGGGCTGCACCGACTGCGGCCCGTGCGCGGTCGGCTGCCGCAGCGGAGCGAAGCGGTCCGTGCTCCGGACCTACCTCGCCGACGCGTGCGCGCGCGGGGCGACGATCCTCGACCGGACGGAGGCGCGCCGGATCCTCGGGCGTGATGGCCGCGTCAAAGGGGTCGTCGCCGCGGTCCCCGGCGGGGAGGTCACGTCCGGGCGCGCTGGTCGCGCTCGCCGGTGGGTCGATCCTCTCGCCCGTCCTGCTCCAGCGGTCGGGGATCGCGGCCGGGGCCGCCGGGCGGAACCTCCGCATGCATCCCGTCGCCGCGGTCGCCGGCATGTACCCGGAGCGGATCGACGCGTGGTCCGGCGTGCCGCAGTCGATCATGAGCGACGCCTTCGCCCAGGTCGACGGGACGCACGGCTTCCGCATGGAGGCGTCGCCGATGCACCCCGGGATCATCGCAGCGGCGTTGCCGTGGTGGTCGGGCGAGCAGCACGCGGCGCTCCTCGCGCGAGGCGGCACATACCGGTGCGTTCCTCGCGATCGTCCGCGACAGCAACCCCGGCCGTATCGACGTGGATCGCGACGGCGCCCCGCGGATCCGGTACGGCGTGGGCGCGGAGGAGCGCGCTGCTCCTCGAGCGGGGGATGGTGGAGATGGCCCGCATCCACGAGGCGGCGGGCGCGGGGCGGATCTTCACGCTCCACACGCCGGTGCTCGAGCGGGAGCCCGGCGGCTCGGTCGACGCGTTCGTCGAGGGGATCGCGCGCGCGGCGTCTCGCCGAACCGGGTGCTGCTGTTCACCGCCCACCAGATGTCCACCTGCCGGATCGGGACGGACCCGAAGGGGTCGACCGCCGACCCGGACGGGAAGGTCCGCGGCGTGGAGGGACTCTGCGTCACCGACGCCAGCGCGTTCCCCACGGCGAGCGGCGTGAACCCGATGCTCTCGATCATGGCACTCGCGCGCCGCACCGCGGGGCGGATGGCGGCCGGCTAGGAGACCCGGGCGGGGAGGGCCCGGGGGGCGATCGTGTCCGGCAGCGCTGTCGGGGGCCGCCTACTCCCAGCGGAAGGTGCGCGCCGTAACGAAGGCCGCGACGACCCCCCACGCGGCGAGGACGACCAGCGGGACGAGGACGTCGCCGGTCCCCGAGAACCCTGCGCGGAGGGCGTCGGTCAGCGCCCCGGACGGGAGCGCCCGCGCGACGGTGGCGAGGGGCTCGGGCAGGCTGGCGATGGGCAGGATCACCCCGCCGACGAGGAGGAAGAGCACGAAGACCGCGTTCGCGATCGCGAGCGTGGCCTCCGGCCGCAGCGCGCCCGCCAGGAGCAGCCCGAGGCTCGCGAACGCGAAGGTCCCGAGGATGGCCGCCGCGACGATCACGGCCGGCGAGATCCCCGGGTCCGGTCGCCAGCCGAGCACGAGGGCGACCGCGAGGAGGATGGCGACCCCGACCGTCTCGACGACGGCGACGGCCAGCACCTTGGCGGCGAGGAGCCCGGAGCGGGGGAGGGGCGAGCCGCCCAGGCGCTTGAGCACGCCGTAGCCGCGCTCGAACGCCGTCGCGATCCCGAGGTTCACGAAGCTCGTCGCGATGATCGCGAGCCCGAGCGTCCCCGGTAGGAGGAACGCCGCCGCGCTGGGGCCCTCGGACGGGAGGACCGGCACGGCCGCGAAGAAGGCGAGCAGCGCCGCGGGAAGCACGAGCGTGACGAAGAGGTTCTCGCCGCGCCGCGCGGTGAGGCGGAGCTCCATCCCGGCCTGCGCCGCGACCATGCGCGGGAGCGTGGCGGGCGCGCTCACGAGGCGCCCCCTGCGATCCCCGACGGCGTCCGCCTGGGCCTGGCCGCCCGCCGCGGCCCCGACGATCTCCAAGTACCGCTCCTCGAGGGTCCCGCCGGCCGCTCGCATCTCCGTGAGCAGGAGGTCGCGGCCGCGGCACCACTCGGCGAGCGCGGACACGACGCGAGGGCTCGGTTCGATGCCCTCCACCGCGTACGCGCCGCCCGGTCCGTCCTCGTCCACGGACGGTCGCCCGGCCGTGCCGTCCGAGCCGGCAGTGCTGCCCGGACCCCAGGACCCGCCGGGTGCCGGTCCGTCCGCCGCGGCCAGGGCACCGGCCAGCTCGGCCCGCCCGGCGGCGGAGAGGACCCCGGCGATCCGGAACCGAAGACGCCGCCGGACCCCGGCGACGAGCTCCGCGGGCGTCCCCAGGGAGACGAGGCGCCCGTGGTCCACGATCGCGATCCGGTCCGCGAGGCGCTCGAGGTCCGCGAGCTCGTGTGTCGTGAGCAGGACGGGTACGCCGCGGTCCCGGAGGCCCGAGACGACATCGCGCGTCGCCGCCTTCGCCTGCGGGTCCATCCCGGCCGTCGGCTCGTCGAGCAGCGCCACTTCGGGGCGTCCCACGAGCGCGAGGGCGAGGGCGAGGCGCTGCTTCTCGCCGCCGGAGAGGACCTTCACGCGCCTGCGCCCGGCGTCTGACAGGCCGACGCGGCCGAGCAGGGCGTCCGGATCCTCCGGGTCCCGGTAGAACGACGCGTACAGGCGGACGAGCTCGCGGACGCGGACCTGCGGGGGGAGGCCGCCCTGCTGGAGCATGATCCCCATGCGCGGCCGGAGGGCACGTCCGTCGCGGACCGGGTCCAGCCCCAGGACCCGCACCGACCCGCGATCGGGGCGCCGGTAGCCCTCGACGATCTCCACCGTCGTCGTCTTGCCCGCGCCGTTCGGTCCGAGCAGGCCGAGGATCTCGCCGGGGTGCACGTCGAGCGAGAGGCCGGCGACAACGTCCCGGCCGTCGTAGGTCTTCACGAGGTCGCGGACGGCGATCGCGGCTCCGTCGGGGGGCGCGCCGGCCGGGCCCGGGCCCGGCGCCGTCACGGGAGGATCGTCCCGAGGTGCTGCGCCAGCTGGTCGGCCGTCATCCCGCCGATCTGCAGGTCCTTCACGACGCCGTCCCGGCCGATGAAGAAGGTGGTGGGAGGCGCGACGACCCGGTAGGCGTTCGCGGCGGCGTCCTCGGGGTCCGCGAGCGTGGTCCACGTGGCGCCCTGCTTCTCCACGAACGCCTGCGCCGGGGCGACGTCGTCCTTGAAGAGCACCCCGAGGACCACGAGACCGCCGGCGGCGTGCGCGTCGAGCGCGGCCTTCAGCTCGGGAAACTCGTCGCGGCACGGCCCGCACCACGATGCCCAGTAGTTGAGGACCACCGGCTTCCCGGCGTAGTCCGAGAGCTTCACCGGCACCCCGTCCAGGTCCGTGAGCGCGAGCTCCGGCGCGACCATCCCGACCTGTGGTCCCACGGTGAGGCTCGCCGCGGGGGCGGACGCGCCGAGTGAGACGGACGTGGGGGCCTCCGGGGAGGCGCCGGCGGGGGAGCCCGCGCCGCCCGACGTGCACCCGGCGAGCGCGAGGGCGGCGGCGAGGGCGAGGACGAGGGTCAGCGGGGCCGGTCGGGCGGCCTGGGCCGCACGTCGTGGGCGGAGGGACACGAGGACCGTTTCCTTACTTGACCGTGAGCGTCCCGGTCATGTTCGGGTGGACGGTGCACACGAACGCATACGTGCCGGCCGGGAGAGCCGGGACAGCGTAGTCCTTCTGCGCGACGCCGGTGATGATGTCGCCCTGGAAGACGACCTCGCCGGTCGGCGAGTCCTTGTGGATCGCCACGTTGTGCGGGATGCCCGCGTCCTGGTTGTCGAAGGAGATCGTGAACGGCGTGTCCGCGGGTGCGGAGATCTCCGTCTGGTCGTAGGCGATGTTCTGCGCGACCAGCTTCACGACCGGACCGGACGGGGTCCCGCCCCCGGAGCCGCCGGCGGTCGACGAGGCGGGTGCCGCGGAAGCCGCGCCGCCGGCCGGAGCCGCGGTCGCCGATCCGCCGCCGGGCGCCGGGCTCGCGGCGGCGCTCCCGCCGGACGACCCACCGGATCCGGGCGGGAAGACGCCGGTGCCCATGACGATCGCGCCGATCAGGAGCACCGCGAAGAACCCGAGCGTGATCCACGGGAACCGCGGCGCCGGCGGGTTGTCCAGGTGGCCGGTGTGGTCGGCGCGGACGGCGAGCCGGTACTCCACGACGGCGTCGCGGAGCCACTGGAGCGAGACGGTGATGACCATGATGAAGCCGACCGCGAGCACCCAGGCGCCCACGGACCCGTACTGCTTGGTGATGCTCGCGTTCGTCGCCAGGCCCAGGCCTAGGAAGAGGACCGTGGCCGCGACCGCGATGAGGACCGGCCGGAACGACGGGCCGGGCATGTGCACGCCGGCGGGCGGCTGCTTCGCCTCCCGGCCGCCTGCGACGACACCGCGACCGGCCGGTCGTGCGGACTCGCGCATGACCTCGCGGCCCCAGTAGAGGCCCGCGCCGATCGTGAGCAGGACCCCGAGAGCGAAGATCCACGGGCCGATGTCCCGCAGCGGGATCGTGCCGGCGACCATGATCTTGGGGTCGGCGTTCATCGCGGCGAGGCCCAGGAAGAGGACCGTCGCCGCCGCCGCGAGGTAGAGCGGGGAGAGGCTGGGCCCGGGCATATGCACGCCTTCGGGCGCCCGTGCGACGACGGGGCCGCCGCGCATCCGCGGGCCGGCGGTGGCGAAGCGGACCACGATCCAGCCGACATAGAGGACCACGATGCCGGCGATCGCGATCGGGATGAGCGCGACGAGCGCCGCCCAGTCGGGCGAGACGATCTTCGCCAGGTACTGGTTGACGATCGTGTTCCAGAGGTCGGTCATGGACGGTCGGGTCCGCTCCCTGCTGTCTGCCGCGCCGGGCCGCTCGGCGGGCGCCGGGTCCCTGGCTCAGCCCTTCGGCGAGCCGAGAGCGAGCGTATACGAAAGCAGCCCCATCCCGATGGCCAGCGCGACGAGCATCGTGGCCCCGCCGGCGTCGTGGCTCAGCAGGTAGTAGATGGTCGCGATCGCGAGGAAGAGGACCGAGACGATGAGGGTGTTGCGGGGTCGGATCACGTCGTCGCCTCCGGTCCGCTAGTTGAGGATGTACAGGAGGGTGAAGAGGCAGATCCAGACCACGTCCACGAAGTGCCAGTAGAGGCTCGTCGCCTCGACGGCGTCGTGGTGGCGTCCGGAGAACTGGCCGGCCGCCCCGCGGTAGAGGATGACTCCCAGCATCAGGACGCCCGCGAAGACGTGGGCCCCGTGGAAGCCGGTCAGCGTGTAGAACGTGGAGCCGAACGGGCCGTCGTTGATCCCGAAGCCCAGCGTCGTGTAGTCGTAGATCTGGCCGCAGAGGAAGAGGATCCCGAGGACGATCGTGATCGTGAACGCCCGCATGAGGCCCGTTCGGTCGCCCCTCCGGATCGCCCAGATCCCGAGCTGGCAGGTGACCGAGCTCGTGATCAGCATGAGGGTGAGGACCGCCGGCAGGACCATGTGCCCCCGGAGGTCGAACTCCAGGTTCCCCACGGGCGGCCAGACCGGTGCGTTCGCGCGGAGGTTGAAGTACGCAGCGAACAGGCCGGCGAAGAACATCACCTCGGAGGCGATGAACAGGATCATCCCCAGGACGGGGTTGCTGATCCCGCCCTTGGCGTGCTCCTCGACGATGTGGGCCAGCTCCTCGAGCGACTCGCCGCCCTCGTGGGCGGCGGGGGCGAGGACGTCGGCGCTGACGGTCATGTCGGTCCCCTCCGCGCTCAGTGGTTCGCGGCCTGGCCGGTGAGGCCGTGGCGCTGGTCGAAGACGGGCCGCTCGGAGCGGATCTCGGGGAGTCGGTCGAAGTTGTACGGCGGCGGCGGCGACGAGGTCGCCCACTCGAGCGTGCTGCCCTCCCACGGGTCGTCGCCGACGCGCTCACCGCTGCGGAGCGAGATGAAGACGTTCCAGAGGAACGGGAGGACCGAGATCGCGATGATGAACGCGCCGATGCGTCGCGGCGAGGTTCATGTCGTTCCAGCCCGCCATGGGGCTGTAGTCGGCGATGCGGCGCGGCATCCCCATGAGGCCCAGCTCGTGCATCGGGAAGAACGTCAGGTTGAACCCGATGAACATGATCACGAACTGGAACTTCCCGAGGGCCTCGTTCAGCTTCACGCCGAACATCTTCGGGAACCAGTAGAAGAGCCCGCCGAAGATCGCGAAGACCGACCCGCCGAAGAGCACGTAGTGGATGTGCGCGACGATCCAGTAGGTGTCGTGGATCGCGAAGTCCACCGGCACCGACGCGCTGAAGGCGCCGTTGATCCCGCCGATGAGGAACATCGTCAGGAAGCCGAGCGCGAAGAGCATCGCCGAGCTGAACTGGATGCTCCCCTTCCACATCGTGGCGATCCAGTTGAACATCTTCACGCCCGTGGGGACGGCGATGAGGAACGTCATGAAGCTGAAGAAGGGGAGGTAGACCGAACCCGTCGTGAACATGTGGTGCGCCCACACCGAGAAGCCGAGGGCCCCGATCGCCGCGGTGGCGAAGACGAACGCCTTGTAGCCGAACAGCGGCTTGCGGCTGAAGACGGGGATGATCTCGCTGACGATCCCCATCGCCGGCAGGATCATGATGTAGACGGCCGGGTGCGAGTAGAACCAGAACACGTTCTGCCAGAGCACCGCGCTGCCGCCGTTCGCCGGGTCGAAGAACGTCCCGCCGTAGTTCCGGTCGATGAAGAGCATGATCAGCGCGCTCGTCAGGACCGGCGTGCCCAGGACCACGAGGACGCTCGTCACGAGGACCGTCCAGACGAAGATCGGGAGCCGGAACATCGTCATCCCGGGCGCCCGCATCTTGAAGATCGTCACGAGGAAGTTGATGCCGCCGAGGATCGAGCTCGTCCCGATGAGGATGAGGCCGACGATCCACAGGTCGGTGCCGACGCCGGGCGAGTACTTCGAGCCCGCGAGCGGGCTGTAGCTCGTCCAGCCCTCGGCCGCGCTCCCGCCGAGCACGAAGCCCAGCATCATGATGATGCCGGCGAGGGGGAGCAGCCAGAAGCTCAGGGCGTTGATGCGCGGGAACGCCATGTCCGGCGCGCCGACCATGAGCGGGACGGCGTAGTTCCCGAACCCGGCGAGCATCGGGATGACGAAGAGGAAGAGCATCACCGACGCGTGCATCGTGAAGAACTGGTTGTACGCGGACTCGCCCATGAACTGGAGGCCCGGCTGCGCCAGCTCCGCGCGGACGAGGAGGGCGAGGATGCCGCCGACGAGGAAGAACAGGAACGAGCTCGTGATGTAGAGGATCCCGATCTTCTTGTGGTCGGTGGTCGTGAGCCAGTCGTACAGGCCGGATCGCGCCCGGGCGGTCGTGGGGGTGAGGACGGTCGTCGCCATCGTCGCTCCTTACTTGACCGTGAGGGTGCCGGTCATGTTCGGGTGGACGGTGCACACGAAGGCGTAGGTGCCTGCCGGGAGAGCGGGCACGTCGTAGACCTTCGTCGCGACGCCCGTGATGATCTCCCCGGTGAAGACGGCCTCGCCCGTCGGCGAATCCTTGTGGATCGCGACGTTGTGCGGGATCCCGTTGTCGTTGTTCGCGAACGTGAGCTGGATCGGCGTGTTCGCCGGCGCTTCGAGCGCCGTCTGGTCGTACGCGATGTTCTGCGCGGAGAGCGCGAGCGCCGCCGGGGCGACGTTCCCGCCCGCCGCCCGCGGAGGCCGACGGCCCGACGGTCGCGGTGGGCGCCGGCGTCGGCGTCGCCTTCGCCTGGACGACCCATGCGTCGAACTCGTCCTGGGTGACGACCCTGACGCTGAAGAGCATCTGCGAGTGGAGCAGGCCGCAGAACTGCGTGCAATGTCCGTCGAAGACGCCCGTCTCGGTCGGCGTGAAGTCGAAGACGTTGGTCTTGCCCGGGATGACGTCCCGCTTGAAGAGGAACGCGGGGACGTAGAAGCCGTGGTTGACGTCACGGCTCTGCAGGCTCACCTGGACCGTCTCGTTCACCGGGACGACGAGCTCCGGCTGCTTGCCCGGCAGGCCGACGATGGTCACGCCCTGGTCGGGATAGGTGAACTGCCACTGCCACTGGAAGCCCGTGACCTCGACCTTGAGCTTCGGGTCGGCGGAGACGGCGTCCACGGTGTTGAGCGTCTGCCAGGAGATGAAGAAGAGGATCGCGACGATCGCGACGGGGATCGCGGTCCAGATGACCTCGAGGACGTTGTTGCCGTGGATCTGCGGCGGGAGCGTCTCGTCGCCCTTGCGGCGGCGGTAGCGGATCGCCGCGAAGACGATCAGCGCCTCGACGAAGAAGAAGACGACCACCGCGACGAGGAAGACGACCTGGTACAGCCACTCGGTCGCCTTGCCCTGCTCGGTGACGGCGGCCGGGGGCTGCAGGACCGTGACGCCGGTGCCGCAGGCGGCGAGCAGCACCGCGGCCAGCGCCGCGAGCGCGACCACCGTCGCCCCCCTGGGGATCCTCTTGACCAGCCTCGTCATGCCGGGCCCTCGACTCCTCTTCCATCCCGTCCCACGGCCATCGAGGAGGCAGGGGGCACCTCCGGTCCGACCGCTTCGGGGACAAGACGGCGGGGATGATACCCGATTCGGTTGCCTTGTGACAGAGGTCATATGCGACTGTGCCGTTCGGCATAGCCGGGAGACTGCCGGACGGCCACGCGCCGGGCCGCGCGGAGGCACGCGCAGCAGTGTCGGCGCGGGCGGGTCTAGCGGTCCGCGGACCAGGGGAGGCGGTCGAGGTCCAGGTTGCCGCCGGTCACGACGATCCCGACGCGGCAGCCCTCCAGGCGTCGCGGCTCCTCCACGAACGGGGCGTACCCGACGGCCCCGGAGGGCTCGACGACGATCTTCAGGACCTCCCAGATCGTGCGCATCCCCTCGACGATCGCTCCCTCGCTCACCGTGACGACGTCGTCCACGTAGCGGCGCATGTGCGCGAACGTCCGGTCGCTCATCGACGTGCGCAGGCCGTCGGCGATCGTCGACGTGCTCCCCAGCGGGATGAGGCGGCCGGCGCGGAACGAACGGGCGGCGTCGTCGGCCTCCGCGGGCTCGACCGCGATCACGCGCGCGCCCGGGAGGAGGGACTTCGTCACGACGGCGACCCCCGACAGGAGCCCGCCGCCGCCCACGGGGCAGAGGACGACGTCGAGGTCGGGCACCTGGTCGATCAGCTCGAGAGCGACCGTCCCCTGGCCGGCCATGACGCGCAGGTCGTCGTAGGGGTGGACGAACGTCGCGCCGGTCTCCGCGCGGACCGCCTCCGCCGTCGTCTCGCGCGCCTCGAGCGTGGGCTCGCAGAGGACGACCCGTCCCCCGTACCGGCGCACGGACTCGACCTTCGCCCGCGGGGAGTTCGACGGCATCACGATGTGCGCGGGGATGCCGCGGATCCGCGCCGCACGCGCGAGCGCGGCGGCGTGGTTCCCGGACGAGTGCGTCACCACCCCGTGCGCGGCCTCGGCGTCGGTGAGCGACAGGACCGCGTTCGTCGCGCCGCGCGCCTTGAACGCGCCGACGTTCTGGAAGCTCTCGCACTTGAAGAACAGGGCGGCGCCGGCCCGCGCGTCGAGCGTCTCGCTCGTGAGGACCGGGGTCCTGTTCACGTGCGGGGCGATCCGCGCCGCCGCCTCGCGGACGAGCGCGAGGGTCAGCTCCGGCTCGGAGGTGGAGGGTCCCGCGGGCACCGGTGCTCGCTACCGGCCCGCCGCGCGCTGGCAGTCGATGCAGAGCGCGGCCCACGGGAGCGCCTCGAGCCTGGCCTCGGCGATGGGGCGGCCGCACGTCGTGCACAGGCCGAACGTGCCCGCGTCGATCCGGGCGAGCGCCGCGTCGACCTCCTTGATGCGCCGCTCCGCCGCCTCGCGGAGGGCGAGGTCGCGCTGCTGGGCGAAGACCTGGCTGGCCGCCGCGGCCTGGGAGCCGTAGGTCATCTGATCGGGTGCCTCCAGCTCGGCCCCGAGCTCCGCGACCATCTTCGCCCGCTCGGCCGCGAGGGCGTCCCGGGCGCGTTCCGCACGTTGTGCATCCATCGCGTCGATGGTACGCCGCGATACCGCAGCGGGTGTGGGCGTCGGGCCGGGCGGTTGATCCGCCGGTGATCCGCCGTGGACCCACGCGAACCGCGGGTCGACCGCGCGTCGAGCGGCGACGGGCACGATCCGCCCGGAGCCGGCCGCCGGCCGGTATCGATGAGATGCATGGGGGATCGGGCGATGGGTCGGCTGAGCACGGCATTCCTCGCGGCGGCCGCGGCCGTCCTCGTCCTCGCGGCGATGGCGGCCGGGTCCGGGGCCCGGCGCGGCGCCCGCGGGCATCGGCGCACCCGCCGCGTCCAGGTCCGTCCATCCGGCCACGGCCTTCGCGGACCCGCCGCCCGGCTCGGGCCGGCGGTGGTCCTGATCGCGGTCCCGTCATCGGCGCGCCGCGCGCCGCCTCCGGTCGGCCGGTCCCGCGAGTCGCGGCGGGCGGGATCGAGTGGCCGTCGGAGCCCCCTCGGGTCAGGTCCCCGGCGTGGTCGTGTCGCGGGTCATCCGCTGCGCGATGTAGACGGGGATGAGCGACAGGAGGATGAGCACGAGGGCGACCACGTTCACGATCGGCCGCTGGTTCGGCAGCTTCAGGTTCGACAGGATCCAGATCGGCAGGGTGGCCTGCGTCCCGGCGGTGAAGGTCGTGACGATGACCTCGTCGAACGAGAGCGCGAAGGCGAGCATGCCGCCGGCGACGAGCGCGGTCCGGATCACCGGGAAGGTGACCCGTCGGAACGTCTGGAGCGCGTCCGCGCCCAGGTCCATCGACGCCTCCTCGATGGACCGCGACGACCGGCGCATCCGCGCGATCGCGTTGTTGTAGACGGTCACCACGCAGAACGTCGCGTGGCCCGACGATGATCGTGAAGAGCATGAACGGCACGCCGAGCGTGTTGAACGTGGCGTTCAGCGCCATGCCGGTGACGATCCCGGGGAGCGCGATCGGCAGGAGCAGGACGAACGAGATCGTCTCCCGGCCGAAGAACTTGAACCGGTGGACCGCGAGCGCCGCGAGCGTCCCGAGGATCAGGGCGATGATCGTCGCCCCCACCGCGGCCTGGATCGACAGGATGATCGCGCTGTGGAGCGCCTCGTTCTCGAGCGCCGCGCCGAACCACTTGAGGGTCCAGTCCTTGATCGGCCACGTCTGCGCCCGCCCGCCGTTGAAGGCGTACAGGCCGATGATGAAGATCGGCACGTAGAGGAAGGCCAGGACGCCGCCGGTCGCGATCCGGAGGGCCCACCGGCCCGCTCCTCCGCGCATCAGATCGCCTCGAAGGCGCCGAGGCGCCGCATGATCAGCAGGTAGATCGCCATGACGACGACGGGCACGAGCGCGTAGGCGGCGGCGAACGGGATGTTCCCGGCCACGCCCTGGCTCTCGTAGACCACGTTGCCGATGAACTGCGTGTTCGAGACCAGGCTGGGCGTGATGTAGTCGCCGAGCGTGAGCGAGAACGTGAAGATCGAGCCGGCCGCGATGGCGGGCATCGCGAGCGGGAGGACCACGCGCCGGGCGGTCGTCAGCCCCTTGGCGCCGAGGTCGGCCGAGGCCTCGAGCATGGAGTTCGAGATCCGCTCGAAGCCGGCGAAGACCGGCAGGATCATGTACGGCAGCCAGAGATAGGTGAAGACGATGACCATCGAGAGGTCGGAGTAGCCCAGGGAGACGCCCTTCAGGCCGATGAGGGAGAGCAGCCAGTCGATGAACCCGCCCTGGCTGAGGATCACGCGCCAGGCGTAGACCCGGACGAGGTAGCTCGCCCACAGCGGCAGCAGGACGGCCGCGTACAGGATGGCCCGGGTCCGCGACCCGGCCACGCGCGCCATGAAGTACGCGATCGGCAGGGCCAGGAGGATGTCGAGGGCCGTCACGACCGCGGCGATCGTCACCGTCCGCAGCGTGATGATCCGGTAGACCGGGTCGGTGAGGATCCGCTGGAAGTTCGCGAGGGTCGGCTCGTGGACGATCGCGGACGTGGTCGGGTCGAGGTACCAGAACGCCGAGATGAAGAGGACGATGAGCGACCCGAGGTAGACGATCCCGAACCAGCCCGCGGGCGGCAGCAGCAACAGGCCCACCTGGCCCGTCCGGTGCCGGTAGAGGGCGGCCTGGACCCGCCGTATCACCCCGCTGGGCGCGGGTGTCGCCGTGGTCGTCGGGGTCGTCATCGCGTGCCGCGGATGCGTCCCGGCGCCGCGGACCCGCGAGGGGTCCGCGGCGCCGGGTGCGCGTGCTCCGTCGTCAGCCCTTGATCTCGGTCCACTTCTGGGACCAGGTCGAGTAGTCGATGCACTGCTGGCCCCGGTCGTCGCCGCAGTCGGCCAGCGGCGTCTTCCAGAACGCGATCTTCGAGTAGTAGTTCGGGTCGTTGACCTGGTACGCGGTGCAGAAGTCCGCGACCTTGTACGGGCCGTAGCCGGCGTCGAGGTACTTGCACGCCTTCGGGTTGGCCGGCGCCTCGCCGAAGTTCTCGGCGACCTGCGCCTGGACCTCCGGCGTGAGCATCCACGCCATCCACTTCTTCATGCAGTTGGGGTGCGGCGAGTTCGCCGACATCATCCAGGTGTCGGCCCAGCCGGTCATCCCCTCGCTGGGGACGACGCTGCCGACCTGCACGCCGGAGGCGAGCAGCGCGTTGTACTGGTACGGCCAGGTGGTGCCGACGACCGTCGCGCCGTTCGTGAAGTTGTCGATCTCGTCGCTGAAGAGCGACCAGTACTTGCCGACCCACGGGCGCTGCTGCTTGAGGAGCTGGACCGCCGCGTCGAACTGCGGCTGCGTCAGCTCGTAGGGATCGGTGATCCCGAGCTCGGGGTTGTGCGCCTTGAGGTAGATCGCCGCGTCGGCGATGTAGATCGGGCTGTCGTAGGCGGTGATCTTGCCCTGGTAGGCCTGCGAGGCCGTCGGGTCGAAGACGACGTTCCAGCTGTCGGGCGTCGGGGTCACGATGTCGGTGCGGTACATGAGGCTGTTGCCGCCCCACCCGTGCGGGACGCCGTAATGGGTGCCGTTGACCACGTAGTGGGGCGCGTCCTGGAGGAACGGCGCGACGTCGCCGAACCCGGGGATCTGCGTCACGTCGATGGCCGCGACGTCGCCGTTCGCGATCAGGCGGTTCGACGCGTCACCCGACGCGGAGACGCCGTCGTAGACGGTCCCGCCGCCCTGGCGGAGGAGCGTGACCATCTCGTCGGAGGTGTTGCCGACCTTCGTCGAGACCTTGCAGCCGGTGATCTCCTCGAAGGGCTTGACCCAGTCGTACTCGGGGTTGTTCGAGCCGTCCTCGGCATACCCGGCCCAGATGATCAGGTTCAGCGCGCCCTCGCCGGGCCCGCCCACCGTGCTGAGGTCGACCGCCGGCTTGAGCGGCGAGATCGTCCCGTACTCCGACCCGGTGAGCGACGCGGCCGGCGTGGCCGCCGCGCTCTCCGACGGGGCGGCGCTCTCGGCCGGGGCGGCCGTCGCGGGCGCTGCCGTCGCCGGTGCCTGGGTCGCCGCGGCGCTCGGGGCGGCGGTGGACCCGCCTCCGCTCGAGCACGCCGCGAAGACGAACGCGGCGCTTGCGACGACCGCTGCGATCCTCCGTGTCCGCATGGCTCCTCCTCCCTTGCGACCGGGTGTCTCCCTACCCGAGCGCGAGCGTGTGCTGTCGCTTCCACACGAGGCGGACAGCGCGCCCCTGAGCGGCGAGCGCCTCCATCGAGGAGGTCGCCAGGTTCTGCTGCGTGACGACGAGGTCCGCCCCCGCGTCCAGCCGCACGATGTACTTGGTGTCCGAGCCGAGGTAGACGACCTCGGCGACATGTCCGAGCGCCGAGACCTCGTCGGCGGCGACCGGATCGGCCGGATCGGCCATCCGGATCTTCTCGGGGCGGACCGTGAACGTCCCCTCGCTCCCCACGATCGCCTCCGCGACCGCCCCGGCGATGAGGTTCGACGTCCCGACGAAGCCGGCGACGAAGGGGGTGGCCGGCCGCTCGTAGACGTCGGCGGGGGTCCCGAGCTGCTCGATCCGGCCGTGGTTGAAGACCGCGAGGCGGTCGCTCATGGTGAGCGCCTCCTCCTGATCGTGCGTGACGTAGATGAAGGTGATGCCAACCTCCTGCTGGATCGCCTTCAGCTCGATCTGCATCTCCTGCCGGAGCTTGAGGTCGAGCGCGCCGAGCGGCTCGTCGAGCAGGAGGACGGCGGGCCGATTCACGAGCGCCCGGGCGAGGGCCACGCGCTGACGCTGGCCGCCCGAGAGCTGGCCGGGCTTCCGGGCGTCGAAGGCTTCGAGCCGGACCATCCGGAGGGCGTCGGCGACGCGCCGCTTCCGCTCGTCCTTCGGCACCTTCCGGACGAGCAGGCCGTACCCCACGTTCTCGCCGACCGTCATGTGCGGGAAGAGGGCGTAGTCCTGGAACACCGTGTTCACGTCGCGGTCGTACGGCGGGATGTTCGTGACGTCGCGCCCGTGGAGCTCGATGCGGCCCGCGTCCGGCAGCTCGAAGCCGGCGATCATCCGCAGCGTGGTGGTCTTGCCCGAGCCGGACGGGCCGAGCATCGAGAAGAACTCGCCGTCGCGGACCTCGAGGTCGATCCCATCGACGGCGGTCACCTCGCCGAACCGGCGGACGACCCCCAGGAGGCGGACCGCGACGCCCTCGCCATCCTGCGCGGCGCTCGCGGACCGGGCCCCGGTCGCGGTGACGGTCATGGGCGGCCTCCGGCCGACTCGTGTCGCACGGCTCACTCTCCTCGGCGGGCGCGTGGGTCAGATCGGGACGCGGAGATGCCCCGACGACGCGACGGCACTCCGCCTGCCGTCGACGCTCGTTCCGGGTGCGGGAAGTCTCCCCATGCCGCAGCGCGGTGTCAAGACGCGCCGGGATCGGGCATGCCGAAGACGGTCCCAGCGGCCGTGGCGCCCCAGCGGCGCGCCCAGCGGCCGTCGGCGGCCCCCACGCCCCCTCCGACCGACCCCGGCTAGACTGTGCCGCCGTGCACTCCCCGTCCGTCCTTCCCACCTCGTCACGCGCCGCCCGCACCGCGGGCCGGGCCATGGCCGTGGCCGCTCGCACGGGCCGCACGCTCGCGACGCTCGCGGGCGCGGGCGCGCTCGCGGCTCTCCTCGCCGGCTGTGCGGTCGGCCCGGCCCCCGCGACGCCGCCGATCACCCCCGGCACCGTCACGGCTCCGCGCGAGGTGAATGTCGTGTTGAAGGACTACCTCTTCGTCCCGCCGGTGCTGGACCTCTCGCCCGGCGAGACCGTCCTCTTCCACTTCGTCAACGGCGGGCTCGACGTCCACGAGGCGATCATCGGCGACATGCCGATCCAGATGGCCTGGGAGGCCGCCGAGGCGGACCATGCCGACCCGCCGCCGGGCCCCACCCCCGAGGTCACGGTCCCGGTCGGGATGGAGGGCTTCCGCGTCGTCGTCGCGTCCGGCGAGACGAAGGACGTGCGCTGGACGGTCCCGACCGAGGTCGCCTCACCGCTCATCCTCGGGTGCCACATCCCGGGTCACTGGGCGAAGGGGATGCAGGCGCCGATCCGCCTCGTGGTCCCCGGGCAGAGCCCCTTCTACGTGACGTCGACGCCGACGCCCGAGCCCACGACGACCCCGGAGGCGAGCTCGACCGCGCCGACGGCCGCTCCCTGACGTCCGCGCCACGCCCCCTCACGCGCGCGGCGGCGGCGCGCGCCCCCGGCGCGCTTCCCGAGGTGCTATCGTCGGCGCGGGCGCTGCGACGCCCGAGATGAATGACACGCGCGCACCGGCCGGCTCGCCGTCGCGCAGCGCCTGGAGGTTCTGGACGTGACCTATGTGATCGCCGAGCCCTGCGTCGACGTGATGGACCAGGCGTGCGTCTCGGTCTGCCCGGTCGACTGCATCCATTTCGAGGAGGGCGTCGATCGCTCCCTCTTCATCGACCCGGACGAGTGCATCGACTGCGGCGCGTGTGAGCCCGAGTGCCCCGTGAGCGCGATCTTCCCGCAGGAGTCGCTCCCGCCGGAGTGGGCCGCGTACGCGGCGATCAACACGACCTGGTACCAGGACCGCGCGGCCGCTCGTGCGGCGGTGGACGCCGCCAAGCCCGCCTGACGCGGCGAGCGGCATCCCCGGGCCGGGCGGAGCGCGAGCACCGCCCGGCTCTTCGATTCCCGGGGCGGCTCGAGCCATCCGACGGCCGCCGAGCCGCCACGGAGCAGCCACCGGACGGCCGCCGAGCCGCCATCGACCGGCGTCCGGGCGCGCGCCGGTTCCGTCCCGCTCCGGGCGCACCTATACTCGCCCGCATGACGGCACTCTCCGGACGCAGGATCGCGACGGTCGGGTCGGGAGTCATGGCCGAGGCCATGGTCTCGGGCCTGATCCGCGACCGCCACGTCACGCCCGACCAGGTGGTCGCCAGCCATCCGCGGCCCGAGCGCCGCGAGGAGCTGGCCAGGAACCTCGGGATCCGCACCGTCGCGAAGAACAGCGAGGCGGTGCGCGGCGCGGACATCGTCCTGCTCGCCGTGAAGCCGCAGATGCTCGTCGAAGGTCGGGCGCGAGATCGCCCCGGCGCTCGTGGACAGCCAGCTCGTCCTCTCGGTCGTCGCGGGTGCGACCACCACGGCGCTCACCGGCATCCTCGACCACCCCCGCGTCGTCCGGAGCATGCCGAACACCCCGGCGCAGATCGGGCGGGGGATCACCGTCTGGTACGCGACCCCGGAGGTCACCGCCGACCAGCAGCGCCAGACGTCGGCGATCCTCCGGGCGCTCGGCTCGCAGATCCAGGTGGACGACGAGAAGCTCGTCGCGATGGCCACCGCCGTCTCCGGCACCGGCCCCACGTACCTCTTCCTCGTGATGGAGGCGCTCATCGACGCCGCGGTGCACCTCGGCTTCGCGCGCCACATCGCGCACGACCTGGTGGTGGAGACGCTCGAGGGGAGCACGCTCTTCGCGAAGCAGAGCGCGATGCACCCGGCGATGCTCCGGAACATGGTCACGTCGCCCGGCGGCACGAGCGCGGCGGCCCTCCACGAGCTGGAGGCCGGGCGCCTCCGGACCGTCCTCTCCGAGGCGGTGTGGGCGGCGTACCGACGGACCCAGGAGCTCGGCGACCAGCTCGAGGCGAGCCTGGCGAACGCCCCGCAGCCCGCCGTCGCGAAGCGCGAGCCGGCAGCGGCACGCAAGGCCACGGCGAAGGCCCCGGCGCGCGCGCGATCCCCCCGACGCTCCTCCGGCACATGACCGACGACGCAGCGGACGGGCCCGCGGGAGCCCCGGCCCCGCGCAGGCGCGGCCGCCCGCCCGGGTCGAAGAACCGCCCGAAGCCGGCCGCCGTCCCCGAGGCGCCGGCCGCTCCGGGGCTCCCGCGGAGGCCGACGCGGCCGCCCTCCCCGGCGCCGGCTCCACCGCCGACCTGCCCGCGGCCGCACCTGCCGCGGCGGAGGCATCGGCACCGGCGCAGCCCGTCGCCGCGACCGACGCCCCCGGCGTCCCGGACGGATCCCCCGCGCCGCCGCGCCGCCGCGGCCGCCCACCCGGATCGCGCACGCGCCTGCCGGGTGCGCCGCCGGCCCGCCCGTCCGACCGGGGCCCCGCCCGCCCGGCTCCGCCGCCGCGGGGCGCGCCCGTCCTCACCCCCGAGCGCATCGTCGCGGTCGATCCGCCCCGGGACGTCCGCCTCTCCCCGGACGGCCGGACGCTCGCGCTCACCCTCGAGTACGCGGGGACGCGCCAGCTCGCCGTCATGCCGCTCCGCGGCGGATGGCCTCGCCCGATCACGTCCGGCTCGTCGCCCGTCCTCGATCCGCGCTGGTCGCCCGACGGCCGGTCGATCGTCTTCGTGCGCGCCGGCGCGATCGTGGTGGTCGACGTCAACGGGCGGCGGGAGATCGTCCTGGCGGACCACCCGGCCGGCAACGCCTCCCCGCGCTGGTCGCCGGACGGCCGGTCGATCTCGTTCATCTCGCGCCGGCGCGGGTGGAGCCAGCTCTGGATCGTGGACGCACCCGTCGCACGGCGCGGGAGGCCGCCGGCCGAGCCGCGTCCACCGCTTCCGCGCCCGCTGACCGGGGCCGGGATCGACGTCGAGGACGCCGTCTGGTCCCCCGACGGCAGCCGGATCGCGCTCTCGGGCCAGCGCGCGAGCGACCTGCAGACCGCGCAGGTCTGGATCCTGGACGTCGCGACCGGCGACGACGTGCTGATCGCGGGCGACGGCGAGTGGGCGACCGGTCCGCGCTGGACCCCCGACGGCGCGGCGGTCCTCTGCGGCATCGAGGTCGACGGCTGGCTCCAGGTCGTGCGCGTCGCCGCCGACGGATCCGGTCGCTCGGTCCTCACGAGCGGGACGGTGGAGAACGCCGACTACGGCGGGTCCGAGGGCTGGTGCGCCCTCCCGTCGCCGGACGGGACGCGCTTCGTCCACGTGACGATCCGCGACGGCTGCATCGCCGCGCTCGTCGCCCCTCTCGCCGGCGGCGCCCCGGCCCGGAGGCCGCGCGGCCGGCCGCCGAAGAACGCGCCCGTCGCGACCGGACCCTGGGCGCCCATGGCGATCGACCCGTGGCCGGGCGTCTGGCGACCGTTCGCCTGGCTGCCCGATGGAACGGGGATCCTCGCGATCGCCGACGGCGACCGCTCCCCGAAGGACCTCTGGCTCCTCCCGGCCCCCGGACCGGACGGCTCGCCGTCGTCGGAGCGCCCGCGCCGGATCACCGTCTCGCTTCCCGCGACCGTCGATGCAGACCGGCTCACGGACGGCGAGCGGGTCCGTCTCGTCGCCCGCGACGGCCTGGCCCTCGAGGCCACCCTGTACCGCCCGGCCGATGCGACGGGCAAGCGCGGCGGCCGCCGCGTCCCGGTCGTCGTGCACGCGCACGGCGGCCCGAACTCGCTGACCCTGCGGGACTGGCAGCCGGTCCGCCAGGTCCTCGTCGCGGCCGGGATCGCGCTGCTGTCGGTGGACTTCCGTGGATCCACCGGCCACGGGCGCGCCTTCCGCGTCGCGAACATCGGCGAGTGGGGACACGCGGACCTCCACGACATCGTGGACGCCGGTCGGTGGGCCGCGGAGCAGCCCTGGTGCGACGGCCGCCTCGCGGTCTTCGGCGGGTCGTACGGCGGCTACCTGGTGCTCGGCGCCCTGACGACCGAGCCGTCGATGTGGGCGGCGGGCATCGACATGTACGGCGACAGCGAGATCGCCGAGAGCTTCCGCCACGGCGACCGGCCCGGCCGGCTCGACCTCCTGCGACAGATGGGGAGCCCCGACGACCCCGGGGCGGCCGACCGCTTCCGGCGCGGGTCCCCCGTCTACCTCGCGGAGCGGATCGAGGCCCCGCTCCTCATCCTCCACGGCCGCCGCGACCGCCGCGTGGTCCCGCTCATGACCGAGCGGATGGTCGAGGCGCTCGAGATCGAGGGCAAGTACCACGAGGTCCGCTGGTACGACGACGAGGGCCACGGCTGGCAGCGTCGGGAGAACCAGCGCGACGCGCTCGAACGGATCCTCGCCTTCCTGAAGCGCCACCTGCTCGACGAGTCGCCGCAGAGCCAGGGCTGAGGCGCGTCGCCCGCGGCGGCACCTCGACGGAGAGCCTCCGATGTTCGGAATCCCCGGGATCTTCTGGCCGGCGAGTGGCGACCTGGACCTCGTCGTCCAGCTCATCGCGCGGACGGTGCTCGTCTACACGTTCTTCCTCGTCGCCATGCGGTTCTTCGGCAAGCGCGAGGTGGGGCAGTTCACGATGCCGGACCTGGTCCTGGTCCTGCTCGCGGCGAACGCCCTCCAGCCGGCGATCACCGGCCCGGACTCGTCGATCGGTGGCGCTCTCATCATCCTCGCGACGATGTTCGCGTTGAACATGTCGGTCATGTACCTGCGGGCGCGGGTCCGCTTCTTCGACTGGCTGGTGAGCCCGGACCCCTCGGTCATCTACGGGACGAAGACCGCCTCCGACCCCGTGCCGGCCGAGGACGCGCGCGCATGGCGCCGCGAGGGCCTGACGCCGCACGACGTCTACGAGGCGCTGCACGAGCAGGGGCTCGAGAGCCTGTCGCAGGTCGAGCGGATCTGGCTCGAGGAGTCCGGCCGCCTGACGATCATCCCGCGGAGCGACGCCTCGGCGCCGGTGCGCTGACCCGCTCCGCGGCGGGGAGGCGGCGCCGACCCGCGGACGTCCCGCGCACCGCTCCGGGCCCGTGCCCCGACGCTACGATGGGCCGGATGACATCGCCGCACGAGGTCCCCCGATGAGGGCCTTCTTCGAGATGGGGCCCACCGACCAGCCCCCGCCGCCGGCCGCGCCCGGCTCCTTCACGGACGCCGAGCGCTTCGAGCTCGAGCTCCTGCGCGACCAGCTCGGTCGCATGCGCGGGATGCTCTACAAGTTCACGAGCGAGTTCTTCCGGACGATCCACCTGTGGGCGGTCGTCTCGATCGCGCTGCTCGTCGTCGGCTCGGTGGACGGGTGGGGGGCCGCCGTCCTCGTCGTCCCGTTCGTCGTCCCGTTCGCGTTCCTCGAGACCGCGTACCTGTTCTTCTACACGGTGTACGCGCGCCGCCACGCCGAGCGGCTGGAGACGGCCCTGAACGAGCGGCTGGGGCGCGACGTCCTCGTCGCCCACCGGACCGAGGCGGCCTACCTGTATCCGCCGGACCGGCCGAAGATCGCCTTCCTCTCGTTCGGCAACCCGCTCGGGATGTCGTCGGTCATGACCGTCGGCTACACGGCCGGCGCGGCGTTCCTCTGGATCGCCGGCGTCATCCTCTCGACCGGCTTCGTCGCCGCGGCGGCCGCCCGGCGGCCTCATCGGGCTCGTCGTCCCGGCGCAGGTCGTCTGGACGGCCGCGGTCGCCCTCTACCTCGTCGGCTACTTCCTCGCCCGCCGCGACGAGGACCGGCTCCTCGGCGTCCTCGGATCGGCGTATCGAGCACCCGGCCCGTTCGGGGCCTCGGCCGCCGACCCGGCTACCGGCGCCGCGACGCCGCGGCCGGCGAGCCACCGGCCGCGGCCCCGACGGGCACCGCACGACCCACATCCCCCGACGCCCCCTCCGGCACGCCTGGTGCCGGCGGCTCCGTCTGACCGCGCCAGGAGGCGCTCCTCGATGGCCACTTCGACCACGCGCGACATCCCCGAGCGCGCCCTGCGCAACGCCCTGCTGGCCCTGTCGCACCAGCGCGCGCTCGGGCGGCTCGCCGGCCCGGACCCCCATCACCCGCCCGATGGTCGCCCGCTTCGTCGCCGGCCAGACGCTCCCCGAGGCGCTCGACGCCGTGGAGCGCATCCGTGCGGCAGGGTTCATGACCACGGTGGACGTGCTGGGCGAGTCCGTCGACTCCCCGGAGGCGGCCGCGCTCGCGGCCGACCGCTACCTCGAGCTGCTCGACTCCCTCGCGGTCCGCGGCCTGGAGCGCAACGTGAGCATGAAGCTCACGCAGATGGGGATGGACATCGCCCACGACGTCGCGCGCGAGAACGTGAGCAGGATCCTGCGGCGCGCCGAGGAGCTCGACGCGTTCGTCCGGATCGACATGGAGGACCACACGAAGACGGACGAGACGCTGGGGCTCTGGCGCCAGGTCCGCCCGATCCACCCGCGGACCGGGGTGGTCATCCAGGCCGCGCTCCGCCGGAGCGAGCAGGACGTCGAGACGATCATCGCGGAGCGCGGGCGCGTCCGCCTGTGCAAGGGTGCGTACAACGAGCCCGCGTCCGTCGCATACCCCGAGAAGGCCGACGTGGACCTCGCGTTCCGCCGCCTGACGGAGCGGCTCCTGCTCGACGGCGACTACCCGGCGTTCGCGACGCACGACCCCGCGATGGTCAACCACGCGCTCGTCTTCGCCCGCGAGCACCGGATCGACCGCGACCGGTACGAGTTCCAGATGCTCTACGGGGTCCGGCGCGACCTCCAGGACAAGCTCGTCCGGGCCGGCTACCGCGTCCGCCTCTACGTCCCGTTCGGGACGGAGTGGTACCCGTACAACATGCGCCGCCTCGCGGAGCGCCCGGCGAACGTCCTCTTCATGGTCCGCGCGATGATGCGGGAGGGGCTGCGGCGCGACGGGCAGGCATGACCGTGCCGGTCGCGCGGGGTGTCAGGGACGACGGTCGTCCTCGTCCGTCGGCTCGCTCCGGTGGCGCGGGTCGCGTGCGTCAGGTCCAGCGTCCCGGCGGCGATCGCCGGCCTCTCGCGCGCGACCTCGCCCGGGAGCAGTGCGAGCTCCTCCACGATCGGCCGCATCGAGACGACCTGCTCGCGGTTCACGATCAGCACGTCCCGCCGCTCCTCGATCGTCTCGGTGCCGCGCGCCCAGCGGATGACCGCATCCGTGAGCGGGACCCAGGGCGACCGGCGGAGGACCGCGCCGAGCGGGTCCGACGCCGGTGTGCTGTGCAGGTAGCCCTCCACCCGGTAGGGCGGGAGGTCGATCCCGACGTGGACGGAGTTGGTGTGAAGCCGCCGCGACTCGTCCCCTCGCGGGCCCGTGCCGGCGACGGCGCACAGGTCGGCGCGCTCCACGACGACCTCCGGCACCTGGACCTCGTGGCCGTCCTCCAGGCTCTCGAGGCGCGCGTCCACGACCGTCAACCCGGGTGCCGCGTTGAGCAGGTCGGTCATGCGAGCGCCTGTGAGGTCCAGGCGTCCACGCAGACGGCAGTCGGCGGCGAACGCATCGAAGTCGATCACCGCTCCATCGTGACACCCCTGCTTTGCGATGTGCCTGTCCGCCGCATCGCGAGCGCGATCGTCGCCGCCACGCCCACCGCGATGAGGACGTCGCCGACGCTGAAGACGTTGGCGAACGGGAGCCACGCCGGCAGCGCGAAGATGTCCGTGAGCGGGGCCAGCGCGGGGTCGGCGACCACCACGCTGTTCGAGTAGCCGGACGCCTCGGTCCAGCCCAGCGACGCGAGCGCCGACGCGCTCGCCGGCATCGCGCCGCCGTTCGCGACGATCGCCACGAGGTTGCACGCGAGGCCGGCGCCGATGACCGCGACGCCCGGGACGCGCACGTTCGCGACGACGACGAGGAGGATCGCCGCGCTCGACGCCACGTACGTCCACGTGGCGAGCTCGCCCCAGCGCGTCGCCGACCGCCGGGAGGAAGAGGACGACCTGGACCGCGAGCGCCGCGATCGCGAGCCATGCGAGGCGGATCCGCAGGTCGGCGAGACGGTCGAACCGCCCCCGGCGAGCGAGCCCGAGGACGATCCCGGCGGCGACCCCGTAGAGGATGAACACCGCGAGCCCGTCTCCTCAGCCGATCCCGAGGAGCGGGAGGCATCGGCTCGAGGCCCTCGATCACGACCTCCGGGAGCCCGCGCTCGGCGCGGACCCGGAGCCAGCGCTCGCGCGTCAGGCGGAACCGGACCATGTCGCGCGGCTCGCCCATCCGGCGCCATGCGGCCGACGCCGTTCTCCTCGTAGCCGACCGCGCGCGAGACCCCGATCGAGGCGGCGTTGTCCGCGAACGCCTCCGTCTCCGCGACCTCGGCGCCCAGCCCGTCGAACGCGAGCGTGAGCATCGCGATGCGCATCTCCTGGCCGATCCCGCGGCCGCTGTGAACTCCGGGCCCAGCCACGAGCCGCTCGTGACCGTCCGCCGGTGGCGCGAAGTCGCCCGCGTAACAGGCGCCTGCGCGCCCGACCGGCCGCGCCGTCGAGGAAGACGGCGAGCTCCAGCCCCCAGTCGCTCGGCTCCCACGTGCCGCGCGCCGCCAGTGGAGGCGGACGAACCTCCACTCGAAGTCGGGGCTCTCGAGCGTGCTCCACGGGACCGCGAACGGCATCTCGTCTGGCCGTGGAGGCCGGCGCGCGCGATCTCCGCGAGCGCGAGCGATGTCGTCCTCGTCCGGCAGGTGCAGCTCCAGTCGCGGCGGTGCGGACCCGGAGGTCGTAGAGCGGCCAGAGCGGATGGCTCATGGACTCGATCGTACGCCTGGCCGGCGAGCGGCCCGGCCGGCCGCCGTCACCCTCGCGCCGCCCGGCGGCGCGCAGCCAGTCGATCACCTCGTCCACGATCGCCGTCGCCGTCGGGGTCGTTGTGCGGCTCGTGCCGGACGTCGGGGTACGTCCGGCGCTCGGCGCCCTCGACGGTCGCGAGCTTCTCGGTCGACGCGGTGGGGACGATCGTGTCGTCCTCGCCGTGGATCACCAGGACGGGGCAGGGGAACGCCGCGCCGGCCGCGACCTTCGCGTTCACGCGGTCCGCCGCGGCCGTGATGCCGCCGCCGAGGCGCAGCGTCGTCTTCGACTCGGTCAGCGGATCGGCGGCGTACGCCTCGCCGACCTTCGGGTCGCGCGAGAGCTGGTCCACCGTGAACGGGTTCGCGATCGAGACGCCCCCGGCGACCCTCCCGAGCGCCGGCGCGAGCGCCCGGAGGACGGGGTTGAGCGTGTCGCCGAGCGCCGGCGCGGAGAGGACGCCGAGGTCCGGCGCCGGGCGGCCGGAGAGGAGGTAGTCGGAGCAGACGAGCCCGCCCATCGAGTGGCCGTAGAGGATCGCGGGGATGCCGGGCTGCCGCGACGCGGCCAGCCGGTCCTGCACGTCGTCGAGCATGTGGTCCCACGTCTCGGTGTATGCCCGCTTCCCGGCGGACTTCCCGTGGCCGCGGTGGTCGTACGCGCTGACGGCGATCCCCGCCGCGGCCATCCGCGCCCCCACGGCCTCCCACCGCCCCGAGTGCTCGCCGAGGCCATGGACGATGAGCGCGGTCGCCCACGGCGTCCCGGCCGGCTCCCACCGGCGGACGAGGAGCTTCGTCCCGTCCCGGGCCGCCGTCGTCTCGGTCTTCGACGTGGACATCGTCCCTCCCTCTGCGCCGGCCGCGGTCGCTCTCCGCCCGTCCGACGGGTCCTCACGGTCCGCCCCGCGGACCTCACTCGTCCGCGATGCGGACCTCGAGCGGCTCCAGCGCCCTCGCCCGGCGGCGCCGTCTGCGCGATGATCACGCCGATGATGACGAGGACGCCGCCGACGAGCTGGACCGGCGTCAGCACCTGGCCCAGCAGGATCGCCGCGAGGGTGATCGTCCAGACCGGCTCGATCGTGCTGACGAGCGACGCCTGCGCGGCGCCGATCCGCCGGGCTCCAGCGTAGAACGTCTGCGTCGCGATGGCGGTGCTCACGACGCCGACCCCGATGAGCCCGAACCAGGCCTCCGTGGGGATCTGCCAGGGCATCACCGGCCGGGCCGTCAGGAGCGCCGCGGCCCAGTAGACGCCGAGGGTCGCCACGAGCATCACCGGCATGGCGACGACCGCCGCCCCCGCCGACTCGGCCCCCCTGCCCTTGTGCTCGCCCGAGAACCGGGCGGCGAGGATGATCCAGACGGAGTAGAGGAGCGGCGACGCCACGATGAGGACGAGGCCGAAGAGCGGCGGCATCGCCGTGGACGGGATCCCGCCGATCGCGAGGATGCTGCCGGCGAGCGCGACCGCCAGCGCGATCCACGGCCGCCGGCCGGGGAGGCGCCTGGCCCACCGGATCGAGAGGACCGCGACGACGGCCGGGTAGATGTAGACGATGAGCGCGGCGAGGTTCACCGGCACGGTCTCGAGCGACCAGTAGTACGTCCCCGTGTTCCCCACGTAGACGGCCGCCGAGCCCCAGGATGAGGAGGACCTCCTTCCGCGCGAGCGACCGGAGGATCCGGCGCCGCTCCGCCGAGAGGAGGAGCCAGCTCCAGAGGACGATCTCGCCGAAGAGGAAGCGCCAGGCGAGGAGCGTCATCCAGTCGACGCCGGCCGCGTAGACCGGGCCGGCGAAGAGGCCGCCGGAGCCGAACGCGCAGGCGGACACGACCACCAGCACGATCCCCTCGAGACGACGCCGATCCATGGCTCCCGAGGGTAGCGGGGTCCGGCGCCGTCGGTGGGGGCTCCGCGGCAGCCGGCCGGGCTCCGTCGCGGGTCGTCGTGCGCCCGTGGTGCCCGCGAGCCCCGGCCCGCCTCCGTCGACCTCCCGGCGCCGACCGTCGCGCGGCCGTTCGGGGTACTCTGTCCGGGTCGGTCCGCGGCGCTCCTGATCCCGCGTCGCGCCCGGCCGCGCCCGCCGTCCGGCGGATGGCAGGAGGAACCGGAGCGCAGGTGTCCACCACCGATCCCACCACCGAGATCGATCCCGAGATCGGTCCCGAGACCAACCCCGAGCACGAGATCGAGATCCAGGAGCTGGACCGCGTCACCGTGCGCTTCGCCGGCGACTCCGGCGACGGCATGCAGGTCACCGGGAGCCAGTTCTCCCAGAGCACGGCCGCGTTCGGGAACGACATCAGCACGCTGCCGGACTACCCGGCGGAGATCCGGGCTCCCGCCGGGTCCCTCCCGGGCGTCTCGGGCTTCCAGATCAGCCTCAGCTCCAACCCGATCTACACGCCGGGCGACGCGCCCGACGTGCTCGTGGCGATGAACCCGGCCGCCCTGAAGCGCGAACCTCCCGGATCTCGTCAAGGGCGGCGCGATCATCGTCAACTCGGACGCGTTCACCCCGAACAACCTCTCGAAGGCCGGGTACGCGACCAGCCCGCTCGAGGACGGCTCCCTCAAGGAGTACAACGTCCACGAGATCCCGATCAACACCCTCAACGCGCGCGCGCTCGAGGGGCTCGAGATGACGGCGAAGCAGGTCGACCTGACGAAGAACTTCTTCGCCCTCGGCGTCATGTTCTGGCTCTTCGAGCGGAGCATGGACCCCACCCTCGCGTGGCTCGAGGAGAAGTACGCGAAGCGCCCGATCTTCGTCGAGGCGAACAAGCGCGCCCTCGCGGCCGGCTACGCGTTCGGCGAGACGACCGAGATCTTCCACACGCAGTACCGCGTCGCGCCCGCCAAGCTGCGCGCCCGGCACGTACCGGAACATCACCGGCAACGAGGCGACGGCGCTCGGCTTCCTCACCGCGTCGCAGCTCGCCGGCCGGAACCTCTTCTACAGCAGCTACCCGATCACGCCGGCGACGGAGATCCTCCAGTCGCTCTCGCTGTACAAGAACTTCGGCACGAAGACCTTCCAGGCCGAGGACGAGATCGCGGCGATCGGCGCGGCGATCGGCGCCAGCTACGGCGGCGCCCTCGGGCCTCACCGGGACCTCCGGCCCCGGCATGGCGCTGAAGACGGAGATGGTCGGCCTCGCCGTCATCACCGAGCTGCCGCTCGTCATCGTCGACGTGCAGCGCGCCGGCCCCTCCACCGGGATGCCGACGAAGACCGAGCAGGGCGACCTGTTCCAGGCGATGTTCGGCCGGAACTCCGACGCGCCGCTCCCGATCGTCGCGCCCGGCCAGCCCGGCCGAGTGCTTCGACTACGCGATCGAGGCGTGGCGGCTCGCGATCCGCCACATGACCCCCGTCGTCTACCTCTCCGACTCGTTCCTCGCCACCGGCTCCGAGCCGTGGCGGATCCCCGATGACGGACGAGCTCCCGGACCTCCACGTCCCCAACCGGACCGACCCGGAGGGCTTCTACCCGTACATGCGCGACTCCCGAGACGCTCGCGCGCCCGTGGGTGGTCCCGGGCACGCCGGGCCTGGAGCACCGCATCGGCGGCCTCGAGAAGCTCGACGTGCTCGGCTCGGTGAGCTACGACCCGGACAACCACCACCGGATGTCGCTCCTCCGCGCCGAGAAGATCGCGCGGATCGCGGACGACATCCCGCCGCTGGAGGTCTTCGGGCCGGACGAGGGCGAGCTCCTCATCCTCGGGTGGGGCTCCACGTACGGCGCCATCCGCAGCGCGGTCGAGCGGCTCCAGGGCCGTGGCAAGTCGATCGCCCACGCGCACCTGCGCCACCTGAACCCGTTCCCGTCGAACACCGGGGACGTCCTTCGGGCGTACAGGCAGGTGCTGATCCCCGAGGTGAACATGGGCCAGCTCCGGTTCATCATCCGGGGCACGTATCTCGTCGACGCGGTGGGCTTCAACCTCGTGAGAGGCAAGCCCTTCCAGATCGCCGAGATCCAGATGAAGGCCGAGCAGCTGCTCGGCGACCTGTGAGGCCGGTGCGATGACGGACCAGCAGACCCCGGCCGCCGCGCACGCCGGCGCGCCGATCGCCATGACGGCGAAGGACTTCAAGTCGGACGTCGATCCGCGCTGGTGCCCCGGCTGCGGCGACTACTCGATCCTCGCGCAGGCCCAGCGGGCGATGCCCGACTTCGGCTATGCACGCGAGAACATCGTGTTCATCTCGGGCATCGGCTGCTCCGGCCGCTTCCCGTACTACATGAACACGTACGGCTTCCACAGCATCCACGGCCGCGCGCCCACGCTCGCGACGGGCCTCAAGGCCTCGCGCCCGGAGCTCATGGTCTGGGTGATCACCGGCGACGGCGACGCGCTGTCGATCGGCGGCAACCACATCCTCCACTCGATGCGGAAGAACGTGGACATCAAGGTCTGCATGTTCAACAACCGCATCTACGGGCTCACGAAGGGGCAGGTCTCGCCGACCTCCGACTACGGCCAGAAGACGAAGACGACCCCCGGCGGCTCGATCAACTACCCGATCCACCCGCTCGTCGTCGCCCTCGCGGCCGAGGCGAGCTTCGTCGCGCGGTCGGTGGACACCTTCCCCGACCACCTGCAGGAGACGCTCTCCCGGGCAGGGCGCCACAAGGGCTCCACGTTCGTGGAGATCCTCCAGAACTGCAACATCTTCAACGACGGCGCGCACCGCGAGTTCACGGACAAGGAGGTCCGCGAGGACCGGATGCTCTTCCTCAGGCACGGCGAGCCGATGATCTTCGGCAAGGACCGCGACCGGGGCATCCGCCTCAACGGCGTCCGGCCGGAGATCGTCCGCCTGGGCGACGGGATCACGGAGAAGGACCTCCTCGTCCACGACGAGGAGTCCGAGGACCCGACGATCCACTTCATGCTCGCGCGCCTCTACTGGCCGGAGTTCCCGGTCCCGGTGGGCGTCATCCGGAACGTCTCGCGCACGACCCACGACGCGCTCCTCCAGGGCCAGGTCGACGACGCGATCCGGCGCGAGGGCCGCGGCGACCTCCGCGCGGCGCTCGGCGGCGGCGAGACCTGGACGGTCGAGCCCTGACCCGCGCCACGACCGCCGCCCGCCTGCGGGCGGCACGCCACACGGCCGCCCCGGTGACACCCACCGGCGCGGTGCCCGCCGGCCGGCCCTCCATCGGGGCCGGCCGTCTCGCACATCGGCTCGCCCACGCCCGCCACCTCGCGGTCGAGGCGGGCCTCGACGCGCTCCTCATCGGCGTCGGCGCGGACCTCGTCTACCTCTCGGGCTACCGGGCGCTGCCCGCTCGAGCGGCTGACGATGCTCGTCGTCCCGGCGCGCGGGATGCCGACGCTCGTCGTCCCGCGCCTGGAGGCGATGGCCGCCCGGGCGCTCCCGGTGGTGGAGGCCGAGACCGTCGCGGTCGTCCCGTGGGACGAGACCGACGACCCGTTCGACCTGGTCGCGGCGATCGTCGAGCGCGGTGCCCTCCACCTCGGCGAGCCCGTGGGGGCGTTCGCGGTCTCCGACCGGCTCTGGGCGTCGTTCGTCCTCCGGCTCGGCGCCGCGATGCCCACCGCGCGGGTCTCGCTCGTCTCGGACGTCCTCCGCGACGGGCGGATCGTGAAGGACCCGGACGAGGTGGAGATGCTCCGCGCCGCCGCCCACGCGGCGGATCGCGTCGTGGAGCAGGTCGCGCGCGGCAGGCTCATCGGCCGCACCGAGCTCGACGTGAGCCGCGAGGTGCGCGAGCGCCTCGTGGCGGAGGGCCACGACGAGGCGTCGTTCGCGATCGTGGGGAGCGGCCCGAACTCCGCCTCGCCCCACCACCAGCCCACGGACCGCATCATCCGCGCCGGCGAGCCGATCGTCCTCGACATCGGCGGGTCGCTCGGCGGCTACGGGAGCGACATCACCCGCACGCTCTGGGTCACCGGCGGCGACCCGGCGCGGGGCCCGGACCCGGACTTCCTCGCGCTGTACGGCGTGCTCCGCGACGCGCAGGCGGCCGCGACGCGCGAGGTGCAGGCCGGACGTCCCCGCCTCGCACATCGACGCGGTCGCCCGCGAGATCATCGCCGAGGGCGGGCTACGGCGGGGCGTTCCTCCATCGCACCGGGCACGGGATCGGGCTCGAGGAGCACGAGGACCCGTACATCGTGGCGGGGAACGAGACGCCACTCCGCGCCGGCATGGCGTTCTCCATCGAGCCCGGCATCTACCTCGAGGGCAGGTACGGCGCGCGGATCGAGGACATCGTCGTGTGCGGCGAGGACGGCCCGATCGTGCTCGACACCGTCACGCGGGAGCTGCTCGTCGTCCACGGGTAGGCCGGCCCTCGGTGTACGCTTCCCGGCGACGCCCGCCCGCCCATCCGGCGGCCCGGGCCTTCCATCCTGACCACCCGCGGCCACGGCCGCCGGACGGGGAGCCACGTGGACGAACGACCTCTCGCAGCCGGGCGCAGCGACCGCACCCGCGCCCGTCGGGGCCGAGCCTGCCCAGGCCGCCTCCGACGGCGCCGGCGGCGGGCACGCCGGCGGTCGACGAGCGGGCCGACGCGGGCGCCGACGGCCTCGTCGCAGGCACGCCCGCCCTGCGCCTCCCGGACGGCCAGGGCGGGAACGGCGCCACCGCCTCCCAGCTCCGCCGCTTCATCAAGAGCCGGCCGTGGGTGCCCATGCACGAGCTCCGCCGGCGCTTCGGGATCGAGGGGACGGACGACGAGATGGCCCCGATCGACCTCAAGGACGGACGGATCTTCGCCGGGCTGCCGCCGCGCGAGGCCGCGCTCCTCGGCGACCTGATCCGCCAGGGCGAGATCGGATACGAGCTGGTCCACGACCCCGACTGCCCGGCGATCGCCGGCGTCTACCCGATGCGGCCGGTCGTCCGGACGTAGGTCACGATCCGGGCGCCTAGGCGCCCTGGACGGCCCCCGGGCGGCAGCCCCGCGCGCCCCGCCGCCGGGGCCGCCCCGCGACCGCCGGGACGCGCCGGTCGCGACTCAGCCGACGAGCGACGCCGCCGGCACCCGGACCCCCTCGCGCGCGAGGAGCGACGTCTTGATCGCGAGCATCTCGTCGCGCGCGCCCGTCCAGCCGCCGCCGTATCCGCCGAGCGTCCCGTCCCCGCGAGGATCCGGTGGCACGGGACCACGATCGGGACCGGGTTGCGCCCGAGCGCACCGCCGACCGCACGGGCCGCGCCCGGCCGGCCGATCATCCGGGCGAGCCGCCCGTAGGAGGTCACCTCGCCGTACCGGAGGCGGGCCGCCCCGCCGAGCACCGCCCGGTCCCACGCGGACAGGCCGGCCAGGTCCACCGGGATGTCGAACGTCGTCCGGCTCCCGGCGAAGTACTCGTCGAGCTCGGCGACCGTGCGGTCGATCGTCTCGCGCCACTCGCGCCGGGACGTCCGCGTCGGCGACGCCCGCCACGCGTCCGCCGAGCCGCCGCTCCACGTCCTCGACGAAGGCGGGCTCCGGGCTCGCGGAGCGCGACCGCGACGAGGCCGTGGGCGCCCGCCGCGAGGTGCACGGGGCCCCAGGGGGCGGCGTAGACGGCGTGGGCGGCGACGGGCGGCGACGATGCGGCGAGCGCACGGCGCGGGTCCGCGCGGCTGCGGGCGACGCCCCGCACCTCGCGGTCGAGGACCGTGGCGTCCGGGAGCGGATCGTTCGCGCGGAGCAGGTCCACGACGGGGTCGTCGCCGGTGGCGGGATGGGTCCGGGTCATCGGTCGGTCTCCAGGTGCGGCGCGAGCAGCGCGCGGAGGCGGCGCAGGCCGCGGCTCGTCAGCTGTCGTGCGTTGGTCTCGGTGCAGTCGAGGAGGGCGGCCACGTCGGCGTGGTCGCGGCCCTCGAGGACGCGGGCGATCACCGCGGTCCGCTCGCGGGCCGGCAGCTCGGCGAGGGCCGCGCGGACGGCCGTCCGCAGCTCCGACCCCTCGGCCGCGGCGGCGGGATCGGAGCGCGCGCCCGCGACCGGCTCGGCGACGGGGCCCTCGCCTGGCGCGCCCCCCGGGCCGCCCGCGGCGCGGTGGGCCGTCCCGCCGCGGGACGACGAGCCGCCGGTGCGCGTCGGTCGCGACGTTCGCGGCGATCCGGTGGAGCCACGCGCGGTGGTTCGCGTCGGGCGGCAGCGTGGCCCACGCCCGGTGCGCGCGCAGGAAGGTCTCCTGGTGGAGGTCGGCCGCGTCGTCCGCGGTCGGCGAGAGCCGCCGCAGGTGCCGGTAGACCTCCGCGCCGTGGAGGTCGAGGAGGTCGGCGACCGAGACGGGGCCGGTCGGCTGCCCGCGAGTGCGTCGGGCGCCGCGCCGGCCGCGGCCGGGCGACCGGCGAGGGACGGATCGGGGACGGTCATCATGCCCACTGTGACGCATCGGTCGCGCGGCTGTGACGGCCGCGACCCGTCGCGGTGCGCACACGGAGGCTTCCCCGTCCCGCTAGCCTCAACGCACACAGGGGAGGCGAGGCATGACGGACGACAGGACGACGAAGAGGCGGCGCGGACGCCGCGGACGCCGCGGGGTCCACCCCGCCGCCGCGGGGACGACCGCGGCTCCGGCGCGTCGGCCCCGGACCCCACGCAGCCCATCCCGACCCAGGCCGAGGTGTCGAGCGAGGCGGCGCCGCCGAGCCGCCGGTCCGCCCTGCTGCGCTCGGGCTTCATCGTCGTCGTCCTGCTGGTCGTCTTCGGCGTCATCCTGCCGGCGACCGGCGTCAACTACAGCGAGGTCATCGCCGCCTTCGTCGCGCTGGAGCCCCAGCAGGGCATCGTCATCACCGCCCTGGGGCTCACCGCCTGGGTCATGAGCGGCGCGATCTTCGCCGCCCTCATCCCGCGCCTCAGCGTCATCCGCGGGACCGAGTCCTGGCTGATCCTCAGCGGGATCGGCTCGAGCGTCCCCTTCGGCCCGTGGAACATGGGCGTCCTCTGGGTCGTCGTCCGCGGCTGGAACATCGCGAACATCCCGGCGACGACGGGCATCGCGCTCTACGGCATCGTGAACGAGCTGAGCCGCCTCGCGCTTCCGGTCATCGCCGTCGGCGCGCTCGTGATCACGGAGGGGATCCCGAACGGCGCGAACCTCGGCAGGGCCTGGACGATCGCGCTCATCGCGATCGTCGCGTTCTTCGTCGCGATCGTCTTCATCGTCGCGATCGTCCGCTCGAAGAAGGTCGCCGACTGGATCGGCGCCAAGAGCCAGGCGCTCGTGGACTGGGTCCTCCACCGGATCGGGCGCAAGGCGACGCCGAACGTGGACGGTGCGGTCCACCGGTTCCGCGACCAGTTCGGCGAGGTCATCCGGCGGCGTGGCGCGGCGTCCATCGCCATCGCGATCGTCTCCCAGGTCGTGTGGGCGATCGTGCTCATCGTCGCGCTCCGGGTGTGCGGCGTGCCGGAGTCGGCGCTCTCCTCGGCCGAGATCTTCGCCGTCTACGGCCTCGTCATGGTCATCACGATCATCCCGCTCTCGCCGGGCGGCGCCGGCGTCCCCGAGCTGCTGTTCATCAGCGCCTTCACCGCGCTCGCGGGCGACCAGTACAACGCCGCGATCACCGCGGGCGTCTTCCTCTACCGGCTCTACTTCTGGTTCATCCCCATCCCGCTCGCCTGGATCTTCCTGAAGACGGCGCGCCGAGGGAAGTCGATGCTCCCGACGTCGGCCGAGCTCAAGGCGTACGCGAAGACCTGATCCCCGTGGTCGGCGGTTCCGGCGCTGGAGACCGCAGCCAGCTCACGCCCTGACCGCCGCGGCCCGCTCGCGCCGGCCGGTCGTCAGTCCGGCGGCGCCTCGGCGTCCGCCCCGGACTCGTCCGGCGCCGCGCGGCCGCCTCGTCGAGTGCCCTCTCGAGGTCGGCCACGGCCATCGCCACGGTCGGATGCACGCGGTCCTCGCCGACCGCCTCCATGATCCCCGTCCTGCGCAGCCGGTCGCGGACCGGGCCGCGGACCTGGGCGAGGCCGTACTCGACCGACCGCTGCTTCATGTCCCGGACGAGCGCGAGGAGCATGTCGGCGGTCGTCACGTCCAGGTCGCCCGTGGCGGCCGAGGTCGACGACGACGGCCTTCGGCCGGGGATCCGGCGCGTCGATCAGCTTGAGGATCTGCTCGTGGGCGACGTTCGCGTTGAAGAAGTACAGCGGCGCGTCGATGCGGACGATGACGAACCCGGGGATCGGGTCCGCGGACGGATGGCGTGCGAGGTCACCGAACGTCGCGACCTCGCCGGGCATCCTGCCGAGCGCTGCGATGTACGGCCGGCTCGCCCGGTACAGGAGGAAGAAGACCGAGAGCAGGACCGCGACGACGAGACCGGCAAGGACGCCCATCATCACCACGCCCAGGAGCGCGACGCACGCGATGACGAAGTCGGTGCGGCGCCAGGCCCAGTAGCGGAGCATCGACTTCCAGTCGATCAGGCCGATGGCCGCGGCGATGACGATCGCGCCGAGCACCGCGTTCGGCAGGTTCGTGAAGACCGGTGCGAGGATGAGGGCGGTGAGCAGGATGAGGGCGGACGTGACGAGCGAGGAGAGCTGCGTCCGCGTGCCGGCCGACTCGGCGGTGGCGGTCTGCGAGAGGCTCGCGTCCGTCACGAAGCCACCGAAGAGCCCCGACGCGATGTTCGCCGCGCCCAGGCCGATCAGCTCCTGGTCGGCGTCGATCTCGTAGCCGTGCTTCTCGCCGTACGCGCGTCCGGTGCCCACCGTCTCGCCGACCGCGATGAAGACGAGGCCGGCGGCGCCGAGCGCGAGGGCGGGGAGGGTCGCGAGGGGGACCCCGGGCAGGCCGGGCCGGCCGATCCCCGTCGCCACCTCGCCGACGATGCTCACGCCGTACGCCGAGAGGCCGAGTGCCGTGGACGCGGCGATCCCGACGCCGAGGACGATGAGCGAGCCGGGGATCTTCGGCGAGATCGCCCGGAGGAGGAAGATCGCGGCGAGCGAGATCAGTCCGACCGCGAGGGTGTACGGATCGGTCCCCCCGATCCCCTGCAGGATCCCCTGGACCTGGTCGGGCACCGACCCCGACGTGGACGGGATCCCGAGGATCTTCGGGATCTGGCCCACGATGATCGTGAGCGCCACGCCGAAGATGAAGCCGGTGATGACCGACTTGGAGAGGAAGTCGGAGATGAACCCGAGCCGTGCGATGCCTCCGGCGAGGAGCACGAGCCCCACGAGGAGCGCGAGCGCCGCGGTCTCGGCGAGGAAGAGCGCAGCGTCCCCGGCCGCGATGTCCGCGACGATCGTCGCGGAGGTGATCGCCATCGTGGAGCTGACGGTCACCTTCACGTGGCGGCTCGACCCGAACACCGCGTACCCGGCGAGCGCGGCGAAGGCCGTCGCGAGGCCCAGCTCCGGCGGGACGCCGGCGAGGCCCGCGTACGCGAGGGCGACGGGGACCATGACGCCCCACGACGTGACCCCCGCGATGAGGTCGAACCGGAGGTCGCCGCGCTGGTAGCCGGGGAGCCAGACGAGGATCGGGACGTAGTGGCGCAGCAGGGCGGGCAGACGGTCCCGCACGGACGGTCGCGTACCCGCCTCGGCCGCCCCGCCGGGCGTCGTGGTGCCGTCGCTCTCGGCCACGCTCAGGCTCCCGTGCCGGCGGGTGCCGCGGTCATCGCCGGTCCGGCCGGCCCGGTCCCGACGGCTTCCTGCGCCCTGTACTCCGCGAGGAGCGCGCGCTCGCGGTCGCGCTCGGGAACATGAACCAGACGAGCACCGCACCGCCCGTGATGAAGATGCACCCCGCGAGGTAGGCCAGGTTGGCCCCGTCGAGGAATGCGGTCTTCGCGGCCCCGATGATAGCGTCGGCGCACTGCGGGTACTGGGCCGCCATCTGCGCGGCGCTGGCGTACGAGAGCTGGAGAGCGCTCTGCGTCTGCGCGGTCACCCGGCTGGCGTCGGGCGACGCGGCGACGCTCGCGGCGATCGCGGCGGGGTTCGGCAGGATCGCGAGGCCCGCGTCCAGCGTGGAGTAGCCCAGGACGTTCTGCATGAACTGCTGGCCGATGAACATCGAGCCCATCAGCGACCAGAACACGATGATCCCGGCGGTCTGCGACGCGCCGAACGCCTTGTCGATCGACGGCAGCGCGACGTTCGCGACGGCGAGGTTCAGGTTCGCGACGCCGGCGACGGCGATGAGGGCCACGAGGACGAGCCCGGCGCGCGCCGGGGCGGCGCCGGCGGCGGTGCGAACCCCGGGCGCCGTCTTCGCAGCGGAGGCGAGGCTCATGATCGGACTCCCGTCGCAGGGTGCGCGCCGTCGTCCCGGCCGGCCGGGCCCCCCGGGGACAGCGTAGCGGCCTCGACTCCCTCGGATGCGGCCGCGTCCTCCGACCGGTGGGGGAGCCCGTGGCCGGAGAGCCTCGCCTTCCCCTCGTTGAGCACCGCCATCTCCGCACCGACCTCCGCTCGCCACCGCGCCGCCGAACGCGCCGGCCATCGCAGGGTACCGCGGCGCTGTCGCGTCTGGACGCCGGTCGTATACTCCGTGGGAGTATGTCGAACGCTGCGTCCCCTCCCACCCCCACCGCTCCCACGGCCCCCGGCGGCCCGATCCGCTTCGCCGAGCTCTCGCTCCCCGTCGAGGGGATGACGTGCGCCTCGTGCGTGAACCGGATCGAGCGGTTCCTCAACAAGACGGACGGGGTGGACCTCGCCGCGGTGAACCTCGCGACGGAGACGGCCACGGTGCGCTACGACCCCGCGGCCGTGGGGCGCGACGAGATCGTGGGCGCGATCCGGGCGGCCGGCTACGACGTCCGCGCCTCGGCGCTCCTCGCGGCGCAGGCCGGGGACGCCGGTGCCGTCGCGACGGTCGCCGAGGAGGAGGACGAGGTCGAGAAGGCTCGCGCCCGCGAGACCCACGAGACCGGCGTCCAGGCGGCGGTCTCGATCGCGGTCGCCGTGGGGATCATGGTCCTCATGCTCTGGCCCCAGCTGCCGTGGCAGATGGAGGAGCTCAACAAGCTGGTCCTGTGGCCGGCGACCTTCATCCAGTTCTGGGCGGGGAAGCGGTTCTACACCTCTGCGTGGCGCGCGTTCCGCCACGGCTTCGGGATGAACATGAACACCCTGGTCGTCGTCGGGACCACGGCCGCGTGGGGCTACAGCGTCCTCGTGACCATGTGGCCGCAGGTCGTCCACGACGCGGGGCTGCGACCCGAGACGTACTTCGACAGCTCGGCCGCGATCATCGGCCTCATCCTCCTCGGCCGCTGGCTCGAGGCGCGGGCGAAGGGCCGGACCGCCGGCGCGGTCAAGGCGCTCATGGGGCTCCAGGCGAAGTCGGCCCACGTGATCCGCGACGGCGTCGAGGTCGAGGTCGCGCTCGACGACGTCCAGCCCGGCGATCTCCTGCGCGTCCGGGCCGGCGAGAAGGTCCCGGTGGACGGGATCGTCGTCGAGGGCGCCAGCGCGGTCGACGAGTCGATGCTCACCGGCGAGTCCATCCCGGTGGCGAAGGCCGCCGGCGACGAGGTCATCGGCGCGACGATCAACACCACGGGCTCGTTCGTCTTCCGCGCGACCCGGGTCGGGCGCGACACCGCCCTCGCGCAGATCGTGCGAGATGGTGCAGACGCGCGCAGGGGAGCAAGGCGCCGATCCAGCGGCTCGCCGACCGGATCAGCGGGGTCTTCGTGCCGGTCGTCCTCGCCATCGGTGCGGCCACGTTCGTCCTCTGGTATGTCGCTGGGGCCGGAGCCGAGGCTCACCCTCGCGCTCGCCGCGTTCATCACGGTGGTCATCATCGCGTGCCCGTGCGCGATGGGCCTCGCGACCCCGACCGCGATCATGGTCGGGACCGGGCGCGGAGCCGAGGCGGGGATCCTCATCCGCGGCGGCGAGGCGCTCGAGGGCGCGCACCGCGTGACTGCCGTCATGTTCGACAAGACGGGCACGCTCACGCGCGGGCCGGCCCGCCGTGACGGACGTCGTGGCCGCCGCCGGCGTGACGCGCGGGACGTGCTCGACGCTCGCCGCGTCCGCCGAGGTGGGCAGCGAGCATCCGCTGGCGGCTGCGATCGTGGCCGGGCGCGCGCGGACGGCCTGGGCGATCCGGCCGGTGGAGGGGTTCGAGGCGGTCGCCGGGCGCGGCGTGGGCGCGGCCGTGGACGGGCGCCCCGTCCTGGTGGGCTCCGCCGCTTCCTCGCCGAGCGGGCGGGGACGCCGCCCCGCTCGCCGCCCGGCGGAGGAGGCCGCGCGAACGGTGCCACCCCACTAGTGGCGGTGGACGGGGAGCTGGCCGGGGCTCCTCGCCATCGCGGATCCGGTCAAGCCCGAGGCCGCGGAGGCGGTGCGGGAGCTCGCCGCGCAGGGGATCGAGGTCTGGATCGTCACGGGCGACCAGCCGGGCCACCGCCGCGGCGGTCGCGCGCCAGGTGGGGATCCCGCCCGAGCGCGTGATGGCGCGAGGTCCTGCCGGGCGAGAAGGCGGCCAAGGTCGCGGAGATCCAGGCGCGCGGGCTCGCGTCGCGATGGTGGGCGACGGCATCAACGACGCGCCGGCCCTCGCGCCGGCGGACCTCGGCATCGCCATCGGGAGCGGCGCGGACGTGGCGATGGAGGCGAGCGACGTGACGCTCGTCGGCGGGGATCCGCGCGGCGTCGCGTCCGCCATCGCCCTGTCGCGGCGGACGATGTCGGTCATCCGCCAGAACCTGTTCTGGGCGTTCGCGTACAACGTGGTGCTCATCCCGGTGGCGATGGGCGTCCTGTACCCGTCGCGGGGATCACGCTCAGCCCGTCATGGCCGCCGGCGCGATGGCGCTCTCGTCCGTGAGCGTGGTGACCAACTCGCTGCGCCTGCGCTCGTTCGATCCGCGGCCGGGCGGCTCGGGGGCGCATCGCCGGGCGTGGTCTGTCGCGTCCGCGACGCCTCGTACCTCCTCCTCATCGCCGTCGCGGGTGTCGCGCTGGTCGTGGCCATCGTCGGGCTCGACCGCTACTTCGACGCGAACGCCCGCCAGGTGGACCTGACCGCGACCGGGCTGCTCGCGCCCGCGCCCACCGTGACGGTCGATGCCGGCACCGCGCTCCTCGTGCGATTCCGCAACGACGGGCCCGACCTGGTCTCGTGCAGCGTGCCGGGGGTCCCGAACGTCGAGCTCAACCCGCGCGCCGGCGCGAGCCAAAAGATCCGCTTCGGGCTCCCGGGCGCCGGACGCATGAGCTCGTCTGCGCGACGGCGATGCCGCGACGGCCGGCGGGGCGACCGGCGGATCGGGCGGCATGGGCGGGGGCGTGTTGAAGACAGCGGCGGTCTTCGTCGTCCGCTAGCCGCGTTCTCCCGGGAACGGACGGACGCCGGACGAGACGTCCGGCGTCCGATGCGAGGTGCGCGACGTGGGCCCGCCGCGTCCTACGGGGCGGCGGTCGTCGTGACGACTGGGGCGTCCGGTGGCGGCGTGAGGAACGCGTCCCGATGACCTACCCGTCGCGTCGTGCGCGGTGACCGTCACGACCTGCCCGGCGTCGTCGTCGGGCGCCCAGAGGGCGAAACGGCCCTGGCCACGCTCGCGGCAGCGCCGTCGGCGGCGCCCCCGGCCACCCCGCCGTGGCGCCTCCGGCGGCACCTCGCCGGCCAGGACGCCGATCGGCTCGCCTCCGTAGGTCGTGGTCATCCGGGTCAGCAGCCAGCCGTCCGCCGCGACCGTCTGGACCATCCCGGTGCTCGAGCCCTCGGCCGTCCCCGCGCCGATGGTCCCCACGCCGACGCTCGCGCCGCCGATGTCCGGGAACATCAGGCCACCGGAGACGAGGCGGTCGCCCTCCTTCACGAGCAGGCAGTAGGCGGTGACCGCCTCGTCCGCGAAGACCGCCACCCCGCCCGAGCCGTGAAGCTCGAGGGTGACGAGCGGCGGCAGCGCGGCCGGCATCGAGGGCAGGGACGGGACGGCCCGCCATCGCCACCGACGGTGACGATCCCGCCTTCCTCGGTCACGGCCCCCCTCCGCACGTGACGCGCCCCGCCCGGCAGGCGCGGTCCTGGCGCCCGTCGCCGGCGGCAGCCCCGCCGCGCAGGCGGTCGCCGCGGCGGCACGCTGGTCCGCCGAGACCGCCGTGGGGTGGGACTCCAAGCCAGGACCGCGGACGACGGCGGGCCAGCGTCCCGACGACGAGGACCGCGACGAGGCCGGTGGCGGCCAGCGCGGTCAGGCCGAAGGCGCGCGGCCTCAGGCGGGCCCGGCCCCCGGCCCGCCGACGGGCGCATCGGTCTGCATCAGGCGCTCCTTGATCGCATCGAGACGCGCGGGGTCGGGCGTGAGCCCGGCCTCGGCGGCGAGCGGATCCGCGTCCCGGAGCGTCGCTGCAGTCGATCGTCCATCACCGAGCCTCCTTCCGCTCCACACCCGGAAGATGTCCGGCGATGGGCACCATCTTTCCCGCGTCCGCCGCGGCGTCGGCGCCCGGCGGTCGCGCGTCCCTGCTCGAGACGGTCGCGGAGGCGCGCCTTCGCCCGGTGCAGCCGTATGGACGCCGCGTTGGGCATCATCCCCATGACGACGGCGGTACCGCGGGGCGAGGTCCTCCCACGCCCACAGGCGCAGGACCTCCGCGTCGTCGGACGCAAGGCCGGCCATGGCGGATGCAAGATCGGCGTCCGGGCCCGCGGGGAGGTGCCCCGGGTCCGCGGTCGGTGCCACCAGGGTGAGGCGCTCCATCAGGCGGCCCAGCCGGCCGTTCGCCTCGCGCCCGTCGGTCGGCGAGCACGCGCCGCGCGGTCCCGTACAGCCACGGCACCTCGGCGTCCGCGGGGATGTCGTCCAGGCGCCGCCAGGCCGTGGTCATGACCTCGGCGAACAGGTCCTCCACGGCGTCGGGCGCGGCCCGGCGGGCGAGGTAGCGGGCGAGCGGCTCGCGGGCGGCCGCGTACAGGCGCTCGAACCGGAGGGCCGCGGAGGGGTCGCGCATGGTCACATGGTGCACATGTCCGCGCGACCGCGGATCCTTCACACGAGGGGCCTGTCCTACACTCGCGCCATGGTGTACGACGACCGCGTGGGACCCGTCCTGCTCCACGGCGAGATCATCGGGACGGGACGGATCGAGGTCCCGCACGATGCGCGCGACCTGCCCGGCGAGTTCCCCTATCGCCGCCCGATCGAGGTCCGCTTCGGCGACACGGACGCCATGGGCCACGTGAACAACGCCGTCTACCTGACGTACGTGGAGCTCGCGCGCGCCGGCTACTACCGCGCGGTCACCGGCGGACGGATCGGGATCGGGGCGACCGAGCGCGAGCAGTCGTTCATCCTCGCCGAGGCGCGCCTGGGAATCCGCCAGCCCGCCTTCTTCGGCAAGATGACCTGGGTCGCGGCGCGGACCGCCTCGATCGGCCGGAGCTCGTTCACGATGGAGTTCCGGATGACGGCCGAGGAGAGCCCGTACGGGCGCGCCCGCCTGGTGGCCACCGGCTCCACGGTCCAGGTCGGCTTCGACTACGAAGCGGGCCGCGCCCAGCCGCTCCGCGACGGCGTCGTGGAGGCGCTGGAGGCGTTCGAGGGACGGCGCCTTCGGGCCTGAGCCCCCGCCCTACTCCCCGGTGTACCGCCGGAAGACCGCCACCGCGTTCTGGCCGCCGAACCCGAACCCGTCGACCATCACGGTGTCGACCTTCGCCTTCCGCGCCACCTTGGGGACGTAGTCGAGGTCGCACTCGGTCGTCGGGGTTCTCGAGGTCGCGGTCGGGGGCATGACCTGGTCGCGCAGCGCGCCCACGCCGGCGAGCACGCTGGCGACGCCAGCGGCGCCCACGGGTGCCCGACCATCGACTTCGGCGAGCTGATCGCGACCTTCCAGCGGTCGGGCCGAAGACAACCCTCGCCGTCGCACACGTCTCCGTCACGTCGTTGAGGGAGGTCGAGGTGCCGTGGGCGACGATGTAGTCCACCTCGTCGGTCGTCGCGCCCCACGTCGCGGAGGGCCGCGAGGGGCATCGCGCGCGTCTGGCCGCGCCCGGTGGGCTCGGGCGCGCTGATGTGGAACGCGTCGGCGGTCAGGGCGCCGCCGATGATTACGGCGATCGGCGTCGCGCTCCGCGCGAGCGCGTGCTCGAGCGACTCGACGACCACCATCCCGCCGCCCTCGCCGAGGACGAAGCCGTCGCGGTCGCGGTCGAAGGGGCGCGAGGCGTGCTCCGGATCGTCGTTGCGCTTCGAGAGGGCGCCCATGTTCCCGAGCGCCGCGAGCGCCATCGGGAGGACCGGGGCCTCGGGGGGGCCCGCGGCCAGGACGACGTCCACATCGCCGGACTTCAACGAGGCGAAGCGCATCGTGGAACGCGAGGATCGTGGGTCGCACGCAGGCGGCCGTCTGGGTCATCACCGGGCCCGTGAGGCCGTACTCCATGTGGAGCAGGTCGGCGCCCATCAGACGCCGACAGCGCGGGGATGGCGAATGGGCTGACGAACCGCGGGCCCTTCTAGAAATCGTTAGCGTGCGTCCGTCGATGACCTGCTCCAGGCCGCCGCCGCCGGTGTTCATGACGACGCCGACCCGGTCGCGCTCGTCCTGCGACATCGCTGCGAAGTCGATCCCCGAAGCGACGATCGCCTCCTTCGCGGTGGCCATCGCGAAGTGGATGAAGCGGCTCATCCGTCGCGCCATCTTCGCGGTCCATCGCGACGGCGGGGTCGAAGTCGATCACCTCGGCGGCGATGCGCACCTCGTTCCCGGTGACGTCGAACGTCCGTGACGGCGCGTGTCCCGACGACACCGGCGACGAGGTTGCGCCAGTACGTCGGGAAGTCGTTCCCGATCGGCATGACGGCGCCGAGCCCGGTGATGACGGCGCGGCGTGCGGGTGAGCCTGGCTGGGCGGCACGACGACTCCTCGACTTGACCGGGCACCCGTCCCCGGGACGCCGGTCATCCTACCAGCGCGGCGAGGGCCCCCGGCCCCGTTCGCGGATTCGCGGGGGCGGTCTACCAGGGCACCCGCACTCCCGGGCACGGCTTCCCGTCGTTGACCGCGTTGAGCGCGATTCGGAAGACCGGCGGATAGGTCGAGGGTCGCGTGCGTCGGCCCCGTGACCCGGACGTCGCACGCACCGTCGCCGAGCCTGGACGCGCTCGTGGGGATGAACCCGTCCGTCGTGCTGAAGACGCTCGTCCACGTGGCCGGCCCCGGCGTCTCGTCGCCCGCGTTGAGCTTCGTGAGGAAGGCGGAGTCGGGGCACATCTGACCGCCGTCCTCCGGCGGGAGGATGCACGAGAGCGGCACGCCCTGCTGCGGCGTCCCGAGGGAGACGTACACGGCCACGGTCTTCCGGCCGCCCGCGAACTTGACGTACTGCCGGCTCGAGAGCCCACCCATGCTGTGGCCGACGATCGCGACCTTCTTCCAGCCGCGCGCCGTGACGATGCCCTGGATGAACTTCGCGTTCACGACGTTGTCATTGCCGGGGAGCTTCGCGATGACGACGGTGTGCTTCTTCGCACGGAGCCGCGCCGCCATCGTCGTGAAGTTGGCGGGCGACCCGTTGAAGCCGTGGACGAGGATGACGGGCAGGGGGGCGGCGGCCTCGACCGACGCGGGCGACGCGGCCGGCACGACCGTCGCGAGGAGGGCGACGGCGAACGCCAGAGCGGCGGCCCGTGCCGGGGCGGGAACGCGGTCACCCATGCGCCGTCGTACCGCTTGAAGATGACCGCGGCGTTGTGCCCGCCGAGGCCCACGTTGCAGCTGAGGGCGTAGCGCACCTGCGTCTCGCGGGACGCGCCCATGAGGACGTTGAGGCCCGTCGCCGCGATCTCGGGGTCGATGACCCGCGTGTTCGTCGTCGCCGGGATGACCTGCCTGTACAAGGAGAGCATTTTCGCGAGGCCCTCGAACGAGCCGCACCCGCCCATCAGGTGGCCGGTCATCGACTTGGTCGCGCTGATGAGGATGTCGGGCGTGTGGGCGCCGAAGACGTCCGAGATCGCCTGGGCCTCCCGCAGGTCTCCCACCGGGGTGGAGGTCCCGTGCGGGTTGCATGATGTCCACCTCGTCGGCAGGCACCTCGTACCGAGACTGAAGCACGGGTGCATCGCGCGCCGGACGCCGTCGCCCCGCTCGATCGGCTCGATGAAGTCCAGTGCGTCGGCGGCGGAGCCGTAGCCTACGACCTCGGCGTAGATCATCGCCCCGCGCGCCGTCGCGACCTCCAGGTCCTCGAGGATGAGGGCCGCGCCGCCCTCGCCGAGGACGAACCCGTCGCGCGTCACGTCGTACGGACGGCTGATCGTGTCGAGGCCCTCGCCGGGAAGGGGCGTCCCCATCCCGCGCATGTTCGAGAAGCCGTAGTACGCCATGTCCCTGATCGGCGTCTCGACGGAGCCGGCGATCGCCACGATCACGTCGCCCCGCTTGATCGCCTCTGCGGCCTCGCCGATGCAGTTGGTGCCCGTCGAGCAGGCCGTCGCCGCCGCCGCCGGGTTGCGGCCACGGGCGCCGGTCTCGATCGCGATCTGGCCCGACGCGGTGTCCGGGAGCATGTTCGCGATGAAGAACGGGCTCACCGAGCGGTGCCCCTTCGTGTCGCGGATTTCCCGCGTTCTCCATGAGCAGCTTCGACCCGCCGCTGCCGAAGCCGAAGATGACGCCGATTTCGTCGCGGTTCGCGTCGGTGATCTCGAGGCCGCTGTCCGCCATCGCCTGCTTCGCCATCGCGACGCCCATCACGACGTTGCGCGCCGTGCGACGCACGGCCTTGAAGTCCATCCAGTCCTTCGGCTCGAAGTCGGATCTCGCCCGCCGCCTGGCAGTCGAGGTCCGACGCATCCCAGCGGGTGATCTGCCGGAGGCCGGAGCGTCCGTTGACGAGGTTGTTCCAGACGGTGTCCACGTCCTGGCCGACGGGGCTGATGACCCCCAGGCCGGTGACGACGACGCGTCGGGTAGAATCGGGCTTGCGCGCTGGTGTGGCTCTCCTGTGGGACGCGAGGGGGGCGGCGTCAGACGAGGTTCGGGAGGTCGGCGAGGCCGCCGGGTCCCGAGTTGGTCGTCGAGGGCGAGGGCGGTGGCGTCGGGCGCGATCCGCCGGATGAGGCCGGTGAGGACCTTGCCGGGCCCCACCTCGATGAAGGTGTCCACGCCGTCGGCGCGCATCCGCTCGACGATCGCGACCCAGTCGACGCCGCGCGTGAGGTGCTCGACGAGCTCGCCGCGCGCGCCGGCCGAGGTCGCGATGGGGGCCGCCTCAGCGTTCGACAGGAGCGGTGGATGCGGGTCCGCGAATGCGACGGCCGCGAGCTCGCGGTCCATCCCCGTCGCGGCGTCCGTCATGAGCGGCGAGTGGGCCGCGACGGAGACCGGGAGCTCGATCGCGCGGCGGCACCCTGCCGCCTTCGCCGCAAGGATGGCCGCGTCCACCGCCGTGCGCTCGCCCGAAAGGACGACCTGGCCGGGCGAGTTTCGGTTCGCGACGGTGAGGATCCCCCCGGCCGCGCCCGCGGCGACGACCTCCGGGAGCAGGGCGTCGTCCAGGCCGATGAGCGCTGCCATCGCGCCGGGCCGGCCGGCGCCGGAGGCCTGCATGAGCTCGCCGCGGACGCGGACGAGCCGGACGGCGTCGGCGAGGGCGAGCGACCCCGCCGCGACGAGAGCGGAGTACTGGCCCATCGAGTGGCCGGCCGCGTAGGCGGGCGTCAGCGGTGCGAGGCCGGCCGCATCGCGGCGCTCGCGGAACGCCGCGAGGTAGGCGACCGACGCAGCGACGAGCGCGGGCTGGGCATTGCGCGTGAGGTCGAGCTCCTCGGCCGGGCCCTCCCACGCGAGGCGCGAGATCGGCTCGCCGAGCGCTGCGTCGGCGTCGGCGAAGACGCGCGCCGCCGCGGGCGAGGCGGCGGCGAGGGCCGCGCCCATACCCGGAGACTGGGACCCCTGTCCCGGGAAGACGAAGGCGATCGTCGGCATGCCAGCTCCGTGGGTCCCCGGCCATGGCGGCCGCGGTCCCCGAAGGGTAGACCCGACCGGCCGGTTCGTCGCCGGTCCCATGCATACCTGCACGGAGCCCACACTCCGGGTACGCTGCCTCCATGGCAGGGACGAAGCGTCGATCGCCGCATCCGGGCACGGCCGGGGCCGGCCCCCGGACGGGGGGTGGCACGATGCCGGCAGGGCCGGCCGAGGCGTCGGCGGGAGGGGCGGGGGCAGCCGAGGTCGCGCCGACGGGTGCGGCGTTGGCGCCGGCCCGGAAGGCCAGGCGGTCGCCATCGGCGCGCCGGACGCCGCTCGCCCGCCACCCGGCCGACATGCTCTACGGGGAGCTCTCCGACACGGTCGAGTCGGCCGGCCGCGGGGTCCAGGACCCGCGCGAGATCTCCGGGCGGATCGCGATGGGCCGCGCCCTCTGGCGCGAACTCGTCATCGGGTTCGCCGTCCAGCTCGGCGAGCTCCGCCTCGGGTTCACGCAGCTCGCCGCGCTCTATGTCCTGTCCGACACGGGGTCCCTCGCGATCGCGGACCTGGCCGAGGCGATCGGCGCTCGCCGTCGGCGACGAGCCGGCTCGTGGACGGCCTCGCCGGCCGCGCGCTCGTGGAACGGGAGACGGATGCGGCGGACCGCCGCCAGCGGACCGTCGCGCTCACGCGACGCGGGCGGCTGCTCGTCGCCGTCATGGATCGGGCCCGCGCGGCGCAGTTCCTCGCGGTCGTCCGCCCGCTGCCGCCCGCGGAGCGCGCCGTGGTGGCGATGGCGGTCGCCGCGCTCGCGACGCGCGCCGTCACGCGGCATGGCCGGCTCATCAAGGCGCCGGACGGCGGGCCGGAGACGGGCTGATCCGCGTCGCGCGCGGCTCGGCGCGCGGCCCGCGCCAAGGCCTGACCTAGCGCAGGATCGCCGCCGACAGCAGCGCGAGGAACGTCAGCAGCAGCGACCCGCCCACGATCACGGCGACCATCCCGACGAGCAGCCGCACGTACGGCCGCTCGCGCCCGAGGGTCTCCTTCAGCTCGGGGTCGCGGCCGCCCGGCGGCGGCGGCGCCTCGAGGCCGCGCGGGGGCTGTGAGAGGGGGAGCTGCCGCGGGTCGCCGGCGGGGAACGCGGGGAAGCCGCGCGCGGGCGGAACGGACTCGGCGGCCTCTGCGACCTCCGCCGGCGGCACGGCCTCAAAGGTCTCGGCGGCCGGCGTGCGCCCCCCCCCCGCCGCGGCCTCCGCCCCCGGATCCAGCATCGGCGTCCCGCTCACATGGCCGTCCTCGGTCCGCTCGAGCGCGGCCGCGAGGCGCGCGCCGGTCGTGACCGCGCCGCGCAAGGCCGAGCTCACCAGCGCCGCGTACTTGGCCATGACGCCGCTGGCGATAGCGCGGTGCCGGCGCGTCCACTCGGGCGCCGGCGCGCGAGCTCGTCCGCCGGGACCTCCAGGTCGAGCGCGTGGCGGTCCACGTCGATGACGATCGTGTCGCCCTCGCGCACGAGCCCGATCGACCGCCAAGCGCCGCCTCCGGCGCGACGTGCCCGATCATCAGGCCGTGCGTCCCGCCGGAGAACCGGCCGTCGGTGATGAGCGCGACGGAGTCGCACAGGCCCTCGCCGACGAGGGCGGCGTGACGCTGAGCATCTCCTGCATCCCGGGCCCGCCGACCGGGCCCTCGTACCGGATCACGACGATGTCGCCGGGCTTGATGCGGCGCGCGCGGACCGCGTCATAGCAGGCCGGCTCGGAGTCGAAGACGCGCGCCGGGCCGCGGTGGTGGCGGCGCTCGTGGCCGGCGAGCTTCACGACGCAGCCGTCGGGCGCGAGCGTGCCGCGGAGGATCGAGAGCCCGCCCACGGGCTTGATCGGCGTCTCGATCGGGACGACGACCTTCTGGTCGGGCGCGGCGACGGCGTCGGCCGCGATCCGCGCGATGTCCCGGCCGTCCACGGTCGGCAGGTCGCCGTGGATGAGGCCCTTCTTGAGCAGCTCCGCCATCACGAGCCCGACGCCGCCGGCCTCGTACATGTCGGCGGCGGTGTAGCGGCCGCCGGGGACCATGTCCGCGACGATCGGCGTCCGGTCGGCGATGGCCCCGAACTCGTCGATGTCGAGCGGGATCCCGTACTCATGGGCGATCGCGAGGAGGTGCAGCACGCCGTTCGTGCTCCCGCCGGTCGCCGCGACCCCCGCGATGGCGTTCTCGATCGACCTGCGGGTGACGAACCGGCTGGGCCGAACGTCGTCGCGGACGAGGTCCATCACGATCTCGCCCGTGCTCCGCGCCGCGTCGTCCTTCTCCGGCGCCTCGGCCGGGATGCCGTTGAGGCCGGCCGGGGAGAGCCCGAGGAACTCGCACACCAGGGACATCGTGTTCGCCGTGTACTGCCCGCCGCACGCCCCGGCGCCGGGGCAGGAGACGTTCTCGACCTCGTACAGCTCGTCGAGCGTGATCTTGCCGGCGCGATACGCGCCGATCGCCTCGAAGACCGTGACGACCGTCGCCTGCCGCTTCCCCTTGTACATGCCGGGGTAGATCGTGCCGTTGTAGAGGATCGTGCCCGGGACGTCGAGGCGGCCCAGGGCGATCGCCGCGCCCGGGATCGTCTTGTCGCAGCCGACGAGGCAGACGACGCCGTCGAGCAGGTGCCCGCGCACGACCAGCTCGATCGAGTCGGCGATGACCTCGCGACTGATGAGGCTCGCCTTCATCCCCTCGGAGCCCATCGAGACGCCGTCGGAGATGGAGATCGTGTTGAACTCCATCGGCGTCCCGCCAGCGGCGCGGATCCCCTCCTTGACGAACTCGGCGAGCCGGCGCTGGTTGATGTTGCACGGCATCGTCTCGATCCATGTCGTCGCCACCCCGACGAGCGGCTTCGCGAGGTCGTCGTCCGTGAACCCGATCGCCTTGAGCATCGCGCGCGCCGCGGCACGGTCCGGGCCCTCGGTGAGGGCGGCCGAGTGTCGCTTGGCAGGATCGGTGGGGCGGTCGTAGGGGTGCGGGCGATCGGGCATCGTCGGATCCTTCGGGCGGGTGGGCGAGCGGGCCGAGTGTACGCCGGTCGAGCCTCGTCAGCGGGTCCGCGTGGCTCGGTCGCGGGCCGGGGCCCGTCCGCCGGTGGGTGGGACGGCCGGCGCGAAGACCGGGATCCGGCCGGATCCGCGTGGGCCAGGTCCGGACGTCGTCGCGGCCGTCCGTCGGCCGCGAGCCGGCCGCCCGACCGTCAGGCCGCGCCGGGCACTCCCGCCGCCCAGGCGCCGACGACCTCGCCGAGCGTGGCGAGGGGGAGCGCGCCGCCGCCGAGCACGGCGTCGTGGAAGCCCCGGATGTCGAACCGCGCGCCGAGCGTCCCGCGCGCCGCCTCGCGGAGTCGGAGGATCTCCAGCTGGCCGGTCTTGTAGGCCAGCGCCTGGCCCGGCCAGACGATGTACCGGTCCACCTCGTTCGCGATGTTGTTCGCCCCCAGCGCGGTGTGCGCCGCCATGAAGTCGATCGCCGCCTCGCGGCTCCATCCGAGCGCGTGCATCCCGGTGTCCACGACCAGGCGGCAGGCGCGCCACGCGTCGAAGGAGAGGATCCCGAAGCGGTCGAGGTCCCCCGAGTAGAGGCCCATCTCGTCCGCCAGTCGCTCGGTGTAGAGGCCCCAGCCCTCGAAGAACGACGTCGGCCCCAGGTGGCGCCGGAACTCCGGGATCCCCGTGATCTCCTGGCCGATCGCGATCTGGAGGTGGTGGCCGGGGATCGACTCGTGGAACGCGAGCGCCTCGGCCTCGTACCGCGGCCGCGTCGCCGGCGCGGACGCGTTGATGTAGTACTGGCCGGGGCGCGAGCCGTCGGCGGCCGGCTGCCGGTAGTACGCGATCGTCCCGTGCTCCTCCTCGTGCGGGCCCATCGGGACGACGACGCAGTCCGCCCGGGGGAGGATCCCGAAGGTGCCGGGCAGGGCGGCGCGCGCGCGAGCGAGCGATCCCTCCGCGACGGCGACGATCTCATCGCGGGCGGCGAAGTGGAGGGCGGGGTCCTCGCGCAGCCGCGCGAGCGTCTCGTCCAGCCCGAAGGTCCCGAGGACGCGACTCCCGAGCGCGACGAACTCGGCGTCGATCCGGGCGATCTCCGCCAGGCCCGTCGCGTGGAGGTCCTCCGCGGAGAGGTCGAGCGACGTGTGGTACCGGATGAGGTCGCGGTAGGCCTCCGCGCCGCCGGCGAGATGGGCGATGCCGGGGCGATCGTCGGGCCGGGACTCCGGGAGGATCTCGTGGGCGAGGACGGTCCGCAGGCGGTCGAAGGCGGGCCGGACGACCTCCCGGACGGCGTCCGCGAGCCCCGTCCGGAACGCCTCGAGGTCGGCGGTGGACCAGTCGGGATGGTCCGCGCGCGCCGGGGCGAGCAGGCCGAGCTCCTCGTCCGGCGCGGCGGCCGTCTCGTCGAGCTCCGCGATCGCCCGCTCCACGGGGGTCCGGACGGCGACGCGGCCGTCCGCGAGCGAGCGGCGGAGGTTGTCGATCGTGGCGTCGACGTACGGCCCCATCGCGCGCCAGCGGGCGACCATCGCGGCTCCCTGCTCCGGGGTCGCGACCGGCTGGTACGCCTCCACGTTCTCGAACTCGACCTGCGGGCCTTCGAGCGGGTCCACCGACCAGTCGTCGAGCCCCGTGCGGACGCGCGAGAGGTCGCCGCGCAGCGACTCGCGGAGCGCCGAGCGCGTGACCCGGTCGGCGGCGTCGAGCCCCGCGTCGTCGAGGTCCGCCTCGCGCGCGGCGAGCGCCTCGAGGCGGCCGCCCATGCCGCGCGCGCCTCCGGACGGGGGTCCTTCAGGCGGTCGTCATACCGCCGGTCGCCGATCGACGTGGCGAAGAGCGGCTCGTCCGCGAGCAGCGCCTCCCAGTAGTCGGCGGCGAGGGCCGCGAGCGCGGCGGCCGAGGGGGTCGGTGCGGGCTGCGTGTCGTGCGTCATCGCCCGATGCTACCGGGTGGAGGCCGCCGCGTCAGCGGACGCAGGGCCCCGTGGGGACCGCCCCGGACCTGCCGACGGCCGGGAGGACCGTGGCGCTCACCGCGTCCACCGCGAGCGCGTACCCGACCGTGGCATCCGTGCGGGACTCGGCGAAGATCACCCCGCCCACGCTCCCGTCGGCGAGAAGGAGAGGCCCGCCCGAGTCCCCCGGCTCGACGTCTCCGCGGATCTCGACGATCGTCCGCTCCACGGCCTGGCCGCCGTACAGGTCGCGCCCCGACGCCCGGTACGTCGCCGTGACGGCCGCAGGGATCACCGCGAGCTTGCCGCCTCCGGGGTGGCCCACGGCGGCCGCCTGCGTCCCGCGTCTCGTCTCGCCCTGCGCGAACCCGAGCGCGGGGGCGCGAAGGCCGGGGACCCTTAGGAGCGCGATGTCGAGGGTGGGGTCGAAGAGCACCGCGATCGCGGTCCGCGTCCGCCCGCCCGCCTGCGCGTCGGCGATGACCGAGATCGACCCGGCGCCGGCGACGACGTGCGCGTTCGTCACGACGTAGCCGGGCGCGACGGCGAAGCCCGTCCCGGTGAGGATCTCCCCGCAGGCGGACCCCTCGACCCGGACGACGCTCGCGAGCGCCGGCCCCGCGATCGAGCGGGCAGCCATCATCGCGGGGAGGTCGACGGGCGCCGCGGGCGACGGCTCGAGCCCGAGGAAGAGCTCGGGGAGCCCGGATGCCCCCACGATCCGCGCGATCTGGCCGGTGATGGCGCCGGGCGGCGGCATGATGCCGCTCAGCGTGCGGATCGCCTCGGACCGCTGCGCCTGGGCCGAGATGGCCGGCAGCGGCGCCGCGGCGACGAGCCCGCCGACGATCCAGATGACGATGATGGCCTGCGCGACCCCTGCGACCCCGCCGAGGATCCCGTCGAGCATCGACCCGATCCCGCCGACGTACCGGTCGCGGAACGATCGCCCGATGCCGGACCCGACCGCCTCGAGCACCCCCACGAGCCCCAGGACGCCCGCGAGGGCGAGGAGCGCCCGGGCCGGCTGGTCCACCTCGGAGAGGATGGCCCGGGTGAACGGCGCGAGGACGACGACGAGCGAGACGCCGACGACGACGCCCAGCAGGCCGAAGACCTGCGGGACGGCACCCGACCGAACGCCGAGCACGAGGCCCGTGCAGACGAGGGCGAGCGCGAGGACGTCGAGGACGTTCACGGGCTGATGGTCGCACGGGTCCCGGGAACCCGCCGCCGGCGGGGTCCGGCGCGGCCGGCGATGACGCTGCCGCGGCAGAGTCCCCGCCCGCGCCTTCGGGACGGCCCGGCGTGCCCGCGCGGGGTGCGGCATCATCGCGGCACACCCACGCAGGAGAGGGACGCGCGCATGCCCTGGATCGACCGACTGGAGCTCCTCGGGCGGGTCCTCGACGACGGCGCCGTGCCGACCTTCGTCGCGGGCGACCCCGACACGGCGTTCGACGCCGTGCGCGCCTGCGCCGACGGCGGCTCCCACGTCGTCGAGTTCACGAACCGCGGCGATTTCGCGTATGCCACCTTCGCCGCGCTCGCGCGCCGCGTGGACGCGGAGCTCCCCGGGGTCGCGCTGGGCGCGGGCACGATCGTCGACGCGCCGACGGCCGCGCTCTTCATCGCCGCGGGCGCGAGGTTCGTCGTCGGACAGTCGTACGACGAGGGCGTGGCAAGGCTGTGCAACCGGCACCGGATCGCCTATATCCCCGGATGCGGCACCGCGACGGAGATCGCCGCCGCCGAGGAGATGGGCTGCGAGATCCTCAAGCTGTTCCCGGCCGCGGCGTTCGACGGTCCGGCGTTCATCCGCGGCCTCCACGGGCCCAGGCCGCACAGCCGCGTCATGCCGACGAACGTCGAGGCGACCGAGGAGGCCACGCGCCGGTGGATCGCGGCGGGCGCTGCCGCCCTCGGCGTGGGGCCGCACCTCCTCCCGCCGGACCTCATCGCCTCCCGGGACGTGCCGGCCATGGCCGCGCGGGTGCGGACGTTCCTCGGCTGGATCCGGACGGCGCGCGCGGAGCTCGGATGACCGGCACGGACGCGGGCGCTGGCGGGACTCCGGTGACCCCGGACGGAGGCCCGGCCCCGGGAGCCGCGTCCGCCGCCGCGCCGGGCTCCGCGGCCGCCGCCTCGGCCGCGCGGTCTCCTCGTCGCGTCGGTCGGCGCCGCCCTGCGCCGCTCGTACGACGCGACCATGCTGCTCGCCGCCGTCCTGCTCCTCGTCGCCGCGCTCGGCACGTTCGCGAGCGGCCACGTCCGGTCCGACCTCCTCCTCTTCACGGGGCAGTACGCGGACCGCGCGCATCAGGCCGACCTCTACCAGATGTGGGCCGTCGGTGCGCTCACGGCCACCCATCCGGACATCTACTCCGATGACGGCGCGGCAGGAGCTCGGGGCCCTCATGCAGGCACGCGCGCAGCACCCCGGGGCGACGACCCGCGAGCAGCAGGCGGCCCGGTACTGGGGGACCGCGGCCGTCACGGGGACGCCGGTCATCTACGCGGCCTTCGGGTACCTGCAGACCGGGGACTTCGAGCTCGACTCGACCGTCTTCCAGCTCCTCTCCCTCGTCGCCCTCATCGGGTCGATCCTCTGGCTCGGCCGGCGCGTGCGCCTGGGTCGCGCAGCCACGCTCCTCCTCGCAGGCGTCGTGGTGGCCACCTCCGAGCCGCTCTTCCTGGACCTCGGCTGGGGCAACGTGGACTCGCTGCAGGTCGCGATGCTCGCCGGCTACCTGGCGCTGCGGTCCGGCCGGCCGACCGCCGCGCGCACCCTTGCGGCCGGCGCCCTCCTGGGCGTCGCGATCCTGCTCAAGCCGAACCTCGGGCTGGTCATCCCGCTCCTTGGCCTGGAGCTGCTCCTCGCGCGACGGTGGCGCGATGCCGCGGTGCAGCTCGGCGGGCTGGCGCTCGCGGGCGTGGGCGCGCTCGCCCTCACGTTCCTCCGCTACGGATCGCTCGAGCCGTGGACCGGCTGGATCACGACCTTCCAGGCGCTCGCCCCGGGGTACGCCGCGCCGGGCTACAGCGTGCCCGCGACGATCCTCCGGCTCACGGGCGTCGAGACGCCCGCCGCGGCGTCCGTCACGTCGATGAGCGGCCTGCTCATGGTGGTGCTGCTCGTGACCGTCGCACTCTTCCTCGCGTGGAGCAGGCCGTCGCGTGCTGCCGCGGCTGCCGCCCCGTCTCGCGGCGGGCGAGGATCGCCGATGGGGTCGCGAGACCCTCCTCGTCGGGATCGCGGCGGGCATCACGGTCCTCGGGTCCCCGTTCGCCTGGTACCACTACTTCGTCCTGCTCACGCCGCTCCTCGTGCTGCTCCTCCGGCCGGGGCCGGACGCGCTCGGCGGGACGCCGTTCGTCGGCCTCCGGCAGGTCGCGACGGCGGTCGCGCTGTTCTTCCTCTCGGGGGTGCTCGCCCAGGTCTTCGCGGCCCAGTGGGACGCCGTCCCGCACCTCGTCTCGCTCGCCGTCGGCGCGGCGATCCTCGTGGCAGTGGCGCTCTTCGAGCTCTCCGGGCGTGCGCCGGTCAGCCGCGCCGTTGCGTCTCCGCCCGTCGCGGCCGGAGCCTGAGGGGGTCGCCCGCCGGCCGCCGGCGCAGGGGCGCGGCCCGCGCCCGCGGCAAGTCCTCAGGCGCCGAGCGTGGTCCCGATCCGCGTGTCCACCCGTGCCGGGTGCGCCGCCTCCCACGCGTCGATCTCGTGGAGGTGCGTGAACACGTACCCGATCTCGTCGGTCCCGGCGAGGAGCATCCGCTTGGCGAAGGGGTCGATCTCGAAGTCGAGCGTGGAGCCGTCCGGGAGGAGGATCCCCTCCTCGGCGAGGTCCACCGTCAGCTCGGCGTCCGGGTCCGCCTCGACCATCGCGAAGAGGCGCGCGTGCATCTCGGGGTCCACGACGATCGGGAGGACGCCGTTCTTCAGCGCGTTGTTGCGGAAGATGTCCGCGAAGCTCGTCGAGAGGATCGCGCTGATCCCCCAGGCCGTGAGCGCCCAGGGCGCGTGCTCGCGGGACGAGCCGGCGCCGAAGTTGTCGCCCACGAGGAGGATCCGCCGGCCGGCCATCTCGGGCCGGTCGAGGACGAACCGCGGCTCCTTGAGGGAGCCGTCCTCGTTGAAGCGCCAGTCGTGGAAGAGGGCGTCGGCGAGGCCGGCCTTGTCGGTGACCTTCAGGTAGCGGGCCGGGACGACCTGGTCGGTGTCCACGTGCTCCGCGTGGAGCGGGATGACCTTGGACGTGTACTGGCGGAACGGCTCGGGCATCCCTTTAGTACCCCCCGCCGACCGTGGCCGGCTGCTCGATCCCCGGCAGCGTGCGGGGGTCCGTGACGACGCCGCTGATCGCGGAGGCGGCGGCGGTGAGCGGCGAGGCGAGGAACGTGCGCCCGCCGGGGCCCTGGCGGCCCTCGAAGTTCCGGTTGCTCGTGCTGATCGCGTACTCGCCGGGCCGGAGCATGTCGCCGTTCATGGCGATGCACATCGAGCAGCCCGCCTCGCGCCAGTCGGCGCCCGCGGCGCGGAAGACCTCGTCGAGGCCCTCCGCCTGCGCCTGCGCCTTCACCTGCGCGGACCCGGGGACGACCATCATCCGGACGCCGTCGGCGACCTTCCGTCCCTTCAGCACCGACGCGGCGAGCCGGAGGTCGCTGATCCGGCCGTTCGTGCACGACCCGATGAAGACGGTGTTCACCTTGTGGCCGGCGATCGGCGTGCCGGGCGTCAGGCCCATGTAGTGGAGGGCCTTCTCGAGCGCGCGGGCGACGGCCTGGTCGGCCACGTCCGACGGGCTCGGGATCCGCTCGTCCACCGCGATCCCCATCCCGGGGTTCGTGCCGTACGTGACCATCGGCGCCAGGCGGTCGGCGTCGAGCGTGATCGACAGGTCGTACGCGGCGCCGTCGTCCGTCGGGAGCGTGCGCCACCGCTCGACCGCCGCGTCCCACGCCGCGCCCTGCGGCGCGTGCCGGCGACCGTGGATGTACTCGAAGGTGGTCTCGTCCGGCGCCATGAGCCCGGCGCGTGCCCCGCCCTCGATGCTCATGTTGCAGACGGTCATCCGCTCTTCCATGGTGAGCGCCCGGATGGCCTCGCCGCGGTACTCGAAGACGTGGCCCGTCCCGCCGCCCACGCCGATCCGCGCGATGAGCGCGAGGATGATGTCCTTGGCCGACACGCCCGGCCGGAGGCGCCCGTCCACCCGGACCTCGTACGTGCGCGGGCGGCGCTGGAGGAGCGTCTGGGTCGCGAGGACCATCTCGACCTCGCTCGTCCCGATGCCGAACGCGAGCGCGCCGAACGCGCCGTGGGTCGCGGTGTGGCTGTCGCCGCAGACGATCGTCATGCCGGGCTGCGTGAGGCCGAGCTCCGGGCCGATGACGTGGACGATCCCCTGGGTCTCCGACCCGAGCGCGTGGAGCGGGATGCCGAACTCCGCGCAGTTGTCGATCAGCTGCTGGATCTGCGCCGCGGCCATCGGGTCCACGATCGGGAGGCCGATGGGCGTCGTGGGCGTGGAGTGGTCCATCGTCGCCACGGTCCGCTCGGGGTGGCGGACGAGGAGGCCGCGCTGCCGCAGGCCGGTGAAGGCCTGCGGGCTCGTGACCTCGTGGACGAGGTGGAGGTCGATCGCGACGAGCGCGGGGGCGCCGGGATCCTCGGCGACGACGTGGTCGTCCCAGATCTTCTCGACGAGGGTCCGCGGGCGCGGCTGGGGTTCGGACATGGGGCTGCTCTTCTCTCCGGATGCGCGGGGAGAGAAGGGTAGCAGAGGGGGGCGGTGCGGCCCTTCCCCCGGGCGCGCGGACGTGCTTCCGTCGGGCTGGCATCCGGGCGGCCGTCCGTCCCGGGCCGCGCGATCAGGGGGATCGGCGAGATGACCGACCAGGCGGGGGGCGCCGGGCCCGCGCCCGTGGGACCGACCCGCTTCGGCGACCTTCCCTACGGGCCCACGATGACCCGCCTCCTCGAGCCGATGCACGGCGGGTTCATCCGGCTCAACCGCTGGTTCGCCGTGCCCGTGCTCCGGGCCGGCCTGGGCCCGCTCTTCAGCACGCCCGTCCTCGGGTCGCTCATGGTGCTGCGCACGACCGGGCGGACGAGCGGCCTCCCGCGGGACGTCCCGCTGGGCTACGCGATCCTCGACGGCGCCGTCTACTGCGTCGCCGGCTTCGGCGCCGCGACCCAGTGGTTCCGCAACGTGCAGGCGGACCCGGCGGTGGAGGTGGTCCTCCCGCTCTCGACCTTCCGCGGGGTCGCGGAGGAGGTCACCGACCCGGACGAGTGGGCGCGCGCGTTCCGGCAGCTCATGGCGAACATGGGCCCCATCGGGCGTGCGACCTCCGGTGACACCCGCGGGCTCTCGGACGACGAGCTGCGCGAGGCAGGCCGCGGCCTCCCCGTGGTCCGGATCCGCCCGACGGGGATCGGCGCCGGCCCGGCGGACCCCGGCGGCCTCATGTGGATCCCGGTCCAGGCCGCCGTGGCCGTCGCGACGGTCTGGCTCGGCGCGAAGGCGCTCCGCGCATCGACGCGACTCCTGCGCCGGCTGCGCTGACACACGGCCGGGCCGCGGGAAGCCCCCGCGATCCCGGCCGTGCCCTCGTCACTGCCGCGGCGCCGCCCCGGGCCGCGCCGCATCGCCACGTCAGCCCTGCGGCGGCGTCACGCGGAGGATCCTGCCCTTCCCGGCCGCGCCAGGGGCCGCGTTCGAATCCCCGATCCACAGCGAACCGAACGCGTCGAGGAGCGGCCCCGCGCCGTCCACGCTGATCGGCAGCCCCGCGTACAGCGTCCACGGGTGGGCCGCGTCGGCCGGGACGAGGTGCGCGATCGTCGCTGCGCTGTTCTGGATCCAGTACCCGTCGGCGACCGGAAGGAATGACAGGCCGCTGTCCGCGCTCCCGAACGAGACCTTCCCGCCCTGGTACGTCCCGGGGTCGGGCGGCGGGAACGACGCGGTGACGGCGAGCGTCTCCGGGTCCACGATATCGACCCCGCCGCCGGCCGCGGCCGTGAGCAGGTGCGCGCCGTCCATGAAGATCGCCGCCCCCGGCGCGCCGAGGTTCGCGCCCTTCGCGACCACCTTCCCGGTCTTCGCGTCGACCCGGCAGACGGCGCCGTCGTTCGAGCCCGTCCAGACCCAGCCGCCACCGACGGCGAGAGCGTCGCCGCACCCGGGGTCCGCCTGGTAGGTCGCGACCACCTTCCGCGCCTTCGGGTCCACGTGGACGAGATCGCGGTCCGGGCCGAGGGCCCAGATCGCGCCGTCTCCGGCGACCACCCAGTACCCGTCGCCCGCGGCCTTCACGGAGCCGGTGACCTTCTTCGTCGCGGGATCGACCTCGACGAGCCTCGCCTCGTCCTGGAGGTTCGCCCAGAGCATCCCGTCGACGAGCATGAGCGAGTTCGCGTAGCCCTTGCCGAGGCGGATCGTGTCGGTGATGGCGTTCGATGCCGGGTCGATCCGCATGAGGTTCGCGTCCGAGTGGTCGAGCGCCCAGACGGCATCCGGGGTGGCGACGAGGCCGGCCGGGTAGTCCACGCCGTCGATGGTCGCCACGGGCGTCAGGGCGGGAAGCTCGGCGTCCGCAGTCGCGCTCGGCGATGCCGCGACGGCCGGCGGCACGGACGGTGACCCCGCCATCGCAGCGGCCCCGGCCGGGGCCGCGCTGCCCGCCGGCGCCGTCGACGCCTGGCCGGCGCTGGACGTCCCGCAGGCCACGACGAGGAGCGAGACGGCCGCGATCGCGACCGCCGCCTTCAGTCGATCACCGTTCATGGTCGTCTCCCCTTCGCGCGGGCCGTGAGGCCCGATCGGGGAGATGACGTGCGGCGGAGGCCGGTCGGATCCGTCTTCGCGAGCCCCGGGGCCCGCGACCTGCCCATCCGAGGGGGCGACTCGCGACGGGTCGGCGGCGAAGATGGATCCACCGGGCTGCCCGCGAGCGTCCCCACCTCGGACGGCGGCGATGCGCCGCGTGATGCCGGGTCGGACGAGGACCGCGACGCGATGGACCGCCGGGATGTCGAGGACGCGATGCGTGGGGACCACGACGCGTTCGCCTCGCTCGTCGCAGAGGTGACCGACCGGATGTACGGGCTCGCGCGGCTGATCCTGCGCGACGTCGATCGCGCCGAGGACGCGACACAGGAGGCGCTCGTGCGCGCCTGGCGCGAGCTCCCGCGCCTGCGCGATCCCGACAGGTTCGAGGCATGGGTCCGCCGGATGGTCGTGAACGCGTGCTACGACGAGGGGCGCCGGATGCGGCGTCGTGGCGAGGTCCCGCTCCTCCATGCCGTGGACGCCGCCGGGTCGGACGACCTGGGGCCGCTGATCGAGGGCGATCGGCTCGACCGGGCGTTCCGGCGGCTGCCCCTGGAGCAGCGTGCCGTCCTCGTCCTCGCGCACCGGGAGGGCCTCGCGCACCCCGAGATCGCCGAGACGCTGGGGATCCCGCTCGGGACGGTGAAGTCGCGGATCCGGCGCGGGACGGACGCGATGCGGGCGGCCCTGGAGGCGGACGACCGGCTGGGCGACGAACGGCGCGGGCGGTGGAGCGCATGAGCGGGCGGCAGCGCGACGGACGCGGCGACATCGACCGCCTCCTCACCGCCTGGATGGCCGAGGAGGGCGCCGGCCCGGCGCCCACGCGGCTGTTCGAGTCGATCCACGGGCGCACGCGCACCGAGAGGCAGGCCCGGCGGTGGCCGTGGACCGGGAGGGTGGGGCGCGTGGGCGCGGCGGGCACCACCGCCCTCTCCCTGACCACGATCGCGGTGACCGTCGTCCTCGCCGCGGCCGGCCTCGCGATCCTCGGACGTTCGCCGGCGGCCGGCCCCGGCGCGTCGGTGCCCGGCGTCGCGCCGACGGCGACCGCGCAGGCTGCGTCCGTCCCCCCGCTCCCGACGCCGGACCCGGTCGGGACCCAGCTCGTCCGCGAGCCGATCTGCAGGGACGCGCTCACGCTCGCCGCGGCAGCGGACGCGTCGCCGCCCGCGCTCTGGGCCGGATGCGCCGACGGGGCCCGATGGGCGTCGCTCCCGGACGCATCGGCCGTCTCCCTCCCGATCGCGGGCACGTCGATCGTCGCAGCCGGCGGAGCGGACGCGTGGGCGATCGCGGGCGATGGGATCCGCCGGGTCGGCGCGCCGGGCGAGGCGACGGGGCCGGTGATCCCGCTCCCGCGCGCGACGGCGCTCGCGGTGGGCGACGGCCGTGTCTGGGTCACGACGGGCGACGGGGACCTGGTGCGGGTGGACCCGGCCGCGGGCACCGTCGCGGCGAGGACGTACGTCGGGTCGCGACCGGTCGCCGTCGCGGTGGCCGGCGGGTCCGTCTGGGTCGTCGCGCGCGGTGACGGGGTGGTCGTGCGCGTGGACGCGGCGACGGGTCGCATCCTCGGGCGCATCCCGGCCGGCTCGGACCCGGCGCTCATCGCGACGGGTGCGGGAGCGGTCTGGGCCGCGAGCTCGTCCGACGGGGTGATCACCCGCATCGACGCCCGGACCGGCGCGGCCCTGCACGTGCCGCAGCCCGGCCCGCCCGACCCCGCGGCGCTCTCCGGCCTCGGCGCCTCCGACGAGGCGGTGTACGTGGGCGAGCGGGGAACGCTCTACCGGCTCGATCCGGCGACCGGCGCGACGATCGGCGTCACTGACGTGCCGCCCTACATCGCCGCGATCGCCGTCGTGGGCGAGGACCCGTGGGTGCTCGTCGCGGGTGATGCGACGGAGGCGTCCTCGTTCCTGGTGAGGGTCGGGGCACCCTGACGGACGCGCGCCTACGCGCCCCACGCGACGTAGGTCGCCCCGTACCATCGGGCCGTGGTTGCGCACCTCGCGCTCGCGTGCTATCCTTCCGGCACCTCGGGCCACCGCGCGCCCGGGCACCGGAGGCAGTGTGGGACTCTTCAGCGGTCACGACTCCCGCCGCGTCGCCGTCGTCGTCACGACGGACGGCCGCCGCGTGCACGTGCCCCTCGACGACCCGCGCCACCTCGACGTATCCGCGTCCATCCACAGCCTTGCCCTCTTCCTTATCGGGCTCATTCGGAGCCCTCGGCGAGCGTCTGGAGGACCGCGGTAGCGCAGAGCGCCACCACCCAACGGAGACCTGCAGGACCCTCGCCGGAACGGCGGGGGTCTTCTCATTCTCGGGAGCATCGGCCGGGGTGACGGCCGGGACGGAGGAAGCAGCGATGACGGTGACGAAGGGCGGGGGGACCCGCGGGCACGTGCACTCGCACGAGCCCGACGCGGGCAGCCCCAGCGCGGACGCGATCGAGAGGGCGCGTCGCGACATGCTCCACCAGGCGCGGATCACGAAGCGGACGCGGATCGGCGCCGACGTCGTCTGTGAGGCGCTCCTCCGCGAAGGGGTGGACGTCCTCTTCGGCTACCCGGGCGGGGTGATCCTGCCGCTCTACGACGTCTTCGGGGACTACCCGGAGCTGCGCACGGTCCTCGTCCGCCACGAGCAGGGGGCGGCCCATGCCGCGGACGGCTACGCCCGCGCGACCGGTCGCGTCGGCGTCTGCCTCGGCACCTCCGGCCCCGGCGCGACGAACCTCGTCACCGGGATCGCCACCGCCCAGCTCGACTCGATCCCGATGGTCGCGATCACCGGCAACGTCGCCGCCGCGCTCATCGGGAAGGACGCCTTCCAGGAGATCGACATCACCGGCATCACCCTGCCGATGACGAAGCACAACTACCTCGTGCGCGACGCGGACGAGCTTCCGGGCGTCATCGCCGAGGCCTTCCACATCGCCCGGAGCGGGCGTCCGGGCCCCGTGCACATCGACATCACGAAGGACGCCCTCCAGGCCGAGACGCGCGCCGAGCACCCGTCCCACGAGCAGGTCCTCGCCGGCCTGCCGGGCTTCCGCCCGACCATGGACGGCCACCCGCGCCAGATCAAGCTGGTCGCGCACGAGATCGCGAAGGCGAAGCGCCCGCTCATCCTCGCCGGCCACGGCATCCTCATCGCCGAGGCGTGGGACGAGCTCCGCGAGCTCGCCGAGAAGGCGAACATCCCGGTCGCCTGGAGCCTCCTGGGCATCGGCGCGATCGACGAGTCGCATCCGCTCGCGTACGGCTACATGGGGATGCACGGCTGGAAGCACGTCAACCGCGCGATCCAGTCCGCGGACCTCCTGATCGCCCTCGGGATGCGGTTCGACGACCGCGTCACCGGCAACGTCCGGACGTATGCGCCGCACGCCCGGATCGTCCACGTGGACATCGACCCCGCCGAGATCGGGAAGAACGTCGCGGTGGACGTCCCCGTCGTGGGCGACGTCCGGCGCGTCCTCCAGGCGCTCATCCCGGCCGTCGCGCCCGTGGACCACGAGGCGCGCGCCGGCTACCTCCAGCAGCTCGCCGAATGGCGCGAGGAGTCCGAGGGGAGCAGCTGGCACGGGTCCGGCACGTGGCGCAACGGACTCCTCTCCGCCGACTACATCCTCGAGCGGATCGGCGCCCTCAACGACCACGACGCGACGATGGTCGCCGACGTGGGCCAGAACCAGATGTGGACCGCGCGCTACGCCGGCTACCGGCGGCCGCACAGCCACCTCTCGTCCGGCGGCCTCGGCACGATGGGCTACTCGATGCCCGCGGCGATGGGTGCCGCCCTGGGGCGCCCGGACAAGAAGACGTGGGCGGTCGTGGGCGACGGCGGCTTCCAGATGACCGTCCAGGAGCTCGCGACGCTCGTCCAGGACGACATCCCGGTGAAGATCGCGCTCCTCGACAACCACAAGCTCGGGATGATCCGGCAGTGGCAGGAGCTCGTGTACGCGAACAACTTCCACTCGTCGGACATGGTGGGCCCCGACTACCTCAAGCTCGCGGACGCCTACGGGATCCCGGCGTGGAAGGCCACGAAGGTCGAGGAGGTGGACGCGGCCATCGAGGCGGCGAACGCCGTCGACGGCCCCGCCCTCGTCTGGTTCGAGATCGCGAGCGAGCAGAACGTCTTCCCGATGATGCCGGCGGGCAAGGGCCTGTCCGACCTCCTCGAGGACGAGGACCTGGAGTCCGCCGAATGAACGCCGACGCCACCGCCCGCCCCGCCCCCGCCCGCGCGCTCCCCGGCTGGGGCGAGCATCGCCGCCATGTCCTCGTCGCCGTGGTCCAGAACCGGACCGGCGTCCTCAACCGCGTCGCGAGCCTCATGCGCGCGCGCGACTTCAACATCGAGTCGCTGTCGGTGAGCCACACTGACAGCGACGACGTGAGCCGGATGACGATCACCATCCACGGGGACGAGTTCCACGTGGAGCAGGCGATCAAGCAGCTCTACCGGCTCATCGACGTCCTCAAGGTCCAGGACGTGACGGACGAGCCGTCCGTGCAGCACGAGCTCGCGCTCGTGAAGGTGCGCGCGACCGACCGGAACCGCGGCGAGGTCGTCTCGATCGTCGAGATGTACCGCGGGCGGATCGTGGACCTGGCGACCGACGCGGTCATCGTCGAGGTGACCGGAACGGAGGCCGAGGTGGACGCGCTCATCGCGCTCCTCCGCGGCTTCGGCATCAAGGAGCTCGTGCGGACCGGGGCCGTCGTGATGGCCCGTGGCTCCGCGTCCATCGAGGAGGCGACCAAGCGATGACCGCGCGGATGTACTACGACGTCGACGCCGACCCGAGCGCCCTCGCGGGCCAGAAGGTCGCGATCATCGGGTTCGGCAGCCAGGGCCACGCCCACGCCCTGAACCTGCACGAGTCCGGCGTCGACGTGATCGTCGGCCTCGCGCCGGCGAGCAAGAGCCGCGCGATCGCGGAGGAGGCCGGCCTCACGGTCATGGACGTCGCGGACGCGGTCCGCGCCGCCGACGTGATGATGATGGCCGTCCCGGACACCTCCCAGAAGGCGCTCTACGACACCGAGATCGCCCCGAACCTGCGGCCCGGGCAGCTCCTCCTCTTCGCCCACGGCTTCACGATCCGGTTCGGCCAGATCGTCCCGCCGGACGGCGTGGACGTGGGGATGGTCGCGCCGAAGGGCCCCGGCCACCTCGTCCGCTCGGTCTACCGCGACGGCGGCGGCGTCCCGGCGCTCTTCGCCGTCGAGCGGAACGCGAGCGGGACCGCCCGCGACCGCGTCCTCGCGTACGCCCGGGCGCTCGGCTGCACCCGCGCAGGCGTCCTCGAGACGACGTTCAAGGAGGAGACGGAGACCGACCTCTTCGGCGAGCAGGCGGTCCTCTGCGGCGGCACCGCGGCGCTCGTGAAGAGCGCGTTCGAGACGCTCGTGGAGGCCGGCTACCAGCCGGAGCTCGCGTACTTCGAGACCATGCACGAGCTCAAGCTCATCGTGGACCTCATGTACCGCGGCGGGCTCGACTTCATGCGCTTCTCGGTCAGCGACACCGCGGAGTTCGGCGACTACGTCTCCGGGCCGCGGATCATCGACGACCGCGTCCGCGCGACGATGAAGCAGGTCCTCACCGAGATCCAGGACGGGACGTTCGCGGCCCGCTGGATCGAGGAGAACCGGAGCGGCCGTGCCGAGTTCGAGCGGATGCGCGAGGCGGAGAGCGGCCACCAGATCGAGCAGGTCGGCGCGGAGCTGCGGTCGAAGATGGCGTTCCTCGACCCGGTGACCGTCAAGGCCGGCCAGGCACAGGCTTCGGCCAAGGGGAGCGCACGGCGATGACCAGCCCCACCTTCGGCCCCGGCGTAGCCGAGGGCCACGTACGGATCTTCGACACCACCCTGCGCGACGGGGAGCAGGCGCCCGGCGCCGGCCTCACCGTCGCGGAGAAGATCCAGGTCGCGCGGCAGCTCGTCCGGATGAAGGTGGATGTCATCGAGGCCGGCTTCCCGGCCGCATCCCCGGGCGACTTCGAGGCCGTCCGGCGGATCGCCGAGGAGACGAAGGGGGTCGCGGTCGCGGCCCTCGCGCGCTGCAAGGACGGGGATCCGCAGCGCGCGGTCGAGGCGATCTCCGTCGCGGAGCGCCCCCACCTCCACGTCTTCATCGCGACGAGCGACATCCACCTCAAGCACAAGCTCCGCATCGACCGCGACACGGCGCTCGCCGAGGCGGCCCGCTGGGTCCGCTACGGCCGGGAGAAGCTCGGCCGCGACGCCGAGATCGAGTTCTCGGCCGAGGACGCGTCGCGCACCGACCCGGACTACCTCCTCGCCGTCTACGCCGCGGTGCTCGAGGCCGGCGCCTCCACGCTGAACATCCCGGACACCGTCGGGCTACGCGATCCCGTCGGACTTCGGCCCGCTGGTGAGCCGCGTCAAGGCTCTCGCCGGCGACGAGGCGGTCATCTCCGTCCACTGCCACAACGACCTCGGGCTCGCGACGGCGAACACGCTCGCCGCGGTCCAGGCAGGCGCGCGGCAGGTGGAGGTCACGGTCAACGGGCTCGGCGAGCGTGCCGGCAACGCCTCCCTCGAGGAGGTCGTGATGGCGCTGCGCACGCGGCCCACCCAGTTCCCGCGGCTCATCAGCGGCGTCGCGACCGAGCAGATCACGCCCGCGAGCCGCCTGGTCAGCCACCTCACCGGGTTCAGCATCCAGCCGAACAAGGCCGTCGTCGGCGCGAACGCGTTCGCGCACGAGTCGGGCATCCACCAGGACGGCGTCATCAAGAACCCGCTGACGTACGAGATCATGACGCCGCAGTCGGTCGGCCTCACCGGGAGCCAGCTGACGATCGGCAAGCTCTCCGGCCGCAAGGGCCTCCAGAAGAAGCTCCGCGACATGGGCTACCACGTGGACGGCCCGGAGCTCGACCTCGTCTACCGCGAGGCCATCGCGCTCGCGGACCGGAAGAAGGAGGTCACCGACGCCGACCTCATCGCCATCGTGGAGCAGCAGGTCGCCGAGGTCCCCGAGACCGTCGGCCTGACCGACTGGGAGGTCAGCTCGGCGCGGGGCGGCGAGTCGCGCGGCCACGTCACGCTCACGCTCGGCGCGCAGGAGCGGTACGGGAGCAGCAAGGGCAACGGCCCGGTCGACGCGCTCTACGGCGCGGTGGACTCGGCGATCGAGCCCGTCCTCTCCTGGCACCCGGTGCTGCTGAGCTACGAGATCCGCGCCGTCTCGGGCGGCGAGGATGCCCAGGGCCAGGTCGTCGTCCGGTGCTGCCGGTCGATCGACGACCCCGCCCGCGGGGAGTCGGTCACGGGCCACGGCCTCTCGACGAACATCGTCGAGGCCTCGCTCGAGGCCTACCTCGTCGCGACGAACAAGCTCCACGCGATCGAGCTGGGTGACGAGAGCGCGGTGATCCCGGCGCCTCCGCAGGGCGAGCAGCTCCCGTGAGCCCGGCGGCGACGGCCGAGCCGTCCCACGTGCCGGGGCTCGCGCCGGCCGGCGATCCGCCGCCGGTCTACCGGATCGTCGCGATCCCCGGCGACGGCGTGGGGCCGGACGTGGTGGCCGCCGGCCGCCGCGTCGTCGACGTCCTCGGCGAGCGGGCCGGCTTCTCCGTCGCGTGGACGGAGGTCCTCGCCGGCGGCTGCGCGATCGACGCGTACGGCGTCGCGATGCGGCCGGAGGACGTCGAGGTCTGCCGCGCGTCGGACGCGGTCTACCTCGGCGCCGTGGGCGGCCCGAGATGGGACGACCCCAACTCGCCCGTCAGGCCCGAGCAGGCCCTCTTCGCGATGCGCGGGGGGCTGGGGCTCTTCGCGAACCTCCGGCCCGTCACGGTCCACCCCGCGCTCGCGGCGGCCTCGCCGCTGAAGGAGTCGCTCCTCGAGGACGTCGACCTGCTCGTCGTCCGCGAGCTCACCGGCGGCCTCTACTTCGGCGACCGGATCGAGATGAGCGGCGCCCCCGGGACGCGCCGGGCCGTGGACCAGCTCCCGTACACGGACGAGGAGATCGCGCGGATCGTGCGGCTCGCGTTCGAGCTCGCGGGCAAGCGCCGCCGGCGCGTCACGAGCGTGGACAAGGCGAACGTCCTCGCGACCTCGCGCCTCTGGCGGACGGTCGCGACCGAGGTCGGCGCGGCGTTCCCCGGGATCGCGCTCGACCACCGGCTCGTGGACGCGTGCGCGATGCAGCTCGTCCGCCGGCCGGCGGACTTCGACGTGATCGTCACCGAGAACCTCTTCGGCGACATCCTCTCCGACGAGGCGAGCGTCCTCGCCGGCTCGCTGGGGATGCTCCCGTCGGCGTCGGTGGGGATGACCCGCACCGCGTACGGCCTCCACGGCCTGTACGAGCCGATCCACGGCTCGGCGCCGGACATCGCCGGCAGGGACATCGCGAACCCGATCGGGACGATCCTCTCCGCGGCGATGATGCTGCGCTGGTCGTTCGGGCGCGACGACCTGGCCCGGACCATCGAGGACGCGGTCTCCGACGCCCTGTACGCCGGGCTCCGGACGCCGGACATCATGCCGGCGGACCAGGCGGCCGCCGCCGAGGTCCTGCCCGTCGGGACGAAGGGGATGACCGACGCGATCGTCGAGCGCCTCGGCGGGGCGGGGGAGGGGAACCGATGACCGACCGACCCGTCGTCCTGTACGACACGACCCTCCGGGACGGGACCCAGGGCGAGAACATCACGCTCTCGCTCGCCGACAAGATCCGCGTGGCGCGGATGCTCGACGAGTACGGCATGCCCTTCATCGAGGGCGGCTGGCCGGGCTCCAACCCCAAGGACATCGAGTTCTTCGCCGCCGCGAAGAAGATGCGCTGGGAGCGCGCGAAGCTCGCCGCGTTCGGCTCCACCCGCCACAAGGCGAACCGGCCGGAGGCGGACCCGAACCTCATCGAGCTCGTCGCGGCCGAGACGCCGGTCGTGACGATCTTCGGGAAGAGCTGGCTCCTCCACGTGACGCAGGTGCTCGGCGCGACCGCCGAGCAGAACCTCGACATGGTGGCGGAGTCGGTCGGCTTCATCGTGGACCACGGCCGCGAGGCCGTGTACGACGCCGAGCACTACTTCGACGGCTACAAGGCGGACCCGGACTACGCGGTCGCCACCCTCCGCGCGGCGCGGCAGGCCGGCGCCCGGTCGCTCGTCCTGTGCGACACGAACGGCGGGACGCTCACCGACGAGCTCGTGCGGATCGTGACCGCCACGCGGCAGGCGCTGGAGTCGGACCCCGACGCGCCGGAGGTCGTGTGGGGGATCCACACGCACAACGACGCGGAGCTCGCCGTCGCCAACGCGCTCGCTGCCGTCCAGGCCGGCGTCCGCCACGTGCAGGCGACGATCAACGGCTACGGCGAGCGGTGCGGCAACGCGAACATGGTGAGCATCCTCGCGAACCTCGCCCTCAAGACGCCGCTCCCGCTCCTGCCGGCCGGCGGCGGCGACATCGAGGACCTCACGTACCTCTCCCGCTCCGTCGCGGAGATCGCGAACGTCACCCCGAACGACTACCAGCCGTACGTCGGCCGGTCCGCGTTCGCGCACAAGGGCGGCGTCCACGGCGCGGCGGTCGCGAAGGTGGAGCGCAGCTACCAGCACGTGGACCCCACGGCGGTCGGGAACGAGAGGCGCCTCGTCGTCTCCGAGCTCGGCGGGAAGGCCAACACCCAGCTCCGCGCGGAGCAGCTCGGGCACCGGCTCGAGGGGGTGGTCGACGGGAAGGCGCTCTCGAAGCTCATCAAGGAGCTCGAGGCGGACGGCGCGTCGTTCGAGGGGGCCGAGGCCTCCTTCGAGCTGCTCGTCCGGCGCCAGCAGCCCGGCTACGCGGCGCCGTTCCGGATCGTGGACTACACCGTGATCATCGAGCAGCGCGACGGCCGTGAGCAGCGCGCCGAGGCGACCGTGAAGGTCGAGGTCGGCGGCGAGGTGCTCCACACCGCGGCCGACGGCAACGGCCCGGTGAACGCGCTCGACGCGGCGCTCCGCAAGGCGCTCGGTGCGTTCTACCCGGTCCTCGACCGCGTCCGCCTCGTGGACTACAAGGTCCGCATCGTGGACGGGCGGTCGGCCACCGCGGCGCGCACCCGCGTCACGATCGACTCCGCCGAGGGCGAGGCCGAGTGGTCCACGATGGGGAGCGACACGAACATCATCGGGGCGTCGGCCGCGGCGCTCGCGGACTCGCTCGAGTACGCGATCTGGAAGTCCGGCGCCGAGGTCAGCCGCCGCGGCGAGCGCGACTTCACGACCTCCGTCGAGCGATGAGCGGGGCGCGCCCGCCGCGTCCGGCCGCCCGGCGCCTCCCCCGGCCGGCCCGGGGGCACGCGGTCCGATGACCGCCGATCCGGCGACGGGCGGCCCGCGCGTCGCGTACTCCGGCGAGCCCGGCGCGTTCGCGGAGGACGCGGTCGTCGCGTTCTTCGCGGCGCCCGCGCCCGTCCCGGTCCCCGGCTTCCGCGACGTCTTCGAGGCGGTCGCGGCGGGCCGGGCCGCCGCCGACCCCGCCGGCGCCGCGCCGATCGTCGCCGGCGTCGTCCCCATCGAGAACCTGGTCAACGGGACCGTCCGCGAGAACTACGACCTCCTGCTCGAGCACGACGTCGCGATCCGCGGGGAGGTCGCGGTCCCCGTGCAGCTCTGCCTGGCCGCGCTTCCCGGCGAGCGGATCGACGAGATCGAGCGCGTCTACTCGCACATCCAGGCGCTCGGCCAGGCCGACCGCTTCCTCCGGAGCCGCCGGTGGCAGCTCCTCACGACGTACAACACCTCGGCGGCCGGGAAGTCGATCGCCGAGCGCGGCGAGCGCCGCGCCGCGGCGGTCCTCTCGCCCCGCGCGGCGTCCCTCGCCGGACTGGAGATCCTCGCCGACGGCATCCAGACCGTCCCGGACAACCGGACGCGGTTCGTCGTCGTCACCCGTCCGGACGTGGACCTCCCCGCGGATGCCCGGCGCGTCCCCGCCGCCGAGCAGGCGGCCGCGCACGGGGTCACGACGACCCTCGTCCTCGGCGTCCGCAACGAGCCAGGGACCCTCATGGCGTGCCTCGCGGTCCTCGCCGACGAGGGGATCAACATGCACAAGCTCGAGTCGCGGCCCAGCCTCGAGCGCGCGTGGGAGTACGTCTTCTGGGTGGACGTGGACGGCGACGCCTCGACCGCCGCGATGACGCGGGCGCTCGGCCGGCTCGCCGCCGTGACGACGATGCTCCGGGTCCTGGGCTCGTACCCGCGCGCGGACGCCTGACGGCGGGGTGACAGCCGAGCTGGCCGCGGGCCGGACGCCCGAGCGGCGTGCGTCGCGCCATCGGTCCTCGCGACCGGGCCGCCGCCCGTGACGCCGGCCGCTGCCGTCCTGCTCGCGGCGTTCCTCGTCGCGGCGGCCGCCGACTGGGCCGTCGTGGCGGCCCGCGAGCGCGGCCGGCCCGCGCTCCCGGGCCGGATCCGGTGGCTGACGAAGCCCCTGCCCCTCGTCCTTCTCATCGCGGCGGCGCTGGTCCTCGAGCCGCGCGATCCCGCCGTCCGCGCATGGTTCGTCGCGGGGCTCGCCCTCTCGCTCGCCGGCGACGTCGCGCTCCTCTCCGAGCGCGGGTTCGTCGCCGGGCTCGCGGCGTTCCTCCTCGCGCACGTCGCGTTCACGGCCGGCTTCGTGGCCGGCGGCCTCGCGATCGCCGCCCTCGCCGTCGGCGCCGTCGCCATGGCGCTCTTCGACGTCGATCACCGGGCGGCGGCTCGTCCGGGCGCTCCGCGACAGCGGCCGCCCCGGCCTCGTCCCGCCCGTCGTCGCGTACATGCTCGCGATCTCCGCGATGGTCGCGAGCGCCGCAGGCTCGCTGAACGCCGTCGCGATCGCGGGCGCCATCCTCTTCGCGGCGTCGGACACCCTGCTCGCCGAGGGCCGCTTCGTCCGTTCCGTCCGTCACGGGGACCTCGCGGTCATGGTCCTGTATCACCTCGGGCAGGGCCTGTTGGTCATGTCGCTGGCCCTCGCCGCCCGATAGACTCGTCGCACAGCGTCCCGGCGGGCCCATGACGGGCGTTGGCGCCCTCCGCCGGGTGACGCCCACCTTCGAGGGAGGAGCGGATGACCGCAGCCCAGGGGTCTCCGACGCCCGCCGCGCCGGCGGCCGGACCCGCGTGGCACACGCTCTCGGTCGACGACGCGCTGAAGCAGCAGGGCGTCGAGGCGGCCCAGGGGCTCACGACCGCCGAGGCGGCGAAGCGGGCCCAGCAGTTCGGCCCGAACAAGTTCGCCGAGGGCAAGAAGGAGCCCCGCTGGCGGGCGTTCCTGCGCCAGTACGCCGACCCGATGCAGCTCGTCCTGCTCGTGGCGGGCGTCGTCTGCTTCCCGATCGGCCAGGCCCAGACCGGGCGCCTGCTCATCATCCTGACGCTCGTCAACGCGTTCATGGGCCTCAACCAGGAGGGCAAGGCCGCGAAGGCCGTGGCGGCCCTCCAGGGGATGATGCTCATCAAGAGCAAGGTGGTCCGCGACGGCCAGGTCGTGGAGATCCCCGCCGACCAGATCGTCCCCGGCGACATCGTGAACGTCGAGGCGGGCGACGTGGTCCCCGCCGACGGCCGGATCATCCGGGCTGCGACCCTCGAGATCGACGAGTCGGCGCTCACGGGCGAGAGCGTGCCCGCGTCCAAGGGGGTCGACCCGGTCGACAAGGCGGACACCCCGCTGGGCGACCGCGTGGACATGGCGTACATGAACACGAACGTCACCCGCGGCTCCGGCGCGCTCGTCGTCACGGCGACGGGCATGTCCACGGAGGTCGGCCACATCTCCGGACTCCTCAACGCGGAGAAGACCGAGGCCACCCCGCTCACGAAGCAGCTGAACAAGCTGACCAACCAGATCCTCGTCGTCGCCGGGCTCGCCCTCATCGCGTCGATGGCGCTCGGCCTCTACCGCGGCGAGGCGTGGGACGTCCTCTTCATCACCGCCGTCGCGTTCGCGGTCTCCGCGATCCCGACCGGGCTCCCCGCCGTCGTCACCACGATCCTCTCCATGGGGACGCAGACCCTTGCGAAGGCGGGCGCCATCATGAAGCGCCTCCGCTCGGTCGAGACGCTCGGGTCCACCTCCGCGATCAACTCGGACAAGACCGGCACCCTCACCCTCAACCAGATGACCGCGGTCGAGATGAGCATCCCCGGTCGCCGGTACTCGATCACCGGGACGGGCTATGGCACCGAGGGCCAGATCAATCGGGTCGGCGGGCAGCCGGACGTCCCGCTCGACCCGTTCCTCCTGCCCATGGCCCTGTGCGCCGACGCCGTCGTGAAGAACGGCGAGCTCATCGGCGATCCCACCGAGGGCGCCCTCGTGGTCCTCGCGGCGAAGGGCGGGATGGACCCGCTCCTGACACGCCAGGAGTACCCGCGCCTCGCAGAGCTGCCGTTCGACGCCGCGTACAAGTTCATGGCGACCTTCCACGCGATGAAGGACGAGTCCGGCAAGGACGTCATCCGCGCGTTCGTGAAGGGGGCGCCCGACCAGCTCCTCGCGCGGGCCGGGCTCATCCTCACTCCCGACCTCGCCGGCACGCAGCCGGTGGACGACGCGGTGAAGAAGGTCTACCTCGACGAGAACCAGCGACTCGGCGAGAAGGGCCTCCGGGTCATGTCCACGGCCCGGAAGGACTTCGACCCGGCGACGTTCGACCCGAACGCGGACCTGCTGCCCCTCGTCGACGGGCTCACGCTCCTGGCGCTCATCGGGATCGTCGACCCGCCGCGACCGGCGGCCAAGGCCTCGATCGCCACGGCCAAGTCGGCCGGGATCCAGGTCCGGATGATCACCGGCGACCACGCGGTCACCGCGCAGGCCATCGCGGCGGACCTCGGCATCGAGGGCCGCGCGATCACCGGCGCCGAGTTCGGCGCGATGAGCGACGACGAGGCGATGCGCGAGATCGACGGGATCGGGGTCATCGCCCGCGTCACCCCGGAGCACAAGGTCCGCCTCGTCGACGTCCTCAAGATGAAGGGCCACATCGTCGCGATGACCGGGGACGGCGTGAACGACGCCCCGGCCCTGAAGAAGGCCGACATCGGGATCGCGATGGGGATCACCGGGACGGAGGTCTCCAAGGAGGCCGCCGTCATGATCCTGACCGACGACGACTTCGCGACGATCGTGAAGGCCGTCGAGCTCGGGCGCGGCCTCTACGACAACCTGAAGAAGTACATCCGCGCCCAGATGGGCTGGCTGTTCGGCTTCATCTTCACGTTCCTCGGATCGGCGATCTTCAACATCGCCGGCGGGATCCCGTTCTTCCCGCTCCAGACCCTGTGGATCAACTTCACGGTCGACGTCTTCCAGGCGATCGGCCTCGGCTACGGCAAGCCGGCGGAAGGCCTCATGGCGCGCAAGCCGCGACCCGAGAACGCGGCGATCCTGCCGACCCGGCTGCTCGTCTGGCTCGCCATCGCCGGTCTCACGATGGGCGTCGCCACCCTCGCGATCATCGCGTGGGCCACCACCGCGTTCCCGTCCGACAACGACGCGGTCGCGCGCACGATGGGCTTCACAGCGTTCGCGATCTCGAACCTCGCCTTCTCGTGGTCGACGAAGGACGAGACGCGCTCCGTCTTCAGCGCCGAGGTCATGCAGGACCGCGGGTTCGTCATCGCGTCGCTCGCGTCGGTCGCGACGATCTTCCTCGCGCCGAACCTCAACTTCCTCCAGAACTTCCTCGGCACGGTGCCGCTCACGGCCGACCAGTGGTTCATCTGCATCGTCGGCGGGCTCCTCGTGCTCGTCGTCTCGGAGATCCGCAAGCTCGTCTGGAAGGCGCCGCTCGACGATGAGGCGGAGACGGTCGCCGCCCCCGCCACTCCGGCCGCGCCGGCCGCCACGGCCGCGAAGGCCGCCTGACCCGGAGACAGGGCGATCGACGGCCCGCCGGGGGGCGGCGGGCCGTCGGCACGCGGGGCTCCCGGAGGCACAAGGAGACGCTCCATGGCACCCATCAAGATCACGCCGAAGCGCGTCGCGGACTTCATCGAGCCGTTCCGGGTGAAGCCCGGCCGGAAGGTCCAGCTCCCCAGGGACTTCGATCCCGCCGGGACGCGGCAGGTCTCCAAGGGGGAGGCGAAGGAGATCCTCCAGGGCGGCGTCGACATCCTCGCCGAGTACCAGGACCGCCTCTATGCCGAAGACAGCCGCGGCCTCGTCATCGTCCTCCAGGCGATGGACGCCGCCGGCAAGGACGGGACGATCAAGCACGTCATGAGCGGGGTGAACCCGCAGGGCGTCTCGGTCAGCAGCTTCAAGATCCCGTCCGCCGAGGAGCTCGACCACGACTACCTCTGGCGCTACCAGAAGGCGCTGCCGGAGCGGGGCCGGATCGGGATCTTCAACCGCAGTCCACTACGAGGAGGTCCTCGTCGTCCGGGTCCACCCGGCGATCCTCGCCGGGCAGAAGATCCCGGCGAAGATGAAGGGCCGCGGCGTCTGGCAGCGCCGGTATCGCGAGATCAACGACTGGGAGCGGTACCTGACCGACCAGGGCTTCACGTTCGTCAAGCTCTTCCTCAACCTGAGCAAGGAGGAGCAGCGCCGCCGGTTCCTCGCCCGGCTGGACTTCCCGGAGAAGAACTGGAAGGTCTCGTCCTCCGACGCGAAGGAGCGGGCGTTCTGGGACGACTACCAGAAGGCCTTCTCCGAGGTCCTCTCCAACACGAGCACCGAGTGGGCGCCGTGGTGGGTCATCCCCGCCGACGACAAGCCGTTCGCCCGGGTGGCCGCTGCCGCCGTCATCGCGAACACGCTGATCGAGATGGACCCGCGCTACCCGAAGGTGAGCAAGGAGCAGCTCGCGGACCTCGAGGTGACCCGCGAGGCCCTCGAGGCGGAGGCGCCTCCCGGCGCCGCCCCCGACCCGATCGCCGAGGAGCTCGCGGCGAAGAAGGCCGAGAAGGACGGCGACGCCGACGGGAACGGCAAGAAGGCCAGGAAGGCGAAGAAGGGCTAGCGGCGGTCCGAAGCGGGGGATCGCCGGGCCGCGGATCGGCGTCCGGCGATCGGCGGGCAGCCTGGGGGCGGGGGCGCGATCGCGCGCCGCCCCGATGGGACGGAGGAGACCGAGATGACCCAGGCGACCGGCGCGACTGCGCCGGCCGCGGCATCGGCGCCCGGCGGCCGCAGAGGGGGACCCGCCCCGGCCGCCGACACCGGTCCCGCGTGGTACCAGCTCTCGCCGGAGGACGTCGAGAAGCAGCTCGGCGTGGACCCGGCGAAGGGGCTCACGTCGGCGCAGGCCGCCGACCTCACGAAGAAGTACGGCCCCAACGCCCTCCCGGCCGAGAAGCCGGAGCCGGAGTGGCGGCGGTTCCTCAACGAGTACACGAGCTACCTCCAGATCATCCTGGTGGTCGCCGGCGTCGTCTCGCTGGTCATCGGCCAGGTCGAGACGGGCGCCCTCCTCTTCTTCCTCACGTTCATCAACGCGATCGTGGGGATGCGCGAGGAGGGGAAGGCCGCGAGCGCGATGAACGCGCTCAAGCAGATGATGAAGGCCGAGGCCCGTGTCCTCCGCGACGGCGCCCAGGCGCAGGTCGACGCGACCCAGCTCGTCCCGGGCGACGTCGTCCTCCTCGCGGCCGGCGACCAGGTCCCCGCCGACGGGCGGATCATCGCCGCCGCCACGCTCCAGATCGACGAGTCGGCCCTCACCGGTGAGAGCGTCCCGGCCGCGAAGGACCCGGCCGCGCTCCCCGCGGGCAAGGAGCTCGGCCCGGGCGACCAGACGAACATGGCGTTCATGAACACGCCGGTCACGCACGGCAGCGGGACGATGATCGTCACCACGACCGGCGGCGGGACCCAGGTGGGCAGGATCGCCCACATGCTCTCGGCGACGAAGACGGAGCAGACCCCGCTCACGCGCCAGCTCAACCGGATGACCCTGTGGATCGCGGCCGTGGCGGGCGTGACGATGGTGATCATGTTCGTGCTGGGCGCCCAGCGCGGCCAGGCGATGGACACGATCTTCATCACGGCCGTCGCGCTCGCGATCGCCGCGGTGCCCGAGGCGCTCCCCACCGTCGTCCAGGTGATCCTCTCGATGGGCGCCGTGGACCTCGCGAAGCGGAACGCGATCGTGAAGAACCTGACGTCCGTCGAGACGCTCGGGGCCACCTCGTCGATCAACTCCGACAAGACCGGCACGCTCACGATGAACCAGATGACCGCCGTCGAGGTGGTCGACGCGAGCGACCGGTACACGGTCACCGGGACCGGGTACGACACGAACGGCCAGGTCCAGCACGCCGCCGGCAAGGCGCTGTCGATCGACGACGCGATCCTCCCGTACATCGTCGCGAACGACGCGAAGCTCGAGGATGGCAAGGTCGTCGGCGACCCCACGGAGGGGGCTCTCCTCGTCCTCGCCGTGAAGGCCGGGCTCGACGTGCCCACGACCCGGGCGGGCCTGCCGCGCCAGGCCACGCTGCCGTTCGATCCCACGTACAAGCTCATGGCGACCTTCAACCCGACGAAGGACGCGTCCGGGAAGGACGTGGTCCGCGTCTACGTGAAGGGCGCCGCACCGGCCGTCATGGACCGCTGCAGCAGCACGCTCTCCGGGGCCGCCCCGATCCCGTTCGACGCCGACCAGCGGAAGGCCGCCGACGCGAACGTGGACCGGATGGAAGGGGACGGGCTCCGCGTGATGGCGGCCGCCTGGCGCGACCTCGATCCGAAGGACTTCGACCCGAATGCCGACCTCCTCGGATACGTCAAGGACCTGATGCTCGCCAGCCTCGTCGGGATGATCGACCCGCCGCGGCCGACCTCCAAGCCCGCGGTCCAGGCCGCGATCGACGCGCACATCCGGGTCCGCATGGTCACCGGCGACGACGTCGTCACCGGCGCCGCGATCGCCCGGCAGCTCGGGATCCCGGGCGAGGCGATCCTCGGCGAGGACTTCGCCGCGCTTCCCGAGGACGAGCGACTCACGCGCATCCAGGACATCGGGGTCGTGGGGCGCGTCGCCCCGCAGCACAAGGTCCTGCTGGCGCAGACCCTCCAGAAGGCGGGCTACGTCGTCGCCATGACCGGCGACGGCGTGAACGACGCGCCGGCGATCAAGGCCGCGGACATCGGGATCGCGATGGGCACGGGGACCGAGGTCGCGAAGAACGCCGGCCGGATGATCCTCACGGACGACAACTTCGCGACGATCATCCACGCGGTGGAGCAGGGGCGGAAGCTCTACGACAACCTGACGAAGTACGTCCGGTTCATCCTCATCACGCTCGTCGCGTTCGTCCTGACGTTCCTGGCCGCGACGATCCTGAACATCGCGGCGGGCCAGCCGTTCACTCCGTCCCAGATCCTCTGGATCAACTTCGTCATCGACACGCCGCTCGGCGTCGCGCTCGGCTTCGACGCCGAGTCGCCGGGCATCATGAACCGCTTCCCCCGGGCGCGCGATGCCTCGATCCTCACCCGCGGCGTGATCGTCACCGCCATCGGGGCCGGGGTCTTCATGGCGGTCTGGCTCGTCGCCCTCATCGCCGCCGGCCTGGGCCGCCACGACATGGGCGGCGAGACGTCGATGGCCGCCGGCGTCACGATGGCGCTCACGGCCTTCGCGTACTTCCGCATCGTCTGCGTCTACGAGTCGCGCGACGAGAGGGAGTCCGTCCTCACCGTCTCGACGTTCGACAACATGAAGCTCAACGTCATCGTCCTCGTCGAGATCGCGCTGGCGTACGCGGTGACGCAGATCGACGTCCTCCAGCACATCCTCGGCACGACGCCGCTCTCCACCGCCCAGTGGGTCGTGTCATTCGCGGCGGCGGTCGCGCTGCTCGTCGCGTGGGAGATCGCGAAGGCGGTCACGCGCGCGGTCGCGAAGCCCGCGGCGGCCACGGATGCGGGCCAGCCGCTCGATGGGCGCACGCCCGCGCCGACCAGGGCCGCCTGACCCGCGGGGAGCGCTCCTCCCCGGCCGGATCACGACGCCCCGGCCGCCGGCCGGGGCGTCGTCGCGTCATGGCCCGGCCCGCCGGCGGGCGCGCTGGACGGGCCGTCCTAGAATGGCCGGGTCGCACCGCCGCGCGCGTCCCCGAAGCCGGCTTCCCATCGTCGTGCGGGGCGACAGACCCCACCCTGGAGACCCCATGACCACCGCCACCGGCGTCGCACCCCACCCGATCTACCTGGCCGGCCGCTGGGTGGACTCGCCCGACGAGCTGCTCGTGGACCGCGCGGGCTACCCGGGAGAGCTCGCCGGCTCCACGTACAACGCCACGCTCGAGCAGTACGAGGAGGCCGTGGAGGCCGCCGTCGCTGCGTTCGAGGTGACCCGGCGGATGGCCTCGTACGAGCGCGCGAAGCTCCTCCACGGCATCAGCACCGGGATCCGCCGGCGGCGAGACGAGCTCGGCACGCTCATCGCGATCGAGGCGGGCAAGCCGATCCGCGACGCCCTCGCGGAGGTGGACCGGGCGGTCATCACGTTCCGGCTCGGGGCGGAGGAGGCGGAGAGGCTGACGGGCGAGGTGATCCCCCTCGACGTCGCGCCGGCCTCGCGCGGGCGCCTGGGCGTGGTGCGCCGGTTCCCCATCGGTCCGATCGCCGGGATCAGCCCGTTCAACTTCCCCCTGAACCTCGCCGCGCACAAGGTCGCCCCGGCGCTCGCGAGCGGGAACCCGATCGTCCTGAAGCCGCCGTCGAAGGACCCCCTCGTCATGCTCACCGTCGCGGAGATCATCGACGGCGCGGGCGCCCCGCCGGGATCCGTGAGCATCCTCCCGATGTCCCGCGAGATCGGCGACCGGATGGTGGAGGACGAGCGGTTCGCCCTCCTCTCGTTCACCGGGAGCCCCGCTGTCGGCTGGCGGATGAAGGCGCGTGCCGGCAAGAAGCGGATCGTGCTCGAGCTCGGCGGCAACGCGGGGGTCATCGTGGACGCGACCGCGGACCTCGAGTGGGCGGCGCGCCGCTGCCTCATGGGTGCGTTCGCGTACGCCGGGCAGGTGTGCATCAGCGTCCAGCGGATGTACGTCCACGAGGACGTCCGCGACCGCTTCGTCGAGCGCTTCGTCGCCGGCGCGAAGGAGCTCGTGGTGGGGGACCCGCTCGACCCGCGGACGGACGTGGGGCCGATGGTCGACGCCGCCGCCGTCGAGCGGACGCGCGGCTGGGTGGCGGAGGCCGTGGACCGCGGCGCCCGCGTCCTGGCCGGCGGGAAGCCGCAGGGCGCGTTCTTCCCCCCGACGATCCTCGAGGACGTCCCGCGCGATGCGAGCATCTGCACGGAGGAGGCGTTCGCGCCGGTCGTGGTGCTCGAGACCTTCCGCGACTTCGAGGACGCCGTCGTGCGGGTGAACGACAGCCGGTTCGGCCTCCAGTGCGGCGTCTTCACGAACGACCTCTCGCACGCGTGGTACGGCTTCGACGAGCTGCACGTGGGCGGGGTCATCGTGAACGACGTCCCCACCTACCGGGTGGACCACATGCCGTACGGCGGCGTGAAGGACTCGGGCCAGGGTCGCGAGGGGCTCCGCTACGCGATCGAGGACATGACCGAGCTGCGCACGATGGTGTACGCCCAGCCCGGCTGACGGGTGGGGCCGGCGTCACCGGCGGCGACCGGCGTCCTCGGCGGCGGGTCCTGCCGCCCCTCAGCCGGCGACGGCGGCACGGGTGCGCCGTGTGACTGCCGGCCCCGCCGGCCGGGGCGGCGTCAGGCGCCGATCCGGACCAGCGTCCTCCCGTCGGCGCGGCCGGCGAGCATCGCGTCGAGCGCCGCCGGCAGCCCCGCGAGGTCCACCTCGCTGGTGTCTCGCCGAGCGCGAGCGGCCGCAGGTCGGTCGCGATCCGCTCCCAGAGCGCCCGCCGGGCCGCGATCGGCACCTGGGCGGAGTCGATCCCGAGGAGCGCGACGCCGCGCAGGATGAACGGGAAGACCGTCGTCTCGAGGGCAGGGCCGCCGGCGTTCCCGCTCGCGGCCACGGTCCCGCCGTGGCGGAGCGTCCGGAGGATCCACGGGAGCGTCGCCGCGCCCACGCAGTCCACCGCCCCCGCCCAGCGCTCCGGCTCCAGCGGCTTCCCCGGCCCGGCCGCCTCCTCGCGCCCCACGATCCCGGCGACGCCCATCGCGCGCAGGCGCTCGGCGGCGGCCGGCTTGCCCGTCATGGCCCAGACCTCGTGGCCGCGGGCCAGGAGGATCCGCGACGCGACGCCGCCCACGCCCCCGCTCGCGCCGGTCACGAGGACCGGCCCGCTCCCGGGCGTCACCCCGCGCGCCTCGATGGCCGCGACGCTCGCCGCGGCGGTGTAGCCGGCGGTCCCGATCGCCGCGGCCTCGCGCGGCGTGAGGCCGGCGGGGAGGGGGAACGCAAAGGCCGCCGGGACGCGCGCGTACGCGGCGAACCCGCCGTGTCGCGCCGTGCCGATGTCGTACCCGTGCGCCACCACCGCATCGCCCGGCGCGAAGGCAGGGTCGTCGCTCGCGGCGACGGTCCCCACGATGTCGATCCCCGGCACGAGCGGGGAGATGCGCGCCACCCGTCCGTCGGGGACGGTCGCGAGGGCGTCCTTGTAGTTCACGCCGGACCACGCGACCCGGATGAGCACCTCGCCGGCCGGGAGGTCGTCGATCGCGAGAGTGCGGACGCCTCGCTCGACGCCGTCGCCGGCCTTCTCGGCGACGAACGCGTCGAACCGGTCGGGGAGGGCGTTCATACGACGACCTCGCCGGGGCGCGGCGCATGCACCTCGACCCGGTCCAGGCCCCGCGCGTCGAGCTCGGCCCGGAGCTCGTCGGGGGTCCCCGCGAGGATCGGGAAGGTCCCGTAGTGCATCGGCACCACGTCCTCCACGCCGAGGAACTCGACCGCGAGCGCCGCGCCGCGCGGGTCCATCGTGAAGTGGCCGCCGATCGGGAGCATCGCCAGGTCCGGCGCGAAGAGGTCGCGGATCAGGCGCATGTCGGAGAAGACCGCCGTGTCGCCCGCGTGGTAGATCCGGTAGCCGTCCTCGAGCTCGATGACGAAGCCGACCGGCTCGCCGAGGTGGACCGGCGCGTCGTCGGTCTCCGCGACGAGGTTGCCCGCGGAGTGCTCGGCGGGGACCATCGAGACGCGGAGGCCGCGCGCCTCCACGGTCCCGCCCTTGTTCATCCCGATCGTCTCGGTGCGGTCGCCGGCCTTCGCGCCGGCGCCCACCCAGAGGCTCATCTCGTGGATCTGCGGCCAGACGGGGTGGGTCCGGCGGGCGATGTCGAGGGCGTCGCCGAGGTGGTCGGCGTGGCCGTGCGTCACGAGCATGACGTCGCAGGCGACGACGGAGGAGGCCGCCCGCGGGCTGGCGGGGTTGCCGAACCACGGGTCGAGCAGGACGGTGAGCCCGCCCGGCGTCACGACCTCGAAGCACGAGTGGCCGTACCAGGTGATGCGGACCTGTCGATCGAGCGTCATCGAACGCCTCCTGCTCTGCCGCGGGCGGACCCCGGGCGGGAGGGCCCCGGACGTGGTCATCGTACCGGGCCGGTACACTCGCCCGGTGCCCACGGAGCAGATCGCCCGCAGCCTCGCCTTCATCAACTGGACGGTCCTCGCCGGACTCGCCGCCGGGACCTTCCTGTCCGCGGAGCTCGCCCGCCGGCGGACGGAGGCGACGCCGGGTTTCGTGCGGTTCACGGCGCTCGCGGCGGCCGCGTTCGCGGTCCTCGCCGCCATCTCGGACACGGCGCTGCCGGTCCCCGGGCCCGACGCCCCCATCGTGGCCGCGCCGGCGCTCGACGGCCCGCGCCAGGGGCTGCTCGTCGCGCTCGCGGTCATCGCGGTCCTCTACGCGGCCCTGGTCCGCCGGCCCCGCGCCGCGGCCGTCCTCGGGGCGCTCGGGATCGCGGCAGGCTTCGGGGCGATCGTGATCGGCGCCGTCGGGTGGTCGGGCGGCTTCCCCGACGCCGGGCCGCTCATCGTCCAGCTCCTCGCGCTCACGCTCGCGACCGGCGGGGTCTTCGCCGCGATGATCCTGGGCCACTGGTACCTCGTGACCCCCAAGCTCCCGAACCAGCCGCTCGTGACCTTCGCGAAGGTCCTCCTCGTCATCGTCTCCGTCCAGCTCGTCCTCTTCGTCGTCTGGCTCGCGACCGGCGCGGGCCTCGGCCTCCCGCCGTTCCAGCCGCTCGTGGGGCCGTGGGCGTTCTTCGTCTGGATGCGCCTCCTGGTCGGGCTCATCTTCCCGCTCGCGCTCACCTGGGCGGCGCTGCAGACCGCGAAGACGCGCTCGATGGAGTCGGCGACCGGCCTGCTGTACATCGACGTCGGCGCCATCGCCGTCGGGACCATCCTCGCCTCCGGCCTCTACTTCGGGGCCGGGCTGTACGTCTGAAGGAGTCGCGCATGCGCCCCGCGGGATACGTCCCCGACGCGACGGACCTGGAGTTCATCGCCTCCGTCACGCCCGACCCGGAGCCGGGCGTGCTCGCCCTCGAGGCGGACGGGCTCCGCGACAGGCTGCCGATCGTGGACCGGGCCACCGGCCATCTCCTCCGCGCGCTGGCCCACGGGCGGTCGCGGATCGTGGAGGTCGGGACGGCGATCGGGTACTCGGCCCTCTGGCTCGCCCTCGGAGCGGGGCCCGACGGACGCGTCGTGACGATCGACCCGGACGCCGAGCGCACCGCTCGGGCCCGCGGGTACTGGCGGGACGCCGGCATCGCCGACGAGCGGATCGCGGTGGTGGGGATGCCCGCCCTCGACGCGTTCGCCGCCGACGTGCCCGAGCTGCGCGGACCGTTCGACCTCGCGTTCATCGACGCGCTCAAGCCCGAGTACGGCGCGTACGTGGAGGCGCTCGTCCCGCGCCTGGCACCCGGCGCGCTCCTGCTCGCGGACAACGTGCTGTACGGCGGGATGGTCGCCGGGCGAAGCGGCTTCCGCGCCGACGTCCCGTCCGAGCATCGGAGCGCGGAGGCGCTCCGCGCGTTCGACGCGGCGATCCTCGCGGACCCGCGCTTCGTCGCTACGATCCTCCCGATGTGCGATGGGATCCTCCTGGCGACGTACGTGGGGCGTGCGGCATGAGCGACGGGACGACGGGCGACGGGACCTCCGGCGCCACCGGACCGGCCGGCATCGGCACCGACGCGATCCGCGTCCGGGTGCGCCTGTTCGCCCGCCTCCGCGAGCTGGCCGGCGCGCGGACGGTCGACCTCGAGCTGCCTGCGGGCGCGGTGGTCGAGGATGCCTGGACGGCGCTCGTCGCGGGCCATCCATCCGCCGCGCCCATGCGGCCGCACGTCCGGTTCGCGGTCGACGGCGCGTACACGGCCGCGGACGCGCCGCTCGCCGACGGCGCGGAGGTCGCGTGCATCCCGCCGGTGAGCGGCGGCTCGGGCGTCGACCCGGACGCGGGCCGGGCCCGCGTGGAGCGGATCCTGGAGATCCGCGAGGAGCCGTTCACCGCCGCGATCGTGGAGGAGCTCGCGGCCCGGCTCGCGACCGACGACGACGGCGCGGTCGTGGGGTTCGTGGGCCGCACGCGCGTCACGCCGGGCGCGCCGGCGCCTGGCGAAGAGGACGAGGCCGCGCGGTACGCGGGGGTCCCCGTGGAGGCGCTCGAGTACGAGGCGCTCGAGCCGATGGCGCTCCGCGTCCTCGGCGAGATCGCCGACGAGGCCGAGGCGCGGTTCGGCGTCCGCCGGCTCGCGATCGTGCACAGGATCGGGCGCGTCCCGCTGGGCGAGCCCGCCGTCGCGATCGTCGCCGTCGCGCCGCACCGGGCGGAGGCGTTCGACGCCGCGGAGTACGCGATGGACGAGACGAAGGCGCGTGCGCCGATCTGGAAGGCGGAGGTCCACGCGGGTGGCCACGTCTGGATCGGCGCGACCGCGCGATCCGGGCCGACGGAGGGACGTGCGTGAAGGTCTACATCAGCGTGGACATGGAGGGGATCGCCGGGGTCTCCCACCCGGGGCCGACCGTCCGCGGGGACCAGGGGTACCCGGCGGCCGCGGCGCTCATGGTCGGCGAGGCGAACGCCGCGATCGAGGGCGCCCTCGCGGCCGGCGCCGACGAGGTCGTCGTGAACGACAGCCACGGCGGGATGTACAACCTCGACGCGGCCGCCCTTCACGAGGCGGCCCGCCTCATCACGGGGCAGAAGGCGTGGTCGATGGTCGAGGGCGCGGGGCCCGACCGCGGGGTGGACGTCGTGCTCTGCGTCGGCTACCACGCCCGGGCCGGCCACCCGACGGGGACGATCGCGCACACGTACTCGTACGGCCCGGTGGAGACCCGGCTCCAGGGGCGGCTCGTCGGCGAGACCGGCATCAACGCGATGGTCCTGGGCGGCTGGGGCGTCCCGATCGGGATGGTCGCCGGCGACGACGCGCTCGCGGCGGAGGTCGCCGACTGGCTGCCGGCCGCGGAGCGGGTCGTGGTGAAGCACGGCGTCGGCCGTCACGCCGCCAGCACGCTCCACCCGTCGCGGGCCCGCGCGCTCGTGCGGGACGGCGCGGAGCGCGCGGTCCGGGCCGCCGCGGCGGGGCGCCTGGCGCCGCTCGTCCTGCCGGCCCCGATCGTCGTGGAGACGGACTGGGCGAACGCCGCGCAGGCGGACCTCGCGGCGGTGGTCCCGCTCGCGACCCGGGTGGGGGACAGGACCGTGCGCATCGAGACGGACGACCCTGCCCTCGCCTACCGCGCGTTCCTGGCGGGGATCCGGCTCGCGTCGCTCGCCGCCTGACGCCGGCGCGCGGCCGGATCGCGTTCGCCCGCGTCACGCCGCCGCGTAGCATTACGCCGATGGACCTCACCGTCGGCGCCGGCACGGACCGGGTCAGGGGGCTCGCGGCGGACCTCGCGGCGACCCTCGGGAGAGAGGCGCGCGCGTCCACCACCCCGGGCATCGAGCGCGCGACGCTCCGGCTGCTCGGCGTCGGCGGCCTCGATCGCGCCGCCCGCCCCCTCGCCGCGTCGGTCGTGGACCGGTCGGTGGGCGACGACCCGGGGCGGCTCGCGCGCGGCGTCCTCCTTCCGTTCGCCGCGGCGATCCGCCTCTACGAGGCGTCGCCCCTCGACGTCGCGCTGGACGTGGCGAGCGGGACGATCGACCTGGACCTCGAGGCGGACGTGCTGGCCGACCCCGACCGGCGGTACCGCGTGCAGGCCGCCGCCCACGAGCTCCTCGCGACGGCGCTCGCCCGCATCGAGGCGAACCGGACGGCGCGCAGCGAGCTCGTCCACGTCCTCGGAGAGGCCCCGGAGCCCCTGCTCGCCGTACCCGTCCGCGCAGGCCTCCTGGACCGGGCACGCACGGAGGCGGTCGATCTCATCGTCGGTGGCGCCGACCAGGTCCTCATCGAGGTCCCCGCCTCCCGCGAGCTGGTCGAGCGGCTCGCCGATCCGGGCGAGGCGCCCGACGACGCGCTCCGCGTCGCCCGCGAGCCGCGCGTCGCCGGCGAGGTCCCACCCGCGGGGAGCCAGCGTGCCCTCGCCGAGATCCGGGTCGCCGTGGACGCCGCAGCGGCCGTGCGCCGCCGATACGCCAGGATCGTCGCCGATCCCGCGCGCGCTCGGCGTGCCGGAGACGGCCGTCGTCGCGGGGCTCGAGCGCCTCGACGCGGTCCGGACGGACCCGATCACCGAGATCGTCGCCGACGGCGTGGACCCGGCGCGAGCGCTCGCGGACCACGCGTTCGCCCGCAGGCTCCTCCATCGGGCGGGCTGCAGGATCTTCATCGACGCCGGTCCGCTCGTCGTCGCGCCCGACCTTGCGGCCGGCACCCCATCCTCCGCGATCGTCCGCGCCGGACGGGCCCTCGCGATGCAGGCGCTGAGCGCGGAGCTCGCCCGGGCCGACGGAGTCCCCGACGCCGCCATCCGCGTCGGGACCCTGCCCGCATGGCTCCTCGGCGAGCACTCGGGCGGCGCGATCGGCCTCGCGAGCATCGCCGCCCAGCGGCGCGTCCTTCCCGGGCTCGGGTTCGTGTTCGACGAGCCCTCGCCGGCCGGCGAGGTCCGCGACCGCTGGTGGCAGATCCGGACGCTCGGCGCGGTCATCGCGGGCGGGGCGGCCTCCACCGTCCGGGAGGCGGACGCGACGACCATCGAGATGGTCGCCGCCGAGAACCGGACCGCCGCCGAGACCGCCGCCGGCCTCATCGGCGACGTCGGACCGCTCCGCCTCGGCCCCGGCTTCGACGACGTCGTCGCCGGGATCATGGCCGCCGCGGCGGAGGCGCTGGGGGCGCTCGCCTCGGAGGGCTGGGGCGCGATCGTCGGCGACGTCTCGGGGGACGGCTCGCGCATGGCGGCGGGGACGACCGCGCTGCGCCGCGAGGCCCCGGACGTCGCCGTCTTCGCGACGACGCCCGCGCCCTGACGGTCCGGGGCGCCGGCCGGCGCCTCAGCGGGCGAGGTCGCTCAGGGCGGCGACGAGCCGGTCCACCTCGTCCGGCGTGTTGTAGTGCATGAGCCCGACGCGCACCGCGCCGCCGCTGTCCGCGAGGCCCAGGCGCTCCATCAGGCTGGTCGCGTAGTAGTCGCCGTCCCAGGTGAAGAGCCCGAGCCGGCCCAGGGCCGCGGACGTCTCCGCCGGGTGCTGGCTCCCGAGCCGGAACGCGACCGTCGGACACCGCTCGTCGTACCTGTCGCGGTCCGCGATCCCCCAGGTGCGGATGCCGGGGACGGACGCGAGGCCGTCCATGAGCCGCCCGAACAGCTCCATCTCCGTCGCGCGGATCGCGGCCATCGCCGCCTTCAGGGCGAGGCGCCTGCCGCCGTACCGGGAGAGGCCGTCCGCGAACGGGGTGCCGAAGCGTTCGCCGATCTCGACGAGGTACTCGATCGCGGCCGCGGTCCCGGCGATCCCCTCGTGGTTCTGCGTGCCCGTCTCCCATCGGTCCGACGCCGGGCGCACCTTGAACGCCGGGAGCGACCCGAGGAGCTCGCGCCGCCCGTAGAGGATCCCGACGTGCGGCCCGTAGAACTTGTACGCGGAGCAGAGGAGGTAGTCGCAGCCGACGTCCCTGACGTCGATCCCGACGTGCGGCGCATACGCCACCGCGTCCACGGAGACGGTCGCGCCGGCCTCGTGCGCGATCGTGACGATCTCCTTCACCGGGTTGATCGTCCCGACGGCGTTCGATGCCCACCCGACGGCGACGTGCCGCGTCCGCGGGCCGATCGCCGCGCGAAGCCCCTCGAGGTCGAGCGTGCAGTCGTCCTCGCGGATGTCCACCCGTCGCAGGACGACGTCCCGCTCGCGTTCCAGCGCCTCCCACGGGCCCACGTTCGCCTCGTGGTCCATCCGGGTGACCACGACCTCGTCGCCGGGACCGAGCGTCGCCCCGATCGCGCGCGACAGGGCGAAGTTCAGGGTCGTCATGTTCGCGCCGAACTTGATCTCGTCGGGCGACGCACAGAGGAAGTCGGCGACGACCTCATGCGCGTGCTCGAGCGTCGCGTCGCTCCGCTGGCTGGTGAGGAAGCGTCCCCCGTGGTTCGCGTTCATCGTCCGGAGGTAGCGCGTCATCGCGTCGATGACCCGCTGCGGCACCTGCGTCCCGCCCGGTCCGTCGAAGAAGGCGACCGGGCGGCCGCCGTCCGTGATGGCGAGCGCGGGGAAGAGGTGGCGGATGGCAGGCACATCGATGGCGGGCATGACGGGATGGTACCGGCCCCGGCCGTCGCCGGGCGGGCCGCGCGGCAGCGAGGGGGCGGACCGGGCCGGTGGCCCGCGAACCGCCTGCGGTCCGGTATCGTCGCGCCGAGGGGCGGCAGGGCGCGATCCGGCCGTCCGCGCGACCACAGCCGAGGGAGGACCGATGCGCTACCGCCGGATGCCGATCGAGGCCGAGTCGCCGGAGGAGTTCGGGTACGACCGGATCCGCTGCAACCTCGCGGAGAGCTCCGTCTCGGACGCGTCGCTCGCCCTGCTCGGCACCGACCTGGGCGACCTCGTGCTCCAGTACGGCGACCACCGGGGCCTGCCCGCGCTGCGAGAGCACATCGCCGGCGACGGCGAGGGGCTCCATCCGGACGACGTCCTCGTGACGACCGGCGCCGCCGGCGCACTCTTCCTCATCGCGACGACGCTCCTCCAGGAGGAGGACCACCTCGTCGTCGTCCGGCCGAACTACGCGACGAACATCGAGACGCCTCGGGCGATCGGGGCGGCGATCTCGTACGTCGACCTCGACTTCGAGGACGGCTGGCGGATCGACCCGCAGCGGCTGGCCGAGGCCGTGACGGATCGGACGCGCCTCGTCTCGATCACCGTCCCGCACAACCCGACCGGCCGCGGCATGGAGGAGGCCGACCTCCGCGCCATCGTCGCCGACTGCGAGGCGCGCGGCATCCGCCTGCTCGTCGACGAGACCTACCGCGAGATGACCTTCGGGGGCCCGCTGCCCGTCGCCGCGTCCATCTCCGACGTGGCGATCTCCGTCTCGAGCCTCTCGAAGACGTACGGCCTGCCGGGGATCCGGATCGGGTGGCTCGCGAGCCGCGACCGCGACCTCGTGGAGCGCCTCCTCGCCGCGAAGGAGCAGGTCTCGATCACCGGCTCGATCGTGGACGAGACGATCGCCCTCCGAGCGCGCAGGGTGCGCGACGCGTGGCTGCCGGGGATCATGGCCGGGATCGGGGAGGGGCTCGCGATCGTCCGCGACTGGGTGACGGCCGAGGACCTGATCGAGTGGGTGGAGCCGGACGGCGGGGTCGTCTGCTTCCCGCGGATCCGCCCGGAGGCCGACGTGGACGCCGAGGCGTTCCATCGGATCCTCCTCGACGACCACGCGACGGTCGTGGGACCCGGGCACTGGTTCGAACGACCCGACACGTACATGCGGATCGGGTACGGCTGGCCCACGAAGGAGCGGCTGATCGAAGGGCTGGTGAACGTCAGCACGGCGATCCGGCAGGCGCGGCGCCTCCCGGACGCGTAGGCGGCGCCGGGGGCACGGCGGCCCCCGGTCGACGTCGTCCTCGGCGCCCGCCGGCCCGCCCCGGCGCCGCGGGCGGCCTTCCCGTCAGCCCTCGGTGACGGTCCTCGGCGGCGCGTCGGGGATCCCCTCGCGCCGCGGGCCCTTCGGCGGCTGGGCGACCGGCGCCGGCTGCTTCGCCTTCCGCATGCGGAGCAGGTCGGAGACCATCTCCCGCTTCATGAGCTGGATCGCCTTCGCCGGGTCCACGCCCTTGGGGCAGACCTGCGAGCACTCGCCGGCGAAGTGGCACCGCCACGGCCCACGCCCGCCGGAGAGGACCTCCTTGCGCTCCGCGAAGCCACCGTCGCGCGAGTCGGTGTTGTACCGCTCGGCCTGGCCCAGCGGCATCGGTCCCGCGTACTGCGGGTCGGTCGCGACCGTGGGGCACGCGGCCATGCAGCAGCCGCACTTGATGCAGTAGCTGAACTGCAGGTAGTGCTCCAGCTCGTGCGGCGACTGCCAGTACTCGAGCGTGGGGTCGTCCTGCTCCGCCACGTCGTCGCGGATGAGGTACGGCTTGAGCTCGCGGTGCGTCTCGAACATCGGCCGGAGGTCCGGCACGAGGTCCTTGATGATCGCGAAGTTGGGGAGCGGGGCGACCGCGACGACGCCCGTCCCGAGCTCGGAGACCTGCGTGTTGCAGGCGAGCCGGGGGCGTCCGTTGATGAGCATCCCGCACGAGCCGCAGATGCCCATGCGGCACGACGACCGCCACGCGAGGCTCGGCGCGGACAGCTCCTTCACCTTCCACAGGCCGTCGAGCACGGTCATGCCCGGGGTGAGGGGGATGTCGTGGCTCTCCCAGTGGGGGGCGGCGTCCACGCCCGGCTCGAAGCGGCGGACGTGGAAGGTGACCTGCTTGAGGCCGGTCTCGGTCACGTCAGGCTCCCATCGACGCTGCGCCGGGCGCGGCGAGCGCCGCCCAGGTCCCGAGGACGAAGAGCGCCAGGCCGACGACCGTCAGCCCGGCGTTGATGACCGTCCGGAGCGACTTCCCCGGGTTCAGCTCCATGAGGATGTTCCGGAAGCCGTAGAACCCGTGGTACAGCGCCGCACCGAGCAGCAGGACGTAGGTGAGCGTGAAGAAGAAGCTGCTCGCCCGCGAGGCGACGCTCTCCCAGGCGGTCGGCTCGGCGGAGCCGAGGCCCACGAAGCCGAGCGTCGCGTTGAGATGCATGATCGTCATGTGGAGGCCGAGGAGGACGAGGATCACGAGGCCCGCCCCGATGTGCCACGTCCAGAGGGTCCTGTCGCGCATCGCTCGGCCCTCCTACTTCAGGACGAAGAAGTCGAGGCCGCCCCAGAGGGCGACCACGAAGGCGATCATGAGCACCGCTTTCGCGAGGCGGCTCGTCCGGCCCACGGACGTCTCGTACGGGTAGACCGGCTCGATCGGCCGGCCGACGGCGAACCCCAGCTCGATCGCGCCGAGCCGGATGCCGTTGACCGCGTGGAAGGCGAAGGCCGCGAACACGAGGAACTCGCCGATCGAGAACAGCGGGCCCGAGACGACGGCCATCGCCTGGTCCCAGCTGTCCGGCCCGATCGCGCGCGTCGACGTCACGAAGATGTGCATGACGAAGTAGGCGAGCAGGGCGAGCCCGGTGAGGCGGTGGAGCGAGTAGAGGTAGCGGGCGAATCCCCAGCGTCCGCCGGCGACCCAGCCCCTGATCCCCAGGCGATTGGGGTGCGCGCGGGATGCCATCGATCTCCTCCCCGGGTCAGTACTTGCGCTCGACCGGCTTCCACATGTCGATCGTCACCGGCTTGTGATCGAACCGGGGACCCTCGGGCGTGTGGAAGGCGAGCGTGTGCTTCAGCCACTTCTCGTCGTCGCGCGTCGGGAAGTCGCGTCGTGCGTGCGCGCCGCGCGACTCCTCGCGCGCGAGCGCGCCGGCGACCGTGACCTCCGCGAGGTCGATGAGGTTGTCGAGCTCCAGCGCGTGGATGAGGTTCGAGTTGTAGACGCGCGACTTGTCCGCGACGGCGGCCTGGTGCGACCGCTCGCGGATGGTCCGGATGCGCGCGAGCGCGTCCGCGAGCGCCGTGCCGTTCCGGAAGACGCCGACCTCTGCGTCCATCGTGGAGCGGAGCTCGCGCCGCAGCTCGTAGAGGTTCTCGCCACCGTCGCGCGCGAGGACCCGCTTCACGCGATCCTCGGCGGCGGCCGCGCCGTCCGCCGGGAGCGGCACCGCCGACGCCATCGTGGCGAGCTCGCGGGCGATCTCGCCGCCGGCGATCCCGCCCCAGACGAGGCACTCGGCGGTGGAGTTGGACCCGAGGCGGTTCGCGCCGTGGAGCGAGACGCACGCCGCCTCGCCCGCGGCCCAGACGTTCGGGATCCGCGTCCGCCCGGTGATGTCCGTCTCGATCCCGCCCATCGAGTAGTGCGCGACCGGGCGGATCGGGATCGGCTTCTCGATCGGGTCGATCCCGAGGAACTTGATCGTCACCTCCCGGATGAGCGGGAGGCGGGTGTTGATCCGCTCCGCCCCGAGGTGGGTCAGGTCGAGCTCGAGGTAGTCGCCCCACTCGGGGGTGTTGAAGCCGCGCCCGGCGAGGATCTCCTCGGTCTCCGCGCGCGAGACCATGTCGCGCGGCGCGAGCTCCATGAGCTTCGGCGCGTAGTTCGCCATGAACCGCTCGCCCGTGTTGTTCCTCAGGTAGCCGCCCTCGCCGCGGCAGCGCCTCGGTCATGAGGATGCCGCTGGGCACGAGGCCGGTCGGATGGAACTGGAGGAACTCCATGTCCTCGAGGGGCAGGCCGGCGCGGTACGCCATCGCCATCCCGTCGCCCGTGACCGTCTGCGAGTAGGTGGTGAACCCGTAGAGGCAGCCGCCGCCGCCGGACGCGATGAGCAGGGCCTTGCCCCTGATCGCGACCGTGTCGCCCGTGCCCGTGTCGAGGCCAACGAGCCCGGCGAAGACCCCGTCGTGCACGAGGATCTCCGTGATGAACAGCTCGTCGTACCGGGTGAAGGTCCTGTAGCGCTGCAGCTGGTCGTACAGCGTCTGCATCTCGAAGAAGCCGGTCTTGTCGGCCGCCAGCGTCGCGCGCGGGTAGCTGTGCCCGCCGAACGGCCGCTGGGAGATGTACCCGTCGTCGTCGCGGGTCCACGGGATCCCCCAGTGGTCCAGCTGGCGGATCTCCTTCGGGATGGTGTCGACGAATGTCCGGACCACGTCCTGGTCGGCGAGGAAGTCGGATCCCTTCACCGTGTCCCAGGCGTGCAGCTCGCGCGAGTCGCCGAGGTCCTCGCGCAGGACGGCCGCCGTGCCGCCCTCGGCGCAGACCGAGTGGGCGCGCATGAGCTGGACCTTCGACACGATGCCGATGTCCACCTTCCCACCCAGGCGCCGGGAGATCTCGACCGCGGCGCGCAGCCCGGCGAGACCCGCGCCGAGGATCACCACGTCGTGCTGCAGCTCGCGATCCATGCGGGAACCTCGTGAAGAGCGACGGGCGTCGCTCATCACGGCGGATGGTGCCGGACGCGCGGGGTCCGGCGACGGTGCCGGAGGTCACTCATGCCCCTACCGGACGGAGGGGATTAGGTGGCTTGGGGCCTGTCCGGGGCACGTGACAGCGCTGGGCGACGGCGGGCTCCGCGGCGGCGCGCAGCCGCCGCCTAGTCTCCGAAGGTCGCCGCCACCGCATTCAGGTACGCGTCGCCCAGGCCGACGCTCGGCTCGATCGCATGCCCCTCCGAGAAGTCGTTCCACGAGAAGAGGAGGGTCATCGCGAGCGGGTCCGTCGCCTCCTGCCTGCCGAAGCGGACCAGCGACGTGAACGCCGCAGGATCCCGTTCGATGACGTAGTGGTCCTGCCCGAAGGCTGCGACCGCCATGGCGTTGTCGAAGCCCGGGTAGATGCTCGGCACGAACTGGAGCCCGGAGGGCACCGCGAGGTCATGCCACCGGACCCAGTAGTCGCGGTAGGCGGCCGAGTACTGGGCGTAGGTGTAGGTCCGGTCGGGATCGTCACCGAGGCTGCCCCACATGTTTCCCCAGAGCATGAGGGCGTCGAAGGGGCCCTTCGCCAGGTTCGCGGGGTCGGCGTCAGGGTGCAGGCCCGCGACGAGGTAGAGGTCGTATCTCTCCTTCACCTCGGCGAACAAGGCGTTCGTCTGCGCGACGCCGTACTTCTCCCAGTAGGCCGTCAGCCCGTTGAAGACGAGCACGGGCCGGCCACCGATCCGCAGGTAGCTCGGGTGGGTGAAGTAGGCGGCCGCCATGTAGGCAAAGTCGGAGCGGAAGCGGTCCGGCCCCCCGCCCCAGGTGAGCGAGACGACCGGGTCCGGGAAGTACAGGAGCGCCAGGTCGATCCGCTCGACGTTCGCGGCGCGGAGGAGTCCGTCGCGGGCCGCGCGGTCGTTGTCGCTGCCGGGCGTGATCCAGCCGAAGTCGAGCAGGAACAGGTCGACGCCGTGCTCCCGGGCCATCGCGATGTGGCGCTCGGCGACCTTCGGGTCGGACGAGTCGTACGTGCCCAGGAGGGGGGTGTCGCTCCGCGGATAGCCCCAGATCGGCGTCCCCTCCGACCCTGCCGGATCGAGCCCCCAGAAGGTCATGTACGACGCGCCGACGTGGCGCTCGCCCGACGGGGCGTCGGGAGGGACGTACGTCAGGCGGAACGTCCCCTTGCCGGCGAGGTACCGAGTGCCGCTGCAGCACGCGCTCGCGGTCCCGAAACGGATCTCGTCCGCTCCCTTCGGGTCGCGGGCGGCGACGATCTCCGCCTGGAAGCCGTGGCACGACGCGGACTGCGGCCCGGAGTAATCGCACATGATCCCCTCGACCCGGGCACGGGTCGACCCGCCGGGGTCGCGGGCGTACGCGGCCCGGAGGATCCTGCCGTGCGACTCCTTCGCCTTCGAGGGAGGCCACGCGCCGCCGGCGCCGGCATGACCTCCCGACCAGGTGATGTCGATGTTCCCTGCGACCAGGTGAGCGGACCCGGGTCCCGTGACGCGGACCGACGCGTGGCCGACCCGTCGATGGGCGCTACCGGAGGCGAGCAGGTCGAAGTCGCCCCTGAACGTGTCGCCGTCGCTCGTTCGGCGCTCCTGCGTGTCGACCGCGCCCGACGGGCCGATGAGCGGCCCGAGAACCCGGGCTTCCGGGGCCGGGCGCGTCCCCCAGGGGAAGCCGCGGGTGTCCGTCGCGACGGTCAGGTCGAACGTGCCCTTGCCGACGTCGTACCAGCTGCCGTCGCAGCACCAACCGTATGTGCCGAAGGCCGCGACGTGTCGGGACGCTCCGCCGCTGTTGGAGCCGAACAGCATCTGGAAGCCGTGGCACGAGGCGCTCTGCGGCCAGACGTGGTCGCACAGCCACCCCTGGACGGAGCTCGACGCGTGGTCCGTGCCGGCGCCCCAGAAGGCCGCCCGCAGGATCTGGCCGTGTGATTCGCGCGCGACGAACGGCGCCCCGGTGCCCCAGTACGGGTCGGTGGCTACGGCCGGCGTCCAGTAGATGTCCAGCGTACCGGGCACGAGCCGCTTCGCCGTCGGCTCGGCGAAGCGTGCCACCACCCGCGCAAGGACCACCTGCGACCCCTGTCCGAGGAGCTCGAACGAGCCGGCGAATTGGTTGACGGACGACGCGGCAGCGGGCGCTGCAGCAGCGCCGGGCGGTCCGAGGGAGCACGAGAGGGCAACCACGGCGACCAACGCCAGGCAGCGGCGCATGACCCACCTCCCGCGACGAGGCCGGTGCGTGCCCGTACCGGCGTTCCGCTCGTGACCCGACACGCTTGCCGCGTACCGGCCCTCGACGACCACACACGTTAGGTGGCGGCCGGTCGCCCGGCGAGTGCCGGACGTCGCGCGGGGTGGCACCGGCCCACGGCGCTCGCGCCCCGACAGGCCCGGTCAGCCGCCGCTGACCGCCGGGATGACGTGGACCGTGGAGACGGGGCCGACCGCGGTGGCCAGCCCGGCCCGCTCGCCGTCGACGAAGACGTTGAGGTGGGGCCGCAGGCCGATGTCGTCGCGGAGGCGGTCGCGCATCCCCGGCCATCGGGCGTCGAGGCTCGTCCACGATCGCCGCGACGGTCGATCCGTCGACCTCCGTCCGCCGCTCGGACCCGGGGAAGAGCGCGATGAGCGCGCGCGGGAGCACCACGGTCGCCATGGAGCGGTGCCCGTCAGCCGCGGATGACGGCGGCGTCGACCGACCAGATCGGCGGGAGCAGGTCGGCGATCATCCGCCAGCTCTCGCCCTCGTCCGCGCTCGCGAAGAGCTGCCCGGTCCCCGTCCCGAAGTAGATGCCGGCGGGATCCATCCCGTCGCCGCCCATCGCCTCGCGGAGGACCCCGATGTACGCACGCTCCTGCGGGAGGCCCGCACGGAGGTCCTGCCACGTCTCGCCGCCATCCCGCGTGCGCCACACGGCGGTCCGGCCGTCGATCATGTGCCGCCCCACGTCCTCGGTGAGGGGGATGACGTAGGCGGTCCCGGGGTCGCGAGGGTGGGCGACCATCGGGAAGCCGAACCCGGACGGCAGCGCCCCGCGGATGTCGCGCCACGAGGCGGTCGCGTCGTCCGACCGGTAGACGCTCCCGTGGTACTGCTGGTAGAAGACGCTGTCCGACCCCGCCGCGCGGACCATCTTGTGGACGCAGTGGCCCACCGAGCGGCTCGGGGTCGGGCAGGTAGTCGTTGCGGAGCCCCTTGTTCCGCGGGGTCCAGGTCGCGCCGCCATCGGCGGTCTCGAAGACGCCGACAGCGCTGATGGCGACCCACAGGCGCGCCGGCATCCGTGGGGTGGGGGACGACCGTGTGGAGGATCAGGCCGCCGTTCCCCGGGAACCACTCGGAGCGCGTGGGGTGCTCGGTGAGCCCGCGGACGTGCTCCCACGTCGCGCCGCCGTCGTCGCTGCGGAAGAGGCCGGCCTCCTCGACGCCGGCGTAGACGGCGCCGTGCGCCGGGGTGACGTTCCAGACCGTCGTGATCCGCGGGCCGTCCTCGCCATAGGTCATCCCGACGGACGAGTGCGCCCACGTCTCGCCGAGGTCGCTCGAGCGCCAGACGGCCGGTCCGAACCACGCGTCGCCCCCGGCGGCGAAGAGCGTGCCCGTGGCGGCGTCGTACGTGGCGTCGTGGATCGCCCACTTCTCGCAGAGCGGCCCGCGGACCTTCCAGTCGGCCCGGGACCCTTCGCTCTCGAGGATGAAGAGGCCCTTCTTCGTGCCGACGAAGAGGAGGACGCGGTCGGCCATGGCAGGGATCCCCCAGGTGCGGCCGCGACGGACCGCCGGGACGGGCGGCCGGGCGCGGACCGACAGCGTACTCCGGGGGTCCAGAGGTCGCGACCGGCGGGGCCGGTCGACCCCGCCGGCGGCGAGGGGTCAGCCGGCGTCGCCGCGGGGCCCTCGGCGCGGACGCGCTCGACCGCCTCCATCGCGTCGCGCAGCTGTGCGATCCACGCGGCCTCGTTCCGGCCGACGAGCCGCACGCACCATGCGAGCGCCTCGCTCCGGCTCCGGGCGACGCCGGCCTCGACGAGCGTGTCGAGGACGATCCGGTCGGCCTGGCGGAGACGGGTCATCACCGGGATGGAGAGGCTCGTGAAGGCGACGCGGACGTCGTCGATGGACGCAGCCCAGGCGGCCTTCCGGCCCCAGCGCCGCTCGATCTCGTCGGCGATGCGCATCCGCTCGCCGCGCGTCTCCTCGCGCCACCGGCCGATCCGCGCCTCGCGCGCGGTGCGGCGGGCGTCGTCGCGGGGTCCTCGGCGGAAGCTCCACGTCCGGGAGCGTCCCGTCGACGAGGATCTCCTCGCGGTCGACGTGACGGTCGGGGAGCCCGTGAACCAGCCATCGGGCAGGGCGCCGGCCAGCCAGGCGCCGACCTGCTCGGTCTCGGGTGTGAAGTCGTGTGCATGCCGGTCCTCCTCGGATTACGGTGAAAGTGAGATTACATCATTACGCAGACGGCCACGTCAAGCATGGCCGCGGTACGCACGCGCGGGTCTACGATGGGGCCATGACGCCGGCCATCCCGCGCCCGACGGAGGGCCGCACCGGGCCGCCGACGAGAGGCGGGACGCCCCGCGCTCGACCCGCGCCTCTCGGCGCGCCCGGGTCGCGGCCATCGCCGGGCTCCTCGTCCTCGGCGCGATCTGGGTGACCGTCGTCGTCCGGGCGGCGGCCGTTCGCCTGGGCGCGGGCTCGGGACCGGCGCACGACGCGCGGCCGTACTGGGAGGCGTCCCTGCGCGACCCGTACGCGCACGGCGTCGTCGGAGCGTGGGACGCGTACCTCTACTCGCCCGCCTTCCTCCAGGCGATCGCGCCGCTCCGCGCGCTCCCTGGGTCCCGTTCCTCGGTGCGTGGGAGGCGGTGCTCCTGCTCGCGACGGCCGCTCTCGCCGGGCCCGTGCTCCTCGCCCCGGTCGCCGTCCTCGTCATGCCCGAGCTCTGGGGCGGCAACATCACGCTCCTCATCGCCCTCGCCGTGGTGGCCGGGTTCCGGTGGCCGGCGGCGTGGGCGTTCGTCCTCCTCACGAAGGTGACGCCGGGCGTCGGGCTCCTCTGGTTCGCCGTCCGCCGCGAGTGGCGGTCGCTCGCGATGGCGCTCGGCGCGACGCTCGCCGTGGTGGCGGTCTCGTCCCTCGTCGCGCCCGGGCTCTGGCGCGACTGGGTCGGACCTCCTCGTCGGGAACGTCGGGCCGCCCGATGACGTCCGGCTCGATCCCGATCCCGTTCGTCGTCCGGCTCCCGGTCGGCCGTCGTCCTGCTCGTCTGGGGCGCGCGGCCGACCGCCGGTGGGTCGTCCCGGTCGCCTGCCTGCTGGCGCTGCCGGTCATCTGGTACGGCAGCCTGGCGCTCCTCGTGGGCGTGATCCCGCTCGTGCTTCCCGGCCTCGCCCGCCGGTGGCCGATCCTCGGCGTGGGCTGGCGCGACCTCCTCGGCGTCCGCGCGGCACTCCCGGTCCCGTCCGGGACGGGGTCGGGAGCGTGACCGCCGTGCACGGTCGCGAGCTCCGCGCCATTGGTCGCTCGACCCCGACGTCGTCTTCCTCAACCACGGGTCGTTCGGGGCGACGCCCACGGCGGTCCTCGAGGAGCAGGCGCGCGTGGCGGGCGCGGATGGAGTCGGACCCGGTCCGCTTCTTCGTCCGCGAGCTGGACCCGCTGCTCGCGGAGGTCCGGGCCGTCCTCGGGCGGTTCCTCGGCGCGGAGCCCGAGGACCTCGCCCTCGTCGCGAACGCGACGGCCGGGGTGAACACCGTCCTGCGGTCGCTGTCGTTCGCGCCCGGCGACGAGCTGCTCGCGACCGGCCACGAGTACAACGCGGCGCTCAACACCCTCCGGTTCGCCGCGGCGCGTGACGGGGCGCGGGTGATCCTCGTGGACCCCGGGTACCCGGTCGACGGGCCCGAGGACGTCGTCGACCGGGTGCTCGCGGCGGTCACGCCACGGACGCGCCTCGTCCTCCTCGTCGCACGTGACGAGCCCCACGGCCGTCGTGCTCCCGGTGGAGCGGCTCGTGCCGGCGCTCCGGGAGCGGGGGGTGGAGACGCTGGTGGACGGCGCGCATGCCCCCGGCATGCTCCCGCTCGACCTGGACGCGCTGGGCGCCGCCTACTACACCGGGAACTGCCACAAGTGGATGTGCGCGCCGAAGGGCGCGGCGTTCCTCCACGTCCGCCGCGACCTGCGCGACGCGATCCGGCCGCTCTCGATCAGCCACGGCGCGAACGACCCCGACCCGGACCGGCCGCTCTTCCGGAAGGAGTTCGACTGGACGGGGACGGACGACCCGACCGCCTGGCTGTCGATCCCCGCGGCCATCGAGACGATCGGCGGGATGGTGGCGGGCGGCTGGCCGGCCGTCATGGCCGCGAACCGCGACCTCGCGCTCCGCGGCCGCGATGCGATCCTCGCCGCGCTCGATGGGATCGGCCCCGCGCCGGCACGGGCCGGCGCGCCGGACGCGATGACCGGGTCGATGGCGACGGTGACCCTTCCCGGACGCGGCTCTGCGCCGTTCGTCTCGCGGTCGCCGCTCGACGTGGACCCCATCGGCGCGGCGCTCTGGGCGCGGTGGCGGATCGAGGTGCCGATCCTCGCGATCCCGGCAGGCACGGCCGGCGCGGGGGACCCGGCTGGCGCGGGCGAGGCCCCCCGTGGCCGGCTGGTCCGGATCTCCGCGCAGCTCTACGACACGCCCGACGAGTACATGCTGCTCGGGTCGGCGCTCGCGGAGCTCTGCGGAGCCTGAGGCAGGCGGTGCACGGCGGCTCGCCGCCCCGCGCGCCCGCCCCCGCGGCCCGCCGTGCGCCTCGGGGCCCGCCGGCGCCTGTGCTGTGTGACATACTACTGGTCCATGGCGACCTCTACCGCGGACGTCCTCGTCATCGGCGCCGGGATCGTCGGCGCGGCCGTCGCGCACCACGCGACCGCCGCCGGGCTCCGCGTGACCGTCGTGGAGCGCGGCGCGCCGGCGTCGGGGACCACGAGCGGCGGCGAGGGGAACGTCCTCGTCTCCGACAAGGGCCCGGGCCCCGAGCTGGACCTCGCCCTGCTCTCGCGCCGACTCTGGGATGCCCTCGCGGAGGATCTCGGGGCCGGGTCGTTCGAGCTCGAGGCGAAGGGGGGCGTCGTCGTCGCCCGGTCCGCAGGGGCGGCGGCCGCCCTCCGGGAGCTCGCCGCCGCGCAGCGTGCCGCCGGCGTTGAGGTCGACGACGTGGGGCCTGCCGGGCTCTTCGAGCTCGAGCCGAACCTCGCCCGCGACGTCGTCGGCGGTGCGTGGTATCCGCAGGACGCACAGGTCCAGCCGATGCTGGCCGCCGCTCGCCTCCTCGGCCGCGCCAGGGAGAGGGGAGCGACGATCCATGCGGGGACGACGGTCACCGGCTTCCGGCGGACCCCGGACGGCGCCGTGTGCGGCGTCACGACCGACGCGCCCGCGGTCCCGTCGATTGGTGCCCGGTGGGTGGTCAACGCCGCCGGCACCTGGGCCGGCGAGGTGGCCGATCTCGCCGGGGCGCCCGTTCCGGTGCTGCCGCGCCGCGGCTTCATCCTCGTCACGGAGCCGCTGCCGCGCGCGATCCGGCACAAGGTCTACACCGCCGACTACGTCGCGAACGTCGCGAGCGACACCGCGGGGCTCGAGACCTCCGTCGTCGTCGAGGGGACGCGGAGCGGCACCGTCCTCATCGGCGCCTCGCGGGAGCGGGTCGGCTTCGACCGGACGATCTCCGTGCCCGTGCTCCGACAGCTCGCGGCGCAGGCGGTCGGGCTGTTCCCGTTGCTCGCGGACGTCTCGCTCCTGCGCACGTACCTCGGCTTCCGGCCGTACTGCCCGGACCACCTCCCCGTCATCGGCGCGGACCCGCGCGCCCCCGGGCTCGTCCACGCCTGCGGGCCACGAGGGTGCCGGCATCGGGCTCGCCGCCGCCACCGGTCTCCTCGTCGCCCAGCTGATCACCGGCGCGACCCCCGACCTCGACCTCGCTCCCTTCCGGCCGGAGCGCTTCGCGGAGGCGGCGGCGTGAGCGAGCGGCGCGGCCGTGCCGCGGTCGCCTTCACCTTCGACGGGCGGCCGGTCATCGCCGAGGCCGGGCAGAGCATCGCCGCCGCGCTCCTCGCGGCCGGGATCCGCTCGTGGCGGACCACCCGCGTGGCCGGGAGCCCGCGCGGGATGTTCTGCGGCATCGGCGTCTGCTTCGACTGCCTCGTGGCCGTCGACGGCCGGCCGGGCGTGCGCGCGTGCATGGCCGCGGCCCGCGCCGGGGACCGGGTGGAGACGCAGCGGGGGGCGGGCCGTGCCGACCTCGACCGCTGAGGTGGCCGTGCGGGGCGAGGACGCTCCTGCCGCTGCCTACGACGTCGCTCGTGATCGGCGCGGGTCCTGCCGGGCTCGCGGCCGCGTCGACCGCCGCGCGCCGGGGTGCGCGGGTGGCGCTGCTCGACGCCGCGCCGCGCCCGGCGGGCAGTACTGGCGGCAGCGCGAGGGCGACGACGGCCGCGACCACCACGACGGGCGGAGTTCCGGCGGCTCCGGGCGGCCTGGACGCCGCGGTCGCGCGCGGCGCGGTCGACGTCCTCGCCGACCACCGGTGTGGCACCTGGAGCGGCCGCGGACGGCTTCGTCGCGCGCGTCGTGCACGCGCGGCGCCGAGCGCGAGGTCCGGGCACGCGCGGTCGTCGTCGCCACCGGCGCGCACGACCGGCAGCTGCCCTTCCCCGGCTGGACCCTGCCGGGCGTCCTCACCGCGGGCGGCGTCCAGGCGCTGCTCAAGGGCCAGGGTGTCGTCGCCGGGCGGCGCGTCGTCGTCGCGGGCACCGGGCCGTTCCTGCTGCCCGTCGCCGCGGGCCTCGCGGCGGCCGGAGCGGACGTCGCGGCCGTGCTCGAGGCGGGCCGGCCCACGGCGGTCCTGCGCCGGCCCGGCGTGGCGGCGCGCAACGCCGGGAAGCTCGCGGAGGGCGCCGGCTACGTCGCCACGCTGGCGCGGCACCGGGTCCCGTACCGGCGCGCCGGACGGTGGTGGCCGCCCACGGCGCCGAGGCGGTCCGGTCGTGAGACCGCCGCCCTCGACGCCGACTGGCGGATCGTGCCGGGCCCGAGGACCGGATCGCCTGCGACGCCGTCGCGGTGGGGTACGGGTTCACCCCGCAGGTCGAGCTCGCCGTCGGCCTGGGCTGCGCGATGACGCTGGACGCGGACGGCTGCCTCGTCGTCGTCGTCGACGACGAGCAGCGCAGCAGCGTCGTGGGGTGGGTCGCCGGCGAGGTCTGCGGCGTCGGCGGGGCCGCCGTCGCGCTCGTCGAGGGCCGGATCGCCGGGCCCGCGGCGGCGCGTCACGGGCCGGCCGTCGGCCCGACGCGCTGCGCCCGCTCCACCGGCGCCGCGCCAGGCTCCGCGCCTTCGCCGACCTCCTGCCCCGCGCGACCCCGTGCGCCCCGGGTGGCGCACCTGGCTGGCCGACGACACCCTCGTGTGCCGGTGCGAGGAGGTGACGGTCGCGGCGGTCCGCGCGGCCGTGACGGACCTCGGCGTCGACCGACGTCCGCGGGGCCAAGCTGATGACCCGCGCCGGCATGGGGCTGTGCCAGGGCCGGATGTGCGGTACGCGACGGCCGCCCTCGTCGCGGAGGCGTGTGGCCGCGAGGGACCGCCGAGGACCTGCACGCCACCGTCCGCCGCCCCGTCGCGTGGCCCATCACCCTCGGCGCGCTCGCCGCCGAGGACGTCGCCGTCGATCCCATCGACATCCACCCATCTACCACCGAGGAGGCACCCGCATGACGAGCTCGACAGCCCTGGCACGGCGTCCTGGTCGCGACGGCGCTGCCGCTGCGCCCGGACGCGGGCGGCGCTCTCGGTCGACCTCGACGCCTACGCCGAGCACGTGCGGTGGCTCGCCGCGAACGGCTGCGACGGCGTGGTCCCCAACGGCTCGCTCGGCGAGTACCAGACGCTCAGCCACGGAGCGCGCCGCGTCGTCCAGACCGCGGTCGACGCGGCGCCGGAGGGCTTCATCGTCATGCCGGGCGTCGCCGCCTACGGCGCCGCGAGTCGCGCCGCTGGGCCGAGCAGGCGGCCGAGGCCGGCGCCCCGTGCGTCATGCTGCTGCCGCCGAACACCTACCGGGCCGACGAGGCGGCGGTGGTCGAGCACTACCGCGAGGTCGCCGCGGTCGGGCGTGCCGATCGTCGCCTACAACAACCCGTTCGACACCAAGGTCGACCTCGACCCGAGCTGCTCGCCGGCTGCACCACGAGGGGCTCATCGTCGGCGGTGAAGGAGTTCACCGGCGACTCCGCGGCGTGCCTACGAGATCGCCGAGCTCGCGCCGGGCCTCGACATCCTCATCGGGTCCGACGACGTGACGCTCGAGGTCGGCATCGCGGCGCGGTCGGCTGGGTCGCCGGCTACACCAACGCGTTCCCGCGCGCCTGCGTCGAGCTCTCGACGCTGTCGCTCGCCGGCGATCTCGCGACCGCGGTCCCGCTCTACCGCCGCTGCACCCGCTGCTGCGCTGGGACTCCAAGACCGAGTTCGTCCAGGCGATCAAGGTGTCGATGGACGTCGTCGGCCGCTACGGCGGCCCGTGCCGCCCGCCGCGCTCGCCGCTGGCGCCCGAGCACGAGGCCGAGATCCGCGCCGCACCGAGAAGGCGCTCGCCGCAGGGATGGGCTGATGCGCGCGCGCCGCGTCTTCCACGCCGTCGACTCGCACACCGAGGGGATGCCGACCCGCGTGATCGTGGGCGGCGTCGGCGTGCTCCCCGGCGGCGACGATGGCCGAGCGCCGCCTGTACTTCATCGGAACAGGCCGACGACCTGCGCACGCTGCTCATGTACGAGCCGCGCGGGCACTCCGCGATGAGCGGCGCGATCCTGCAGCCGCCGACGCGTCCCGACGCCGACTGGGGCGTCGTCTACATCGAGGTGTGCGGCTGCCTGCCGATGTGCGGCCACGGCACGATCGGCGTCGCGACGGTGCTCGTCGAGACCGGCATGGTCGAGGTCACCGAGCCCGTCACGACGATCCGCCTCGACATCCCCGCCGGGCTGGTCGTGGCCGACGTGCACGTGGAGGACGGGCGCGGCGAAGGCCGTGACGATCCGAACGTGCCGTCGTTCGTCGTGGGGCTCGACCGCGACCGTCGACGTGCCCGGCATCGGCGAGGTCGCGTACGACATGGCGTTCGGCGGCAACTTCTACGCGATCGTGCCGATCGAGCGGCTCGGGATCCCCTTCGACCGCGCGGCGAAGGACGAGCTCATGGCGGCCGGCCTGGCGATCATGGACGCCATCAACGCGGCCGACCTGCCCGTGCACCCGGAGAACCCCGAGATCCCCGAGTGCCACCACGTCTACCTCGAGGCGCCGGGCTCGACGCGCGCCACAGCCGGCACGCGATGGCGATCCACCCCGGCTGGTTCGACCGCTCGCCGTGCGGCACCGGCACCAGCGCGCGGATGGCGCAGCTGCACGCGCGCGGGCAGCTGCCGCTCGACACCGACTTCGTCAACGAGTCCTTCATCGGCAGGACGTTCACCGGGCGCCTCGTCGAGGAGACCACGGTCGCCGGGACATCCCGGCCGTCGTGCCGACCATCACCGGGCCGCGCCTGGGTCACCGGCACCGCGCAGTACATCCTCGACCCCGACGACCCGTTCCCCGCAGGCTTCGTGCTCTGACCGTGGCAGCCGAGCCCGCGCTCGCCGCGCTCCCGTCGCTCCGCGGCCGGAGCAGCCTGCGGGAGGAGATCGCCGACATGCTCCGGGCGGCGGTCGTCTCCGGCGAGCTGGGCCCGGCGAGGTCTACTCCGCGCCGTCGCTCGCGGAGCGCTTCGGCGTCTCCGCGACGCCGGTGCGCGAGGCGATGCTGGACCTCGTGAAGGAGGGCATCGTGGAGGTCGTCCCGAACAAGGGCTTCCGCGTCGTGCGCCTCTCGGCCGCCGAGCTGGACGAGCTCACGGAGATCCGGCTGCTCCTCGAGGCGCCCACCGTCCGCCGGCTGGCCGAGGTCGGGGTCCCGGCCGCCGACCTCGACGCGCTCCGGCCCTCGCCGACGCGATCGAGGACGCGGCCCGCCGGCGCGACTTCATCGCGCACGTGACCTACGACCTCGACTTCCACCTGGGGCTCCTCGCGCTCGCGGGCAACCCGCGGCTCGTCGAGATCGTCCGCTCGCTTCGGCAGGGCTCACGCCTCTACGGCCTCCGCGCCCTCCCCGACGACGACTCGGTCTTCGCGTCGTTCCACGAGCACGCGGAGCTGCTCGACCTCGTCGCGGCGCGCGATGCCGCGGGCGCCGAGGCGCTGATGCGGACGCACATCGGGCACGTCCGCGGGATCTGGGCGGACCCGTCCGCGGACGACGGCGCGCTAAAAAAAAAACTAGCGACCGGCCTTGTACGGGTAGACCACCCAGCCGTCGACCTCGGCCGCCCACGCGTCAGGCCGCAGGTCGACGAGCGACCGACCGGGCTTGTAGTGGAGCACTGCGATCGTGGGCTCGCCGCCGGCGAAACGGACACGCGCGACCACGGCCGCCATCGTGGCCCCGGTCTCCCACACCTCGTCGACGATGAGGATCCGCCGCCCGCGCAGGAGGGCCGCGTCCGGGAAGTGGTGGAAGACGACCTCCTCGTGGGTCTCGCCCTCGTCGTCGTAGTACTCCACCGCGGCGACGAGGATCTCGCGGATCCCCAGCCGGTAGGCGAGCATCCCGGCCGGCACCAGCCCGCCGCGCGTGACCGCGAGGAGGATGTCGTACGCCTCCGCGTCGCCGATGCGCCCGGCGAGCCCCGTCACCAGCTCGTCGAGCTGCTGCCAGGAGACATGCTCCTTCGCCGGCGTCACGGGCGCCTCCGCGTCTCGGGGGCGCGCCGCCGCTCGTCCCGCTCACGGTGCCGTCTCCTCCGACGGGAAGCGCCCGTCCGGCGCCTCCTCCCAGTCGACCCACTCGATCGGGTCGCGATCGAGGAACGCGTGGACCGCGACGCCGACGGTCGGGAAGAAGAACTCCCGTCCGATGCGCTGTGCCAGCCGTAGCGCTCGAGCCGGTCCTTCACCGGGTCCTTCATCTCGGCGAACGCGAGCTCGAAGCCGCGCGTGGCGAGCTCCTTGTCGAGCTCCTCGAGGCATCTCGGCGGCCGTCGTGTCCACGTCGGTGATGGGCTCGGCGGCGACGACGACCCATCGGATCGGCGCGTCGGCCGTCGTCCACGAGGTCGAGGATGCGCTCGCGGAAGAGGTCGGCGTTCGCGAAGAAGAGGGGCGCGTCCCAGCGGAAGAGGAGGAGGCCGGGGATCTGGCTGCGCGTCCGCATAGCGCTCGAGGTCGTGGTAGCCCTTCACGCCCTCGGCCCGGCCGAGGACCGCGTCGTGCGGCCGCCACGCCGCCTCACGAAGTCGAGGAGCGAGACCGCGACGGCGAGGGCGATGCCCGTGAGGACGCCGAGGCGCGGCGACGGCGAGGAAGCCACGATCGAGACGAAGATCGGAGCGCCGCACGCGCGCATAGCGGACGACGACGCGACGTCGATCAGCCCGAGGAGCGGCGGTGATGACAACGGCGGCGAGCGCCGTCTGCGGCAGATCCGGAGGAGGCCCGGGGCGGCGACCAGCAGCCCGACGATCGCGAGCGCGCCCACGATGCCGGTGAGCTGCGTGCGCGCGCCGGCCGACTCGGCGACGGGCGTGCGCGACGCGCTGCTGCTGACCGGGAAGCCGCGGAAGAACCCGCCGGCGAGGTTGCGATGCCGAGCGCCGACGAGCTCGCGGTTCGGGTCCACCCGGTACGCCCATGCGCCCCGCGAACGTGCGCGAGAGGACGCTCGTGTCCGCGAACGAGAGGAGCGCGATGCCCACGCGCCGATGAAGAGGGCCGGGAGATCCGCGAGCGGGCACGAGGGGATCGACGGGAAGGGGAGGCCACGTGGCACCGCGCCGACCACGGAGATCGTGTCGCGAGGCCGAGGACCGAGACGGCGACCGTCGCGCCGATCACCGCGATGAGGACGCCCGGGACGCGCGGGGCGAACGGCTTGCGGCCGAGGATGATCGCGAGGCATGCCGACGCCGATGGCCAGCGCCGCCGGCTCCGTCTCGCCGGCGACGACCCCGCACGAACTCGACGATCCCGAGGATGACCCGTCGGCGTCCACCGAGAAGCCGAACAGCTTCGGCAGCTGGCTCACGATGACCGTGAGCGCGATGCCGTTCAGGTAGCCGACGCGGACCGGCTTCGAGAGCAGGTCCGTGATGAAGCCGAGGCTCGCGAGGCCGGCGGCGATGCACAGCGCCCCGTCATGAGGGCGAGGGCGCCGGCGAGCGCGACCGCCCGCGTCGGGTCGCCGCCTGCCTTCGGGAGGATCGTCGCGGCGATGAGCGCCGCGAGCGCGGAGTCCGGGCCCGAGGACGAGGATGTGCGAGGGTCCGAAGAGCGCGTAGGCGAGGAGCGGGACGACGGTCGCGTAGAGGCCGGTGATCGCCGGCAGGCCGGACGCCTCCGCGTAGCCCATGCCGGCGGGGACGAGGAGCGCGGTGAGGATGACGCCCGCGACGATGTCGCCGCGGAGCCAGCGCCGGTCGTACGCGCGGGCGGTCGCGAGGCCGGGCAGCCACGCCGAGAGACGGCTCGCCGGGCGCGCGGCCGCCGCGCGCGCGGCGTGGGCCGGGCGTCGCAGTCCCATCGCGCGGAAGCGTACCGCCCGGAGCCGGCGGGGTGGCGTCCGTGCGCCATCGATGGCTGCCCGATGGCTAGCGGCGGCGGTCCATCCCGGGGGCCCGGCGGCGCGCCGGGACCGTCGTCTTCTGCGCTGGCCTGGGGAGCGACCGCCATCGGTCACGAACGCCGGGGGCGATACGGCCTTTGCCCGCGCCCGCGCCTCGGCAGACGATGTGCCGATGGCGGGAAAGGGGGGGGTCGCGCCCCGAGATCGTCCTCACGGCGCTGACGAAGCGCTATGGCGACGTATGCGCCGTGGACGACGTGAACCTCGAGATCCGCCGCGGCGAGTTCTTCTCCCTGCTGGGGCCGTCCGGCTGCGGCAAGACCACGACCCTCCGGATGATCGGCGGTTTCGAGGAGCCCACGTCCGGGACGATCGTCGTCGCCGGGCAGGACGTGACGCGCGACCCGCCGGAGCGGCGCCCCGTGAACATGGTCTTCCAGAGCTACGCGCTCTTCCCGCACCTCAACGTCTTCGACAACGTCGCCTTCGGGCTTCGCCGCAGACACGTGCCCGCGAGGAGGTGCGCGCGCGGGTCGGAGAGGTCCTCTCGCTCGTCCGCATGCAGGGCTACGACCGGCGCCGGCCCGACCAGCTCTCGGGCGGCCAGCAGCAGCGGATCGCGCTCGCCCGCGCGCTGGTGAACCGGCCGACGGTGCTGCTGCTCGACGAGCCGCTCGGCGCCCTCGACCTCAAGCTGCGCAGGCAGCTCCAGGTGGAGCTGAAGCGGATCCAGCAGGAGGTGGGGATCACGTTCGTCTACGTGACCCACGACCAGGAGGAGGCGCTCACGCTCTCCGACCGCATCGCGGTCATGCGCGCCGGGCGGATCGAGCAGCTCGGCACGCCGGAGACCTCTACGACAGCCCGCAGACGCGGTTCGTCGCCGACTTCATCGGCACCACGAACCTCCTCCCGGGCGTCGTGGAGGCGGCCTCCGGCGATCACGCGACGATCCGGCTCGACGGAGGCGAGACGTGCGTCGCGGAAGCCGCCACGCTCGTGGCGGGCGCCGTCGTCGAGGTATCCGTGCGGCCGGAGGCCATCACGTTCCGGCGCGGCGGCGCGGCGCCGGACTCCCTGATCTCGGAGGGCATCCCGCCCGCGGACGGCGGCCCGGCCGGGAGCGCCGCCGCGGCGATCGCGGGACCGTGGAGCAGGTCGCCTATCTGGGCACGTCGGTCAGCTACATCGTCCGGACCCGTGGCGGGCTCGCGATCGCCGCGCTCGTCCCGCGGTCGGCCGGACAGCTCCCCGTCGGTGAGGAGGTCACCGTGGGGTGGAGGAGGGCGGACGCGCTCGTTCTCGCCCGCGGTGGCACGGAGGAGGTACGCACATGAACGGAAGCCGCGAGGAGAGGCCGGTCCCCTGCCAGCGGCCCAGGTCGTCGCACCCGATGGAGGCACGCCTGAGCAGGCGGCTCCTGCTCGCACGGATGGCCGGGCTCGGCGCGGTCGCGGCGCTCGCGCCTGTCGCGGCGGCGTGCTCGTCGTCCGCGAGCGGCGTCGCACCCGCGTCCGCACCCGCGTCCGCGTCGGCCGCGCCGCCCACGGCGGTGCCCGCGACGGACGAGGCGCGGCGGCGACGCCCGCTCCCTCGCCGGAGGGCGAGCTATACGTCTACAACTACGCCGACTACATCGGCGACACGGTCATCCCCGACTTCGAGAAGAAGTACGGCGTCAAGGTCACGTACGACTTCTTCGACACGTACGACACGATGACCGCGAAGATCGGCAACGGGCAGAGCGGCTACGACGTGACGTTCGCCACGTCCACGGACATCCCCGGGTTCGTGGAGCGCGGGCTCATCGAGCCCCTCGACCTCTCGCTCATCCCGAACCGCGCGAACCTCTCCGCGGAGTGGCAGGACCCCTCGTACGACCCGGGAAACCTCCACTCCATGCCGTACATGTGGTGGACGACCGGGGTCGCCTACGACTCCGAGAAGATCCCCGAGGAGCTCACCTCGTGGGCGGCGCTCTGGGACCCGCGCTGGAAGGGCCACATCAGCATGCTCGACGACGTCCGTGAGGCGTTCGGCGCGGCGCTGATCCGACTGGGCAAGGACATCAACACGACGAGCGACGCGGACCTCGACGCGGCCCTCGCGCTCCTCAAGGAGCAGAAGCCTCTCCTCCGGACGTACACCACGGACGACATCGGGCAGCTCTCGTCGGGCGACTCGTGGGTCGTCCACTCCTGGGGATCCGACGTCTACCAGGTCACGGGCGAGCGACCGAGCGTGAAGTACTACATCCCGTCCGAGGGCGGGATCCGCGGGTCGGACACGATGGTGCTCCTCGCCGGCGCGAAGCACCCCGTCGCGGCGAACCTCTTCATCAACCACATGCTCGACGCGCAGGTGAGCGCGGCGAACACGAACTACATCGGGTACATGGGGCCCAACCAGGCGGCGAAGGAGTTCATCGACCCGGCGATCCTCGCGGACCCGGCGGTGAACCCGGACAAGGCGGTGATCGCGTCGCTCCAGGAGATCGACGACCTCGGCGCGGACCTCGAGAAGTACACGACCCGCTGGAACGAGCTGCGCGCTGGGGGCTGAGATGCGGCGGCCGGTGGTCCATGCAGGCAGCTCTCCTCGGGGCCCGGCGGAGCGCGCCCGCGATGAAGGGCGGCCAGCGGCGCCAGGCCCTCCTCCTCCTGCCCGGGGTGGGCTGGCTCGCTCCTGTTCTTCATCGTCCCGCTCGCGATCATCTTCGTGGTCAGCCTGGGGACGCGCGACCAGTTCGGCGGCGTCCTGTTCGACCGGGTGGGCCTGGACAACTACCTCCGTGCGCTGGAGCCGGACTTCCTCCCGACGGTCGGGAACTCGCTGAAGTACGCCGCCGCGACGACGATCCTGTCGGTGGTCGTCGGCTACCCGATCGCGTACTGGATCAGCCGGTACGGCGGCGCGCGCAAGGCGCTGCTCCTCGTCCTCATCATGCTGCCGTTCTGGACCAGCTACGTCATCCGGACGTACGCGTGGATGATCATCCTCCGCGACAACGGCGTGGTGAACGGGATCCTCGGCGCGTGGGCCTGACCAGCGAGCCCGTCATCCTGCTCAACACGGACCTCGCGGTCATCCTCGGGATGACATACGGCTACCTGCCGTTCGCCATCCTTCCGCTCTTCGTCTCGATCGACCGCCTCGATGACTCTCTCGTCGCGGCGGCGCGCGACCTCTACGCGAGCGGCCGCGCCGCCTTCCTCCACGTGACGCTGCCGCTCACGATGCCCGGGATCATCGCGGCCGCGCTGCTCACGTTCATCCCCGCCCTCGGCGACTTCGTCACGCCCGACCTGCTCGGGGGCGCGCAGACCACGACGATCGCGAAGGTCATCCAGAACCTCTTCCTCTCGTCGCGCGACTGGCCGTACGGCGCCGCCCTCGGCTTCGTCCTGATCTTCCTCACGATCGCCGGGACGGTCGCGGCGCTCGGCCCGCTCCGGCGCGAGGTGGTCGGCTGATGCACCGGGGCCGGAACCGCTGGCTCGAGCGCCACCGCGATCGCGTTCTTCGTCTTCCTGTACCTGCCGATCGTCATCCTCATCGTCTTCAGCTTCAACGACTCGAAGCGCAACTTCCTCTGGCGGGGCTTCACGCTCAAGTGGTACCCCACGCTCTTCGCGAACGATGCGCTCGTCAACGCGCTCGTCGTGTCGCTCGAGGTCGCGATCATCGCTGTCGTCGTCTCGACGGCCCTCGGGACCATCCTGGGCCTCGGGATCGCGCGCCTCCGGTCGGGCGCGGCCGGCGGGGGGTCCGAGGTGCTCCTGCTCCTGCCGATGGTGACCCCGGAGATCGTCATGGGCATCAGCCTGCTGCTCTTCTTCGCCCAGGCGTTCGGGGCGAACGGGTCCATCTGGCAGGTTTCGATCGCCCATATCACGTTCTCGCTCAGTTACGTGGCGATCATCGTCCGGGCGCGCGCCGTCTCGCTCGATCCCGCGGATGGAGGAGGCCGCGCGCGACCTGGGGGCGTCCCCGCGCGGGGCGTTCTGGCACGTCACGCTCCCGCTCGTCGCGCCGGCGATCGCCGCGGGCGCGCTCATCGCGTTCGCGCTCTCCATCGACGATCTCATCGTCACGACGTTCAACGCCGGCGTGGGGTCGTCCACGCTCCCGCTCTACATCTACTCGCGCATCCGCTTCGGCGTGACGCCGGAGATCAACGCGATCTCCACGATCATCGTCGTGGTGACGGCGATCGCCATGCTCGTCGCGTGGCGGGCCGGCGCGTTCGGCGGCAGGCGGACGCGCTCCGGGATCCTCGGCTAGCGGTATCGACCTACGAGACAGGGGGGACCGACATGTCGACCGAACGACCGCCGCTCGAGCCCATCCGACCGCCGTCCGGGTCCGCTTCCTCACCGACGAGCAGCTCGGACGGCTGCAGGAGGCGACGCTCCGGATCCTCGAGGACGTCGGCGTGAAGTTCCCGTCGGACCGCGCGCTCGCGGATCTTCGAGGAGCACGGGGCGCACGTCGACCGGGAGACGGAGATCGTCCGTCTCTCGCGCGACCTCGTGTTCCGGGCGCTCGCGACCGTCCCGCGCTACTTCACGATGGCCGCCCGCGACCCCGCGTTCGACCTCGCCCTCGAGGACGGCGTCACGTACTTCACGATCGACGGGTGCGGCGTGGAGACGGTGGACCTCGAGACGCGGGAGCGGCGACCGTCGCGGAAGTCCGACGTCGCGATGATGGCCCGCATCTGCGACCACCTGCCCTCGGTCGCGTTCATCTGGCCGATGGTGAGCGCGCAGGACCACGGCCTCACGGCGCCGCTCCACGAGATGGACGCGTGCTGGTACAACAGCGTGAAGCACGTCCAGAGCGAGACGATCATGGGCGCCGCGCCGGCGCGCTACGCGCTCGAGATGGCGACGGTCCTCGCCGGCGACCGGGAGGAGCTCCGCCGCCGGCCGCCGTTCACGCTCGTCGTGTGCACGATCGCCCCGCTGGTCCAGGACCACGAGGGGATCGAGGGGGCGCTCGAGCTGGCCGCCGGCGGGCGTCCCCGTCGGCTTCCTCGCGATGCCGACGCTCGGCACCACCGCACCGGCGACGATCGCCGGCGCCCTGGCGATGGGCGATGCCGAGATCATCAGCGCCGTCGTGCTCATGCAGCTCGCCCACCCCGGGGCGCCGGTCTTCCACTCGATCATGCAGGCCTGGGCGGACCCGCGCAGCGGCGCGTACGTGAGCTACCCGCTCGACGGCCGGTGGCGCTACGCGCCGGTGGAGATGGCGCACCACTGGGGGATGCCCTCGCTCGGCGCGTGCTACGGCACGGACTCGCCGCTGCCGGGCACGTGGCAGTCGGCGGCGGAGGTGGCCATCGACCCCTTCTGGGCCGGCCTCGTCGGGCCCGGAGATCGTCACGGGCATGGGCCTCGTGCGGACCTACACCCTCCTCTACCCGGAATCGCGTCATCCTCGACGACGACCTCTACCAGCGGGCTCGCGCGCGCCCTCATGGCGCCCGAGCTCACCGACGAGACGCTCGCCCTGGACGTCATCGCGTCGGTCGGGCCGGGCGGGCACTTCCTCGCGGAGAAGCACACCCGCACGCACATGCGCGGCTCGCTCGTCCGGGGCTCGCCCTCCAGCTCGACGCCGAGGGTCGGGCGTACCGCGACCCGGTGGAGGTGGCGAGGGAGCGGGCGGCATGGATCCTCGCGAACCACGAGGTCGAGCCCATCGAGGACGCCAAGCGAGCGGAGATGACCCGGATCCTCGCCGCGGCGGACCGGGAGATCGGCGGCCGCTGATGTCCGGCGACGCCGCCGCTCGCCCCGATCCGGCCGGCCGCCCACGTCGCGCTGCTCGGCGAGGAGCGGGTCGCGCGACCTGCGCGGCGCCACGCTCCAGCTGCTCGAGGACGTGGGCGTCCACTGTCCGTCCGAGATCGCGCGCCGCATCTACGCGGAGCACGGGGCGCGCGTGGACCGGACGAGCGGCGTCGTCCGGATCCCGGCGGACGTCGTCACGGACGCGATGGCTCGGGCGCCGCGGACGTACGCGTTGGGCGCGCGCTCGCCCGCGCACGACCTCGCGCTCGACGGCACCGCGCTCTACGTGGCGACCGACGGCTGCGGGATCGAGACCGTGGACCCGGCCACGCGGGAGCGGCGGTCGTCCACCAAGGCGGACGTGGCCGCCTCCGCCCGCCTCGCGGACGCCCTCCCCGCCGTCGGGTTCTACTGGCCGCTCGTGAGCGCGCAGGACCACCCCGCGACGGCGCCCCTCCACGAGATCGACGCCGCGGTCCGCAGCACGGTGAAGCACGTCCAGACCGAGACGTTGATGGGTGCGGCCACCGGCGCGCTACGCGGTGGAGATCGCGCGCGTGCTCGCCGCCGACGAGGCGGACCTGCGCGCCCGCCCGCCGCTCTCGCTCCCTGGTCTGCTGCATCGCGCCGCTCGCGCAGGACGCGGAGGGCCTGGAGTCCGCTCTCGTCTTCGCCGAGGCCGGGCTGCCGGTCGGCTTCATGTCCATGGCCTGCGCCGGCTCGACGGGGCCGGCGTCGATCGCCGGGACGATCGTTCAGGGAGATGCCGAGATCGTCGCGGCGCTCACGCTCATCCAGATGGCGCATCCCGGGGCGCCGGTCTTCCATTCGCTCATGACCGGCGTGCATGCACCCGCGGACCGGCGCCCACCTCTGCACGTCGCGGCCCGGGGAGGTCGCGTACGTCGCGGGGGTGGAGCTCGCCCATGCCTGGGGGGTCCCGACCCTCGCGGGGGTGTTCGGGACCGACGCCGTCGAGCCCGGGTGGCAGCAGGCGGAGGCGGCGGCCGTGGCTTTGACGCTCTGCGCGCTCGCCGGCGCGGAGACCGGCAGCGGGATGGGCCTCCTCGACGCGTGCACCGTCTGGTACCCCGAGGCACTCGTCCTTGACGCCGACCTCCACGAGCGTGTCCGGGTGGACCTGGGGGACCTTCGACACCGGCCGGGAGGCGCTCGCGCTCGACGTCATCCGCGAGGTCGGGCCGCGCGGCCACTACCTCGACGTCCGGCACACGCGCGACGGGCTGCGGGCGATGTCGTTCTCGCGGCTGACGGAACAGGTCGCCGCCGATGGGATCGCACCGGGATCCGGTCGCCGTCGCACGCGCCGAGGCGGAGCGGATCCTCGCGACGCACGAGCCCGAGCCGCTCGACGACGCCGCGTGCTAGCGAGCTCGGACCGGATCGTCCGCGGGCCGCCGACGCCGATGCCGCGGTCGCGGGCCGGACGGCCGCGGGTCGGGCGCGTGACGACGACCGTCGCCGTCCTGTCGCCCGACCAGCAGGCGCTCGTCCACGAACGCGCGCTGGAGATCCTCGCCATGTCGGCGTCCGCGTGGACTCCGCGCGCGCTCGGCGGCTCCTCGCTGGCGCGGGCGCCGTCGTGCGCGCGGCCGACGGGCGCGTCACCTTCCCGCGCGGCCTCGTCGAGCACTCTCGCCGCTGCGCCGCGCGCGTTCACGCTCGGCGGCCGCCGGCCGGGCTGGTCGCACCCGGTCGGCGAGGGGGCGTGCACGCTCGTCGTCGACGGGGAGGCGATGGCCGTCTGGGATGCGGACGCCGGGAGCGCCGGCCGCCGACGATCGCCGACTGGGAGGGCGCGACCCGCGTCTGCGACGCGCTCGACGAGGTCGGCGTCTACTGGCGCACGACCACGTGGGACGAGGAGGGGCCGGCCGGCGCCGTCTCCTCATGGCGGCGGGCGTTCGGCGAGTTCGGCAAGCACGTCCAGGACGCGGCGCTCGACGCGAACGAGGGACGCTGGCTCGTCGAGGTCCTCCAGGTCGTCTTCGGGGGCCGGGAGGAGATCGCCGCCCGGCGGCCGTTCTCGTTCCTCTTCTGCCCGCACAGCCCCCTCGTCCTGGAGGGCCCGTACACGGACGCCTACCTCGAGGTCGCCGGCTGGGGCATCCCCGTCGCCGCGATGCCGATGCCGATCATGGGGCTCTCGGCCCGGCCGGGCTCCTCGCGACGGTCGCGCTGGGCCACGCCGAGGTCCTCGCGACCCTCTGCCTCGTGCAGGCGGCGCCCCGGGGACGCCGTTCGTCGCCGCGCCCGCTCTCGCGGTCATGGAGCCGCGGAGCGGACGGTACGGCGGCGGGGCGGCCGAGCACGCGTTGCTCGGCGTCTGCACGGCCGAGATGGCGCGGCACGTGGGATTGCCCGTGGAGTCGTCCACCGGCGGGACGGACCACCACGTCCCCGGGATCCAGGCCGCGTACGAGCGCGCGCTCAACTGGTCGCTCCCCGCGCTCGCGTGGCCCGACCTGCTCGTCGGGCCCGGCATGCTCGGTGGCTCGACGATCCTGAGCACCGAGCAGCTCTTCCTCGACGTCGAGGTCTTCCGGCGCTGTCGCCGGCTCCACGCCGGCGTCGCTCGGCGCGCCGTCCGGCCTCGACGGGCTGGTGGACCTCCTCGCGCGCGTCGGGCCGGGCGGCGACTTCCTTGCGGAGCCGTCGACGCGCGACGCGCTGCGGGCCGGGGCGTGGCTGCTGGGCTCGCCCGGCGTCCACGACGGGTTCGAGCGGTGGGAGGAGGCGGGCCGGCCCGACCTCCTCGCGGAGGCCCGCGAACGGATCGAGGCGACCATCGCCGCCCGCATCCCGGACCCGCTCCCCGAGGAGGTCGAGCGCGAGCTGTGCGGCTCGAGGCGAGGGCTCGCGCGGGCCGCCGCCCGCCCCGGGCGGCGGCGAGGCGCCGCCCCGTGCTGCAGTCGTCACCGCCGGGCGGCCCGCCCGGCCCACGGAGGGATGAATCGATGCGCCTGACCCCCGCGTTCCTGTCCGAGGGCGACCGGGACCGTGGTCCACCGCGAGAGCCTGCGGATCCTCGACGAGGTCGGCGTCCGCTTCCACGGCGAGGCGGCGCTCCCCCTCCTCGGCGCGCGGGGCGCAGGTGGACGAGGCGTCGGGCATCGCCCGCATCCCGGCGGGCCTCGTCGCGGATGCGCTCGCGGCGGCGCCGCGGGAGGTGGTCCTCGGGGCGCGGAACCCGGCGCACGACCTCGCGCTCCCGTCGCCGGTCACCCGCTGGTGCATCGACGGGACCGCGAGCTTCGTGACGGACTTCGAGACGGGCGAGCGGCGGTACGGCACGACGGCCGACATCGTGGACGCGCTCCGCGTCTTCCAGGCGGTGGACCTCGGCGCGATGGCCTGGGCGCCCACGTGCGCGTCGGACCGCCCGTCGGCATCGCGAGCCGTGCACGAGTTCCTCACGATGGCGCTCGCGTCGTCGAGGCACGGCGAGCATGAGATCCACACCGCCGCGCAGGTCCCGTACCTCGAGGCGGGCCTCGTGGCGATCGCGGGGAGCGAGCGCGCCTCCGCGAGCGCCACCCCTACTCGCTCATCTACTGCCCGGTGGCGCCGCTCACCCACGACGGGGAGATGCTCGACGGCTACATCGCCCTCGGGCGGCTCGACCTGCCCGTGATGATCATGCCGATGCCGGTCGCGGGGTCCACCGGCCCCGCGTCGCTCTTCGCGAACGTGTGCGTCGCGAACGCCGAGGCGCTCTCGACGATCGTCGTCCTCCAGCTCGCGCACCCGGGCCGGCCGATCATCTACAGCAGCGCGACCGGGACGATGGATTTCCGCACGGGCGCCTTCCTCGGCGGGACCGCGGAGATGGGCCTGATGTCGGCAGCGTCCACCGCGATGGGCCGCCACTACGGCCTGCCGACGTCGTGCGCGGGGTGCACGTCCGACGCGCGCGAGCCGGGGCCGGAGGCCGTGCTCGACAAGCTCGCCACCAGGATCACGCCGATCCTGGCCGGTGCCGACATCGTGGTCGGGATCGGCGAGATCGAGGGCGACCAGAACCTGGTCCTCGAGCAGATCCTGGTGGACGCGGAGATCGTGCGGGTGTGCGAGCGGATCGCCCGCGGCGTGGACGCGGACGTCGACCCCGCGCTTCTTCGCGGACATCGAGGAGGTGGGGCCCGGCGGCCACTTCCTCGCCCAGAAGACCACGCGGGCGGCCGCCCGCGGGGACGAGTTCCTCGTGCCCACGCTCGTCCCGCGGCTCTCGTACGAGTCGTGGGTCGAGCTCGGCCGCCCGTCGATGTACGCCGCCGCCCGCGAGCGGGTGCGCGAGATCCTCGCCGGGCCGGTCGCGGACCCGGTGCCCGAGACGACCGTCGCGGAGGTCGGGCGGATCCTCGCCGAGGCCGACAGGGAGCTCAGAGGACGAGTGAACCCGGGTCGGACCGGGACGAAGTACGGACCGAGGGCCGCCGGGGGCAGGCCCGGACAAGGGAGGATCCGATGAGCCAGGAGCTGTTCGAAGCGATGCGGCGGTCGGTGATCGACGGGGATCCCGACGAGGCGGTGGCGCTCGCGGAGCGGGCCCTCGCCGAGGGTGTGGACCCGCTGCGGGCGATCGATGACGGGTACGTGCCCGGCCTCCGCGAGGTGGGCGAGCAGTTCAGCTGCGGCGACATGTACCTCCCCGAGATGATGCTCGCGGCCCGTGCCATGCAGCGGGCGGTGGCGGTCCTCGAGCCCGAGATGGCGCGCCGTTCGACGCAGCGCGTCGTCTCCGGGCGGGTCGTCATCGGGACCGTGAAAGGGGACATCCACGAGATCGGGAAGAGCCTCGTGGCGATGATGCTCTCGGCCGACGGCTTCGAGGTCCACGACCTCGGCGTCGACGTCCCCGCCGAGCGATTCGTCGCAGAAGGCGCGGGAGGTGGACGTGGACGTCGTCGCGATGTCCGCCCTCCTCACGACGACGATGACGAACCAGCGGACGGTCGTGGAGGCGCTGGCCGAGGCAGGCCTCCGCCCGCGGGTGAAGGTGCTCGTCGGCGGCGCCCCGGTGACGCGCGCATGGGCCGACCAGATCGGCGCCGACGGGTTCGGCGAGGATGCCGCCGGCGCGGTGAAGATGGCGCGGTCGCTCGTCACGGCCTGACCCGTACCATGTCGTCGCGCGAATGACATCCGCGATCGAGCTCGTCGGGCTGACGAAGTCGTACGGCCGGCGCCGCGGGATCGTCGACGTCGACGTCGAGGTCCGCGAGGGCGAGGTGTTCGGCTTCCTCGGCCCGAACGGGGCGGGCAAGACGACGACGATCCGCTGCCTGACAGGCGTGGCCCGGCCGACGTCGGGGAGCGCGCTCGTCTTCGGCCTCGACGCGTGGCGCGACGCCGTCGTCGTCCACCGCCGGATGGCCTCGGTCGGGAGCGATCCCGGCTACCTCGGCGAGCTCACGGCGGCCGAGCTGCTCGACCACCTCGCGCGCCTCCGCGGCCTGCGCGCCGGGTGCCTGGCGACCGTTCGCCGAGCGGCTGGGGCTCGATCCGTCCGTCCAGCTCCGGAAGCTATCGCGGGGCAACCGCCAGAAGGTCGCCGTCGTGGACGTGTTCATGGGCGAGGAGCCGCTCCTCGTGATGGACGAGCCGTCGAGCGGCCTCGACCCCCTCATGCAGCGCGAGTTCCTCGGGCTGGTCGCCGAGGCGCGCTGCCGCCGGGCGGACGGTCTTCCTCTCCTCCCACAACCTCGTCGAGGCCGAGCGCGCATGCGACCGCGTCGGGATCATCCGGGACGGCCTTCTGCGCGAGGTCGCCTCGGTCACGGACCTCCTCGAGGCCCACGCGCGCTCGGTGAACCTCGTCCTCGAGCACCCGGCGCCGCCGGGCACCTTCGATCTGCCGAACGTCCGGGTCCTCGCGGCGACGGACCGGGAGGTCCACCTCGTGGTGCACGGCGACGTGAACCCGCTCATCGGGCGCATCGCCGGGCTCCGTCTCGTCGACGTGGCGATCACGACCCCGGATATCGAGGACGTCTTCCTGAGCCATTACGACGCGCGGATCTCCGGCGCGAACGGCTCCGTCGACGACGGCGGGGCGAGGACGGGGGAGCCTCGATGACCTGCAGCCTCCTGCGCCTGGAGCTGCGCCGCAGCCGCGCGCTCGTCGGCTGGCTCACCGCCACGCTGCTGCTGTACGGCGCCACGATGGCTGCCTTCTATCCCAGCATGCGCGAGAACGCCGCGATGATGCAGCAGATCCTCGAGATCTGGCCGAAGGAGATGCTCGCGGCCTTCGGGATGGAAGGGGGCTTCGGCCTCACCGACCCGGGCGGCTTCTTCGCGATCTACGTCGGCGAGTTCTTCCCGGTCGTGGGGGCGATCGGCGCCATCTTCCTCGCGACCCGGACGACCGCGATCGACGTGGACCGCGGATGGGCGGCGATCTCGCTGGCGACGCCGCTCTCGCGGACGCGCCAGATGCTCGTCGCGATCATCGTGCAGGTCATCGCCATGGGGACCCTCGCGATCGGGACGGTCGGTGGCTTCCTCCTCGTCGGCCCGGTCGTCGGGGCGGGGTTCGAGGCCCTGCCCTTCGCGCTCGCCGGCTTCGACACCTGGGTCTACGGCTGCGCGATCGCCGCCCTGGCGACCCTCGTCGGCGCGCTCACCCTCAGCCGCGGTCTGACGGGCGGGCTCGTCGCCGGGATCCTCATCGCGATGTACCTCGTCAGCGTCGTGGTCGCGATCGAGCCGTCGCTCGACTGGATGCGGTACCTGACCGCCTTCGCCTGGTTCGACACGGCGGCGGTGATCGACGAGAGCCGTGTGGACGCCGGCGGACCCCTGGTCTTCGGGCTCGTGGCGGGGCTCGCCTGGGTGGGCTCGCTCCTCGTCTGGCGCCGGCGCGACCTCCTCGGCGGAGAACGGGCGCCCAGGCGGACGCTCCGCCCGGGGACCGGCGCGCCGCGGTACGCTCCGGGGGCTGACCGACGGCACGAAGGAGCGGCCGATGCACGTCACCCTCGTCCACGTCCGCGTGACCCCGGACCGCGTCGACGACTTCATCGAGGCGAGCCTCGCGAACCAGGCCGCCTCCGCCCGCGAGCCCGGCGCGCTCCGCTTCGACCTCCTCCGCGACCCGGCGGACCCCGCGCGGTTCGTCATCTACGAGGTCTACAGGACGCGGAGGCGCGGCCGCGCACAAGGAGACGCCGCACTACCTCGCGTGGCGTGCCGCCGTCGCCGACTGGATGGCCGAGCCGCGCCGGGGTGAATCGCTCGAGGCGCTCGCGCTCGGCCCGCTCGACGAGGCCGCCGGCGCATGACCGCTCCCGTGCCGTGGGCCGGCGCGTTCACGCTCGGCCGGATCCCGGCCGTCGAGTTCGGTCGCGGGCGGATCGGGCGGCTCCCCGGCATCGTCGCCCGGCACGGCCGCCGCGTCCTCCTCGTGACGGGCGAACGCTCCTTCCGCGCCACGCCCGCGTGGGGTGCGCTGCAGGAGCGGGCTCGCGGCCGCCGGCGTCGAGGTCCGCGAGATGACCGTCTCGGGCGAGCCCTCGCCGCGCCTGGTCGACGACGCGGTCGCCCGCTTCGCCGCGGACGGGATCGACGTGGTCGTCGGGATCGGCGGGCGGCAGCGTCCTCGACGCCGCGAAGGCGATCGCGGGGATGCTCCGGACCGGTCGCTCGGTGATGGACCACCTGGAGATCGTGGGCCGGGGGCTCCCCTACGAGGGGCCCGCGACGCCGTTCATCGCCGTGCCCACCACGGCGGGCACCGGCAGCGAGGCGACGAAGAACGCGGTCCTCTCCGAGCGCGGGCCGGAGGGGTTCAAGCGGTCGTTCCGCGACGACCGGCTCGTGGCCGCCGTGGCCCTGGTGGACCCGGACCTGCTCGACCCGTGCCCGCGACCGCTGATCGCCGCGGACGGGATGGACGCGGTCACGCAGCTGCTCGAGTCGTACGTCTCGACCGGCGCCGGCCCGGTGACGGACGCCCTCGCGCTCGCCGGCCTCGCCGCCGCCCGCGATGCGCTGCTCCCCTGGCACGCGGCCGGGCCCGGCGCCGGCGAGGCGACCGCGGACGCGCGCGAGCGGATGGCCTTCGCCGCCCTCGCGTCGGGGATCTGCCTCGCGCACGCGGGCCTGGGCGCGGTCCACGGCCTCGCGGCGCCGCTCGGCGCGGCCCTCCCGATCCCGCACGGCGTGGCGTGCGGCGCGACGCTCGTGGCCGCGACCGAGGTGAACCTCGCCGGCACTCGCCGACTCGCGACCCGGACGGCCCGGGCCTCGCGCGGTACGCGGCGGCCGGCCGGGTCGTGGCGGGCGAGGCCGGCCTCGGCGACGCGGAGGCCCGCGACGCCCTCGTCGGCCTCCTGCGCGAGTGGAGGCGCGCGCTCGCGATCCCCGGCCTCGGGGCGTGCGGGCTGGAGCCCGGGATGACGGCGGGGATCGTCGCCGGTGCGCGCGGCGGGAGCATGAAGACGAACCCGGTCGTCCTGACCGACGAGGAGATCGCCGCGATCGTCGCGGCCTCCGCCTGACGCCGCGCGCCGCCTACCGGCGCCGGCTCCTTGCCGCGGGACCCAGCCTCCGGGCCGGCACCTCGACGACCACGTTCGTCGCCTTGACGGCGCAGACGACCTCGCTCCCGACCGCGATGCCCATGTCGTCGACCGCCTCGGCGGTCATGAGGCTGACGAGGCGGTGCGGGCCGGCGATCACCTCGACGACCGCGACGATGGCGTCGCGGTCGATGCGCGACACGATCCCGGCGAACCTGTTGCGGGCGGACTGGGCGACGATCGGGCGGTCGGCGCTCTGCTGCCGCCGTTCGCGCAGGAGGCGCGTGACCTCGGCGAGCGTCACGAGGCGCTGGCCGCCCTCCGACCGCTCCATCCGGAGGCGGCCGTCGGCCTCCCACCGGCGGAGCGTCTCCACGGAGACGCCGAGCATCTCGGCTGCCTGGCCCACGCGGAGGCGGACGGGCTCGATCTCGTCTGAACGCGTCATACCGTGGGAGTATCCTGCCCATACGATCCGATGTCTATGTATCGGCGCGCCGGAGCCCAGAGTCCGGTGCGGAGAGGAGAGGTGGGGATGAGGATGCGTGGGACCCATCACCTGAGCCGGACCGCCGGCCCGCTCGCGGCGATCGCAACGGCCGCCGTCCTGCTCCTGGCGGCGTGCTCGAGCGCCGCGACGCCGGCGCCGACCGCCGTGCCGACCGAGCAGGTCGCGCCGCCGGTGACGGCCGCCCCGCCGACCGCCGCCCCGGCGACCGCCGCGCCCACGGAGGCGCCCTCGGTCGCACCGAGCATCGCGGGCTCGAAGGACGTCATCCTCGCGACGACCACCTCCACGCAGGACTCCGGCCTCCTCGACGTCCTCGTCCCCGCATTCGAGTCGGCCACCGGCTACGTCGTGAAGACGGTCGCGGTCGGCAGCGGCCAGGCGATCAAGATGGGCGAGTCGGGCGACGCCGACGTCCTCCTGGTCCACTCGCCGAAGGCCGAGGTGGAGTTCATGAAGACGGGCAGCGGCCTCGACCGCCAGCTCGTCATGCACAACACCTTCCTCATCGTCGGGCCGCCCGACGACCCGGCCGGGATCAAGGGGATGACCTCCGCGGCGGACGCCTTCAAGAAGATCGCCGACTCGGGCGCCACCTTCGTCTCCCGCGGCGACGGCTCCGGGACGGAGACGAAGGAGCTGGGGATCTGGGACAAGGTGGGCGCGAAGCCGACCGGCGACCACTACCTCCAGACCGGCCAGGGGATGGCCGCCACGCTCCAGGTCGCGTCCGAGAAGGGCGCGTACACGCTGACCGACATCGCCACGTGGGCCGCGACGAAGGACGGGCTCCAGCTCGAGGTCGACGTCCAGGGCGATCCGTCGCTCCTGAACATCTACCACGTGATCACCATCGACCCGGCGAAGTGGCCGAAGGTGAACGCGGACGGCGCGAAGGCCTTCGAGGACTACATCCTGTCGCCCGGCGGGCCAGGACGATCATCGACGCCTTCGGGGTCGACAAGTACGGCATGCAGCTGTTCGTCGCCGACGCCGGGAAGGCGGAGGACGCGCTCACCTGGCCGTGATCCGGCCGGCGCAGGGGATCGTGGGGGCGCTGCGCGGCGCCGGCCCACGGCGTCCGCCGCCTGACCCGGTCGCCGCCGGGCGCCGGTCATGACCCCGGCCGACCTCGTCGGGATCACGTTCCTCTCGCTCGCCGTGTCGGGCGCGGCGACGGGCATCAGCCTGCTCATCGGCGTCCCGATCGGCACGTGGCTCGCCGTGCGCCGGTTCCGGTCGCGCGGCGTCGTCCTCACCGCGGTCAACACGGGGATGGCGCTCCCGCCCGTCCTCGCCGGCCTCGTCGTCGCGCTCCTCTTCTGGCGCAGCGGGATCTTCGGCAGCCTCGGGCTCATGTACACGCCCGCGGCGATGGTCATCGCCGAGGTCGTCATCGCCGTCCCCGTCGTGGCCGGGCCTGACGTTCGCGGCGCTCGGCCAGCTCGATCCGCGCCTCGAGATCCAGCTCCTGGGCCTCGGCGCCTCCGGCTGGCAGACCGTGCGGTGGCTCTGGCGCGAAGCGCGGCTGCCCCTCCTCGCCGCGGTCATGGCGGCGTTCGGCAGCGTCATCTCGGAGGTCGGCGCCGCGATGATGGTCGGCGGGAACATCGCCGGCCAGACGCGCGTGCTGACGACGGCGATCGTCCTCCAGACCGGGCGCGGGGAGTTCGGCGCGGCGATCGCCCTCGGTCTCGTCCTCCTGACCCTCGCCTTCATCGTGAACGGGATCCTCACCTGGGCCCAGGGGCGGGGGGTCCGTCGATGACCGCTCCGACGAGCACCGGCCTCCGGTCCGACGCGCCCGTGGCCGGCCCCGTCGTCCGCCTCCGCGACGCCGTCGTCACGCGCGGGTCCCGGCGCGTCCTCGCCGTGGACGAGCTGACGGTCGCCGAGGGCGAGACGCTCGCGATCGTCGGCCCGAACGGCGCGGGGAAGAGCACCCTGCTGCTCCTCCTCGCCGGCCTCATCCGGCCGGAGCGCGGGACGCTCGAGCTGCGCGGCCGGCCCGTCCCTCCCGGTGGCGACCTCGCCCACCGCCGGCGCGTGGGCCTCGTCCTGCCGGCCCCGCTCCTGCTCTCCACCTCGGTCGCCGGCAACGTGATGACCGGCCTGCGGTTCCGCGGGATCCCCGCGCGTGAGGCGCGCGCACGGGCGGACGGCTGGCTCGGGTCGTCTCGGGATCGCGCACCTCGCCGACCGTCCGGCCTCCCAGCTGAGCTCCGGCGAGGCGCAGCGCGCGAGCCTTGCCCGGGCGCTCGTCCTGGAGCCGGACCTGCTGCTGCTCGACGAGCCGTTCGCGTCGCTCGACCCGGCCACGCGGGCCGGCCTCGTGAACGACTTCGCCGCCCTGCGGCCGGCCGCGGCCGGCGCCTGCGTCCTCGTCACGCACGACCTCGACGAGGCGCTCCGGCTCGGCGACCGGCTCGCGGTCCTCCTCGACGGGCGGATCCGCGCCTTCGACGCGCCCGGGCGGATCCTCGCGGATCCCGCCGACCCGGACGTCGCCGCGTTCATCGGGGAGGAGACGCGGATCCGGGGGCGCATCGTGTCCGCGAAGGACGGGATCGTCGTCGTGGACACGCGGCCGAACGGCACGACGTCCGCGACGGCCGCGACGGCCGCGATGGCCGCCGGACCCGCCGCGGACGTGGCTGCCCCCGCCGACACGGACCCGCCCGCCGCGCGATGATGTAGCCCGTCAGCCCGCCGCGGGCCGCGCGGCGGGGATGGAGGTGCGCGATGGGCTACGGGTTCAACGGGAGGGTCCTCCGGGTCGACCTCACCCGTGGCACGACGACCGTCGAGGCGCACGACGAGGCGTTCTACCGGCAGTACCCCGGCGGCAAGGCCCTGGCTCTCTGGTACCTCCTGCGCGAGATGCCCGCCGGCGCCGATCCCCTCGGCCCGGACAACGTCCTCGTCCTCGCGGACGGCATGCTCACCGGCGCCCCGGTCTCCACGGCCACCCGCTTCAACGCGATCGCCCGCTCGCCGCTCACCGGCGCCTTCGGCGAGTCCGAGGCCGGCGGCTACTGGGGCCCGGAGCTGAAGATGGCCGGGTTCGACGCGATCGTCCTCACCGGCCGCGCCCCGGACCCCGTCTGGATCTGGGTGAAGGACGGCGAGGCGGAGATCCGCGATGCGGGCGCCCTCTGGGGCCAGGACCCGCCGTTCGTCCAGGCCGCCATCCGCGAGGAGACGGGCGAGAAGAACGCCCGCGTCCTCCAGATCGGCCGCGCCGGGGAGAACCTCGTCCCGTACGCGATGCTCATGAACGACCTGCGCCACTACAACGGGCGCACCGGGATGGGCGCGGTCATGGGCTCGAAGAACGTCCGCGCGATCGCGCGTGAAGGGGTCGCAGCGATACCTCTCGCTCGCGCACGACCCCGACGCGCTCCAGGCGCTCGGGAAGCGGCTCTCCACCCAGGTGACCGAGCACCCGCAGAGCTGGGACCTCCGGACGAAGGGGACCCCCGGGCTCACCGACGGCCTGAACGCCGCCGGGATCCTCCCCACGCGCAACTTCCGCCAGGGCGTCGTTCGAGAACGTCGAGGGGATCGGCTGGGCCGCGTTCGAGTCGATCCGGAGCGGGACGCGCACCTGCTACGCGTGCGCCGTCCGCTGCAAGCCGGAGACCGCGTTCGAGGGGCAGCGCTACCGCGTGACGGACACGTACGACGGCCCCGAGTACGAGGCGATCGCCGGCTTCGGGTCCAACTGCGCGATCTTCGACATCGAGCTCGTCGCGAAGGCGAACGAGATGTGCAACGAGCTCGGCATCGACGTCATCTCCATGGCCGGGACGGTCGCGTTCGTCATGGAGTGCGTGGAGCACGGCCTCATGGGCGAGGCGGAGCTGCAGGGGACGGACCTGCGGTTCGGCAACGGCGAGGCGCTCCTCGAGGCGATCGCACTGACCGCCGAGCGGACGGGCGTCGGCGCGCTCCTGGCGCTCGGGTCGCGGCGGCTGGCCGAGCAGGTCGGCGGCGAGGCGCTCGACTGGGCGATGCAGGTGAAGGGCCTGGAGCTCGCGATGCACGAGCCGCGCGGGAAGGTGGGCGTGGCGCTCGGGTATGCGACCAACGAGGCCGGCGCCGACCACCTCGTCGGCTTCCACGACCCGATCTTCGTGAACCCCGAGGGCGTCGCGTTCAAGGGCGCGATGAAGTTCGGCATCACCGAGCCGACCGGCGCGCTGGACCTCGGCGAGAAGAAGCAGCGGATCTGGTACCTCTCGGAGAAGTGGAACAGCGCGGAGAAGGTCGTCGGGTTCTGCTTCTTCGGTGTCGTCCCGCGCTCGTTCATCCAGGTGGACGACGTGGTGGACGCGGTGCGGGCCGCGACCGGGTGGGACATCGGCGTGGAGTACCTCCTCGAGGTCGGCGAGCGGGCAGTGAACATGGCCCGGCTGTTCAACGTCCGCGAGGGCCTCCGACGGATCGACGACCGGCTGCCCGCGCGACTCCACACGCCCCTCGAGGGCGGCCCGCTGCTGGGGACCTCGATCGACCGCGCCGCGTTCGAGGAGGCGCTCACCGGGCTCTACGTCCTCAAGGGATGGGACCCGGAGACCGGGATCCCGACCCGCGAGCGGGTCGACGCGCTGGGGATCGCGTGGGCGGCCGAGCTCGTCGGCGTGGGGTGACCCGGCGCCCGGGCGGAGCGGCGCCGGGCTCGAGCGTGCGCCGGCGCCCTCGCGGGCGCGTGAAGGTCCACCTCTGGGGTGAGCTCGGCTTCTACGGGCCCGGGAGGAGGGCCGCTTCGAGGTCCGCCTCGAGCGCGCGATGCCCGTCGCGGAGGCGCTGGCCGCCATGGGCGTCCCCGTCGCGGACGTCGCCGTCTGCGGCGTGAACGGCGTGGTCGTCCGGGTCGAGGACCGGTCCGTGGTCGTGACCGACGACGACCGGATCGACTGCTTCCCGCCGACGAGCGGCGGCTGAGGGGCTGCTCGCGGGGCGCGACGGCCGAGGCGGGCGGCGGTCCGTACGCCGCGCCGTCAGATGTCCGTCGGTGCGGCGACCTCCGCCTCGATCGGCAGGCGCGTCCCTCGGCCGATCATCCGCGGGACGAACGCCGCGATGACGAGCGACGCGACGAGCGGGATGAGGAACGCCGTGCCGAGGCCGCGCGCGTCCGCGACGACCCCCAGGAGGGCGGGCGAGACGATGCCGCCGATCCGGGTGAGGAGGAAGACGATCGCGATCCCGTGCGCGGTCGGGATCCCCGGCGTGGTGCCGGCGGCGGCGAGCATCGCGGGGAACATGGGCGCGATGCCGAACCCGAGCGCGGCGTACCCGGCGAACGCGAGCGCGGGGACGGCGAGCGGCGCCGCGACGATGACGAGGACGAGCCCCACCGCCGCGATCAGTGCGCCGACGCGCACGACGGCGACGCTGCCCCACCGATTGACCCACCGGTCGTTCGTCAGGCGGCCGCCGGTCATGCTGGCCGTGTAGAGGACGAACGCCGAGGCGCCGATCCCCGCGCCGAGGCCGAGCGTGCCCACGAGGTAGATCGGGCTCCACGTCGACTGCGGCGTCCTGGAGCGTCCCGGCGAGGATCCCGACCAGCGAGATCGGCACCAGGACCCGGAGCAGGTGCGGCACCGTGCGCGCGGGAGATCTCGAACCGCGCGGTGCCGTCGTCCGCGGCCGCGTCCGCGACGCTGTCGGGGAGCAGGCCGCGCCAGGCGAGGAGCGACCCGACCGCGATGGCGACGGCGACGAGGGCGAAGTCGATCGGGACAGGCAGGCGCAGCCCCGGCGAGCACCGCTCCGAGGGCGCCGGCCGCCATCATCCCGGCGCTCCAGAAGCCGTGGAACGCATGGAAGATCGACCGGCCGTACCGGCGCTGCACGCCGATCCCGTGCGCGTTCATCGCCGCGTCCATCGTCGCGTCCAGCGCGCCGAAGACGAAGTAGATCGCGGCGAGCATGAGCCAGGACGACGCGAGCCCGAGCGCGGCGAGGGTCCCGGCGCCCAGCACGCCGGCCGCCACGGCGAGGCGGCCGCTCCCGACGCGGTGGATGAGCCACGCCGACGAAAGCCGCGCGACGAGGCCCGCCGATGGGCAGGGCCGCGACGGCCGTGCCGAGCTCGGCGTTCGTGAGGCCGAGCGAGTCCTTGATCTCCGGGAGCCGCGGGACGACGCTCGCGAGCGTCGCGCCCTTCAGGAAGAAGAGGGCGCTCACCGCCACGCGGGCGACGCGGACGTCGCGCGCGGTCGGATCGGGCAGCGGCGTCGCCCGGCGCCGTCACCGGGCCGCGCGTCCGGGACTTCATGGCGTGCCGGCCGCCGGTCGCGCCGGTCAGGCGTCCCGTCCCGCGCAGCTCCCACGCCACCACCTCCGCGCCGGCGGGGAGGTCGGCGTCGGCCGGGATGAAGACCAGGGCGTTCGCTGCCGCGAGCGACGCGAGCATGTACGAGTCCTGGCCGCCGGAGGAGCGGGCGATCACGCCGTCGGGCCGCTCGGGGTCGGCCGCGAGCACGACGCGGTGGATGTTCTGCCGCCCGGACGACCCGCGCATCGGCTCGCCGAGGCGCGCGATCCGGACCGGACGGTCGAAGGCGCGCGGGTGGCCGGCGAGGATCCGCAGCACCGGCCGGACGAAGAGCTCGAACGTCACGAAGACGCTCACGGGGTTGCCGGGCAGGCCGAACAGGTGGACGGTGCGATCGCCGGATCGGGCGCGGGCGAACGCGAACGGCCGCCCCGGCTTGATCGCGACCCGCCAGAGCGAGAGGGTCCCCACGTCCTCGAACGCCGCCTTCACGTGGTCGTGCGCGCCGACCGAGACGCCGCCGGAGAGGACGACGACGTCCGCCCACGCGACGGCCTCGCGGACGAGCTCCAGCAGGGCGGGGAGCGTGTCGCGGGCGATCCCGAGCCGCCGGACCTCCGCGCCGGCCTCGGCCGCCTGGGCGGCGAGCGACGGCGAGTTCGCGTCGTGGATCTGCGCCGGCCCGAGCGGCTCGCCGGGCGGGACGAGCTCGTCGCCGGTCGAGATGACCGCGACGCGCGGCCGGCGATGGACCTCGACGCGGGCGATCCCGGTCGCGGCGAGCAGGGCGATGGCGGCGGGGTCGCACGCGCGGCCCGCGTCGAGCAGGTGCGCGCCCTCCCGGACGTCGGTCCCGGCGGCGCGGACGTTGTCGCCGGCGCGCCAGGCCGCACGGATCGCCACCGTCTCCGGGATCGCGGACGCGCCGGGCGCGGCGTCCGTGTCCTCGACCGGGACCACCGTGTCCGCGCCGGCGGGCATCATCGCGCCCGTCATGATCCGCAGCGCCGCGCCCGGCACCACCGACGCATCGGGGGCGCGGCCGGCCGGCACCTCGCCCAGGACCCGCAGCGTCACGGGCGTCGACGGCGAGGCCGCTGCGATGTCGGCCGCGACCACCGCGAAGCCGTCCATCGCGCTGTTCGCCCACGTCGGGACGGTGAGCGGGGAGGTGACCGGGCGGGCGAGCACGAGCCCGTCGGCGTCGCCGAGGTCGACGACGGCCGAGGGGAGCGGGACGACCCCGTCGAGGACGCGGCGCTGGGCCTCCTCGAGCGGGATGAGGTCCGGCAGCGCGGTCGCGGACACGGCGTTCTCCCTCCGGTGGCGCCGGCCGGAGCGTGGCGCGACGCGGCGCCCCGCGGGCCGGGACCCCAGCATAGCGTCCCGCCACGCCGGCCGGCCTCGCGGCCGCGCTGTGCCGCTCTGTCACGATGGCGGGCGCTGGGGGGATGCTTCCACGGGGAGTGATCAGGTGAGCTACACGTTCGCGGTCGTCGGGTCCGGGCGGCAGGGGACGGCCGCCGGGTATGACATGGCGAAGTTCGGGGACGCGAAGGAGGTCCGGTTCGCGGACGCGGACCTCGCAGCGGCGCAACGTGCGGCGGACCGCGTCAACGGCCTGCTCGGCACGTCGATCTGCACCGCGCACCAGGTGGACGTCGCGGACCCGGCCGCGCTCCGCGCCTTCCTCGAGCCGGTCGACTCGTTCCTCTCGGCGGTCCCGTACTGGCTCAACCCCGGGATCGCGCGCGTCGCCATCGAGGCGAAGGCGAGCATGACCGACCTGGGCGGCAACACCGACCTCGTCCGCGAGCAGCTCGAAGCTCAGCCCGCTCGCCGAGGCGGCCGGGATCGCGATGATCCCCGACTGCGGCCAGGTCCCCGGCATGGGCACGTGCCTCACCACGTACGCGATGTCGCTCCTCGACGAGGCCGACGAGGTCACCTTCTGGGACGGCGGCAACCCGCTCCACCCGGTCCCGCCGTTCAACTACACGCTCACGTTCAACATCGCCGGCCTGACGAACGAGTACTACGGCGTCGCGCACTTCCTCCGCGATGGCAAGCGCGTCGAGGTCCCGACCTTCCTCGCCGAGGACTACGAGCTCGTGGACTTCCCGGAGCCGATCGGCCGGATGGAGGCCTTCGTCGCGGGCGGCGGGACGTCCACCATGCCGTGGACCTTCGAGGGGCAGGCTCAGGACGCTCTGGAACAAGACGCTCCGCTGGCAGGGCCACTTCGCCGAGTGGAAGGCGTACATGGACGCCGGGCTGCTCGAGACCGAGCCGGTGGACGTGGGCGGGACATCCGTCGTCCCGCGCGACGTCCTCCACACGCTGCTGGACCCGAAGCTCCGCGCGAAGCCCGGCGACCCCGACCTCGTCATCGTCCGCGTCCTCGCGAAGGGCCGCAAGGACGGGCGTCCCGCCGGGGTCGATCGTCGAGGTCATCGACCGGATGGACCCGGCGACCGGCTTCACGGCGATGGAGCGCACGACCGGCTGGGACGGCGCGATCAAGGCGATCTTCAACGCCCACGGCGTGACGCCGCGCGGCGCGAACCCGGCCGAGCTCGCGGTGCCGCCCGCCGTCTACGCCGACGCGGTCCGCGCAGCGCGGGATCAGCCTCACCGTGACGCCCGGTGGAGGTCTGAGATGGCCGGGCAGCGGATCCGGATCGGCGTCATCGGGCTGGGGCTCGTCGCCCAGGCGAACCACCTGCCGAACCTCCAGACGCTGCGCGACCGCTTCGTCGTCACGCACGTCTGCGACCTCTCCGCCGAGCCTCGCGGCGTCGATCGCCGCGGACCTGCCGAACCCCGCCCGCGTCTCGTCCGACTGGCGCGCGGTCGTGGACGACCCGGACGTGGACGCGGTCCTCGTGATGACGCCGGGCGCGCACGGGCCGATCTCGCTCGCCGGCGCTGCGGGCGGGCAAGCACGTGCTCGCGGAGAAGCCGCTGTCGGTCACGATCCGCGAGGCGCGCGAGCTCGAGGCAGCCGCTGCGGCGGCCGGCCGGGTCCTCCAGGTGGCGTACATGAAGATGTACGACCCGGTGGTCGCACCCGGCGCTCGAGGCGCTCGCCGACCTCGGCGAGCGGCGCGTCGTCCGCGTCACCGTCCTCCACCCGGCCGATGCCCCGCAGTTCGCCCACGTCGCCATGCGCCGCGGCTCGGATGTCGACCGCGCCGTCATCGACGAGGCTCTCGCGTACGAGGACGCGCGGGCGGCCGAGGCGGTCCCGGGCGCGCCGAAGGCCCTGCGCGACATCTACCTCGGGACGATGCTCGGGTCGGTCAGCCACGAGCTCTCGCTCATGCGCGCGCTCGGGCTCCCGCTCCCGGGGCGGTTCGACTTCGGTCGGGCGTTCCCGTTCGACCCGGAGGCGCCGGGCGGACGATCCCGCGAGCCTCCACGGCGTCGCCGACCTCGGCGACGGGAGCCTGCTCGAGCTGAGCTGGAACTACCTCCCGCACTTCCCGGACTACGCCGAGGAGGTCGCGGTCTTCGGCCCGAACGGCCGCATCCGTATCGCGATGCCGGGGCCGTACCTCCCGGCCCATCGCGCGGCGCTCCAGGTGGAGCTGTTCGACGGCGAGATCCGCTCGGACGCGACATACCGCGGGAGCCACACCACGGCGTTCGTCCGCGAGCTCGCCGCCTTCGCGGACTCCGTGGCGGACGGCGCGCCGGTGCTGTCCTCGGCGGCGGGCGCGGCGGCGGACACGGCCGCGCTCCAGGCGTTCACCGCGGCGATCGGCCGCGACCTCGGGCTCGACGTGCGGACCGAAGCCGGGGGATGATGCGCGCCCGGCGCCGCGGACCGCGGGCCGGGGAAGGTCGAGAGGGGGGAGCCCGATGCCGTTCGATCCCGAGCAGGCGCTGCCGCCGGACAGCCCGGCGGCCCACGCGCTCGCGCGCGGCCGTGCGCGCCGCGCGGCGGTGCCGCGCGGCAGCCATGCCGGGTGGACGCTGCGCCCGCCCGAGGTGGCGATCGGCGACGTTCTGGCGTCGAACGAGGGCCGCCATCCGGACCTCATCCCGGTGCGCATGGGCAGGATGGCGGCGTCGCCGTTCGCCTTCCTCCGGGGCTCGGCGGCCGCGATGGCGCGCGACCTCTCGACCACGCCGACGATGGGGGAGCGCGTGCAGGCCTGCGGCGACGCGCACCTCGCGAACTTCGGGGTGTACGCGAGCCCGGAGCGGCGCCTCGTCTTCGACCTCAACGACTTCGACGAGACGCACCCGGGCCCGTGGGAGTGGGACCTCAAGCGGCTCGTCGCCAGCTTCGTGGTCGCGGCCCGGGAGCACGGCTTCCACGAGTCCGCCGCGCGGGAGACGGCCCGGCGCGCGGCATCCTCCTACCGCACGTCGATCCGCAGCATTCGCCGGCCGCAAGGCGCTCGACGTCTGGTACGAGCACATCCCGGTCGAGGCGATCCTCGAAGCGCGTCGAGGCGGGTCGCGCGCGCCGCGACCTGCGGATCTCGCTCGCGGAGGCGCAGCGCCGCGACAACATGGCCGCGCTCGGGAAGATCTCGCGCAAGAGCGGTGACACCTGGCTCATCCGCGACAAGCCGCCGCTCATGATGCGGCTCGCCGACGACGACCCGAGCCGCCAGGCGATCCCGGCGCTGTACCGGAGCTACCTGCGCTCGCTCGCCCCCGACCGCCGCGTCCTCGTGGAGAAGTACCACTTCATCGACACCGCGCTCAAGGTCGTGGGTGTCGGGAGCGTCGGGACGCGCTGCTACGTCGCGCTCTACGCCGGCCCCGCGGGCGGCCCCCTCGTCCTCCAGATGAAGGAGGCCCGCCGGTCCGTCCTCGCCCCCTACGTGCGGAGGCAGGTCCGCGGACACCAGGGCAAGCGCGTCGTGGACGGCCAGCGGCTCACGCAGGCCTTCTCCGACATCTTCCTCGGATGGACGCGGTCGCCGGTCACCGGCAACGACTACTACGTCCGGCAGCTGTACGACATGAAGTACGGGTTCGACCTCGAAGGCGTGAGCTCGCCCGGCATGGGGCTCTACGCCGAGGTCTGCGGCTGGGCGCTCGCCCGCGCGCACGCCCGCTCGGGCAACCCCGCGGTCATCGCCGGGTACGTGGGCGCAGGCGATGCGCTCGACGACGCGCTGGTGGACTTCGCCGCGGGGTATGCGGACCAGACGGAGCGGGACCACGAGGCGTTCGTGCAGGAGATCCGCGCCGGGCGCATCGCCGCCACCACGGGCGTCTGATCCGGTCCCCGGGCGACGGGGCTGCCGGGGCGGCTCGGGCGGCCGGGGATCCGCACCTCCGGGAGCCCGCCCGGCCGCAGGGCCCGGGCCCGCGCCCCTACTTCGCCGCGAACTCCATGCTCGTGACGATCGGGTCGGTCTCGGAGATGAACCCGTCGAAGATCGACTTGTCGTTGACCGACCGGTTCACGGTGACGGTCCCGCCGCCGGGGACGTCGAGGAAGGCGAGGCGCAGCTTCTCCGACCCGAAGACGACCCACCGAGGCGTCCCCGCCTCGTTCACGAGAAGGTTCACCGACGGGGCGCCGTCGGCGAACGGGCAGGCGGTCGTCCAGGTCGGCGCGATCTGCGCATCCACCTGCCAGCCCGACAGGCCGCCGATCGTCACCGCGGTCGGCTTCGTTGCGGTGAGGCCCGGCCGCACCGAGACCCAGTCGGCGAGCGACTTCGCGTCCGTCTTGACGGTGCCGTCCGGCTTGGACGTGCACGCCGGGTCCTGTGAGGCCGCCAGGGCGTCGCGGAAGAGGTAGATCCCGGCCACCTCCGTCGGGGTGGGGGACGCGCCCTCCTCGACGATGAGAGGCGAGATCGTGAGCACCGAGCGCGTCGTCGGCCGTGACGACCCAGATCGGCGGCACCTCGACGGTCGTCGGCGGCGTGAACAGGCGGGAGGTGTAGACGGTCGGCTGCGGCGGGGTGGGCGATGCCGAACCCGTGATCCCGGGGAGCGAGCCTGCGCCGATGGCGCCGAACAGCAGGCCGACCAGCAGGCCGGCGGTGACGAGGACGACGGCGGCGACACCAAGCGTTCGGCGATCCATGCCGCGCAGTCTAGCGGCGGGAGGCGCCGGCGCGCCGGGCCGAGGACCCGGCGGCGCGTCGGCGGCCGGGCCGCCGTGATCCGGCCTGTACCATCGCCGATGACCTCCCCGTCGCGCTGCCTGCCGGCGGAGGCCATGCGGACCAGGAGGCCCCCGATGCGATCCATCCTTCGTTCCCGTGCGGCCACTGTGCTCGTCCTCGTCGCGCTGCTGGCCGCCGCCCTGCCGTCGGCTGTGTCCGCCGTGGGCGGCGGAGCAGCCCGGACGACCCCGGGCGAAGCCGGTCCGTCCGGCCGCGCGGCGGCCGCCCCGTGCGTCCGTGGCGCTAAGGCGTGTCCCATCCGCATCGTCTTCCGCCGCGGCGCCTATGCCGCGCAGGCGACGAGCCGCCTCGCGAACCAGTCGCAGGAGCGCTGGTTCTCCGTCAAGGCGACGAAGGGACAGACGATGGTGGTCGTCATCGACGGGAAGGGCGCGACCGGCGGGACGCTCTACTTCCCGAACGGCACCCAGGACGGCGGGCCGGGCGGGCGCGTCTTCGACGGCGAGGTTCCGGCGTCGGGCGTGACGAAGATCCGCGTGACCGAGAGCCTGATGGCGAGCCCTGGACCGGGCCCGTCACCGTCGTCGTGCTGATCTACTGACCCCGGACCGGGCGATGCGCGCCCGGTCGGCCCGATCCGCGAGGGCGACGATCGCGACGATCGTGGTCCCCGCGAGCCAGCCTGCCACGACGTCGCTCGCGTAGTGCACGCCCAGGCCGATCCGCGAGAGGCCGACGGCGGCGATCAGGACGACCAGGGCGATCACGGCCGCGCGGCGGACCGAGGGCGAGAGGCCGCTTCGCCAGAGGAGGAGGGCGGCGATCCCGTACGTGACCGTGGCGTTGAGCGTGTGGCCCGACGGGAACGAGTACCCCGAGAACGCCGCCAGCGGGTCCGGAGGACGGGGCCGCGCGACGAACGTCTTCGCGGCGTCCGTCAGGAAGAACGCCGCCAGGAGCGCGATACCCACGACGACGGCCATCCGCAGCCGCCCGAGGGCAGCCAGCGCGACCACGAGCGCCGCGCCGACGAGGACGAGGAAGAGCCCGCCCGCCTGCGTGATCGCACGCCAGACATCCGGCGGGACCGGCGAGCCACGGACGGCCGAGGCGACGGGCGCATCCAGCCAGACGGTCCCTTGGCCGTTCACGACGAGCGCGACCGCGAAGAAGGCGAGCGCTGACAGTGCGGCGACGGGCATCCATGGGTCACGGAAGAACGCGGGGCGTGATTCCATGCCGCGGAGGATACGTGGGCCGCGGGCGGCGCGGGCTGCGGCGCGTGGGCCGCGTGTGCGGTCCGGCGCGGCAGGACCCGCCGGACCGCCTGACCCGGCCGCCCCGGCCCGACCGCACTACCATCTGCCTCGTCCGCCCCGCGCCACGCCTCCGCACCCGGGGGAGTCCGATGTCAGAGATCCGGCTCACGGAATCCCAGCAGGCCGCGATCCGTGCCCTCATGCGCGACGAGGACGCGATCGCGCCCCCGCTGAAGCTCGCCCGGACCGCGTACCTGCGGAACGACGCGGTCGAGCGCGACCGGGCGCTCCGCGACCCGGACGGCTTCTGGGCCGAGCAGGCCGCCGGCGTGGACTGGATCGAGCCGTTCGAGACCGTCGCCGAGATCGAGCCGCCGGACCACAGGTGGTTCGTCGGCGGCAAGCTCAACGCCTCGGTCAACTGCCTGGACCGTCACGTCCACGGGGACCGGAGGAACACCGCGGCGCTCATCTGGATCGGCGAGGACGGCGAGGAGCACACGTACACCTACGCCCGCCTCTATCGCGAGGTGAACCGCTTCGCGAACGCGCTGCGGAAGCTCGGGGTGGGGAAGGGCGACCGGGTCGTCGTCTACATGCCGCTCGTCCCCGAGGGGATCATCACGATGCTCGCGTGCGCGCGCATCGGCGCGATCCACTCGGTCGTGTACGCGGGGATGGGGACGCAGGCGCTGTCCAGCCGGATCGCCGACTCGGGCGCGCGGGTCGTCGTCTGCTCGGACTTCACCTTCCGCCGCGGGAAGCGGATCCCGCTGAAGCCCACCGTCGATGAGGCGGTCCGCGATGACCCGACGGTGGAGTGGGTGGTGGTCCATCGCCGCGGGTCGCGCCCCGGCGACGCGCCCGTCACCTTCGAGAGCGAGCGCGAGGTCGACTTCTACGACATCCAGGAGCCGCACGGGATCCACTGCGACCCCGAGCCGATGGACGCCGAGGACCCGCTGTTCATCCTCTACACGTCGGGGACCACCGGGCGGCCGAAGGGGGTCGTCCATGCGACGGGCGGCTACATGGTGGGCGTGACCTACCTCGCCCGCGCCTTCTACCAGATCGGCGACACCGACATCTACTGGTCCACCTCCGACATCGGCTGGATCGTCGGCCACTCGTTCATCGTGTACGGCCCGCTCTCGATCGGCGCGACCGTCCTCGTCCGCGAGGGCGTGCCGGACTACCCGAGCGCGGACGTCACGTGGGAGATCGCCGAGCGGTTCGGCGTGAACGTCATGTTCACGGCGCCCACCGCGGTCCGCATGTGGATGAGCCACGGCTCCGAGGCCCCCGACAAGTTCGACCTCTCCCGCCTGCGCCTCGTCGCATGCGCCGGCGAGCCACTCAACCCGGAGGCGCACCTCTGGGCGCAGAAGCACCTCGTCGGCCAGGTCGGACGGGATGGTGGTGGACAACTGGTGGCAGACCGAGATCGCGGGGCCGGTCCTCGGGACGCTGCCGACGTTCGAGGCGCGACCGGGCAAGGTCGGCAAGCCGATGCCGGGCGTGGTCGCCGACGTGGTGGACAGCACGGGCGCGTCGCTGCCGCCCGGCCACGGCGGGCTCCTCGTCCTGCGGCGGCCGCTCCCGTACATGCTCCGGACCGTCTGGGGCGACCACGACCGGTACGCGAACTACTGGCGCCAGATCCCGGGGATGTACACGGCGGGCGACATCGCCGTGAAGGACGCCGACGGGTACTTCGCCGTCCTCGGCCGGTCGGACGACGTCATGAACGTCTCCGGCCACCGCATCGGCACGGCCGACGTGGAGGGCTCGCTGATCCGGCACCCGTCGGTGGGGGAGGCGGCCGTCATCGGCCTGCCGGACCCGATCAAGGGCGAGCGCATCAAGGCGTTCGTCGTCCTTCGGAAGGGCGTGGAGGAGGGCCCCGGCCTCGTCGCGTCGCTGAAGGACCACGTCCGCCAGGATCTGGGGCCCATCGCGCAGCCGTCCGAGATCGAGGTCCGCGACATGCTGCCGAAGACCCGCTCGGGCAAGATCGTCCGCCGCTACCTCAAGGCGGTGGAGCTGGGCGAGGACCCGGGAGACCTCTCGACGCTCGCCGACTGACCCGGGTCCGGGCGGCGGCCCGGAGGCCCCCTCAGCGGCCGCGCGCTCGCAGCGGGAGCGCGCGGAACGCCGCGACCGCCTCCCTGACCGCGGCGATGACCGGTGTCCGCTCCGCGCTCGACCCCGTCGCGTACCCGTCCGCGCCCGTGTACGCGAGCGCGTCCGCGACGGTCGCAGGGTCCGCGAGCGGCCCGCCGTGGAGGACCACGATCGCGTCGGGTGCCGCGTCGCGCGCGGCGGTCACCATCGCGGCGAAGCCGTCGAACGCCTCCTGGCGCGCCGCCTCCCCGGTCGCACCGGACGTGATCCCGGCCATCGCGCCGATGATGTCCACGCCGACGTCCAGCAGCGCGCGGACCTCCTCCGCGTCGAACGCCCACCCGAGCGTGAGCATCCCGCGCCGGCGCGCCTCGGCGAGCATCGCGACCTCGCGGGAGAAGCCGTACCCTGCGCGGTCCAGGTCCGCGCGCATCTCCGGCGTGTAGATCCCCACGAAGGGCTCGTTCGTCAGGCCGGCGGCGCCGCCGTCCACGGCCGCCTCCACGAGCCGCTCGAGCGGGCGCCGCGGATCGTGCGCCCCGAGCCCGGCGATGACCGGGACCCCGGAGGCCCGCCCTACGATCTCGGGGACGAGGCCGAGCGTCACGACGTTCGTGTCGTCGTACGGCATGAACGCGAGCGCCGTGGGGACGCCGAGGATCCGGTAGATGGCTGTCGAGTACGTCGCGAGGAGGTCGGCGCCGCCCGCCACGGCGCCCGCCGCGGTGAGCCCGCTGCCCACGCCGGCGACGACGATCGCGCCTCCGTCGGCGGTCCGTGCCCGAAGCCCGGCGAGGATCGCCTCCCGGTCGATGCGTGCGCTCATCGCTCTCCCCTCGTGTCGGCTCGTTCCGCCCACAGCGCGAGGAAGGTCTCCAGCGCCGCGTCCGCGAAGGCAGGGTCGTTGATGTTCGCGTCCACCTCGCGGAGGAGGATCCCCGGCCGGAGCGTCTCGCGGATCGCGTCGAAGAGCGCCGCGTCCGCCTCCGGGTCCACATAGGGCCCGCCGGGCGCCTCGTACTTGGAGATCCCGCGCAGCGGGAGCAGGACGGCCGACGGCCCGGTCGCCGCGTTGACCTTCTCCGCGAGGATCCGTCCCAGCTCGGCCGACTCCCGCGCGTTCGTCCGTACCGCGCAGACCGACGGGTTGTGCACGACGATCGTCCGCTCCGGGACGTCGAGGCGCGCCGGGACGGTGTCGCGCGGGCCGAAGTTGATCACCTCGAGCGCCCCCGGGACGACGACCTGTGGGATCCCCATCCGGCCGGCGGCGGTGAGCCGGTCCGGACCCGCGGAGAAGACGCCGCCGCAGTGCTCGTCGGTGAGCTCGCTCGTCGTAAGGTCGAGGACGCCGTCCACGAGCCCGGCGTCCACCATCGCCTCCATCGCCTGACCTCCGGAGCCCACGGCGTGGAAGACGATCGTCTCGAACCCGCGCTCCTCCAGCGCGTGCTCGACGCGCTGCACGCACGGGGTGGTGATCCCGAACATCGTCAGGGCGATCAGGGGCGTCTCGTCCCCGGCCGGCGCTGTCGCGAGGCCCCGGACCATCCCGGCCATCGCCGCCGCCGCGTTCGCGAGGACCCGCCGCGAGACGCGGTTGAGGCCCTGGACGTCCGTGACCGAGTAGACGAGGGTCACGTCGCTCGTCCCGATGAAGTTCCGGACGTTGCCGGATGCCATCGTGGAGACGAGGAGCTTCGGCACGCCGACCGGGAGCGACCGGAGGACGCCCGAGACGACCGTGGACCCGCCGCTGCCGCCCAGGCCCATCACGCCGTCGCAGCGGCCCTCCGCCCGGAGGCGGTCCACCACCGCGATCGCCCCGCGCTCCATCGTCGCGAGCGCGATCGCGCGCGTGTCGCTCCCCTCGCGCGTGAACCGCAGGTCGCCGATCGCGACGCCGGCGGCATCCGAGACCTCGGCCGCGGAGACCTCCGGCGCGAACGACGGCTCGCCCAGGACCCCCACGTCCACGACGACGACGCCGACGCCGGCGTCGCGCAGTCGGTCGCGCACGAACGCGTACTCGGGGCCCTTGGTGTCGAGCGTCCCGACGAGGACGACGGTCCCTGCCTCCGTCGCCATGGCTCCCTCCTCCGGCCCCGGGCCGGCCCTCAGCCGCCCTTGGCCGTCGCGCGCGGGCGCAGTGCCTTGAAGTCACGGACCACGCCGGCGACGGCGCGCTCCACCGGGAGGCGCTCGATGGAGGACGCGCCCAGGTAGCCCACCACGTCCGTCCGCTCGAAGACGTACCGGACGCTCTCGGGGTCCTCGAACGGGCCGCCGTGGGCGACCACCAGCACGTCCTGCCGACCGGCCTTCGCCGCCTCGAGCATCGCCTGCGTCGCGTCGCACGCGCGGTCGATGTCGAGGGTCGCCTCGGCCCCGATCCAGCCGCCCGACGTCAGGCCCACGTGCGCGCCCACGATGTCCGCGCCAGCCTCGGCCATCGCCTTCGCCTCGTCGGTCGAGAAGGCGTACGCGACCGTGAAGACGTCCTTGTCCCGGCACATGCGGACGAGGTCGATCTCGCGCGGGTAGCCCAGGTTCGTCGCGTCGATGTGGGCGCGGAACGCGCCGTCGTACAGGCCGGTGGTCGGGACGTTCGTGATCCCGGAGAACCCCTGCAGCCATGAACTCGTCGATGAGGCGCGAGATGTCCCGGAACGGGTCCGCGGCGCCGATCCCGCCGATGACCGGCGTGTCGTCCACGGCGTTGAGGATCTCCCGGCCCGAGCTCCACCGTCATCGCGTTCGAGTCGCCGTACGCGAGGTACCCGGCGAGCGATCCGTGGCCGGCCATCCGGAAGGGCCCGGTGTTGTACGCCATGAGGATGTCGATGCCGCCGCGCTCCGCCGCCTTCGCGACGAGCCCGATCCCGGCGCCCCCCATGACGATCGGGTCGCCGCGCTCCATGACGGCACGGAGCCGGGCGTGGATCTCGCCCCTGTCGAACTGACGCATCCCTGGTCTCCTCGCGGCCCGGCTGCCCCGGCGCACGGGCGATGACGGTGGCGTCCTCCCCTCCGACGCCCGTCCATCGTAGCGAGCGGCCGGAGTCGGCGGGGTCGGTCCGCGCGCCTACTCGAGCGCGAGAGCGTCCGCCGCGACCGCGGGATCGGGCACGGAGCGCGGGTCGCCGATCTGGACGAGCACGCACGGCGAGGAGGACGAGCGCACCGCCGACGACGACCGGCGCCGTGACCGGCTGGCCCAGCACGATCGCCGCCACGACGACCGCCGATACGGGCTCCACGAGCATGAGGATCGACGTCCGCGTCGCGCCCACGACCCGCACGCCGCTCATGACCCACATCTTGGGGAAGGCGGCGCCGAACGACCCGATGAAGAGGATCACCGCCCACGCGGTCAGGGACGTCACCCACGGTCCGAGCCACCGCGCTCCCGTACAGGACGAGCGCGGCCGTCCCCGAGATGACGAACCCGCCGGACAGGACGCAGGCGGTCCCCTGGGCCGGCGGGACGCGGTCGAAGCCGCCCTTCACGATGATCAGGTAGGACGCGTGACCGAGCGCGGCGAGGAACGCGAGGGCGATGCCCGCGACGCTCGCCTGCGCCGAGGGGCCCACCTGGTCGCCCGAGGACGAGAGGAGCCCTGCCCCGGCGACCGCGAGGGCCAGCATGCGGCGGGGCGTGATCCGCTCGCGCCCGAGGGCCGCCGAGCCGAGCGCCGTGAGCAGCGGGTACGTGTAGAAGACGACGGTCACCAGTGCGACCGTCATGAGCCCCCACGCGATGAAGAGCGCGAGGTTCATGAGGCCGTTCACGAGGACGGCCGCGGCAAGCATCGAGCCTTCGCGGCGGGAGAGGGTCCGTAGCCGGATCGACCGCTGACGGCCGGTCGCGATGAGCGCCCCAGAGGATGAGCGCGCCGACCCCGGCCCGCATCGCCGACAGCGTCGGGCCGGCGATCCCGGTCCGGTAGGCGATCCCGGAGACCGGCCCCAGGGTCCCCATCATCGCCGCCGCGGCGAAGACGCCGATCCCGCCGCGCAGCATGCTCGGCGGCGACGTGGGCCGTTCGCGAGCCGCCTCTGCCGTGACCTCAGCCGTACCGTTCATACCGGACCACGTCGGCGAGCGGCTTCCGTGCCGTCCCCGGCGCCGCCTTGGGTCGCGCGCCCGCCTCGGTGGCGCGGCCCAGCGAGACAGCGTCCGCACGTGCCTGCCCTCCGGGACGCCGAGCAGGCTCGGCGACGGCCGGGCGCGCCTCCTCCGAGATCCAGCCGAGCGCGGACGCGAGGCCCTCGGCCGTCGCGGCGATGCAGATCCGCTCCGCCGCTCGGCCCTCGTCGAAGGTCGTGATCCCCGGCATCCCGTCCTCCATCACGAGGAGGATCGCGGCCGTCGGCGTTCGCCACGTGCCCGGTGTTCGGTCGAGGCTGTCGGCGATCGCGGCGAGCGTCGTCCGGTCGCGGACGACGACGAACGTCCAGGGCTGCCGGTTCATCCCGCTGCCGGTCCATCGGGCGACCTCGAGGATCGCGTCCAGGGCGCCGTCGGGGATCGGGTCGGGGCGCAGGTCCCGCACCGAGCGCACCGCGCGCATCGTGCGGAGCACGACCTCGGTCCGCGCGTCGTCCGTCATCGCGAAGCCTCCCGCCATCCGGTCCGTCGCGCGGGGCAGAAGCGTCCCGCGGCCGTCGCCGACGATGGTCGCACGTCGCGATGCCGGCCGGGCGCCTGCCCGGCCTCGGGTCCCCGGGGGATCCCGCCCCGCGCCGGGCCCACCTCAGACCCCGTCCGCGGCATCCTCGCGCATCGCCCGCGCGAGCTCTGCTCCCCACGCCCGGGCCCGGTCGAGCTCGCCGTCCTTCAGCGGCCCGTACCGGCCGGTGACGAGGAAGCGCTCCGCCTGCGCGACCGGCGCGTAGCCCGCCGCGCGCAGCCCCTCCTCGATCGTGCCGGTCGCGCCGCCCGGCGACCACCGGTACCGGGTCTCGAAGGCGGCGGCGCGGCCGGTCCCGTGCGGGAGCCCGGCGAGCCACGCGCGCATCGACGGGGCCGAGAGGTCGGGCGGCTGCGCGCTCCCGCCGCGTCCCCTCGCGCATCGCCTCGGTGGGAAGCCGGAAGCCGAGGAGCGGCGCGCCGGCGACCAGCAGGTCGGCGCCCGCGATCGCGTCGTGCGTGGCATCCGCCGTGGACAGCGCGACGGCGCCCGTCCCGATCCCCTCCGCGATCGCCCGCGCACACGCGGCGGTGTTCCCCCACAGCGACTCGTAGACCACGACCGCGTTCATCCCGCCTCCACACGCAGCCCCGGGCGACGCCCGAGCGGGCGCCTGCCGCTGGGACGAGGGCACCGTCTCGCCGCCCGTGCGTCCGGTGCATCGTCCCGCCTCCGGCGACGGCAGGGAAGTGCGCAAGGCGTCCCACCGGCACATGCCGGATGGCCGTGTGCGACGCCGGGCCTTCCTGTTTCGATGGTCGTGTCGCCAGCCTGCCCAGGAGGCGCCCAGAGTCGCATGCCCGGACCGCCGCGCCAGACCGTGCTCCGGGTCGCCGTCGTGGCGGTGGCGCTCGCGCTCGGGTTCGCGACTCGCCTCGAGAGCCGTCCCGGCGCCGGCGCGACGCGCGCGGCCCCCGGCGGGACCGAGTCGATCCTCCTCGTCGAGGACGACCGCGCAGTCCGCACGTTCGTCGCGCGGACCCTGGCCGAGGCGGGCTACACCGTCCACGAGGCAGGGAGCGGGGAGCGCGCGCTGGAGGTCGCCGCGGGCGACGGAGCCTTCGACCTCCTCCTCACGGACCTGCGGATGCCGGGGATCCAGGGTCGCGAGCTCGCCGACCGGCTTACCGCCGTGCGGCCCGGCATCCGCGTCCTCCTCATGACCGGCTTCGACGAGGACGCCGGGACCGATGAAGGACAGGCGGCCGCCGGCCATCCCCTCATCCACAAGCCGTTCGGCGCGGAGGGTCTCGCGTCCGCCGTCCGCGGGGTCCTCGACGCGCCCGCCTGACGCCCGCCCGACTCCCGCCGGGGACCGCCGACCCTACCGGCAGGTACAGGCGGTGCGCACCGTTGGGTACATGCCGCGATGCCGTCCGGCTCGCCCGACGGGGATGTGTGGCCCGTCCCCCTGGCCCTCCCCGCGGCTAAGGTCCAAGCGGGCCGGGTCCGGCCGTGCCGCGCGCGCGTGGGGAACGACGTGCGCGGCGGGTCCCCGCGACCGGCAACGGGAGTGACGACGAAGACGACGACCAGGGACGACGGACTGTACGCCGAGCTCATCCGGCGCGGCGTCTCACGACGGACGTTCCTCAAGCTCTCCGCCGCGATGGCGGCTGCGCTCGCCCTTCCGGCGAGCTATGCGCCGCGCATCGCGTCCGCGCTCGCCGCCGCGCCGCGCCTGCCCGTCATCTGGCTGCGCGGCGCAGGACTGCGCCGGGGACACGAAGCAGTTCCTCCAGGCCTCGGACCCCACGACGTCGCAGCTGATCCTCGACGTCCTCTCGATCGACTACCACGAGACGCTCATGGCCGCTGCCGGGTCCGCCTCGGACGCGTCGCTCGCCGAGACCATCGCGCGCGTACCCGGACGGCGTACGTCCTCGTCGTCGAGGGGTCCATCCCCACGGCGCAGGACGGGACGTGGTGCATGGTCGGCGGGCGGCCGATGAAGGACGTGGTCCGCCAGGTGGGCGAGACGGCTCTCGCGACGATCGCGGTGGGGACGTGCGCGTTCGACGGCGGGATCCAGGCCGCGAACGGCGGCACGAGCGGCGCGGTGGGCGCCGGGCGCGGTCGTCTCCGGCTCGCCGGTCATCAACCTCCCGAACTGCCCGGTGAACGTCGAGAACCTCACCGCCACGATCGTCCACTACCTGACGTTCAAGGAGTGGCCGGTCACGGACGGGACGGGCCGCCCGCTCTTCGCGTACGGCGGCCTCATCCACAACCAGTGCGAGCGACGCGCGCACTTCGAGTTCGGCGAGTTCGTCCAGGCGTGGGGCGACGAGGGGGCCCAGAAGGGCTGGTGCCTCTACAAGATGGGCTGCAAGGGCCCGGAGACCTACGCGAACTGCCCCACCGTCCGCTACGGGGACGGCACCAGCTGGCCGATCAAGGCCGGCGCGGGCTGCATCGGCTGCGCGATGCCGGACTTCTGGGACTCGATGAGCCCGTTCTACCGGCGGCTCCCGTCGCCGATCCCGCCGCTCCCGGCGCCCATCCCGGCGCCGCTGTCGGCGCTCGACGTGATGAGCATCGACGACGCGGGCGTCGTCATCGTCGGGGGGATCGCGGCCGTGGCCGCCGTCCACGGCACGATCATGACGGTGCGCGAGACGCGGATCCGCTCGAAGGAGAAGAAGCACCGGAAGGCGCTCGAGGCCGAGCGCGACGCCGAGCGGGCCGCGGCGGCGGCCGCAGCCGCCGCCCACGGAAGGCTCCGGCCGCGCGCCGCGCCCGCGGAGGCCCGCCGGCCGAGACCCCTGCCCGCGCGGAGGCTCCGGCGCCGCGGACGCGCCCGCGGATGCCCGCCCGCGACGGTCCGCCGCGGCCGGCCGGCCGGCCGAGCCGGCCCCGCGGCTGACCGCACGCCGCCCGCGGACCCGCCCGCCGCCCCGGAGGAGCGCTGACATGGCCCGCGTCGTGATCGACCCCGTCACGCGCATCGGCGGCCACCTGCGCGTCGAGACCGCGCTGGAGGCCGGCGTGGTGTCGGACGCGTGGAGCTCCGGCACCACCTTCCGCGGCTTCGAGGGCGTGCTCCGGGGCCGCGACCCGCGGGACGCCTACCTCTTCGCGCAGCGCATCTGCGGCCTCTGCAACGGCGTCCACGCCCAGGCCTCGGTCCGGGCCGTGGAGGACGCGCTCGGGCTCCAGATCCCGTCGAATGCGCGCGTACCTGCGCAACCTGCTCATGGGCGCCGAGTACGTCCAGGACCACGTCATCGCCTTCTACACGCTCCAGTCGCTCGACTGGGTGGACTACCAGGCGGCGCTGACCGCCGACCCGTCGGCCACGGCGGCCCTCGCGAAGTCCACGGGCCACTGGTCCCTCTCCAGCCCCGAGCACTTCAAGGCCGTCCAGGACCGCCTCCGCGTCTCGGCGGCGTCCGGCCAGCTCGGGATCTTCGCGAACGGGTGGTGGGGCCATCCGGCGTACACGCTCCCGCCGGAGGCCGACCTCCTCCTGATGTCGCACTACCTCGACGCGCTCGACTGGCAGCGCCGGTTCTCGAAGCTGCTGACGATGCTCGGGGGCAAGAGCCCGCACCTCCAGTCGTACCTCGTCGGCGGGATGGCGACGGTCCCGCCGTGGGGCGGCCCCAACGTCGCCCTCCCCGGCGAGCACCCGCAGCAGGTCGAGCGCGACACGCCGCCGGCGCTGTCGGAGAAGGGGATCTCCGACATGACCGCCCTCATCGACGAGGCGCGCATCTTCGTCGAGGAGGTCCTGGGCCCGGACACGCTCCTCCTCGCGCAGCACTACGGCGAGTGGGCCACGATCGGCGCCGGGCACGGGAACTTCATGTCGTACGGCGAGTTCCCGCTCGACGACACGACGCAGCCGAAGCTCCTCTTCCCGCGCGGCCGGATCATGGACCGCGACCTCGCGGACATCGGCACGGTCGAGGCCGGACAACATCGCGGAGACCGTCGCCCACGCGTACTACACGTACCCGGACGGCGACACCGCGTATCTCCCGCCGACCGACGGCGTGACGGACCCGGGGTACGCCGGGCCGCCGCCGCCGGTCACGACCCTCGAAGGGCTCGACCAAGTACAGCTGGCTCAAGGCGCCGCGCTACATCCAGGAGCCGATGGAGGTGGGCGCGCTCGCCCGCGTCCTCATCGCGCCACCAGTCGGGGCCCGAGGAGGTCCAGGCGATGGTCGCCGACGCGATCACCGCGATCGGCGCCGGACCGGACGGCCTCTACGGCACGATCGGGCGGATCTCGGCGCGCGCGATCGAGGCGCGCATCGTGGTCCGCAGGCTCCAGGGCTGGCTCGACGGCGTCGTCGAGAACATGTCGAAGGGCGACATCGACTTCGTCGACATCGCCATGTGGGACCCCGGCGCGTGGCCGGCCTCGGCCTCCGGCCTCGCGCTCGGCGAGGGGACGCGCGGCGTCGGTCGGCCACTGGGTCTCGATCGCCGACCGGCGCATCAGCGCCTACCAGGTCGTGGACGCGACCACCTGGAACGCGTCGCCGCGCGATGCGATGGACCGACGCGGCCCCATGGAGGAGGCGCTCGTCGGGCACGCCCGTCTTCGACCCGAAGAGGCCGCTCGAGGTGCTCCGCGTCGTGCACTCGTTCGACCCGTGCGCGGCGTGCGCCGTCCACGCGTACGACCCGGCCGGTGACCCGGCGGTCGACGTGCGGGTCTCCGGGAGGGGGAGCCGATGACCGCCGCCACCGACCCGCATCCCGGCGCAGGCCCCCGCCGCCCAGGCCGCCAGTCCCCGCGGAGATGGACGGGCACCCGGTGGTGGAGGAGCCGACCGGCCGCTTCCGCGTCTACGTCTGGCAGATCCCCGTCCGCCTCACCCACTGGGTGACCGCGACCGCGATCGTCGTCCTCAGCCTGACCGGCGGGTACATCGCCGACCCGTTCCTGCATCCCGCCGGGCGGCGCGGTCATGACGAACATCCGCCTGATCCACATCGTCTTCGCGATCGTCCTCATCGCGTCGGGGATGGTGCGGGCGATCTACCTCCTCATCGGGAACCGGTTCGCGCGCTGGTCGGCGTTCATCCCCACGACCATGTACCAGGCGACCGAGATCCTCCGGCAGGCCGGGTTCTACGCCTTCATCCGGAAGGAGATCCCGAAGATCATCGGGCACAACCAGCTCGCCGCCGCCGCGTACCTCGTCCTCTGGCTGCTGCTCCTCCTCGAGACGCTGACGGGCTTCGCGCTCGACGGCCTCCTCGGGTCCGAGCCGGGCGCCTCGGTCTTCTGGTGGCCGCGCGCGATCTTCGGTCCGCAGCTCGTGCGCGCCGTCCACCACGGCGCGATGTACCTGATCCTCGCGATCGCGCTCTTCCACGTGTACAGCTCGGTGCTCGTGGACAGCCTCGAGCGCAACGGCCTCCTCTCGAGCATCTTCAGCGGGTACAAGTACATGACCCGCGAGGAGATCGTCGAGGCGCGCGACGGCGACGAGAGCGTCTTCGACGACGCGGAGCTCATGGGATGAGCGCCCTGGACGGCCCGCTCCTGATCCTCGGCGTGGGCAACCCGCTCCTCGGCGACGACGGCATCGGCGTCCACGTGGTGGACGAGATCCGCCGCCGGGCGGCCGCCGGCACCGTGGAGCTGCCGCCCGGGACGGAGCTCGTCGACGGCGGGACCCGCGGGATCGGCCTGCTCCCCGACGTCGCCGGCGCGCGCGCGGTCGTGCTCGTGGACGCGGCCCGGCTCGACGCGGCGCCGGGGACGATCGCCGTCATCGCCGGGCGAGACGATCGGCGTCGGCGGCTCGCGCGACGGCGCGGGCGTCGCGGGCTCGACCGGCGGCATCGCGGAGCTCGTGGACATCGCCCGCTTCATGGGGACGCTCCCCGAGGCGGTCTCCCTCGTCGGCATCCAGCCGGCCGCGATCGCGGTCGGGATCGACCTCTCCGGCCCGGTCGGCGCCGTCCTCGACGACGCGGTCCGGGCGACCCTTCGCGAGGCCCGTGAGCTCGACGCGCGGGCTGCGTCCGTTTCGCCGGCGTCCCCCGACCGGCGCGAGCAGGTGGGAGCCCTCGCATGAGAAAGAAGATGGACTGGGCGATCACCGCCCTCATCGTCGTCAACATCGTCGTCATCGCCGGCCTGCTCACGGTCGTCGTCGCCGACAAGATCGGCTCCGGCAGCAAGCCCGGGCACCCCGACCAGGCGTCGCGCGTCCGCGTCGCCCTCCGCGAGCGCGGACCTCATGCCCATGGGCCTCGCCCACATCCCGACGAGCAACGCGTGCGTCCTCTGCCATGACTCGGGCGGGTCCGCCGGCCTCAAGACGGTCCCGGCGCTCGGGCACGCCCTCGAGGGCTGGCGCGCGTGCCTCACCTGTCACTCCAACGAGGAGCTCGGACGGAAGGCGCCCGGCCACGAGGGGATCTCGCAGAACGAGTGCCTCAACTGCCACAAGGAGCCCATCGCCGGGCCGACGATCACGCAGCCGCACACGCGCCTCCAGGACCAGCACTGCCTGGACTGCCACGGGAACTACGCGCACCTGCCCACGAGCATGGCGAGCAAGAGCGAGTCCCAGTGCACGGTCTGCCACAAGGCCACCACGCTGAGCCCGCCGCAGTTCCCGCACGCGGAGAGCGCGAAGCTCGAGTGCCGGAAGTGCCACCAGTCCGAGGAGGTCGGCGCGCTGCCGATCGACCACGCGCTGCGCGGCGACTCGACGTGCCTGCTCTGCCACGACATCAAGGTCGGGGACTCGACGGTCACGGCGCCGCCGACGGCGACGCAGGCGCCGGAGCTCCTCACCGCCCCGCCGGTCACGCCCCCGCCGACCGCGGCACCCTAGCAGCGGCGGAGCCGGGCGGCGGCGCCGTCCGCACCGGCGCCCAGCCGGCCGTCACGCGAAGTAGCGGACCCAGACGTACACGGTCGAGACGATCAGCGACGAGGCGAAGACCGCGATGCCGTACCGGAGGAACTGGACGAACGTGATCCGGTAGCCGGCGCGGTCCGCCATGTTCGCCACGACGACGTTGGCCGACGCGCCGATGATCGTCATGTTCCCGCCGAGGCACGCCCCCAGCGACAGGCACCACCAGAGGGCGTCGGTGTGCATCCCGCTCGCGATGAGCCGCTGCACGACCGGGATCGCGGTCGCCGTGTACGGGATGTTGTCCACGATCGCGGACGCGAACCCCGAGAACCACAGCAGGGCGAGCGCGGCGACCGTCGCGTTCCCCGCCGTCGCCTCCGCGAGCCCGTCGGCGAACGCGCCCACGATCCCCGTCGCGACGATCGCCTCGACGAGGACGAAGAGGCCCGACGAAGAAGAAGAGCGTCGACCACTCGATCTCCTTCAGCGTCTCCGCGACGTCGAGGTGCGCGACGAGCATGAGGGCCGCGGCGCCGAGGAGCGCGATCGTCGCGACCTCGAGGTTCAGGACGCTGTGGAGCAGGAAGCCGACGATGACCGCGACCGCCACCGCGAGCGAGCGGTAGAGGAGCGGCCGGTTCTTGATCGCCGTCCCCTCCGCCCCTTCGAGGGCGGCCTCCCGCCGCTCGTCGGGGACCTTCAGGCGTGACCGGAACGACAGCACCATGATCCCGGCGAAGGCGAGGAAGACGAGGACGACCACGGGCGTGAGGTTGAGGAGGAAGTCGCCGAAGCCCAGCCCGGCGGCGGAGCCGATGAGGATGTTCGGCGGGTCGCCGATGAGGGTCGCGGTCCCGCCGATGTTCGAGGCGAAGACGCTCGCGAGCAGGTAGGGCATCGGGGAGATGTCCAGCCGCTTGGCGACCGAGAAGATGATCGGCGTCATGAGGACGACCGTCGTCACGTTGTCGAGGAAGGCGGAGACGATCGCGGTGACCGCGGCGAGGATGATCAGGAGCCGGATCGGGTGGCCGTGCGACAGGCGGACCGAGCGGATGGCGAGGAGCTCGAAGAACCCGGTCTTCGCGAGGACGGACGCGATCACCATCATCCCGGCGAGCAGGAAGATGACGTTCAGGTCGATCGCCGCGAACGCCTCCTGCTGGTCGAGGACCCCGAGGACGATGACGAGCATCGCGCCGATGAGCGCGATGAGCGTCCGGTCCCACCGATCCATCGTGATGAGGACGTAGGCGCCGACGAAGATCGCCGCGGCGATCCAGGCGTCGAGGGTCACGGTCGCGCCGAGCCGCGAAGCATCGCGTCGCTCCTCCCCACGGCGAACATCGGCCCACGATAGCGGGCGCGCATGCCCGCCGTCGGCCGAAGACGTCGCGCGGCGACCGTCAGCGCGGCCCCGGCGACGCCGTCGCATCGCCATTGACGCGGGAGGGCCCGCTGCGCATCATCGCGGCTCGACATCGCGGAGCCCAGGGGACGGGGAGGCGATGAGCAAGGGACGGCTCGAGGCGTTCAGCGACGGCGTGATCGCGATCCTCATCACGATCATGGTCCTGGAGCTGCGGCCGCCCGAGGGGACGGACCTCGCCGCGCTGGCGCCGCTCGCGCCCGTCTTCCTCAGCTACGTCCTGAGCTTCACTACCTGGGGATCTACTGGAACAACCACCACCACACGCTCCAGGCCGCGAAGGTCGTGGACGGCCGCGTCCTGTGGACGAACATGCACCTCCTCTTCTGGCTCTCGCTCTTCCCCTTCGCGACGGCATGGATGGGCGAGAACGGGTTCGCGCCGTCCCCACCGCGGTCTACGGCGTGGTCCTGCTCCTCGCCGCGATCGCGTACACGCTCCTGCTCCGCGCGCTCATCGCGGCGCCGGGCCAGCCGCCCGCCCTGGCGGTCGCGATCGGGCGAGACCGGAAGGGGCGCGTCGTCGCTGGCGATCTACGCCGTCGCGATCCCGGTCGCACTCGTCGCGCCGATCGTCGCGCTCGCGCTCTTCATGGCGGTCGCGGGGATCTGGTTCATCCCGGACCGCCGGATCGAGCGCGTCCTCGCGGGCTGACGGCGCGCGGCCACGATGCCCGAGGCCCCTCCCGGGGGAGGGGCCTCGATGCTCTGTCGCCGCCGGCCGGAGGCCGGCCGGGGGCGGGGGTCAGGCGGCGAGCTGGTCCGCCACGTGCTTCTTGCCGACGGTCATCGTGCAGGATGCCGTACAGGAGGCCCGGAGACGACGAGCGCCCACGACCCAGCTGTAGTCGTAGAGCGGCTTGAGGAATCCGATGATCCCGCCGGACGGGAACGGCGCGCCGTCGGTGGCCGAGTAGGCCCCGCCGATCGCGAAGAAGACTCCGACGAGGAGCGAGACGACCGCGATCCAGTTCCAGCCGCGGGCATACCGGTACACGCCGTCCGGCTTGTACAGGTCGGCGAGCTTGAACTTGTTCCGGCGGATCCACCAGTAGTCGGCCATGAGCACGCCGGCGATGGCGCCGGTCGGCGCCGCCGTACGTGCCGAGCCACGTGAAGATGTACGCGTTGGGGTCGTTGAGCAGGTTCCAGGGCATGATCAGGATCCCGATGATGCCCGTGATGATGCCGCCGGTGCGGAAGCGAGATCCGCCGCGGCCAGGCGTTCGAGAAGTCGTACGACGGGCTCACGACGTTGGCGGCGACGTTCGTCGTCAGGGTGGCGAGCGCGAGCGCCGCGAGCATGATGATCAGCGCGATCGGGTTGTCGAGCTTGCCGGTCAGGGCGACCGGGTCCCAGATCGCCTCGCCGTAGACGATCACCGTCGCGGACGTCGTGATGACGCCGACGAGCGGGAAGAGGGTCATCGTCGTGGGCAGGCCGAGGGTCTGGCCGACCACCTGGTCACGCTGGCTCCGGCCGAACCGCGTGAAGTCCGGCATGTTCAGCGAGAGGGTGGACCAGAACGCGATCATCCCCATGAGGGAGATCGGGAAGATGGCCCAGAAGTCCGGGCCCCAGCCGAGCTTGCCGCCCTCCTGGACCACCGGGCCGAGGCCGCCGGCCTGGAGACCATCCAGACCATGAGGCCCAGGAACACGATGATGAGGAACGGGGCCGCCCAGTTCTCGAACTTCTTGATGGCCTCCATGCCCCAGACCACGATGATCATGTTGAGGGCCCAGAAGATCGCGAAGCTGAGCCAGAGCGTCCACGGCTGGCACGCCGCCGCCCCGACGCCGATGCAGACCGGCTGGGCAGTCGTCCAGAAGGAGCCTGCTCCGAGGAGCGCCGCGACGACGGCGAAGAGCGCCGTGCCGCCGATCCACGTCTGGATGCCGAACCAGCCGCACGCGATGAACGCGCGCATGAGGGCCGGCAGGTTGGCGCCGTAGGACGCCGAACGACGCTCTCGCGATGACCGGGTACGGGATGCCGTACTTGGTGCCCGCGTGGCTGATCGCGAGCATCGGGATCAGGACGAGGACGTTGGCGAGGAAGATCGTGAAGATCGCCTGGTACCAGGCCATCCCGAGGGCGATGAGGCCGGAGGCCAGCAGCCACGTCGGGATGTTGATGGCCATGCCGACCCAGAGGGCCAGGTAGTTGTAGGTGGTCCAGGTCCGCTTCTCCATGCGGACCGGGGCGAGGTCCTCGTTGTGGAGCGGCGAGGTGTCGAGCGCCTTGTCGGCCTCGGGTGTGAGCTCGTAGCGACCGTCCGGGTACGCGGTCTCTCCCGGGTATGCTGCCGCCGTCATTGACTCCCTCCCTGAAAGCGCGTCTGACGGGGAACCGGCGGCGGTGGGCACCGCCACGGGTCGCACGGATCGTCCTGCTGAAGGCGCCTCCCTGCTGCGGTCGGCTCGGCGGCTGCCGCTCTCCCTGGTGCCTCTGTCTCAGGCCGTGGTGACCGGCCGGGCGTAGCCCTCGGCCTCTTCCTCGTACCCGCCGTGGTACTCCGAGGACTCCGGTCGGCCGATCGCGGATTGCGCGACGATATTGCCACGTCGGAACCCGCGGAAATCGTCGAGCGAGTGCCACCCGCGGTCGGCGTGGCGCTCGAGGAACGCGGCCATCCCGTCGGTCAGGTCGCGGATGACGTTGGGCCCGATCGCGTGGTCGAGCATCGCCGCCGTGGCCACCTGGACGGTGCCGCACCCGAGCGCGAAGTAGTTGAGCGCCTGGATCCAGCCCGAGACCCCGCCGATCCCCGAGAACTCCCGGTCGGGGAAGGCCTGCGTCATCTTCGCCATGTTGGCGAGCGACTGGGCGAGGATCGCCGGGCCGCCGAGGCCGCCGGACGAGACGTACCCGTCCACGTTCACCTCGAACTCGAGCGTGTCGGGATCGATGAGCGGGACCGACGGGAAGGTGTTCGACGAGACGATCGCGTCGGCGCCGCCCCGGAAGGTGGCCTCCGCCTCCTCGACGATGTCGGCGGTCGCCGGGGTGAGCTTCACCCAGACCGGGACCTTCGCGACCTCCTTCACCGCCTGCGTGGAGACGGAGCAGAGGACCGGGTCCTTCCCGACGTTCGCGCCCATGTCCACGCGGTCCATGTGCGGGCAGGAGAAGTTCAGCTCGATCGCGTCCGCGCCGGCGGACTGGACGCCCTGCACGAGCGTCTGCCAGGCCGCGAGCTCCTTGTCCGATCCGGAGCCGGCCATGATCGAGGCGACGAGCACCCGGTCCGGCCAGGCCCGCTTGATGTTCTCGATCCGCGGGAGCCACCAGTCCATGGGCTTGTCGCTGATGAGCTCCCAGTTCCAGGACGCGACGAGCGTCGCGTCGTCGCGCTTCGCCATGGAGACGCGGTGCCCGCCGTTGTCCACGCGGAGGAACTTGGTCTTGGGACCGCGGACGTTGACCACCGGGTGGAGGCCGATCGTCTTGGTGACCACTCCGCCCCAGCCGGCCTCGTAGGCCCGCATGATGTTCGACTCGGACTCGGTCGGGGGCGCGGACGCGAGCAGGAACGGGTTCGCGAAGCGGATGCCCGTGAAGACGGTCGACAGGTCGGCCACCGGCTACCTCCCTCACTCAGGTATTCGAAGGCGCCATGCTCGGCCACACGATACTCCCCTCGTAGGGTCCTTCGGCACGTTTCGGGGGCCGCGGGCCCGGCCCTACTCGAATGGGTGGGGATACGGGCGATGCGTGCCATGCGCGCAAGAAAAGGCCATTCAGGGCCTTGCTTTCAGCCTTATTGCCCTTGACAATGGCGCACCTGCGGCACCCCAGGGGGAGGAAGCCCGCCGGTCGCCGTCGGGGGCCGTCCCACCTCCTCCCGCGCCGCTCGTCGTCCCGGTCCCGTGCGGCCGGGAGAAGAGGAGCACAGGTGAGGGTCGCGTCCCGACTCGTGCCGGCGATCCCGCTGATCGCCGGCCTCCTTCTGACGACGGGAGGCGCCGCGGTCGCGGCCCCCGTCACCCCTGCATTCACGATCACGGCGGACAACGCAGCGGCCGTCCCCGCCGGCCACAAATGGGCGTTCAATGACTACTTCCCGCGGACCGCCACCGTCGCCCAGGGGACGACGATCGCCTTCGCGAACCAGGGGTTCCACACGGCGACGCTCCTGCCGCCGTCGTGGTCTCCCTCGGCCGACCTCGACGTGAACGGGGCCATCTCGGCGGACATCGATGACAGCCACCTCAACCCGAACGGCGCGACGCCGTCGCAGGAGAACATCCCTCCGCTCATGCCGGTGGCGCCCGGCGGCTGCGGCGGAGCGGACAAGCCGTGCGTCTTCGACGGGTCGTCCGTCATCAGCATGGGGGCGCCGCTCGCGGGTCCGCCGGCGCCGTTCCTCGTGACGATCACCGCCGCACCGGGGACGTACGCGTTCCATTGCCGGATCCACCCGGGCATGCAGGGGACGCTGACGGTCGTCGCGGCGGGCGGCACCGGGGTCACCACCGAGGCCTCCGCGAAGGCCGCATCCGACGCGCAGGCGGCCGAGGACGTCAGCGCCGGCATGGCTGCCGAGGCTGCCGTGAGCAAGTCCGCGATGAAGAAGAACAAGGACGGGACGCGGACCTGGACCGTCGCGGTCGGGACGTCCGATCCGGCCGGCCATGTCGTGGTGCTCGACATGCTGCCGCGCAAGCTCGACATCAAGCCGGGCGACGCGGTCATCTTCAAGGCGTACGCGGTGAACGAGCCGCACACGGTGACCTTCCCCGGCGCGATCCATACCGACGCCATCCCGATGTGCGAGGGGCCGAACGGAAAGGATGTGCCGGCGACGCCGACGGTGATACCCCCGACGGGTCCCCAGGACTTCGCGTGCGACGGCGGGCCCGTCCACGAGTTCGCCTTCGCCCCGGGGAACGGCGTGAGCCGGATCACATCGCCCAAGACCGTCGCCGACTCCGGGCTCGTGGCCACGCAGGCGGAGGCGCTCGCCTTCAACATGCCGGTCACCACGGTCCTGACGGCGTGGACCGCTTCGTTCAAGGGCGCGAAGAAGGGGACGTACACGTACGTCTGCCAGATCCACGACGGGATGACCGGGACCGTCGTGGTCCACTAGCACACCGACGCGAGGATCCCGTGGCCGTGCGCGGCGACGCCGGCCCGGGATCCTCGAGTCCCTCGGGCCCGCGGCGGCCTCAGGAGCTCGCCGTGGCCCCGCCGCCCCGGCTCGTGGCCCGCCGCTCCCCGCCCCGCCGGATCGGGGCACGCGGGAGCACCAGCGCCACGGACGTCCCGCGACCCGGCTCGCTCTCGATGCTCACGGTCCCGCCCGCCTCGCGCGCCGTCCCGTATGCGCTCGCGAGCCCCAGGCCCGAGCCGGTCGCCTTCGTGGTGAAGAACGGCTCGAGCGCATGCTCGATGACGTCCGGGGTCATCCCGGTCCCCGTGTCGGCCACGATCACGCGCACGTACGTCCCCGCCTCCACGCCCAGGCCGGATTCCGGGCCGATCCGCTGCTCGTCGATCGCGACCCGGAGCGTGCCGCCCTCGGGCATCGCGTCGCGCGCGTTGAACACGAGGTTCAGCAGGGCCTGCTCGAACCCGCCCCGCCGGACCCGTGCGCGGGCACCCGGCATGCGCACGACCTCGACCTCCACGCGGCGGCCCGCGACCCTCTCGATCATCGGGAGGAGCTCCGCGACGAGCGCGTCGACGTCGATGGCTTCCGGCGGCTGGTCCGTCCGCCCCCGACCGAACTCGAGCAGCTGGTCGGTGATCGACTGGCCGCGCTCGACCGCGATGCCGATCTGCTCGGCGTCCACCTTGCGCGGGTCGTCCGGGGCGAACGACGACGCGAGGTACGCCTGGAAGATCCTGATCCCGAGCAGCACGTTCCCGAAGTCGTGCGCGGCCGCCGTCGCGAGCCGGCCCACCGCCGCGAGGCGCTCCGTCCGCGCGAGCCGCTCGCCCAGTCGACGACGGTCGGTGACGTCGCGCCACGTGTACACCATGGAGTCGCCCAGCCGGCTCGCGCGGACGTCGAAGATGCGGTCCATCACCGTTCCGCCCCACGTGTCCGTGTACGGGAACCCATCGAGGACGAGCGGCTCGCCGGTCTCGATGACATGGGCGTACCGGGCGAGCAGGCCCGACGGGTCGTGCGCCGGCAGGAAGGACAGGAGGCGCTGTCCGATGAGGTCCTCGGGCGGGATCCTGTTCGCGACCCCGGCGGCGGCGTTCGCGTAGTCGTAGACGAAGTCCACGATGACGCCGTCGTCGTCCCGCACGGCGCGCAGGATGACGAGCGGGTCGAGCAGCGTCTCGATCGTCGTGCGGAACCGCTCCTCGCCGGCTCGCAGCGCCTCGATGGCCTCGCGCTCGTCGGTCACGTCGCGCGAGACGGCGATGACCCCGTCGCCGAACTTGACGTACTCGCTGTCGTACCACGCGTCGCCGCCCGGGACCCGACGGACCCAGCGGTGCGGCTCGCCCGTCTCGATCACGCCGATGTGGAAGGGGAGCCGGTCGGCGAACTGCGGGTAGGTCGCGATGAGCGACACGCCGGTGGGGTCGTCGTCCTCGGACCCGAGGATGACCCGGCGCCACGCGGGGTTCGCGTACTCGATCGTCTCGTCCACGACCCGTCCGGACGCATCCCGCTGCGCGCGCAGCACGACGATCGCGTCGCGCAGGGCGGCGAACGCGTCGCGGAGCCGCGTCTCGCTCTCGCGGACCGCCCGTACGGCCTCCTCGCGCTCCGTCACGTCCGTGGCGACGCCCACCGTCCGGTCCACCGTCCCGTCCGCGTGGTGCAGCGTGCGCGAGAGCGTGGAGACCCAGCGGACCGCGCCGTCGGGGCGGACCACGCGCAAGGTCATCGCGAGAGTCTCGTCGCTGGACCCGTCGAACGCGCGCTGCAGCCCCGCGGCCAGTGCCTTGCGGTCGTCCGGGTGCGTCAGCTCCCGGACCGTGGCGTCGGTGATCGGGACGTCCGGTCCCACCCCGTAGATCGCGCGCATCTCGGGCGACCAGTAGTGCTCCGTCCGGCGGTGATCGTGCTCGAACACGCCGATCGCCGCCACGGCCGACGCGAGCCGGAAGCGCTCGTCCTCGCGCTCGGCCGCCTGCTGCGCCAGCCGCAGCTCGTGGATGTCCGTCGTCGTCCCGTACCAGCGGTGGGATCCGTCGGGCTGTGCGACCGCCGTGCCGCGCGTGATGTGCCATCGGTACTCGCCGGCCGCCGTCCGGAGGCGGTGCTCGAAGGCGTACGGCCCGCGCGTCTCGACGACGGCGTCCCACAGCTCGACGTCCCTCTCGACGTCGTCGGGGTGCAGCGCGGCCTCCCAGGTCCAGGTGCCGTCCTCGCCCCGGACGATGTCCGGGTAGTCCGCCACCCGCGCGTTCACGTAGTCCGTCCGCCCGTCGTCCGCCGACGACCAGACAAGCTGCGGCATCGCGTCGGCGAGCTGGCGGATCCGCGCGTCGGCCATCTCGCGATCCGCCTCGGCGCGCATCCGCTCCGTGGAGTCCAGCGAGAGGATGAAGAGCCCCTCCGGGACCGGCTCGACGCTGAGCTCGAACCAGGACCTGGTCCCGTCCGGGAACGTGTACGGCGCCGCGAACCGGTCCGGCACGCCGTCGTCCATGCACCGGCGGA
>CAWJQZ010000006.1:0-172767 GCA_963844945.1 uncultured Chloroflexia bacterium
ACGACGAGCGCCGGCTCTACACCGAGGTCCGCGCGATCCTCGCCGAGGCGGTGGAGCGGCGCGGGAGCTCGATCGACGACTACACGGCGCCCGAGGGCGACGGCTCGATGCAGGAGCGCCTGGACGTCTACCAGCGGGAGGGCGAGCCGTGCCCGCGGTGCGGCCGGCCCATCCACCGGATCGTCCTCGGCCAGCGCGCGACCCACTTCTGCTCGTTCTGCCAGCGGCTCCCCGCGGAGGACCGCCCCGGGGCGGAGCGGATCCTCGCGACCGGGCGTGCGCGCGAGCGGGGCCTCGCGAAGAGGGCCGCGAAGGCCGCGGAGCGGGCGCCGAAGAACGCCGGGACCGGCGCCGGATCTGCCGCCGGCGCACCCGCCGCCGCGCGGAAGGGCCCGCGATGGACGGAGATCCCGGCGGAGGGCGCGCTCGGCCTCACGCCCGACGAGGCGGCGCGGGCGGCGGCGCGGGCGCGTGCCGAGCGCACGCGCCAGGCAGCGGCGACGCGGCGAGCGGCCGCGCGCGGCGCCGCGGCCCCGCCGGCGGAGAGCGACGCAGGCGACCGGGGCCGCTGAGCGCCCCGGGGCCGGCCTCGGCCCTTCGGGCGGAGGCGCGTCGCGAGGTGCGAGGCCATGCACGCGGCGCGGCCCACCGGCATCATGGTCGATGGCGCTCCCGTCCTCTCCGGGTCGGTCGCGGGGATGCGGCGCCGCCCGGTCCAGCATCGCCCCGAGGTCCGGGGCCCCGGCATCGAGGGAGGGTCCGTGTCGCTCGTCCGCCTCGCGGGCGTCGTCCGCGCGATCGGGACGTTCGTCATCCTCGACCGTGTCGACGCGGCGATCGCCGCGGGCGAGCGCGTCGGGATGGTGGGCCCCAACGGCGCCGGCAAGACGACGCTCCTGCGGATCGTCGCAGGGCTCGACGAGCCGGACGGCGGCCAGGTCCAGCGCAAGCGCGGCCTCTCCGTGGGCTTCCTCCGCCAGGAGACGAGCCTGGACGCCTCCTTCGCCGAGGCCCCTGACCTCCGCACGGCCGTCCGCCACGGTGCGGCCGACCTGGAGCGCCTCGAGCAGGAGCTCGCGGTCCTCGAGGCCGAGGGCGGCGTGCTGGACCCGCGCTACGCCGAGATCCAGCATCGCTTCGACGCGCACGGCGGCTACGGGCTGGACCAGCGCGTGGACGCCACCCTCTCCGGGCTCGGCTTCCCGCGGGCGATGTGGGACCGGCCGCCCACCGCGCTCTCGGGCGGCGAGCAGACGCGCGCTGCGCTCGCCCGTCTCCTCATCTCGGACCCCGACCTGCTCCTCCTCGACGAGCCCACCAACCACCTCGACATCTCCGCGCTCGAGTGGCTGGAGGAGGAGGTCCGCCGTCGCTCGGGCGCGCTCCTCGTCGCCTCGCACGACCGCGCGTTCCTCGACGGGACCGTGTCGCGGATCTGGGAGCTCCGGGACCGGCGCCTCACGGCGTTCCGGGGCGACTACTCGGCGTTCGCGCGACAGCGCGAGGAGCGCGACGCGCGCGTCCGCCGCGAGGCGGAGACCCGCGAGGACGAGATCGCCCGCGAGCAGCAGCTGATCCAGCGGTACCGCAGCCAGCGCAAGCACGGGAAGATGCACGAGCACGAGGCGCGCCTCGAGAAGCTCGACCGGATCGACGCGCCCCGGGCCGGGCGCTCGCTGAAGCTCTCCGACCGTGCGTTCCTCGGCGGCGGGCCGACCCGTTCCGCGGAGGTGATCGTCCGGGCGGAGGACCTCGTCGTCGGCCGGATCGTGGACGGCGCGCGCGTCGAGGTCGCCACGGTGCCGTTCATCGAGGCCCGGCGTGGCGACCGGATCGGGATCGTGGGGCCGAACGGCGCCGGCAAGACGACGCTGCTCAAGACGATCGCCGGCGAGCTCCCGCCGCTCGACGGCCGGCTCGCGATCGGGAGCGGGTCCGCCCTCGGCTACCTCTCCCAGCTGCGCGCCGCCGCGATCCCCGGCGCCACCGTCCTCGACGCGCTCCTCGCAGAGGTCCCGTTGCCGGCGGGCGAGGCGCGGGGCTACCTCGCGCGGTTCCTGTTCCGCGGCGACGACGTCCAGAAGGAGGTCGCGACCCTCTCGGGCGGGGAGCGCTCGCGGCTCGAGCTGGCGCTGCTCGGCGTCCTTCCGTCCAACGTCCTCCTCCTCGACGAGCCCACGAACCACCTCGACATCCCCGCCCGCGAGGCGCTCGAGTCGTTCCTCCGCGAGACGGCCGCGACGATCCTCCTCGTCAGCCACGACCGCCGCCTCCTCGAGACCATCTGCGACCGACTCTGGGTGGTGGACGACCACCTCGCGGTCCCCTTCGAGGGCGGGTACCGGGCGTGGCGGGCGGCGGTCGCCGAGGGCTGGGACGTCCGCGCCGCCGCCGAGCGTGAGTCGCGGCGTCTCCATGGCGGCGGGGTCGCGATGGGCTCCACGTATCTCGGCGGGCCGGGCGCCGGCGCGGGCGGATCCGCGTCGGTCTCCGCGTCGGTCGCCGCCGCGCGCGGCGGCCACGCGCGGCGCGGGCGCGACGAGACGGAGCCGGATGCCGCCACCCCCGCCGGGGGAGCGGACGGGGCGGCAGCGGGGCGCCGGTCGCCGGCGCATCCGGGCGATGCGCACGCCGGCGACGCCTCGAGCGGCGCGTCCGCGGGCGGTGCCGCCCGGACCGCCCACGCGCCGTCGAAGCTCTCGAAGGACGCGTACCGCCGCCGCAAGGCGACGGTCGAGGCGGACCTCGAGCGGCTCGAGTCGCGGAAGGAGCTCCTGGAGTCGGCGCTCGCCGACCCGGACGTGCAGGCGAACTTCGTGGAGCTCCGCAGGATCGGGAACGAGCTCGCCGAGGTGGACGGCGCCCTCGCCGCCGCCGAGGAGGCGTGGCTGCTCGTCGAGGAGATGGCGCCGTGACCGGGGCGGCGCGCCGACCGCTGCGGATCGGCCTGACCGGGCCCATCGGGTGCGGGAAGTCGACCGTCGCGCGCGTCCTGGGCCGGGCGGGTGCGCGCGTCGTGGACGCGGACGCGATCGCGCGCGGCGTGACGGCGACCGGCGAGCCTGCGCTGGACCGGGTGGCGGCGCGGTTCGGCCCCGGCGTGCTTCGCCCCGACGGCTCGCTCGACCGCGCGGCGCTCGGGAGGATCGTCTTCGCCGATCCCGCGGCGCTCGCGGACCTGGAGGCGATCGTCCACCCGGTCGTCCGCCTGCCGGATCGAGGCGATCCTCGCCGACGCGGAGGCCGCCGGCGACACGGTCGTCGTCATCGAGGCGATCAAGCTCGTCGAGGGCGGACTCGCCGCCACGTGCGACGAGGTCTGGCTCGTGACGTGCTCTCCCGCGGAGCAGCGAGCCCGCCTGGTCGCACGTGGGCACGCGCCGGACGAGATCGACCGCCGCACGGCGGCCCAGGCGGGGCTCGAGGCGCGCGTCCGTCCCGTCGCGACGCGGATCGTGGACACCTCCGGCCGGCGCGAGGAGACGGCACGCGCGGTGGAGGCATCGCTCGACGCCGCGCTCGCCGCACTCGCCGCGCAGGGCTGACGGGGGCTCCCATGCCGGGTCCTGTCCGGAACGTCCTCGCCTGGCTCACGGGGTCCGCCGCGGGCGTCGACTGGTCGGACGTCGCGATCCTCGCCGCCACGGCCCTGCTCGTCGGCGCGGTCGCGTTCGGCGCCGCGATCGGCGCCGCGTACTGGATCCGCCATACCGATGCGGGCACCGGCGCGTCCGGCGCCGCATCCGCCGTGGCGACCCGCGGCCTCCGCCGCCTGCGGCGGGTTCGCGGGACGGCCGACGAGGGCAGGTGGGTCTGCGGCCGATGCCGATCGTGGAACGCAGCCGGCAGCCGTGCCTGCTACCGCGGCTGCGGGCCGCGACAGAGCGTCGCGCTCCTCCTCCCGGACGAGGTCGCCGCCGCGCGGATGGCCGCGGGCGGCCCCCGGCCGTCGCCCGGGGCGTCGCAGGGGGAGGAGGCACCGGCGACCACCTCCGGCGGCCCGAGGGATGGCGCGTCGACGGGATAGAACGGGCGTTCTCTTGTCGGCCACCCGGTGGTACGATGAGGGCCCACCACGATCCCCGCGGAGCCACACGTTGCCCGAGTTCACCCTCGTCGCCGACTTCCAGCCGACCGGCGACCAGCCCCAGGCGATCGACGGCCTGGCCGACGGCCTGGCCCGCGGCCTGCGCGACCAGACGCTCCTCGGGGCGACCGGGACCGGCAAGACGTTCACGATCGCCTCGGTGATCGCGCGGCACCAGAAGCCGACGCTCGTCCTGGCGCACAACAAGACACTTGCCGCACAGCTGTACTCGGAGCTGAGCGACTTCTTCCCGGACAACGCGGTCGAGTACTTCGTCAGCTACTTCGACTACTACCAGCCGGAGGCGTACCTCCCGCGGTCGGACACGTACATCGAGAAGGACTCGAGCCGGAACGAGGAGATCGACAAGCTCCGGCACGCGGCGACGCAGGCGCTCTTCGAGCGGCGGGACGTGATCATCGTCGCGTCGGTCAGCTGCATCTACGGCCTGGGCGCCCCCGTGGACTACGGGGCGACCGTCCTCCGGCTGCGGGTGGGCGGCCAGTACCGGCGGGACGCCGTCCTCCGCCACCTCGTGGACCTCCAGTACCAGCGCAACGACCAGTCGCTCACCCGGGCCCGGTTCCGCGTGCGCGGGGACACGCTGGAGCTCGTCCCGGCATCGGAGGAACGTCTCGTACGGGTCGAGTTCTTCGGCGACGAGATCGAGCGGATCACGGAGGTGGACCCGCTCACCGGCGAGCTGCTCGCCCAGCGGAACGACCTCTCCGTCTACCCCGCCACGCACTACGTGACCCCGGCCGACAAGCTCCAGGCGGCGATCGTGGACATCGGGGCGGAGATGGAGATGCGGGTCGGCCAGCTGGAGGAGGAGGGGAGGGTCCTCGAGGCCGCGCGCCTCCGCCAGCGGACCACGTTCGACCTCGAGATGATGCGCGAGCTCGGGTTCTGCTCCGGCATCGAGAACTACTCGCGGCACCTCTCGCGCCGCGAGGCGGGATCACGCCCGTGGACGCTCCTCGACTACTTCCCGCCCGACTGGCTCCTCGTGGTGGACGAGAGCCACATGTCCATCCCGCAGGTCGTGGGGATGTACAAGAACGACCGGACGCGGAAGGAGATCCTCGTCGACTTCGGCTTCCGGCTGCCCTCCGCGCTGGACAACCGTCCGCTCACCTTCGAGGAGTTCGAGGCGACGGTCCACCAGGCCGTCTACATGAGCGCCACGCCGGGGCCGTACGAGCTCGAGCGGAGCGAGCGGGTCGTCGAGCAGCTCATCCGGCCCACCGGGATCGTGGACCCGAAGATCGAGGTCCGGCCCACGGAGGGCCAGATCGACGACCTCCTCGAGCGGATCCGCGGACGCGCGGAGCGGGGCGAGCGGGCGCTCGTCACCACGCTGACGCAGCGGATGGCCGAGCAGCTCGCGGACTACCTCCACGAGCTGGGCGTGAAGGTGTCGTACCTGCATGCCGAGGTGGACACGCTCGAGCGGGTCCGCATCCTCCGCGACCTCCGCCTCGGCGTCTACGACGTGGTCGTCGGGATCAACCTCCTGCGCGAGGGGATCGACCTCCCCGAGGTGACGCTCGTCGCGATCCTCGACGCGGACAAGGAGGGGTTCCTCCGGAGCGCGTGGTCCCTCGTCCAGATGATCGGCCGTGCCGCGCGCAACGTCGGCGGCGAGGTCGTCATGTACGCCGACACCGTCACGCCGTCCATGCGCCGGGCGATCGACGAGACCGACCGCCGCCGGGCGGTCCAGGAGGCGTACAACCGCGAGCACGGCATCGAGCCGGCGACGATCGTGAAGGAGATCCACGACATCAACGACCGGCTCCGCGCGGTGGCCGAGGCGGGCGCCGGGTACGGCGTCGACGAGGCGGTGGGCCGCGGCGGCTTCGACGTCGCGGACCTCGACACCGCCCAGGTCGAGAAGCTGGTGGTCCAGCTCGAGGCGCAGATGAAGCAGGCGGCGCGCGACCTCGAGTTCGAGCGGGCGGCCGCGCTGCGCGACCAGGTCCAGGAGATCCGGCTCCGCGTCCTCGCGCAGGATGCCTCCGTGGTGGTCGGCCGCGCGGCCGAGCGGGCCGCCGAGCGGGCGAAGCGGAAGCCGACCGAGCGGGCCACGGCGCCGGAGGCGCCGGCGATCGAGGTCACCTCGGTGCGGGTCCTCTCGGCGGGCGAGGAGCCCGCCGCTGCCCTCGCGGAGCCCGACGGCGGGACGGCCGCCGACTGGCTCCCCGGGATCCGCGACGCGCACGACGACGAGGACGACGCCGCGCCGCCCGGCGGGTGGCAGGCCGGCTGGCTCGACCGTCCCACGTGGGACCCCACCATCGCGCCCAACATCAAGAGCCGGACCGGCGGGAAGTCGCGGCGCTCCCAGCGGCGCCGCTTCTGACGTCCGCGCCGGGCGCGTGGCGCGGGCCGTCCGACGGTGCCGCCCGGCCGGTATAGTCGGTGCCGATGTCCGGCCCCGCCAGCCCCACCCGCTCCCGCCGCCCGCGCCGACGCCCGTTCGGCGTCCTGGCGATCTGCGGCCTGCTCATCTTCCAGACCGCGATGCTCAGCCTCGCGGTCGTCGCGCTCGCCGCAGCGGCCGTCGGGACGGAGACCGGAGAGGTGACGGTCCGGTTCTTCGGGATCGACCTCACCTTCGCGGGAGACGAGGCGTCGCTCCAGCGGTTCGCGATCGCCGCGGTCGGGCTGCTCGCGCTCCTCACCGTCGTGCAGCTCGTCCTGCTCCTCGGCCTCAGGCGCGATCGGCTGGGTCCTCACGATGCTCCTGGTGGGCCTCAGCCTCTTCGAGCAGCTGTTCGCCATCTGGCAGGGGCAGCCGACCAACACGCTGGCGCTCTTCCTCGATGCGATCACCGCCCTGTACCTGAACCAGAGTGAGGTCAGGCGCGCCTTCGGCGTGAGCGCCGGGCGGATCGACGCCGCGATCGGCAGGTCGGCGGATGCCGTCGTGGGCGCCGCGCTCGGCGATGCCGGACCGGGGGACGCGGCGTGACCGACCAGGAGCCGCTCGCCGGCGCCGCGAAGGCGGCGGTGGAGGCCGCCATGACCGCGCTCGCGGAGGGTGCGACCGCGGCCGCCGAGCGCGTCGCGACGCCCGGCGCGGTGCCCGAGGATCCCGAGCGCGACCTCGCGCTGCTCCGGCGCTTCGAGCCGATCGTCAAGTTCACGCGGGGCGAGCTCTTCTTCCCGATGTCGGCGGTCCCGTACATCGCGCAGGCCGAGCTGTGGGCAGGCACCTCCGAACGCGAGCAGGAGCTCCTCGTCCCGTTGGGCGAGCTGACCGCCGAGAACCTCCCCTCCCACGCGGGCGATTCACCCGGGAAGCGGCAGTACCTGCGCTTCGTCCAGGAGCCCCTCAGCGGCGCCGACCTGGCCCGCTGGCGCCGCCGGCCCGGGCGCCCCCGCTTCGTCGCGCCGAGCAGGCTCGCGCGCGTCGGGATCCTCGCCCGGCTCATCGACGCCGGGTTCGACCTCTCGCTCCTCGTCCGCGGCAAGGTCCCCGGCGGGACGATGGCCGCGGCGGAGGTGAAGTACGCGGCGATCCGGAAGGAGGACCCGCGGCTCGTCTACCACGGCCGCGTCGTCCGGCAGGCCGGCTGGACCGTCTGCCACTACATGTTCTTCTACGCCGCCAACGACTGGCGCTCCACCTTCTCCGGGGCGAACGACCACGAGGCCGACCTGGAGCAGTGCTTCGTCTTCGTGGAGGAACGCGAGGACGGCGCTGCCTTCCCCGTGTGGTTCGGCCGGGCCGCCCATGACGAGGTGGGCGCCGACCTGCGTCGCCGGTGGGACGACCCCTACCTCCAGCGCGACGGGGACCACCCGATCATCTTCGCCGGCGCCGGATCGCACGCCGCGTACATCGAGCAGGGTGAGTACCTGCTCTCCGTCCCCCTCAAGGTCCCGCCGATCGTCGGGAAGGTGAGCGCGGCGTTCTGGCGGTTCTGGTCGGAGACGCTTCGACAGGGGACCGTGCGGAGCACCGGCGGGACGCCGATCGGCAGCGTCCCGTTCGTCGACTACGCACGAGGCGACGGGATGGCGATCGGCCCGGGCCAGCCCAACGCCTGGACGCCGATCATCATCGGCGACGACACGCCGTGGGTGGACCGCTACCGCGGGCTGTTCGGCCTCGACACCTACGACCGGTTCGCCGGCGAGCGAGCGCCGGCCGGCCCCAAGTACGCCCGCGACGGACGGCCGCGCCAGAGCTGGATCGACCCGGTCGGGTTCGTCGCGCTGGACGCCACCCCGCCGCCCGGCCGCGCCGCGGAGATCCTCGAGGCGCGGATCGCCGCGCTCGAGGCCGACCGCGCGGCGGAGACGACGCGCATCGGGGAGCTCTCCGACCGGGCGCAGGCGCTCGGGACGCAGGTGGTCGCGCTCCAGCGGGCCGGTCGGTCGCAGGCCTTCATCGACACCATCGCGACGCAGCGGGACGAAGCCGTCGCCGAGCTGACCGCCGCGAGGGCGAACGCCGAGGTCATCGGCGAGACCATCGTGGAGGCCCAGGAGCAGATCTCCCGCCTGGCAGCCGGCGACATCGGCGACCCGCGGTCGCACCTGCACATGGTCGTGCGTCCGCAGAGCCAGAAGGACATCCGGCGGAGCCGCCTCCTCGACTTCTGGTCCGCGATCGGCGTGGGTCTCGCGGTCATCTTCATCGGCGTGGTGCTCGTCCTCGACCCGGGGCAGATCTGGCTCGCGCTCCTCATCGTGGCGCTGGGCTATCTCGCGATCGAGACGATCATCCGCCGGCGCGTGCTCCAGACGCTCCTCGACATCACGCTCGTCCTGGCGGGGATATCGCTCGTCCTGCTCGTCGTCCAGAACCTGGTCCTCGTCCTCGCCCTGGGCGTGGTCGCGGTCGGGATCGTGATCCTCCGCGACAACGTGCGCGAGCTGCGGTCGTCGATCGGGTAGGGATCCGGACCGCCGCACGCCTCCGACGGGCGGACTGAACGCCTGTTCTATACGGCCCGCCTGCGGTACACTTGGGCCGTGCCCCAGGACCAGCTCGTCGTGCGCGGCGCGCGCGAGCACAACCTCAAGGACATCACCGTCGCGTTCCCGCGCGACCGGCTCATCGTCATCACCGGGCTCTCGGGATCCGGCAAGAGCAGCCTCGCGTTCGACACGATCTACGCGGAGGGGCAGCGCCGGTATGTCGAGAGCCTGTCGGCGTACGCCCGCCAGTTCCTCGGCCAGATGGAGAAGCCGGACGTCGACCAGATCGACGGGCTCTCGCCGGCGATCTCGATCGACCAGAAGGGCGCGAGCCGGAACCCGCGGTCCACGGTCGGGACCGTCACGGAGATCTACGACCACCTCCGCCTGCTGTTCGCGCGGATCGGCCACCCGCACTGCCCCACGTGCGGCCGGGAGATCGAGCGCCAGAGCGTCCAGCAGATGGTGGACCAGGTCTACCGCCTCCCCGAGGGGACGCGGCTCATGGTCCTCGGGCCGCTCATCAAGGACCGCAAGACGGAGGGCGACCGCGTCTTCGAGGCCGCGCGGAAGCAGGGATTCGTCCGGGTCCGCGTGGACGGCGTGATGCACGACCTCTCCGAGGCGCCCACGCTGGACAAGTACCGGCGGCACACGATCGAGGTCGTGGTGGACCGGTTCGTGGTCCGCGGCCCGGAGGTCCCCGAGGACGCGCCGCGCGACGCCGACGGCCGGCCGCTCGACCCCACGACCGGCGAGCCGATCGCGCCCCCGGACGCCGCGCGCCTGGCCGACTCGATCGAGACGGCGCTGCGGCTCGGCGAAGGGGTCGTCCAGATCGCCCCGGCGCCCCGCGACGGCGAACCGCCGGACTTCGAGGAGCGCCGGTACAGCGAGCGCTACAGCTGCCCGTACGACGGGACCACCATCGACGAGCTCGAGCCGCGGAGCTTCTCGTTCAACTCGCCCCACGGCGCCTGTCCGTCGTGCACCGGGATCGGGACGCGCCTGGAGATCGACCCCGACCGGCTCATCCCGAACCGGGAGATCTCCATCGCGGACGGCGCCCTCGTGCCGTGGTCGCGCATGCCCATGGCCGACGGCTGGTACCTGCGGATCCTCGAGGCCCTCTTCGAGCGGTACGGCTGGGACTTCCGGGCGCCGGTGAAGGACCTGCCGCCGGAGGCCGTGCAGTACACGCTCTTCGCCCCGCGCGGCGAGCAGGTGGTCGTCGGCTACCGGCACGAGCGCGGGGAGAACACCTACAACGCCACGTACGAGGGGCTCGCGGTCAACCTGGAGCGGCGGTACCGCGAGACCGAGAGCGAGTACATGAAGGGCGAGCTCGAGCGGTACATGGTCGAGCGGCCCTGCCCGGAGTGCGGCGGCAAGCGGCTCCGTCCGGAGGCACTGGCGGTCTCGGTGGACGGGCGGAACATCTGGGAGGTCTCCACCCTCTCCGTCGCGGACACCTACACGTGGGCCACCACGCTCCCGGAGCGCCTCACCGAGCGCGAGCTGACGATCGCGCGGATGGTCCTCAAGGAGATCGCGGCCCGTCTCGGGTTCCTCGTGGACGTGGGCCTCGACTACCTCACCGTCGACAGGACGAGCCAGACCCTCTCGGGCGGGGAGGCGCAGCGCATCCGGCTCGCGACGCAGATCGGGTCGAGCCTCATGGGGGTGCTCTACATCCTCGACGAGCCCTCGATCGGGCTCCACCAGCGCGACAACGCGAAGCTCATCGCGACGCTGACGCGCCTCCGGGACCTCGGCAACACGCTCATCGTCGTCGAGCACGACGAGGAGACGATCCGGACCGCGGACTGGGTGGTGGACATCGGCCCGGGCGCCGGCGAGCACGGCGGGGAGGTCATCGCCTCCGGGCCCCTCGAGGCGCTGCTCGCGGAGCCGCGTTCCATCACGGGCGCGTACCTGCGGGGCGAGCGGGCCGTCCCGGTTCCGGAGCGGCGGCGGCCGGGGAACGGCGGCGCGCTCGTCGTGCGCGGCGCGCGCGAGCACAACCTGAAGGACCTGACGGTCACGTTCCCGCTCGGACGGTTCGTCGCCGTCACCGGCGTCTCGGGCTCGGGCAAGAGCACGCTCGTCACGGAGATCCTCTTCCGCGCGGTCGCGCGCCGGCTGACGGGCGCGCGGGAGGCGCCGGGGGCACACGACGGCGTCGACGGCGTGGAGCTCATCGACAAGGTCATCGAGATCGACCAGAGCCCCATCGGGCGGACGCCGCGCTCCAACCCGGCGACGTACACGGGGCTCTTCGGGCCGATCCGCGGCCTGTTCGCGGGGGTCCCGGAGGCGCGCGTCCGGGGCTACGGTCCCGGCCGCTTCAGCTTCAACGTGAAGGGCGGCCGCTGCGAGAACTGCAAGGGCGACGGGATCCTGAAGATCGAGATGCAGTTCCTCCCGGACGTCTACGTCCCCTGCGAGGTCTGCAAGGGCAAGCGCTACAACCGCGAGGCGCTCGAGATCCACTACAAGGGCCGGTCCATCGCCGACGTCCTCGACATGACGATCGAGGAGGCGCTGCACTTCTTCGAGGCGGTGCCCAGCGTCGCGTCGAAGCTCCGGACGCTCAACGACGTCGGGCTCGGCTACGTCCACCTCGGCCAGCCCGCGACCACGCTCTCGGGCGGCGAGGCGCAGCGGGTGAAGCTCGCGACCGAGCTCTCGCGACGTGCCACCGGCAAGACCCTGTACGTCCTCGACGAGCCCACCACGGGCCTGCACTTCGCCGACGTGGAGAAGCTCCTCCAGGTGCTCCACCGCCTCGTGGATGCGGGCAACACCGTCGTCGTCATCGAGCACAACCTCGACGTCATCAAGACGGCCGACTGGATCGTCGACCTCGGGCCCGAGGGCGGCCACCGTGGCGGTCGCGTGGTCGCCGAGGGGACGCCCGAGGAGGTGGCGGACCGCGAGGAGTCGGCGACCGGCGAGTACCTCGCGCGGGTCCTGCGCGGCGAGCCGCTCGTGCCGCTCTCCGACGTGACGTTCGCGGACGCGGCGGGTCGGAAGGGGACGCGCCTCGCGCGCGGCGGCGCGCCCCTGCCCGCGGTCCCGGCCACCCCCGCCCGCAAGCGCGCCGCGGCGGCCGGCGGGCGGTAGCGCGGAGCGGTCACCCGGCGTCCGGAGGCGCCGTCGCCGGCCCGGGCCGGGCTTCGTGGTAGCGTGAGGCCATGCCCGACATCGACTACGCCTTCCTCGCCGACGCCGCCGACGCCCGGCCGGGGGAGAAGTTCAACGTCCTCGGCGGTGGCGTCTCGCGGATCGGCGGCCGCGGGTTCCCCCTCGTCCATCCGCACCTCGCCCTCGTCGTCGGCCTCGTGGTGACGGCGCCCGAGGTGGGCCACGACCACGAGATCCGGTTCATCCTCCTCGGCCCCGACGGGGTCCAGGTGGCGGAGGCCGGCGGCTCGATCCGCGCGGAGGGCGCGGCGGACGGCGGCGACCAGGTCGTGACGTTCGCGGTGGACTTCTGGAACCTCACGTTCGCGGCGCCCGGGACCTACACGTTCCGGATCCTCGTGGGCGGCTCCGAGCGCAAGCGTCTCCCGCTCGGCATCGCCGGGGTCTTCCCGGCCGAGGTGCCCGGCCAGGAGCCGGGGGCGGCGCGCCGCCTCGACGCGTGAGGCCGGGGGTCCCCGCGCCCGGCCGCCACTGACGGACCGCCCGATGCCGCGCGGCCCCTCCCGCCACGAGATCCCGGCGATCGACGACGCCGCGCTGCGCGCGGCTCGCCTCGCCGACCCCGTCCTCGCGTATGTCCGCGCAGGTCGGCCTTGCGCGCTGGGAGAAGGTGCTCGCGCCGATCCCCGACGCCCTCCGCGACGGGAGCCTCGCCGAGGTGCGCGCGGCCGCCCGCACGACCCGCGCCGCCTTCGGCACGAAGGACTCGCTCGCCGACGCCGTGCCGTCCGACCTGTGGCGCCCGCTCCGCGACGCGATCGACGCCCTCCTGCGCGCCATCGCCCGTCGCGACGCCGAGACCCGCGAGTAGCAGGCACGGGGCACGAGCCACAGGGCACGGGCGTCCGGACGCAGGCGCCCCGGCGCCCGGCCTTCCGGTCGCGAGGGGACGTCCAGCGTCCGGCCGTACACTGGCGTCGCACGCGGCGGGCCCGGCTCCGCCGCGCCGAAGGAGGCGACGTGCCGCGTCGGCTGCGCTGGCTGCTGGTCCTCGTCCCCACCGCGGCGGTGGTCGCGGTGGAGGTCGTGCTGGACAACGCCCTCGACGCCGCGTTCCCGTTCCCGCTCAACACGCTCGTCATCGGCGCCGTCGTCTTCGCCGTCTCGGCCGCGATCCTCTATGTCTCCTTCCGCCGGATCGACGCGCTCACTGCCGCGCTCCGCGCCCAGAACGCGGACCTCGCGGCGCGCGGCGCCCGCGCATCCGCCCTCCACCACGTGAGCCTCGCGATCGCCGCGCTGGGCGACCTCGACGAGATCCTCGACGCGATCGTCGCCCATGCGCGGGACCTGCTCGCCGCGGACGTCGCCGTCCTCGTCCTCGCCGAGGCGTCGGCGACCGTGGGCCCGCGAGCCGGGAACGGGCCGCCCGGCTCCATCGTCGCGCCACCACCGGGATGGCAGGCGGGGACCGACCCGTTCGCGTTCATCCGCCCCGACCTCGCGGCGTCCCGCCTGGCCGCCCCGCTGCGGCGGGGCGCCGAGACGATCGGGACGCTCGCCGTGGCGTCGGCGACGGATCGCGCGTTCACCGCCGACGACGTGGAGACGCTGTCGACGCTCGCGATCCAGGCCGCGATCGCCATCGAGAACACGCGGCTCCAGGCAAGCCTTCGCGAGATCGCCGTCCTCGCCGAGCGCGAGCGCATCGCCCGCGAGATGCACGACGGGCTCGCCCAGGTCCTCGGGTACGTGAACACGAAGTCCCAGGCCGCCATGGAGCTCCTCGCCGCGGGCCGGATCGCCGACGCGCAGGTGCAGCTCGACGAGCTCGCGGCGGCGGCCAGGTCGGTCTACGTGGACGTGCGAGAGACGATCCTCGCCCTGCGGACGCCGATCCCGCACGGGGTCGGCCTCGTGGCGGCGATCGAGGACCTCGGACGCCGGTTCGGGGACGCGTCGAAGATCGCGGTCTCCGTGGAGGCGCCCGATCCGACTGCGCTGGCGGGCGTCGGCCCGGAGGCGGAGGCCCAGGTCTTCCGCATCGTCCGCGAGGCCCTGACGAACGTCCGCAAGCACGCCGCCGCGCACCGCGTCCGCATCGCGTTCGGCAGCGTGGGCGCCGATCTCGTCGTGACCGTCACGGACGACGGGCGTGGGATCGCGCAGGACCCGGAAGCGGCGACCGGCCGGGCCGGCGGCAGCGCGGGCGACTGGCCGCGGTACGGGCTCGAGGCGATGCGGGAGCGCGCGGCGGCGATCGGCGGGAGCGTCTCGTGGTCGGCCCCGGCCGACGGGGGGACGGAGGTGCGGATCGTGGTGCCCGCGCGCGCGGCCGCCGTGGCGTCGGCGTGAGCGCCTCGATGCGGATCCTCCTCGCCGACGACCACGCGCTCGTCCGCGACGGCGTCGCGTCGCTGCTTCGCGCCTGGGGGCACGAGGTGGTCGGCACCGCCTCGGACGGCGAGGAGGCGGTCGCGCTGGCCATGGAGCTGCAGCCGGACCTCGTGCTCATGGACGTGCGGATGCCGGGCGGCGGTGGCGTCACCGCGACGCGACGCCTCGCGACCCTCGCCCCCGGGATGCCCATCGTCATGCTCACGGTCAGCGAGGACGAGGCCGACCTCTTCGCCGCGATCAAGGCCGGCGCCCGCGGCTACCTGCTGAAGAACCTCGAGGCGCACCAGCTGCGCGCGATGATCGAGGGCGTCTCGCGGGGCGAGGCGGCGATCACGCCGGCGACGGCGGCCCGGATCATCGACGAGCTCAACCGCCCGCAGGCGACGGTCGCCCGCCTCGGCCCCGACCGCCTCACCGACCGCGAGCTCGACGTCCTGCGCCTCGTCACGGCGGGGCTGCGGAACAAGGAGATCGCGGGGCGACTCGGGATCTCCGAGAACACGGTGAAGTACCACCTCAAGAACATCCTCGAGAAGCTCCACGCCGAGAGCCGCACGGAGGTCGCGGCGATGGCCGTCCGCGAGGGCCTCGTGCCCGACGACGGCCGCGCGCCCGGGGCTCTCACGGACGATCCCTCCCGCCCGATCGGGTAGGCGCAGCGCCACCCGCACGGACGTGGCGCCCCGCGCCCGGCCCCGCGATGCTCGCACGACCGGGAACCGGAGCGAGGTCCTCATGGGCTATCGGATCGACATCGACTACGGGAACTGCCTGAACTGCGGCGTCTGCATGGACGTCTGCCCCGTCGAGGCGCTCGACATGAGCCGCCCGTCCCGCGCGGGCGTGGAGGCCGCGGACCCGGCCGCCCGGCCGATCCTCACGATGATGGAGTACCCGGTGCAGGTCGGGGAGTGCATCGGGTGCTCCATCTGCATCCGCGAGTGCCCGACCGTCGTGATGACGCTCGCGACCGTCGAGGGCGCCACGCCGCTGCGGGACCGCCAGGGCCCGATCGAGCGGCCGGTCCCGGTCGCGAGCGACGCGTGGGTCCCGCTGTCGGAGGTCACGCTCGAGGCGCTGAAGCCCGATCACCCGTCCCCCTGGGGCGACCTGTTCACGTGGCGGACGGCCAGCCGGCCCGAGCCCTGGCAGGTCTGGCGGTCGATGGTCGAGGACGCGCCGGAGTCCCCGCGGGCGCCCTGCCAGGAGGCCTGTCCGGCGCTCACCGACGCGGGACGGTACGTGGGGCTCGTCGCGGAGGGCCGCTACGACGACGCGTACGCCGTCGCCGCGGAGGTGAACCCGTTCCCGTCCGTCTGCGGCTGGATCTGCACGGCGCCGTGCGAGGCGTCATGCCGCCGCGGCACGCTCGACGAGCCCATCTCGATCCGCACGATCAAGCGCTTCGCGACCGAGCGGGGCCACCTCCCGCCGGTCCCGCGGCCCGCGGTGACCCGCACGGAGAAGGTCGCGATCGTCGGCGGCGGACCGGCCGGGATGTCCGCGGCCTACTACCTCGCCCGCCTCGGCTACCCGGTGACCGTCTTCGAGGCGATGCCGGTCCCCGGCGGGATGATGGCGATCGGGATCCCCGAGTACCGACTCCCGCGCGAGGTGCTCCGGGGCGAGATCGACCGCATCGTGGGGCTGGGCGTCGACCTCCGGCTCGACACCGCGATGGGCAGGGACTTCACGCTGAGCGACCTCGAGCGGGACGGCTACCGGGCCGTCTTCCTCGCGACCGGCGCGTCGAAGAGCCGGCGGCTCGGCGTCCCCGGCGACGGCCTCGCCGGCGTCGTCCCGGCCACGCTGTTCCTCAAGCGGGTGAACCTCGGCGAGGACCCGCGCATCGCCGGCCACGTGGTCGTCGTGGGCGGCGGGAGCACCGCGATGGACGCGGCGCGCTCCGCCCTCCGCAGCGGTGCCTCGGGGGTCACGATCGCCTACCGCCGCGGGCGCGACGAGATGCCCGCACAGGGCGAGGAGGTCGAGGCGGCCGAGCACGAGGGGATCACCGTCCTCACGGGGCTCGCGGTCGTCGAGGTCGACAGCCGGGACGGCGAGGTCTCGGGGCTCCGGGTCGTCGAGCAGCGCCCCACCGGGGAGGTCGATCGCGGTCGCGCGGTCTGGGCCCCGGTCCCGGGGACGGAGCGGGTCCTTCCCGCCTCCACGATCCTCGTGGCCATCGGCGAGGAGCCCGATCCGTCGATCCTCCCGGAGGGCGCCGGCATCGAGGTGAGCGGCTTCGCCGGGATCGTCGCCGACCCCGGCACGCTCGCCACCGGGCGCGCCGGCATCTTCGCCGGCGGCGACGTGGTGTCCGGCCCGGCGACGATCATCCACGCCGTGGCGGCCGGCCGGCGCGCCGCGGGCTCCATCCACGAGTCGATCTCCGGGGCGCGCGACGGCGAGGCCGAGATCCTCGCGACCGTCCGCTACCGGACGCCGCCGGAGCCGTCGCTGACCCTGGACATCGCGGTCCGGCCGCGGACGCACCTGCCGCTGCCGGTGTACCGGCCCGGGTCGTTCACCGCGGACCAGGTCGGGTTCGACGAGGCGCAGGCCCGGGCGGAGGCATCGCGTTGCTTCCGCTGCGACGCGGTCTACGGATGCGGGACCGTGGAGGTCGTGGCGGGGCGTGGCCCGCGCCAGCAGGAAGCACCGGGACCGGTCATCGCGCCGCCCGGAACGATGGGGACGTCCGCGCCGGCGGTGATGAGTGGAGGTGAGCTGTGACCCTGGACCAGGTCTCGGGCCTTTTCGACGCGGGCGAGGCCTTCGTCGAGGGGACGATCGCTGCGGTCCTCGTCGTCCTGTGGGTGGCCGTCCTCGGGCTCCACATGGCCCGGCCGCTCATGGCACAGACCACGGGCAAGTTCACGCTCCGCCTCGGCGCCGACCTGTGGTGGATCATCTACATCGGACTGCGCGACATCCTGACGGTCAACGTCTTCCTCGGCAGCTTCATCTTCCTGTACCCGGATGTCGTGAAGGGCCAGGAGCTGCCGATCACCGGTGGCATCGCCGGCGTCTGCGCGTTCGCCGCGGCGCTGATCAAGCTGATGACCCGCAACGACGCCGACCGCAAGTGGTTCACCGTCCAGGTGGTGCTTCTCGCGCTCGGCGCGACGCTCTACGTCGGGCCGTACATCCTCGGCTCGCAGTCGACGATGCTCACGGGCCAGCGCATCGACCAGATCATGCCGTTCCTCGTGAGCTCGAAGAACCCGGACCTCGCCCTCGGGCTGGCCTACCTCTCCGCACTGCTCGCCGGCATCCTCGGACTGATCGCGGTCGTGTACAACCTCCGGCTCACGTCCATCAAGCGGCCCGATCCGGGCCCGGCAGGAGTCGCCCGATGATCCCGCCCGCCGTCCTCTCCGCCGACGACCTCGCGGCCGCGCTGACCAACGGCGCCGCCGGGTGGATGGTCCTGTCGGTCGCGGCCGTCCTGCCCATCCTGTGGGCGTTCGCGCTCGCGATGTTCTTCGCCCGTCCCTACGTCCTGCGGTTCCTGCGGACGCTCACGCTCCGGTTCGGGGGCGACGTCTGGTGGCTGAGCTACGTCCTGCTCCGCGACGCGCTCCTCGTCGTCGTCCTCGGGCTCAGCCTGATCATGCTGTTCCCGAACCTCTACCTGAAGGTGGGCCTGCCGATCACCGGACCGCTCGCGGTCGTCGTCCTCTTCTGGGCGATCGCCGTGAAGCTCTTCCGGGACACCGACGAGGACGTCAACGCGTTCCGCCTCCAGGCGATCCTCCTGGTCATCGCATCCGTCCTGTACATCGTCCCGCAGGTCTACGGGATGGAGGCGGCGGACCAGGAGTACCTCGGGAGCCTCCCGGCGAACCTGATCAGCGCCTCGAACCTGGGGCTCGCGAAGCCCATCCTCGCGATCTCCGTCGTCCTCTTCGCGATCAGCGCAGGTCTCGTCTTCCTCCGGTTCGTGTACCGGCTCTGGAAGAGCGAGCCCGGCGAGGAGGCGGCAGCCGCCTGACGAACCGGGAACGGCCCCGTCGCCCGCCCGACGGCGGGCGACCGAGGGGGACGAGGGGCCGTCGCCGGACCGACCGGCGGCGGTCTCTCACTGCGTGCCCAGGTCGCCGGTCGCGAGGCGCGGCATCTCGTCGGCGTCGAACGCCTCCGCCAGGAACGGCGACGGGGCGGCCGGGTCGTACAGGAGGTGGAGGGCGCGCCGTGCCCGCGTCCACGCCACGTACGCGAGCCGTCGCTCCTCCTCCAGGGCGCGGGCCGGATCCGCCGCGTCCGCGACGCTCCGTGCGCTCGGGAATCTGCCTGCGGACATCCCCAGGACCGCGACGTCGTCGAACTCGAGGCCCTTCGTCGCGTGCGCCGTCGCGAGGGAGAGGGCCGCGTCGTCGCTCCGGAGGGCGGCGAGCCGCCGGCGGGTCTCGGCGACCGCGAGGGCCGTGGAACGGATGGACCCATGGCGCGCGAGCCACCCGAGGACCGCGGCGACGATCGCCTCGAAGGGCTCCGGCTCAGCTCCGTCGGTGGGGGCGGTGGACGCAGGCGCGGGACGGCGCCCCGGGCGGACGGCCCTCGCGGCGGCGAGGTCGCGCGCGGCCCTGAGCACCCGCGCGGGCTCCGGCAGCGTCGGATCCATCTCCGCGGCCGTCGCGAGGAGCGTCTCCACCCGCGGGTCGCCGGCGAGGTCCGGGAGGCGCTCGGCGCGGAAGGGGATCCCGAGGTCGAGCGCGACCGCGAGGCCGACGAGCAGCTCCCGGTTCGTCCGCGCGAGGACCGCGTGCGTCCCGTCGGTCGGCCACCATCGGACGACCGACCGGAGGGTGGCCTCCTCGTCGCCCGCCTCCGGGACGAGGATGAGTGACCCCCTGGCCGCAGGGGCCGCCCGCACGTCCTTCACGAACCGCTCCCGGTTGTGCTCGACGAGCCGGACCGCGCGCTCCACGACCGGCGGCGGGCAGCGCCGGTTCGTCACGAGGTCCACGCGCCGAAGGCCCGGGAGGCCGGCGGCGAGCCCCAGGATCCGCCGCACGTCGGCGAGGCGCCAGCCGTAGATGGACTGGTCGTCATCGCCCACGAAGGTGACCCTGTTCGCCGGGGCCGCCAGGAGGAGCGCGAGGGCGAGCTGGCTCGCGTCGACGTCCTGTACCTCATCGACGAGGAGATGGGCGCAGCGGGCGCGCCACGTGCCCAGGACGCCCGGGTCGGCCCGGAGCAGGGCCAGCGCGTCTGCGACGAGGTCGTCGAAGTCGAGGCCGCCGGTCGCCCGCACGAGCGGCCTCGTACGCCTCGATCGCCGCGTGGAGGCCGGCCGCCTCCTCCGGTGGCAGCGCCGCGACCCACGGCATCCAGCCGTCGGGATCGAGCTTCCGCCGGGAGATGGCGTCGTCCATCCTTCGCCGCCAGGCCGGGTCGCCGCCCATGGGCGCCGACCGCAGCAGGCGGTCGCGGTCGACCAGGGGCTCCACGGGCCGCCCGGCCTCCCGGAGGACCTCGCGCCCGAGCGCGTGGAAGGTCCGGACACGGACGGACCCCGGCTCCAGGCCCAACGGCGCGAGCGCGGCGTCGATCCGCTCCACGAGCTCCTCGGCGGCCCGCTTGTTGAACGTGATCGCCGCGATCGTCGCCGGATCCACGCCGCCGTCCACGAGCCAGGCCACGCGCGCGACGAGCGTCGTCGTCTTCCCGCTACCGGCCGGCGCCACGCAGAGCACCGGCCCGGGCGGAGCCGTCGCCGCCTCGCGCTGGTCGGGTGAGAGCCCCGCGAGCCGGGCTGCGACGGAGGGGTGGGACGAACCGTGCACCGACCCATCCTCGCGGCCGTCGATGCACGCCCGATCACCTTCTCCTCGCGCGGACACGCCAAGGCATCGTCGCCACGCCGGCGTCGTGCGACGGCCCGGGATCGGGCCGGGACCGCCGGCGAGGTCCTCACCCTCCCATGCCGGACGGGTTCCGGATCCCCACGAGCACCAACTACCTGCTGGGCGCCTTCACCTGCCAAGGCACCTTCCAGGCCGCGGGCGCGAACGGCGGCGCGACCGCGATCGTGACGGCGATCTCGCTCGGAGCATCGAACGGGTGCCGGTTCATCGTCACGCACTGAGGCGCATCGCGCGGTCCCTCGACGCCCGGAGTGCGAGCGGTCCGCCGGGCGTCCTCGTCCTCGATCGCCCCGTTCCGTCGATCTTCGCGATCCCGCGCCACAAACGTGTCTCCACGTCCGTCCGTGGGGATAGACTGGTCGTGCGGCGCCGAGAAGATCCCGGCGGCCGCCGATCGAGCGGAGGGTGGCTCATGCGCGGTGGCGCCCGGCTCCTCATCGTCGGCCTCTCGATCGCCGCCACGGCAGCCCTGGCGGGCTGTGGTGGCAGCACGGCCACGCCGCTGCCCTCGTTGCCGCCGGATACGCCCACGCCCGCCGACTCTGCCGTCGTGGAGACGCTGCCGCCGGTGGAGACCGTCGCACCCGCCGATTCGGCCGCGCCCGATGCGACCGCGAAGCCGACGACGAAGACCTACCGCGTGAAGAAGGGCGACACGATGATCGCGATCGCCGCGAAGTTCGGCATCACGCTGAAGGCGCTCATGAAGGCGAACCCGAAGGTGAAGCCGAGCGCCCTGAAGGTAGGCCAGAAGCTCATCATCCCGCAGCCGTAGCGCCGGCCCGGACCGGGCCGTCGGCCGCCCGGCGGGCCACCGTACGCCACCCTCCCGCGCCCGCGTCACGCGGGCGCGGCCTCGTTCCTCCCCGCGATCGGTGCCCCGCGATGCGGCCGCGCCGCACGCCGGCTGTACGATCGGGACGTGGATCCCCGCCTCGACGCCACCCTTCGCCGCCTGCCCGCCCACCCCGGGGTCTACCTGCTCCGCGACGCCCGCGGCGAGGTGCTGTACGTCGGGAAGGCGCAGGACCTCAGGGCACGCGTCCGCAGCTACTGGCAGAAGCAGACCGGCGGCGAGACGCACCGGATCCGGTCCGTCATCGACCGCGTCGCGGACGTGGAGTGGACCCTCACCGACTCGGTCAGCGAGGCACTGCTCCTCGAGGCGAACCTCATCAAGCGGTATCGCCCCCGCTACAACGTCCGGCTGAAGGACGACAAGAGCTACCCCTACATCCGCATCACGCTCGCCGACGACTTCCCGCGCATCGAGCGCACCCGGAAGCTCCGTGAGGACGGCAGCCGCTACTTCGGGCCGTACGCGTCGGCGAAGAGCGTGGACGAGGCGATGGACCTCATCCGGCGGCTCTTCCGGTTCCGGACGTGCACCATCGAGATCCGGGAAGGGGAGCGGGCCCTCAAACGGCCCTGCCTGCTCTACCACATCCGCCGCTGCCAGGGCCCCTGCATCGAGGCGATCGACCGAGCCGCGTACCGCGCGGACATCGCCCAGGTCGAGCTGTTCCTCGAGGGCCGGCAGGAGGCGGTGGCGCGCGAGGTCCGGGCGGACATGGAGGCCGCCTCCGACGCACTCGAGTTCGAGAAGGCCGCAGCGCTCCGGGACAAGCTCCGGTCGATCGAGCGGACGATGGAGTCCCAGAAGATGGCCGCCTACGCGCGCACGCAGGTCGACGTGCTCGGCCTCGCGCGGCGGGACGCCCGTGCGGCCGTCCAGGTCTTCGCGGTCCGGGACGGCAAGCTCGTCGGGCGCGACGTCTTCCTCCTCGAGGCACCGCGCGACACGCCGGACGCGGAGGTGGTGGGCGGGTTCATCCAGCAGTACTACCTCCGCGCGGCGATCGTGCCCCCGGCCGTCCTGGTCCCGGTCGAGCCGCCCGACGTGGAGGCGGTCGTCGAGTTCCTGTCCGGACGGCGCGGCGGCCGGAAGGCGGAGATCCGCGTCCCGCGGCGCGGCGAGCGGCGGGAGCTGCTCGACCTGGCAGCCCGCAACGCCGCCGAGACGCTGGATCGTGAATCCGCACGGTGGCTCGCAGACGAGGGGAAGACCCAGGAGGCGCTCGACGAGCTCGCCGTCGCCCTCGGCCTCTCCGGGCCGCCGACGCGGATCGAGTGCTACGACATCAGCACGATCCAGGGCCGCGACACCGTGGGGAGCATGGTCGTCTTCGAGGACGGCCGGCCTGCGAACGCGGAGTACCGGCGCTTCCGCATCAAGGGGGTCGCCGGCCAGGACGACTTCGCCAGCCATGCGGAGGTCATGCGCCGGCGCTTCCGTCGCGCGCCGGCGGGGGAGGAGGGCGTGGTCGAGGAGGTCCGCTGGCGCCAGCCGGACCTCGTCGTCATCGACGGCGGGAAGGGCCAGCTCGCCGCCGCCCTGGCATCGGCCGCCGAGGCCGGGACGACGGACATCCCGTTCGTCGGGCTCGCCAAGGAGCGCGAGGAGCTCTTCCTGCCCGACCGGCCCGACCCGGTGGTGCTCCCGGTGACATCCCCCGCGCTCCACCTGGTGCAGCGCCTTCGGGACGAGGCCCACCGGTTCGCGATCACCTACCACCGCGACCTCCGGTCGAAGCGTGCCGTGCGCTCGGCGCTCGACGAGCTCCCGGGGGTGGGTCCGGCGCGCAAGCGGGCGCTCCTGAAGGCGTTCGGGTCGGTGAAACGCATCCGCGAGGCGTCGATGGAGGAGGTCGCGGCCGTCCCGGGGATCGGGCCGGCGCTCGCCGAACGGATCCTCGCGGGGCTCGCCGACTGACCCTCCCGGAGGCCGTCCGCGCCATCCGCCGGGCGCCGGAGGCGCCGATGGTGTAGCATCCCCGGCCGATGCGCAGAATCACCCCGATCATCATCATCGTCGTGGGCGTCCTCGCCCTCATCATCAATTTCTGGCCGGGCCTCCAGCTGCCAGCGATCACGGATCCCAACGGCGGGATGCGGACGGTCGAGACCAAGCTGGGCCTGGACCTTCAGGGCGGCCTACGGGTCGTCTACCAGGCGTTGCCCGCCGGCGGGAAGTCGCCGACCGCGACGGACCTGAACACGATCAAGGACATCGTGGAGCGCCGCGTGAACGCGACGGGCGTCTCCGAGCCGGTCGTCCAGACCCAGGGCAACGACCGGATCGTCGTCGAGATCCCGGGCGTGAGCGACCCGGACGCCATCCGCAAGCTGGTCGGCTCCACCGGCCGCCTCGACTTCGTCCCGCTCCCCACCGACCGCTTCGGCACGCAGGCGAACCCCGGGCCCGAGGCGGCGTCCCCGAACCAGCCGCTCCCGTCCCCGGCGATCGACCCGCTCTTCTCGGGTGACCAGATCGCGAGCGCGAACCCCGGCACCGACTCCGCGGGCGGCCGAGCGGTCCAGTTCACGCTGAAGGACCAGGGCTCCAAGCTCTTCGCCGACTACACCACGAAGAACGTCGGGAACTTCTTCGCGATCGTCCTCGACGGGACGGTCGTCTCCGCGCCGTACATCCAGAGCCCCATCACCGGCGGCTCCGGGATCATCACCGGCGGCTCCGGCGGCGGGTTCACCGCGGCCGAGATGAACAACCTCGTGACGATCCTGCGGTACGGCTCGCTGCCGTTCCCGATCCAGGAGGTCTCGGTCCAGGCGATCAGCTCGTCGCTCGCCGGCTTCTCGCTCGACTCGGCGCTGCTCGGCGGCCTCATCGGGATCCTGCTCGTGATCCTGTTCATGCTCGTCTACTACCGGCTGCCGGGCCTCGTCGCCGACTTCGCGCTCCTGTACTACGCGCTCGTGGTCCTCGCGATCTTCCGCCTCATCCCCGTGACGCTCACGCTGGCCGGCATCGCCGCGTTCGTTCTGTCGATCGGCATGGCGGTGGACGCGAACATCCTCATCTTCGAACGGACGAAGGAGGAGCTGCGCCTCGGCAAGAGCCTCTCGGCAGCCGTCGAGGCCGGCTTCAACCGGGCGTGGAACTCGATCCTCGACTCGAACGTGTCGAGCCTCATCACCGCCACGATCCTGTTCTGGTTCGGATCCTCGGTGATCAAGGGCTTCGCGCTCGTCCTCATCATCGGCGTGCTCACGTCGATGTTCACCGCAGTCACCGTGACCCGGACGATCCTTCGCGGCGTCGTCCACACCGACATGGCACGCAACGCGAAGCTGTGGGGCGTCGACGAGGAGGACTTCCTCGCGAAGCCCGCTGCAGGTCGCAGCGTCCGAGGGGAGGCGCGCGGCCGTGTTTGACATCATGGCGAGGAAGAAGTGGTTCTTCGGCTTCTCCCTCCTGATCATGATCCCGGGCCTGATCTTCATCATCCTGACGCCGATCACCGGCGGCAAGGTCGGGCTCCAGTTCTCGATCGACTACACCGGCGGCACGCTCTGGGAGTTCAAGTTCGCCGGCCAGGAGCCCGCCGCCGACCAGGTGAAGGCGGTCTTCGTCGCGAACGGCCTGCCGGACACGACCATCGTGGCCACGGACGGCGGCTACCTCCTCGCGCGGACCGAGCCCGTCGGCCTTCGCGGCGCCGACGCCACGACCGGCGTCCCGGCCACCACCGGGGCGGACGCGTCCGCCGGCACCGGTGCGACCACCGGCGCGGCCCTCGTGACGCCTGCGCCGGGCGAGACCCTCGCACCCGCGAGCCCGCTCCCGTCCGTCCCGGCGGCGGTCGCACCGACGAAGCCCACGAGCGGCCCGCTCGGGGACGTCGCCAACGCGCTGGAGGCCCAGTTCGGTCCGATCGAGGCCACCCGCGAGCTCACGACGATCGGCCCGGTCATCAGCCAGGAGCTGACGACGCAGGCCATCCTCCTCATCCTGCTCGGGTCCATCGGGATCATGCTCTGGATGACGTTCCGGTTCCGGAACTACAAGTTCGGCGTGACCGCGCTCCTCGCCCTCCTGCACGACGTCATCGTCGTCGTCGGCATCTTCGCGATCCTCGGCACGCTCTTCGGGACGCAGATCGACGGCCTGTTCATCACCGCGATGCTGACGATCATCGGCTTCAGCGTGCACGACACGATCGTCGTGTACGACCGGGTGCGCGAGAACAAGGCGCGTCATGCGGGCGAGCCGATCGCCGCGATCGTCAACCACTCCGTGTGGCAGACGTTCGGCCGGTCGATCAACACGACCCTCACCGTCGTGATCACGCTCACCGCTCTGCTGCTGTTCGCGGGCCCGTCCCTGCGCAACTTCGTCCTCGCGCTGCTCATCGGCATCGTGTCGGGGACGTACTCCTCGATCTTCGTGGCGAGCCCGCTGCTCGTCGTGTGGGAGGAGTGGGACGCGAAGCGGCGAGCCGACCGTGCCGCCGCGGCGAAGTCCACGCGGCGCGCGACGGCCTGACGGGCATCCGATCCCGGTCCCGGCGCCGGACGCGGACGGCCGAGATGGCGATGGATCCGCCGACGAGCACCCGTGGATCGCGGATGCACCGCGGACCGATATCGTTCGGCGCATGACCACGACCCGGTTCCGCTGGCGCCTGTCCTCGGGCCCCGCGCCCGATCCGACGTTCGTCGCCGAGGCGCACGCCCGGGGGATCAGCCCGTACGCCGCCCACATCCTCTCCGACCGGGGAGTCGATGACGCGGCCGCGCTCGACGCATTCCTCGCGCCGCCCGGCGAGGCGCTCAGCGACCCGCGTCTCCTGCCGGACGCCGAGAAGGTCGTCGCGCGGATCCGTCGCGCCGTCTCCGAGCGCGAGGGGGTCCTGGTCTTCGGCGACTTCGACGCGGACGGGCTGACGGGCCTCGCCGTCCTCGTTCGCGCGCTCCGGTCGCTCGGCCTGGATGCGGCGCCGTACGTGCCGTCGCGCCTCGCCGAGGGACACGGCCTCTCGCTCGCGTCGATCGAGCGCGCCCGTGCGGACGGCAGGACGCTGATCATCACGGTCGACTGCGGCTCCAGCAGCCCCGACGAGGTCGAGGCGGCCCGCGCCGTGGGCATCGACGTGATCGTCACGGACCACCACCACGTCCCCGAGCGCATCCCCTCCGCGGTCGCGTTCGTGAACCCGCACCGCGCCGACAGCGCGTATCCGGACCCGCGCCTCGCCGGCTCCGGCGTCGCGTTCACCGTCGCGCGGCTCCTCGCGGCGGAGCTGGGAGGCGGCTTCGACCCGCTCTCCCTCGCGGATCTCGCGACGATCGGGACGGTCGGCGACGTGGCCCCGATCCTCGGCGAGAACCGCGCGATCGCACGACTGGGGCTCGCCCTCATCCGCGAGTCGCCCCGCCCGGCGATCGCCGCGCTCCTGACGCGCGCCGGGGTGCGACCGGCCGCAGCGGACCTCGAGACCGTCGCCTTCCAGATCGCTCCCCGGCTCAATGCGGCGGGCCGGGTGGGGGAGGCCGAGGTGGCCGCGGCACTCCTCCTGACGGACGACCCCGAGGCCGCCGCCGCCATCGCGGACCTCCTCGAGGGCGCGAACGACCTCCGACGCGACCTCCTGCGCTCCACGCTCGCCGAGGCCCGGGCCGCGCTGGACGCCGATGCCGCGATCGCCGCCCGGCCCGCGATCCTGGTGAACGGCCCCTGGGCGCCGGGGATCGTCGGCCTGGTCGCCGCACGTCTCGCCGACGAGCACGGACGTGCCGCGGTCGTCGGCGCGCGCGTCGACGGGATCGTCCGCGCGTCGTGTCGATCCGCGGGCCACCTGGACCTTGCGTCCGCGCTCGACGCGTGCGGGCCGGACCTCTTCATCCGACACGGCGGCCACGCCGGCGCAGCGGGGTTCGACCTCGCGGCCGAGCGATGGGACCTCTTCTCCGAGCGTTTCGCCGAGATCGCGGCCGGCTCGGCCTCGCCCGACCCGCGGCCGGAGCTCGCGGTCGACCTCGCGATCCCCACGGACGCGCTCGACTTCGACCTCATCCGGAGCCTGCGCGTCCTGGAGCCCACGGGCCCCGGGAACCCGCCACCGGTCGTCGCCGTCCTCGACATGACCGTGACACGCGTACGCGCCGCCAACGGCGGCCATGCCCAGATCACCCTCCGCCGCGGGCGGGACGTCGTCGACGCCATCGCGTTCGGCCGCGACGACCTCGCGACCTCCCTTCACGAAGGCGACCGGCTCGACGTGGCGGCGCGCCCCACCATCCGCACGTACGGCGGGTACGAGTCGATGCAGCTCGAGGTCCGGGATGTCGCGCCGGCCGGGACCGTCGCCGCTCTCGCGACCGCCGGCCCGCGTCCGGCGATCGCGGAGGTCGCTGGCGTGACCGAGGGACGGAGTCGGCGCCGTGCCGACGACGGGGGCGCGCCGCGCGATCCCTACGCCGGCGGGCTGCGCCGGCCGATCCTCGCGCCGGCCCTCGCCACCATCGGCCTCGCGGTCGCCGCGATCTTCACGTTCTCGCTGCTCACGGGCAGCGTCCCGTTCCTTCCGTCGTCCGGCAAGTCGTCGGGCACGCGGCCGGGCAGCGCCGGCCTCGCGCCGCGCGCGCCCGGGGCGACGCCGCGGCCGGACGTGGTCGTGACGAACAAGGAGGTCGCGTTCCCGGGCACGCTCGTGTACGTGAAGCAGGGCAACCTGTGGACGCAGACGGGCTCCGACGCGGAGCAGCTGACGAAGAGCGGCACCGACTCCGACCCCGCGTACTCGGCGGACGGGAAGTGGATCTACTTCGTCCGGACGAAGAACAAGCGCGGCCTCTTCGAGAACGAGGGCCGGCCCGCCTACTACGACCTCAACTACCCGATCCTCATGCGCATCCGCCCCGACGGGACCGGCGCGCAGGAGCTCCTGTCGGGCCTCATCGACTACGGCGGTGGGCGCCAGTGGCAGGCCTTCATCATGGACCCGGATCCGGCGCCGGACGGCAAGACGATCGCGCTGGTCTCGGACCTGCCGAACCCGACGAAGTCCGACGTCGTCCTGCAGACGTTCAACATCGCGACGAAGAAGCTCACGCCCGTCCCGGTCCCGGAGAACCCGCCCCTCGGACACCAGGATCCCGCCTACAGCCCCGACGGCAAGACCCTCCTGTACGTCATGAACGCGCGGAACGGGTCGCGCGGCGAGCCCGCCATCTGGCGGTGGCTTCCGGCGAAGAAGCGCTTCGGCGCCGCGACCGGCCCCGGGTACGTGAGCCCCAACTGGTCGCCCGACGGGAGGTACGTCGCCGCGACGCAGACCGACTCCTTCGGGACGAACGTCGTCATCCTCGATGCGAAGACGGGGACCGAGATCGTCCGCGTGACCGACGACGACAACTCGTGGGCGCCCACGTGGTCCCCGCGCGGCGACCAGCTCGTCTACATGCACATCGACGGCCTGGCGGTCGACCTGCGCATCGTCGACCTCACGGGGAAGGGGGCCGGCCTCAAGGCGTCCGAGAGCAAGCCGCTCACGGACTTCGCCGGCCTCGACGGCGCCTCGCGCGCCACGTGGACCGTGCCGGCCGACCAGCTGCCATCCCCGTCGCCGTCGCCGTCGCGTCGACGAGCGCCGCGGCGCCGTCCGCGCCGGCCGCGACCGCCGCGCCGTGAGCGGCGGGCTACCTCGAGCGACTCGCGACCCGCACCGCGCGCGTCGGCTCGGTCCTCTGCGTCGGGATCGATCCCGACCCCGCGGCTCTGCCCGCCGGCTTCGCCCCCGACGTCCGGGGCGTCGAGGACTTCTGCCGGGTCGTGCTGGAGGCCGCGCTGCCGTACGCGGCCGCGATCAAGCCGAACCTCGCGTTCTTCGAGGCGTTCGGGCCGGACGGGATGGCGGCCCTCGAGCGGCTGCGCCGGGCGATCCCGGCCGACGTGCCGGTCGTCGCCGACGCGAAGCGCGGCGACATCGGCAGCACGGCCGCGAAGCACGCGACCGCCCTCTTCGACGTCCTCGGCGCGGACGCCGTGACCGCCAGCCCGTACCTGGGCTCGGAGGCCATCGCCCCGCTCATCGACCGGGCCGACCGCTTCGTCTACGTGCTCTGCCGGACGTCGAACCCCGGCGCGGGGGAGCTGCAGGACCTCTCGGTCGCCGCGGACCCGTCCACCGGCGCGCCGGCCGAGCCGCTCTATCTGCGCGTCGCCCGCCGCGCGGCCGCGTGGGGCCCGGGCGGGACCGTCGGCCTCGTCGTCGGTGCCACCGCGCCGGCGGAGCTCCAGGCCGTCCGCGGCGTCGCGCCGGGCCTCGGGTTCCTCGTGCCGGGCGTCGGCTCGCAGGGTGGCGACGAGGGGACCGCGCTGCGCCACGGGCAGGCGGTCACGGCCCCTGCGGGCGGCCGTCCCGGGGGTGGTCTCCTCGTGAACGTCTCCCGCGGGATCGCCGGCGCTGCGGTCGGCGCAGCCGACGCGGGGGCCGCCGTGGCGGCCGCTGCGGCCGGGTGGGCCGCCCGGCTCCCTGTGCTAGAGTAGGGCGCCTCTCGGGCCGCCGACGTCGCGTCCGAGAGCAATCGAGCCGCGAGGGAACCACGAGCGATGCCGAACATCGGACCGGTCGAGCTGATCATCATCCTGGTGATCGCGCTCCTCATCCTCGGGCCGGGCAAGCTCCCGGACGTGGGCGCGGCCATCGGGAAGAGCATCAAGGAGTTCCGGAAGGCGACCACGGACGTGACCGACTCGGTGAATGCGGCCACGACGACGCCCGCGGCTCCGGCCCCCGTCGCACCCGCTCCGGTCGCCCCGGCGCCGGCCCCGGCCGCTGCGGCCCCGGTCGCAGAGGCGCCCGCGCGCCGTCGCGGCTGCACCGGTCGCCGCTGCACCCGCACCCGTCGCCGCGGCACCTGCCGCGCCGGCCGACGCAGCCACGGGCCAGCCGCAGGCCTGACGCCTGCCCGGCCCTGACCCGCCATGGCCGAGGCAGACGCCCTCCAGGAGCAGGGCCTCACCCCAGCACCGGTCGACGTCGTCGAGACGTCCGCGGCCGTCTCCGCGGACGCGGCCGACGGCGAGAAGGTCATGACGCTCGTCGACCACCTCGGCGAGCTGCGGAACCGGATCGTCGTCGTCCTCGTGGCGGTCGCCATCGGGAGCGCGCTGGGCTTCTGGCTCGCGCCCAACATCATCGCGTTCCTGAAGGCGCCCCTCTCCACCGACAAGCCGCTCGTCTTCACCGGACTGGGCGACGCCTTCTTCATCAACCTGAAGATCTCGCTCGTCTTCGGCTTCATCCTCGCGATGCCGGTGATCCTCTACGAGGTCTGGGCGTTCGTGTCCCCGGGCCTGACGCAGAAGGAGCGGCGGCTCGCGTGGCCCTGGGTCCCGCTCGCGCTCTTCTTCTTCGTCCTCGGCGTCGTCGTCGCCTACCTGATCCTCCCGTACGCGTCGGGCTTCCTCCTGGGCTTCCAGTCGAAGGACCTCCAGGCGCTCATCACCGCGGAGGCGTACTTCGGCTTCGTCACGATGCTGTTCCTCGTGTTCGGCCTCGCGATGGAGTTCCCGATCGTCCTCGTGCTCCTCTCGAAGGTCGGGATCGTCTCCTCGGCCGCGCTCGCGGCGCGGCGCCGGCAGGCGCTCCTGGTCATCGCCATCGTCGCGGCCATCGCCACGCCCGGCGGCGACCCGATCAGCCCGGTGATCCTCGGCGTGACGATGTACGTGCTCTACGAGGTCTCCATCCAGCTGGTCCGGATCACGGGACGATGACGGTGGCTCAGGAGGCGGGTCAGGCCGACGGCGGACCGCTCGCCGAGCAGAGCGTCATCGTCCTCACCGGCCTCTCCGGGCGCGGGGAAGACCGCCGCGACGAAGCTGTTCGAGGACCTCGGGTACACGACCGTCGACAACCTCCCCGGCGAGCTGCTGCCTCCCTGGGCGAGCTCGTCGCGGACGATCCCGCGCGGTTCGAGCACGTCGCGATCGTGCTGGACGTCCGGGCCGGCGACGTGGAGAGCGCGTTCGCGGACATCCGCGCGAGCCTGAGCGCACGGGGGATCCGCCCGCGCGTCCTCTTCCTCGAGGCGCGCGACGAGGTCCTCATCCGGCGCTTCTCCGAGACGCGCCACCGCCACCCGCTCTCCGGGCAGAAGGGCATCGCGGGCTCGATCGCGGAGGAGCGGCGTCTCCTCTCCGCGGTCCGGGAGGAGGCGGACGTGATCATCGACACGTCCGACCTGTCGCTGCGGGAGCTGCGGGAGCGCCTCTTCGCGAGCATCCCGACGGACGTGGACCCCGACCGGCTCGTCGTGCAGGTCGTCAGCTTCGGGTTCAAGTTCGGCGTCCCGCTCGAGGCCGACATCGTCCTCGACGTCCGGTTCCTGAAGAACCCGTACTACGTCGCGGAGCTGAAGCAGATCTCCGGCCTCACGGACCCGGTCCGCGCGTACGTGCTCGAGCAGCCGATCGCGCCCCTCTTCCTCGATCACGTCGGCGAGCTGCTCGACCTCATCGTGCCGGCGTACGTGGACGAGGGGAAGTCGCGGCTGACGGTCGCGGTGGGCTGCACCGGCGGCTACCACCGGTCGATCGTCATCGCCGAGGAGATCGCGACGCGCCTCCGGGCGCGCGACGACCTGCCGGTCGCGGTGTTCCACCGGGAGCTGGAGCAGGCATGAGTCTCCGCCCGTGGCTCCGGCCGGGGATCGGCGTGAAGCGATGGGTCCTCGTCGCGTTCGCCGGCCTCGTCCTCCTCGCGCTCGCGGGCGCCTTCGCGCTCCGCGCCTTCTACCGCGACATCGAGGTCGGCGGCCCGCTCCAGTCGGTCGTCTCCGTCGTCACGCTCCAGTTCCTCCCGTACGCCGCACGCGGCGCGATCCTCGTCGTGATCGGCGGCGCGGTCTTCGCGTTCGGGGCGTGGAAGGTCATCTCGCTGCTGGTCGAGCCGTTCCTCGCGGGGGACCGGGACCAGCCGCTCGTGGAGGTCATCTACCAGAAGCGCTTCCTCGCCCGGGGCCCGCGGATCGTCGCGATCGGCGGCGGGACGGGCCTCTCCACGCTGCTGCGCGGCCTGAAGGAGCACACGTCGAACATCACGGCCATCGTGGCGGTGACGGACGACGGCGGGTCGTCCGGGCGGCTGCGGGAGCGCATCGGCCTGCCGGCCGTCGGCGACATCCGCAACTGCCTCGTCGCGCTCGCCGACGCCGAGCCCGTCATGGGCGACCTGCTCCAGTACCGGTTCACCGAGGAGGACGGGTCGCTCGCCGGGCACCCGGTGGGCAACCTCCTCCTGGCGGCGATGTACGAGCTCGACGGCGGCGACTTCGCCGAGAGCGTCCGGCGGATGAACCGCGTCCTCGCGGTGCGCGGGCGCGTCGTCCCGGTCTCCACGACGCCGTCGGTGCTGCACGCCACCCTCTACGACGGCACCGAGGTGCACGGCGAGTCGTCGATCCAGCACACGCGGTGGATCGAGCGGGTCTGGCTCTCGCCGGACGACATCGAGCCGTCGGAGGACGCCCTCCGTGCGATCGCCGAGGCGGACGTCATCGTCATCGGACCCGGCAGCCTCTTCACGAGCATCCTCCCCGGGTTGCTCCTGCCCGAGGTCCGCGACGCCATCCTCGCGTCGCCGGCGCTGCGCGTGTACGTGTGCAACGTGGCCACGCAGAAGGGGGAGACCGAGGGCTTCGACCTGTCCGACCACGTGGAGACGCTCGAGCGGCACACGGCCCCGGGCATCGTCGACGTCGTCCTCGCGAACAACCGGCCCGGCCCGCCCGCATCGGCCGCGCACGGCGTGGAGCCGGTCCGGCTGCGATGGCCGCCCGATCTCCGGCCCGAGCCTCGGCTGGTCCTGGAGGACGTGGTGGATCCGGGCAATCCGCACCACCATGACCCGCAGCGGCTGGCTGCGGCGATCGTGAAGGTCGTCGAGAGCGCCGGCTACGCCCGTCGCCGGACCCCGATCGCCCGCTCGGCGTGACGACGAACGAGCGCGACCTCGTCGCGGCCGTCCGGACGGAGCTCTCCGGGATCGACCCGGCGCGCGGCTGCGACCGGCGGGCGGAGATGGCGGGCCTGGGTGTCGCGCTCACCACGCGGGAGCCCGCGGTCGCGCGCCTCGCGGTCCGCCTGGAGCGGGAGATCGCGCGCGACGAGGGGCGGGAGGACGACGGCCTGCTCCGCGTCCAGCGACCCGCGGCCGGAAGGCGCTCGTACCGGGTGCGCCCGTCCGCGGATCCCGTCCCGGACATCGAATGGGACGCGGCTCCCGATCACTGCCGCGCCGCGTGGCTGCGCGGCGTCTTCCTCTCGCGGGGGTCGCTCAGCCTCACCTCGTCGCGCGCGCACCTCGAGTTCGTCGTGGACCCGTCGATGGCCGATGTCCTCGCGGACCGGCTCGCCGGGATGGGCCTGCCCGCCGCCCGGCGCGTCCGGCGGGGGCGCGGCGTGGTCACGTGGAAGAGCATCGAGACGATCGTCACGTTCCTGCGGATCGTCGGCGCCGGACCGTCCCTTCTCGAGCTCGAGGCGCGGCAGGTGGCACGGGCGCTCCGGGGCGAGCTCAACCGGGTGATCAACGCCGAGTCGGCGAACCTCCAGCGGATGGTGGCGGCCTCGTCGCGCCAGGTGGAGGCGATCGCCCGGCTCGATCGGGAAGGCAGGCTCGACGACCTGCCGCCCGCCACGCGCCGCGTGGCGCAGGCGAGGCGGGACGAGCCCGAGGCGACACTCTCCGAGCTCGCCGAGACGCTGGGGATGCACCGGTCGGCCGTGCAGCGGGCCCTCGAGCGGATCGAGGCTGCCGCGCTCCACGGCGACGAGGCGGACGCGGAGCGGGGCACCGGCCGTCGCGGCGGAGGGTGGGGGAGGACGGGCGCCGCGTCCCAGGCGCGCGGCCGGCGCGAGCGGTCGGAACGGACCGGCGCGATTGGTCCGTACCACCCGGTCGCGGAACCTCCCGCGGTGTCATGATGTGCGCATGAGACCCGTCATCATCGCCGCCAACTGGAAGATGAACACCACCCCCGCCGATGCGGGCGAGCTCGCCGCCTCGATCGCGGCCGCGACGCGCCACCCCGAGGTCATCCGCGTCATCTGCCCGCCCTACCTCTCGCTCGCGGCCGTCGGCGCGGCCGTCCGGGACGAGGGGGTCGAGGTCGGCGCCCAGAACGTCCATCACGAGCTCGCCGGCGCGTACACCGGCGAGATCTCCGCGCCGATGCTCGCCGGGCTGGCGACGTGGGCGATCCTCGGCCACTCGGAGCGCCGGCGGGACCAGGGCGAGACCGACGCGCTCATCAACAAGAAGCTCGTGCGAGCGCTGAGCGTCGGGCTCCGGCCGATCGTGTGCGTGGGCGAGGTCCTCGCCGACCGGGAGGCCGGACGCGCGGAGGCCGTCGTCGCCGACCAGGTCCGCGGCTGTCTCGCAGGGATCGATGCCGAGACGCTCCTCGCGGGCGGCCTCGTGATCGCGTACGAGCCCGTCTGGGCGATCGGCACCGGGCGCACCTCGACCGGAGCGGACGCGGCCGCGATGTCCGCGGCGATCCGGAAGGTCGTCGCGGAGGTCGCGTCGCCCGAGCTCGCCGAGGCGGTGCCCGTCCTCTACGGCGGCAGCGTGACCTCGGCGAACGTCGGCGAGTTCCTCGTGGAGCCGTCCATCGACGGCGCCCTCGTCGGCGGCGCCTCGCTCAAGCAGGACGAGATGGCCGGGATCGTCGCCCGGGCCGCGGTGACCGCCACCGCCCGTGCGGTCGTGGACGCCGCCTCGCGCGCGTCGGACGCGCGCGGGTGACCGGCGCGGCGGACGGGGCCGGCGTTCCCGCGGGCTTCCGTCGCCCGCGACCCATCGTCCTCATCGTCGTCGACGGGTTCGGCCTCGGCCGTGACCCGTCCGCCGACGCGATCGCCGCCGCGCGGATGCCCGCGTGGCGGGCCCTGCTCGAGCGCTGGCCGCACGCGCGACTCGACGCGTCGGAGGGGGCCGTCGGCCTCCCGGACGGCCAGATGGGGAACTCCGAGGTCGGCCACCTGAACATCGGCGCGGGGAAGCCCGTGCTGCAGGACCTCCCGCGGATCGATGCGGCGATCGCGTCGGGCGAGTTCTTCAGCCGGCCGGCGCTGCTCGCGGCATGCGAGCGGGCGTCGACCGCGGGGCGCCCGCTCCACCTGATCAGCCTCGTGGGCCCCGGCGGCGTCCACGCGCACGACACGCACCTCGTCGCGGTGGCGAAGCTCGCCGCCGAGAAGGGCGTGCCGTCCGTGCGTGTCCACGCCATCCTCGACGGCCGCGACACGCCGCCGCGTTCCGCGATCGGGTTCGTCCCCGACCTGGAGGCGCGCCTTGCCACGGCGCATCCGGACGCGCGCATCGCGACCGTCGCCGGCCGGTACTACCCGATGGACCGCGACAAGCGGTGGGAGCGGACGGCCGCCGGCTACCGGGCGATCGTCCACGGCGTCGCGCCGTTCACCGCGCCCTCCGCCACCGGGGCCGTGGAGGCCGGGTACGCGCGGGGCGAGAACGACGAGTTCATCCAGCCCACGCTCGTCGAGGGCGTGGACGGCCGGATCCGCGACGGCGACGCGGTCGTCCACTGCAACTTCCGCGCCGATCGCGCGCGGCAGCTCACGCACGCCCTCGCGGACGCCGCCTTCGACGCGTTCGACCGGGCCGAGGGCGGTCCGGTCCCGCGCGATCCCCTGGTCGCGACGATGACCGAGTACGAAGGGGACCTGCCGGTCCTCGTCGTCTTCCCGCCGGAGGTGGCGACGTCGCTCGCCGAGGTCGCCTCACGGGCCGGGTGGCGCCAGGTGCACATCGCGGAGACCGAGAAGTACGCCCACGTGACGTACTTCCTCAACGGCGGGGTCGAGGAGCCGTGGCCGGGCGAGGACCGCATCCTCATCCCGAGCCCCAGGGTGGCCACCTACGACCTGCAGCCGGAGATGAGCGCAGCGGGCGTGACCGAGAAGATCGTCGAGGCGATCGTCTCGGGCGAGTACGACCTCGTGGCCGCCAACTTCGCGAACCCGGACATGGTGGGTCACACCGGCGTCTGGGACGCGACCGTGAAGGCCTGCGAGACCGTCGACGCCTGCCTGGAGCGCGTCGCGGAGGCGGTCGCGTACGTCGAGGACGCCGATCCGCACGGTCCGGGGGCGCTCCTCGTCGTGACGGCCGACCACGGCAACGCCGACGAGATGCGCGATGCGGAGGGGCGGACGGTGACCGCCCATTCGCTGAACCCCGTCCCGATCCTCGTCGCCGGCAGGCCCGTGGATGGGCGGCGGCTCCGCGACGGAGTCCTCGCGGACGTCGCGCCGACGATCGGCGAGCTCGGCGGACTCCCGACCTGGGAGGGGATGACCGGGCGGTCGCTCCTCGTCCCGGAGGGCTGAGAGCCGATCCATCGCACAGGGGCCGGCGCGCGTGGGCCGCGCCGGACCTGTGCTACCATCCCTCGGTCCTTGAGAGGAGGTCCCGAGCACCGTGAATCCCATCCTGGCGATCGGCCAGATCGTCGTGAGCATCGCGCTCATCGCCGCCATCCTCATGCAGGCGCGCGGCGTGGGCCTGTCGAGCACGTTCGGCGGCGACTCCGCGGTCTACCGCAGCCGGCGCGGCGTCGAGAAGCGCCTCTGGCAGTTCACGGTCGTCCTCGGCGCCCTCTTCGTGGTCTTCTCGCTGGCCAGCTACGTCTTCGTCGCCAAGTAGCGCCCGGCGCCGGAGCCGGCGCCCTCCCGGACAGGCGATGCGAGCCCACGCGTGGCCACCCCGGTCGGAGCACTGACCGCCCATGCCCCACCGTGATCGCGCGATCATCCTCGCCTTCGCCGTCGTCCTCATGGTCCTCGCGGGGGCCATCATGCTGCCGGTCGCACGGCCGGCCCCCATCGCGGCCGTCCCCACGCCCAGCCCGTCCCCGACGGAGGACGTCGTCGCGTTCCGCGACGGGGTCGTCGGCCGGCCGTCCTCCCTCACGCCGCTCACCCAGCGGACCCGCGCCGACCGCGACATCGTCGCCCTGGTGTTCCGCGGCCTCGTGGGCCTGGGGCCGGGGCAGACGCTCGTGCCGGACCTCGCTGAGTCGTGGACGATCGCGGACGCCGGCAAGACGTACACGTTCGCCATCCGCCCCGACGCCCAGTGGGACGACGGGACTCCGGTGACGGCGGACGACGTCGTGTTCACCGTCGGGATGCTGAAGGACGAGGGGTACACGGGCCCGACGGGCGCATCGTGGACGGACGTCACGGCGGAGGCCGTGGACGCGAAGACGGTGAAGTTCTCGCTCGGCAAGCCGATCGGCGGGTTCGTGGAGCTCGCCCGCCAGCCGCTCCTGCCGTCCCACCTCCTCGCGGACGTCAAGGCGGCCGACCTCGCAGACTCGCCGTTCGCGCAGTCGCCGGTGGGCAACGGGCCCTACCGGATCGTCTCCCGCGACGCGGACCACGCGATCCTCGAGCCGTCGGACGGCTACGCCGGCCCGGTCGACCCGGGCGGCACCGCGGACGCGACGCCCTCGCCGACGCCCGGCGCCTCCACCGCGCCCGGGGCCTCGTCCGCTGCCGCCTCCGCGGAGGCCAGCGCCGCGCCGACCCCGCCCCGGCCTCGTCCGCGGGCGTGGACGCCTCCGCGGTGCCCGGTGAGGACGTGCCGGTCGACCTGGCGGCCTCCGGCCTCGCGCGCATCGAGATGCGCTTCTTCGACGACGAGGCGGCCCTCGCCGCGGCCTACAGGGCGGGCGAGATCGACGCGGCCTCGGGCCTGGCTCCCGCCACCGCGACCGGGCCTGATGGACGTGGCCGGGACCCGGCTCGTCCGGTACCCGTCGGCGATCTTCACCAGCCTGACCTTCAACCTGCGCCCCGACCATGCGCGCTTCGGCGACCTCCACTTCCGGCGCGCGATCGAGATGGCGATCGACCGCACGAAGATCGTGGACGACGCCTATCTCGGCCTGGCCGCGCTCGCCGAGACGCCGATCCCGCCGACGTCGTGGGCGTTCTCCGCGGCCGAGAGCCGGCCGCTGCCGTTCGACCGGAAGAAGGCCACCGCCGAGCTGAAGAAGGCCGGCTGGAAGAAGACGGCGAAGGGCTGGGTCGCGCCGAAGACGACGAAGCCGTTCGCCCTGAAGGTCCTCGCGCTCGACGCGGCGTCGAACCCGGTCAGCAACGCGGTGGCGCAGGCGGTGGCGAAGGACCTGACCACCTTCGGGATCAAGACGACCGTGACCTCGCTCCCGCCCGCCGAGCTCATCACGAAGATCCAGGACGGCGACTTCGACGCGGTCCTCCTCGACGCGAACATCGGCCTGGACCCCGACCTCTATCCGCTCCTCGCCTCCACGCAGGCGGGGCACGGGGGGTCGAACGTCTCGGGCGTCCAGAACGCCGACCTGGACAAGCTCCTGGAGGCGGCGCGGAAGCCGGGGACCACGGCCGCGCGCAAGCAGCGCTACGCGGCGCTCCAGGACTTCCTCTCGACGGAGCAGACGATGCCGCCGCTCGTCTTCCGCGACTACATCGTCGCCTACCGATCCACGCTCGACGGGCCCGTCGCCCGGGAGCTGGGCGACCTCAGTGACCAATTCTGGGATGTGCTAACATGGCGCCTCGCCGCGAACCCAGTGAGCTTGCTCAGGGTGGGCGGCGGGTCCTCGCCGAGGTGGCGGAACTGGTAGACGCGCCAGCCTCAGGAGCTGGTGCCCGCAAGGGCGTATGGGTTCGAGTCCCTTCCTCGGTACCAGGCAGCGTCGAGCCGGTAGGACCGCAAGTGCATACGGCGCCCAGGTGGCGGAATTGGTATACGCGTACGTTTGAGGGGCGTATGACGCAAGTCATCCGGGTTCAAGTCCCGGCCTGGGCACCACCCTCCGCCGATCCACGCATCGACTGACGCGCCCTCGGGCGCGTCTTTCTTTCCCCGGCCGTCGCGGCCGGAGACCTCCGGGCGGTTAGCTCAGCTGGTGAGAGCGCCTCGCTTACACCGAGGATGTCAGGGGTTCGAGTCCCTTACCGCCCACCACCTCCCGGTCGCGTCCGCGGCCGTCGCGCCCGGCACTCGCGTCCCCCCTTCCCGCCCACGCTAGACTCACGGAGGGACGCACCCCGCGGTCCTAGGGATCGGAGGCGCACATGACGGCTGTTCTCATCGTCCTCATCGCGATCGTCCTGATCGTGGTGGTGGGGGCGATCCTCTTCTACAACGGCCTGGTCCGGAAGCGGAACACGGTCGACGAGGCGCTCGCGCAGGTCGAGGTGCAGCTGAAGCGGCGCCACGACCTCGTCCCGAACCTCGTCGCCGCCGTGAAGGACTACATGGGGTTCGAGCAGGAAGTCCTCACGAAGGTGACCGAGGCGCGCGCCAACGCGGTCGCCGCGGGCGCGCAAGGGCGTCTCGGAGCAGTCGGCCGCGGAGAACCAGCTCACCGGCGCGCTGCGCTCCCTCTTCGCCGTCGCGGAGAACTACCCGACCCTCAAGGCCAACGAGAACGTGCTCTCGCTCCAGGAGCAGCTGACCACGACGGAGAACCAGATCAGCTTCGCCCGGCAGTACTACAACTCGTCGGTCCTCGAGTTCAACACCTCGATCCAGACGTTCCCGGGGAACGTCCTCGCCGGGACGTTCGGGTTCTCGAAGCGCGACTTCTTCGAGGCCGAGCCCGAGGCCGATCAGGTCCCGGTCGTCGCCCTCCGCTAGCGCGGGGGACCGTCCGGAGACCAGCCGGGGAATCGCGAGGGCAGGGTGGCCGCCACGTCGTTCCGTTCGCAGATCTCTGCGAACAAGCGCAACTCCCTGTTCCTCGTCCTCATCGTCATCTGGATCCTCATCGTCCTCGGGGTGGCCATCGGCTACGCCCTGACCGGGGACCTCACCGGGATCCTGGGGATGACCGCGGTGGCGATCATCCTCGGGATCGTCATGTCGGCCGCGAGCTACTTCTCCGGCGACCAGCTGGTGCTCGCGGCGTCCAAGGCGAAGCGCGTCGACGAGACCAGCGCGCCGCAGCTCGTGAACGTCGTCCGCGAGATGTCGCTCGCCGCCGGGATCCCGATGCCGGCCGTCTACGTCATCGACGACAGCGCGCCCAACGCCTTCGCCACAGGCCGCGACCCGCAGCACGCGTCCATCGCGATCACGACGGGGCTCCTCCAGAAGCTCGACCGCGAGGAGCTCCAGGGGGTCATCGGCCACGAGCTGAGCCACGTCCGCAACTACGACATCCGCTTCACGCTGCTCGTGGGCGTCCTCGTCGGGAGCATCGCGCTCCTCGCCGACATGTTCCTCCGCTACGGCTTCTGGACGGGGTTCGGCGGTCGCGGCCGGCGGAGCTCGGGCTCGTCGGACTCCGGCGGGCTCCAGGCGGTCGTCCTCGTCATCGCGATCGTGCTCGCGATCCTCGCGCCGATCATGGCGCGGCTCGTGCAGCTCGCCGTGAGCCGGCAGCGCGAGTACCTCGCCGACGCGTCGTCGGTGGACCTCACGCGGAACCCGGTGGGCCTGGAGAACGCGCTGATGAAGATCGCCGCCGACCAGGAGCCGCTCGAGGTCGCGAACCGGGCGACCCAGCACCTCTACATCGTCAACCCGATGAAGAAGCTCTCCGACCGCGGGATGGGGCTCTTCTCGACCCACCCGCCGATCCTCGACCGCGTGGACCGGCTCCGCGCGATGTACGGCCAGCCGCCGCTCGACGCGCAGGCGATCGCCGTGCTGAAGGGGCTGGAGTAGGGGGGAGGCCCTCCGGGTCCGACCGGCCCGGACCTCGGTGCCCCCGCGTCCTTGCGACGTCCCGTGGGGTCGTGGTAGCCTCTTCGAGCCGTACGGGCGGCCAGACCCGCGGCGTCCACGGGCCGAGATAGCTCAGTCGGTAGAGCACGCGACTGAAAATCGCGGTGTCGCCAGTTCGAATCTGGCTCTCGGCACCAGCACGCAGCGGTGGTGGCATCTTCGAGCGGAAGTGGCTCAGTTGGTAGAGCATCACCTTGCCAAGGTGAGGGTCGCGGGTTCGAGTCCCGTCTTCCGCTCCATCCCCCCTCTCAGCACCGACGGGCCGTCGGCTCGTCAGCATCGGGACCTCGACCGCTGCCCCTTCGTCCAGTGGTAGGACAGCGGACTTTGGATCCGAGAACCGAGGTTCGAATCCTCGAGGGGCAGCCACCTCTCCCGGACGGACGCGCCCAGGGGCGCGCAACGGGGCGACGTACCCAAGTGGCCTAAGGGGGAGGTCTGCAAAACCTCTATTCTCGGGTTCGAATCCCGACGTCGCCTCCACACACCGATCGTTCCCGCGGACCCCACGGGGTCCGCTTCTTCTTTGTCCCGGTCCCCGGGAGAGGGCGTCGCGACGCCCACCCCGAGGGCCGCGTATAGTCGGGTTCCGGCCGGGTGATCGCCGTGGCGAGCCGCGGGAGGGTCGCAGGCCGCCTCATCATTCGGAGCCGTGACCCTTCACTCCATCACGTCACACTTTCGACGGGCCGTCCCCGCGCCGCTCGCGCAGGACGCACCGGACCCGGCACCCCCCGCCTCCGCGGCGTCGCATGACTTCCGCCCGGACCTGGAGGGGCTCCGGGCGATCGCGGTCATCCTCGTGCTGCTCTACCACGCGGGCGTCCCCGGCTTCACCGGCGGCTACGTCGGCGTCGACGTCTTCTTCGTCCTCTCCGGCTTCCTGATCACGGGCCTGCTGCTGCGCGAGCTCCGGGAGACCGGGTCGATCTCCCTGCCGCGCTTCTACGCCCGGCGCGGCCGGCGGATCCTCCCGGCGTCCGCCCTCGTCCTCGTGGTCACCCTCGCCGTCTCGGCGCTCGTCGTCGCGCCGCTCGCGCTCGTCGACATCGCCGGGGACGCGGCCGCGGCCGCGATGTACATCGTCAACGTCCGGTTCGCGGTCCAGGCGACCGACTACCTGCAGAGCACGCTCCCGCCCTCGCCGATCCTCCACTTCTGGTCGCTGTCGGCAGAGGAGCAGTTCTACCTGTTCTGGCCGGCGCTCGTGCTCCTCGCGGGCAGGTTCGCGATGGGGTCGCGCCGCCGGCTGGCCGTCCCGTTCGCCTTCGTCGTCGGCGGGTCCTTCCTCCTCTCGCTCTACCTGACGGGCACGCAGCAGCCGTGGGCCTTCTTCTCTCTCCCGACACGCGCGTGGGAGCTCGGGGCCGGCGCGCTGCTCGCCCTCGGGGCGGCAGAGCTCGCCCGGGTCCCGTCCCGGGCGGCGGCGGCCCTCGCCTGGGGCGGCCTCGCGCTCGTCGCGTTCGCCGGCATCGCGATCGCCCCCGATACGCCGTTCCCCGGCTGGGCGGCGCTGCTCCCGGTCGTGGGGACCGCGGCGGTCGTGGCGGCGGGGACCCGCGGAGGGGCCCAGCGTCATGCGGCGCTCCTCGGATGGGGCCCGCTCCGCTACGTGGGACGGATCAGCTACTCGCTGTACCTGTGGCACTGGCCGGTGCTCGTCCTGGTGCCCATCGCGCTCGGGGCGCCGGTCCCGCTCGCCGGACGGATCGCCCTCGTGGTCCTGGTCGCCGGCCCGCTCGCGGCGCTCTCGCAGCGCTACCTCGAGGACCCGCTCCGGCGCGGACGGATCATCGGGACCGTCACGCGGAAGAACCTCGCGTTCGCCGGCGGCCTCTCTCTCGCGGTCGCGGTGGGTGCGCTCGGCGTCGGCCAGCTCACGCTCGACCGCCTGGGTGGCACGACCGTCGCCGGCGCCGCGGATCCCGGCACCGGCGATTCCCTCGCGGGCCTGGTCCCCGCGGACACGTCCACGCCCGCGCCGGTGGCGAGCGCCGCCCCGACGGCCGCCCCGACGCCCACCGCCTCCACGCGGACGCCGTCTTCCACGGTCGCTCCGGCGACACCCGCGCCGACCGCCACGCCGATCCCCGCCACGCCGGACGGCCCGGTCCCGGGGAACCTCACCCCGTCGCTGGCGTCGGCGCGCGACGACCGACCGCAGGTCTACGCGGACGGCTGTCATCTCTCGGAGGCGGTGACGGAGTCGCCGCCGTGCGTCTATGGCGACCCCACCTCCTCGACGACGGTGGTCCTCTTCGGCGACTCGCACGCCGCGCAGTGGTTCCCGGCCCTCGAGCAGATCGCGGTCGACCGCGGCTGGCGCCTCGTCTCGCTCACGAAGAGCGCGTGCGGGGCGGTCGACGTCACCGTGTGGAGCGGGACGCTCGGCCGGCCCTACACGGAGTGCGACACGTGGCGGAAGAACGCGCTCGACCGGATCGCCGCCGAGCACCCGGCACTCGTCGTCGTCTCGTACAGCCGGTCTGTGCGGCCCGTCGTCGACGGTGACGCGGTCGGCGGTCCGGAGGGCGTGACGCTGCTGCAGGACGGCCTCGTGCGGATGCTGGACGCCCTGCGGCCGCTCGCACGGTCGGTCAGCCTCATCGGCGCGACGCCGGAGTCGGCCGCCGACGCTCCGGTCTGCCTCTCGGCGCACCCGACGAGCGTGCTGGCCTGTGCGACGCCCGTGGCCGAGGCCGTGGACCCGGCGTGGCTCGCGGCGGAGGCATCGATCGCGGCGGAGGCCGGGGTGCACTACATCGACCCGACGCCCTGGGTCTGCCCCAGCGGCCCGTGCCCGGCGGTGATCGGCCGGTACCTCGTCTACCGCGACAACCAGCACCTGGCGACCCCGTTCGCCGAGGCGCTCTCGTCGCGGCTCGCGGGCCGGATGCCGATCGGCGGGCCGGCGTCCGACGTCCCCGGCGTGGGGCCGGACGCGTCGCGTGCGTCGGCCCCGGCGGCGCCGTGGCTCGCCGGCCGGACGGACCGTCCCCGTACGAGGCTCGCGCGGCCGACGTAGCATCGGCATGGGCCGGGGTGGCGGAACGGCAGACGCGGTCGTCTTAAACACGACCGGGGGAGACCCCGTGCGAGTTCGAGTCTCGCCCCCGGCACCACGGCGGCCCTCGCGCGGGACCCGGCCGTCGACCACTCGCCCGGCGGCGCGATCCGGCGGCCGGGGGTACCATCGACCGATCCGAGAGAGGCGCTGACGGAAGGAGGCGCCGATGGTCGCCGACGGATACCCCGAGCGCACCCGACTGACGAGGATCCAGCGCCGCGCCCTCGCGTTGTGGCCCCGCCTGGACATGCGCGCGATCGCCCGCTGCGGCGACGACACCCGGTGCATCGTGCGGGTCGTCTCGCGACGCACCACCCTGCCGGCCGATGCCATCCACCGGCTCCTCTTCCTCCCGCCCGTCTCGGAGGATGAGGGCGCGACCTGGTTCGGGTAGGCGCTAGCCGCGGCTCCCGAAGAGCCCGCCGAACCGCCCCGTGGGCCGCTTCTCCGGCCCCGGCTGGGGGGTCGTGGCCGTCGGGGTCTCCGCCTCTCCGAGGACGATCGCAGCGAGGTGCGCGAGCGCCACGGCCGGCGCGGAGTCGGGCGCGCTCAGGACGATCGGGACCCCGTGATTGGCGGCGCGGACGTACAGCGCGGGGTCGTACGGGAGGCCGGCGGCGGGGGGCCGGCCGAGGGCGGTCTCGATCTCCTGCGGCTTGAGCGCCTCGCGCGGGGCCATCTCGTTCACGACGAACAGGAGCTTCGCCGGATCGACCTCGCGCGCCGCGAGCGCCTCGACGAACGAGTGCACGGCTCGCAGGCTCGGGACCTCCGGGCGGACGGGCACGATCGTCACGTCCGCGCGGCCGAGGACGGCGATGCAGCGGTCGTCGAACGCCGTCCCGAGGTCGATGACGACGCGGTCGTGCGCGAGCGTGGCCGCCTCGATGAACGCGACGGCCATCTGCGGGGTCATGACCGCGGCCGGGTCCCACGCGCTCGGCGCGGTATAGACCGAGAGGCCGCTGCCGTGGCGCTCCGCGTACGTCGCGATCAGCGAGGGGTCGACGAGCGCGGCGTCGTCCGCCGCGAGGTCCGTGATCGTCCGGCGGGGCTGGATGTCCAGGTGGCTCGCGACCTGGCCGAACGGGAGGTGCATGTCCGCGACGGCGACGCGACCCGGATGGCGCGTGGCGAGCACGACGGCGAGGCCGACGGCGATCGTGGTCGTGCCGGTCCCGCCGCTGGGGCTGAAGACGACGATCGACCGGTTGGGGCGTCTGACGGCACCGGCGGCCGCGGTCGTGGCGGCCATGCCGCGCGTCGACCGGACGAACAGCGCACCGAGGCGCGCCTCGAGCTCGCGCGGGTCGATCGCCTCGGGCACGACCTCGTCGGCGCCCGCCTGGAGCAGGGCGACGCGCGCATCCACGTCCTCGGACGCGGTCAGGACGCAGACCCCGATCTCGCGGAGGAGGGGGATCTCGCGGATGCGCCGGCAGGCGGCCGCCGCGGCGGCATCGTCCAGCCCCGCCGACGATGAGGATGGAGTGGCCGGAGGCCGCCGCGATCGCGGCATCCGTCGTATCGGCGACCGTGACGCGGTGGCCCGATTCGCGCAGCGGCGACGCCAGCGACGCACCGGTCGTGGCGTCGGGCGACAGCAGGACGATCGCGTTGTCGGACATCGGGCCCCCCTTCGTGGACGGACGCTCCGGGCGAGAGCATAAACGGTCGCCCGCCGGGGCCGCGAGGGCCCCGTGGTACACTCCCGCAGGCCTTTCTGCTCCGCGCGTGGATCGCGGCGTCCGGTGACCGGACGGCCGGCGTACGACCGGGGCATATCCCACAGGAAGGAGAGTGTGGCGCATGCGCCGATACGAACTCATGCTCGTCTTCAAGCCGGACGCCCCGGACGAGCGCACCCAGGCGGTCGTCGAGCGGACGACGCGGCTGATCGTCGGGGACGGCGGTCAGATCGTGAAGGTCCAGCCGTGGGGCCGCCGCCGCCTCGCGTACCCGATCGATCGCCATCGCGAGGGGCAGTACCACATCCTCGTGTTCGAGGCCCCCGCGACGACGATCATCGAGCTCGAGCGCGGCCTCCTCATCACCGAGGAGGTCATCCGGCACCTCGTGATCCGCGTCGAGCGGCCCGTCCGCGCCGCCCGCAAGGGCGATGTCGCGGAGGCGGGAGAGGGCGACCAGGTCGCTCCGCCGCCGGCCGACGACGAGGAGATCGAGCCGGACGGCGAGCAGATCGACGAGTCCGAGTCCGAGGCGGCCCCGGCCGCCGTCGACTGAGCCCGGAGGAACGCGGCCGTGTCGCTCAACAAGGCGATGATCATCGGCAACCTCGGGCGCGATCCCGAGATGCGATACACGCCCAACGGCCAGGCGGTGACCCAGTTCACGGTCGCGGTCAACCGGAACTTCCGGGGACCCGACGGGAACTGGCAGGAGGAGACCGAGTGGTTCCGCGTCGTCGCGTGGGGCCCGCTCGCCGAGCGCACCGCCGAGAACCTCCGGAAGGGCCGCAAGGTCTACGTCGAGGGGCGCATCCAGACCCGACAGTGGGAGGACAAGGAGGGCCAGAAGCGGAACACCACGGAGCTCGTCGCCCAGACGGTCACCGCGCTCGACCGCGCGGCCCGCGAGGAGGGTGAGTTCGGCGGTGAGGCACCGTCCGGCCGCTCCGACGTCTCTCCGCTCCGGGGCCGTGGCGGCGACGCCGGCGGCTCCGCCCCGAGCGAGACGTACGAGGATCTCGAAGACCTCCCGTTCTGACGCATCCATCCGCGCCGGCGGAGCCTGAGCCCCGGCGCCGTACGCACGAGACACGACGACGAGGAGTCCACCACCGATGGCACCTGGAGCACGCGCGAAGAAGCGGGACGAGTACTACCGCGACCGCCGACGGCGGAAGGTGTGCGCGTTCTGCGCCGACAAGACCGTCCAGATCGACTACAAGGAGGTCAACCGCCTCCGCCGCTACCTCTCGGAGCGGGCGAAGATCGAGCCGCGCAGGAAGACCGGCCTCTGCGCCGGCCACCAGCGCGAGCTGTCGGTCGCGCTGAAGCGGGCGCGCCACGTGGCGCTGCTGCCGTACGCGCCGCAGCACCTGCGCCCCTGACCGTCGGATGACCGCCCGCCGCGCGCAGGCCCCTTCCGGGCCGCGCCGCGGCGGGACACTTCCTTCGTGACGGTCGACCTCGTCCTGTTCGCCGGGGGGGCGGCCGCGGGCGCCTTCGGGTCGCTCCTCGGCCTCGGGGGCGGCGTCCTGATCGTCCCGCTCCTCACCCTCGGCTTCGGGCTGCCGCTCCGCGAGGCGGTCGGCGTCAGCCTCGTCGCGGTGATCGTCACGAGCTCCGCGGCAGCCGGGGTCTACCTCGAGAAGCACGTCGCGAACCTGCGCCTCGGGATGGCGCTCGAGGTCTTCACCGCCGCGGGTGCGCTCGTGGGCGGCCTCATCGCGTTCGCGATCCCCGAGCGGGTCCTCGCGGGCATGTTCGCGCTCCTCCTCGCCTACACGGCGCTGACGATGGTGCGGAAGCTGCTCTCGCGGCCCGCGCCGGCCTCCGGCGCCGCGCAGTCCCTCGCGGTCGCCGAGGCGGACGCGCTGGTCGCGGAGCCCGCGGCCGGGGACCTCGCCATGCAGGCCGGGACGGACCGGCCCGATGGGTCGCGCCCGCCGTCGCGTGGGGCACTGGGGGGCACGAGCCCGACGTCGCACCTCCCGTTCGTCGAGTCGCTCGCCGGGCCGGACTACACGGTCCACAGCTACCCGCTCGGCGTGGTGGGGAGCCTCTTCGCCGGCCTGGTCTCGGCGCTCCTCGGCGTAGGCGGTGGCATCATCAAGGTGCCGCTCATGAACCTCGCGATGGGGGTTCCGCTCCGAGTGGCGACCGCGACGAGCAACCTCATGATCGGCATCACCGCGTCCGCGAGCGCGATCGTCTACTTCCTCCGCGGCGGGATCGACCCGTACGTCGCGGGGCCGACGGCCGTCGGCGTCTTCGTGGGCGCCCTCGCCGGCTCGCGCGTCGCGCACCGGGTCGACGTGCGGATCCTGCGGCTCCTGTTCGTCGTCGTCCTGGCCTACACGGCCGTCCAGATGACGCTGAAGGCGCTCGGATGAGCGGTACCGCGGCGACCCTCGACCGCACCGTCGCGCGCGTCCTCCAGCTCGGGATCGGCGCGAGCATGGCCCTGCTCGCCGTGGGGGTCGTCCTCATGGTCACGCATGGGGTGGACCCGCTCGGGCCGGGCCCCGCGGCCTTCTCGCTGGCGGAGATCCCGTCGGGCCTCGTCTCGCTCGACCCGGCCGCCTACCTCTGGCTGGGGCTCATCATCGCGATCGCCACGCCATCGCTCCGCGTCGTCGCCTCGCTCATCGGCTTCGCGCGGACCGGCCAGCGGCGGATGGTGCTCATCTCGGTCGCGATCCTCGTGGTGATCGCCGTGAGCGTCGCCACGGCGAGCCTGGCGGGCTGACCATGGACTTCGTCATCCTCGCCATCGCGTTCGTGCTCATCCTCCTCGGGGCCGAGCTCTTCACGAACGGGATCGAGTGGTTCGGGCACCGCCTGAACCTCGCCGAGGGGGCGGTCGGCTCCGTCCTGGCCGCGGTCGGCACGGCGCTCCCGGAGACGATGATCCCGATCGTCGCGATCCTCTTCTCCGGCGGCGCAGCGGCATCGCACGAGATCGGGATCGGGGCGATCCTGGGCGCGCCCTTCATGCTCTCGACGCTCGCGATGGCGATCACCGGCCTCGCGGTCCTCAGCGTGAGGAAGCGGCGCGTGCTCGGCGACACGATGCTCATCCAGCCGGGCGTCATCGCACACGACGTCCGGTGGTTCTTCATCGGGTACGCCATCGCCATCGGGGCGGCGTTCCTCCCCGCGGACCTCGTCTGGCCGCGGTGGGGGGTCGCCGTGGTGCTCCTCGTCCTGTACGCCCTGTACGTGCGCGAGCACTTCGTCTCGGAGGGCGGCGAGGGGGGAGGGGAGGACCTCCGGCCGCTCCGGCTGCGACGCCTGGATGCCCCCAGCAGGCCCGCCGAGGTGAAGCCGCGACTGCGCATCATCAGCGTCCAGGTCGTCGTCTCCCTCGCCCTCATCGTGGTGGGCGCGCTCGTGTTCGTCGGCGCGGTCGAGCGGATCGCGACCGGGCTCGGCCTCAGTGCCATCGTGCTCGCGCTCATCGTGGCGCCGATCGCGACGGAGCTCCCGGAGAAGTTCAACAGCGTCATCTGGGTCCGGCAGGACAAGGACACGCTCGCGATGGGGAACATCACCGGCGCGATGGTCTTCCAGAGCATGATCCCGACGGTGGTCGCGCTCGTGTTCGCGCCGTCGGCGTGGTCCACGGGGTCCGGCGCCCCGATCGCCTTCCTGTCCGCGGGGATCGCCTTCGCCTCGTCGCTCGCGATCTTCGGCCCCATGAAGCTGCGCGGCATCCTCCGCGGGCGTCTCCTGCTCGTCGGAGGGCTCTTCTACCTGCTCTTCCTCGCCCTCGTCGTCCTCGGCGTGGGCACGGGGACCGGCACGGCCCACTGACCCCGGCTCACGGCCGACCCGGCGGGGGCCGACGGTATACTCGGAGAGACCCCAGGGACCCCACAGGGGACGGATGTGGAGCGCAGCACCATGGTGACCGAGCAGAAGCCCGCAGCCTCCGAGTCCACCTCCGCGATCGGCTCGTCGCAGCACGCCCTGACGTGCTACTTCCGCGGCGGGTTCGTGCCGCTCGGCGAGGCGAACGTCTCGATCATGACCCACGCGTTCATGTACGGGACGGCCGTCTTCGAGGGGGTGCGCGCGTACTGGAACGCCGAGCACGAGCAGCTCTACGTCCTGAAGGCGCGCGAGCACATCGAACGCATCCGCAACTCGTCCAAGGTCATGTTCATGGACGAGGGGCTCCCGTCCGTGGACGAGTGGGTGGGCCTGATCATCGAGCTCTGCCGGCGCAACGGGTTCCGCGAGGACGCGTACATCCGGCCGTCGGTCTACAAGAGCACGGAGGCGATCGGCGTCCGGCTCCACGCGCTCGCGCACGATGTCTACATCGTCGCGACGCCGTTCGGCTCGTACATCGACACGGACGCGGGGATCCGGTGCAAGACGTCGAGCTGGCGCCGGACCGCGGACATCGCCATCCCGGCGCGCGGCAAGATCGTGGGCGCCTACGTGAACTCGGCCTTCGCCAAGACCGAGGCGATGCTCGACGGGTACGACGAGGCGATCGTCCTCTCGTGGGACGGCCACGTCTCCGAGGGATCCGCGGAGAACCTCTTCATGGTGCGCGACGGGATCCTCTGCACGCCCCCGGTGACCGACGAGATCCTCGAGGGGATCACGCGCGCCGGCGTCATGCAGATCGCGAAGGACCTCGGGATCCCGGTCCTGGAGCGCGCGATCGATCGCACCGAGCTCTACGTCGCCGAGGAGGTCTTCCTCTGCGGGACCGGCGCCCAGATCTCGCCGGTCATCGAGATCGACCACCGCAAGGTGGGCTCGGGAACGCCCGGGCTCATGTCCGTCGAGATCCAGAAGCGGTACTTCGACGCGGTGCGCGGGAACGCCCCGGAGTACCGCCACTGGGTGACGCCCGTCTACGAGCGCTAGGTCCGCCGAGGCGGCCCGCCGAGCGAGCGCGGGCCGCCGCCCGGCCGGCTCGCGCCCCTCGATCCGAGGACGCGCGCCCGAGCTCCGTCAGGGTGCGTTCGGCGCCTGGATCTTCGGCGTGTCGGGCGCCGTGATGACGATGACGTCCACGTGGACCGAGGCGTCGTCCACGAGCTCGGGCTTCACACCGAGGGTCTTCTCGAGGTAGGCGAGCGTCTGCGGCAGGTCCTTCTCCGCGCCGTTGTAGACGCGGACGACCGTGGTGGCCGGGGTCTCGTCCGGCTTCTGGTTCGGCGCGGTGGCCACCATCCCGCTCCACGCGAGGTAGCTCGCCACGTCGGACGCCTGGCCGTCGGCGCCGGTCCCGTTGAGCACCCAGACGGTCGCTTCCTCGGCCGCGACCTTCTCGCGGACCGCGATGTCGGAGGCCTTGTCGGCGAACGCGGCGCGCACGCCGTAGCGGATGCGGTCCACCTTCGGCTCGATGACGTAGCCGCGCGGGTCGCCCGAGCGGATCTCGGTCGCCCAGAAGCTCGGCGCGAAGACGTACGACCGCAGCTTCGTCATGTCGATCTCGCCCGCGAGCTGCGCCAGCTGCGGCAGGAGGTTCACGGGGATGTCCGTGTGGACCGCCTTCTTCAGGCTCTTCACGAGGTCGGGGATGCGCGGGATCATCTCGCCGACGTCCACCTGCTGGCGGAGCGAGAGGATGACCCGCTGCTGGCGCTGGCCGCGGTCGAAGTCGGACGAGCCATGGCGGCTGCGCGCGTAGATGAGGGCCTGGTCGCCGTCCATGTGCTGGATCCCCGACGGGATGTAGACGCGCTGGAGCTTGCCCTTGTCGGTGGGGTAGTAGTCGTCCACCACCGGCGTCTGGACGTTGATCGTCACGCCGCCCATGGCGTCCACGACCTGCTTGAAGCCATCGAAGTTGACCTCGACGTAGTACTTGATGTCGAGGCCGTAGAGGTTGCCGAGGACCTCCTTGATCGTGCCGAAGCATCCGGACGGGAAGATGTCCTTCCGCTGCTGGGCCGCCATGCACAGGCTGTTGATCTTGCCGCCGTACACGTCGCCGTAGACCGCGCGCGCCGGGCTGTCCGCCGGGAGCGGGACGTCCACCGTGTCGCGCGGCAGGCTGAACATCGCGACTTCCTTGGTCTTCGGGTCGATGCTCACGACGATGAGCGTGTCCGTGTTGAAGTAGCCCTGGTCGGGCCGCTGGTCGGCGCCGACGAGGAGGATGTTCAGGCGCTCGGTCCCGTTCCACTCGGCGACCTTCGTCGCGGTGGGCGTCGTCGCGGCGCCGGCGGTGGGCGTGGCGTCCGGCGTGGGAGCCGGGGTCTCCCCGGGAGCCGTCGACTGGCTGGGCGCGGCGACGACGATCCCCTCGGTGGGGTCGCCACCGCCGAAGACGCTCCCGACGAGGTCGAGGGCCTGCATCCCGTAGTACCCGACCACCAGGTGCCCGGCGACCATCACGACGAGGATCGCGGCCAGGCCGGCCAGGGCGATCGGGCTGGTGCGCGTGCGCGGCGTGCCGTAGCGGCCGTCCCCGGACTCGTGCCAGGCGTTCACGTAGTCGGCGACGCGATAGGCGTCCACGACCGCGACCGCGCGGTAGAGCAGGATGAAGACGCTGGACAGGAGGATCCCGACGAGGAAGACCGGCTGGATGATGAAGCCGAGCAGCTCCGTCCGGTAACGGAGCACGAACCCGGCGACCAGCGCGATCGCGAGGACGGGCAGAGCGGCGAACGCGAGCGCGCGCTCCCACGCGCCGGCGTAGGCCTGCCCGAGCCCCGGGAAGAGGAACGAGAGGAACGCGGCGGCGAAGGACGAGCGCGCAGTGGGGCGCGGATCATCCGCGCGAGAGAGGATCGCCATACCGGGAGGAGAGGATACCGTGGAACCGCGGATCGCTCCCGCGACGGCACCTCGTCCTCCGCCGGTGCCGGGGCGCGGCCCCCGATCGCGGCACGGCCGGCGATGCCGCCGCGGGCGCGGCGCGTCGGGTTGACGCTCGCTTCGCGGCTATGGGACCCTTACCGGACTCCGATCACCGCCCGGGACGGGGCACGCTCGGCCGCCCGGCCTGGCCGCCTCGCGGCCCATGGTGCGGCGTCGCGTCCGCCAGGGACGGGGCGCCGCTCGTCGTTCGAGGGTAGATGTTCGCACCCGTCCCGTCCAAGCCCGACCTCGTCGCGGAGGAGCACGCGCTCCTCGCCCACTGGCGCGATCGCCGCACGTTCGCGCGCCTCCGCGCCCAGAACGCGGACGGCCCCCGGTGGAGCTTCCTGGACGGACCGATCACCGCGAACAACCCGATGGGCGTCCACCACGCGTGGGGCCGGACGTACAAGGACGTCTTCCAGCGCTACCACGCGATGCTCGGCGAGGCGCAGCGCTGGCAGAACGGCTTCGACTGCCAGGGCCTCTGGGTCGAGGTCAACGTCGAGCGCGACCTCGGGTTCACGAGCAAGCGCGACATCGAGGACTACGGGATCGCCGAGTTCGTCTCCCTCTGCAAGCAGCGCGTCCTCACGTTCGCGGCGCGGCAGACGGAGCAGTCGATCCGCCTGGGCTACTGGATGGACTGGGACGATCCCGAGGAGCTCCGGCGCCTGCGCGACCTCCTGGCGGCCGACCCGACCGCCTCGGTGACGGTCGAGGGGCCGGAGGGACCGGTCTCCGACACCGTCGAGATGATCGTGGGCCGGCTCGGCATGCCCGAGATGGGCGGGTCGTACTACACGTTCAGCAACGAGAACAACGACCTCATCTGGGCGTTCCTCGCCGAGTGCCACCGTCGCGGATGGCTCTACAAGGGCCACGACACGATGCCGTGGTGCGCCCGCTGCGGGACCGGCATCAGCCAGCACGAGATGACGGAGGGCTACCAGGACCGCGAGGACCCGGGCCTCACCGTCCGCTTCCCGCTCGTGGACCGTCCCGGCGAGGCCCTCCTCGTCTGGACCACCACCCCGTGGACGCTGACCTCGAACGTGGCGGCCGCCGTCGGTGCGGACCTCACGTACGTGAAGGTCCGCCAGGGTGACCACGTCTACTGGCTGGGGAAGGGGACCCTGAAGCAGGCGCTCGTCGGCCCGTTCGAGGTCCTCGAGGAGCAGCCCGGGACCGCGCTGGACGGGTGGCGCTATCGCGGGCCGTTCGACGACCTGCATGCCGTGCGCGAGGCGTTCGCCGCGGCGGGCCCGGACGGCCGCCCGTACGAGCACCGGGTGGTCCTCTGGGACGAGGTCGGCGAGGAGGAGGGGACCGGGATCGTCCACATCGCGCCCGGCTGCGGCGCGGAGGACTTCGCGCTCGGGAAGCGCCTCGGCCTCCCGATGATCGCCCCGCTCGACGAGTCCGGGTACTTCATCGCCGGCTTCGGTCCGCTCACGGGCCGCGAGGTCCGCGACGTCACGGAGCAGATCCTCGAGCGGCTCCGGCACCACGGCTTCTTCCATCGCCTGGAGCCCTACCAGCACCGCTACCCGCACTGCTGGCGCTGCGGCACCCCGCTCGTCTTCCGCCTCGTGGACGAGTGGTACATCAGCATGGGCCCGGTGTACGACCGGCCCCGGTCCGAGCTGACCGCCGCCGAGGTGGACGCGAGCCTGCGCTACCAGATCATGGACGTCGTGGACGGGATCCGGTGGATCCCGGCGTTCGGGTACGAGCGCGAGCTCGACTGGCTCCTGAACATGCACGACTGGATGATCAGCAAGAAGCGCTACTGGGGGCTGGCGCTGCCGATCTACGACTGCAAGGCGTGCGGGACGGTCGACGTCGTGGGCGGGCGCGAGGAGCTCAGGGAGCGCGCGGTCGAGGGCTGGGACGCCCTGGAGGGCCATACGCCACACCGGCCGTACGTGGACGCCGTGAAGATCGCCTGCTCCGGCTGCGGGGCGCCGGTGGAGCGGATCCGCGACGTGGGCAACCCGTGGCTCGACGCGGGGATCGTCCCGTTCTCCACGATGCACTACCGGACGGACCCGGACTACTGGCAGAAGTGGTTCCCGGCCGACTTCATCACCGAGAGCTTCCCCGGCCAGTTCCGCAACTGGTTCTACTCGATGCTCGCGATGAGCACCGTCCTCCGCCGGGAGCCGCCCTTCCTGACGATCTTCGGGTACGCCACGCTGTTCGGCGAGGACGGCCGCCCCATGCACAAGAGCTGGGGCAACGCGATCGAGTTCGACGAGGCGGCCGAGCGCATGGGCGTGGACGTCATGCGCTGGATGTACGCGACCGCGCGGCCGGAGGACAACATCCTCTTCGGCTGGCACGCGGCGGACGAGGCGCGGCGCGAGCTGCTCGTCCTCTGGAACGTGTACGCCTTCTTCGTCACGTACGCGCGCGTCGCCGGCTGGTCGCCGGACCGCCCGGCGCCCGCCCTCGACGACCGCCGGGCGCTCGACCGGTGGATCCTCTCCCGCCTCGCCGCCGTCTCCCAGCGCGCGGGCGAGCGCCTCGCCGACTTCGACCTCGACGCGGCGGCCCGGGAGATCTCCGGGTTCATCGACGACCTCTCCACCCGGTACCTCCGCTCGAGCCGCAAGCGGTTCTCCCGGCCGGACGACCCGGCGGACCGCGACGCCGCGTTCGCCACGCTGCACGCCGCGCTCGTCGGCCTCGCGCGGGTGGTCGCGCCGATCCTCCCGTTCATCTCCGACTCCATCTACCGCAACCTCATCGTGGCCGTGGACGCCGGCGCCCCGGACAGCGTCCACCTGACGAGGTGGCCGGCGGACGAGCTGGCGCCGTACCGGGACGCCGACGTCGAGACGACGATGACGCTCATCCTCCGGGCGACCGACCTCGTGCGATCGCTGCGCAGCCAGGCGGGCCTCAGGCTGCGGCAGCCGCTGGCGACCGTGTGGGTCGCGTTCCCCGGCACCGAGCTGCGCTTCCGCGAGGACGCCCTCGCGGTCTTCGCCGACGAGGTGAACGTCAAGGAGGTCGTCATCCTCTCGGACGAGTCCGAGCTGGTGGACCGCCGCGTGAAGCCGCTCCTGCCGAAGATCGGGAAGAAGCTCGGCGGGGCGATCCCCGCCGTGATGGCCGCCGCGCGCGAGGGCGCCTTCGAGATCCATCCGGACGGGTCCGTGACGATGGGGGGCGTGACGCTCGCGCCCGACGAGGTCGAGATCCTCGCCACCCCGCGACCCGGGACGGCCGTGGCGCACGACGAGGGCCTCGTCGTGGTCCTCGACACCGCGGTGACGCCGGAGCTGCGTGCCGAGGGTGACGCGCGCGAGCTGCAGCGCGCCATCCAGGACCTCCGTCGCGAGATGGACCTCGCCGTGGACGAGCGGGTCGACCTCGCGATCGAAGAGAGCGCGGGCGCGGAGCGGATCGCCAAGTTCATCCCGGGCATCGCGTCCGAGACGCTCGCCGAGGTCTTCGCGATCGGGCCGATCCCCGACGGGGCCACGGTCGGCGAGGTCGCGGCCGAGGACGGCACCATCCGGTTCGGGGTCCGGCGCAGGGGCGCGTCGTCGTGACGCCGGGCGTGCGGCAGCCCCGGCGGTCCGCGGCATGAGCCGCATCGTCGCGGGCGCGACCGTGCGCCGCTGGATCGCCCTCTTCGGGATCGCCGGCATCGTCGTCGTCCTGGACCAGGCCTCCAAGGCGTGGGTGCTCGCCAACTTCGAGCTGGGCGTCCCGACGCAGATCGTCGGCGACTGGCTCCGGATCTGGTACATCCAGAACGCCGGCGCGCTCTTCGGCCTGTTCCAGCAGAGCGCGGTCATCTTCGGGATCGTCAGCCTCATCGTCATCGGCGTGATCCTCTGGATCCACACGCGGATGGCCGCGTCGGGCGGGTGGATCACGACCCTCGGCCTCGGCCTCCTCCTCGGCGGGGCGGTGGGGAACGTCATCGACCGCTTCCGCTTCGGCTACGTCGTCGACTTCGTCGACATCGGGATCGGCGGCTGGCGCTTCTTCACCTTCAACATCGCGGACGCCTGCATCGACGCGGGGATCCTCATCCTGATCGTGGTGGCGCTCGTCCCGGCGATCCCGGCCAGGCTCGGCGGTGCGCCGGTCGCGGCGGGCGGGGGCGGGGGCACCGCGGGCGGCACGACCGGCGGCGACGGTGGCGGTGCCTCGGCCGGTGGCGGCACGACCGGCGGCGACGGTGGCGGCCGGCCGGGATGAAGACCCACGAGCTCGTGGTCCCGGCCGAGGCCGCCGGCGAACGGCTCGACCGGTTCGCCGCGGACCGCACCGGACTGTCGCGCTCGTACGTGCAGCGGCTCATCACCGACGGGTTCGTGCATCTCGACGGAGGCCCGGCGAAGGCGAACATCACGCTGGTGCCCGGGGGCGACGCTGCGGATCGACGTCCCGGACCCCGCTCCGCTGGAGCTCGAGGCGGAGGACATCCCGCTCGACGTGGTGTACGAGGACGACGACATCCTGATCGTGGACAAGCCGTCCGGGCTCGTGGTCCACCCGGCGCCGGGCCACGCCGGCGGCACGCTCGTGAACGCCCTGCTGGCGCGCGGCACCGCGTACGGCGGCATCGCGGGCGTCCAGCGGCCGGGGATCGTCCATCGCCTGGACCGGGACACGTCGGGGCTCCTCATGGTGGCGAAGGACGACCGCGCGCAGGCGAGCCTCATGGCGCAGCTCAAGGCGCGCCGGGTGAAGAAGACCTACGTCGCGCTCGTCGAGGGGGCCGTGGAGGCGCCCGCGGGCCGCATCGAGGCGCCGATCGGGCGCGACCCGCGCAACCGGCTCAAGCGCGCCGTGACCAACGACGGCCAACCCGCGACGACCGGCTACCGCGTCCGCGAGCGGCTGCCCGGCTGGACGCTCCTCGACGTCGACCTCATCACCGGCCGCACGCACCAGATCCGCGTGCACATGGCCGCCCTGGGGCACGCGGTGGCGGGGGACCCGCTCTACGGGACGGGGACCGCGCGCAAGGGCCCCGACGGGCTGCGCCGGCTCTTCCTCCACGCGTGGCGCCTCGAGCTCCAGTCACCGGCCGACGGCCACCTCATCCGCGCCGAGGCCCCGCTCCCCGCCGAGCTCGAGGAGGTCCTCGCCGGCCTCCGGCACCGCGCGGCGTCCCTCGACGGCCTCCCGACCGCCGACAGGATCGGCCGATGAGCCCGCCCGTCCTCGGCGCGCCCGGTGCGCTCCTCGTGATCATCAGCGGGCCGTCCGGGGTGGGGAAGGACACGATCATCGCGGCGATGCGCCGCCTCCCCGGCGCGTCGGCCTTCCACTACGTGGTGACGTGCACGACCCGTGCGCCGCGCCCCGGGGAGGTGGACGGGATCGACTACCGGTTCCTCACGCCGGAGGCGTTCGCCCGGATGCGCGAGGACAACGGCTTCCTCGAGTGCGCGGAGGTGCACGGCAACTGGTACGGCACTCCGCGGGACAGCGTCCGCGCGGCCCTCGCGTCGGGCCGGCACGTGATCCTGAAGATCGACGTGCAGGGCGCGGCGACGGTGAAGCGCGAGGTCCCCGACGCGCTCCTCATCTTCCTCATGCCGCCGTCCACGGAGGAGCTGTTCAGCCGGCTGCGCGCCCGCGGGACCGAGTCCGCGCACGAGCTGGAGATCCGGCAGCGCAACGCGATGGACGAGCTGGCACGGCGCGACGACTACGATCACGTCGTGGAGAACCGGACCGGCGAGATCGACCGGACGGCCTCGACGATCGTGGGGATCATCGACGACGAGCGGCTCGCGAACGCCGACCGGCGCCTCCGCGTCTGACGTGGCCCCGACACGGGGCGGGGACGCCGACGAGCGCCGGCGCGCCCGGGGCCGGCGTGCCCGGCGCTTCGACGCCCGGCGGCCCGTCGGTGGGTGCAGGTCGCCGTCGATGCGGCCGGCGCGGGCGGCGACCGGCCGTACACCTACCACCTCGACGCGAGCACCGCCGACGTGACGGTCGGCGAGGCGGTGATCGTCGACTTCGGCCGCCGGCGGGCCCTCGGCGTGGTGACCGAGCGCGTCTCGACGGACCCGGGCGTGCCCACGAAGCCGCTCGTCGCGCGGGTACGGGCGGACGGCCCGATACTCCCGCCGCTCGCGATGCGGCTCGCCGCCTCGATCTCCGAGACGTACCTGGCTCCGCTGGCCGCGACGATCCGCGCGATGCTCCCGCCGCGGATGCTCGAGCGGCTCGAGCTCGTCGCGGAGGCGGCGGACGTCGCGGCCGGCACGCAGGCGGGGCCGGCGGCGGCCGAGCGTCGATCCGTGGGCCGCCGACGTGCTCGCACGCCTGGCGACCGGGCCGCGGTCCGTCACGGACCTGGCCGGCGACCTCGGCCGCGCGGCCGCGCTCCGCCGGCTCCGGGAGATGGAGGCGGACGGCCTGCTGCACCTCGCCTGGGAGCTCCGGGCCGCCGGCGCGGGGCCACGCTACGACCGGTGGCTCCGCATCACCCCGGCGGGCCTGGAGGCCGTCGCGAGCGGCCGCGTGGCCGCGTCCGGCGGGCGGGCGGACGGAGCGGCCGCGACGAAGGGCCGGCGCCTGGGGCCGCGGCAGGCCGCCGCGCTCGCGGAGCTCGCCGAGGCGCCGGACGGGGTCCCCGCCGCGCGCGTGGCCGCCTCGCACGGTGGCGCGGTCCCCGCCGCCCTCCTGCGGATCGGACTCGCCGACGCCGACGTGCGCGAGCGGGAGCGGCGCCCGTTCGAGGGGCGGGCCGCCGGCGCGCGCGGCGGCCGGCCGGCCGGGGCCGCGCTGTCGGACGAGCAGGCGGCGGCCGTCGCCGCGATCGTCGCGGCCATCACGGCACGCGATCCCCGGCCGCTGCTGCTCGACGGGGTGACGGGCGGGGGCCGGACCGCCGTCTATGTCGAGGCGATCGCCGCCTCGCTCGCCGCGGGGCGCCCCGCGCTCGTCCTCGTCCCGGAGATCGCCCTCGCCGCGCCGATCCTGGACCGGATCCGCGCGGACCTCGACGCCGAGATCGCCGTCCTCCACTCGGCGCTCGGGGAAGGGGAGCGGACGGACGAGTGGCGGCGGATCCGCGCCGGGGCGGCGGAGGTCGTCGTGGGGACGCGGCTCGCCGTCACGGCGCCGCTCCCCGACGTGGGCGTGGTCATCGTCGACGAGGAGCACGACCCGGCGTACAAGAGCGACCGCCTGCCGCGCCTCCAGGCGCGCGACGTCGCGATCCGCCTCGGAGCGCTCGCCGGCGCGGCCGTCGTCCTGGGCAGCGCGACCCCGGCCGTGGAGACCTACGGGCGCGCCCTCGACGGGACGTATGCGCGGGTGACGCTCCCGGCGCGGCTCGCCGGTGCGCAGCCGTCCGTGGAGGTGGTGGACCTGCGCGCCGAGCTGGCCGCCGGGAACCGGGGACTCCTCTCGCGCGCCCTCGTCGACGCGCTCACGGCGCTCGACACGGGCGCCGGCGATCGCGCCATCCTCGTGATGAACCGCCGCGGCGCCGCCTCGGTGGTCCTGTGCCGCGACTGCGGCCGCGTGGAGGCCTGCCCGGACTGCGACCGTCCGCTCGTCTATCACGAGACGCCCGGCGTGCTGCGCTGCCACCACTGCGGCGCGTCGGCGCCGGTCCCCCAGCGATGCCGGGCCTGCCGGTCCCCCCGCGTGCGGTACCTCGGCGGCGGGACGGAGCGGATCGAGCGCGAGGTGGGGGAGCTCTTCCCGGGGCTCCGCGTCGGCCGGCTCGACCGCGACGTGGTCGAGCGGAAGGGCGAGGCGGTCCGCGTGGTGGACGCGTTCTCGGAGGGCCGGCTCGACGTGCTCGTGGGCACGAGCCTCGTGACGAAGGGGCTCGACGTCCCGGAGGTCACGCTCGTCGGGGTCGTCTCCGCCGACGTCGCGCTCAACCTGCCCGACGAGCGTGCCGCGGAGCGGACGCTCCAGCTCATCGTGCAGGCGATCGGGCGGGCGGGGAGGGGAGCGCGGCCCGGGAGGGCGATCGTCCAGACCTACCTCCCGGACCATCCCGTGATGCGCGCCGTCGCGACCGGGGAGATCGACGCGTTCTACGCCGCGGAGCTGGCGATGCGGCGGCTCATGGGCTCGCCGCCGTACGGACGGATGGTGAAGCTCACGGTCGCGCTTCCGGACCGCGAGGCCGCCCGGCGTGCCGCGGGCGAGATGGCGGCCTCACTGCGACAGCGGGCGCTCGAGCGGGCTCCCGCGGTGGCGGTGATCGGCCCGGCGCCGGCGTACGTCGCCCGGCGCGCGGGCCGCTGGCGGTGGAACGTCGCGCTCCGCGGACCGGACCCCGTCGTCCTCCTCGACGGACCCCCGCCCTCGCCGTGGACCGTGGACGTGGACCCCGAGTCGATGCTCTGACGCACCGGCCCACGCGTCCCGGATACGCTCGCGCACCGCCCCGGCCGCCGATCGCCGCGGTCCGGGAGGGCCGGCCCCCTCGTCTATACTCGGCCGCATGAGCGTGCTCCCCATCCTCACCCTCGGCGACCCGCGCCTCCGGCTGCAGGGTCAGCCCGTCGACTCGTTCGGGAAGTTCCTCCACGAGCTCATCGACGACCTGACCGACACGATGCGCCACGCCCCGGGCGTCGGCCTCGCCGCACCCCAGCTCGGCGAGGCGCTCGATGTCGCCGTCGTCGAGGTCGGCGGCCGGCTCCTCGAGCTCGTGAACCCGCGGATCGTCCGCACGGACGGGGACGACCGCGACCTGGAGGGGTGCCTCTCGATCCCCGGCTTCTTCGCCTACGTGACCCGACGGGAGAAGGTCTGGATCGTCGCCCAGGACCGGCACGGGAAGAAGTACAAGACCGCCGGCTCCGGCTTCCTGGCACGGGCCATCCAGCACGAGCTGGACCACCTGAAGGGCAAGCTCTTCATCGACTACCTCGAGGACCTCGAGTCGGAGCTCATCCCGATCGCGTCGCTCGACGAGCAGGGGGTCGACGAGGAGGAGCGCGAGGCCCTCGCCCGGCGCGGCTGACCCGATGGACGGCGCCGCCCCCGCGGGCACGGACGCCGCGCCGCCGGCGCGCCCCAGGATCGTCTTCTTCGGCTCGGGGGCGTTCGCGCTCGCACTGCTGGACGCGCTCCTCGCGGACCCCGCCACGTCACCGGTCGCCGTCGTCTCCACGCCCGACCGCGCGGCCGGGCGCTCCGGTGAGCCGACGCCGACGCCCGTGACCGCCCGGGCGCGGGCGGTCGGCGTCGACCTCCGTCAGCCGGCGACGCTGCGGGACGACGCGGCGGCCGCGATGCTCGCCGACCTCGCCCCGGACGTCGCGGTCGTCGCGGACTACGGGCGGATCGTGCCCGCGGCCCTCCTCGACATCCCGCGGCGCGGGTTCCTCAACGTCCACCCGTCGCTGCTCCCGCGCCACCGCGGCGCCACGCCGATCCCCGCGGCGATCGCCGCGGGGGACGCGGAGACGGGCGTGACCGTCATCGCGATGGACGCGGGGGTGGACACGGGCGCGATCGTCGCGGTCTCACGGCGCCCGCTCGACGGGACCGAGGACGGGCCCGGCCTGGAGGCGGCCCTCGCCGCGGACGGGGCGGCCCTCCTCCGCGCGACGCTCGGGCCGTGGGTCGGCGGGTGCGCTCCAGGCCACGCCCCAGCCCGCGTCGGGCGTGACGATGACCCGGACGCTCCGCCGCGAGGACGGCCGCCTCGACCCGTCCGAGCCGGCCGCAGCGCTCGAGCGGCGGGTGCGCGCGTACCGACCCTGGCCCGGCACGTTCGTCGAGACCGACGCCGGCCGGCTCATCGTGCTCGACGCCGCCGTGGAGCCCGGTCCGCCCGGCGGGGACGTCGACGCCGCGGCGCCCGGGACGCTCGTCGCCGACGGCGACGGGCTGGCCCTCGCGACCACGGACGGGCTCCTGCGCCTGGTCCGCGTGCAGCCTGCCGGCGGGCGCGCGATGCCGTCGGCGGACCTCCGGCGCGGCAGGCCCGCGCTCGTGGGCTCGCGCGTGGCCGGCGGCGTGCGAGAATCCGGCTCGTGATGAAGCGCAGGACCGGAGATGGCGGTGGAGGGGGTGCGGCTCCGCGCGGCCGTGACGCGGCTCCGCGCGGCCGCGAGCAGCGCGCGTGGGCGCGATGCGGCGTCCCGCGGACGCCCGGCAGCGGCACGGCCCGAGGGCGGGCGCAGGTCCGCCGACGCGGATCCCGCCGCGCGCCCCATGGCGGACCCGGGCCCTGCCGTCGCGGGCCTGCTGCCCGGCCTGTCGGGCGTGGATCCCGAGGCGCTGCGCGAGTGGGTCGCGTCGTCCGGCGCACCGGCCTACCGCGCCGTCGCAGCTCGGCGACGGGCTCTGGGGTGGCCGAGCGGCGACCCTCGAGGAGGTCCGGACCCTGCCGGCCGACCTCCGGGCACGGATCGGCGAGGCGTTCCGGTTCGACACGATCGCCGCGACGGAGATCAGCGCGACGGACGACGGCCGGACCGAGCGCGCCCTCCACCTGCTCGACGACGGCGCGACGATCGAGTCGGTGCTCATGCACTACCCGGCGCGCGGCGAGCGGCGCGAGCGGGACACGCTGTGCATCTCGAGCCAGGCGGGCTGTGCGGTCGGGTGCCCGTTCTGCGCCACCGGGGAGCTCGGCTTCGGGCGGGACCTTGACGTGGCCGAGATCGTCGACCAGGTGCGTGCCGCCACGCGGCGGCTCACCGCGGCGGGCCGGCGCCTGACGAACGTGGTCTTCATGGGGATGGGCGAGCCGTTCCTCAACCTCGACCGCGTCCTCGCCGCCGCCGCGGCCATCACGGACCCTCGCCGGATCGGGCTCGGCGCGCGGCACGTCACGCTCTCGACCTCCGGGGTGGTCCCCGGGATGCGCGCCCTCACGCGCCTCGCTCCGCAGTACACGCTGGCGGTCTCGCTCCATGCGGCGCGCGACCCGCTCCGCGACGTCCTCGTCCCGCTGAACCGCCGCTGGCCCGTCGACCAGGTCGTCGCGGCGGCGTCCGAGTACCAGGCGGCGACCGGCCGTCGCGTGAGCTACGAGTACGTGATGATCGACGGCGTGAACGACACTCCCGCCGACGTGGCCGCGCTCGCGGACCTCCTCCGGGGCCGGCACGCCCACGTGAACCTCATCCCGATGAACGACGTCGCCCACACACCGTGGCGGGCGACCCCGTCCGACCGGATCGAGGCGTTCGCGGTCGCGCTCCAGGGCGCGGGGATCGGGACCACCGTTCGGCGGAATCGTGGCCGCGAGGTCGGCGCCGCGTGCGGCCAGCTCGCCGCGGAGCGCGCCGGGGAGCCGGCGGCGCCGGCGGTCGCGCGGCGGCGGGCGCTGCTCGTGGAGGAGAGCGCACGCGCGCTCCGCGGCGAGCGCAGCGCGGCCCCGCGCGGGATCGCCGAGCAGTGACGCGCGGACGCGTCCTCGTCGCGGCCAGCATCCTCAACGCGGACCTGGCCAACCTCGCCAACGCGGTCCGCCGCGTGGAGCGCGCGGGCGTCGACCGGATCCACCTGGACGTCATGGACGGCCACTTCGTCCCGAACATGACGTTCGGAGCGTCGACCGTCGCCGCGCTCCGCCGGGTCACGCGCCTCCCCTTCGACGCCCACCTCATGATCTCGGAGCCGTCGCGGTACGTCGGGGAGTTCCTCGACGCCGGCTGCGACTCGATCACCTTCCACGTCGAGGTGGCGGAGGAGGTCGAGCCGACGCTCCGGGCGATCCGCGCCGCCGGCCGCGCCGCCGGCCTGGCGCTCCGTCCGGCGACGCCCCTCGCGGCGCTGGAGCCCTACCGCGAGCACCTGGACATCGTCATGGTCATGACGGTCGAGCCGGGCTTCGGCGGCCAGTCGTTCCTCCGTGAGCCGGCCCGCAAGCTCCTCGACGCACGCGCCCTCGTGGACCACCGCCCGTGGAGCGGCGAGCTGCACGTGGACGGCGGCGTGAACCGCGAGACCGCGGAGTACGTCGGGTCCCTCGGGGCGGACGTCCTCGTCGCGGGGTCCGTGCTGTTCCGCAAGGGAGCCGACCCCGCGCGGGAGACGCGGCTCGTCCGGAGCCTCGCGGAGGAGGGCTTCGCCCATGCGTTCCGCGGCGACCGGCCACCGGCGGCGCGCGACCGATGGGTGCGCGTGGCGACGCTGCCGCGCGCCGTCGGAGCGGGCCTCGTCCGGCGGCTCGAGGAGGACGCGATCCCGGTGATCTTCCTCCGCGGGGACGGCGCCGTGGACGCCGACGGGAACCGGGAGTACGACCTGCTCGTGCCCGTCGCGGCGGAGCCCGCCGTCGCGTCGCGACACGCGGCGGCGCATCGCGGCCGCGGAGCGGACGGCGTCGATCGTCCGCGGGACGCCCGAGGCCGGGGCCGGGTCGGTCCCGCCGCGCGGCGGTGCGGAGGACTGATGCGCGCCCTCCTCCAGCGCGTCGCGCGTGCAGAGGTGCGGGTCGACGGCGAGACGGTCGGGTCGTGCGGCCGGGGGCTCCTGGTCCTCCTCGGCGTCGGTCACGGCGACGACGAGGCGCTGGCGGCCTCGCTCGCCCGGCGCGTCGCCGAGCTCCGGATCTTCGACGACGACGCCGGCCGGACGAACCTCTCGCTCCTCGACGTGGGTGGCGACGCGCTCGTCGTGAGCCAGTTCACGCTGTACGCGGACACGCGCCGCGGGCGCCGGCCCGGGTTCACGGACGCGGCGCCGCCTGCGGAGGCGGAGCGGCTCTACGGCGCCTTCGCGGACGCGCTCGCGTCCCTCGGGTCCGCGCGTCGGCCGCGGCCGGTTCGGGAACGTCATGGAGGTGGAGCTCGTCAACGACGGGCCGTTCACGATCTGGCTCGACACCGCCGATCGGTGACTCCGCTGGCCGGACCGCGCCGGCGGGCCGCGGCGCCTCCGGATGACCTCGGGAGGCGCGGCCGCGGACATGCGAAGGCCCGCGTCACCTCACCCTGGGGGCGGGTCCGCGGGCCTCATCCGCGCGTGATGCCGGGCGATGCCCGGCGGCGGTCAGCTCTCCTTCGCGGCGGTGCGGCGGCAGCGGGTGCAGACGAGCTTCTTCACCGGCTGGCCGCGTTCGACGACGACGAGCTTCTGGAGGTTGGGCTGGTAGCGGCGATGGGCGCGCACGCGGTTCATCCCGGACGACTGGGGATTGAAGCCGCCCATGGACACCTTGCCGCAGACCGCGCACTGACGAGCCATCGGATCCTCGTTGAATGGGTTCCGGTCCGGTGACCTCCGGACCGCCGCGCCGCGCACGTCGAGATACGACCCGAGCATCCACGAGCGGGACGGTAGAATAGCACACCCGTCCCGGCGGCTCCGCCGGGAGCGGATCTCCCGATGAGGTGCGCATGAGCGAGCGCCCGATCCCCGGCAGCGCCCGCGTCACCCGCAGGGCGGTCGCAGAGATCGTCCGCGCGGCCGTCCTCGACAGCTACGGCGTCACCGGCGTCTCCGACGCGGATCTCGCGAGCCGGTTCCGCCGGTGGTTCGGGCTCGACTCCGGCGTGCACGTGGACCTCCGCGACGGGATCCGGGTGGAGCTGTTCATCACCGTCGCCTACGGCGTCCCGGTGGCCGAGGTCGTGCGCCAGCTCGAGTCGGCCGTCCGCTACGCGCTGCGCCGCGCGCTCGGGCGGGAGCTCGACGCCCTCGTCGTGCACGTCGGCGGGCTCACCTACGGGCGCTCCGTCGCGCCGACGCCGGCCCCCGCCGCGCCGACGCCGCGCGCGGACGCCGGCCCCCTGCTCGCGGTCCAGGAGGCGACCGAGGAGGGCGCGCCGGACACGAGCGAGGACCTGCCGGTCGCCGAGGCGGAGGCCGCCGGGTGACGCGCCGCTCCTGCGACGGCGAGGGCCTCCTGCGCGCGTTCCGCGCCGCGGTCGCGTCGGTCGAGGCGAACGTCGACGAGCTCAACGCGCTCAACGTCTACCCCGTCCCGGACGGCGACACCGGCTCGAACATGCTCGCCACCGTCCGCGCCGCCCTCGAGGAGGGTGAGCGCGTCGGCGGGGAGCAGGCGGACCGCGTCGCCGCCGCGATCAGCTTCGGCGCCCTCATGGGCGCCCGCGGCAACTCGGGCGTCATCCTCTCGCAGGTCTTCCGCGGCTTCGCCGAGGGCCTCGCCGGCAAGCATCGCTTCAACGGCCTCGACATCGCGAACGCCCTCTCGATGGGGAGCCGGACCGCCTACGCGGCCGTGGTGAAGCCCGTCGAGGGGACGATCCTCACGGTCGTGCGGGAGTCGGCCGCCGCCGCGGTGGAGGCCGCGGAGAAGGAGAACGACCTCGACGTCGTGGTGCGGGCCGCGCTCGAGGCGGCGGACCGCGCGCTCGCGAAGACCCCGTCGCTCCTGCCGGTCCTCCGCGAGGCGGGCGTCGTGGACGCCGGCGGTGCCGGGTTCTACCGCGTCCTGCAGGGCGCGTTCCGGCAGATGACCGGCGAGGAGGCCGGTGCGCCCGCGGCCACCCCGTCGCGCACGCTCGGCGCGCGGCCCTCGGCGGTCGTCGCGCACGCGGACGAGGGGTTCGGCTACGAGACGATGTTCCTCCTCGAGGCCGGGCCCGGACGGTCGCTCGACCTCGACGGGATCCGCCGCCACCTGGAGGGGCTCGGCGAGTCCGTGCTCGTCGCCGGGGACGCGCGTGCCGTGAAGGTCCACGTCCATTCCGAGCGCCCCGACGTCATCGTCGCGTACGGCCTCGACCTCGGCGTCCTGAGCAGGATCAGCATCGAGAACCTCGACCGGCAGGCCACGGATGTCCGGGCGGGCCGCGGAGGGTCGGCCGCCGTGGCGCCCCTGGGCGCGGGCGCCGCCGAGTCGCCGCACGGGACCGGCTGGGCGGAGATCGCCGCCGCCGCCGCGCCCGAGGGCGAGGGGGGCGAGCCGGGGCCGGAGGCCACGTCGCACGCGGACGATGGCGCGGCCGTCGCGCCGCCGCCCCGCGGCGCCGCGCGTCCCGCTCGCCGTCGTCGCCGTCGCGAGCGGCGACGGCCTCGCCGCCATCTTCGAGTCGTTCGGTGTCTCCGCGGTCGTCCGTGGCGGCCAGTCGGCGAACCCGAGCACCGGGGAGCTGCTCAAGGCCATCTCCGAGATCGCGGCCGACGAGGTGCTCGTCCTCCCGAACAACCCGAACGTCGTCATGGCCGCCCGGCAGGCCGCGCAGCTGACCGACCGGCCCGTGCACGTGATCCCGACGCGGAACGCCGCGGAGGGCGTCGCGGCGCTGCTCGCGCTGGACCCGAGCGTGGGCGGGGCGGCGAACGTGGAGCCGATGACGGAGGCGGGCCGCGCCGTCCAGTCGCTGCAGGTCACGGAGGCCGTCCGCGACGCGCGCGTCGACGGCCGGAAGGTCAAGCGGGGCCACACGCTCGTGCTCGACCCCGACGACGGCCTCGTCGCGGCCGACCCGGACCGCGACCGGGCCATCCTCGCGGGGATCGACGCGCTGAAGCCCGGCTACGAGCTGCTCACGCTCTACTACGGCGAGGGCGTGGACCTCGGCGACGCGGAGGCCGTCGCGCGCCGTGTGGCCGAGCACGCGCCGGACGTCGAGGTCGAGGTGGTCCGTGGCGGCCAGGCGCACTACGCCTTCCTCTTCGCGGCCGAGTAGCGGGCCCGCGCCGGCCGCGCCGCCGGCCGGCCCGATCTCCCTCGACGACGCGCTCGCGCACGCCCGGTTCCCGTCGGCCGCGTGGCTGGCGCGCCCCCTCCGGAGGCTCGGGATCCTCACGGTCCGCGACCTGCTCTTCCACCTCCCGCGGAAGTACGCCGACCTGACGACGATGTACACGCTCTGGGGCCTGCGCGGCCTCGACCCGGGCACGTCGGTGAGCGTGGAGGTGACCGTGCAGGACCTCCAGGTCGAGCCCACGTTCCGCAGGCGGGTCGAGCGGACGGTCGCACGCATCGCCGACGACACCGACCTCGCGACCGCGGTCTGGTTCGGCCGCCGCTTCATCCAGACCAAGCTCAAGCAGGGCGACAGGGTCGTGCTGAGCGGCAAGCTGAAGTTCCGCGGCAGCGGGATCGTCATCGACAACCCCGAGTTCCAGCTCGTCGGCGCCGGCGAGATCCTGCATGCGGGCCGGATCGTCCCGGTCTACCGGACGACCGCCGGGCTGACGCCGGCGCGCCTCCGGACGGCGATCCACGACGCGCTCGAGGCGTACGCGGACGCGATCGACGAGTACCTGCCCGAGCACGTCCTCCGCGGCGCAGGCGTGGTGGGCATCGGGGAGGCGCTCCGCCAGGTCCACTTCCCCGACGACGAGGCCGGGAAGCGGGCGGCGCTCCGGCGGCTCGCGTTCGACGAGCTGCTCGCGCTCCAGGTGGGCATGGTGCGGCGCAGGCGGACGCTGGTCCACGAGTCGGCCGCGCAGGTGCGTGTGGACGGGCCGACCGACCGGCGGATCCGCGAGGCGATCGTCGACGCCCTGCGCATGCGCGTCGGGTCGGACGTGGACCTGACGCCCGACCAGGCCGCCGCGATGGACACGATCGCCGACGAGCTCGGCGGGAGGCGGCCGATGGTCCGCCTCCTCCAGGGAGACGTGGGATCCGGCAAGACGGCCGTCGCCGCCTACGCGCTCGCCGCCGTCGCCCTCGACGGCGGGCAGGCCGCGATCCTCGCGCCGACCGACCTCCTCGCCCGCCAGCACATGGCCACCCTCGAGTCGCTGCTCGGCACGCTCTTCACGACGGAGGGGGACGACGCGGAGGTCGCGCTCCTCGTCGGGTCCCTGCGCGCGAAGGAGGCGCAGGCGGTCCGCGCCCGGATCGAGCGGGGCACGGCGCGGGTCATCGTCGGGACGCACGCGCTGCTCTCGGAGAGCGTCGCCTTCGCGCAGCTCCGCCTCGCCGTGGTGGACGAGCAGCACCGGTTCGGCGTCGCGCAGCGGGCCGCACTCGAGGCGAAGGCCACGGAGGGCACCCCGCACCTGCTCCTGATGACGGCGACCCCGATCCCGCGCACGCTGGGCCAGGTCTTCTACGCGGACCTCGACGTCTCGGACCTCCGGACCCCGCCCGCCGGGCGCGTCCCGATCCGGACGGGGATCCGCACGCCGCGGGAGCTCGACGGCACGTGGGACCGGGTCCGCGTGGAGGCGGCCGAGGGCCACCGGACCTTCGTGGTGGTCCCGCACATCGACGAGGGCGACGACGAGGGGGCGGACACGGTCGCGGCGACGACCGAGAAGGCGCGGCTCGAGGAGCTGCTCGCGCCCCTGCGGGTCGGCCTCGTCCACGGGCGCATGAAGGCGTCGGACCGCGACCGGGAGATGTCCCTCTTCCGGGACGGCGGCCTCGACGTCCTCGTGGGGACGACCGTCGTGGAGGTGGGGGTGGACGTCCCCGAGGCCACGATGATGGTCGTCGAGGGGGCCGACCGGTTCGGCCTCGCACAGCTCCACCAGCTCCGCGGGCGGGTGGGGCGGGGGACCGCCGAGTCGTTCTGCGTGCTCGTCTCGGACGCGGCGCCCGAGACGACCGCCTACGCACGGCTGGAGGCGCTCCGCACGACGCGCGACGGGTTCGCCCTCGCCGAGGCGGACTTCGAGCTCCGGCGTGAGGGCGACGTCCTGGGCCTCGAGCAGAGCGGCCTGCCGCGCCTGCGGATCGCGTCGCTCCAGGACCCCGACCACCGCGAGCTGGCGGTCGAGGCGCGCGGGTTCGCAGAGACGATCGTGGACCTCGACGGCAAGCTTGCCGGACCGGGCACGGACCGGTACGACCGCGAGCTCAAGCGCGGCTGGCTCGCGCGCCTGGCCGACGCGGAGACGGACGACACGGTGGGGGCGGCGTGACGGCTCGCGAGAGGGCTCGGTGATGGCGGAGGCCGGGCGCGTCATCGCCGGGACCGCCGGGGGGATCCGCCTGCTCGCGCCGGGCGCGGGCACGCGGCCGCTCGCCGACCGGGTGAAGCAGGCGGTCTTCGGCGCGCTCGAGCCGGACCTGCCGGACGCCGCCGTCCTGGACCTCTTCGCGGGGAGCGGGGGCGCGGCGATCGAGGCGCTCTCGCGCGGCGCCGCGCGGGCGGTCCTCGTGGAGCACGACGCGAACGCGGCGCGCGTGATCGGGGAGAACCTCCGGCGTGCCGGGGTCGCGGACAGGGCCGTCGTCGTCCGGCGCGACGTCGTGCGCTTCCTCGCCGCCGGCCCGGACCCGGCCGAGCGCGCTCGGTGCGTGGCCGTTCGACCTGGCCGTCGTGGATCCACCCTACGCCGAGAGGGCGCTCCGCGAGGCGGTCCTCGTGCGCCTCGGGGCGCCGGAGGCCCCTGGGGCACCGGCCGTCCTGCGTCCCGGGTCTCGCGTCGTCGTCACCCACTTCTGGAAGGAGCCGCCGCCCGAGGTCGTGGGGCTGCTAGCATCGGAACGGGTCAAGCGCTTCGGCGAGACCGCCGTCGCGTTCTACCGGTACGGGGAGGGCTGATGCGCATCGCGGTCTACCCGGGCTCGTTCGACCCGATCACGAACGGGCACATCGACGTGCTGCGCCGCGCGGCGGCCGTCTTCGACCGCGTCGTCGTCGCCGTGCTGGTGAACCCGCGGAAGGCGGCGATCGACCCCGCGGAGACGCGGGTCGAGACGATCCGGGCCTCGGTGGCCGAGGCGCTCGCGGAGGATGCGGACCGGATCGAGGTCGTCGCGTTCGACGGGCTCACCGTGGACCTGTGCGCGCGGATCGGCGCGCGCTGGCTCATCCGCGGCCTGCGGGCCGTCGCCGACTTCGAGGCCGAGCTCCAGATGGCCCACATGAACCGGAAGCTCGCGCCGCAGGTCGACACCATCTTCTTCATGACCGCGCTCGAGCACGCGTACCTGTCGTCGAGCCTGGTGCGGGAGATCGCCCGGTTCGGCGGCGACGTCGCGCCGCTCGTCCCGACCGCCGTCCTCGGGCGACTCTCGGACCTCGGCACCGACCCGGCGGCGGACGCGGGCGGTCCGGCGGGAGAGGGCTGACGCCCGGGGAGCGCTCTATACTCGGCGTCAGGAGCGACCCGCGCGGCATCGGCGGGCGGCCGCGCGACACGCGAAGGAGGGCTGGGCCATCGACATCATGTTCTTCGTCGAGCGGCTCGAGTCCATGGTCGCCAACGGCCGGAAGATGCCGCTCACCACGAACGTCATCGTGGACCAGACCGCCGCGCTCGACCTCATCGACGAGCTGCGCCACGCCATCCCCGAGGAGGTCCAGTCGGCCCGGCGGATCAGCGCCGAGGGCGAGCGGATCATCGAGCGGGCGCAGCGCGAGGCCGAGGAGATCATCGCGCGCGCCCAGGAGCAGGCGGCGTTCCTCATCGAGGAGCGCGAGCTGACCCGGGCGGCCCAGGAGGAGAGCGCGCGGATCCTCGAGCAGGCGGACGTCGACGCCGAGGAGGTCCGCCGCGGGGCGGACGAGTACGCGGCGTCCATCCTCATCGCGCTCGAGGGCGAGGTGGTCCGGACCCTCCAGGGGATCAAGCGCGGCATCGCGCTCCTCGACGAGCGGCGCGGGACAGCTGCGGCAGCAGCCGTCGCAGGCGCAGTACGCCACCGCGGATCCCGGGCTGTCGGACGTGGACCCCGAGCCCGCGTACGCCCCGCCGCAGGGCTACGAAGCTGCGTACGACGTGGAGCCCGAGACCGGATTCGACGCCGGCGGGACCGCCGACGGCGTCACCGGGTGGCCCGGGGCCGACGCGGCGCCCGCCCCGAAGTCGCGCTCGCGACGCAGGTGACGCAGCGCGCCCGCGAGTCGGCGCTGGAGGTCAACGTCGCCGGGCTCCTGGGCGAGGGGCCGGGGGCGCACCGGGACGTCGCCGTCCACGACCTCCGGCTCCCCCTCGACGACGACCTCGAGCTCGCACGTCCCGTCGAGGGGACGATCCGCCTCGCACGGACCAATCGCGGCCTGCTCGTCACCGGCCATCTCGACGCCGCGCTCAGGGAGTCCTGCGCGCGGTGCCTCCGCGACGTGGAGGTCCCCATCGGGATCGACATCGACGAGGAGGCGCTCCCGACGATCGACCTCGTCTCAGGTCAGCCGGTCGACACTTCAGCCGACCCGGAGGCGGTGCGGCTCTCGGACCACCACGAGCTCGACCTCGAGCCGCTGATCCGTGAGGGGATCTCCCTCGCCGAGCCGATCGCCCCGCTCTGCCGGCCCGACTGCCCGGGCCTGTGCACCGTCTGCGGTGGCGAGCTGGCGACCGGCGACCACGACCACGGGGACGGGCCGATCGACCCGCGCCTGGAGGCCCTGCGGGCGTTCCGGGTCGACGAGGACGGCCGGACAGGCTAGACTTCCGGTCCGGCCCCCGGTCCCTCAGGTCCGGTACGCCACGCCCTCTCGCGCCACCCCGCCCGGCGACGCACCGGGCCGAAAGGAGTCACTGGACCGATGGGCCTGCCGAAGCGGAAGGTCTCCCACGCCCGTCAGGGCGATCGCCGCGCGCACGCCGCGATCTCGACCCCGCATCTCGTCGAATGCTCGCACTGCCATCAGCCCCGGCTCACGCATCACGCGTGCCCCAACTGCGGCTGGTATCGCGGCCGCCAGGTCCTCCGCATCAAGACCACCTCGCCGGAGGGCGGCTCGGAGCGCTGATCGCGCTCCACCCAAGCACCTGGAGGTAGGGCGTGGACCTCGCCTCGGTCCGGGTCGACGACGCGTCGCGTCCCGTCCGCGTCGCGGTCGACGCGATGGGGGGCGACTACGCCCCTCTCGAGGTCGTCGTCGGCTCGCTCGCCTTCGCGCGCCAGAGCCCGGCGGACGAGGTGATCCTCGTCGGCGACCCGGACGTGATCCGCGGGATCGCCGGCGGCCCTCTGCCGTCCAACGTCGACGATCGAGCCGTCGGGCTCCGTGATCGGCATGGACGAGGCGCCTGCCGTCGCGCTGCGCACGAAGAAGGACGCCTCGATCGTCGTCGCGATGGACCTCGTGAAGAGGGGCCGCGCGGACGCGGTCCTCACCGCCGGTCACACGGGTGCCGGGATGGCCGCCGCCGTCCTCCGGCTGGGCCGCCTCCCCGGCGTCGACCGTCCCGCCCTCGCGGTCCAGCTCATCACCTCGAAGGGCCCGATGGTCTTCCTCGACATCGGCGCGAACCCCGATTCGACGGGCGAGAACCTCTTCCAGTACGCCCACATGGGCGCCCTCTTCTCCGAGCGCGTCTCCGGCGTCCCGAACCCGTCGGTCGCGCTCCTCTCCCTCGGCGAGGAGAAGGGGAAGGGCGATGTGCGGGTGCAGCGGGCGACCGAGCTGCTCGATGCCTCCACGCTGAACTTCATCGGCAACGTCGAGGGGAAGGACCTCGTCCACCACCCCGCCGACGTCGTCGTCTGCGACGCGATGCTCGGCAACGTGACGATGAAGTTCTTCGAGGGGCTCTCGAGCTTCATCTTCGACCTCTGGCGCGCCGAGTTCCGCAAGGCGCCGCGCGGGCCCATCGCGTACGCGCTGATGAAGCCCGGCATCGAGCGGATCCGGACCCTCTTCGACTACGAGAAGCTCGGCGGCTCGCCGCTGCTCGGCGTCCGCGGCACCGTCCTCATCACCCACGGCCGCTCCAAGCGGCGCTTCATCCAGTACGGCGTCGCCGTGGCCGCGGCGGCGGCGCGCGCGCGGATCCCGGAGCGGATCGGGGCGGCGTTCGCCGAGGGAGGCGCCGGCCGCCTCCCCGACCTGCGCGCCGAGGGGCGCGCGACCGACGCGTCCGTCGCCGCGGAGAGTGGCGCCCTCCCGGACGACGCCACGCCGGAGCCTGCGCCCGCCTCGGGCGCCGGCGGCACGGAGGGCACATGACCGGCACCGTCTCCGTCGCGCACTCGGTCGTCGCGCGGATGGTCCGCCGCGCGGCGGTGGCCGCTCCGGGGGTCGTCCGGGTCGGACGCGGAGGACCGCGCCTTCTCGCACGCCTCGCCCCGCCGGCCGTCATGGTCCGCGAGCGCGAGGACGGCCTTCACGTGCGCGTGACGGTCGTGGCGCGGCCGGGGCACGACCTGCGCGTCGTCGCGCGCGACGTGCGCGACGCCATCGCCGGCACCGTGGAGCGGCTCCTGGGGCTCGGGCTCGCCGAGGTCACCGTCGTCGTCGACGGCGTGGGGGAGTGAGCGCCGGGCGGGGAGGCCGCCGCATCGGCGACCCCGAGCTCGTCGCGGCGCACCGGGCGGCACGCCGCCTCGCGCTCGCCGCGATCTTCGAGGCCGACTTCGGCCAGCGGACGGCGACCGCGATCCTCGAGCGCCACCTCGCGGAGACCGAGGCCGATCCCGTGGCCGCCGCGTACGCGCGGGACCTCGTCCACGCCACCGTCACGTACCGCGACCGGATCGACGCCCGGATCGACGCCGTCGCGCCGCGCTGGCCCGTCGTCCAGATGGCGCCGATCGACCGTGCACTGGTCCGTGTGGCCGTGTGCGAGGTGCTACACTCGCCCGCGACGCCGGCCCGGGTGGCGATCGCCGAATGGGTCGAGCTGGCGCGGACCTACAGCGGAGATCCAGCCCGGCGGCTGGTCAACGGGATCCTCGGGACGATCGCGAGGGAACAGGCCGCGGGGGCATCGAAGCACCAGGAGACGGCGTCGGAGCCGTGAGGCGGCCCGGCCGATCGAGGGAGGACTCTGTGGCGACCACCTACGAGCGACTGAAGAAGATCGTCGTCGAGCAGCTCGGCGTCGACGAGGAAGCGGTCACGCCGGAGGCGTCGTTCGTCGACGACCTCAACGCGGACTCGCTCGACCTCGTCGAGCTCATCATGAGCCTCGAGGAGGAGTTCGGGACGGAGATCTCGGACGAGGACGCCGAGAAGATCCGGACCGTGCAGGACGCCGTCGACTACATCGACGAGCACGCCTCCTGACGGGAGGGGCTCCATCCAGCCGGCGGAGCAGGCCGAGCGCCTCGCCGCGCGACTCGGCCTCCCGCCCGGAGACCGATCGCTCCTCGCCGAGGCGCTGGTCCACAGCAGCTACTTCTACGAGCACCCGGACGAGGCGCGCGGGCACAACGAGCGGCTGGAGCTCCTCGGCGACGCCGTCGTGAACCTCGCCGTCACCGAGGCGCTCTACTCGCGCCACCCGGAGGACGACGAGGGCCTTCTCTCCGCGCGCCGTGCCGCGGTGGTCAGCGCGGTCGGACTCTCGCGCCTGGCGGGCCGGATCGACCTCGGCGACTACCTCATGCTCGGCGAGGGCGAGGCCCAGATCAGCGGGCGACGCCGCCCCGCGCTCCTCGCCGCCGCCCTCGAGGCGGTCGTGGGTGCCGTCTTCCTCATGTGCGGCTACCGGTACACCCGCGACTGGCTGCACGAGCTCGCGGCGCCCGAGATCACCGCCGACCTGCCCGAGTCGAGCCTCAAGAGCCCGAAGAGCCGCCTGCAGGAGATCGCGCAGCGCGCGCACGGGATCCGCCCCGAGTACCAGCTCGTCGACGCCACCGGCCCCGACCACCGACGGACCTTCCGCATCGCCGTCGTCGTCGGGGATCGCGTGCTCGGCGAGGGGGCCGGGGAGTCGCGGCGCGCCGCGGAGACGGCCGCCGCGGCCCAGGCCGTCGCGGCGCTCGAGCGGGAGGGTGAGGTCGACGAGGCCGTCACCGGGACGGCGATCGTGGAGGCGTCGGCCGACGGGCTCCGCCCGTGACGCGCACCGCCCGTCTCGCGTCCCTCCGGCTGCAGGGGTTCAAGTCGTTCGCCGAGCGGACCGTCGTGGAGTTCGGCCCGGGCGTGAACGCCGTCGTCGGGCCCAACGGCTCGGGCAAGAGCAACCTCGCGGACGCGCTCCGGTGGTCGCTCGGCGAACAGGGCCGCGCGCTCCGCTCGCGGAAGTCCGAGGACGTCATCTTCGCCGGCTCCGACCGCCGTCACGCGGTGGGCATGGCGGACGTCACCCTGGTCTTCGACAACGCCGATGGCCTCCTCCCGGTGGACTTCAGCACGGTCGAGATCGGGCGGCGCCTCTACCGCTCCGGCGAGAACGAGTACCTGCTCAACCGCCAGCGCGTCCGGCTGCGCGACCTGGAGGACCTGCTCGACGCCGCCAACCTCGCGGAGAACGCGTTCCTCTTCATCGGGCAGGGGATGGTGGACCAGGCGCTCGCCCTCCGGCCCGAGGAGCGGCGTCCGCTCTTCGAGGAGGTCGCGGGCGTGCGCCGGCACGACCGCCGCCGCCGCCGGGCCGAGGACCAGCTGACGGAGGCCGAGGCCAACCTCGCGCGCGTCGCGGACCTCATCGCGGAGCTGCGGCCGCAGGCGCGCCGGCTCGCCGCCCAGGCCGAACAGCAGCGGTCGCGCACCCAGGCGGGCGACGAGCTCGCCACGGCGCTCGTCACGGTCGGCCATCACCGCTGGCACGAGGCGGCGACCCGCGTCGCCGCCGCGAAGGTCGAGCTGGCCCGCGTGCGTGCCGAGGCCGACGGCGCCCTCGCAGCCGAGCGCGCCGCGGAGGAGGCCGCAGCGGCCGCCGCTCGCCGGCTCGCCGAACGGGACACGGAGGAGCGGGACCGGCGCGCCGTGCACGACACGGCCCGTGCGCGGTTGACCGAGGCGCGCCTGCGCCGCGCGCGTCTCGACGCGGACGCGGAGGCCGCCGAGCGTGACAGGGCCCGGGTCGAGGCCGAGCGCGGGGCGGCCGAGGCCGCGCTCGCGGAGCACAGACGGTCTCTCGCGCTCGAGCCCCCGCCGCGGGATGAGGCCCTCGCGGCCGAGCTCGCCCGTCTGGAGGCCTCCCGGTCCGAGGCGCTCGCCGAGCTCTCCGCGCTCCGTGCGCGTCGCCGGGCGGCCGGCGAGGCCCTCGCGGCGACGATCCGCGCCGAGGAGACGCGCCGGGCCGAGCGCGAGTCGGCCGACCGGCGCGCGGCCGACCTCGAGCGCAGGGCGGAGGAGGCACGGATCGAGGCGGCGGCGACCGCGACCCGCGCGGAGGCGTTGCGGGCCGCGACGGCCGCCGCCACGGCGACGGCGGAGGACGCCCGTGCCGGCGAGGCCGCCGCTCTCGCGGCCTCGGATGCGGCGCGCGCAGCCTCCGAGTCGGCCGAAGCCGCACGGTCGGTCGCGGCAGCGGAGGCATCCGGGGCAGCCGCGCGCCTGCAGGCGGCCCGGGCGACGGCAGCGGCGGCACGGGCACGGGTGGACGCGGCCGAGGCGCGCGGGATGGCGCGCGCGGTCCGCCGGCTCGGCGGCCGCGCGATCACCGACGGGCTCGAGATCGACCCTGCGCTCCGCGCGGCCGTCACGGCCGCGCTGCGCGATGCCGAGGGCGGGTACGTCCTGCCCGCTGCGCGACTGGATGGCGTGAGCGGCGAGCGCGGCGTCGTGGTCGTGGAGGACGCGCCGGCGAGCGGAGCGGCCGCCACCAGGGAGGCGGCGAGGGCGGCCGCGCGGGCGGCCGCGCTGGGCGGCGGCGCACTCGCGGACGCGGTCCGCCGGGATGCGACCGGCGCCGTCCGGCGGATCCTCGCGCGCCGCCTCTGGGTGCCGGCGCTGGCCGACGCCCTCGCGCTGGCAGGGGAGCTGGGGCCCGGCTGGGCCGTCGCCACCCCCGACGGCGCGCTGGTCGACGGCGAGGGGATCGTGGTGCTCGGCGGGCGTGGGTCCGCCCTGGCGAACCGCGCGGACGCGGAGCGTGCGACCGCGGAGGAGGAGGCCGCCACGGGGGCCGCCGACGCCGCAGATGCCGCCCTGGCCGCCGCGGCCCGGACGGCGGGCGAGGCACGGAGCGCGGCCGAGGCCGCGCGGGGCGCGGCGAACGAGGCCGCGGCGCGCCGCCGCCGGTGCGAGGAGGAGGAGCGGACGGTCGCGCGGGACCTCGAGCGCGTGATGCGCGAGGAGGCGTGGCAGCGTGCCCAGTGGGAGCGCCTCGCGTCCGACTCGAAGCGGGCGCGCGCCGCGGCGACGGAGCTCGCGGCCGCCGCGGCGGCCCTGGCGTCGGAGGCGCCGGCGCCATCGGGGACCGAGGACGAGGCCGCGATCGCGTCCTGGGAGAGACGCCTGGCGGACGTGACGGAACGGTACGAGAAGGTCCTCGCGCGCGCCGCCGAGGACGAGCGCGCACGCGCCGAGGTGGCCCGTGTCCGGGCCCGTGCGGAGGCCTCGGCGGCGCTCGCGGAGGAGCGGATCGCGGCGGCGGAGCGAGCCGCGGCCGAGATCGCGGCGCGCATCGAGGGGGCGGCGGCCGCGAGCCGGGACGCGCGCACGGAGGAGGACGCTGCGGTCGCGGCGGAGGCGGCCGCGCGGGCCACGCTCGACGAGCTCTCCGCACGATCCGGCCTCGTCCGGGGCGAGGTCCGCGCCGCGGAGGAGGCGGCGGCCGCGGCGCGCCAGCGATCGCACGCGGCCGAGGACCGACTGCGTCGCCTGGAGGTCGCGGACGTCGAGGCGCGCCTGGCGCTCGACGGCGTCCGCGAGCAGCTCCTGGTCGAGCTCGCCGCCCTCGGCGACGTCGGGCTCGTCGCCGTGGCGTCCGTCGCGGGGATGGCCCTGGACGTGGAGCCGGCGGGAGCCTCGGGGACCGACGAGGCGGAGGCCGCGAGCGACCCGGCGTTCACGTTCGAGGAGGCGCTCGCGCGCGCGGGCGAGCGCTGGGCGGCGGAGCAGCCCGAGGGCGAAGCGCCGTCGGCGGGCCGCGTCGGGACGCTCCGGCGGCGCTTCAACGACGTCGGGGCGTCGAACCCGTTCGCCGTCGAGGAGTACGCGGAGATCCGCGCGCGGCTCGACGGCCTCGAGTCGCAGGACGCGGACCTCCGGAGCGCGATCGAGAAGACGCGAGCGCTCATCCGCGAGCTGGAGACGCTCATCGCCGACCGGTTCCGCACGACGTTCGCCCGGCTGGAGGGCGCGTTCGACGCGCAGTTCCGGATCCTCTTCGGCGGCGGCTCGGCCCAGCTCTCGCTCACGGACCCCACCGACCTCGCCGCGACCGGCGTCGAGATCGTCGCCCGGCCGCCCGGGAAGAAGGCGCAGGCGCTGGCGATGCTCTCGGGCGGCGAGCGCGCGCTGACCGCGGTCGCACTGCTCTTCGCCATGCTCCAGGTCCGCCCCGTCCCGTTCTGCGTGCTCGACGAGGTCGACGCCGCGCTCGACGAGGCGAACATCGGCCGGTTCTCCGAGGCGCTCTCCGGCCTCGCCGTCGCGACGCAGTTCATCGTCATCACGCACAACCGCGGGACCATCGAGGCGGCGGACGCGCTGTACGGGATCACGATCGGGGACGATGCCGTGAGCCACGTCATCAGCCTCCGACTCGAGGAGGCCCGCGAGATCGCCGACGCCAGCCGGCCGGCCGGCGCGGCCTGAGAGGGGACCATGGCGTTCTGGAGACGGTGGACCCGGCGGGACGAGGATGAGTCGGCGGAGCTGGTCGACGAGTCGGCGGAGCCCGCCGACGCGATCGAGCAGGGCGAGGCGGTCGAGCCCGCCGACGTGCTCGCACCCGACGACCTGACCGCGGAGGTCGCCGCGCTCGAGTCCACCCCCGCGATCGAGGATGCCGGCATCCCCGGACCGGCCCCCGAGCAGGCGATCCTGCCCCCGGTCGCCGCGCCGCCCGTCGCCGAGCCGTCGGCCGCGCCGCCGCCCGTCCCCGAGCCCACGCCCGAGCCGGTGCCGCCCCGAGCCCCCGCCGAGGCGCCGGGCGCGGTCCCGGGCTGGCCCGGCGTCCCCGGGTGGCCCGGGATCCCCGCCGCCCCGGACGCGGCACGGCCGTTCGAGTCCGCGGCGGACGTGGCCGCGTTCGACGCCGCCGAGCTGGAGGCCGGCGTCCAGAAGACGCGCCAGGGCTTCATGGGCCGCCTCCGGTCGATCCTCGGCACGGGCGATGCGACCGGGCCGTCCTGGGACGACGTCGAGGAGACGCTCATCGCCGGCGATGTCGGCGGTGCACTGGCCATGGAGATCGTCGAGCGCGCACGCCGCCGGCGCGACCCGGGCGGACCCGAGGCGGCCGTCCGCGCCGAGCTCGAGGCGATCCTCATCCCGTCCGACCCCGAGTGGGGACCGGCCGCCGCGGCCCCCGGCGCACCCGCGATCATCCTGGTCGTGGGCGTGAACGGGACCGGGAAGACGACCACGATCGGCAAGCTCGCCGACCGCTACCGCAGGGAGGGCGCGAAGGTCCTCCTCGCGGCCGCGGACACGTTCCGCGCGGCGGCGATCGACCAGCTGCGGATCTGGGCGGACCGGACCGGGGCCGACATCGTGGCGCATGCACCCGGCGCCGACCCCGGCGCGGTCGTCTACGACGCGCTCGACGCGGCGGCGGCTCGCCACGCGGACATCGTCATCGCGGACACGGCGGGCCGCCTGCACACGAAGGCGAACCTCATGGAGGAGCTCGCGAAGATCCGGCGGATCATCGACAAGCGGTTCCCCGGCGCCGCGCCGGAGGTCCTCTTCGTCCTCGACGCGACGACCGGCCAGAACGGCCTCGCACAGGCGAAGTCGTTCCACGAGACGGCCGGGCTCACGGGGATCGTCCTCACGAAGCTCGATTCCACGGCCAAGGGCGGGATCGTCTTCGCGATCGAGGATGCGCTGCAGGTCCCCGTCCGATACGTCGGCGTGGGGGAGAAGGCCGCGGACCTCGTCGCCTTCGACCCCGAGGCGTTCGTCGCGGCGCTCTTCGCGTAGCGGTCCCGTCGGGCTCGCAGGGCGCTCGAGCTACCTGTCGGACCCCGGGAGGCCCCCGTCGTCGTCCTGGGTCCCGACGAGGCTGCGCTCCGGCGCCCAGCGGCGGGCGATGCGTCCGTCGGCGCGCTCGACGTCGATGTCGGCGACCGCCACCCCGACGACCCCGTAGGGGAGCCCAGCCACCCACGTGCCGTCGGGTGCGACGACGCACGTGGCCGATCCCTGGTCCGGTCCCGCGACGTTCGCCTGGGCCACGTAGGCCGTGTTCTCGAGCGCCCGGCAGAGGAGCGCCTTCTCGTTGTACGGGTTCGCGCGCGGCGCACCAGCGCTCCGGCAGCGAGCCGTCGTCGGTCGTGACGTAGTGGGGGACGAACACGACGCGCGCGCCGGCGAGGACGAGCGATCGCGTGATCTCCGGGTAGCGGAAGGCCTCGTGGCAGATCGCCACGCCGAACGTCAGCCCGCCCGCGGTGAAGGTGCGGCGGCCGCTGCCCGGGACGTAGTCGGCCTCCTCGGACGGGTCGATCTGGGTCTTCGCCTGGACCCCGACCCGCTCGCCGTCCGCGCCGATGACGACGGCCACGAGCTCCCGGCCGTGCGGCGTCACGCGCTCCGTCCCGACGATCGCGACGACGCCCGCGCGACGCGCCGCCGCGCCGACCGCGTCCACCGCGTCGTCCAGGGCCGCCTGCGGGACGTCGGGCACCGGTCCGAGCGCTGGCTGCGGTGGCCGGGGATCGCCGCCTCGGGGAGGCAGACGATCCGGGCGCCCAGCCGGCCGGCCTCCTCGACGGCGGCGATCGCGGCCGGGACGGCCTCGTCGAGCGTGGCGGTGAGCGGCGTGGAGGCGACGGCGATGCGGACGGTGGCCATGAGGCGCCGAGTCTACCCTCGGCCGTCGCGAGAGCCTAGAGCGTGTCCACCGCGGCCTCGGCGGCCTCCTCCACCGCGCCGGGAGTGCCGACCGCCTGGGGCAGCACCGTCAGTCGCCTGACGTCGGACGCCGCGAGGATGGCTGCGCCCACGAGGCCCAGGCCGGCCGCGATGACGAGCGCGGGCCGCAGCCCGACCGCCTCGGCGATCGCCGCGCCGACGACCGTGCCCACCAGCTGCGCGCCCGCGGCGACCACGCGGGTGCCCGCGTTGACCCGTCCGAGGAGGCGCTCCGGGACGATCGTCTGGCGGACCGTCACGTCGCCGATGTCGAACACGACGAGCGCGCTGTCCGCGAAGAGCTGCTGGCCGACGAGGAAGGCGATCCCGACGATCGTCGCGCCGGGCGCCAGGGGGAGCAGCAGGTTGCCGAAGGCGGCCACGCACAGCGCGCCGATGAGCATCCGCCCGTAGCCGATCCGGCGCGCGGCGGCGCCGGCCGCCACCGCGCCGATGAACGACGAGAACCCGCCCATCGCCGCGACCAGGCCGACGACGCCCGGGTCGATCCCGAGCTCGCGCACCGTGAAGAGGAGGAAGCCGGCGCCGAAGAACCCCCAGCCGGCGGCGACCGCCCCGTGCGCGGCCGCGAGCGGCCGGAGGAGGGGGTCGTGGACGATCGTCGCGAGGCCCACGCGGATCTCGTCGAGGATCGGCGCCCGCTCCGCCGCGGACGGGGCCGGCGTCTCGCGCGCGCGGATCGAGCCGAGGAACAGCGCCGAGATGAGGAAGCTCACGGCGTCGATCGCGATCGCGATGGGCGCGGTGAGGATCTGGACGAGCCAGCCGGCCGCGCCGAAGGCGACGAACTCGGTCATCGAGGTCGTCGCGGTCAGCGTCGCGTTCGCCGCATGGAGCCGGTCGCGCGGCACGATGTCCGGGAGGAACGACCGGTCCGCGACGTCGAAGAACGTGGTGAGGATCGCGGCGCCGAAGGCCACCACGAGCAGCTGGGCGAGGGTGAGGACCCCGAGGACCGCGGCGACCGGGATGGACCCGAGGAGGATCGCGCGACCCAGGTCCGCGACGACCATCACGGGACGGCGCCGCAGGCGGTCGACCCACGCCCCCGCGATGAGGCCCACCGCGAACGCGGCGATGAGCTCCGCGGATCGCAGGAGGCCGATCTCGAGCGCCCCGGCGTCGAGGATGAGGATCGCCGCGAGCGGGAGCGCGAGGCGCGTGACGAAGGAGCCGAACGACGAGACCGCCGCGGCCGCCCACAGCCGGCCGAAGTCCGGCGTCACGACGAGGCGGCGCGCACGTTCGATCATGGGACTCCCATGGTCCCGCCTCAGGGGCGCGGGCCGACCGGCCCCGGACCCTGAGAGGGCGCCCCGGAAGGATACGGCGGCGGCGTGCGGGGTCATCCGGTACACTCCGGCTGCCTCGGTCTCGTCAGAACCCGCGAGCGGGGCGCGGCGGGCGTCCGCCCCGCCGGCGACGACCGGTCTCACGCAGGAGTCCGCCTCCGCATGTTCGACGCCCTCTCCGACCGCCTCCGGAAGACCCTCGCGTCCCTCACGGGCCGCGGGCGGATCACCGAGGCCGACGTGGACGCGGCGATGCGCGAGGTGCGCCTCGCGCTCCTCGAGGCCGACGTCAACTTCAAGGTCGTCAAGGAGTTCGTCGCGCGGGTCCGCGAGCGCGCCCTCGGCGCGGAGGTCCTCGAGAGCCTGACCGCGGGCCAGCAGGTCATCGCGATCGTCAACGACGAGCTCACGAACCTCCTCGGCGCGGGGGACCGGGTCTTCCACCTCTCCGGCAGCCCCGCGGTGGTGGTCCTCGTGGGCCTCCAGGGCTCCGGCAAGACCACGACCGCCGCGAAGCTCGCCCGCCACGTGATCCGGATCGGGCGACGCCCGCTCCTCGTCGCGGCCGACCCGTACCGTCCCGCCGCGGCCGACCAGCTCGAGACGCTCGGGAAGGCGATCGACGTGCCGGTGCATCGCGCGCCGGCCGGCACGTCCGTGCTCGACATCGTCCACGGCGGCATCGAGGCCTCGCGCCGGCTCGTGCGCGACACGGTCATCGTGGACACGGCCGGGCGCCTCACCGATCGACGCGCCGCTCATGGCGGAGATCGCCGAGCTGTGCGCGGCGATCCGCCCGGTCGAGACCCTTCTCGTCGTCGACGCGATGACCGGCCAGGAGTCCGTCGCGGTCGCGGAGGCCTTCCACGCGACGGTGCCGCTCACGGGCCTCGTGCTCACGAAGATCGACGGCGACGCCCGCGGCGGCGCGGCGCTCTCGATCGGCGCGGTGACCGGCCTCCCGGTCAAGTTCCTCGGGACGGGCGAGAAGACCGACGCGCTCGAGGTCTTCCACCCCGACCGTCTCGCGAGCCGGATCCTCGGGATGGGCGACGTCCTCACGCTCGTGGAGCGCGCGCAGGAGAGCTTCGACGCGAAGCAGGCCGCGGCGATGGAGCAGAAGCTCAGGACCGCCAGCTTCACCCTCGAGGACATGCTCGACCAGCTCCAGCAGGTCCAGAAGATGGGCCCGATCGGCCAGATCATGGAGATGATCCCGGGGATGGGCGGCTTCGCGAAGGACGCTCAGGCCTCCGTGGACAAGGGCGACCTCCGGCGCGTGGAGGCGATCATCCGGGCGATGACCCCGGCGGAACGTCGCGACCCCACGATCCTCAACGCCTCGCGGCGGCGCCGGATCGCGACCGGCTCCGGGACGAGCCTGACGGACATCAATCGGCTCGTGAAGCAGTTCCTCGAGATGCAGAAGATGATGAAGCAGCTCTCGGGCGGTCGACGGATCCCCGGCATGATGCGACGGTAAGGCGGCGAACAGATGGATGAGATGGATCGAGCGGACGTGACGGCCCAGGCGCCGGAGCCTGTGGTCGAGCCGGTCCGGCGGCCTGCCGGCGGGCGCTCGCGCCGGGCGCGGTGGACGATCGCCCTCGCGGTGGTCGCGCTCGTCGGGCTCCTGAGCCTCGGCGGGCTGGCGGTCATGACCGTCGGCGGCGCCTCGTCCGCGCTGGCGCCCTGGGCGCCCGCCACCACGACGGTCTACGTCGAGCTGCGGACCGACCTGCCGGGCGACCAGCAGACCGCGGTCGGGACGCTCCTCTCGCGCTTCCCCGGGTTCGACGACCAGGCGGCGCTGGACATGAAGGTGGACACCGCGATCGGCGACCTGGTCCGCCAGGCGACCGGCCAGACCGTCGACTACGGGCGCGACCTCAAGCCCTGGCTCGGCGGCGAGATCGCCGGCGCCATGGGCGCGCTCGACACGGTCGCGAAGACCGCGGACGGCCGGATGACGGGCGGCTGGGCGCTCCTCCTCGCGACGACCAAGGACCCGGCGGCCACCACGGCCTTCCTCGATGCCCGGCTCGGCGCGCCGACGGCGACCGAGACGGTGGGGACCACCACGGTGCACACGGTCTCCGTGGCCGAGGTGAAGGACCGGACGATCGCCTGGGCGATCGTCGGCACGACCGTCCTCGTCGGCGACCGTGCCGCGGTCGAGAGCGCGATCGACGCGCAGTCGACCGGCGGCCTGGCCGCCACGCAGTCGTTCCGGCAGGCGATCGGCTACGTCCCCGCCGAGCACGTCGCGATGGCATGGACGGATACGCCGGCGCTCGTCGACGCGGCGGGCAAGGCGCGGGTGGCCCTCGCGCCGGACGGTTCGCCGCTCCCCTCGATGCCCGAGATGGGGCGCACGCCGCCTGCGTGGGTCGTCGGGTCCCTCCGCGCCGAGGCGGGCGGGGCGGTCGTGGAGATCGTCGCGCCGCGGCCGGATGACGTCGCGGTCGGGAAGCCCCACACCAGCACCCTCGCGTCCCGCCTCCCCGGCGACACCGTGGCGGCGATCGAGGTCCACGACGCCGGCACGCTCGTCCAGAAGGCCCTCGACATGATGGCGAAGGACCCCGGGATGGCCAGCCAGCTCGGGCCCGCCGCCCCACTCGCGAACGGCGCCCTCGGCTCCTTCGTGGACTGGGGCGGGGACGGCGCGATCGCCGTGACTCGCTCAGGGGGGACCGTCCACGGCGGGCTCGTCGTCGCGACGCTCGACCAGTCGGTCGCGGAGACCCGCGTCGCCGCGATCCGCGCGCTGCTGGCGTTCGCCGACGGCCCCAACGGCCGGCCGGTCGTGACGGAGCAGCCGTACGGAGCCGGGACCATCGTCACCGTCAGCTTCGGCGACGTCCGCGACGCCCTCGTGAAGGCGATCGCCGACGCCGCGGGGAGCGGCGCGAACGCGCCCTCGGCCGACCAGCTCGCGAAGGTCCGGGAGATGCTCCCGGCCGACGCCTCGGTCTCGTACACGGTCCAGGGCGGGCTGTTCGTCCTCGGTACGGACGCCGCGTTCGTGAAGGACGTCGTGGACACCACGTCCGCCACGTCGCTGGCGACGTCGCCGGCGTATCGCGCCGCGATCGACCTCGCGGGCGCATCCAACGACGGACAGGCGTTCGTCGATGCGGCGGCCGCCGTCGACCTCGCGCGGTCGGCCGACCCCGCCATCTCGACCGCCCTCGGCGGGGACGTCGCGTCCTTCGTCGATCGCATCACCTCGCTCGGCGCCGCGTACACGGCGACCGACGATGTCGTCAGACTCCGGCTCGCGCTCGCAGTGCGCGCGCGCTGACCGGCCACCGATCGATCGGGACCCCGACCGGGGCCCGGACACAGGACAGGAGACTGGAGCCCATGGCAGTCCGCATCCGACTCACGCGCGTCGGCGCCACGAAGCAGCCGGCGTACCGCGTGGTCGTCACCGACAGCCGCAACGCGCGCGACGGCCGCTCGCTCGAGACCCTCGGGCACTACAACCCGCGCACCGAGCCGGTGGAGTTCGTCGTCGACGCCGACAAGGCGAAGGCATGGATGGCGAAGGGCGCACAGCCGAGCGACACGGTGGCGCGCCTCTTCCGGTCCGCCGGGATCCTCCCGGCCGCGAAGAAGTAGGGGCCCCCGCATGGCAGCGCGCGATCTCGTCGAGTTCGTCGCGAAGAACCTCGTGGACGACCCCGACGCCGTCAGCGTCACCGCCCATCGCGAGGCCGGCGGCACCGTCATCGAGCTCCAGGTCGCCGAGGGCGACATGGGCAAGGTGATCGGTCGCAACGGCAGCGTCGCGAAGGCGCTCCGCACGCTCCTCAAGGTGATGTCCGCCCGCGACGGCGAGATCGTCACGCTCGAGATCGTCTGACGGGGCCGGGATGTCCGGCCTTCCCGACCGCGTGGCGGTCGGACGCGTCCGCGGCCTTCACGGCCTGCGCGGGGCGGTCCGTGTCGAGGTCCTGACCGACCGTCCCGAGGACCGTTTCGCCGAGGGGGCCACGGTCCTCGCAGGCGACCGCACCCTCACGGTCGCCGAGTTCCGTCCCGTCCCGGGCGGCCGCGGCATCTTCATCCGGTTCCGCGAGGTGTCGGACCGGGACGCGGCCGAGTCGCTCCGCGACCTCGACCTCGAGGTCGAGGTCGACCCGGCGCAGGACCTCGAAGAGGACGAGGTCTTCTGGCACGAGCTGCAGGGCGTCCGGGTGACCGCGGCCGACGGCCGCGACCTCGGCACCGTGCGATACGTCTACCGGGCCGGCGAGGCCGAGGTGCTCAGCGTGGACGGCGGCGTGGTCCGGCCGTTCGAGCTGCCCGTCGTCCGCGCCTTCCTCGTCGACTGGGCGCCGCGCGAGGGCAGGATCGTCGTCGACGCGGATGCGCTGGGCGTCGAGCCGCTCCCGCCGCCGCTCCCGCCCCGTCCGCCGCGGACGCCGCGGACGCCCAGGGCGCCGAGGCGGCCCAGGGTCGCCGCGACCGTCGAAGGCGCCGAGGGTCCCGCTCCGACCACGGGCCCGGCGTCGACGGACGTCGCTCCGGGGCCGGACGTCACGGGGCCCGGCGCGGCGCCGGAGGGTCCGGACGCCGCCGCGAGCGCCGAGGGCGGCGAGAGCCCGGCGGGATGACCCTCGAGGTCGAGGTCCTCACGCTCTTCCCCGCGATGCTCCACGGGCCGCTCGCGGAGAGCATCCCGGGGCGCGCGATCGCCCGTGGCCTCGCGACCGTCCGTGTCCACGACCTCCGCGAATGGGGGCTCGGACGCCACCGGAGCGTCGACGACGCGCCGTACGGCGGGGGAGCGGGGATGGTCCTCCGGCCGGAGCCGGTGGCGGGCGCCCTGGACGCGCTTCGCCGCCCGGGCTCGTTCGTCATCCTCATGGACCCGGGCGGCGAGACCCTGACCCAGGCCCGCGCCGTCGACCTCTCGACCCGGGAGCACCTGGTGATCGTGTGCCCGCGCTACGAGGGCGTGGACGATCGGGTGCGCCGGCTCGTCGACCTGGAGCTCTCGATCGGCGACTACGTCCTCTCCGGCGGCGAGCTCGCGGCGCTCGTCGTCGTCGACGCCGTCCTCCGCCTGCTGCCCGGGGCCATCGACGCGGAGTCGACCCGCGAGGAGTCCTTCGCGGACGGCCTCCTCGAGTATCCGCAGTTCACCCGGCCGGCGGTCTTCCGCGGGGAAGGGGTCCCGGAGATCCTCACGAGCGGAGACCACGGAGCGGTCGACCGCTGGCGGCATGGGCAGGCGCTCCTGCGGACGCGCGCGCGTCGCCCCGACCTCCTCGCGGCGCGCGGGTTGACCGAGGACGAGAGCCGGCTCCTCGCCGAGCTGGATGGGGCCCCGTGGCCGGATGCGGGCGGCCGGCGACGTCGGGGAGCGCGCGACCGCGTGTAGGCGGGAGTCGCACGGATCCCGGGCCGGCAGGCTCATCGACGGCCTCTTCTCCGGCGAGAGTCATCGTGAGCCAGGGCCGGCGGTTCTTCCTGACGGTCATGCTCGACCAGACGGAGCGGAAGCGCGCCATCGAGGCGGCCGCCCGCGAGGCCGACCGGGCGGACGACGCCAGGCTCAGGGCGCTCGACATCGCCAACGACATCCGCGACCTCTTCGGGGCGATCTCCTCGGGTGTGGAGGGCCTCCGCGTCACCGCTGCCCCCGGCGGGATCGAGTCCGGGACCCTGGACGTCATCGCCGACGCGACCGCACAGGGGGCCGAGCTCGCCGCCCAGCTCCTCGAGCTGGCCGCCCCCCGCGACGGGGAGCGCTAGCCCGCGCCGGGACCCGACCCGGGCCCCGGGGGGCTCGGCGCACCCGGCGTCCCGTGCTATACTCCGCCGTCGGTCGCCCTGCGGCCGCTTCCCTGTGCCTGCCGCGCAGCGTCCGCTGCCCATGACCATGTGAGAGTAGGAACGCCACGTGAACGTCCTCGACGAGATCGCCCAGGAACAGCTCAGGTCGGACCTCCCGGTCCTCGCGACCGGTGACACGGTCCGCGTCTCCGCGAAGGTCGTCGAGGGCAACCGCGAGCGCATCCAGGTCTTCGAAGGGACCGTCATGCGCCTCCGCGGCGGCGGCATCACCCGCTCGATCACGGTGCGCCGGATCGCGAGCGGCGTCGGCGTGGAGCGGACGTTCAAGGTGAACAGCCCCCGGATCGAGAAGATCGAGGTCGTCCGCCACGGTGTCGCGCGGCGCGCCCAGCTCTACTTCCTCCGCGACCGCGTCGGCAAGGCCGCGACGCTCCGCGAGCGGCGCATCCGGAGCTGACGAGCGGCCCTTCGCGGGCCCTCCGATGAAGATCGACGACCCCGCCCGGACCGGATCGACGGCCCGCCGGCGGGGTCGGTCCTTCTCCGCCCCCGCGTCACCGGGCGGCCGGGCGGCGCTCGCGCCGTGGCACCGGGAGCGCGTCGACCCCGACCTCGCCGAGGAGCGGTGGCTGCACCGCGCCGGCTATCGCGCCGTCGCCGGGGTCGACGAGGTGGGTCGCGGCTGCCTCGCCGGGCCCGTCGTCGCCGCCGCGGTCATCCTCCCGCACGGATGGATCCCCGACGGCGCGCGCGACTCGAAGCTCCTCACGGCGAAGGACCGCGAGCGCATCGCCGCGGACGTCCGCCGGCACGCCGTGGCATGGGCGGTCGGCGTGGTCGCGCCGTCGCTCATCGACCGGATGAACATCCTCCGGGCCACGATCCTCGCGAGCCAGCTCGCCGTGGCGCGGCTCGCCGTCCGTCCGGACGCGCTGCTGCTCGACTCGCTCGAGATCGCCGGGCTCTCCGTCCGCCAGCGCGCGCTCGTCGACGCGGACCGGCTCTGCGCGTCCGTCTCGGCCGCATCGATCGTGGCGAAGGTGGCGCGCGACGCGATGATGGACGACTACGAGGTCCGCTACCCGGGCTACGGCTTCGCGCGGAACCGCGGATATGCCGCACCCGAGCATCGAGCCGCGATCGTGAGCCTCGGTCCCACGCCGATCCACCGCCGCACCTTCATCACGGCGTACACGGGGGAAGGGGAGGCCGTGGCCGCCGTGGGCGGCGACGATGGGGACGGCGAGCCGGATGCCGGGATGATCGACGGGTGAGCCGTGGTCGACGCGTCGGCGGCAGGATGCCGTCGTGGGTGGCGCGGAGGCTGGGCGGATCGGGCGAGGCGTGGAACGCGAGGTCGCCGGGCGCCTGATCGCCGCCGGATGGACGCTCCTCGGCGCGAACGTGCGGTGCGGCCGGGCGGAGCTCGACCTCGTCGCGGTGGACCCCGGGCCGCCCGGGGCGCTCGTCGTCCTGGAGGTGCGCTGGCGCCGCTCGCGGCGGTTCGGCCTGCCGGAGGAGACGCTGGACGCCCGGAAGCGCGGGCACCTCCGCGAAGGGCTCGGCTGGCTCCTCGAGCACGGCGCCCTGCCGGACGGGACGCCCCTCCCGCGGCTGCCGCCGCGGATCGACCTCGTCGCGGCGGAGCCCGGACCCGGCGGCACCCTCACCGTGCGGCACCATCGCGGCGTGGGCGGCTGACGGGTCCGGCGCTCGGGGCGTGCTACACTCCGCGGCGGTCGTCGAAGGCGGCCCGTGCCCCTCGTGGGGCGCGATCACACACGCGCGAGCACATCGCGCCCGGGGCGGTGCCGGTCGGACCTGCGTCCGAGGGTATCCCGGGCCCGTCGCGCGGAGGACGAACCGCAGGAGGTCATCCGTGTCCACCGTCTCCATGCGCCAGCTGCTCGAGGCCGGCGTCCACTTCGGCCACCAGACGCGCCGCTGGAACCCGAAGATGCGCCCGTTCATCTACGCGGAGCGCAACGGGATCCACATCATCGACCTCGCCCAGACGGTGAAGCGCCTCGACATCGCGCTCGACGCCGTCCGCGAGACGACCGCCCGCGGCGAGTCCGTCCTCTTCGTCGGCACGAAGAAGCAGGCGCAGGCCGCGATCGCCCAGGAGGCGGATCGCGCCGGCCAGCCCTACGTGAACCACCGCTGGCTCGGCGGCATGCTCACGAACTTCGTCACGATCAAGAAGCGCCTCGGCCTCCTCGACCAGCTCGAGGCCCGCAAGGCGGCCGGCGAGTTCGACCGGATGACGAAGAAGGAGGCCGCGAAGCTCGACGAGGAGCTCCGCAAGCTCGAGCTCACGCTCGGCGGCATCCGCAAGATGCGCCGCCTCCCCGGCCTGGTCTTCATCATCGACCCGGCCCGCGAGCGGATCGCCGTGACCGAGGCGAAGAAGCTCGAGATCCCGATCGTGGGCACCGGCGACACGAACGTCGACCCCGACGACCTCGACTACATCATCCCGGGCAACGACGACGCGATCCGTGCGATCCGCCTCCTCGCCTCCGCCATCGCCGACGCGGCGATCGAGGGTGCGCGCGAGCGCGGCGCCCGCTCCGCCGAGCCCGAGGTCGAGGAGATGGAGGTCGTCGTCGAGGAGGCCGGGGCGCCGGCCGAGGACTACGTCGCGGCGCTCGCCGCCGGCGGGTCGCTCACCTTCGAGCCCGAGGCGGACGAGGAGGAGCTCCTCCCCGGCGCGCCCGCCGCCGAGGCAGCCGCGGCCGTGACGGCCGAGGCGCCCGCGGCGGCCACCCCGGACGAGGCCGCCCCGTCGGCCTGACCCGGAGCCCACGCACGACACCCCCGGCGCCGACGGCGCCGGCACGCGAGAGACGACAGGAGAGCGACATCCCATGGCGACGATCAGCGCGGAGGCGGTGAAGGACCTCCGCGATCGCACCGGTGCGGGCTTCATGGACTGCAAGCGCGCCCTCGAGGAGAGCGACGGCGACGTCGAGAAGGCGGTCGTCCGCCTCCGCGAGAAGGGGCTGGCGGCGGCGGCGAAGAAGGCCGACCGCGACGCGAAGGACGGCCTCGTCGAGAGCTACATCCACCCGGGCAACAAGGTGGGCGTGCTCATCGAGGTCAACTGCGAGACCGACTTCGTCGCGCGGACGGACGACTTCCGCAAGCTCGTCCGCGACCTCGCGATCCAGGTCGCCGGCCTTGCGCCGATCTACGTCGACGTCGACCGGATCCCCGAGGCGGACATCGAGGAGAAGCGCGCGCAGCTCCTCGCCGCCGAGGCGCTCGCGAAGAAGCCGGAGAACATCCGCGGCCAGATCGTCGACGGGCAGCTGAAGAAGTGGTACACGGAGGTGTGCCTCTACCAGCAGCCGTTCCGCGACACGGACATGACCGTGCAGGCGCTCGTGACGGAGGCGATCGCGCGTCTCGGCGAGAACATCCGCGTCCGGCGGTTCTCCCGGTTCGCGCTCGGCGAGGAGCTGTGAGCGAGGACGGCCGCGCGCCCGGGGACGTCCCCGGGCCGCGCTACCGGCGGATCCTGCTCAAGCTCTCCGGCGAGGCCCTCCTCGGGTCGCGCGCCAGTACGGGGTGGACCCCGAGTTCTGCAACTTCATCGCCTCCCAGGTGGCCGACGTCCGCGCATCCGGCGTGGAGGTCGGGATCGTCGTCGGCGGCGGGAACATCTTCCGCGGGCTCGCCGCAGCCGCCCGGGGGATGGACCGTGCGACCGGCGACTACATCGGGATGCTCGCCACGGTCATGAACGGCCTCGCGCTCCAGGACGCCCTCGAGCGCGCCGGCGTGCCGACGCGCGTGATGAGCGCGATCGGCATGGACGAGGTCGCGGAGCCGTACATCCGGCGCCGCGCGGTCCGCCACCTCGAGAAGGGCCGCGTGGTCATCCTCGCGGCCGGGACGGGGAACCCGTACTTCACCACGGACACGGCCGCCGCCCTCCGCGCGGTGGAGATCCACGCCGAGGTCCTCATGAAGGCGACGAAGGTCGACGGCGTCTACGACGCCGACCCCGTCACCAACCCCGGCGCGCGGCGCTACGATCGCCTCACGTACGTGGACCTGCTGCGCGACCGGCTCCAGGTGATGGACTCGACGGCCGTCTCGCTCTGCATGGAGAACGACCTTCCGATCATCGTGTTCGATCTGGACCGCCCCGAGAACATCCGCCGCGTGACGGCGGGCGAGGCGATCGGCACACTCATCCACGGAGGTGACCCCGCATGAGCAGCCAGGTCCTCGCAGCGGTCGAGCCGAAGATGGTGCGCGCCGTCGAGGTGATGGAGCGCGACTTCGCCGGCCTCCGGACGGGGCGCGCATCCACCGCGCTCGTCGAGCGGATCCACGTGGACTACTACGGCACGCAGACGCCGCTCAACCAGCTCGCGGGGATCAGCGTCCCGGAGCCGCACCAGATCGTCATCCAGCCGTGGGACCGCGGCGTGGTCACGGCGATCGAGAAGGCGATCCTCAAGAGCGACATCGGCCTCATGCCGAACGTCGACGGGACGACCATCCGGCTGAACATCCCGCCGCTCACCGAGGAGCGGCGCAAGGACATCGTGAAGCAGGTGCACAAGCGCATGGAGGAGGCCCGGGTGGAGATCCGGAACCTCCGGCGCGACGCGGCGGACGCGATCAAGAAGGAGGAGCGCGACGGCCTCATCGGGACGGACGAGGCCCACCGCGAGCTCGAGAGCCTCCAGCGGATCACCGACGCGAGCATCGCCGCCGTCGACAAGGCCGGCCACCACAAGGAACAGGAGGTCCTGGAGGTCTAGTGGCCGCATCCCCGGTGGAGCACTCCGCGTCCGCAGCGTCGGACGCGGGGCCCCGAGAGGTGGAGGGCCCCCGGACGGAGCCGGCGTTCGAGCCGCTCCCGACCCACGTCGCGATCATCATGGACGGCAACCGGCGGTGGGCGCGCGAGCGCGGCCTCCCCGAGGCCGAGGGCCACGCGGCCGGTGTCGACGCCGTCCGGCGGACGGTCGCCCACTGCGTCCGGCGCGGGATCCCGATGCTCAGCCTCTACGCCTTCAGCCGTGAGAACTGGGGCCGGTCCGACGCCGAGGTCGCCTTCCTCTTCGCGCTCCTCGAGTCGGCGATCCGGACGGAGACCCCCGAGCTCGTGGAGCAGGGGGTGGAGGTCCGGCTGCTCGGGCGACCGGACGAGCTGCCCGAGGCGCACGCGACGATCGATCGAGTCGGCGCTCGAGGCCACCCGCAGCGGTGGGCGCCTGAAGCTCAACATCGCGTTCAACTACGGCGGGCGCGCGGAGATCGTCGACGCCGTGCGCGCCATCGTCCGGGCGGGCATCCCGGCGGACGAGATCGACGAGGACGACCGTGGCCGGCGCCCTCTACACCGCAGGGATGCCGGACCCCGACCTCGTCATCCGGACCGGCGGGGAGCAGCGGCTCTCCAACTTCCTCATCTGGCAATCCGCGTACGCCGAGTTCGTGTCGACGCCGGTGCAGTGGCCCGCGTTCGGCGCGGAGGCGCTCGACGACGCGCTCTCCGACTACGCGCGTCGGTCGCGCAGGTTCGGGAGGTAGTCGTGCTCGTCGACAGGGCGAAGAGCCTGATCATCCTCGTCCCGGTCGTCGTCGCCCTGGTGGTCGTGGGCCAGCCGTGGTTCACGCTGGGCGTCGCGGCGATCGCGGCCGGCGCGGCCTGGGAGGCGTTCCGCCTGCGTGCGCGGCGCCGGCTTCGAGACGCTCGCCCCGGTCGGGATCCTCGCAGCCGTCGCGATCGTCCTGGAGCCCGCGGTGCCGGGCGCCGCGTTCGCGAGCACCGGCGTGATCGTGGGCCTGGTGATCGTCCTGGCGGGGATCGCGTCCTTCAGCCTGACGGACACGCGGCGCGGCTTCGAGGCGTGGATGACGACCGTCTTCGCCGCCATGTACGTGGGCCTGCTCGCGTTCCTCCCGCGCCTCTGGGAGGCGGCGCCGGCGCTGCCGGTCACCGCGCCCGTCGCGGCGGTCGGGGACGGGCGGGCCTGGTTCGTCCTCCTCCTGCTCACCGTCTGGTCGTACGACACCGGCGCCTTCCTCGTGGGCCGGCAGATCGGCCGGCACAAGTTCCTCACGCACCTCTCGCCGTCCAAGTCGATCGAGGGCCTGGTCGGAGGGATCGTCGCGGCGACCGCCGTCGGGCTCCTCGGGCTTCTTCCTCCTCGGGCAGCCGATCGTGGCCGGGATCCTGTGGGGGCCCGTCGTCGCGCTCGCGGCCCAGGCCGGCGACCTCGCGGAGTCGCTCCTCAAGCGCGCGGCCGGCGCGAAGGACTCCAGTCACCTGATCCCGGGCCACGGCGGGATCCTCGACCGGGTCGATTCCTTCCTGTTCGCCGCCCCCGTCGCCGTCCTCTATGTCGTCCTCCTCGGCTGAGGGGGCGGCCGGCGGCGCGCCGGCCGGAGCGGACGGCTCCGCGACCCGTGTCGCGCTCCTCGGGTCGGGCGGGTCGATCGGGCGCCAGGCGGTCGACGTCCTCCTCGCGCTCGGCGACGCCGTTCCGCGTGACCGCGCTCGCCACCGGGTCGCAGCGCGGGCTCCTCGAGGAGCAGGCGGCCGCCCTCCGGCCGGCCGCGGTCGCCATCTCGGACGCGGCGCGCCCTCGCCGCGGCGGACCTGCCGCCGGGGACCGCAGCGGATCGGCGGCCCCGACGCGCTCGTCGAGCTCGCGACGCGCGACGACGTCGACCTCGTGGTCGTCGCCACGGGCGGCGTCGTCAGCCTGCGCCCGGTCCTCGCGGCGCTCGCCGCGGGGAAGGTCGTCGCGACCGCGAACAAGGAGGTCCTCGTCGCGGCCGGCCACCTCGTCATGCCGGTCGCGCGGGAGCGCGCCGCCGAGGTCGCCCGTCGCGACCCGACGAGCCCGATGGCGAGCCCGCTCGGCTGGCTCCGCCCGATCGACTCCGAGCACAGCGCGATCTGGCAGTGCCTCGCCGGCGAAGGGAACCAGGGGATCGAGCGCATCGTCCTCACGGCGTCCGGCGGGCCGTTCCGCGGGATGGACGCCGCGCGCCTCGCGCGCGTCACGCCGGAGGAGGCGCTCCGGCACCCGACCTGGTCGATGGGAGCGAAGATCACGATCGACTCCGCCACGCTCGCGAACAAGGGCCTGGAGGTCATCGAGGCCCATTGGCTCTACGATGTGGGCTACGACGCGATCGACGTCGTCGTCCACCCGCAGAGCGTCGTCCACTCGGCCGTCCTCTTCCGGGACGGTTCGCTCAAGGCACAGCTCGGCACCCCGGACATGCGCATCCCCATCCAGTACGCCCTGACCTATCCGCGCCGGCTTCCGTCGCCGGCCCGCCACCCGGATCTCGTCGCGACGGGCTCGCTCACGTTCGAGGCTCCCGACGAGACGCGATTCCCGGCGCTTCGCATCGCGCGCGACGCCGGCAGGGGCGGCCCGTGGACCTCCGCCGCGCTCATCTCCGCCGACGAGGTCGCCGTCCCCCGGTTCCTCGAGGGATCGCTCACGTTCACGGGGATCGCGCGCCTCCTCGAGGCCGCCGTCGACCGGGCGGCGGCATCGACGCCGTCCGCACCTCCCTCCGTCGACGACCTCGTCGCGCTCGACGCCGAGGTCCGTGCGGCGTTCGCGACGGGCGCGTGGACCGAGCCTGCCGGGAGTCCCGCCTGATGCCCCTCGTCCAGTCCATCGTCCAGTCGGCGATCACCGTCGTCATCTTCCTCGTGCTGCTCGGCGGACTCGTCCTCATCCACGAGCTCGGCCACTTCGTCGTCGCGCGCCTCGCCCGCGTCCGCGTGCACGAGTTCGGGATCGGCTTCCCGCCGCGTGCCCGCGTCCTCGGGTCGGACCACGAGACGACCTACACGCTCAACTGGCTCCCGATCGGCGGGTTCGTCAAGCTCGAGGGCGAGGACGGCGACTCGGACGACGAGCGCTCGTTCACCCGCGCGCGACTGCCCGTGAAGCTGCTGCATCCTCGTCGCCGGCGTCGCGATGAACCTCCTCCTCGCGTTCGTCATCTTCTTCGCGATCGCGTGGCTCGCGACGCCGCTCGCCGAGCTCTCGTGGGACGCCGTCCAGCCCGACTCGCCGGCCGCGGCCGCGGGACTCGTCGCGGGCGACGGGCTGTACGCGATCGACGGCGAGACGTTCAGCTGGTTCGACGGACCCGGACCAGGCGATCGCCGACCTCAAGGGACACGCCGGCCAGACGATCGTCCTCGGCATCCGCCACGCGGACGGGACGACGCAGGACGTCACGGCGACGCTTCGGCCGCGCGGAGGAGCTCGGCCCGACGCAAGGGCGCCCTCGGCGTGAGCGGCCTCGTCTTCAAGCCGACCGGCGAGTACGGCCAGACGCCCGCTCCCGGAGGCGCTCGTGCTGGGGATCACGCAGACCGTCTCGGCGTTCCTCCTGATCATCGGCGGGCTCGCGTCGCTCGTGACGTCGCATCGTCTCGAGCCCCACGACCGCGCCGCCGGTGACCGGCCCCGTCGGGATCGCCGTCCAGGTCGGCGACGTCTTCTGGCAGCAGGGGCCGATCTTCACGCTCTACCTCGCCGGCCTCCTGTCGGCGAACCTCGCCCTCGTGAACGCGCTGCCGTTCCCGCCGCTCGACGGCGGGCGGATGGTGGTCGTCGTCCTGAAGTCCGTGGCCGGCGGCCGGATCTCGGTGCGGGCCGAGCAGCTCGCGTACATGATCGGGTTCGTCGCCCTCTTCGGCCTCCTCATCTGGGTCACCTTCTTCGACGTCGTCCGGCAGCTCGGCGGGGGCGTCACCCCGTGACGAGCCCGGACCGCCTCCGTCCGCGTCGCCGGCCCACGCCGAGCGTCGACATCGGGGGCGTCCTCGTCGGGAGCGCGCACCCGGTCGTCGTGCAGTCCATGACGAACACGGACACGGCCGACCCCGACGCGACCGCGCTGCAGGTCGCTCCGGCTCGCCGCGGCCGGGAGCCAGCTCGTCCGCGTGACGGTGAACACGGACGCCGCCGCGGCCGCGGTCCCGGAGATGATCCGCAAGGTCCGCGACCTCGGCTCCGACGTCCCGGTCATCGGCGACTTCCACTACAACGGGCACAAGCTGCTCGTCGACCACCCGGAGACCGCCCGGCTCCTCGCGAAGTACCGGATCAACCCGGGCAACGTGGGGACGAAGTACCGGGACGCCAACTTCCAGACGATCGTCCGGATCGCCGTCGAGAACGAGAAGCCGGTCCGGATCGGCGTGAACTGGGGATCGCTCGACGCGGACCTGCTCACGTCGCTCATGGAGGCCAACGCGGCCCTCCCGGAGCCCGCCGACACGCGCGACGTGATGATCGAGGCGATGCTCCAGAGCGCCCTGCGCTCCGCGGAGCTCGCCGAGGAGACGGGGCTCCGCCACGACCGGATCATCGTGAGCGCGAAGGTCAGCAACGTGCGGGACCTCGTGGACGTCTACCGCGCGCTCGCCGCCCGCTGCGACTACCCGCTCCACCTGGGCCTCACCGAGGCGGGGATGGGGGACCGGGGCATCATCGCGTCCACGGCGGCGCTGGCGATCCTGCTGGACGAGGGGATCGGCGACACGATCCGCGTCTCCCTCACGCCCGAGCCCGGCGGCGACCGGGCGCGCGAGGTGGAGGTGGCCCAGTCGGTGCTCCAGGCCCTCGGCCTCCGAAGCTTCGTCCCGCAGGTGACCGCCTGCCCCGGGTGCGGCAGGACGACGTCCACGTTCTTCCAGGAGATGGCGCGGGATATCGACGCCCACCTGAAGGCGCGCATGCCCGAGTGGCGCGAGGCCTACCCGGGCGTCGAGGACCTCCGCGTCGCCGTCATGGGGTGCGTGGTCAACGGACCCGGGCGAGTCGAAGCACGCGGACATCGGGATCAGCCTCCCCGGGACCTTCGAGGACCCGGTCGCCCCGGTCTTCGTGGACGGGAGGCTCGACCGGACCCTGCGCGGCGACGGGCTCGTCGCCGAGTTCATCGCGCTCCTCGAGGACTACGTGGACCGGCGGTACGGGAGGACGGCTCCCGCCTGACCGTCGCAGCGCACGCCGCGCGATCGGCCGACCGCGCGGCGCCTCTGACGCCCGGCCGGGCCGTCGACGGTCCACGGGGTCGGGTGTATACTCGCCTGCACTGCGATCCGGCCGCTCCGAACGCGGGCAAGTCCCGCGTTTCTTTGTGAGTAGGGCCTGCATCACGGAAGGGAGGCGCGAGGTGAGCCGGGACTTCATCGGTGCGCTCCTCCAGCTCAACGCGGAGAAGGGCGTTCCCCAGGAACACCTCGTCCGCACCGTCGAGGACGCCATCCAGTCCGCGTACCGCCGCTTCAGCGGCGACGAGGACGTCCACGTCCGCATCGACCCCGAGTCGGGCCGGATCCGCGTCTTCCGCGCACGTCGCGTCGTCGCCGAGATCGAGGACGAGGCGACGGAGATGACCGTCGAGCAGGCCCACGCCTACCAGGCCGACGCGGAGGTCGGCGACCTCGTGGAGACGGAGGAGCTGGACCCCGAGCACTTCGGGCGCATCCACGCGCAGACCGCCAAGCAGGTCGTCCTCCAGCGCCTCCGCGAGGCGGAGCGCGACGTCGTCTTCGAGCAGTACGCGAACCGCGAGGGCGAGCTCATCACCGGGACGGTGAAGGGCGTGGAGCCCCGCGCGATCATCCTGGACGTCGGGAAGGCCGAGGCGATCCTCGCCGTCACCGAGCAGTCCGCGATGGAGCACTACCGGATCGGCCAGAACGTGAAGGCCTACGTGCTCGAGGTCCGCCGCTCCACGAAGGGGCCGCAGGTCCTCGTCAGCCGGACGCACAAGGGCTTCCTCCGGCGGCTCTTCGAGCTCGAGGTCCCCGAGATCCACAACGGGACGGTCGAGATCAAGGCGATCGCGCGCGAGCCCGGCAGCCGGTCCAAGGTCGCGGTCGCATCGCGCCAGGAGGGGCTCGACCCGGTCGGCGCCACCGTGGGCCAGCGCGGCGCGCGCGTCCAGGCGGTCGTCGCCGAGCTCGGCGGCGAGAAGGTCGACGTCATCCCGTGGAACGAGGACCCCGCGGTCTTCGTCGCGAGCGCCCTGAGCCCCGCGCAGGTGGTCGGGCGTCCGGATCGACGAGGAGAACCGCATCGCGTCCGTCACGGTCCCGGAGCGGATGCTCTCGCTCGCCATCGGCCGCGAGGGCCAGAACGCGCGGCTCGCCGCGAAGCTCACCGGCTGGCGGATCGACATCCGCTCGGACGTCCCGCAGCCCGAGGCGCCCGCGCACGACGTGGTCGCGGCGCCCCCGATGCCTGCCCCGGCGCACGAAGAGGCCGTCGCCTCGCGCGCCCGCGGCGGACGAGCCGGCCGCGGCCGAGCCCGCCGCCGCCGACGCACCCGCCCCGGATCCCGCGCCCGCGGAGGCGCCGGCCAAGCCGGCCCGCGCGAAGCGCACGAAGAAGTCCGAGGAGGCACTCCCGTAGCGACGATGACGACGACCCCGGCCACCCCCCGCCGACCGCCCTCGCGGTCGTGCGTGGGCTGCCGTGCGGTGCGGGACAAGCGCGAGCTCACCCGCATCGTCCGGACGCCGGACGGGCGCGTCGTCCTCGACCCCACGGGCCGGCTCGCCGGCCGCGGGGCGTATCTCTGCGATGACCCGGCCTGCCGCGAGGCGGCCATGAAGAAGAGCGCCCTCTCGCGGGCGCTCGCGGCCCCGGTCCCCGAGGCGCTCCGAGCGGAGCTGCTGGGGACGGCCGCCACACCGATGACGACGATCGACGAAGGAGGAGCCCGTGGCCAGGAGTAGGAGCGGGACCCGCGGGAAGCGCGGGCCCAGGAAGCCGCCGCGGCGCGACTTCGCCGGCGGCGCCGGCGCCCAGACGCTGGACCCGTCGCAGGTCGGGCCGGTCGAGATCCCCGCGACGATCACCGTCAAGGATCTCGCCGAGCTGCTGCACGTGAACCCCGCGGACATCATCCGCGAGCTCATCAAGAGCGGGATCTTCGCGACGATCAACCAGCTGATCGACCGCGAGACCGCGACCCTCGTCGCGGGCGAGCTCGGGTACGAGGTCGGCGCGGCCGAGGCCCCCACGATCGGAGGAGGCCGAGTGCCGAGGCGGTGGCGGAGGCGGCGAAGCCGTCGATCTTCGACGAGGCCGACACGGCGGACCTCCAGCCCCGCGCCCCGATCGTCACGGTCATGGGCCACGTCGACCACGGCAAGACGAGCCTCCTCGACGCGATCCGGAGCACCGCGGTCGCCTCGGGCGAGCGCGGTGGCATCACGCAGCACATCGGCGCGTCCGAGATCACGAAGAACGGCCGCCGGATCGTCTTCCTCGACACGCCGGGCCACGAGGCGTTCACGGCCATGCGCGCCCGCGGCGCCCGCGTGACGGACATCGCGATCATCGTCGTCGCGGCCGACGACGGGGTCATGCCCCAGACGCTCGAGGCGATCAGCCATGCCCGCGCGGCGAAGGTGCCGATCGTCGTCGCGCTCAACAAGATCGACAAGCCGGACGCCAACCCGGACCGCGTGAAGACGGAGCTCGCCGAGGCGAACGTCGTCATCGAGGAGTTCGGCGGCGACGTCCCGATGGTCGCGGTCTCCGCGAAGACCCGCGTGGGCCTCGACGACCTCCTCGAGGTCGTCCTCCTCGTGGCGGACCTGCAGGAGCTCGTGGCGGACCCGAAGCGCCCGGCGGCCGGCACGATCGTCGAGGCGGAGCTCGACAAGGGCCGCGGCCCCGTCGCGACCGCCCTCGTCCAGACGGGGACGCTGCGCATCGGCGACGCGGTCGTCGTCGGCCAGACGTGGGGCAAGGTCAAGGCGCTCGAGGACGAGCACGGGAAGCGCGTCACGAAGGCCGGCCCGTCGAGCGCGGTCGTCGTGCTGGGCATCGACGACGTGCCGCAGGCCGGCGACGTCCTCGAGGTGGTCGAGGACGAGCGCAAGGCGCGCGCGATCGCCGAGAAGCGGCGCATCGAGGCCTCCGCGAAGGAGTCCGGCAGCGGCCGGGCGACCCTCGAGGACCTCTACCGGCAGATCCAGGCCGGCCAGGCCAAGGAGCTCCGGATCATCCTCAAGGCGGACGTCTCCGGCTCGCTCGGCGCGATCACCCACGCCCTCGACCAGATCGCCACCGACGAGGTGAAGATCAACGTCCTCCACGAGGGCGCCGGCGACATCACGGACAACGACATCCTGCTCGCGTCCGCGTCGGACGCGATCGTCGTCGGGTTCAACACGGACATCATCGCGACGGCGCGCAGCGCGGCCGAGGCCGAGGGCGTCGACGTCCGGATGTACGACATCATCTACAAGCTCACGGACGACATCGAGGCGGCCCTCTCGGGCATGCTCGAGCCCGTCCTCGTGGAGCAGGTGGAGGGTCGCGCGGAGGTCCGCCAGATCTTCCGCGTCGGCAAGTCGACCGTCATCGCCGGCTGCTACGTCACCGAGGGCCGGATCGTCCGGAACAGCGGTGCGCGCGTCTGGCGTGGCGGCAAGGTCGTCGTGACGGACAGGATCGAGTCGCTCCGCCGGTTCCGCGACGACGTCCGCGAGGTCGCACAGAACTTCGAGTGCGGCATCGGGCTCGCCGACTACCACGACGTGATCGAGGGCGACATCATCGAGTCGTTCACGCAGCAGCAGGTGAGCCGCGCCGTCGGGCGCTGACGCGCCCGCGCGCCGGCACCCGTCATGAGCCAGCGGATCGACCGCGTCGACGAGCTCCTGCGCCAGGAGATCGGCGCGATCCTGGAGCGCGAGGTCAGCGACCCGCGGATCGGCTTCGTGACCGTCACGCGCGTCGAGTCCTCGCCCGACCTCGCCCACGCCCGCGTGTGGGTGAGCATCATCGGGACGCCGGAGGAGCGCGCGGCGTCGATGCGCGCCCTCGAGCACGCGATGCCGTACGTGCGGCGCGCCCTGGGGACGCGGATCAGGATCAAGCGCATCCCGGCGCTCCACGCCCACCTCGACGAGTCGATCGAGAGGGGCGCGCGCATCCTCGAGCTCATCGACAAGGTCGCGTCGGGGCGGGCGGGCGACCCGCTCGCGCCCGTCGACGAGGGGGCGCCGTCCGAGTCCCTGCCCACGCCGACGCGGAGGCGGGCGCAGGACGGCGACGCGGCCGACGACCTCGCGACCCTCGAAGAGGCCCAGGCCGTCCCCGCGCCGGTCGCGCGCCACGTCGAAGCGGCGGGCGACGAAGCCCGGCGGGAGCTCGGGAAGGTCCGGGCAGGCGCGCACAAGGGCAAGGGGACGGCAGGGGGCCACGGCGGGTCCGCCACGAGGCGCAAGCCGTGAGCACCGGGACGACGAACGCGTCGGGCACGCCAGGGCGGCGGCATGCTCGCCCCGGACGGGCCCGCGGCATCGCTCGCGCCCTACCTGGCCGCCGTCCCGGACGCCCTCGTGGCGCGCATCCGCGGCGCCCGCCGGATCCTCGCGGTGAGCCACGAGAACCCCGACGGGGACACGCTCGGCGCGGTGCTCGGCGTCGTCGCGATCGCCGAGGCGCTCGGCACGCCCGCGACCGCCGTCTGCAGCGACCCCGTCCCGCCGCTGTACGCGTTCGTCCGCGGCGTCGAGCGGTTCCGCACCGATCCGGAGCCCGGCGTCGCCTACGACCTCACCGATCCTCTGCGACTGCGCGGACGCGGCGCGTGTCGGGCCCGTGGGCGTGCCGCCACCCGGAGCTGTTCGCGCAGGACCGGACGATCTCGATCGACCACCACGCGTCCAACCACCCGGGCGACGACGACTGGGTGGATGCCGGCAGCGCGGCCACGTGCGAGATGGTCGCGCTCCTCGCCACGCGCATGGGCGTCCCGCTCGACGCGGGCGACGGCGCCCTCGCCGACGCGCTGATGGCGGGCGTCGTCATGGACACGGCGACCTTCCAGCACCCGAACGCGACGCCCCGGACGCTGGCCGTCGCCTCCGCGCTCCTCGCCGCCGGGGCGCCGCTGTCGGACATCTCGCGGCTCCTCTACCGGACGAAGCCCGAGGCGCAGCTCCGCCTCTTCGGGCGGGTGCTCGCGCGCCTGCGGACGACCGACGACGGGCTCGTCGCGTGGAGCGACCTCACCGACGAGGACCTCTCCGCCACCGGCGCCGACGCGCCGATGAGCGAGGGGATCATCGACCTCCTCTCGCAGGCCGCGGAGGCGGAGGTCGCCCTCCTGTTCAAGGAGCGGGGCGGCGAGACCCGCCTGTCGATCCGCACGAAGGACGGCGGCGTGGACGGCACGCGTCTCGCCGGGGCCTTCGGCGGCGGCGGGCACGCCCGCGCCTCCGGCGCGACCGTCACCGCGCCCGTGGCCGATGCGGTCCCCCAGGTCATCGAGGCCGCGCACGCGCTGGCCCGTGAGGTGCAGCGATGAACGGACGACCCCCGCGCGATCCGGGCCGCCACGACGGCCGGGGACCCCGGCGCCCCGGGGGACGGGGGAGCGGCACGGGAGCGCACGACGGCGCACGCCCGCCGCGCGAGCCCGGCCTCGACGGGATCCTCCTGGTCCTCAAGCCCATCGGGCCCACCTCGCACGACGTCGTCGCCATCGTGCGGCGACTCTCGGGGACGCGCCGGGTCGGCCACGGCGGCACGCTGGATCCGTTCGCGAGCGGCCTGCTCCCGATCTACCTCGGCCAGGGCACCCGCCTCGTCGAGTACCACATGGGGGACCGGAAGCGGTACCGGGCGACGATCTGCTTCGGGGCGTCGTCCACGACGGACGATCTCGAGGGAGAGCTGACCCCGGCCGAGGGTCCCGCGCCCGACCGCGCCGCCGTCGAGGCGGCCCTCGACGCCTTCCGCGGCCCGATCGTCCAGGTCCCGCCGGCCTACAGCGCCGTGAAGGTCGCCGGCCGTCGGGCGTACGCGCTCGCGCGTGCCGGGAAGACGCCCGAGCTCGCGGCGCGCTCCGTGACCATCGACCTGCTCGAGGTCGTGGAGTGGGACGGGACGGATCCCGATCGGCCGATCGCCATCGTGGACGTCGGGTGCTCCGCCGGGACGTACGTGCGCGCGATCGCGCGCGACCTGGGGGCGGCGCTCGGCTCGGCCGCGTACCTGGGGGCGCTGGAGCGGACCGGGAGCGGTCCATGGACGGTGGACCAGGGCGTCGCCCTCGACGACCTCCGCGAGGCGCCGCGCGAGTCGATCGCCCGTCGGCTCCTCCCGGTGGACGCGGGCCTGGACGCGATGCCCTCGATCCGGCTGGACGCCGCCGGCCTCCACGCGGTGGAACGCGGGCAGCGGATCCGCGACACCCGCCCGGCGGACGAGGCGGGAGAGGGTCCCGTGCGGCTCCTCGCACCCGACGGAGCGCTCGTCGCGATCGGCGGGTCCGGCGACGGCTGGATCTCCCCGACGAAGGTGCTGCGCCCCGCAGGCGGGGGCCCGGGCATCGACCGGGATGCCTGAGAGGCACGCTGCGCCGCGCCTCGTGCGCGGGATCGACGACCTCGACCCCAGCGTGGGCCGGCTGCTCGTGGTCGTCGGGGCGTTCGACGGGCTGCACCGCGGGCACGTCTACCTGCTCCGCCGGCTCCGCGAGGTGGCCGCGCGGCTCGAGGCGCGTCCGACCGTCCTGACCTTCGACCACCATCCCGACGAGATCGTGCGCGGGGCGGCACCGCCCGTCCTCTGCGACCCCGACGAGCGCCTCGTGCGGTTCGGCGACATGGGGGTCGCCGTCACGATCGTCCAGCACTTCGACGCGGCTCTCCGCGCGACGCCGTACGAGGCGTTCGTGGAGCGGATCCGCGCGCGGGTGGACCTCGCGGGGATCCTCATGACGCCGGACGCCGCGTTCGGGCGCGACCGCGAGGGGACCCCGGAGGCGCTCGAACGGCTGGGCCGCCGCGACGGGTTCCGCGTGGTCGTCGTCCCGCCGTACCGCGTCGACGGCCGGCAGGTCCGCTCCAACGCGATCCGGGGCCTCATCGCCGGCGGCGACCTGCGCGAGGCGGGGCGGCTCCTCGGGAGGCGCGTGGCCGTCGTGGGCCTGCCCGCAGAGCCCGGCGCGGAGACGCACGCGGCGGCCGAGGTGGCGGTGACCTTCCCGATGCCCGTCGCGCTCCCGCCCGGGGGCACGTACCGCGCGCGCGTGGAGCGTGCGTGGACGCCGGCGACCGCCGACCTTCGCGGTGAGACGCGCGGTGCGACGGCCGTCGTGCCGGACCGGGACGCGCCGGCGATCGGCATCCGCGCGCGCGGCGGCCTGCCCGGGCCGGGGCGCGTCCGCATCGCGCTCATCCCGCCGCGGGGCTGACGCGGGAGCGTCCGGCCGACCGACGGAGCGAGCCCGACGGGGTTTGCGGCTCGGCGAAAGTGCTGCTACCATTCGCCGGTCAGAGAAAGACGTCCGTAGATTCGTTCGTGTTCGGAGGACCGAGTGCCGCTCGCCCGGGATGAGAAGGATCGCCTCGTCGCTGAGTTCGCGACCCATGATGGCGATACCGGATCGCCGGAGGTCCAGATCGCACTCCTGACGGAGCGCGTGAAGGAGCTCACGGATCATCTGAAGCAGTTCCCGCGGGACAACCATTCCCGGCGCGGCCTCCTGAAGCTCGTGGGGCAGCGCCGCCGCCTGCTTGCGTACCTCGTGCGCAAGGACCCGGCCCGCTACCGTGCCGTCATCGGACGGCTCGGACTCCGCCGCTAGCGCCGCTCACGGCCCACCGGGGCCACGGCCCCGGCACCCCGCGTCGCCCGCGCCCCAGACCCCGCGCGCCGACGGTCCTCCTCCGGCACGGCCAGGAGGAGCCCTCGTGCCCGTTCATTCCGTCTCCGCCGAGTTCGGTGGTCGCACGCTGACCATCGAGACCGGCAGGCTCGCCCGCCTCGCGGGCGGTGCCGTCACCGTGCGCTTCGGTGACACGCTGGTCCTCGGCACCGCCAACCGGTCGGAGCCGCGTCCCGGCCTCGACTTCTTCCCGCTCACCGTCGACTTCGAGGAGCGGATGTACGCGGCCGGGAAGATCCCCGGCGGCTTCATCAAGCGCGAGTCGCGCCCGTCCGAGGCGGCCATCCTCGCCGCCCGCCTGACGGACCGCCCGATCCGCCCGCTCTTCCCCGAGGGCTACAAGGACGACGTCCAGCTCGTGATCACCGTCATGTCGACGGACCAGGAGAACGACCCGGACGTCCTCGGGACCGTCGCGGCATCCGCGGCGCTCACGATCAGCGAGATCCCGTTCCAGGGCCCCATCGGCGCGGTGCGCGTGGGCCGGATCGACGGCGAGTTCGTCGTGAACCCCACGAACGAGCAGCTCGCCGACTCCGACCTGGACCTCATCGTCAGCGGCACCCGCGACGCGATCATGATGGTCGAGGCCGGCGCCAAGCTGATCACCGAGGACGTGATGGCCGAGGCCATCCTCTTCGGGCATCGAGCGCTCCAGCCGCTCATCGACCTCCAGGAGCAGCTCCGCGAGCTCGTGGGCAAGCCGAAGAGGCTGCCGTTCCTCGAGCCCGGGACGGACTCCGTCCTCCGCTTCGTCGACCTCGTCTCCTCGAACCGCGACCTGGTGGTCGTGGACGTCGAGACGACCGGGCGCGACCCGAAGATGGCCGACCTCGTCGAGATCGGCGCAGTCCGGATCAAGGACGGGCGGATCGCCGACCGGTGGTCCACCCTCGTCGATCCGGGCCGCACGGTGATCGGCGCGCAGATGCACGGCCTCACCGACGCCGACCTGAAGGGCGCCCCCACGCCGCACCAGGCAGCGCGGCAGTTCCTCGACTTCGCGGGCGACTCGATCCTCGTCGGCCACAACGTGGGCTTCGACCTCGGGTTCCTCGAGGAGGCGCTCGCCGAGGGGTTCCGCTTCGACTTCGGGACCTACCTCGACACCCTCACGCTCACCCGCGAGGCGTACCCGGACCTCGAGTCGTACAAGCTCGGCGACCTGTCGCGCTTCTTCGGCATCGAGCTGCAGAACGCCCATCGCGCCCTGCCGGACGCCGAGGCGACCGCCAACCTCGTCCTGCGCCTCGCGGCCGACCTCGGCCCGCGCATCGCGCAGCTCAAGGAGGGGATCTCGGCCTCGATCCGCGCATACCGCGACCCGGGTGCGGATCCGAAGGCGCTGCTCGAGGCGGCCCGCCGCCAGGCGCGCGTCGGCAAGGGCCTCTTCTACCTCGTCCACAAGAAGACCGCCCGCCAGATGACCCTCGACGAGGGGATCCGGATGGACGGGCGCGGGATCGACGAGATCCGCCCGATCTCGGTCGAGGTGGGCCTCCTCCCGCGGGCGCACGGCTCCGGCCTGTTCACCCGCGGCGAGACGCAGGCGCTCACCGTGTGCACCCTCGGGCCGTCCTCGGACGTCCAGCGGATCGACACGATCAGCCCGGAGACCGAGAAGCGCTACATCCACCACTACAACATGCCGCCGTACAGCACCGGCGAGAACAAGATGATGCGCGGCCCCGGCCGCCGCGAGATCGGCCACGGCCATCTCGCGGAGCGCGCCCTGGTCCCGGTCCTCCCGGACCACGAGGAGTTCCCGTACGTCATCCGCCTCGTGAGCGAGTGCGTGACGTCCAACGGGTCCACCTCGATGGCCTCGACGTGCGGCTCCACCCTCGCCCTCATGGACGCGGGCGTCCCGATCAAGGCGCCGGTGGCCGGCGCGGCGATGGGCCTCATGAGCGAGCCCGACGGCCGCTTCGCGGTCCTCACGGACATCCTCGGCAAGGAGGATGCGTTCGGGGACATGGACTTCAAGGTGACCGGGACGTCCGAGGGCATCACCGCCCTCCAGATGGACATCAAGGTCAAGGGCATCAACGAGGAGATCATCCGGACCGGCCTCGCGAAGGCGAACGCGGCCCGGCTCTTCATCCTCGACCGGATGCTCGACGTCCTGCCGCAGACCCGCGACACGATGTCCGACTTCGCCCCGCGGATCATCACGATCAAGATCAACCCCGAGAAGATCCGGGACATCATCGGCAAGGGCGGCTCGATGATCCGGAAGATCCAGGAAGAGACCGGCACCGAGATCAACGTCGAGGACGACGGCACCGTGGAGATCGCGGCCGTCTCCGGCGAGAACTCGCGCAAGGCGATCCAGTGGATCGAGAGCCTGACGCGCGAGGTCGAGATCGGCGCCCTCTACCTGGGCAAGGTCACCCGGATCATGACCTTCGGCGCGTTCGTCGAGATCCTGCCGGGCAAGGAAGGCCTCGTCCGGATCGGCGAGCTCGCCGACTACCACGTGCCGACCGTCGAGGACGTCGTGTCCGTCGGCGACGAGGTGATGGTCGTCGTCACCGAGATCGACCGCCAGGGGCGCGTCAACCTCTCGCGGAAGGCCGCCATGCAGCGGCACCTCGCGAAGGACGGCCACTGAGCGCCCGTGGCGCCCGCCACGGGCGCCACGACCATCCCTGACACTCAGCGCGCCGCCGGGATCCCCCGGCGGCGCGCTCGCATCCCCGGCGCCCCGCCGGGCCCGACCATCCGGGCCGGAGCTGCCGGCCGCCGGGGGACCCGCTGGTATACTCGCGGCGATCCCGACCAGCTCGTAGAAGGCAGGCAGAACGTGCCCGGAAGCGCACCCTCCACGCTCACCGTCGCAGTCGTCGGCGCCACCGGCGCCGTCGGCCGGACCATGACGCAGGTCCTCCTCGAGAAGAAGTTCCCGATGACCACCCTGCGCCTGCTCGCGTCCGAGCGCTCCGCCGGCAAGACCGTCGCGGTGCCGGGCTGGGGCGACATCACGGTCGAGCTCGCGACGCCCGACGCGTTCGACGGGATCGACATCGCGCTCTTCAGCGCCGGCGGGGGCACCTCGAAGGAGCTCGCGCCCGAGGCTGCGAAGCGCGGCTGCACGGTCGTGGACAACTCGAGCGCCTGGCGGATGGACCCCGACATCCCGCTCGTCGTCTCGCAGGTGAACCCCGACGACCTCGCCTGGCACGAGGGGATCATCGCGAACCCGAACTGCTCCACGATGCAGCTGATGCCGCCTCTCATGGCGCTGCGCGACGCGGTGGGGATCGAGCGGATCATCGTCGACACCTACCAGGCGGTCTCCGGGACCGGCCACAAGGCGATCGTCGAGCTCGACGAGCAGGTGAAGGCGCACGCCGAGGGCCGCCCGAAGGTCGCGAGCGTCTACCCGTACGCGATCGCGTTCAACGCGCTCCCGCATATCGACGTGTTCATGGAGAACGGGTACACGAAGGAGGAGTGGAAGGTCGTCACGGAGAGCCGGAAGATCCTCCACCTGCCCGACCTCCGCGTCTCCTGCACGGCCGTCCGCGTCCCCGTCTTCATGAGCCACTCCGAGGCCGTCCACGTCGAGACGAGGGCGCCGATCACGCCCGACGAGGCGCGCGCGCTCTTCGCGCAGGTCCCGGGCGTGGTGGTCCAGGACGACCCGGCGAACAAGGTCTACCCGCTGGCCGAGCAGGCCGCCGGGTCGGACCTCGTGTTCGTCGGCCGCGTCCGCCAGGACCCGTCGGTCCCGGACGACAAGGGCCTCGCCTTCTGGGTGGTGAGCGACAACCTGCGCAAGGGCGCCGCCTCCAACGCCGTCGAGATCGCCGAGGTCCTCGTGGCGCGCGGCTGGGTCGCGGCCGCCTCGCGTCGGGAAGCCGCCGCCGGCGCCGGCGGCCGGAGCGGTGCGTGACCCCGGAGGAACGCCGAGCGGCCCTCGGGGCCGTCGCCGCCGAGGTCCAGGACTGCACGCTCTGCCCGCTGCATGCGGAGCGCACGCGGTCGGTGCCGGGGGAGGGGAGCCCGGAGACCGAGGTCGTCTTCGTCGGTGAGGGACCGGGCTTCAACGAGGACAGGCAGGGCCGTCCGTTCGTGGGAGCGGCAGGGTCCTTCCTCACCGAGCTGCTCGGGACCGTCGGCTGGCGGCGCGAGGACGTCTTCATCACGAACGTCGTCAAGTGCCGTCCGCCGGGCAACCGGGACCCGGAGCCCGCGGAGATCGCCGCGTGCGCGCCCTACCTCGCCCGCCAGCTCGCCGCGATCGACCCGTCGCTCGTCGTGACGCTCGGGCGTCACTCGCTCGGGACGTTCCTGCCCGGGGCGCGGATCGGGCAGGTGCACGGCACCGCGCGGCCGCCCACCGCCTCCGGCTGGACGGACGGCTCGCTCGTCTTCGCGATGTACCACCCCGCCGCCGCGCTGCACCAGGGGTCGCTCCGGAGCACCCTGCTCACCGACATGCAGGGGGTCCCGCTGGCACTCCTCGACGCACGGGCGCGGCGCGAGGCGGCCGAGGCCCGCGCCGCGGGCCTCGGCGCCGCACCGGCCGCGACGGCACCGGCCGCCCCGACCGGGATCACACACGCCGACGCCGTGGAGGGCGCGCGCGACGCGCACCCGGCGCCGGCCGCCGGCGCGGACCTCGCGCCCACGCCGGCCGGGGACGCCGCCCCGGACCAGATGACCCTCTTCTCGTGACGCGCAGGGAGCCCACCCCGATGACCGCCGACACCCCGCTCCGCATCATCCCGCTCGGCGGGATGGGCGAGATCGGGAAGAACATGTACCTCTTCGAGTTCGGCGACGACATCATCGTCGTCGACTGCGGGCTGATGTTCCCGGACGAGGAGATGTTCGGCATCGACCTCGTCATCCCGGACGTCACCTACCTCCGCGAGCGGAAGGACCAGGTCCGCGCGTTCTTCATCACCCACGCGCACGAGGACCACGTCGGCGGCCTGCCGTACGTCCTCCCGTACTTCCCGGGCGTCCCGATCTACGCGTCGACGCTCGCGCGCGGGCTGCTGGGCAACAAGATCAAGGAGCACAAGCTCCACAACAACCCGATGCTCGCGCTCGAGCCGGGCGGCGGGCCCCGTCTCGGCGGGCGCCTTCGTCGTGGAGGCCTTCCGGATCGGCCACTCGATCCCGGACGCGATGGGCCTGGCGATCCGGACCCCGGTCGGGACCGTCATCCACACCGGCGACTTCAAGTTCGACCACACGCCCGTGGACGGGAAGCCGTCCGACTTCCAGACCCTCGCCCGCTACGGCGAGGAGGGCGTCATCGCCCTCCTGTCCGACTCCACGCGTGCCGAGAACCCCGGCTACACGCCCTCGGAGCGGACGGTCGGCGAGGCGTTCCGCGAGATCATGGAGGGGCTCGACGGCCGCGTCATCGTCGCGACGTTCGCGAGCAACATCGCGCGCGTCCAGCAGGTGATCGACGCCGCCGCCACGTTCGACCGGCGGGTCGCCGTGATCGGCCGCTCGATGGAACAGAACTTCCGGATCGCGAGCGACCTCGGGTACCTCAAGTACCCGCCCTCGCAGATCGTCCCGAAGGACCGGATCGGCGACGTCCCGCCGAACAAGATGGTCATCGCCACGACCGGGGCCCAGGGCGAGCCGATGGCCGGCCTCGCGCGGATGGCGAACCACGACCACCGATTCGTCGAGATCCAGCCCGGCGACACCGTGATCGTGAGCGCCAGCCCGATCCCCGGGAACGAGGAGTACGTCGCCCGGACCATCGACAACCTCTTCAAGGCCGGCGCGAACGTCTTCTATCACACGATCAAGCGCGCCCACGTCTCCGGGCACGCGAGCCAGGAGGAGCTCAAGCTCATGCTCGGCCTCACGCGGCCGCGCTACTTCCTCCCGATGCACGGCGAGTTCCGGATGCAGGTGCAGCACGGCCGGCTCGCCGTCGAGACCGGCGTCCTGCCGGAGAACGTCTTCATCATCGAGAACGGGACGCCCATCGAGATCTCGGCGGACGGCTCGGCCCGCCGCGGCACCCCCGTCCCCGCCGGCTACGTCTTCGTGGACGGCCTCTCGGTGGGCGACGTGGGCGAGATCGTCCTGCGCGACCGCCGCGCGCTCGCGAACGATGGGATGTTCATGGTCGTGGTCACCGTGGACAAGCAGACCGGGAGCGTCATCGGGCGGCCTGAGATCGTGACGCGCGGCTTCACGCCGCTCAACGAGAAGGACCCGATCATGGAGGGCGCCCTCGACCGGATCGTCGCGGCCATGGAGACCAAGGGCGACCACATCAGCGAGGTCGCGCTCCTCAAGACCCAGATCAAGGACGGCGTCTCGCGCTACCTCTACGAGCAGACGAAGCGCCGGCCGATGGTCTTCCCGGTGGTCGTGGAGGTCTGATGGCCACGAAGGGCGGATCGAGCCGGAGCACGGGGTCCAGCCGGACCCCCGCGTCGCGCTCGGGGTCGCGGACCGGGAGCACCAGCGCCCGTCGGCGCCGCCGTCCCACCTACACGGCGCCGACCGTCGACGTCGCGCCGGAGGTCGTCCGTTCGATCGTCGGGATCGTCCTCATGGTCCTCGGCGCGATCCTCCTCATCGGGCTCGCTCTGCCGGGCAAGGGCGTCCTGACGGACTGGATCCGCGACATCGTCGCGCCGTGGTTCGGGACCGGACGCTATCTCCTCCCATTCCTCCTCCTCGCCCTCGGCATCTACGTGGAACGGGTGGGGAAGGGCGCCGGCTGGGGCTGGACGCTGCTCGGCGTCGCGATCGCGTTCGTGGGCGTCCTCGGTACCCTGGCCGTCGTCGTCGACGCGGGCTTCCTCGAAGGCCGTTCGGGCGGACGCGTCGGCTCCTTCATCAGCGACACCCTCGGCCCGCTCATCACGCAGCCGGGCACTCTGGTCGTCAGCCTCGCACTCGTGCTCATCGGGACCCTCATCGCGCTCAACGCGACCCTCGGGTCGCTCATCCGCCCGCTCTGGGATGCCGCACGCACCACCGGCGGGGTCCTGCTCGCGCCGCGCCCGCCCGACGGCGGCGCCCAGGCGGCCGGGCGGACGACAGCTGCAGCCGCCGCCACCGCCGACGCGAAGCCCGCGCGCAACGGGAAGGCCGCGAAGGACGCGGAGGACCGGCAGGGGACGTCGATCCCGGTGCCGGCTCCGGCGCCCGCGCCGGTCTCGTCGCTGTTCGGCCCGGGCCCCGAGGCGGCCACGGCCGCTGCCGCTGGAGCCACGGCTGCCGGCGCGGCTGCGGTCGCGGTCGCGGCTGGCGCCGGCGCCGTCGACCCGCGGCTCCTCCGCGGACGACGTCGACGCGATCGGCCGCGTGACCGACATCGACGGCGACGGCGTGACCGAGGCCGGCGATGCGCCCCTGCCGCGCGCGCAGCGGCCGTACAAGCTCCCACCGATGACCCTGCTCGACGACCTCGCGGTCCGCAGCTCGGACACGGGGATGGACCACCCGCGCAACGCCGAGATCATCGAGCGCAAGCTCGCTGAGCCTCAACATCCCGGTCAAGGTCACCGGGTGGAACGCAGGGCCGGTCGTCACCCAGTACGAGGTGACCCCCGATCCGTCGGTGAAGGTGAGCCGCATCGAGGCGCTCTCGGACGACCTCGCGATGGCGCTCGCGGCCCGGACGATCCGCATCGAGGCGCCGATCCCGGGCAAGACCGTCGTCGGGATCGAGATCCCGAACAACGACTTCAACGTCGTGGGCCTGCGGCGGATCCTCGAGGACCCCGACGTCGTGAAGGCCCCCTCCAAGCTCGCGTTCGCGCTGGGGCGCGACGTCGCAGGCCACGCGCGTGCCGCCGACCTCGCGAAGATGCCGCATCTCCTGATCGCCGGCGCGACCGGCTCGGGCAAGAGCGTCATGGTCAACGCGCTGATCGCGAGCCTGCTCGTCCGCGGGAGCCCCGACGAGGTCCGGATGATCCTCGTCGACCCCAAGCGCGTCGAGCTCGCCGACTACAACGGGATCCCGCACCTGCTCGTCCCGGTCATCACCGACGCGAGCAAGGCGAAGGCGGCGCTGACGTGGTGCGCCCGGGAGATGGAGAACCGCTACCGCAAGTTCGCGGGGGCGACGGCGCGCAACATCGCGGCGTACAACGAGACGCGGGTCGACCCCGCGGACCGCCTGCCCTACATCGTGATCATCGTCGACGAGCTCGCGGACCTGATGATGCGCGACGGACGGAGCGTCGAGGAGCCGATCGTCATGCTCGCCCAGAAGGCGCGCGCGACCGGCATCCACCTCGTCCTCGCGACCCAGCGTCCGTCGGTGAACGTCGTCACCGGCCTGATCAAGGCGAACTTCCCGAGCTCGCGGATCGCCTTCGCGATGTCGAGCCAGATCGACTCCCGGACGATCCTCGACGCGCCCGGCGCCGAGGACCTCATCGGCCGGGGCGACATGCTCTTCCAGCCCTCGGACCTGCCGCGCCCGATCCGCCTCCAGGGCGTCTTCGTCTCCGACCGCGAGATCCGGGCGGTGACCGAGCACTGGCGCGCGGAGGCCGAGCCCCACTACGACCTCAGCATCGTCGAGAGCGACGAGGAGTCCACCGCGCGCGTGGAGGACGTGGAGAGCGACGACACCGACCGCCTGTTCATGGACGCGGTCCAGGTCGTCTCCGACTACGACCGCGCGTCCGCCTCGCTGCTCCAGCGGCGCCTGAAGATCGGGTACGCCCGCGCCGCGCGGATCATCGACCAGCTCGAGGCCCACGGGTACATCGGGCCGTTCGACGGCAGCAGCGCGCGCCAGGTCCTGCGCCGCGAGGTGCCCGAGTCCCGTGGAGGTGGCGACCCCGACGGGGACGAGACCTGATGTCCTCGCGGGACGACCAGGCTCGTCCGCAGGGTCAGGGCCCCGGCGGCATGCGCCGGCCGTCCCTCACGCGCCCACGGCTCCCGTCGAGCCTCGCCGGTGACGCCGGGCGCTTCGTCGGTCGGGTCCGGGGCGAGCGCCCTCCGGCGCCGGTCCGCCCGGCAGAGCCCCCGCTCGGGGAGCGGCTCGCGGCCGCCCGCGAGCACAAGGGCGTGGACCTGTCACGGGCCGAGCGCGACACGAAGATCCGGGCCCGGTACCTCGCGGCGCTCGAGCGCGGCGACTACCGCGATCTCCCGGGCGCCGTCTACACGCGGGGGTTCCTCCGCAACTACGCGCTCTACCTGGGCCTGGACCCGGACGACGTGATCCGCCAGTGGCGGCGCGAGCGGGGCGAGACCGACGCAGAGCCGGTCGTCGTGCTCCCGCGCGGGCTCGACGCCCCGCGGCCCACCGTCACGATCGGCCGCGGGACGATCTTCGCGGTCCTGCTCGCCGTCGGCGTCATCGCGTTCGTGGGCTACCTCGGCGTGCAGCTCTTCCGCTTCTCGCAGCCGCCGACCGTGAAGGTGAACGACCCGTCCGGCGGGGCGATCACCGTGGACGCCACCCACACGACGTACACGATCCGCGGCACGACCGACGCGACGAACGCGACCATCGCCGATCGACACGCCCGGCCGCGAGACCATCCGCGTGGCGGCGGGCCCGGGCGGGCTCTGGTCGGCCGACGTGGAGCTGGTCCGCGGCCGCAACCAGTTCGACGTGACGGCGACCGACACGGACACCGGCAAGACGTCCGGCGAGCCGGTGCACGTGTACATCACCGTGGACACCGGTGCCGCGTCCGCGCCCGTGCTCTCGATCGACGCGCCCGGCGAGGGGTCGACCTACGACAGCGGGAAGGTCACGGTCTCGGGGCTCTCGAAGGGCGCGACGACGGTCACCGTGAGCGCGGACTACCTCGGGCCGCCGGCGGGCGCGCCCGCGAGCGCGAAGACCGCGACGCCGCCGCCCGGGCCGAAGCCCGTGAAGAAGGCCGGTCGCGGCCGACGGGACCTTCAGCGTCCCGATCGTGCTCCCGTCCGGCCGGTGGAAGCTCACGATCACCGCCAGGAGCGCGGCGGACAAGCCGACGACCACCAGCCGGACCGTCACCGTCGCGTTCGCGGGCGTCTCCGTCGTCGTCAAGCTCGAGGGCGGCGAGGCGCTCCTGAAGGCGTGGGTGGACGGCAAGGTCGACAAGCGGACCGGGGACAGCGGGAAGCTGTACGCCGACGGCAAGTCCGTCACGTTCACCGGGGACACGTCGGTGGAGATCCGGAGCAGCGACCCGAGCGTCACGTACATCACGGTGAACGGGAAGGACCGCGGCGCGATGTCCACGTCCACCGCACCCCAGACGTGGCTCTACACCGCGAAGGGCCCGCCGAAGCGGACGAAGCACGAGTGAGCGCGGGCGTCGGCGATCCCGTCCTCCGGTCGCTCGCCGATGCCGTGCGTGCCGCGTGCGTCGCGCGCGGACTGACGGTGGCGACCGCCGAGTCGTGCACCGGAGGCCTCGTCGGGCACCTGCTCACGGAGATCCCCGGGTCGAGTGCGTGCTTCGTGGGCGGCGTCATCGCGTACGCGGACGCCACGAAGGTCGGGCAGCTCGGGGTGGACCCCGCGCTCATCGCGCGCGAGGGAGCCGTCAGCGCCCCCGTCGCCGAGGCGATGGCAGCGGGGGCGCGGGCGCGGCTCGGTGCGGACATCGCGGTGGCGGTGACCGGGATCGCCGGGCCGGACGGCGCGACGGCGACGAAGCCCGTGGGCCTCACGTTCGTCGCGGTGAGCGGCCCGGGGGCCACGGAGGTCCGGCGTTGCCACTGGCACGGGGACCGGACCGAGAACAAGGTCGACAGCGCCCGGACGGCGCTGGAGATGCTCCTCGCGGCGGCGGAGCGGACGGCGGGGCATACTTGAGCCGATGCCCGCGGTGACGCCCGCGCGGGAGACGCGGGCGGGTCGGGCGGGAGCGCGAGGAGGGTCGATGGCCGGCGAATCTTCCTTCGATGTCGTGAGCGACTTCGACGTCCAGGAGCTGCGCAACGCGCTCGACCAGGTGCGGCGCGAGGTCGCGCAGCGGTACGACTTCAAGGGCGTCCCCGTCGAGCTCGACCAGGCGAAGGACGAGCTCGTCCTCGTCACGAGCGACGAGTTCCGGGCGTCGGCCGTCAAGGACCTCATCGAGTCCAAGGCGGTCCGGCGGAACCTCTCGCTGAAGATCTTCGACTGGGGGACGGTCGAGACCATCGGCGGCAACCGCGTGCGCCAGCACATCGGCCTGCGGCGCGGCCTCTCGGAGGAGAACGCGAAGAAGATCACCAAGATCATCCGCGACGAGTTCCCGAAGTGCCACGGACAGATCCAGGGTGACGCGGTGCGCGTCACCGCGAAGAGCAAGGACGACCTCCAGCGCGTCATCGCGCGCCTCCGCGAGCTCGACCTCGACGTCGACCTCCAGTTCCAGAACTACCGCTGACCCTCCGCGGGGCCGGCGCCCATCCCACCAGCAGGCGGACCCAGCCATGACCATGCCCGAGACGACCGCGCCCGCGCCCGGCCGCACCATCGCCCGCCTCCTCGCCGACGCGCTCGTCGCGACCGGCGTGGACATCGCCTTCACCGTGCCGGGCGAGAGCTTCCTCCCGCTCCTCGACGCGCTGGAGACACGGGGCATCCGGGTCGTGGCCGCGCGCCACGAGGGCGGTGCGGCGTTCATGGCCGAGGCGTGGGGGCAGCTCACCGGGCGCCCGGCCGCCGTCCTCGGGACGCGGGCGGTCGGCGCGGCGAACATGGCGATCGGGGTGGTGACGGCGCGCGCGGACTCCACGCCGATGGTGGCGATCGTCGGACAGGTCCACCGCGACCGGCTCGGCCGCGAGGCCTTCCAGGAGGCGGACGTCGCCGGGTCGGTCGGCAGGCTGGCGAAGTGGGCGGTCGAGGTCCGAGACGTGGAGGTCGCGCCGGGCGCGATCGAGGAGGCCCTCCACCGCGCGGTCGACGGGCGTCCGGGACCGGTGATGATCGTCGTCCCCGAGGACGTGTTCGTCGAGACGACGGCCGACATGCGCTTCGCCGGGTCCACGCGTCCGCCCGAGCGGCGGGCGCCGGAGCCGCCGCTGTCGCGCGTCTCCGCCGCGCTCCGGATGCTCGCCGCAGCCGAGCGGCCGGTCATCATCGCCGGCGTCGGGGTCCTCCGATCGCGGGGGACGCGCGACCTCGTCCGCCTCGCCGAGACGCTCGAGATCCCGGTCATCGCGTCATGGCGCCGTGGGGACGCCTTCCCGAACGACCACCGCCTCTACCTGGGGATGTCGGGGTTCGGCGCGCCGGAGACCGTGCGCCGGCGCCTCGTCGAGGCCGACGCGCTCCTCGTGCTGGGCTCGCGCCTGAACGAGGTCACGACCTTCGGCTACACGGTGCCGGCACCCGGCGCCCGGTGGGCCCACGTCGACCGCGAGCCCCGCGCCGCCGACGAGGACGGCACGGGCTGGCCCGGCCATCTCGATCACGGCCGACGCCGACTCGTTCCTGCGCGCCGCGCTCCGCGCGGTCACCGGCGCGGTCCACGACAAGGCCGTCTACGACGCTCGGCGCGAGCGCAACGCGAAGGACAGGGCCGCGTTCCTCGCCGCCTCGACCGTCACGGACGGCGAGGCCGGGACGAGGGGCGTCCATCCCGGCCGGGCGGTGGCTGCCCTCCAGGCCGCGCTGCCGCCCACGGCGCTCATCACCACCGACGCGGGCAACTTCGCCGGCTGGATCGCCCGCGGGTTCCGGTTCCGCCGGCCCGGGACGTTCCTCGGGCCGACGTCGGGCGCGATGGGGTACGCGCTCCCTGCGGCGATCGCAGCCGCGGTGCAGGCGCCGGACCGCGCGGCGGTCGCGGTCGCAGGGGACGGCGGCTTCGCGATGACGATGGCGGAGCTCGAGACGGCCGTCCGGCTCCGCCTGCCGGTGATCGCGGTCGTCTTCGACGATCGGCGCTACGGGATGATCCAGGACCACCAGGTCCAGGGCGGGCACGGGACGGTCGCGACGGACCTCGGCGCGGTCGACTTCGCCGCCGCCGCGCGCGCGCTGGGCGCCCGCGGGATCACGGTGGAACGCGACGCGGACGTCGCCGCCGCGTTCACGGACGCCGTCCGCTCGGGTGAGCCGACGGTCGTCCACCTGATCCTGGACCGATCGTGGATCGCGGTCGGCCGGCGCGGCGAGACGGCCGCACCGGAGGCGGCGCCGGCTCCCGAGCCCGTGGTGGCCCCCGAGCCCGAGGCAGCCCCCGAGCCCGTCGGCAACCCCCGAGCCGGAGGCAACCCCCGAGCCCGCACTCGAGCCCGAGGCCGCGCTGGAGCCGGAGGCAACGCCGGAAGCGCGCGCCGGCCCCCGAGCCCGAGGCGGCCCCTGCCCCCGCACCCGTCGAGAGCGTCGAGGACTCGATCGCCGTCGAACCCGCCGCGGCGTCCGCGTCCGCGCCCGAGTCGGTCGTGGAGCCCGAGCCTGCGCCCGAGCCCGAGGCGATCCCCGAGCCCTCCGGGCCGGAGGACGCCGAGACCGCGGTCGCGCCCGACGCGGGCGCATGACCCGGACGGCCGAGGAGATCGCGCAGGGGCTGGAGACCCCACGTCCCGGGCGCCCGATCCCGCCGGGCGAGCGCGTGCACGTCCTCGGCATCGGCGGGTCCGCGGCGGCGAGTGCCGCGCTCCTCGCCCACGCGGCCGGCGCGCGCGTGGATGGGTGCGACACCGGAGGGGCCAGCCCGTACACGCCGGAGCTCGACGCGGCCGGGATCGTCGTCCTCCGGGGCCACGATGCGGCGCACGTCGTCGCGGACGGGCGCGCGACCGCCGACGTCTGCGCGGTCACGAAGGCGATCACGTCCGTCGCCCCGGACCTCCCCGAGCTCGCCGCCGCCGCCGGCGCCGGGATCCACCTCGTGTCGTGCCAGCAGCTGATCGCCGACGCGGCCGCCACGCGCGGCCTGCGGATGATCGGCATCGGCGGGACGCACGGGAAGTCGACGACGTCGGGGTGGGTGGCGCACCTGCTCGCCGACGCGGGCCGCGACCCGAACGCGTTCGTGGGCGCCCTCATGCCGGCACGGCTCACGGGGGGCCTGGCATCCACCGTCCGCCTCGGCACGGGGCGCGACCTCGTCGTGGAGGCCGACGAGTATGCCGGGAACTTCGACCCCTACCGCCCGGCGATCGGCCTCGTCCTGAACGCCGACTGGGACCATCCGGACGTCTTCGCCGATCGGGCGGCGGTCGTCGAGACGTTCGTCCGCTGGATCCGCAGGTTCGACGGGGGAGGGGAGGACCCGGTCGTCGCCGTCGGTGTCGGCGACCCCGGGGCGGCCGAGGTCGCCGCGCGCCTCGCCGATTGGCCGGGCCGCCTGGTCGCGTTCCGTGTCGTCCCCGAGGGCGGCGCCCTCGCTCCGGACCTCCTGCCCGGCCTGGAAGCCGCATTCCGGACGGCGCGCGGGCCGGCGACGCCGCTCGCGGCGACCCTCCGGATCGACGACGAGGGCCTGTCGCACCTGACGATCGCCGGGCTCCCGGGGACGGCGCCGGCCGAGGTCGCGCTCCGGCTCGCCGGCCGCCACTACGCCGACGACGCCCTGGGCGCCGCGGCCGTGGGGCTCGCGGCAGGCCTCACCGGCGCGGAGATCCTCCGCGGGCTCGCCACCTTCGAGGGGGTCGGGCGCCGGTTCGAGGTCAAGGGGGAGATCGCTGGCGTCGTCGTGATCGACGACTACGCGCACCACCCGACCGCGATGGCCACGACGATGGACGCCGCGCGGGCGCGCTATCCGGGCCGGCGTCTCTGGGCGGTCTTCGAGCCGCTGACGTACCACCGGACCGCGTCGATGATCGAGCCGTTCGCCGACGTGCTCGCGACCGCGGACCGCGTAGCCATCGCCGAGATCTTCGCCGTCCGCGACCCGGACCGGACGATCACGTCGAGCCGCGTCCTCGCCGACGCGGTGGACCGGCGGGGAGGGGTGCCCGCTCTCGCACCGGGGACGGTCGAGGAGACGGCCGTGGCCGTCCTCCCGGAGCTCGCGACCGGCGACGTCGTCCTCGTCATGGGCGGCGGACGGTCGTACGTGATCGCCGACCTGCTCGTCGAGGGCCTTCAGGCACGGGAGGCGAGCACGTCGCGCTGACGGCGGCAGGGCGCGCCACCTCCTGGCGGGGTCCGGGGCGCGCCGGCCTCACCCGCTCGCGCGGGAGCCGCACCTCTCGTCCGGCGAGCGCGCGAGCATCCAGAGGAAGTGGGCATCGCCCTCGGGCTCGTGCGTGACCCGGACCTGCGTCTCGAGCAGGTCGAAGCCGGCGGCGGCGAGCAGTCGGAGACTCGTCTCGGCGTCGTGGCCACTGAAGAACATCGGCTCCCCGAGCCACTCACCGCGCCAGCCCGGGCTGTCCTCACCTGCGAGCACGGCAAGGAAGAGGCCGCCGGGGGCCAGCCACCGGGCGATGCGCGAGAACAGGTCGTCGTGGCGCTCTCGTGGCAGGTGGATGATCGAGTAGAGGGCGACGACGCCGTCGAACGAGGCGGGCGCGAAGTCCGCCTCCGAGAAGTCGCCGCGGATGAACGTCGCATCGGGCACGTTCTCTCGTGCCAGCTCGATCTGTCGGGCCGAGATGTCGATGCCGGTCACCGTGAACCGCGCCGCCAGCTCGCGTGTCGTCGGAACCCCGGCCCCACAGCCGAGGTCGAGCACGCGCGCGCCGGGCGGCAGCAGCGACACGAGCTTCGACGTCATCAGCCGCCGTGCGTCGTCGTCGATCGACAGGGACCAGCGCAGGTAGCGCTCCGCCATCCGGTCGTACGAGGCTGCGACGGTGCGGCGTGGGTCGTCCCGGCGTTCACCCATGTGCGCAACTGTCGTGCTCGCCGCGGCGTCTGGCAAGCCGCAGGCGCGACGCGAGACCCCACCGGACGCGATGACCCGACGAGGCCTCAGTCCGGGAGCGCCGCCGTCGCGCCTGCCGCGTCGGCGGCCGCGGCGAGCGCCGCCATCTCCTCGTCCGTCAGGCGACGCGCCTCGATCGGATGGTCGGCGGACGTCATGCACGCGCCCGACGCGAGGTCGAACTGCCAGCCGTGCAGCTGGCAGGTGAGCGTCCCGTCGTCGACCGTCGCGAAGCGGGTGAGGTCGGCCTTCATGTGCGGGCATCGACGCTGGATCTCCCACCCGTCGAGCGCGAACGTCCCCTCCGACTTCGCCTTCTCGGCGTAGAAGCCCTCTGCGTACTGGATCCGTTCGACGTCGAGGCACTTGAACCACGTGTAGACGTAGTCGTTGTACTGGCCCTTCCGGACGGCGCTGAAGCGCATCGAGAGGAAGAGCGAGTTGACCCAGTCCACCTCGCGGTCGCGGACGAGCGTCTCGACGAGCCGGCGGTCGATCCGGAAGACGTACCGGCACTCCTCGGCCGCGTCCCACGGGCGGACCACCCGGTCGATGAAGTCGAGGACGATGCCCTCGTCGCCGAGGTCGAGGAGGATCCGGTCGCCGATCCCGGAGCTCACGTGGTCGGCCATCGCCATGAGGGGCTCGAACCAGCCGCGGAGCTCGGGGAGGAGGTCGACCCGCTCGCCCTCCCAGCGGGCGTGCTCGGCGTCGAGCTTCGGGCGGACGCGCGCCTGGTACTCGCGGAGGTAGGCCTCCCGGTCCCGGAAGATGTGCTCGATCTCGTCCTCGCCGACCGGATGCGTGACCTCGAACGACCCGGGGCGCAGCTCGCCGACGCTCCCGGGCAGCATGAGGCGGCCGCCCGTGACGCCGCGCTCCTCCAGGTACCCGAGGAAGAAGCGCTGGTCCGGGAAGATGTTCGCGGGATCGTCGTGCAGGTCGTTCTGATCGAAGAGGTCGTCGTCGAGGAAGCAGGGCGGGCCGGCGGAGGGGACGACGAACGCCGGGGAGACCAGCTGGATGTACCGGTGCGAGCGCGCGAGCTGCGCCACGCGCTTCTTGTGCGCGAGCGTGGCCTTCGCCTTGGCGGGGAACTCGTAGACCATCGGATACCAGATCGCGCCGGAGAACTGGAGGAAGAGCAGGTCGATCGGGCCGAGCGCGAGCATCTGGTCCGGATCGGTCGGCCGGCTGTCGTTCATGTTCAGGAGGCGCGTCTCGCCGTCGTCCACCAGCAGGGCGGAGTCGCCGATCGGCCCGTCGGTGGGCGCGGTGAGCGCCTTCACCATGATCCGCAGGCCGCCGCCGAGGTCGACGGGCTCCAGGTCGGCCGTCTCGATGAACCGCCGGAAGCCGAGCCGGTGGAGCTCGCGCCGGAGGTCGCCGATCGGGTAGTCGGGGAGGATGACCGTCGCCGACCGGTCCACGTGCCCCGCGAGCCACTCCGGGTCGAAGTGGTCGTGGTGGAGATGCGAGATATAGAGATATGTAGGGTTCTGTAAGGTGGCAGGGTCGATCCCGTCGTTGGCGGGGAAGGGGAGCCAGGAGCCGAAGTAGGCGGGGTTGAACCACGGGTCGCAGAGGATCGACCCGCCGCGGGTCTCGACGAAGAGTCCCGCCTGGGCGAGGAAGGTGACGCGCATGGCGTGAGGATAGCCGTGCGTCCCGGGGACGAATGGATGGGCATGCACGGGCCCGTTCCGCCGTCGCTCCGGCCCGGAGCGCCCCGGGGATGGCCGGTGCAGGCGGAGGGGTGCTCGCCAGGGCGGCCGAGGCTACTTCGAGGACGAAGACGATCGTGCGGGTTTCGACGGTACGCCGGGTGCCGAGCGCTCTCGTGGCCCTTCGTGCATCGTTACACGGCCGCGGTCGCGCGGTGCGTGGAAGGGAACGGGAGGCGGCGGATGGGCACGGTGCGGGTGGTGAAGGCGGGGGACCACGGGGATCTCGCGTGGACGGAGGTCCCGCGGCCGGCCGGAGACGAGGCGCCCCCCGGGGAGGAGGTCGCGACATACCGGAGCGCCGACGGGATGCTCGTCACGGGCTTCTGGCGCCGGGCCCCCGAGGAGGGGCGGATGGACCTCGAGGACTACACGGAGATCGCCTTCATCCTGGAGGGTGAGGTGGTGGTGACCGAGGACGACGGCACGGTGCACCGCGTCGGCCCCGGCGATCTGCTCATCACGCCCCGTGGGACCCGTGCCACGTGGCACAGCCTCTCGTCGGTGAAGAAGCTCTGGGTCATCTACAAGGCCGACTGAGCGGGACGGCCGCCGGCCGCTCGACCGTCGCCGTGGGCGGGTGCCGCCATCCGCGGCCACGCGCAGGCGGCTTTCGTTGCGCGGGCGCAACTCGGCGGCGGTACGACGGTACTCCGGACCTTGACCGGAAGGTCCGGGCGCGGTGGAATCCGGGGGAAGGCATATGAACGCGGACGTCGATCGCCTCTCGGGGGGGCGGGCTGTCGCCCGGCCGGTGCGCTTCCGGCGCGCACCGCGGCGGCTGGCCCGGTCGGTGGTGCCGGCTGCGCTCGCCCTCGTCGTCGCCCTTCAGGCCGCATCCGCCGGCGCCGGCGCCGAGCCCGTCCGGGCCGAGAGCGGCGCCACGATGGACTCGACGGCCGAGACGTCGCTGCTCACCCTGACGAACCAGGCGCGGGCCGTCGCCGGCTTGCGCGCCCTCAAGAAGGACACGTCGCTGTCGGGCGTCGCCGACTGGCGGAGCCTGGACATGCTGAACCGCGACTACTTCGCGCACGAGATCCCGCCGTCCGGGCGGATGGTCTTCGCCGAGCTCGATCGGAAGAAGATCTGCTACAAGCTCGCGGGCGAGAACATCGGCTGGAACACGTACCCGTCCGCCGAGGCGGTGGCGCAGATCCAGGCCTCGTTCATGAACTCGCCCGGGCACCGCTCCAACATCCTCGGGAGGGTCTGGGACGCCGCCGGCATCGGCGCCTACCTCGCCCCGAGCGGCAAGTGGATGTTCACCGTCCTCTTCTCGCAGCGCTGCAAGAAGAAGTAGCGACCGCGTCGCGGCGCGGGGGGCGGCGGCCGGCTCGCCGCGGCGACGGCGCCCGCGGTTCAGGCCAGCTGGGGCCGCTCGAACACGTAGAGCCGGACGCGCGCGCTCACGTGCGCCATCGAGTCCGCGGCGACCGCCTTCCCGATCTCCGTCGCATAGGCGCCCTCGAATGCCTCCTGCGAGTCGAACCAGAGCTCGGCGATCCCGTCGACCGTCGCGTCCTCGGTCTCCACGATGTTGTAGGTGAGCTTCCGGATCCCCGGGAGCGTCGCCGCGAGCGGCGCGTGCTCGTCGAGCAGCCACGTGCGGAACTCCGCGCGGCTCATCTCCGGCTTGCGCGTGAGCAGGATCATCGCCTTGAACATCAGCCAGGCCTCCGCGTGCGTGCGAGCGGCCGGCCGCCGGCGGCGAGCACCACGCACACGACGATCTCGTCGCCGCGCGGCGCGTCCGGGATGGCGATCTCGGCCGCATCCATCTCGTCGAAGCTCCAGATGTCGTCCTTGTTGAGCACCGGCATCGTGATCGGCGCGCCTGCGGGCGCGATCTTCTTCGTGGAGGGGATGATCGACGCGCCGCCCCCCACCGCGGCCCGGACGGGTGCGCCGAACCGCGGATGCAGGATCGCGGCCGCGTGCTCGAGCTCCCCGTCGAGCCCCACGATCGCGCCCTTGCCGTACGCGTCCACCGCGACGTCGGACGGGAGCACCGCGAGCGCGCGGTCGGCGAGCAGCGCGGCGACCTCGGCCCCGAGCGCCTCGAGCTCCTCGAGGTCCTCCACGTAGCGTCCCGCGCACGGGTTGCGGATGACCGCCGCCGCGATCGCGGCCATGGACGGCGGGTCCACCTCGCGACCGAGCGCCCGTCGCGTCTCCGTCACCTGGACGACGATCTTCCTGATCTCCATCGCGATCCCTCCGGTCTCAGCGGCCCCGTCCCGGCAGCCGGCCTGCCGCAGCGGCCGCCAGCTGGGGGAGGTGCGCGGACTCGTGCCGGGCGAAGTACGCGGCCTGCGAGAGGACCGTCACGCGACCCCACTCGGGGTGGCGCCCGCCGCGCCCCCAGGCGGTGTCGGGGAGGTCGTCGAGGAGCGAGAGCGTCGCCGCGCGCAGCGCGTGGATCCGGGCCGCGATCTCCGAAGCCGGCGCACCGGTGTCGGCCGAGCCCTCGTCCGTGGGCGGCGTCTCCGCCCAGACGGCGGCTGCGGCGAGGTCGGGCTCGTCCTCGGACAGGAGGCGGTCGATCCGCGTCGCGAGGAGATCCTCCGCGTACAGCAGGTGCTCCAGCGTCTCCCTCGACGACCACTCGCCACGGGCAGGCGGACGGGCGAGCGCGTCGTCGTCGTGCCCGGCGATCGCGTCCGCGCGATGGCGCTGGCCGGCACCGAGCGCGGCGAGGATCGCCCCGCGGTCCGCGGGCTCGAGGTACCAGACGGGGAGGATCTCGCGATACGAGAGCGCCGGGGCCTCGCACTCCGGACACGCGACGGGCACGTCGTCGCCCAGGAGGACCGCCCCGCAGGTCCGGCAGACGTGGCAGCGCGGCGCGTCGGCGAGGGTGATCGTGCGTCCGGCGCGCACGTCGGCGGCGAGGCCGACGATGATCGGCGCAAGGCCCGGGGGCATCTGCGGACCGAGGTCGGCGACGAGCGTCTCCACGGCCGCCGCGACGTGCTCCGCCCCTGCCGGGGCCTCGGCATCGGCGTAGCGGATGAGCTCGCTCTCGAGGACGGCGCGGACCAGCTTCGCGCCGTTGTACGCCCCCTCGCGCTCGAGGCCTCGTGCCGCCTCGGCAAGGCGCCCGATGCGATCCAGCCGGTCGTCCATCCGGGCCACTCCTTTCGCGCGCTCGCGACGCTCGCTCCCCCCGGCCGCGATGATGTCCCCATGATGGACCGTGGCGGGGCCTGTTGATGCGCGTGATCGGCGGGGCGCGGCTGCCCGTGTGGAGCTGGGCCGCCGACGCGGAGGGCGACGCGATCGCGCAGGCCGTCGCGCTCGCGGACCTCGAGGTCGCGCGCGAGCACGTCGCGCTCATGCCGGACGCCCACCCGGGCTACGGGATGCCGATCGGCGGCGTCCTGCTCGCAGAGGCGGCCGTCGTCCCCTACGCCGTCGGCGTGGACATCGGGTGCGGCGTCGCCTTCGCCCGGACCGACCTCGTCTGGGGCGAGACGCTCGACCGGGCTCGCCTGCGCGCGGTGCTCCGCCGGATCGAGCGCGAGGTCCCTACCGGCTTCGCGATCCATCGCCGGCCGCGGGTCACCGTCGAGCGGATGGTCGACCTCGTCGGGTCCGACCCGCCCGCCTCCATCGCCCCGGCCTGGCTGGAGCGGGCCGCCGCCTCGGTGGGGACGCTGGGCGGCGGGAACCACTTCCTCGAGGCGCAACGCGACGAGGACGGCCGGGTCTGCTTCATGCTCCACTCGGGCTCGCGCAACCTGGGGAAGCAGATCTGCGACGCCTTCGTGCGTCGCGCACGGTCCGCCTGCGCACGTGCCGGTCGCCCGCTCCCGAACGCCGACCTCGCGTACCTCCGGTTCGACGCCGACGAGGACGCGACGGCGTACTGGGCCGCGATGACGTGGGCGATGGCGTGGGCCGCGCTCAACCGGCGGACGATGATGGACCGGGCGGAGGAGGCCTTCCGCGCGGAGACGCGGCTGGCGTCGTTCTCGCGCGTCGGGGACGTGCATCACAACTACGCGAGCGAGGAGACGCACGGCGGGGTCCGCGGCGTCGTCCATCGGAAGGGCGCGGTGCAGGCGGCATCCGGCGCCACGGTCTTCATCCCCGGGTCCATGGGGTCGGCGTCCTACGTGGCCGTGGGGCTTGGGAGCGCCGCGAGCTTCGAGACGTGCCAGCACGGCGCGGGGCGCGCCCTCGGCCGGCACGAGGCGATGCGGCGGAAGTCGAGCGCCGACGTCTACGCGGAGATGGAGGCGCTGGGCGTGGACCTCCTGTCGGGCGAGCCGAGGACGGCGGCCGAGGAGGCGCCCTTCGCGTACAAGGACATCGACGTGGTCATGGCCGCGTCCGCGGACCTGGTCCGCCCTGTCTCGCGGCTCCGGCCTCTCGGAGTCGTGAAGGGGTAGGGGAGGGGCCGCAGCCGATCGGTCGGCCGAGCCGCCGGACCCGTCACCCGATCTCCGCGGCCTCCACCTCCGGCGGGGCTCCCTGCGCGGCCAGGACGGACGCGCTCGCCACGACGACGAGCCCCATCCCGACGACCTCCGAGGGCGACAGCGCCTGGCCGAGGAGCGCGAATCCCACGAGGGACGCCACCGCGGGCTCGAGGCTGAGGAGGATGCCGAAGACGCGCGTGTCGATCCGACGGAGCGCGAGGAGCTCGAGCGAGTAGGGGACCACCGACGAGAGGACCGCGATGGCGGCTCCGGCTGCCAGCTGCGCCGGGACGATCTCGACACCTTGCGCGGCCACGAGGCCGAAGGGCGTGATGAGGAGGGCGGCGAGCCCCATGGCGGCGGCCAGGCCGTCGAGCTGGCGCCAGCGGGCACCGACGGCGCGCGTCGTGAGGATGTAGGCGGCCCATGACGCTCCGGCGGCGAGGGCGAACGCGATGCCGAGGAGGTCGAGCGACGCCCACGAGGCGGTGAGCGCGCCGGACACCGCGACGACGCCGGCGAGCGCCACGACCGCCGCGACGAGGTCGCGCGGCCGGCGCGAGGCCGCGGCGGCGAGGCCGAGCGGCCCGAGGAACTCGATCGTGGTCACGACTCCGAGGGGGAGTCGGGCGATCGCGTTGTAGAACGTCACGTTCATCACGACGAGGCTCAGCCCCAGGAGGGCCATGACGCCCCAGTCGCGGCGGCTCCTGCCGCGGAGCGACGGGCGCGCGATGAGGAGCAGGACGAGCGCGGCGACGTCGAGACGGATCGTGACGGTGACGAGCGGCCCCAGGTCACGGATCAGCCCGGCCGCGACCGCGGCGCCGATCTGGACCGAGAGGATGGCGCCCAGGACGAGGAGGGGAGCGGGGATCGAGCGGGAGCGGCCGGCGAGCATGTGCGCATCATCGCGCCCGGCGGGCGGCCGATCGTGGCGCGAGCGTCGCGATCCGATGGCGTCGGCGCCCGGGGAGCGTGGCCATCGCACGTGCGATCGCGGAACGCCGCGGGAACGCCCCATGCGCCACCGTGGGAGGCGCATGACGGGAGGCGAAGACACACGGTCCTCGTCCACGTGTCGCCGGGACCGTGCCGAGCCACTGGCGAGACCGGCCCGTCAGGGGGCGTCCCAGGAGGATCGACGGATGCGTCGTCTCGTGCTTCTCGCCGCGTCGGTCGCGGTCGTGGGGGCGCTGCTCCTGCCGGGCAGCGCGCTCGCGGGACGCACCGGCCCGAGCGTCCCGCTCCGCGGGGTGTTCCTGGACACCTTCTCCGGGGGCACCGCGACCCTGCCGGCCGACACCCCGTTCTACGTCGAGAACGGCTGGTGCGGCTACGCCGGCGAGCGGACGGTTCTCCTGAACCCGGGCACCTACGCGGGGATCACCCTCGACGGCAAGCCGCTCGTCATGGGCACGATCGTGGACATGGACTTCACCGACTACCCGCTCTGTCTGTACGGCAAGTTCAACTACCACAACTTCATCCACGGGCTGCACGCGGGCACATACACGTTCCAGGCGAGCTTCTACTGGGACGGGGTGTTGCAGGCGCTCGCGGACCCGCTGACGCTGACGGTCTACTGAGCACGCGGCGCTGAGGCGACTCTCTGCGGCGGCGGCCCGGTCGCGGGGCCGCCGCCGGCGTATGGGCGACCCCGACGGGCCGCCCATGGGGTAGCGTTCGCGCATGATCCCTCGACGACCCGGCCGCCCCCTCGGGGTCGGCGTGCAGCTACCCGAGGTGGAGCGGGAGGTCCGGTGGCCCGAGCTCCGCGCGATCGCGCGGACCGCCGAGCAGGCGGGCTTCGACTCGATCTGGTACGGCGACCACCTCCTGTACCGGTACGCGTCCGGCGAGACGCGCGGCCCCTGGGAGGCGTGGACGACCCTCGCCGGCCTCGCCGAGGCCACGGAACGCGTCGCCCTCGGCCCGCTCGTCGCGGCCACGGCCTTCCACGTGCCCTTCATGCTCGCGAAGCAGGCCGCCACGGTGGACGAGATCTCGGGCGGACGGCTGGTCCTGGGGCTCGGCGCAGGCTGGAACCCGGTCGAGTTCGCCGCGCTCGGGGCGCCGTTCGACCACCGGATCTCCCGCTTCGAGGAGGCGTTCACGATCGTCCGCACCCTCCTCGCGCACGGCGCCATCGACTTCGAGGGTGCGTACTTCACCGCGCGCGACGCCGAGCTGCTGCCGCGTCCGGCACGGCCGGGCGGCCCGCCGCTGCTCATCGGGTCGAGCGGCGAGCGGATGCTCGCCGCGACGCTGCCGTACGTCGCGGCCTGGAACGCCTGGTACGGCGACACGCGGAACACGCCCGACGGCGTCCCGCGCTCACCGCACGGGTGGACGAAGCGGCACGCGCCGCCGGACGGGACCCGTCCGAGATCGAGCGGACCGTCGCCGTGCAGGTCCGGATGCCGGGTGGCACCGGGCGGGTGATGGGTGACACGAGCGAGCGCCAGAACGTGGTGCCGATCTCGGGCACGGCGTCGCAGATCGCCGAGGAGCTGCGCCGGTACGCGCAGGCCGGGATCGGCCACGTGCAGCTTGTCGTCGACCCGATCACCGAGGCGTCGGTCGCCGCGCTCGCGCCGATGCTCGAGGACCTCGACCAGGGCTGACCGCCGGCTCAGTGGATCCGGATGATCTTCCGCACCGGTCCCCACGCGGCGCACGTGCCGCCGGCAGCGGGCGAGCGCCACCGGTACCGGGCGGATGCGCTGCTGCGCTGACCGGCTGGGCGGGTGGGCGTCCCGCGCCCGCCCGCCCGGGCCTCATCCGACCGCGCCGATCCTCAGGCTTCGGCAAGGACCTCGCGCAGCGTCGCGGCGAACGCGTCCGGCTCGCCTCGCTGGCCGTACTCGCCACCCAGGAAGCCTCCGTGGTCGCCCGGGAAGCGGACCGCCGCGGTGCCCAGGCGCTCGGCGGCGGCGAGCGCGCAGCGGTTGGCGAGCTGGCCCTCCGACTCCACTCCCGCTGCCAGCACGATCCGCGTGGGAGCGGCGTCCAGGGCGGTGAAGTCCGGTTCGTACTCGGTGCACGACAGGAGGTTCTGGAACAGGAGCGGGTCGGTCCTGACGCCGTCGTCCTCGGCCGGCAGGCCGAACATCGCCGGGTCGGGCCCGGGGGCCGCCGCATCTTCCGCGGTGAACGCGCCCTGGTGGCCCACCAGGGCGATGAACCGTGCCATCCCGGCCCCGAAGCCACGCTGCCGGTACGTGTCGGCGACCGCCCTGGTCGCGGCCAGGGCGGCCTCGTGGTCGGGCACGAGCGCCGCGAGCGGCGGCTCATGGGCGACGAGGGTCAGCACGTCCTCCGGGTGCCCGGCCACCAGGGCCAGCGCGTTCACCGCGCCGCCGCTGCTCGCGAAGATGTCCACGGGACCTGCGTCGAGCGCGGCGATGACGCGATGGAGGTCGTCCGCGTGCTGCTCCGGCGTGGACGGGCTCGCCGGGTCGGCCTTCGCGCTGCGCTCGATGCCGCGCGGGTCGTAGGTCACGACGGTCCGATCGGGGAAGTGGCTCGCCAGCGTCGCGAAGCCGCCGGCGCCCATCGGCGAGCCGATGAGCAGCAGCGCCGGGGCAGGGGAGGGGCCCCGGCGGATGTCGTAGACGAGGGTGGCGCCCTCGACCGGGAGGGTGTGACTGGTCGGCTCGATCTTCGTGGTCATCGGGACGCTCCTGGTGCTGTCTCGTGCTACGCGGTCAGGGTGCGCTTCGGCGAGGATGGCGTCGATCTGGCTGACCGCCTGCGTGAGGCCCTCCTCCATGCCCATGGCGATGACCCGCTCCATCGCCTCCGTGCTCGGGAAGCGGCTGGCGATCGTCATCCGCGTGCGGCCGCATCGATGGGTTCGATCGTCACGCTGCCCTCGGTGCGCGGGAAATCGTCGTTGGGCGTCCCGTCGTCGTTCGCGAACCCGTCGAGGAAGACGAGGCGGCGCGGCGGATCGGCCTCCACGACGTCCCAGAAGCCGCGCGGCTCGTCGCCCGTGGGCCCGGTCATGTGGTACTCGACGTGGCCGCCCGCCGTCAGGTCGTGGGAGGTCAAGGTGGCCGGCTACGTGGGTGGGCCCCACCAGCGCTCGAGCTTGCGCGGATCGGCCCACAGGTCCCACACCCCTCCGGCGATGCGTCGAACTCGGCGGTGAGCACCATGGTGAGGTTCTCGGGGTCCTTCTGGACGGCGGTCACGGTCATGGTCGGTCTCCCTGCTGGCGGCGAGAGGTCCGACATCCGCTCGATCCGGCCTCGCCACACCGCCTCGTACTGGTCCAGCAGACCGCGAGCCAGCTGCAGGGCCTCGATCTTGGTGCGCACGACCTTGCGGCGGCCGATGCGCTGCTTGGTGACCAGGCCCGCGCGCTCGAGCACGGCGACGTGCTTCTGCACGGCCGCGAAGCTCATCGGGTAATGGCCTGCAAGCTCAGCACGCCCTCGTGGCCGTTCAGCGCGCGCAGCACGATGTCGCGCCGGGTGCCATCCGCAAGGGCGGCGAAGATGAGGTCGGGGTGGGACGCTGCCTGCATATGTACAACCATATGGTTGTATTTCGCGGCCGTCAAGCCCTGCGAGCCTCCCGAAGTGCGCGGAGCCTGCGGGGCGGAGAGGACGCCGGCTGGCTCGCATGGGCAGGGGACCGCGGACGCTCGACCGCCAGGAGGTCGTGGTACGTTGCCGGCACGGAGGATCGGACCGAGCATCGTCGGGGGCAGGGTGCCGCAGGAAGACGAAAAGGGGGGGGGGGGGGGGGGGGGGGGGGGGGGGGGGGGGGGGGGGGGGGGGGGGGGGGGGGGGGGGGGGGGGGGGGGGGGGGGGGGGGGGGGGGGGGGGGGGGGGGGGGGGGGGGGGGGGGGGGGGGGGGGGGGGGGGGGGAAAAAAAAAAAAAAAAAAAAAAAAAAAAAAAAAAAAAAAAAAAAAAAAAAAAAAAAAAAAAAAAAAAAAAAAAAAAAAAAAAAAAAAAAAAAAAAAAAAAAAAAAAAAAAAAAAAAAAAAAAAAAAAAAAAAAAAAAAAAAAAAAAAAAAAAAAAAAAAAAAAAAAAAAAAAAAAAAAAAAAAAAAAAAAAAAAAAAAAAAAAAAAAAAAAAAAAAAAAAAAAAAAAAAAAAAAAAAAAAAAAAAAAAAAAAAAAAAAAAAAAAAAAAAAAAAAAAAAAAAAAAAAAAAAAAAAAAAAAAAAAAAAAAAAAAAAAAAAAAAAAAAAAAAAAAAAAAAAAAAAAAAAAAAAAAAAAAAAAAAAAAAAAAAAAAAAAAAAAAAAAAAAAAAAAAAAAAAAAAAAAAAAAAAAAAAAAAAAAAAAAAAAAAAAAATTCCCGTCTCCCCAACGTGCGGCATGGTCAATTGGCGTCGCCGCCAAGGGCGTCGAGGAACCTCGATCCGGAGCTGGAGGTCCTGCGCCGGATGGGCGTCCAGTACGGTCAGGGCCGCCTCTTCCGGGAGCCCTGTGTGCTCGCGGGGACGCGACCGCGCCGCTGTCGCAGCACGCCTCGAAGCCTCAGCGCCGCGGGGTTCGCCGTCGCGCGTGGCCGGCATGGCTCACGCGGCGGCGATAGGCGACGACGTCCCTGCCTGTAAGGGTCGGCCCTGCGCTCCCCAGCGCCGTCTCCAGCGTCGTCACCCGCGTGGGTGCCCGCGATGGCCGATTTGCTGCCGGCGCCGTCGAGCTAACGGACATAACTTACCTTATCGGAAGTGAGTGGGACGAGCAGGACCCGCCGGCGTCAGATGTCGGCCGCCTCCCCCGCGAACCGGAAGAGCTCGGCCGGCGCGCGCGGAGCCCCTCGCGCCGGCGGCCGAGCGGGCCACGAGCCCCGATGCGAGATCCGGCGCCGGAAGGCGTTCTTGTCGAGCCGCCGGCCGAGGATCGCCTCGTAGACGCGCTGGAGGTCCAGGAGCGTGAACTCGTCCGGGACGAGCTCGAAGGCGACCGGGGCGTACCAGAGGCGGCCGCGGACGCGCTCGACCGCGGCGGCCACGATCCGGCGTGGTCGAAGGCGAGGCCGGCGCCGCGGGGTCACCGACGACCGCGCGAGCCGTCCTCGGCGACCGGCTCCACCCGCGCCACGCGCAGCCGGCACGCGCCCCGACCGTCTCCACGATCCGCCTGCCGGCACCAGGGCGTAGTACGCGACGGTCACCACCCGGCCGCGCGGGTCGCGACCCACCGCACCGAATGTCGCGAGCTGGGCCGTGTACACGCCGCGGAGGCCGGTCTCGCGCTCGAGGATGCGCTCCACAGCGTCGTCGAGCGACTCGTCGAGGGTCACGAAGCCGCCCGGCAGCGCCCACAGGCCCTTCCCGGGCTGCGTCGTCCGCCGGCGCAGCAACACGTGGACCGCGTCGTCGACGATCGTCAGCATGGCGATGTCCACGGTGAGCGAGGGGCGCGGATAGTCGCTCAGGTCGTAGGAGGAGAGGAACGCGGCCTCGTCGTCGCCGTGCTCCTGCGGATCGACCGCCTCCCCCTGCCTCATCAGCCGCATGGGAGACTTATACGCGCTATGTGTATAATAGTCAAGAACTTCGGTCCAGACCGCGGGCGCCAGGGCGACGCCGGCGGTGAGGCCGGGAAAGGGGGCGCGCGATGTCCGAGACCATCACGCTCGCCTCCCGTCTGGCGGGAGGCATCTGGGGACACCTGATCGGGGACGCGACGGGCGTCCCGTACGAGTTCACTCCCCCATCGGCGATCGGCGAGGTCGTCTTCGGGAAGGCCGGCGGGCCGTGGCACCAGCCGGCGGGGACGTGGAGCGACGACGGCGCGCTCATGCTCGCCCTGCTCGACTCCCTCCTCCATGCCGGGTTCGACCCGGACGATCAGGGGCGGCGCGCCCTGGCCTGGGCGGACGACGGCGCGTACACGCCCGACGGCGACGGGAAGTTCGACATCGGCGGGACGACCTCCGCCGCGATGCCTGCGCTCCGCGTCGGCGCGCGGGCGGTCGAGGCGGGTCCGACGGACGAGCATGCCGCGGGGAACGGCTCGCTCATGCGGAACCTCCCGCTCGCCCTCGTGGAGCGCGCACCGCGCTCGCGTCCGCGCGACCCGGCGCGCACCGTCCGCGACGGCGACCTCGTGCTCCACGCGCACGCCGCATCGCGCGTGACGCACGGCAACATGCAGTGCCAGGTCGCCTGTGCGCTCTACTCGCTCCTGGTCCGGCGGCTGCTGCACGGTGACCAGCCCGCCGACGCGCTCGCGGCGGCGCGGAGCTGCTCCGGAAGGCCTACGCGGGCGACGGGTCGCTCCAGGACCATCTCGCTGCCCTCGACGCGATCGAGGCGTGGCCGACGCGCGCCGGACGCGGCTACGTGGTCGACAGCTTCTGGTCGGCGTGGGACGCGTTCGCGGGGGCGGCGAGCTACGAGGAGACGATCGTCCGGGCGGTGCGGTACGGCAACGATACGGACACGACGGCGGCGATCGCGGGCGGGCTCGCGGGCGTCCACTGGGGATGGCAGGGCATCCCGGTCGCCTGGCGAAGGGGGATGCGCGGCGCGAGGTGGCCACGCCGCTCGTGGACGAGCTCGGCGGGACGACCGGAAGCTGGTACCGGAGGACGCGCACGAGCACCCACTCCCCCTCAAGCTCGACCGGATCGACCTGTCGGGGACCGGCGGCGCGGAGGCGGGCCGCTCATCGTGACGTTCCTCCCGGGGAAGAAGCGCGAGGGGTACTCCGGGCCGCACTGGCGCGACGTCGACCTCGACGCGAGGGCGCTCGCCGACGGCGGGGTGAGCGCGATGCTGCTCCTCGTCGAGGACCACGAGCTGGAGTGGTGCCTCCTGCCCGATCTCCCGGCGGCGCTCGCGCAGGCGGGCGTGGAGCTCATCCGCTTCCCGATCCGCGACCCACGCATCCCGACTGCCGAGCGGATCCGGCCTATCACCGGGCGATCGCGGACCTGGTCTCGCGGCTGCGGAGCGGTGACACAGTCGCCGTGGCGTGCCGCGGGGGCATGGACCGGTCCGGGATGACGGCCGCCTGCGTCCTCGTCGAGGCCGGGATCGACCCGAGCGAGGCGATCGACCGCGTGCATCGCGGGCGGAAGCACTCGCTCACGCAACGCGAGCAGCAGGAGTACGTCCGCGCCTGGCGGCGCGGCGGCTGACCCATCGGCGGCGCTGCGCGGACGCGCGGAGTGTCCGTACGCAAAGACGAACCGCGGGCGCCGGAGGCCGGTACGACGACGGCCGCCGCGGGGACTCCCTCCCCGTCCGGCCCGGACGTGACGAACCGGCGTCCGTGGCTCGGGCGCCGGTCCGGTTCGTGCTGCTTCAGCATGGCGGGCGGGGACGCTGCCCCCGACCGCCTCACGCGCCGGCGCGGGTCTCGGTGCTGATGTTGCCCGCGCGGGGCCGTGTCGCAAGGTTTGAGGTCCCACGGGTCGCGTCGGCCGTCATGCGCAGGGCCGCCCCCCCGGTGGGGGTTCGCCTGCTCCGATCAAGAATCGGTTCCCTGGCCGTGGACATCGTCGCCTCGTGCCTCGCGGTGGCCCGCGGAGTGGTTCGCGGGCTCCTGTCATTACCGACCATAGCACTCCTGTGCGGGCGCGCAAGTCCCGAAAGTCGACGTCCGCGCACCTCTCGCGACGGGTCCGAAAGTACCGCCGCGGACGCAGGTCATGCGCCCCCGCAGACCGCGTAGAGGAGCATCGGGACGTCCGCTGCGGCGTGGAGCGCGATCGGGATCGCGAGGCTGCCGGTCCGTCGCGCGATGAGCCCCGCGACGAGGCCGCCCGCGGTCATCGCGGCGACGACGGGCGCCTGCGGGCCCGTGAAGTCGCTCCCCCCGTGCGCGAGCCCGAAGGCGAGCGCCTGGGCGGCGGGCGCGACGACCGGGCCGGAGGCGATCTCGCCCCATCCGAGCCATGCGCCGCGGTAGGCGACCTCCTCCTGCACCGCGTTGGCGAGCGCCCGACGAGCAGCGGGAGAAGGGCGACGAGGCCGGGCATCCGGAGCGCCACGGGCCCGAAGAACGGCTCGGCGAGCGCCGGGCCGAGCGCGAACGCGACGACGACGCCGCGAGGAAGAACGCGACGGAGACAGCCCGACCGGCGCGGTCGGGCGCCCGAGCCGCAGGGCGGCGCCGGGACCCGGCCGACCCGCCACGCGAGGACGGTGCTGCGAGGACGGCCGACATCTCCATGACCCGGCGCACGACGCGGAGCGGCGCGAGCGTGCCGCAGTCGACCCCGGAGCCAGCGCGGTGGGCTCGGGGACGAGCGCGAGGGCGAGCAGGACCGCGACCGGCAGCGGCGCGGCGACGGCCGCACGGTCCGCGCCCGCCGAGGCGCGGCGGGCGAGAGCAGGCCGGCGACCAGGAGGACGAGGGCGGGGAGCCGCAGCGGGCGCTCGGCGGCGCCGGCGACGACGAGGAGCGCCGGCAGGACGGGAGCGCGGCGGCGAGGGCCGGGCGGCGCCGAGGGCCGCGACCGGGGTCCTGTGCGTGATGCGCGCTCTCGGGGAGGGCCCGGCCCGACCGGCACGCCGCCACAACGAAGCGCCCGGAGGAACCATTCCCCGCCGCCGGTCCGGCTGACTCAAGGGCCAGCCTTCCCGTCTTCCGGTTCATCGCCCCTCCGGGCAAGAGGGATGGATACGGGGGGCCTGCCGGTCCGTCCAGCGGGTTATCCACGAGATTCGCTGCTCCGCGCGAATCCGCGCGCCCGTCCACAGCTCGTCCCAAGCGGGCGTCCACGAATCATGCCCCGGGCAGGTCGTCGGCCTCGTCCGCCTCACGCGCGGGGATCGCGGGTCGGCCTCCCAGTCCTCCGCCTCGGGCTCGTCCTCGATGCCGGCAGCTCGACGCAGCGCGGCGGCGACCGCCGGAGGCACGCGCCCGGCGACGCGGACACCGTGCTCGTCGTAGGTCGCCTCGGTGGAGCCGCGCTCGCGGACCTGGGCGAGGAGCGCGCCTTCCGCGTACGGGACGACGACGTCCACGTCCACCCACAGCGAGGCGAGCAGGGCGGCGATCTCGTCGCGCAGCTCGGGCAGGCCCGCGCCGGTGAGCGCGCTGACGAGGACGGCGCCGGGCGCCACGCGCCGGCGGGGCCTCCGCCGGCGCCCTCGTCCTCGTCCGGCGTCCTCCGGGTCGGCGAGGAGGTCGGCCTTGTTCAATGCGACCAGGCGCGGCTTGTCGCCGGCGCCGAGCTCGTCGAGCACCTGCTGGACGGTCGCCCGGTGCTCCGCCGCGTGCGGGTCGGAGACGTCCACGACCTCGACGAGGACGTCCGCGCGGTTGACCTCCTCGAGCGTCGCCCGGAAGGCGTCGATCAGCTGGTGCGGCAGCTTGTGGATGAAGCCCACCGTGTCCGTGACGACCGCCGTCTGGCCGTCGCCGAGGCGCACCTGCCGGCTGGTCGGGTCGAGGGTCGCGAAGAGCCGGTCCTCGGCGAGCGCGACCTCCTCCCCCACCAGGGCGTTGAGGAGCGTGGACTTGCCGGCGTTCGTGTAGCCGACGATGCCGACGGTCGGCACGAGACGGCGGTCCCGCCCGCGCGCCGCCACGCGCCGCTGCTGGCGGACCTCCTCCACCCGCCGCTTCATCCGCTTGATGCGCTCGCGGATCACGCGCCGGTCGGTCTCCAGCTGCGTCTCGCCGGGCCCGCGCGTCCCGATGCCGCCGCCGGTGCGCGAGAGGTGCGTCCACATGCGCGTGAGCCGCGGCAGCTGGTACTCGAGCTGGGCGAGCTCGACCTGCAGGCGGCCCTCGCGCGTCCGGGCGTGCATCGCGAAGATGTCGAGGATCAGGCGGGACCGGTCGATGACCTTGACGCCGAGGAGCTGCTCGAGCGACCTCTGCTGGGTGGGGCTGAGCTCGTCGTCGGCGACGAGGAGGCCGAACCCGGTCTCGCCCTTCGCGGCGACGAGCTCCTGGGCCTTCCCCTTGCCGACGTACCACGACGGATCGACGTGCCGCCGGTTCTGCCACTCGGCGCCGACCACCTCGGCGCCGGCGGTGTCGGCGAGGCTGGCGAGCTCGGCGAGCGAGTCCTCCGCCGTCCAGCCCGGGTCCCCGCCCGTGTCCACCGCGACGAGGAACGCCTTCTCGACGGGCGTGGCGAGGTCGACGGGTGCGGGGGCTCACGAGGTGAAGGATAGGGCCGCGGCGGGTGCGGGGCCGTCCGGGCCGGGCCCGCGTCGCCTCGGCCGCGCCGGGCCCGCCCGCGGCCGCGGTGAGGAGGCCCGCGCGATCGCGAGGGCGGCGTCGAGCGGGTCGCGGGTCGACGGGTCCAGCCAGGTGATGTCGCGCTCGGCGCGGAACCACGTCCGCTGGCGTCGGGCGAACGCCGCGTTGCGCCCGACGTTCGTCGCGAGGAAGCCGTCGCGGTCCATGCGGCCGTCGAGGAGGTCGAACGCCTCGCGGTAGCCGATGGCGGTGAAGGAGCGCAGCGCCTCGCCGTACCGCGCCCGCAGGCGGGCGGCCTCCTCGGGGAGCCCGCCGTCGAGCTGGCCGACGGCCCGCGCGGCGATCCACGACCGGTGCAGGGCGCGGTCCGCCACGTCGAGGACGATCCATGCGACGGGGCCCGGGTACCCGGCGGGCGGAGGCGGCGGCCCGTCGCCGCGCAGCATCGCGACCTCCAGCGCCCGCACGACCCGGCGCGGGTTGCGCAGGTCGGTGCGGTCCGCGAGCGCCGGCGCGACCGACCGGAGCCTCGCGGCGAGGGCGGCGAGCCCGTCGGCCGCCAGCTCCGCCTCGAGGCGGGCGCGGAGCGCCGGCGTCGTGCGGGGACGCGTCGAGGTCCAGCCCGGACGCGACGGCGCGCAGCCAGAGGCCGGTGCCGCCGGCGAGGATCGCGACGCCATCCCGCTCGGCGATCGAGGCGAGGCAGGGCGCGCGTGTGCCGCGAAGTCGGGGACGCTGAAGTCCTCGTCCGGGTCCACGAGGTCGAGGCCGTGGTGGACCACGCCGCGCCGCTCCGCGAGGGTCGGCTTGGCCGTGCCGACGTCCATCCCGCGGTACACCTGGCGGGAGTCCGCCGAGATGACCTCGACGGGGCGCCCGTCCTCGCCGAGCGCGAGGCGCGAGCCGGACGGCGAGCGCCGTCTTGCCCGTGGCGGTCGGGCCGGCGAGGACGACGAGGGGCGGGACCCCCGCGCCGCTCAGGCGAGGACGCCCCGGAGCGAGAACGGCCCGGCGTGGACGATGCGGACCGTCACGAGCGAGCCGACGAGCCCGGGTCCGCCGACGAGATGGACGAGCTTCCCCTCGCGCGTGCGGCCGGCGAGGCGGACCTCGCCCGGCCCGGGGACGAGGGGGCGCGCCGGGTCGTCTGCGTCGACCGCCGCGCGCCGCCCTCGCGGGCGGCGCCGCCGGACCCCTCCCCTGCCGGCTCGTCATGCGTGTGCCCGCCTTCGGGTGCGGCCTGGTCCACGAGCACCTCGACCGTCGCGGCCGAGCCAGGCGCGGTTGCGCTCGAGCCCGATCCCCTCCTGCAGCGCGAGGAGGCCGTTGAGGCGCGCACGCTTCACGGCCGCCGGGACGTCGTCGGGCAGGTGCGAGGCGGGGGTCCCCGGCCGCGGGGAGAAGGCCGCGGCGAAGACCTGGTCGAAGCGGACCTCCTCCAGCAGGTCGAGCGTCGCGCGGTACTGCTCGTCCGTCTCGCCGCAGAACCCGACGATCACGTCCGTCGAGAGGGCGATCCCCGGGACCGCTGCACGCAGGGCGCGGATCCGGTCGAGGTAGTGGTCGATCGTGTACTGCCGGCCCATGCGCCGGAGGACGGCGTCGTCGCCCGACTGGACGGGCAGGTGGAGGTGCTCGCAGACCGACCGCGCCTCCGCCATGGCGTGCGATGAGCCGGTCCGAGAGGTCCCACGGGTGCGAGGTGAGGAAGCGCAGGCGCGGGATCGCCGGACCGCCGTCGGGGCCCTCGATCGCGTCGATCGCCCGCAGCAGCTCCGCCAGGTCGGGCCGGTCGGCGCGCTCGATCCGCCGGCCGGTCGTCCGCTCGGTGCGGACGTGCGCGAAGCGGTCCTCCGCCGGCAGGTCGTGGCCGTAGCTGTTGACGTTCTGCCCGAGGAGCGTCACCTCGCGGTATCCCGCGGCGGCGAGCGCGCGAGCCTCGGCGACGATGTCGTCGAACGGGCGGCTCCGCTCCGGGCCGCGCGTGAACGGGACGATGCAGTAGGTGCAGGTCTTGTCGCAGCCGTAGACGATCGGCAGCCACGCGGAGACCGTGGAGCCGCGTCGCACGGCACCGGCCGCGACCACCTCGGCCCGGGTCGCCGGGAGCATGTCGGCGGCGCTCACGACCGTGCGGTTCACGACCGTCGTCCGCGCGGTGTCGACGCCGGACGCGATCCCGATCGGGCGCCTGCGCCGAGGCGAGCCCCAGGCGCTCGACGATCTCGGGCTCCTCGTCGGGGCGGAGGAAGAGGTCCACCGCCGGGTACTTCCGGGGGAGGCGGGCACGGTCGAGCTCGCGGACCGCGCATCCGGTGAGGACGACCCGCATCGCCGGGTTGGCGGCCTTCAGGTCGGCCAGCCGGCCCTGGCGCCCGACCACCTTCGCCTCGGCGGTCTCGCGGATCGGCGCACGTGTTGATGACGAGGAGGTCGGCGTCGTCGGGGCCTGCCGCCTCGGGACAGCCGGCGGCGAGGAGGCGGCCGGCCATCTCCTCCGAGTCGCTGCGGTTCATCTGGCAGCCGAGCGTCCAGACGAAGAAGCTGGGCCGCCGCACCTCCTCCGGGCGGAACTCGGAGAGGCGGTCGTCGAGGGCGTGGAGCGACTCCCGGGCGACGGACGGGGTCGCCGGGTCGTCCAGCACGGGGAGGGCCCGACCGGGCCGCGCCTGGATCATCGCAGGCGGGACTCTACCATCGAGTCGGCTCCACGACCGCCCGGCTGCCGTGGACGTCGACCGCGCCGCGCCGGCTCCGGGTCCACGTCCGGCGGCGACGGGGCGTCAGTCGTGGAGGATCTCCCGGATCCGCTCGATCGTGAGCGCACGGCCCGTGGCCGGGTCGACGTCCACGAGGAGGGCGTTGAGCACGACGGGCCACTCCCCCACCTCGAAGCGCGTCGGCAGCCCGTTCATGAACCGCGGCAGCACCGTGGCGGGGTCGAACCCGATCACGCTGTTGAGCGGCCCCGTCATCCCGACGTCGGACTGGAACGCGGTCCCCTTCGGCAGGATCCGCTCATCGGCAGTGGGGACGTGCGTGTGCGTCCCGGAGACGACGGACGCCCGCCCGTCGAGGTGGATCCCCATCGCCTGCTTCTCGCTGGTGAGCTCGCAATGGAAGTCCAGGAGGCGGACCGGCGGCAGCGCCTCGGAGGCCTCGTCGAAGAGCCGGTCGATGTCCGTGAACGGGTTGTCGATCGGGATCATCGCCGAGCGGCCCTGCATGTTGATCACCGCGAGGTCCGTGCCGTCCATCGCGCTGAAGATCCCCCAGCCACGGCCGGGGACCCCGTGCGTGCCGTAGTTGAGGGGCCGGAGCACGCGCTCGGCGCGCTCGAGGTACGGGTACATCTCCCGCTTGTCCCAGATGTGGTTGCCGGAGGTGATGACGTCGACCCCGGCCGCGAGCAGCGCCTCCGCCGTCGACTCGGTGAGCCCGAGCCCTCCGGCGACGTTCTCGCCGTTCGCGACCACGAAGTCGATCTCCCGCTCGGCCCGGAGCGGGCCCAGGCGGTGCTCGACGGCGATGCGGCCGGGCTTGCCGATGATGTCGCCGATCATGAGCACGCGGCAGCGCGGGCCCGTCCGCGGGCGATCCGGGGTCGTCAGGGGTGCATCCACGCCCGCGATGGTACCCCGCCATCCTGCCCGGCCGCCGGTACACTCGGATCGTCATGACCGAACCGTCCGAGCCTCCGGCCACGCGGCCGGCCGACGACGCGCCCGACGGCCCCACCGTCCTCGTCGCGTATGCGACGAAGCACGGGTCCGCGGCGGAGATCTGCGCCGTCATCGCCTCGACGCTCCGCGAGCGCGGGATCGCGGCCGACGTGCGGCCTGCCGCGGATGTCCAGACACTCCGCCCGTACCGGGCGGTGGTCCTGGGGAGCGGGCTCTACTCCGCCACCTGGCTCCGCGACGCGAACCGGTTCGTCAAGGCGCACCGCGCAGCGCTCGGAGCGGATCCCGGTGTGGCTGTTCAGCAGCGGCCCGCTCGACCGCTCGGCGGACTTCGACGACATCCCGATGACGCCGCACGTGGCGGAGGCGGTGGGCGACCTGCCGATCCGGGGGCACCGCACGTTCGGCGGCCGCCTGCTCGCGGACGCGCCGGAGGTCGCCGCCGGCATCATCGCGACGCACCGCACCGGCGACTACCGCGACTTCGACGCGATCCGGGCGTGGGCGGCAGACGATCGCGGCCGAGCTCGCCTGAGGCCGGAACGCGCCGCGCCGGCGCGGGCACTCACGGGCGGCCCGAGCGGGCCGCCCGGAGGGGGTCTCCCCTACTTCGCGTACTCGATCGAGCGGGTCTCCCGGATGACCGTGACCTTGATCTGGCCCGGGTAGGTCAGGCTCTCCTCGATCTTCTTCACGATGTCGCGCGCGAGCCGGCCGGCCGCCAGGTCGTCGATCTCGTCGGGACGGACGAGGATCCGGACCTCGCGCCCCGCCTGGACGGCGAACGAGCGGTCGACGCCGGTGAAGCTCGCCGGCGATCGCCTGGAGCTCCTCGAGGCGCTTGACGTACGTCTCGGTGGACTCGCCGCGGGCGCCGGGCCGCGACGCGCTGATCGCGTCGGCGACCTGGACGATCGGCGCCTCGACGCAGGCGTACTCGACCTCCTGGTGGTGCGCGGCGATGGCGTTCACGACCTTGAACGGGAGGCTGTGGCGCTGCGCGATCTGCGCGCCGATCGCCGCGTGCGGCCCCTCGACCTCGTGGTCCACGGCCTTGCCGAGGTCGTGCAGGAGGCCGCCCATCTTCGCCGCCGTCACGTCCGCGCCGAGCTCTGCCGCGATGATCGCCGAGAGGCGGCTCGTCTCGAGGGAGTGCTGCAGGACGTTCTGGCCGTAGCTCGTGCGGTACCGGAGGCGGCCGAGGAGCTTGATGAGGTCCGGCGGGAGGCCGGGGACGCCCGCGTCGTACGCCGCCTGCTCGCCCGCCTGGCGGATGACCAGGTCGACCTCGGCGCGGGCCTTGGCGACGACCTCCTCGATCCGGCCGGGGTGGATCCGGCCGTCCGGCGATGAGCTTCGTGAGGGCGACGCGGGCGACCTCGCGGCGGACCGGGTCGAAGCCGCTGAGGACGACCGTCTCGGGCGTGTCGTCGATGATCAGGTCCACGCCGGTCGCCTGCTCGAGGGCGCGGATGTTCCGGCCCTCGCGGCCGATGATCCGGCCCTTCATCTCGTCCGAGGGAAGGTGGACGGCGGTGACCGTGTGCTCGGCCGTGTGGTCCGCCGCGACGCGCTGCATCGCGGTGACGATGACGTCGCGGGCCTTCTCGCCCGCGTTGTCGCGGGCCTCGCGCTCGATGGCGCGGGTCAGCCGGACGGCATCCTGCTCGGCGTCCTCGCGGACGGCCTCGAGGAGCATCGCCTTCGCGTCGTCCGCGGAGAGGCTGCTCACGCGCTCGAGGACGGCGACCTGCTCCTGGCGCAGCCGGGCGGTCTCCTCGCGAGCCCGGTCGAGCTCGCGCTCGCGCTCGAGGAGCTTCCGGTCGCGCTGCTCGAGCATGTCGGTCCGCTGGTCGAGCTGCTCGTCGCGCTGCAGGAGCCTGCGCTCCAGGGCGGAGAGCTCCGTGCGCTTCTGTCGCGCCTCCTCCTCCGCTTCGCGTCCGAGCCGGAGCTTCTCGTCCTTCGCCTCGAGGATGAGGTCCTTCTGCTGGGTGCGAGCCTCGGCGACGATGCGCGCAGCCTTCTCCTGGGCGGCCTTGATCGCCTGGTTCGCCCAGAACTGGCGCGCAACGAAGCCGACGACGGCACCGACGGCGATGGCCACGAGGGCCACCACCGCAAGGGCGGCGACTTCCATCTGCAGTTGTCCTCCCGTCCAGCCGGTTCGCGGCCGGACGACGTCAAGTCGGTCGGGCCGTCCCTCGGTCCTTCCCGACGGTCGCGCCTCTCCTGCGCGAACCGCCGGTCCCGTGGGACGGGTGGGCCGACGATGCGGCCGCTGGTGTTCTTGGGCGGCGGCCGGGTCGTCGCTGTAAGGGTAGGCGCGCGGGACGGGAGGGGTCAAACGAGGAGGGGCGGGCGATCGACGCCAGCGTCCTCAGTCCTGTCTCGCGCAGGTCGCCGCCGGGTCGACGGCCTGGCCGGCGCACCCTCCTGGTCGAACGCGTACTCGGGTGCCGGTGACCGGGTGAGGGTGCCCTGCCTCAGCAGGTGCCCGTACCTGAAGTCCTCCACGCTCAGCTGATCTGCGGATCCGGTGGTGCCCCCCGTGCGGACCTTCACGTCGAGCGTTCCCAGGTCGCACGATCGTCGCCTTGTCCGCCGCCGCCTCCGTGAAGGTCGACCAGAGCCCGGGGCCGCCGGGACTGCGGAGGGTCAGCGCCACGCTGCACGCCCGCGCTGCCCCGGTCCCGGCGTAGTCGCCCGTCCGCAGGTCCATGCGACCCGCAGGCGGCGCCGATGCGACATTCGGTGAACGTCAGCGTCGCCGCCCAACGGGTGTCCGGGTCCAAGCCCATCACGGCTCCTCCGTGGCTGTCGAACTGCTGCACGTTCTCGGCGATGGTGCCCGTCCACGTTCCCGTCAAGGCGGCGAAGGTCCCCCGCATCCCGGCCGATGCCGTCGGCGCGGCGACAGGGAGGGCGGGGCCACGTGGGCAGGCGGGCCGGCACGAGAAGGCCGAAGGAGACGACGAGGACGACCGCGGCGGCGGCCGCGAGGCCGGCGAACGCGAACAGCGGCCGGCGTCGCAGGAGTGCCGCAGGGTTCCCGGCGACACGGCTGCGCCCGAGCCCGACGGGACGAGACGCACGACATCCGCCGCCGCGGATGGGCCTGCGCGTGCGCGAGCGCCGCCGCGACCGGCCGTCGCGGGCTCCTCCGGGCCCTCGCGAGCCAGTCGGAGAGCTGGTGGTCGAAGTCGCGCTCGAGCATCACACCGTGGTCCTCCAGGCGACGACGCCACGCGCCTCGGCCTCGCAGGCGGCACGGAGGCTCCGCACCGCGTAGTGGAGTCGTGACCCGGCCGTCCCCGCCGGGATGCCGAGCGTCTCGGCGATCTCGGCGACGGGCAGGCCGACGAAGAAGTGCAGGACGAGGATCGCCCGGTGCTCGGGCGTCAGGCGGCGGAAGCCCTGCTCGAGCTCGTCGCGCTCCGCGATGCGCGCGTAGCCGCCGTCGACCGGCGGCTCGACGTCGATGGTCCGCACCTGCGACGACCACCGTCGCTCGCGCTGCGCCTCGCGGTAGCTCGCGCGGACCACGAGCCTGTAGCTCCACGCGTCGAACCGGTCCGGGTCGCGCAGCGACGGAAGGTCGTCCCACATGCGGACGAGCGCGAGCTGGAGCGCATCGTCCGCCCGGTCGCGGTCGCGGAGGATGCGGTAGGCGATCGCGTACAGGCGGTCCGACGACGAGACGCACGACCTCCTCGAAGGCGGCGACATCGCCTCGCTGGGCCCGCTCGACGAGATCCCGCTCCACCGGCTCCACCCCTCCGAGCGCCGATCGACGGCGCTCACCCCCTATGGGACGTGGAGGACACCGAGCATTCAAACCTCCGCCCGCCGCGACCGTCAGTGCCATCGGTCTCCGTCATCGCCGGTGGCCGGCGAGGAGCGTGACCGCGCACCGCGGGTCCGGTGGTGCGGCAGGAAGGCCTGCAGCTGTCGCATCAGGAGCGCCGCGGCGGCACCCAGGGGACCCGCGACGCTTCCGTTCGGCGTCCCCCGCCGGGGCCAGGAGGGCAGCCTGCTCGTCCTTCGCGACCTCGCGGAGGTAGTCGGACTGACGCTCGCTCGCGAGCCAGCCCGCGAAGTAGTCGTTCATCCCGTTCGCCCGCCTCTGCGTCGTCCTGCCGGGGCGGCCGGACGGGTCGCCCGCGCCGCCGGCTCCGTCGCTTCGAGCGTGTCGATCGTCGCGCTCACCCTCTATGGGACCCGGAGGCGGGAAGCGTTCAAACCTCGCGTGCAGCGACCGCCGGCGCGATCCAGACACCGCGACGCGAGCGGCGTCGGCCTGGCCGAGCGTCGCGGCGTCAGTCCTCGGCCGGTCCCGCGACGAACCGCGCGGCGACCTCGGCACAGGTCCCCGGATCGAAGCCGGAACGCGCAAGGAGCGCGTACGCCTTCTGGCGGCGCGTCCGCGGATCCGCGACGCGCTCCAGAGAGGCGCGCCGGCGCTCGAGGAGGCGCTCCGCCGCCGCCTCGTCCGCCGGCGCGTGCCGGCGGGCCGGGGTCGATCGCGGCTCGGCGACGGCCGACTGCCGCAGGGTGCCGCGCTCCCCCGGCCGCCGGAGAGCCGGCGCTCCGCGAGGACCGCGTCGATCGTCTCGCGCTCCACGCCCTTGCGCTGCAGCTCCGCGCGGAGCGCCCGCTCTCCGCGCGGGTGCGCCCGGTCGCGCGAGGCGACCCACGCCCGGGCGAACTCCTCGTCGTCGAGGTAGCCGAGCGCCTCCAGGCGCGTCACCGTCGCGTCGACGAGATCCACGCGGTAGCCGGCCTGCGTCAGCCGCGAGCGGACCTCGTGCACCGTGCGGGACCGCGACTCCAGGAGGCGCGCGGCCGCGGCCATGACCGTCTCCGGGTCGTCGATCGCCGCGCGGCGGTCGCGGGCCTCGGCGTAGCGTCTCGCGGCGAGGGCGTCCGCGGCCCGTTCCGGGACCGCTCGCGCCCTCCGGACCGGCCGCCATCGGGCTACTCGGCCTCTTCGATCCCCTCGACCGGGATCGGCGACTCGCTCACGCGGGCGCGGATCCGCCGCTCGATCTCCTCGGCGACGTCCGGGTTGTTCCGGAGGAACTCCTTCGCCGCCTCGCGGCCCTGCCCGAGCCGCGTCTCGCCGAAGGTGAACCAGGCGCCCGTCTTGGTCACGACGTCCATCGCGACGCCGACGTCCAGGAGGCCGCCCTCCTTGCTGATCCCCTCGCCGTACATGACGTCGAACTCCGCGACGCGGAACGGCGGGGCGACCTTGTTCTTCACGACCTTCACGCGCGCGCGGCTGCCGATGGACTCGGTGCCGGACTTGATCGTCTCGATCCGGCGGATGTCCAGGCGGACGCTGGAGTAGAACTTCAGCGCACGGCCGCCCGGGCGTGGTCTCCGGGTTGCCGAACATGACGCCGATCTTCTCGCGCAGCTGGTTCGTGAAGACGAGCGCGGTGTTGGACCGGCTCACGGCCCCGGTGAGCTTCCGGAGCGCCTGGCTCATGAGGCGTGCCTGGATCCCGACGAAGCTGTCGCCCATCTCGCCCTCGATCTCCGCGCGCGGCACGAGGGCCGCGACGGAGTCGACGACGACGACGTCCACGCCGCCGGAGCGGATGAGGGTCTCGGTGATCTCGAGGGCCTGCTCGCCGGTGTCCGGCTGGCTCACGAGCAGCTCGTCGACGTTCACGCCGCATGCGCGGGCGTAGCCCGGGTCCAGGGCGTGCTCGACGTCGATGAAGGCGGCCACGCCGCCGCGGCGCTGGGCCTCGGCGATGACGTGCTGGCAGACCGTGGTCTTGCCCGACGACTCGGGGCCGAAGATCTCGGTGATCCGGCCGCGCGGGATGCCGCCGACGCCGAGCGCCAGGTCGAGCGCGATCGAGCCCGTGGGGATGAAGTCCACCTGCTGCCGCTCGGCCGAGCCGAGCTTCATGATCGAGCCGCGCCCGAACTGCTTCTCGATCGAGAGGATGGCGGCGTCGACCGCCTTCTGGCGATCCGCGGCGCCCTTCTGATCCGAACCGCGCTCTCCGGAGATCGTCATCGTCGCCCTTCCCCGTGCTCGTGACGGCGCGGTGGGACGGGCGTCCCGACGACCGACCGGACCGTCAGCTCTCTTCCGTGGACTCCGGCGCCTCCTCGACGACCGGCTTCGGCTTGCGCTGAGGCTTGATGACCTCGACGTTGGCCGGCGGCTCGAGGAACGCGCTGGACCTTCTTGGCCGAACTGTCCTTGGGCTTCTTCTTCGCCTCGCGATGCGGCCGGTCCCGGGAACCCATCGTGGCCCCTCCTCATCAGCGCCATCTTGCTTCGTCCGCCTTCACGCCGACTTCGCTACGGATGCATGGCGGCCCATCCGCGGGGCGCGAGCACGCAGTCCGGGCATGTCGGCGGGGAAGGTCCCGGCCTCGATCGAGCGCCGGATCCTCGCCATGAACTCTAGGGTGAAGGTCAGGTTGTGACAAGTCGCGAGCCGGTACGCGAGGAGCTCCCTGCGCGCGGAACAGGTGCGCGAGGTACGCCCGGCTGAACCCGCGGCACAGCAGGCACGGGCAGTCCTCCTGGACGGGCCGCGGGTCGTCGAGCATCTCGGCGTTCCGCAGGTTCAGGCGGCCGCCCGGCACCCAGAGCTGCCCGTTGCGCGCGACGCGGGCCGGCAGGACCGAGTCGAACATGTCCACGCCCCGATCCACGGCGTCCACGAGGTCCAGCGGCGACCCGAGGCCCATGAGGTAGCGCGGGCGAGGGTCGTCCGCGAGGAGGGGACGACGATGTCCAGCACGGCGTTGCGCTGCTCGAGCGTCTCGTCGCCGGCGAGGCCGCCGATGTTCAGGCCGTCGAACGGGAGCGAGGCGATCGCCCGGGTGGACTCGACGCGCAGCACGGGGTCCAGGCCGCCCTGGATGACCCCGAAGAGCGCCTGGTCGGGCCGGCGCCGCGCCTCGACGCAGCGGGCGGCCCAGCGGTGCGTCCGCGCCGTGGCGTCGGCGCAGCGTCCGCCGCGTCCGTGCTCGCCGGCGGGACGGGCTGGTCGAGCGCGACGGCGATGTCCGACCCGAGCGCCTCCTGGATCTCCACGGCCGACTCGGGCGTGAGCCGGTGGACGGAGCCGTCCAGGTGGCTGCGGAAGGTGACCCCGCCGTCGTCGATGGTGCGGAGGTCGCCGAGCGAGACCACCTGGAACCCGCCGGAGTCCGTGAGGATCGGGCGGTCCCAGCGCCATGAAGGAGTGGAGGCCGCCGAGGCGCTCGATCCGCTCGTGGCCGGGCCGCAGGAAGAGGTGGTAGGTGTTGGCGAGGACGATCTCGGCGCCCACCTCGCGCAGGTCGTCCGGGTGGAGGGCCTTCACCGTGGCGTTGGTCCCGACCGGCATGAACGCCGGCGTGTTCACGACGCCGTGCGGCAGGGCGAGGCGCCCGACCCGGGCGCGGGTGCTGCCGTCGGGCGGCGGCGGGACGACGACGGTGAAGTCCGCGGGTCCGGTCACAGGTCGTCGCCCGCGGCGGCCTCTTGGACGTCCTCATCGGCGTCGTCCCGCACGGCGGAGGCCTCCTGGGCGCGGGCGTCTCCCCCGCCTGGCCCGCGGCGCTCCAGCAGCGTCCCCTGGTTCACGCGGGCGGCGCGGCAGCCGGCACCTCGATCCCCTGCGCGATGAGATGGTCGTATGCCGCGTCCGTCGCGATCCGGCCCTGGGGGGTCCGCTCGAGGAACCCGACCCGGAGCAGGTACGGCTCGTACACGTCCTCGACGGTCTCGACCTCCTCCGCGAGGACGGCCGCGAGCGCCCCGACGCCGACGGGACCGCCCCCGAACTTCCGGAAGACCGTCGCGAGCAGGCGGCGGTCCGTGGCGTCGAGGCCCGCGTCGTCGATCTCCAGCGCGGCCATCGCCTCGAGGACCGCCTCCGCATCCACGCGCCCGTCGCGGTGGACCTCGGCGTGGTCCCGCGCCCGCTTCACGAGGCGGTTCACGACGCGCGGGGTGGCGCGCCCGCGCACGGCGAGCATGTGCGCCGCGTCCGGCGTGAGGTCGATCCCGAGGATGTGGGCGGTCCGCCGGGCGATCGCCGCGAGGTCCTCCTCCTCGTAGAAGTCGAGCCGGTACGTGGCGCCGAAGCGGTCGCGCAGCGGGCTGCTGATCCGCCCGGCCCGCGTGGTGGCGCCCACGATCGTGAACGGACGGAGCGTGAGGCGGAGCGATCGCGCGGACGGCCCCTTGCCGATCATCACGTCGAGGGCGTAGTCCTCCATCGCGGGATAGAGGATCTCCTCGACGGCGCGCCCCAGGCGGTGCACCTCGTCGATGAAGAGGACGTCGCGGGCGTCGAGCGACGTGAGGATCGCGGCGAGGTCGCCCGGGCCGCTCGATGGCCGGGCCGCTCGCGTAGCGGATGTTCACGCCGAGCTCGCGCGCGACGATCGTCGCGAGCGTGGTCTTGCCGAGGCCGGGCGGCCCGTGCAGGAGGATGTGGTCGGCCGCCTCCTCCCTCCTCCGCGCCGCCTCGAGGAGGACGGTCAGGTTCGCCTTGACGTCGCGCTGGCCGACGTACTCGTCGAGCGTCCGCGGGCGGAGGGACCGCTCCAGGGAGACCTCGTCGGGGTCGGCGGCATCGGTCGCGAGCACGCGCGGGTCGAACTCCGTCATGGCCGCGAGGATAGCACGCGCGAGGCGCTTTCGTACAGATGTTCTACGCCGGTCGCGACCACGCGCGGTGCCGCGAGAGGCGGCCCGCGTTCAGTCGGCGGCGGAGGCGGTGAGCGCCGCCTTCACGCGGTCCTCGAGCGATCGCGCCATCGGCCACCTTGCGGGCGCCGAGCCGCGCGGCCGCTCGGGCCTCCGCCACGCTGTAGCCGAGCGCCTGCAGGGCGGCGACCACCTCGGTCTCCCGCGCCGCGTCCGGCGCCGCCGGACGGTCCGGCCGTGCCGGCCGCCGCGATGCCCGCGGCCTCGACCTTCTCCTTGAGCTCGAGGCAGATCCGTCCGGCGAGGCGCTTCCCGACGCCGGGGACGCTCACGAGGACGGCCTGGTCGTCCTGGACGATCGCGAGCTGGAGGTCGCCGATGGGACGGCTGCCGACGATCGCGAGCGCGACCTTGGGCCCGACGCCCTGGACGGTGAGCAGGAGCGTGAAGAAGCCGAGCTCGCCGGCGCTGGCGAACCCGTACAGGGCCTGCTGGTCCTCGCGGACCAGGTGGAACGTGTGGACCTTCATCCGGGCGCCGGGGACGGCGGACGCGAGGAGCGACGGCGCGCAGAAGACGCGGTAGCCGACCCCGCCGACCTCCACGACGAGCGAGTCCGCGGAGACCGCGCCGACGGTCCCGTCGAGCGACGCGATCATCGCGCTCTCCCCTTCCCTGCGGCCGCGTCGCGCTCCGCGCGCAGGGCGTCGCGCACGGCCCGCTCGTAGGCCGAGGGGCCCGCAGCGACCGGGGCGATCGCGGCACGGTCGAGGAGGGGCGCCGCGTCGGCCGTCGCGGGTGCCGTACGCGGCGGCGTTGGACGCCCAGATCGCGACCGCCAGGGCGTCGGCCGCGTCGTCGGGCCGGGGATCGGCGTCGAGGCCGAGCACGACCCGCACCATCCGCTGCACCTGGCGCTTGTCCGCGGCGCCGCTGCCGGTGACGGCCTGCTTGACCTCGTTGGGCGTCGTCTCCACGACGGGGAGCCCGCGCTCGGCCGCGGCGAGGAGGATGACGCCGCGCGCGTGGCCCACGGCGATGGCCGTCTGGGCGTTGCGCTGGAAGTAGATCCGCTCGACGGCGACGAGGTCGGGCGCGTGGCGCTCGAGCAGCTCGACGATCGCGTCGTGGATGCGGAGGAGCCGCTCCGGCAGGGTGAGCTCGGCGGAGGTCGTGATGCACCCGTGCGCGACGTGCCTGGGGGCCGACCCGCCCGTCTCGACGATGCCGAAGCCCACGGCCGCGGTCCCCGGGTCGATCCCGAGGACGATCACCCCGCGACCTCTGCGAAGACCTCCTCCGGGATGTCGAAGTTGGCGGTCACCCGCTGGACGTCGTCGAGGTCCTCGAGCATCTCCACGAGGCGGAGCGCCTGGCGGGCCTTGTGCGCGTCGAGCTCGACCGTGTTCTTCGCGATCATCGCGATCTCGGCGGACTCGACCTTCACGCCTGCGCTCTCGAGCGCCCGCCGCACCGCCTCGAGGTCGCCGGGCTCGGCGTAGACCTCGATGGGGTCGGCGTCCGTGTCGATGTCGGCCGCACCGGCGTCGATCGCCATGAGCGCGACCTCGTCGGCATCCACGCCGGCGCGGGGGACGGAGATGACGCCACGCTGCTCGAACTGCCAGGCGACCGCGCCGGAGCCGGCGAGCTGGCCGCCGGACTTCGTGAACATGGAGCGGACCTCGGCGGCCGTCCTGTTCCTGTTGTCCGTCTGGGTCTCGACCAGGACCGCGATCCCGCCGGGCCCGTAGCCCTCGTAGACGATCTCCTCGTAGGTGACGGCCTCGCCGCCCCCGCTCCCACGCTCGATCGCCCGCTTGATGTTGTCCATGGGCATGTTGACCGAGCGCGCCTTCTCGACCGCGAGCCGGAGCCGGTAGTTGGCGTCCGGGTCGGGGCCGCCCGCGCGCGCGGCGATGATGATCTCGCGGGCGACCTTGGTGAAGAGGGCACCGCGCTTGGCGTCATTCGCGCCCTTCTGGCGCTTGATCGTGGACCATTTGCTGTGGCCGGACATGGCGGGAAGTATACGGGAGGCGAGGGGCGTCCCAGCCTCCGGGTGACCACCCTGCCGGTGCCGCGCGGGTCCCGGGGCGTGTCCGAGGGCCGGGTATCATGTGCGGAACGGTTGCGGGCCGGGACCGTCCGTCCCTCGCCCGCTGATTTTCGTGACTCCCGCATGAGGATCCCGGCGTGACCACGACCAAGAGCGTCGACCTCCCCCACCTCCGGAGCGTCGTCGTCGCCGCGCATCAGGGCGCGGGGAAGACGACGCTCGCCGAGCGGCTCCTCTTCGAGGGCGGTGCCCTCACCCGACTCGGCCGCGTGGACGACGGCACCGCGAGCCTCGACTACGAGCCCGAGGAGCACAAGCGCAAGCAGTCCCTCAGCCTGTCGGTCGCCTCGTTCGACCATGCCGGCAACCGCATCACGCTCCTCGACACGCCGGGCTACCCGGACTTCGCCGGCGAGGTCGTCATGGGCTTCGCGGCCGCCGACGGCGCGCTCATCCTCATGGACGCGAGCGGCGGCGTGGAAGCCGGGATGGAGCTCGCGGTCTCGCTCGGGCGGCGGCATCACATGCCCGCCCTCGTCGTCATCAACAAGTGCGACCGCGAGAACGCGGACCCGGGCGCAGCACTCGACGCGCTGCGTGCCTCCCTCGGCGACAAGATGGCGCCCCTGCACGTGGCGATCGGCGCGGCCGAGAGCTTCGAGGGCTACGTGGACCTCGTCCACGGCAAGGCGTACACGTGGGACGGCAAGGCCGAGACCGAGACCGCCATCCCCGACGCCCTCATGCCGGAGATCGCCCGCCGGCGCGAGCAGCTCCTCGAGGCGGCCGCCGAGGCGGACGACGAGGTGCTCATGAAGTACCTCGAGGGCGAGGAGATCACCGACGCCGAGTTCGAGAAGGTCGTCCACGCGGCGGTCAAGGACGCGATCATCGCGCCGGTCCTGGTGGCCAGCGCCGCCAAGGGGATCGGCGTCCGCGGCCTCGCCGACGCGATCGTCCGCTACCTGCCCTCCCCCCTCGAGGAGGGCGAGGTCGAGGCGAAGGACGCGAAGTCGGGCGATGCCATCAAGGTGCTGCCGGACCCCGCCGGCCCGCTCCTCGTCCGCGTCTTCAAGACCGCGGCGGACCAGCACGTCGGCCGCATCACCTACCTGCGCGTGATCTCCGGCACCCTCAAGAGCCAGGGGCACGCGTGGAACGCGACGCGCAGCGAGGACGAGCGGATCGGCCAGCTCCTCTTCCTCCACGGGAAGGAGCAGGAGCCGGTCGGCGAGCTGAAGGCGGGCGAGATCGGCGCCGTCGCGAAGCTCGCGGTCACCGCCACGGGCGACACGCTCTCGCTCAAGGAGAAGGCGCTCGTCCTGCCGGCGCTCACCTTCCCCGATCCCACCCTCGTCGTCGCGATCGAGCCCGCCACCAAGGCGGACCTCGACAAGATGGGCCCCGCCCTCCAGCGGATGCTCGAGGAGGAGCCGACCGCCCGCGTCGAGCGGAGCGACACCGGCGAGCAGATCCTCCTCGCGATGGGCGAGACCCATGTCGCGGTCATCAGCGAGCGCGTGAAGCGCAAGTTCGGCTCCGCGATCGTCACCCACACGCCGAAGGTCGCCTACAAGGAGACGATCCGCGGCAAGACGCAGTCGCACGGCCGCTACAAGAAGCAGACCGGCGGCCACGGGATGTTCGGCGACGTGTGGATCGAGCTCGAGCCGAACCCGGGCGGCGGCGTCGAGTTCGCGGAGCGCGTCGTGGGCGGCTCCGTCCCGCGCAACTTCTTCCCCGGCGTCGAGAAGGGGATCCGTGCCGCGGCCGCCGAGGGCGTGCTCGCGGGCTACCCGCTGAGCGACTTCAAGGCGACGCTGTACGACGGGTCCTTCCACCCGGTGGACTCGAACGACCTCTCGTTCCAGATCGCGGCCTCGATGGCGCTCAAGGGGGCGTGATGGACGCGAAGCCGGCGCTCCTCGAGCCGATCATGTCGGTCGCGGTCCGCGTGCCGGAGCGGTTCATGGGCGACGTGAGCCGCGACCTCAACGGCCGCCGCGGACGCGTCCTGGGGATGGATCCGGCGGGCGACGGGCATGCAGGTGATCACCGCGCACGTCCCGCAGGCCGAGCTGTTCTCCTATGCGACGGAGCTGCGCTCGATCACCGGCGGGCGGGGCACGTTCTCGTCCGAGCTCGACCACTACGAGGACGTCCCCTCTCACGTGGCCGACAAGATCATCGAGGCGCACCGCAAGGAGGTCGAGGCGGCCGCCCACTAGAACGGGACGCCGTTCCCGGCGCCGGCTCCGGCTCCCCGGGGATCCGCAGACGCATCGCGACCCCGCGCCGAGCGCGGGGTCGCTTCGTGCTCCGGAAGGCCGGGATCGCTCCCGCATGGGCCCCGGCGGCCCGGCCGGCCGTGGCATGGGCCTCGGGGCGTCCCGTCAGCGGCGGGAGCCGGCGAGGTAGCGCTCCCGGAGCGCGTCCACGGCCCGCCGCGCGGCCACGACATCCTCGGCCCGCCTGCGCGTCCGCCGGGTCCGCCGTGCCGGCCTGGTCGGCGCCTCGCTTGAGGAACCCGAACCGCGAGCCGCCCTTCTCCTGGGGCGGCGGCGTGGAGGCCGTCCCTCCGCGGGACGCGTCGACCATCGCGAGGACGACCGCGTTGTGCGCGTACGCGCGCTCCTTGCCGCCCTCCCACTGGCCGGTCACGAGGTACCGGCGCGTGAGGGCGAAGGGCGCGCGCCAGCGGTCGATGACGATGTCGTCGCCGTCGCGCAGCGTCTCGAGCCAGTCGTCGTCGCCGACCGGCCGCTGCTCGTGGTCGTAGGCGTGCCGCTCGTACGTGGTGCGGCCGCCGCCCGGCGCCGGGTACATGCCGCCGCGGTCCGCCTTCGCGTAGCAGACCGGGCACTCCGCCGGGGCGTCGTGGACCTCGACGGCCGGCGCGGCACCGTACGGGAGGCCGCATCGCCGGCAGAAGCCGGCTGCCGTCGCCGCGGAGTATCCGCAGCGCTGGCAGGTGCGGACGGGCGGCTCGGTCACGGCCGGTCCCCGGGACCCTCGAGGCCGCGCACGAGCATCCGGTAGTCCCGCTTCCCCTTCCGCACGAGGAGGAAGCGCTCGGCGAGGAGGTCGGTGGCCGGGACCGCCGCCGCGGGGTCCGTCGCGGGCCGCCCGTTGAGCGTGAGCCCGCCCTGCTCGACGAGCCGGCGCGCCTCGCCGCGCGATGCCGCGGCCCCGGAGGCGATCGCGACATCCATGACGGTCCGGGGCTCGTCCTCCGGCCACGCCGCCGTGGGGATCTCCCGCGCGACCGCGGCGAGCGTCGCGGCGTCCGCGTGGACCGGGTCGCCACCGAAGAGGATCCCGCTCACGCGGATCACCTCGTCGGCCGCGTCGCGGCCGTGGAGCCGCTCCGTGATGTCGCGGGCGAGCGCGCGCTGCGCGGCTCGCGCCTCGGGATGCGCGTCGCGCTCGGCCTCCAGCGCCTCCACCTCGTCGCGCGAGCAGGAGCGTGAACCACCGCAGGTAGAGCGAGACGTCGCGGTCGTCCGCGTCCAGCCAGTACTGGTAGAAGCGATACGGCGAGGTGCGCGCGGCGTCGAGCCACACGGACTCCCCGCCCTCGCTCTTGCCGAACTTCACGCCGGACGGCGTGAGGAGCAGCGGGTACGAGAGCCCGTGCGCGGGCTCGTGGCCCTCCGCGCGCCCCTCCACGCGCCGGATCAGCTCGATCCCGGCGGTGATGTTCCCCCACTGGTCGGCGCCGCCCGCCTGCAGCTCCACGCCGTGCTCGCGGTAGAGATGGAGGAAGTCGGCGGACTGGAGCAGCATGTAGCTGAACTCGGTGAAGGAGAGCCCGCCCGCGAGCCGCAGCTGGACCGAGTCCTTCGCGAGCATGTACGGGATCGTGAAGTGCTTCCCGATGTCGCGGAGGAAGTCGAGGAGGCCGACCTCGGCGAGCCAGTCGAGGTTGTTCGCCATCTCGGCGCATGCCGGACCCGGCGAGAAGTCGAGGAAGTGCTCGAGCTGGCGGCGGATCGCCGCGGCGTTCGCGTCGATCGTCGTCGCGGTCCAGGAGGACGCGCTCCGCGGAGCGGCCGGACGGGTCGCCGATCATGCCCGTCCCGCCGCCGACGAGCGCGACCGGGCGGACGCCGTGGCGCTGGAGGCGCACGAGGCCGAAGATGGGGACGAGGTGGCCGACGTGGAGCGAGTCGGCCGTGGGGTCGAAGCCGTTGTACGCCGCGATCGGCGCGCCGGTCGCCAGGCGGGCCTCGAGCCCGGCGGAGGTCGCGTGCAGCTGCCCTCGCCAGCGGAGGTCGTCGAGCAGCGCGGAGAGCGGGCCGTCCGGGCCGGCCGCGGGAGCGGTCATCGGGCCCGCAGGCACGGTGGACAGGGCTTCACGGCGTTCCATGCTAACGTCTAGCGAGCATGCAGACCAGCACGGCGCGGCGCCAGCGCGAACGGCGCAACGGTGCAGCCCGTCGATCGGGCGGCACGAACGTGGGACGCGGGATCGCCATCGCGCTCCCGCTCCTTCTCTTCGCCTCCTTCCTCGTCCTCGGATCGCTCGGCTTCGCCGCGGTCGTCGGGGCGTATTCGTCGTTCAGCCGCGACCTGCCCGACCCGAAGGCCCTCCTGGAGAACCTGACGTTCAACCAGGAGACGGCGGTCTACGACCGGACCGGCAAGGTCCAGCTCGCGACCTTCGCGCAGGAGAAGCGCCAGGTCGTCGACTTCGACCAGATCCCGCCGATCCTCGTGGACGCGACGACCTCGATCGAGGACAAGTCCTTCTGGGAGAACGCCGGCTTCGACCCGCTCGGCATCGCCCGCGCCGCGCTCTCCAGCACCGGCGGCGCCTCCTCGATCACGCAGCAGCTCGTCCGCGCCCGGCTGCTCCCCGAGTCCGCGTTCGCCGGGTCGAAGTACGAGCGGAAGATCAAGGAGATCATCCAGTCGATCCGCCTCACGCAGGAGTACCCGGGCGAAGAGGGCAAGAAGAAGATCATGGCCCTCTACCTGAACCAGAACTTCTACGGGAACAACAGCTACGGCGTGAAGGCGGCGGCGAAGAGCTACTTCGGCGTCAACGACCTCTCGAAGCTCACGCTCGCGCAGGCGGCCATCCTCGCCGCCATCCCGCAGTCCCCGTCGGACTACGACCTCGTCGCGAACGCGGTCGAGCAGGAGACGGCGGACGGCAAGACCCAGCTCGTCGTCCCCGCCGACGCACCGATCGTCGTGCGCCGCAACCACGTGCTCGAGCTCATGAAGACGCGCAGCGTGCTCACCGGCGGGAAGTACACCGATGCCGACTACGACGCCGCGCAGAAGGAGCCCGTCATCCTCGCGGCGCAGGCCGCGCCGCGCTGGCGGGCCCCGCACTTCGTCTGGCAGGTGCGCCGGGAGCTCGTCCACGATCCTCTGCGGCCCCGATGCCGGCAACGACTGCCCGCAGATCGACACCGGCGGCTACAAGGTCGACCACGACGCTCGACTGGAAGATGCAGCAGGCGGCGGAGAAGTGGTCGAACGCCGCGGGTCGCGGCCCCGTCCAGAAGAAGCCGTCGAGCTACTACAAGGCGCTCAAGGTCCCGTATCGCGACTGGCTGAAGAACATGGAGGGCAAGGGCGTCAACAACGCCGCTCTCGCCTCGATCGACTACCGGACCGGGCAGGTCCTCGCGTACACCGGCAGCGCCGGGTACTACCTGCCGGGGAAGAACAAGAAGTTCCAGCCGCAAGTTCGACGTCATGGCCGACGGCTGGCGCCAGCCCGGCTCGGCGTTCAAGCCGATCAACTACATCACGGGGATCCAGGACGGGACGCTCACCGCGGCGTCGATGTTCATGGACGTCGTCACCGACTTCGGCGGCGGCTGGACCCCGACGGACGCCGACCGGATGGAGCGCGGCCCGCTCCGCCTCCGCGAGGCGCTCCAGGTCTCGCTGAACATCCCGTCGATCAAGGCCGCGGCGTACAACGGCGTGGACCACGTCCTGCAGACGGCGCGCAAGTTCGGGATCAAGTTCCAGCCCGGCGTGGACCCCGGCCTCTCGGTGGGCATCGGCACCACCGAGATCCACATGATCGACCTGGTCGGCGCATACGGTGCCATCGCGAACGGCGGCGTCCTGATGCCGCGCACCACGATCCTCAAGATCACCGACCCGTCCGGCAAGGTCATCTGGCCGGTCGAGGGCGCGAAGGCCAAGAAGACCAAGGTCGTCAGCCCGCAGGCGGCGTACGTGGTCACGAACATCCTCGCCGGCAACACGGACCCCAACCAGAACCCCTTCTGGAGCGCACGGAAGCTCACGAACGCCGCGGGGACCCGCCGGCCGGCCGCGCTGAAGACGGGCACCACGGACGCGACGATCGACCTCACCGCCGTGCGGCTTCGTCGCCCCGCCGAAGGACGCGACCAAGCCCGCGATCGTCACCGGGACCTGGATGGGCAACAGCGACAACAGCGCGCCGCCGGAGGGCGTCGTCGCGCTCGAGTCCGCCGCGTCGCTCTGGCAGGACTACATGAACGAGGTGACGAAGAGCCTCCCGCTCGCCGACTTCGTCGAGCCGAAGGGGATCGTGCATGCGCGGGTCGACGCGTTCACCGGGATGAAGCCCGGCCCGGGGACCACGAAGACGATCGAGGAGATCTTCGTGGACGGCACCGTCCCCACGAAGGTGGATGACACGAAGCAGACCCTCGAGATCGACGAGGCGACGGGCGACCTCTGGCAGGAGGGCTGCACCGGGCCGAAGGTCGAGAAGACCTTCCTCGACCTGTCGAACGTCGAGAGCGCCTTCCCGCAGTGGAAGCCCTTCACCGACGGCTGGATCAAGCGAGCCGCCAAGGGCTCCGGGGTGCGCGGCGGCCCGGAGAACACCCCGACCTCGTACTTCTACGAGAGCGGCGGCTGGATGCCCTTCGGCGCCTCCTGGGGAGCGCCCGCCGCGCCGACCAAGACGTGCGAGCCGGTGGAGCTGCCGACGACCGAGCCGGGCGGCACGTACGACCCGCGCGGCGACCCGAACTCCCCCGAGTACGACCCGCTGTACGACCCGAACGTCCCCGGCGAGCCGTTCCCCTTCCCCACCGGGTAGGCCGGGCGCGGCCCGCCACCCCCGCCGCGAGGACGCGACCGGGCGCGGCTACAGCTCGATGACGGTCGCCCCGTCGCCACCTTCTCCGCGGCCGCCCGGTCGCCACGAGCGGACGAGCGGGCTCGACGCGAGGTGCAGCCGGACCGCGTCGCGGAGCGCACCGGTCCCCATGCCGTGGACGATCGTCGCGCGCTCCAGGCCCGCGAGCGAGGCGTCGTCGAGGTAGCGCCCGAGGAGGTCGATCGCCTCGTCGACGCGGGCGCCCCGCAGGTCGAGCGAGGACGCGACGGTCCGTGCGCGCTCCAGGCGGAGGCTCGGGATGGAGCCTCCCTCTCCGGCCGACAGCGGATCCGGGCGGCCTGACGGACGCTGCTGCGGCTCCGCGGGCGTGCTGGCCGGCACCAGGTCGTCGGTCTCCACCGTGACGCGCATGCCGCCGACCTCGACGGTCGCCCGCCTGCCGCCGCGATCGAGCGCGGCGATGCGGCCGTCCCAGCCGCGTGTCCTGCTCCGGGCCCGCATCCCCACGCGCCAGGCCACGTCGACCGGCGGCTCGGGGACGGGCTCGGGCTCGTCGACGGCCGGCAGCTGCGCAAGGAAGCCCTGCGTCGTCGCCTCGATCCGGTCGAGGGCCGTGTTCGTCACCGCCTCGCGCTCCAGGCGCTTGCGCGCGGTACGCACCTCGTCGCGGACGCTCTCCACGATCCGCTCGGTCTCGAGGCGGGCCGCCTTCACGGCCTCGTCGCGCTCGATCCGTGCCCGCCGCCGCTCCTCGTCGGCCTGGCGACGCGCCTCGACGGCGCGCGCCTCCGCCGCGCGGGCGCGCGCGAGGGCCTCGACGGCCTCCCCCTCGTGCTCGCGGATGGAGGCCAGGGTCTCCTCGAACGCGACCTGGCCCTCGGAGAGCCGGGAACGGGCGTCCGCGACGATGGGCAGCGGCAGCCCGAGGCGCTCGGCGATGGCGAACGCATGGCTCGTGCCGGGCAGGCCGATCGTGACGCGGTAGGTGGGGCTCAGGGTGTCGAGGTCGAACTCCACCGAGGCGTTCCGCGCCTGCGGCGTCGCGTGCGCGTACACCTTCAGCTCGGCGTAGTGGGTCGTGGCGGCGACGAGGGCGCCCGACCGGATGAAGTGGTCGAGGAGCGCCTGGGCGAGCGCGGAGCCCTCGGTGGGGTCCGTCCCGGCGCCGAGCTCGTCGAGGAGGACGAGCGTGGACGGCCCTGCGGCGTCGACGATCCGCGCGATCGATCGCAGGTGGCCGGAGAACGTCGACAGCGACTGCGCGACGGACTGCTCGTCGCCGATGTCCGCGAAGATGTCGCGCAGGACCGGCAGCGCGCTGCCGGACTCGGCCGGCACGTGGAGCCCGGCCTGGTGCATGAGGCAGAGGAGGCCGATCGTGCGGAGCGTGACGGTCTTGCCGCCCGTGTTCGGGCCCGTGACGACGAGGGCGGTGAACCCCCCGCCGAGCTCCACGTCGATCGGCACGACGCGTCCGGTGAGCCCGGGGTGGCGGGCGCTCTTGAGGACGATCCGCGGCTCGGCGGAGGTCTCCGCACGCGTCGCGTCCATCTCGCTCGCGAGGCGCGCCTTCGCGCTCCACAGGTCGAACCGCGCGAGGGCGTCCACGGTGGCGGCCAGGGCGGCCGCGTTCGCGCCGACGAGGGCGGAGAGCTCGTCGAGGATCCGCTCGACCTCGACCTCCTCCGCGAGCTGCGCCTCGCGCCACGCGTTCCCGAGCTCCACCGCGATGAGCGGCTCCACGAAGACCGTCGCCCCGCTGCCGGACGCGTCGTGGACGATCCCCTTCACCTTGCTGCGCGCCTCGGCGCGGACCGGGACCACGTAGCGCCCGTTGCGAAGCGTGATGATCGGCTCCTGGAGGGCGCCGCCGAGCTCGGACGAGTGGACGAGCGTGTCCAGCCGCGCGCGGAGGCGCTCGTACGCGATCCGCACGGCCCGGCGCAGGCCGCCGAGGCGGGGGGACGCGGAGTCGAGGAGCTCGCCGGTCGGGTCGAAGCTGCGCTCGAGGACGCTCCGGAGCGCCGGGCAGGGGCGCGATCGAGCGGCCGAGGTCGCGCAGGAGCGGCCGCCGCTCCCCGGCGAGGGCGTCGGCGAGGCGGCCGGCGGCCACGAGGGTCTCCGCGATCGCGACGAACTGCGTGGCGTCGAGCCTGCCGCCACGCGCCGCGCGGCCCACCGCCCCGGCGATGTCGTGCGCCCCGCCGATGCCGACGCCCGGGCGCTCGCGCAGGAGCGCGCGGGCCTCGTCGGTCTCCTGGAGCCCGCGCGCGACGATGACGGGATCCGCGGACGGCTCCAGCGCCTCGGCGAGCCGTCGGCTGGGCGGGAACTGGGTCGCCTCCGCGAGTCGCGCCCGGACCGCGGGGAACTCCAGCAGGAGGATCGACTTCGCGTCCATCACGCCCTCCCCGCGGGAGGCCGTGGGCGCGAGACGCGCCGGGTGCCCCGCGAGCGCGAAACGCCAGGGGCGTCCAGCCCAGGGCTCCCCCGCGTAGGCGACGCCGACGCGCGGCCCGGTGACGACATCCGCGTCGGGGACCGGCCACGGCCGACCCTCCCCTCCCCCGGCCGGCGCGGGCGGGAGCGCGAGCCGGAGCGGCGCGTGGGCGGCGCACAGGTCCTGGCCGCTCATCCCGATCGCGACGCCGAACGCGGCCCCCAGGCGACCCGGCCCGGACGCCACGGCGTCGGCCGCCTCGCGGTCGAGGCGGGCTCGGGCGGCGGCGTCGCGGACCGCGTCGAGGGTGCGGCGCGAGGCGACGGCCGCGTCGGCGCGCGCGATCCGCATCGCGTCGAGGCCCGCGAGGGGCTCGACGGCGCGGACCAGCGTCGCCGCGGCGGAGCCGTCGGGACCGGTCACGACGTTGAGGCAGAGATGCATGCCGTAGACACGATAGACGTACGCGTGGCCCGGCGGGCCGAACATCGGCGGCGGCCCGTGAGGTCTTCCCGGATCGTGCGTGCGACGCGCGGTCCTCCGGGCCCCCGTACGCCTCGACCTCCACGATCCGGCCGATCCGCACGCCCACCGTCCGCCGCCCGGACGAGGAGGGCGCCCAGCAGGCTTCGCGCGGCAGCCGGGGGGTCGGCGAGCAGCGCCTCGCGGGGGAAGGTCCGGAGGCCGGTCGCGTCCGCGGCACCCGGCGGCGGCGCGCTCAGCGGTGGAACGTGGTGCGGAGGGCGTCGGGGATGAGCGGGCCCCACAGGCCGACGAAGACGGGGATCAGCGTGTCGATGATGAACCTGCCCGTCGACCGACAGCGCCATGTCGTCGTAGATCGTCCGCAGGATGAGGAACTCGTTCGGCGCGTAGAGCACCCCGGTGGTGCCGAAGTAGGAGTCGAGGATGAGTGCGCCGATCCCCATGAGCAGGAGCGCCTCCACGATGCCCAGCACCCCGCCGATGACCTCGTCGAGCCACTCGTCGTCCTGCGAGATCGGGGTGCGGTGGTAGAAGCCCTGGATGACGAGCGACGCGCCGATGAACAGCACGATGAAGAGCCCGCCGAACGCCAGCATCGTCGTGTAGCCGGGCGGGTACTGGGGCCAGCTCGACGCGAGGGCGTCACCGAGGGGCTCGCGCAGGTTGGAGGCGAGGAGGAAGGCGACGATCGCGGCCGCGATCCCGAGCAGCCGCCGCACCACCCCCTGGATGAAGCCGGCGACGAAGGCGACGATCAGGACCGCGATGAACAGCAGGTCGAAGATCGCGATCCCGAAATCGGTCACCTGGCCTCCCCCGTTCCTACGCGCCGACCCACCCGTCGCGTCACCGCGAGGATAGCACCGGCCCGCGCGGGGTCCGGGGGCGGTCGTCGCAGTGGGGACGCACCCGCGTCGACCGACCGGCGATCAGGTCCTGATCCGCGCTCCGACGCGCGCGGCGAGCGCCTCGGCCACCGCCGCCATGACCCCGTCGACCTCGGCGTCCGTGAGCGTCCGGTCCGACGCCTGGAGCACGAGCCTGATCGCGACGCTCTTCTCGCCGTCCGCGAGAGGGGCTCCGCGGTAGATGTCGAAGAGGCGGAGCGATCGCAGCAGCTCCCCGGCGGCGCCGCGCGCGGCCTCGTCGATCTCGGCGACCGTGACCCCGTCGGCCACGACGGCCGCGAGGTCGCGGTCCACCGCCTGGAAGCGCGGGAGTGCCCGAGCGCGCGGCGCCGCGAGGGTCCCGCCGCCGAGCCCGAGCACCGCGAGCTCCGCGACGAGGACGCGCGCGGCGCGGATCCCCCACGTCTCGGCGGTCGTCGGGTGCAGCTCGGCCACGTGGCCGGACAGCGCGAGGTCGCCGGGCGCGACCACGATCCCGGTCGGGCGGGGCCCGCCGGACGCCGCGAGCTCCGCGCGCACACGGGCCGCCCGACCCGGGTGGAACGGGATGCCGCGCGTGTCGGGGGCGAACGCGACGGGCCCGAGGCCGAGGCGCTCCGCGATCGCCTCCACCACGCCCTTCGCGTCGTCGAGGTCGGCCGCCCGGGCAGGGCGGTCCCACGACGGGGGCTCCGCGAGCCCGGCGAGGACGAAGGCGATCCGCCACCACTCGTGCGGGCGCCCAGCCTCCACGGCGTAGCCCTTCCCCACCTCGAAGAGCGCGATCCGCTCCGCACCGTGGCGCTCGTTCGTGACGACGACGTCGAGCAGGCTCGCCGGAAGGTGGCGCCGCAGGACCGAGTGCTGCTGGGAGAGCGGGTTCCGGACGGCGATCGTCTCGCCCCGTGCGGCCTCCTCTCCGGCCGGCGCCTCCGCGTCGTCCGGCCACGCGAGGTCCTCGACGGACCGCGGCGCGACCAGCGCATGCGTGAGGGTCTCGGTGAGCCCCGCGCCCACGAGCGCTTCGCGGATCGCGTCCCGGACGCCGAGCGGCGACGGCCGGAAGGACGGCATGAGCGTCTCGGGGGTGCGCGTGGGGACGGTGTCGTAGCCGCCGACCCGGGCGACCTCCTCGGCCACGTCCGCCTCGATGACGATGTCGCGCCGCCACGTCGGGACGAGCGCCACGATCACCTCGTCGGCGATCGGCGTGACGATGAGCGGGTCGCCACCCGCGGCGACGACGACGGGCGTGCCGGGCTCTGCGGCCTCGGTCGCGACCCCGACACGCGCCAGGAGGTCGCGCTGCTCCGCCGTCGAGCGCGATGTCCCGAGCAGGCGATCCACGCGCGCGGGCCGGAACGCGACGCGCGTGGGGCCGGGCTCGCGCGGATCGGTGTCCACGCGGCCGCGCAGGATGGAGCCGCCGGACCACGCGACGATGAGCGCGGCGACGCGGTCCGCGCCGAGGCGCGCGGTGGGGACGTCCTGGCCCTTCTCGAACCGCAGGCTGGCCTCCGAGCGGAGGGCATAGCGCTGGCCGGTGCGGCGGATGCTCACCGGGTCGAAGATGGCGGACTCCACGATGACGTCCGTCGTGTCGTCGGAGACCTCGGAATCGACGCCCCCCATGACCCCGGCGATCCCGATCGGCCCGCGCGGGTCGGCGATGATCAGCGTCTCGGGGTCGAGCACCCGGTCGACGTGGTCGAGGGTCTCGAGACGCTCGCCCGGCGCCGCGAGGCGGACGACGATCGTCCCGTCGTGCACGGCACGCGCGTCGAAGGCGTGCGTCGGCTTCCCGATCTCGAGCATGACGTAGTTCGACGCGTCCACGACGTTGCTCACCGGCCGCATGCCGGCGGCGCGCAGCCGCATCTGGACCATGTCCGGGGAGGGGCCGATGCGTGCGCCGGTCACCCAGCGGCCCACGAAGCGGCTGCAGAGCGCCGGCTCGTCGATGACGACACGGAGTCGCTCGTCGATCGACTCCCCGGTCTCGACGAGGTCCGCCGAGGGGTACCGCACGGGCGCCCCGGTGACGGCGGAGACCTCGCGCGCGAGGCCCACGAGGCTCAGGGCATCGCCGCGATTGGGCTTGACGTCCACGTCGAGGACGACGTCGCCGTACAGCTCCGAGAGGTCCACGCCCAGTGGCGTCTCGGCGGGGAGGATGAGGATCCCGTCCGCGTCGGTCGTCAGCTGCAGCTCGTCGCCCGAGCACAGCATCCCCTCGCTCGCGATCCCCATCTTCTCGGTGCGCTCGATCCGGCGATCGCCGGGCAGGACCGCGCCGGGGAGCGCGACCGGGATGCGCTGGCCGGGCGCGATGTTCGTCGCACCGCAGACGATCCGGAGCGGCTCGCCGGACCCGATCGTGACGGTCGTGAGCGAGAGCCGGTCGGCGCGCGGGTGCTTCTCGACGGTCAGGAGCTCGCCGACCACGACGGAGCGCCACTCGGCGCCCCATCGCTCGATCGACTTGACCTCCATCCCGAGGAGGGTGAGGCGCTCGGCGAGGACCGCCGGGTCGAGGTCGACGTCGACGTAGTCGCGGAGCCAGGAGAGCGGGACCCTCATCGGAACTGCTCCAGGAAGCGGAGGTCGTTCTCCATGAACAGGCGCAGGTCGTGCACGCCGTGGCGGAGCATCGCGATGCGCTCCACCCCCATGCCGAACGCGAAGCCCTGGTAGACCTCGGGATCGATCCCGCCGTTGCGCAGGACGACCGGGTGGACCATGCCCGCGCCGAGGATCGTCATCCAGCCGGATCGTCCGCACGCCGGGCAGCCGGCCCCGTCGCAGACGACGCAGCCGACGTCGAACGCCACCGACGGCTCGGTGAACGGGTAGTAGCCCGGGCGGAAGCGCGTCGCCCGGCCGGCGCCGAAGAGCGCGTGGGCGAACTCGTCGAGCAGCCCCTTGAGGTCGGCGAGGCTGGTCCCCTCGTCGACCATCAGGCCCTCGACCTGGAAGAACTCGAACCCGTGGCTCGCGTCCACCGCCTCGTAGCGGAAGCAGCGGCCCGGCAGCAGCGCGCGGATCGGCGGCCGCGTCTCGCGCATCACGCGGATCTGGCCCGGCGACGTGTGCGTGCGCAGCAGGTGATCAGGGATGTCGACGTACAGGGTGTCCCAGAGGTCGCGTGCCGGGTGGTCGGCAGGGATGTTGAGCATCTGGAAGTTGGTGACGTCGTCCTCGACCTCGGGCCCCTCGTAGACGACGAACCCGAAGCGGCCGAAGACCTCGTCGATGGCCGCGACGGTCTCCGCGACCGGGTGGCGGGTGCCGCGGGCGATGCGGCGCCCGGGCGTCGTCACGTCCACGGCCTCGGCGGCGAGGCGCGCCGTCAGGGCCGCGCCGCGCAGCTCGGTGCCGCGGACGGCCGCGGCGGCCTCCACGGCCTCGCGCACGTCGTTGGCCACGGCGCCGACACGCGGCCGGTCCTCGGCGGGGAGGCCCCCGATCCCGCGCAGGACCTCCGTGAGCGCGCCCTTGCGCCCGAGGTACTCGAGGTGGACCGCGTCGAGCGCGTCCGGATCGCCGGCCGCAGCGACCGCCGCGAGCGCGTCCGACCGGAGGCGCTCGAGCTGGGCGGTCATCGTCCCGAGGTCCACTGGGGGTCCTCCCGTGCGTGTCGTGGTCGTGGTCGAGGTCGGAGGGTGCCGTGGGCCGTCCCCCGCCGGGAACGCGGAGCCCCCGCCGGCCGCGAGGGGGGCGAGGGCTCGAGAGAGGCGGCGACGGTCCCGACGCGCGGGCCGGTCAGGCGCTCTTCGCGGCCTCCGCGATCTGCGTGAACGTGCCGGCGTCGCGGACGGCGATGTCGGCGAGGATCTTGCGGTCGATCGCGATGTCGGCCTTCTTCAGGCCGGCGATCAGCCTGCCGTACGTGATGCCGTTCTGGCGGGCTCCGGCGTTGATCCGGATGATCCAGAGCTCGCGCATCTGGCGCTTGCGCTGCTTCCGATCGCGGGTGGCGTACGCCATCGCGTGGAGGAGCGCCTCGCGCGCCGGCTTGACGAGCGTCGAGCGCGTGCCTCGACGGCCCTCGGCGTCCTGGAGGAGCCTCTTGTGTCGCTTGTGGGCGGTGACGCCCCGCTTGACGCGTGCCATGTGGGGGTCTCGCTCCTACAGGTACGGCAGGAGCCGGCGGACCTGCTCGCGGTGCTCGGTGCCGATGACGGCCTTGCCCGCGTAGCGCCGGGTCCGGCGCGAGCTCTTGAGTTCCAGGTGGTGACCGCGCCACGAGCGGACGCGGACCGGCTTGCCGCTCCCCGTCTTCCCGATGCGCTTCTGCGCGGCCTTGTGGCTCTTCATCTTCGGCACGCTGGCCTCACTCTCCCGTCGCGGCCGGCTCGGCCGGCCCTGCCGCGGCGGGACCGGGCGCCGGGGCTGCCGGCTGGGCCGGCGCCGTCGGCGCGGCGGTGGCCGCGACCGGTGTCTGCTCGCTCTCCGTGCCCGGTCCCGCCGCGGGGGCGGTCCCTGGCTCGCGCGTCTTCGGCTTGTGGCTGGAGGCGATGACGATGTGCATCGCCCGGCCCTCCAGCAGCGGTGCCCTCTCGAGCACCCCGTGATCCTTCACCCGGTCGGTGAACTTCGCGAGGAGGCTCCGCCCGATCTCCGGGTGGGTCAGCTCGCGTCCACGGAACTGGACCGTCACCTTGATCCGGTCCCCCTCCTCGAGGAACTGGATCGCGCGGTTGACCTTCGTGTCGAAGTCGCCGGTCCCGATCTTGGGCTTGAGCCTGATCTCCTTGAACTCGACGGAGCGCGAACGGCGCTTCGCCTCTTTCTCGCGCTTGGCGAGCTCGTACTTGTACTGGCCGAAGTCGAGGAGCTTCACCACCGGCGGCGAAGCCGTCGGCGCGACCTCCACGAGGTCGTAGCCGCGTTCCTGCGCCAGCCGGAGGGCCTCGCCCGTGGGCATGACCCCGAGCTGGGCACCGTCCTCGTCCACCACCCGCACCTGCGGGACGCGGATCATTTGGTTGACACGCAGGTCTCGGCTCAGGTTCGACCCCTTCGTACGTGCTCCGCGGACGCCAACACCAAGGCCGGACAGGCTGACGCCCGGCCCTCGGCGCCCGCGGGACTATACCACGCCAGCGCCTCGCGCGGCATCATCCGGAGCCGTCGCGCGAGGGTGCGGTCGGCTCTCACGCGGTGCGCTCGGCGACCTCACGCGCGAGGCGATCCGCGAGCTCGTCCCAGCCGACGCCGGGCTCCTGCGCGCCGGACCGCGAGCGGAGGGCGACGGCGCGCGCCTCGATCTCCCGGTCGCCGAGCACGAGCATGTACGGGACCTTCTGCTCCTGGGCGAGCCGGATCTTGTTCTGCATCCGGTTGTCGGAGTCGTCCACCTCCACCCGCAGGCCGCGTGCGCGCAGGATCCCGGCGAGCTCCCTGCCCGCATCCACGTGCCGGTCGGCGATCGGGACGACGACGGCCTGGACCGGCGCGAGCCAGAGCGGGAACGCGCCGGCGTAGTGCTCGACGAGGATCCCGATGAACCGCTCGAGCGACCCGTAGATCGCGCGATGGATGGCGATCGGCCGCTGCGGCTGGCCGTGCTCGTCGATGTACGACAGGTCGAAGCGCTCGGGCAGCATCATCAGGTCGACCTGGATCGTCGCCGTCTGCCACGACCGCCCGAGGGCGTCCTCGACCTGGACGTCGATCTTCGGCGCGTAGAAGGTCCCGTCCTTCGGCTTGAGCGTGTAGGGGATCCCGGCCCGCTCGAACGCCTGCCGGATGTAGCTCTCCGCCCGCTCCCAGACCTCGGGGTCGCCGAGCGCCTTGTCGGGCTTGGTCGCGAACGTGTACTTCGGCTCGAGGCCGAACCAGCCGTAGACCTCGGTGATCTCGCCGAGGAGGCCCTCGATCTCGTCGCCGAGCTGGTCGGGGCGCACGTAGACGTGCGCGTCGTCCTGGACGAAGTGCCGCACGCGCGTCAGCCCGGAGAGCGTCCCCGAGAGCTCGTTGCGGTGGAGCCGGCCGAACTCGGAGAACCGCAGCGGGAGGTCGCGGTACGACCGGAGGTGCGTCCGGTAGATGATCGTGCTCTCCGGGCAGTTCATCGGCTTCAGGCTGTACGTCTGCCCTTCCGACTCGACGAGGAACATGTTCTCCGCGTAGTTCGCCCAGTGGCCGGACTGCTCCCACAGCTTCTGGTGCACGACCATCGGCGTCGCGATCTCCTGGTAGTCGCGGCGCGCCTGCACCTCCCGGATCGCGCCCTCCAGCGTCCGCCAGAGGCGCTGGCCCTTCGGGTGCCAGAAGGCGGAGCCGGGGCTGACGTCGTGGAAGCTGAAGAGGTCGAGCTCCCGGCCCAGGCGGCGGTGGTCGCGCTTCTTCGCCTCCTCGCGGCGCCAGAGGTAGCGGTCGAGGTCCTCCTGGCTCTGCCAGACGGTCCCGTAGATGCGCTGGAGCATCGGGCGCTTCTGGTCGCCCCGCCAGTAGGCGCCGGCGACCGCGAGCAGCTTGAACGGCCCGATCCGTCCGGTGCTGGCCACGTGCGGGCCCTTGCACAGGTCCGCGAACGGGCCGTGCTCGTAGAAGGAGGTGACGGGCGGCGCCTCGCCCGACGGCCTCGGCACGGGCGGCGAGGTCGTCGAGGATCTCGACCTTGTAGACCTGGCCGCGGCCCTCCACGAGCGCCCGCGCGTCGCCGAACGGGACCTCGTTCCGGACGAACGCGTGATCCGCCGCGACGCTCTCGCGCATCCGGTCCTCGATCGCCGCGAGGTCGTCCGGCGTGAGCGGCCGCGGGAGGTCGAAGTCGTAGTAGAAGCCGTCCTCGATCGCGGGGCCGATCCCGAGGCGCGCGCCCGGGAAGAGGTCCAGGACCGCCTCGGCCATCACGTGCGCCGTCGAGTGGCGCATCGCGTCGAGCTCGCTGTGCGCGCCCGCGTCCAGGAGCTCGTCCGCCGAGCCGCGCTCGGGCGCGACGAGGACCAGCTCCTCCTGCTCGACCGCTCCGCCCTGTTCCGTCGCCTGCTCGCCGGCCATGTCGACCTCCAGAGAATCGATGACGCCCCTCGTCCCGACAGGACGAGAGGCGTGCCTCCCGCGGTCCCACCCGCCTTCGCGCCCGTCACGACGGGTCGCGCTCTCGTGCCGCGGTAACGGGCGGACCCGGGCCGGTTCTCCGGCCGCTCGCGGGTGGTGCCGTGCCGGGAGGTGGTGCGTCGCGGCTCACAGCCGACGGCCGCGGCTCTCTGGTGCTCCCTGCCGGCGGGCGTGTCCCGCTCGACGCGTTCGTTTCATGGTGGGCGGTAGAGGACTTGAACCTCTGGCCTCATGCATGTCAAGCATGCGCTCTAACCAACTGAGCTAACCGCCCGATGCGCTCGGCAGGATACCACCGACGGG
>CAWJQZ010000007.1:0-62341 GCA_963844945.1 uncultured Chloroflexia bacterium
CGTGGGAGACGATCGTCGAGCGCGACTGCTCCAGCGCGGCCTCCAGGCGGCCGCGGAGGTCGGCCTCCCGCCCGCGGTCCCCGCCGCGGTCGGCGGGTCCGCCCGGCGCCGGATCGCCCCCCGAACCGGCCCGGCGCATGTCAGAGGTCCATGAGCCCGTGTCGGATCGCGTATCGGGTGAGGTCGGCGTTCCGCTCCACCCCGAGCTTCTCGAGGATCCGGCTCCGGTAGGTGCTGACGGTCTTGGGCGAGAGGCCGAACTCGGTGGCGATCTCGCCGGTGGACATCCCCACCGCGAGACGCTCGAAGACCTCGTACTCGCGGTTCGAGAGCCGCTCGTGCGGTGGGGTGGCGACCTCGTCGTCCAGCCCGATCGCCCGCTCGACGAGCTGCTCTGCCACGTCCGGGCTGACGTGACGGCGCCCTGCCGCGACCTTGCGGATCCCGTCGGTGAGCTCGGAGATGTCGGCGGACTTCGACACGTACCCGGACGCGCCGGCCGCCAGGCAGCGCACCGCCCACTCGCGCTCGGCGTGCATCGAGTACACGAGGATCCGCAGCGACGGACGGAGGGCGTGGACCGACTCGATCGTCGAGATCCCGCTGCCGGGCATCCCGAGGTCCAGCACCAGGACGTCCGCCGGGTGCTCGAGGACCGCGGCCGTGACCTCCTCGCCGGTCGCTGCCAGGGCGACGACGGACATCCCGAGCTCCGCCTCGAGGATCCGTGTCAGCCCACTCCGGATGACGACATGGTCGTCGGCGACGATCGCCCGGCGCCCGGGCAGGGCCGCGCGCTCGCCCTCCTGCGACGCAGGTCGCGCGGAGGCCCGGCTCCCCGGTCCGCTCTTGGTCCCATGCTCGCCGACGTTCGTGCCAGCGCGGATCACCGCTCACCTCATCTCGCCGCACGCGGCGCGGACCCGGCGAGGACACCGACGTCACGTCTGTGAGACGACGCCGACAACCGGCGTCCTCGGTGTCCCGCAACACTAGCACGCGATGCTGCGCGCTCCCCACGATCGTGTACGCATCGCGTGGCGGCGCGTATCGGCGTGCCGTGCGAACGAGGTGTGGGACGGCGAGAGCAGATGTAGGGGGCATCCTACGGACAGGCAGGCCCGGAAGGCATCGCGCCGGCGACCGGGCGCCGGCGCGATGCCTTCCCGCTCACATCATCTCGAGGATCTCGCACACGTCGACCGAGCCGCCGGCGCCGAGGACCGGGCAGCTCGCGGCAAGCCCCACCGCGGCGTCGATGTCCGCGGCCGAGACGATCGAGTAGCCGGTCGCCGGATGTGCCGGCGCGCCGACCGACCCGTCGGCGCCGATCCGCCGCGCCTGGCCGGTGGGGTTGCCCGCGTCCACGACGGCCGCGCCGAGGCCGTGGAACCAGGCCTCCCACGCCGCCATGACCTGGGCCTGGGCCGCCTCGGTCTCCGGCATCGGGCCGCCGCCGCCGTACACGAGCAGGTACTTCGCCATGGTGTGTCGCGCTCCTTCGCCCTGGGGACGGCACTCCACCGCCCGTACGAGGACGACGAACGAGCACCGCCGGAATCGACAACGTGCCGCGATGGCGTCGTCCGTCCGCCGCCCTCTCGCGCCGGCGGCCCGTCGCGCCCTCGGTGGCCGTCCCGGACCCGCTCCTATACTCGCGACGATGCGTCGCTACCACCTCCGCGAGGACGCGGACCACTCCGTCCTGCTCGCGACGGTCTCCTTCGTCGTCTCCGTCGTCGTGACGCGATGGTGGCTCCAGTTCACCGGGTACCCGAAGATCGGCGGGGGCGAGCTGCACATCGCCCACATCCTGTGGGGCGGGCTGCTTCTCGTGCTCGCCGGGCTGTTCGTCCTCATCGTGCGCGGCCCGTGGGTCCGGCCGATCGCGGCCGTCGGGATCGGGGCGGGCACCGGGCTCTTCGTGGACGAGATCGGCAAGTTCATCACGAGCACGAACGACTACTTCTACCCGGCCGCCGCGCCGCTGATCTACGGGGTCGTCCTCGCGTTCGTCCTCATCTTCGTCCTCGTGCGCCGGCGCCATGCCGGACACGACGCCGCGCCCGAGGCGCTCGTCGAGATCGAGCACCGGTGGTTCCCCCATCGCCGCTTCCGCCGGATGCTCGTGGGGCTGTTCGTCCTGTTCGGCGTCGGGAGCGTCATCTCGTTCGTCCTGTACGTCGCGGTCGACCCGGCGAGCCTGAACGACGCGATCCAGGCGTTCACGAGCGGAGCGGACGGCCCGGTCCGGCATCCCACCGATCCGCTCTGGTACTGGCTGGAGGCGTCGGTCCCCGCGGCCGCCGGGGCGCTCCTCCTCGCCGCCGCGGTCATCCTCGGCCTGGGGAGGGAGCGCATGGGGACGAGCGTCGCGCTCGTCGGCCTCTCGCTCTCGCTGACGGCCGGCGCCCTCCTCAGCCTCTACGTGAACCAGGTGTCGGCGATCACGTCCGTCCTCCTCGACGCGGCGCTCCTCCTCGGCGTCCTGCGCTTCCGCGAGCGATTCCTCACCGAGCGCGAGGAGCCCGTGCAGGAGGCGGTGGGGATCTAGCCCCGGCTACGCGGGCCCCGGGATGGACGGCTCGGCATCGCGGACGCGGACCGCCTCGACGGCGTCCATGCTCGAGACGAGCGCGCCGACGCAGCCGGGGTCCAGCTCCCCGGCCGCCGCGAGCACGCGGATCGGCCCCGGCGGTCCCGAACCGCAACCCAAGCGCACCCCGCGCGGCACCGACGCACCGGCAGCTCCGACCGTATCTTCGCGCTCCACCCCCGCGAGGACCCGCCCATGTCCAGCGAGCCCGACCAGCGCACCCTCTACGAGCCGTCCACCGAGCATGACGCGTGCGGTTTCGGGTTCGTGTGCGACGTGGCGGGCCGGGCGTCGCACGCGACGGTCCGTGATGCGCTGACCGTCCTCGTCAACCTCGAGCACCGCGGCGCGAGCGGCGCCGAGCGCGACACCGGCGACGGGGCGGGGATCCTCCTCGCGATGCCGCGCCCGTTCCTGCGCGCGGTCGCGGTCGAGGCGGGCGTCCGCGACCCGGGGGAGTGCGGCTTCGGCGTCGCCATGGTCTTCCTCCCGCGCGATGCCGCCAGCCGCGACGCGTGCCGCGAGCGCTTCGCCGAGACGCTCGCCGGCGAGGGCCTCGACCTGCTGGGCTGGCGCGACATCCCCACGGACCCCGCGGGCCTCGGAGGCTCGGCGCGGGCGAGCATGCCGGCGATGGCGCAGGCGTTCATCGGCCGGCCGGACGGGATCGAGGCCGGCCCCGATGGCGACCTCGCGTTCGATCGCCGCCTCTACGTCGCCCGCCGCCTCGTCGAGAAGTCGGTGCAGCGGAGCGCGCTCCCGGGCCGCGGCGAGTTCTACATCCCCTCGATGAGCTGCAGGACGGTCGTCTACAAGGGGATGCTCAACGCCTCCCAGCTCGTGACGTTCTACCCGGACCTGCGCGACCCCCGCATGGAGAGCGCCATCGCGCTCGTCCACTCGCGCTTCTCGACCAACACGTTCCCGTCGTGGGCGCGCGCGCACCCGTACCGGTACATCTCGCACAACGGCGAGATCAACACCCTGCGCGGGAACGTGAACTGGATGTTCGCCCGGCAGTCCACGTTCCGGTCGTCGGTCTTCGGCGACGACCTCCAGAAGGTCCTGCCCGCGGTGGACGTCGATGGGTCGGACACGGCGATCTTCGACAACGTCCTCGAGCTGCTCCACCTCTCGGGACGCTCGCTCGCGCACACGATGATGATGATGGTGCCCGAGCCGTGGAGCCGGGACCCGTCCATGTCCGCCGAGCGCCGCGCGTTCTACGAGTACCACGCGTGCCTCATGGAGCCGTGGGACGGGCCCGCGTCGCTCGCGTTCACCGACGGGACCGTCGTCGGCGCCGTCCTCGACCGCAACGGCCTCCGCCCGGGCCGCTGGTACGAGACGCGCGACGGGCGCGTGGTGGTCGCGTCGGAGGCCGGCGTCCTCGACATCCCGCCCGCCGACGTCGTCCGCAAGGGCCGCCTCCGCCCCGGGCGCATCTTCCTGGTGGACACCGCCGAGGGCCGGATCGTCCCGGACGACGAGGTCAAGGGCGAGATCGCCGCGGCCCAGCCGTACGGCCACTGGGTCGCCCGCTCGCTCGTCCGCCTGGAGGACCTGCCGGAGCCCGCCCGCGTCATCGCGCCGGATCACGAGACCGTCCTCCGCCGGCAGGAGGTCTTCGGCTACACGGCGGAGGACGTCCGCGTCGTCATCGACCCGATGGCGACCGACGGCGCCGACCCGATCGGCTCGATGGGGGACGACACGCCGCTCGCGGTGCTCTCGGAGCGGCCGCAGCTCCTCTACAGCTACTTCCGCCAGCTCTTCGCCCAGGTGACCAACCCGCCCGTGGACGCGATCCGCGAGGCGATCATCATGGCGACGGACCGCTCGATCGGCCCCGAGGACAACCTCCTGGAGCCCGGCCCGGACGCGGCGCTCCAGGTCGCGCTCTCCTCCCCGGTCCTCTCCAACGCCGAGCTGGAGCGGATCCGCGCCCTCGACGGCGGCCCGGCCTCGCGCGGCTTCCGCACGATCACCCTCCCGATCCTCTTCAAGGTGGCGGAGAACGGCGCGGGGCTGCGGCGGGCGATCGAGGACCTCCGCCAGCGCGCCTCCGAGGCGATCGCCGAGGGCTACAACCAGATCATCCTCTCGGACCGCGGCCACGACGAGACCGACGCCCCGATCCCGGCGCTCCTCGCCACGTCCGCCGTCCACCATCACCTGGTCCGTGCCGGGACCCGCGGCCGGACCGGGCTCGTGGTGGAGTCCGGCGAGCCGCGCGAGGCGCACCACTTCTGCCTGCTCATCGGCTACGGGGCGAGCGCGATCAACCCGTACCTCGCGTTCGAGACGATCGACGACCAGGTCCGCCTCGGGGTCATCCCCGGCCCCACCGATGCCGCCGAGGCCCGGTACCGGAAGGCGCTCGTGAAGGGCGTCATCAAGGCGATCTCCCGGATGGGGATCAGCACGGTCCACAGCTACCACGGCGCGCAGGTCTTCGAGGCGATCGGCCTGAACCGCGACTTCGTGGACGAGTACTTCACGTGGACGCCCACGCGGATCGGCGGGATCGGGATCGAGATCGTGAGCAAGGAGGTGAAGGCCCGCCAGGACCGCGCCTACCCGCCCAAGCGCCCGGTGGTCCACCGCCAGCTCGGCACGGGCGGCCGCTACCAGTGGCGGACCGACGGCGAGCGGCACCTCTTCGACCCGCTGACGATCCAGACGCTGCAGAAGGCGGTCCGGACCGGCGACTACGCGACCTTCAAGGACTACACGAGCCTCGTGGACGACCAGTCCACCCGGCTCGCCACCCTCCGGGGCCTCCTCGAGCTGCGTCCGGCGCTGCGTCCGGTCCCGCTCGCCGAGGTGGAGCCGGTCGAGTCGATCGTCCGCCGCTTCAAGACCGGTGCGATGAGCTACGGCTCCATCTCCGGCGAGGCGCACGAGGCGCTCGCGATCGCGATGAACCGCCTCGGCGGCAAGTCGAACACCGGCGAGGGAGGGGAGGACCCGGCGCGGTACGTGCCGACCGAGGACGGCGACTCACGCAACAGCGCGATCAAGCAGGTCGCGTCGGGCCGGTTCGGCGTCACGAGCGAGTACCTGGTCAACGCACGCGAGATCCAGATCAAGATGGCCCAGGGCGCCAAGCCGGGCGAGGGCGGCCAGCTCCCGGGCTCCAAGGTCTACCCGTGGATCGCGAAGACGCGCCACTCCACCCCCGGCGTCGGGCTCATCAGCCCGCCCCCGCACCACGACATCTACTCGATCGAGGACCTCGCCGAGCTCATCCACGACCTGAAGAACGCGAACCACCGCGCGCGGATCAGCGTGAAGCTGGTCGCCGAGGTCGGCGTGGGGACCGTCGCCGCCGGGGTGGCCAAGGCGCACGCGGACGTCGTCCTCATCAGCGGGCACGACGGCGGGACGGGGGCGTCCCCGCTCACGTCGATCAAGCACGCGGGGATCCCGTGGGAGCTGGGGCTCGCGGAGGCGCACCAGGTCCTGCTCATGAACGACCTGCGGTCGCGGATCGTCGTCGAGGTGGACGGCCAGCTCAAGACCGGGCGCGACGTCGTCATCGGCGCGCTGCTCGGGGCGGAGGAGTTCGGGTTCGCGACCGCGCCGCTCGTCTCGCTCGGGTGCGTGATGATGCGCGTCTGCCACAAGAACACGTGCCCCGTCGGCGTGGCGACGCAGGACCCCGAGCTGCGGGCGCGATTCACCGGCGACCCCGACCACGTCGTGAACTTCATGCGCTTCATCGCGCAGGAGGTCCGCGAGCACATGGCGCGCCTGGGCTTCCGGACGATCGACGAGATGGTCGGCCGCTCCGACCGGCTGGAGATGCGCCCTGCGGTGGACCACTGGAAGGCGCGCAACCTGGACCTCTCGCGCGTCCTCGCGCAGCCGGAGGTCCCCGCCTCCTACGGGCGCCGCCACAGCGTGGCCCAGGAGCATGCCGTGGAGGCCTCGCTCGACGCGATGACGCTCCTCGACCTCTGCGCGCCGGCGCTCACGGAGGGGCACCGGGTGAGCGCGACCCTCCCGATCCGGAACGTGAACCGCGTCGTGGGCACCATGCTCGGCTCCGAGGTGACGCGCCGCTGGGGCGCCGCCGGGCTCCCGGACGACACGATCCACCTCACGTTCACCGGCTCCGCGGGCCAGAGCTTCGGCTCGTTCATCCCGCCCGGGATCACCCTCGAGCTCGAGGGCGACGCGAACGACTACGTGGGCAAGGGGCTCTCCGGCGGGCGGATCGTCGTGCGGCCGCCGGCCGAGGCGACGTTCGTCGCGCACGAGAACGTCATCGCCGGGAACGTCGCGCTCTACGGCGCCACGGCCGGCGAGGCTTTCATCCGCGGCGTCGCCGGCGAGCGGTTCGCCGTCCGCAACTCCGGCGCGACGGCGGTCGTGGAGGCGGTGGGGGACCACGGGTGCGAGTACATGACCGGCGGCCGCGTCCTGGTCCTCGGGGCGACCGGGCGCAACTTCGCCGCCGGGATGTCCGGCGGGATCGCGTGGGTCTACGACGAGGACGGCACGTTCGCGAGCCGCTGCAACCTCGAGATGGTCGCGCTCGAGGCGCTCACGGACCCGGACGAGGCCGACGCGGTGCGCGACCTCCTCGTCCGGCACGCCGAGCTGACGGGCAGCGACCGCGCGGCCGCGATCCTCGCGGACTGGGACGCGGCGCGCGGCCGTCTCGTCCGGGTGATCCCGCACGACTACCGGCGCGTCCTCGAGGCGCAGGCGCGCATGCGCGCCTCCGGGCTCTCGCCGGACGAGGCCGAGATGGCCGCCTTCGAGGAGAACGCGCGGGACCTCGCCCGGGTGGGAGGCTCCTGATGGGCAAGGCGACCGGCTTCCTCGAGTACGCCCGCCGCACCCCGGAGGCGCGCCCGCCGCTCGAGCGGATCCACGACTGGGCCGAGGCGCACCCGCACCTCGACGAGCCGTCGCTCGGTGAGCAGGCCGCGCGCTGCATGGACTGCGGCGTCCCGTTCTGCCACACGGGCGCGATCGTCAGCGGGATGGCGTCCGGGTGCCCGGTGAACAACCTGGTCCCCGAGTGGAACGACCTGGTCTACCGCGGCCAGTGGCGCGAGGCCGCGATCCGCCTGCACCGCACGAACAACTTCCCCGAGTTCACCGGGCGGGTCTGCCCGGCGCCGTGCGAGGGGTCGTGCACCGTTGGTCTCGACGGCGACCCGGTGGCGATCAAGACGATCGAGCAGGAGATCGCCGACCGCGCGTGGGACCGCGGCTGGATCGAGCCGAGCCCGCCGCTCGCCCGGACGGGCCGGTCGGTGGCGATCGTCGGGAGCGGGCCTGCGGGCCTCGCCGCGGCGGACCAGCTGAACCGCGCGGGCCACCTCGTCACCGTGTACGAGCGGTCCGACCGGATCGGCGGCCTCCTCATGTACGGGATCCCGAGCATGAAGCTCGACAAGGCGGTCGTGGAGCGCCGGACGCGGCTCATGGCCGAGGAGGGGGTCCGCTTCGTCACCGGGGTGACGATCGGCGCGGACCTCCCCGCGGACCATCTGCTCGCGGAACACGACGCCGTGGTCCTCGCGACGGGCGCGACCGTCGCCCGCGACCTCGTCGTTCCCGGGCGCGACCTCGGCGGGATCCACCTCGCGATGAGCTTCCTTCGCGGCAACACGCGCCGGCTGCTCGACGGAGGGACGGGCGCGGAGGCGCCGATCGACGCCGCGGGCAGGGACGTGGTGGTGATCGGCGGCGGCGACACCGGCACCGACTGCGTGGGGACGGCGATCCGCCAGGGCGCCCGGAGCGTCCGCCAGCTGGAGATCCTCGCGCGCCCGCCCGACGCCCGTGCGGCCGACAACCCGTGGCCCGAGTGGCCGAAGGTCTACCGGCTCGACTACGGCCAGGAGGAGGCGAAGGCGCTCTGGGGCGAGGACCCCCGCCGGTACGCGACGACGACCCGGCGCTTCATCGGCCGCAACGAGCACGTCGCCGCGATCGAGATCGCGACCGTGGGGTGGACCGTCGCCGACGACGGCCGGCCCGCGATGGCGGAGGTCCCCGGCTCGAGCGAGACGATCCCCGCCGACCTCGTCCTGCTCGCCCTCGGCTTCACGGGGCCCGAGCCGGCGCTCCCGAAGGCGTTCGGGTGCGAGCTCGACCCCCGCGGGAACGTCCGCGCCGGCGCGGACCGCATGACGACGGTCCCGGGCGTCTTCGCCGCCGGCGACTGCGCGCGCGGGCAGTCGCTCGTCGTCTGGGCGATCCGCGAGGGGCGGACGGCGGCACAGGGAGTGGATCGCTACCTCATGCGCGGCGAGACGGTCCTCCCGGCCTGACGCGAGGAGCGGTGGCGCGACCTGCCGTTCCCGCGAACGACGGATCGCGGGAGGCGCGCGTCGCGCGCCCGGCGGATCCGGGGGCACCGCGAGCGAGCGCGCACCGAAGGTCACGGCCAGTGCGGGCGCTCTTCCTCTTGACGGGCGCCACCGCCCTTTTCGATGCTCCTGCCGCGCAGGTGAGGAGAGCCGGTATGCGCGCTTCGGACGGGACAGGCCCCCCGGCCGAGCGACGGCTCCGCTTCCGTCGTGTCGGCCCGTGGGCGATGTCGGCGATCATCGCGGCGACCGTCGCCGCCTGCGGCGGCCAGGCGACGGCCCCGCCGACTGCGACACCGCCCGCGGCGATCGTCCCCGCGGCGACCGTTCCCACATCCTCGGCGGCTCCGGCGACGCCCTCGGTCCCCCGCGTCGACCGCGACAGCGGCCCCTGCCTACGCCGACACCCTCCGCGTGGGCTGGGCCCCCGGCAAGGCCCTCGACGGGTTCCGCGGCCCCACCTTCACGTCGGTCGCGCCATCGATCAGCTTCGGCTCCGTCGTCTACAGCGGCCTCTACCGCTACGACGCCCGCTTCAACGCGGTCCCGGACCTCGCCGACGGGCCGTGCGTCCCCCAGGGTGACGGGACCGTCATCCGCTGCCGGATCGTGGAGACGACGTTCCACGACGGGACGCCCCTCACCGCCGACGACGTCGCCTACACGTTCCGGCTCTCCCAGCGGATGGGCGATCTCGGCAGCCTCACGGAGGCGCGCGTCGTGGACGCCCGGACGGTCGACTTCGTCCTCTCGGCGGTCGATCCGAGGTTCCTGACGACCTGGCTGCCCACGACGCCGATCTTCTCGCGGCGCGACGTCGAGGCGGCATACGCCGACTTCGTGGCCCGGACCCGGGATCTCACCGAACAGGAGGTCAGGGACTCGTGGACACGGTCGGCGAGGAGCTCGGCCGCGATCCACCGGTCTGCACCGCCAGCCTCGACCGGGTCGACGCCCTGCTCGCGAAGCTCGGGGCGCACATCTACCGGGAGGACTACCTCCAGCCCAACGGGATGCCCGACCCGTGCGCGTACCTGGCAGCCGCCGCCGACAGGCTCACGTACGCTGCGGACGCGCTGGGCAGCGAGGGCCTCGATGCGATGCTGCCCGCGATCCTCGCCTTCCTCCCGCCGTTCTGGCGCTTCGTCGGCACCGGGCCCTATCGCTTCGTGTCCGAGACGGCCGACCGGGTGCACCTCGAGGCCTTCGCCGGGTATCACGGCGGCCCCGCGGCGACGCGGTACCTCGACTTCGTCCCGGCGCGGGCGGACGGCTCGGACCTGGCAGGCGGGACGCTCGACATCTACCAGTGGGCGGACCTCGGCAGCGGCTTCCGGTCGCGGGCGGCCGGGAATGGCGTCCGCGCCGTCACGCGTCCCGGGAGCAGCTTCTACGCCCTCACGTTCAACGTCCGGACGGGCCGCCTGTTCGCCGACGAGGCCCTCCGCCGGGCCCTCGCGCTCTGCCTCGACCTTCCGCGGGACGTCGACGCCGCGACGGGCGGCGCCGGGACGCCCATCTACTCCCCGGTCTTCGCGGGCAGCTGGGCCGTCGACCCCGACCTGCCGAGGCCTGCCCGTGACGTCGCGGCGGCGCGGCGGCTCATCGAGGGCGCCGGCTGGCGGCAGGGCACGGATGGGACGTACGCGAAGGGCGGGGTCCGCCTCGCCGCGCGGATCCTGGTGCGCAGCGACGATGCGGCGCGCGTCAAGATGGCCGACCTCATCGCCTTCCAGGCGCGCGACTGCGGGATGGCCCTCGAGACCAGCCCGCGGGCCTGGGCCGACCTCTTGCCCATGATCTACGGCTACCCTCACGACATCCCCGGCACCGGGACGCCCTTCGACATGGTCATGGTCGGCTGGACGACGCCCGGGCCGGATCCCGCGGACTCCCTGCTCACGTACGCATCGTCCGCGATCAGCGACGCGTCACACACGAACGAGGACGGCAGCCGCCCCAACATCGGCGGCTTCAGCGACCCGGCGTTCGACCGGCTGGTGGCAGCCGGCAAGGCGACGTACGACCAGGACGAGCGGACGCGGATCTACCGCCAGGCGCAGGAGGAGCTCGCGTCTCGACAGCCCGCCCTCTTCCTCTGGGCGACGAGCGACTACGACGCCGTGCGCACGGCCGTGGCGACCGTCGACGGGCCGCTCGACCTCGAGCCGCCGAACTGGGCATGGCGGCCGGAGCGCATGGTGGTCGAGTCGGGCCCCTGACCTGGATGCAGGCGGGGTTCTCGCGCCCCGGCCTCACGCCGGCGTTCGGGTGCGGCATCGACGACGACGCCCCCTGCCGTCCGTGGACGAAGGAAGACCCCCGAGGGGGGCGGACCACCTCGGGGGTCTGGAAGCAGCGTCCCGTTGGAGACGGCGATCCCTGGGACGCGGGATCGCCCGTGACGCCGCGTGTCAGGCGGTGGCGCTCGCCGATCCGACGAGCCGGCGGACCACGGAGGAGATGGACCAGCCGGTGTGCCTCGCGTCCCTGTGCGCCTCCATCGGCATGGGGTCGGCGTCCTCGCGCTGGTAGAGGCGGCGGACCTCCGCGGTGTCCCCCTTCACGTACAGGACGGACCCGATCCACTCGGGCTCCGCACTGTCCCGCGTGGCGTAGTACAGGCCGGGCATCCCCTTCATCGCGTTTCCCCCTGACGAGAGCCCCGTCGTTCCGTGACGAGGACGTCATCCTCCGGCGACACGAGAGGGCACGCATCGGGCGGATGCCCGGGGGGCATCGCGCCCCGAGGGTGGGCGTCGGAGGGTCAGCTCGCCTCCGCTTCCCGCTCCGTCTCGTCGAGCAGGCCGTTGCGGTGCGCCCAGGCCGTCGCCTCCGCCCGCCCGCGGACCCCGAGCTTCCCGTAGATGCTCACCGAGTGGTGCATGACGGTCTTGGGGCTGAGGCCGAGATCCAGGCCGATCTCCTTGTTCGTGTCGCCCCGCGCGAGCAGGCGCAGGACGTCCACCTCCCGCGGGGTCAGACGCTCCGGGCCGCCGGTGGCGACGGGGCCCGGCCGGATCCCGGCCGCAGGTCCGCGACGCCGGGGGAGCGCCGTGCCGGCGAGCGCAGTGGCGTACTCGAGCGCCGCGTCGAGGACCGCGTCCCAGGTGAGCAGCATCCCGTCGGCGACGATCGGATCGAAGGTGGCCACGCCGATCCGGGCGCGCGCCGCGTCCACGGCGGCGCCGTAGGTCTCGACCGTCGTCGGCGGCAGGCCGACCCGGAGGGCCGGGAGCATCGGCGTCAGACCGCCGTGGAGGATCGCCGCCACGGGGTCGTCGCCCCGCTGGACGGCGCACATCACCATCACCGCGACCGCGATCCCGGCGGCGCTGCGGAGGCCGGTCCGCTGTCCGAGGCGGAGCGTCTCGACGCAGTGGGCGGCCATCCGCGGCATGTCGCCCGCCCGCAGAGCGCGCCAGGCGAGCCGCGTGAGCATCCATCCGGCGGCCGTGACGTCGCCGGTCTCGCGGGCGATCGCGAGGAGTGCCTCCACCGTCGGCACCTCGGTCGGGACGCCGGGCGTGCCCGCGGGAAGGTCGTTGAGCAGCATCGTGGCGCGGATGACCGTCGCCGGGTCGCTGTCATGCGTGGCACGGGCGAGGGCGGCCGCGCCCAGCCGCGCGGCGGTGGCCGCGTCGCCCGTCCGGCTGGCGGCCATCCCGGCCCAGCACATGAAGCGCGTCTCCCATCGCGCATCGCCGACGGCTCGCGACAGCGCGAGGCCCTCCATCGTCGCCGCCGCGACGCCGGCGACGTCGCCGGTGACGAAGACCGATCGAACGACGGCGGCCAGCCCGAACAGGAGCGTCTGCGTATCGCCGGACGCGCGCGCGAGCGCCAGGCCGCGCGCGAGCAGGTCAGGCGCCGACGCGGCATCGCCGGTGCCCACCCCCAGGGTCGCGATCAGCGCGCGCCAGAGCATCACGCGGGCGTGGACGGCGGCGTCGACCGCCGCGTCGGTGCCCACGACCGCCGCGGCGCCGGCGAGACCCGCGTCGTACCACTCCCGAGCGCGCGGGAAGAGGCCCTGGCGGTACCAGAGCGGAGCGATGTCCACCGCGAGCGCCGCGGCTCGATGGATGTCGCGGTTCGCCACGCACCACTCGAGAGCCTGCCGAAGCTCCGCGCGGTCCGCCGCGAGTCGCGCGAGATGGGCCGGGTCGTCGAGGCCGTCGGCCCGGCCCGCGAGCGCCGCGTACCAGGTCGAGTGGCGCTCGGCCAGGGTTCCGGCCTCGCCGGCGGCCGTGAGCTGCTCGCGCGCGTACTCGGCGACGGCGGGGAGGAGCCGGAACCGCGCCCCGCCGCCGGCCGGTTCGGGCTCGACCAGGTGGACGTCCACCAGGGCGCTCAGCGCGTCGAGGAGATCCGCGAGCCCGGGCTCGCCGTCCGAGCACACGCCCGCGATCGCTTCGATCGTCACGGGCCCGGCGAACGCGCCGAGGCGGCGGAAGAGCGTGCGCTCCCGCTCTCCGAGGATCCGGTGCGTCCAGTCGAGCGCGCCGCGGAGCCCCGAGCGACGCGCGTCGTCGCTCTCGCGGGCGTGTGCCGCAGACGAGGCGAGGTCGAGGGCGGAGATCCGCCCGAGCATCTCGAGCTGGGCGGCCGCGGGGAGCGTCGGGACGCGCGCCGCCGCCAGCTCGATCGCGAGCGGCAGGCCGTCGAGGCGCGCGACGAGGGATGCGATCGCCTCGAGCTCGTCGTCCGTCTCCTGGAAGGAGGCGTCGACGCTCCGCGCTCGCTCGCAGAAGAGTGCGACGGCCGGGGCGGGGGCTCCGATGCGCGGTTCGCCGATCGCCGGGCCGACGGGGAGAGGGCCGAGGCGGACGACCTGCTCACCGTGCACGCGGAGCGGCGCGCCGGCCGTGGCGACGATCCGGCTTCCGCGTCCGCGGTCGAGGACCTCGAGCAGCCGCTCGGCGCCCCCGGGGACACGGTCGAGGTCGTCCGCCAGGATCAGGGTGGGCTCGAAGGCGAGGCTGCGGACGAGCGCGTCGGCGGGGGTCGTGCCGTCGACGACCGCCACGTCGAGCGCACCGGCGACCGCCATCAGGAGGAAGTCGGTGTCGGCGATGGATGCGCAGTCGACGATCACCGCACCGCCCGCGAACCGGTGCGCGACGCGCGCGGCGACCTCCACGGCGAGCCGCGTCTTCCCCGAGCCGCTCCGGCCGGTGATCGTCAGGAGCCGGCCCTCGGTGTCGAGCAGGCCGACGATCGCCGCGAGCTCTGCCTCGCGACCGATGAGCGACGTCCGCGGCGGCACCGGCCGCCGGCGACGGTCGCCGGTCGCGTCCTCCTCAGGCGTCACGGTCCCCCCTCTGCGACATGCCGGCGCGCAGCCGATCCGGACGCACATCGTACGGAACGGCGCGGATTCCTGCATACGACCCGACCGGACGCGACCCGTCCCGACCCGCCCGGACGCGGGCGATCGTGTCCATCGGGTGGGTGATCCGCGAGGGGCGGACGGCGGCACAGGGAGTGGATCGCTACCTCATGCGCGGCGAGACGCTCCTGCCGCGACATCGACCGCGAGAGCGGCCACGAGGGCGAGGGCAGCGACGAGGCGGGATGCGGGCATGCATCCCGGGTGCGCGGATCTGCGTGTGCGTCGGTTCGCGCGAGGGTCGGCGGGTCGGGCGCCCGGCCCCAGCCGCCGACCGGTCAGGCCGCCGGCGCGGCTCCGGCCTCGGCGGCCGGCGGGGCCTTCCGCTCCGGCCGCGGCAGCGGCGCGGCGCTCCCGTCCGGCCCGAACCGCAGGCCGAGCTCGCGCTCGGCCCAGCGGCGGATCTGGCGGTAGACGGCCTCCGCGCCGACGATCTCCTCGTCGAGCTCCCACTCGGACGGGTACATGAGGATCGGGCGGACCTGCGGCCCGCCGAGTCCGCCGTGCGCGCCGATGAGCTCCTCGAACGCCGCGATCTCGTCGAACTCGGGGTCGTACATGCTGACGACCGAGATGTCCGGGCAGTGCTGCATGCCGTCGAGACGAAGGAACGCCTGGCGCGCCTTCCCGCCGAACTGCGTGACCGGGTCCTTGCCCTCGACCCGATCTTCGTCGAGGTAGTTGATCCCGTCGCGGCCCACGACGATCGCCCCGTGCTCCGCGGAGCGGATGAGCATCGCGCCGACGCCCGGATGGTTCGCGAGCGCCTCCACCATGCCGGGGTACGCCGACGCCATGTCCTCCAGCGTCGCTCGTCCGGGCATCTGCGGGAAGAACACGAGCCCGAGGTTGCCCGATGCCATCCAGATCATGTCGGGCCGGTCCTCCGGCTTCTCCGACTCGATCTTCTCGTTCCTGTCCTCGGCGGCCTTCGTCGGACCGAGCTCGACCACGCCGTCCTCGGTCCTGTTCCGCAGCGCGGTGCGCGCGAGGCGTCCGGAGACGCCCTTCACCTGTGTGACCTCCGAGAGGAAGGCGTTCGTCTGGCCCCATTCCTCCACGCGGGAGACGGCGGCCGCCACATCCGCCTCGCCGCCCATCAGCTCGCGGATGACGTCCCCGAGGGTGACGCCGTACCGCTGGAGGAACGTGGAGCCCAGGCTCTGGCCGTGGTCGGAGACGATGACGAAGCGGTACGGCCGCGGCGCCGCCTCGGCCGCCTTCACGACCGTCGCGATGGCCCGGTCCACGCCGTCGAGGGCGTCGAGGCTCTCTCCGCGCTCGGGGCCGCTGTGGTGTGCGATCTCGTCGTAGTCGGTGTAGTCGACGTAGATCGTCGGGGCGCCGCGGTACATCTCCTCGATGACGAGGGCGGTCGAGAGGTTCCGCAGCGCGACATTCGTCGCCGCGCGGGCGACCGGGTACGGCATGCCGCGGTGCATCTGCGGGACGATCCCGGCGCGCCTCTGGCGCCGCGCCTGCACGTACTCCTTCCCGATCTCGGAGACGAAGAGCACGAGCGTGTGGAGGTAGTTGGTGGGGCTGGCGAAGAAGGAGAAGAAGGTCTGGCTCTTCCCGAGGCCCTGGGTCGGGTCCTTGATCGTGGACATGGTCATGTACGAGCGGGCCGCGTCGCCGGAGAAGAGGTTGCCGACGCTGGCGCCGCCGTTGGAGAGGAGGCCCTCGCCGTTCGAGATCCGCTTGCCGACCACCACGGCGTCCTCGGGGTGGTTCGTCACCATGATCTTGCCGGTGTCCTTCTCGTACCAGCGGAAGGCAGGGATCCCGTCGTTGTTCCCGTGGAGGATCCCGGCCTGGCTCGCGGGCGTCGTGGGCGGGAGGAGCGCATCCCACTTGGAGAGGTGGTACTTGCCGCTCCGGAGCCATGCGGAGAGGTGGGGCACGCGGCCGGCGCGGACCTGGCGCGTGATGACGTCGTGGGGGAGGCCGTCGATCTGGACGATGACGAGCCCGGGCTGGTCCGTCCTGTTGACGTCGGGGTCCTGCGTCGCGAGCTGCTGGACGAGGAGCGACCAGTAGGAATCGTCCTGGCTGACGGAGAAGATCGCCGTGAGGATCGTGAGGATGAGCGCGTAGATCAGGGACCCGATGAGGGCGGGGATGAGTCCGCTCACCGTGAGGCCGTCCACGAAGAACGGCAGGATGAAGAAGGAGACGACCTGGAAGATGAGGGTCGCGGCGAAGACCGCGATGACCGAGATGCTCGCGAAGAGGGCGATGAAGAGCGGACGGACGGCGACGTTGAGGATCCCGAGGAAGATCGCGGCGACGAGCGCCGTGCTCCAGAAGCCGTAGTCGTTGTGGACGGCGATGCCCGGGGTGAGCGCCACCGCGAACCCGAAGGCGATCACGCTCATGATCAGCGTCACGAGGATGCGTCGCACCCGCGAGCCGCCGGACGGCCGCCAGGTCCGCATGACGTGGATCTGGAGCCGGTAGAAGTCGATGATCCGGCGCATCTCGCTCCCTCCCCAGAGTGGCCGCGAACGGTCGCGGACCGCGGGCGCGCGGCACGGACCACCCCGTCCCGGGAAGGTTACATGGCCCGTCGGGCACGAGGAGCATCGGGACGGCGCTCGCGCGGCATCTTCCCGCGCGCCCGGAGCCGGGACATCACCCGCTGCGGATGGCGGTGCCGCGCCGAGCGCCCTGCCGGGCGCCCGACCGTAGACTGGCGCCCATGAGATACGTCGAAACGGCCGGGCTCCGCGTCTCCCGGATCGGTCTGGGCACATGGCAGTTCGGGTCGCGCGAGTGGGGGTACGGGGAGACGTACGCGCGCGAGACCGCGCCCGCGCTCCTGCGCCGCGCCCTCGAGCTCGGGATCACGATGGTCGACACGGCCGAGGGCTACGGTCCCGGACGATCCGAGCGGATCGTCGGCGAGACGCTCGCCGCGATCACGCCGGCCGAGCGCGACGGCGTCATCGTCGCGACGAAGTTCCTCCCGATCGCTCCCGCGGAGCCGATCCTCGCGTGGCAGGCGGCCGGGAGCAGGCGCCGGCTGCGGACCGACGCGCTCGACCTCCTCTACGCGCACTGGCCCAACCCGTTCGTGAGCCCGCGTCGCGTCATGCAGTCGGTCCGGCCGCTCGTCGAGGAGGGGCTCGTCCGCCGCGTGGGCGTGAGCAACTACTCGCTCGACCAGTGGCGCGAGGCGGAGCGCGCCCTTGGGGCGCCGGTCGTCGCGAACCAGGTGCGCTTCAGCCTCGCGAGCCCGGGACCGGCGCGCGACCTCGTGCCGTACGCGGCCGACGCGGACCGGGTCGTGGTCGCGTACTCACCGCTCGGCCAGGGGCTCCTCGCTGCCGTGCACGGCGGGCACCGGCAGGTGGGCGGCATGCGCGCGCTCGACCGCCGGCACCGGGCGGGCATGGATGACCGGATGGTCCCGCTCACGACCGCGCTGCGCCGGATCGCGGCCGACCACGGGGCGACGCCGGCACAGGTCGCGCTCGCGTGGGTGATCGCACACCCGAACACCGTCGCGATCCCGGGCGCGCGCACCATCGCGCAGCTCGAGGAGAACGCCGCCGCCGCCGACATGGACCTCGACGACGCCGAGGCCGCTCTCCTCACGGCTGCCGCGCGGCTGTACGCCACCGGAAGCTGAGGTCGCCCGGACCCGACCACGCGGGACGCGGGACCGCGCGTCCCGCCCTCGCGTGCCCCCGTATCATCCGGGCGATGGCCGCGGCCGACGGCTCCACGGGCGTCCCGTCCGCTCCCTCGGACGCCGCCTCCGCGCGCGCAACGGGCGCTGCGGCCCCGGGCGCGTCCCCTCACGCCGCCACGGCGCCGCCGCCGCCGCCGTCCCGCACGAGACCGGCTCGTTCGACCTCGAGCGGATCACCTTCTTCTCCGACGCCGTCGTGGCCATCGCCATGACGCTGCTCGTCATCGATATCCGCCTGCCGGAGTGGCTCACGCAGACGGCCACGGACGCGGACCTCCAGCGCGCCCTCGCCGAGCTCGCGCGGCCGCTCTTCGCCTGCGCGCTGAGCTTCGTCGTCATCGCGATGTGGTGGTTCGGGCACCACCGGATCTTCCGGACCCTGCGCGACGTGGACTCGCGGATCGTCGCCCTCGACCTCGTCTTCCTGGGCGCGATCGTCTTCCTGCCGTTCCCCACCACGATGATCGGGCGCTTCGCGAACCTCACCACCGCGATCGTCGTCTACGCGGCGACGAATGTCGTGGCCGGCGGATCGCTGAGCCTCATGCGGATCCGCGCCGAGCGCACCGGCCTGTTCCTGCCGGGGATCACACCGGCGGAGATGCACCGGCGCCTGGTCATGGGCGCCATCGGTCCGGTCGCGTTCGCCGCGTCGATCCCGCTCGCGTACCTCGCGCCCGGCTGGGCCGCCCTCTCCTGGAACAGCATCTGGATCGCGGCCATCTCGTTCCGGCTCTGGTACCGCGTCCGCGACCGGCGTGCCGCGGCGCGTGGGCCCGCGTCGTCCGGGCCGGGGCGCGCCGCGGGCTGACGCGCCGCCGCGGCTCGGACGCGTCGCTGCCGCGCCTGCTGGCGACGCTCACGCGGTACCAGCTGTCGGGCTTCCCTCGCTCAGCGGAACGCCGGGAGCACGTCCGCGGCGAGCGCCTCGATGACGTCGGTCGTCGCGAGGCCCGGCACGTCCGAGACGATGATGTACGTGACCCCGGCGTCGACCAGCCGGCCATACGTGTCCACGATCTCCTGCGGACCGCCCACCACGGCGTGCGTCCGGTACTCCGCGAGCGACTGGCCGCGGCGGTACCGCTCGGTGAGGGCGTCGGCGTCGTCGCCGGGTCGGACGAGGGTCGTCTCCACGTTCGTCGAGCGGATCAGGTCGTCCGGGTCGCGCCCGGCGTCCTCGCAGTGCCGGCGCACCACGTCGAACTTGTGCCGGTACCAGCCCATGTCGTCGAGGTGCCCGCCGAAGTTCGTCGCGTCGCCGTGGCGGGCCGCGAGCCGCAGGGTGACCTTCTCACCGGCGCCGCCGACCCAGACCGGCGGATGGGGCTCCTGCACGCCCTTCGGCTCGTTGATCGCGCCGTCGATCCGATAGTGGCGCCCGGCGAACGACGCGTGCGGCTGCGACCACATCGCGTGGATCACCTGGAGGGCCTCGTCGAGCATCGCGAGCCGTTCGGCGACCGGCGGGTACTCGTAGCCGTACGCGAGGTACTCGTGCTCGTACCAGCCCGCGCCGATCCCGAAGTCGAGCCGGCCGGCGCTCATCACGTCGACCGTCGACGCCATCTTCGCGAGGAGGGCCGGGTTCCGGTAGCCGTTGCAGGTCACCATCTGCCCGATCCGGATCCGGCTCGTCTCGCGGGCGAGCGCGGCCGTGGACGTCCAGGCCTCGAAGGTGGTCTCGAGGACCGGGCGGTGATACGTGTGGAAGTGGTCGAACAGCCACGCGGAGTCGAACCCGAGCCGCTCCGCGTCGCGGGTCACGCGGACCATCGCCTCGAACTGCGCGACCGGGTCGGCGATGTCCACCAGGTCGAGGATCCAGCCCTGCGGGACGAACAGCCCGAAGCGCACGCGTGCCATGTCGGACCCTCCTGGGATCGGTGCGCCGGCGGCGCATCCGCGGCGTCCTCCGACCGAGTATCCACCCACCGGGACCGTCCGCGACCGCTCCCGCGTCCATCGATCGACGGAGTCGGACACGTCCGACGGAGGCCGAGAGATGGATTGGACCGGACCTTTCGGACGTGACTTGCTGACCAAGGACCCGGGCGGCCCGGATGGTCCGTGCCATATCCTCGCGGGCATGGACCGAATCGTGCTCGTGAAGCAGGTCCCGGACGTCTCGAACATCCCGGAGGAGGCCTGGGATCGAGAGAAGGGGACGCTGCGCAGGGGGATGCTCGACAGCATCCTGAACCCGCTGGACCTCCATGCGCTGACGTTCGCGGAGCACCTCGCCGAGGCGGACCCAGGGGGGAAGACCATCTTCCTCACGATGGGGCCGCCGATGGCGCGGGAGGTCCTCGTGGACTGCCTCTCGCGCGTCCCCGGTGAGGCCGTCCTCCTCACCGACAACGCCTTCGCCGGCGCGGACACCGCCGCCACCGCGTACTCCCTCGCGATGGCGATCCGGCGGATCGAGCGCGAGCTCCTCGACGGCCGGCGCGACTACGTCATCGTCACCGGGATGCAGTCGGTCGATGGCGACACCGCGCAGGTCCCGCCGGAGATCGCCGAGGACCTCGGCATCGACCACATCGCCTACGCCAAGGGCCTGCAGGTCACGCCGGAGATCGTCATCCGGCGGATCGCGTCCGAGGGGATCGAGGACGTCCGGCCGCTCCGCTGGCCGGTCCTCGTGACCGTCACCGCCTGCACCGAGCCGCTGTACCGGACGTTCGCGGCCGCCCGCACCGCCCGCGAGGCGACGATCCACGAGTGGGACGCGAAGTCCGTCGACGCAGACCCGGCCCGCGTGGGACTCAAGGGGTCGTGGACCCAGGTCTACCGCCTCTTCAGCCCGTCGGAGGACCGCGCGAAGCAGGTCGAGTTCATCGCGGACCCCGCCACGCTGATCGGGAAGATCGCGGCGCGCTACCAGTCCGCCGAGCCCGGCGCCGCTGCGGACGCCGGCGAGGAGTACGCGCTCGACGGCAAGGAGCCCTCGTACACCGGGGAGTTCTGGGTCGTCGCCGAGCGCGAGGGCGACGGGGTCCGCTCCGTCTCGCTCGAGCTCATCGGGAAGGCGCGCAACCTCGCCGACTCGCTCGGCGAGAAGGTCGGCGCGGTCCTCAGCTGCGCCGAGGCCGGCGACCGGCCGGCGCAGCTGTTCGCTGCCGGGGCCGACGTCGTCTATCTCATCGAGCACCCGCTCCTCGCGGAGTTCGATCCGCTCGCGCACAAGAAGGCGATCGCGGCGCTCGTCGCGGACCGCAAGCCCCAGGTCGTCCTGTTCGGCGCGAGCCCCCTCGGCCGTGAGCTCGCCCCGCGCGTCGCGTACGCGTGCATGTCCGGCCTCACCGCCGATTGCACTCGCCTGGAGATCGGCGACTACGCGAAGGGGTCCACGAACCTCACCGCGATCCTCAAGCAGACGCGCCCCGCCCTCGGCGGGAACGTCATGGCGACGATCATGACGAAGGACTCTCCGTGCCAGATGGCCACGGTGCGGCCCGGCGTCTTCAAGGTCCCGGTCCCCGACCCGGCGCGGACCGGCGAGATCGTCCGATTCTCCGTGGAGCTCTCCGAGGACGACCACGGGCTCGCCGCCGTCCCGGTCGAGTCGTTCGCCACCAAGGTCTCGATCCGCGACGCGGAGATCATCGTGGCCGGCGGCCACGGCTTCCGGTCCCGGGCGGACTTCGACAAGTACCTCCTCCCGCTCGCGGAGGGCCTCGGCCACCTGCTCGGCGGCGCGACGAAGGTCGGTGCCTCGCGCATGGCGGTCGAGGACGGCTTCACCACGCACGACTACCAGGTGGGCCAGACCGGGCAGACGGTCCAGCCGCGGCTCTACGTCGCGATCGGGATCTCCGGCGCGGTCCAGCACATCACCGGCATGCAGGGATCGGAGATCGTCGTCGCGATCAACAAGGACCCCAAGGCGCGGATCTTCAACTACGCGGACTTCGGGGTCGTCGGCGACATCGAGACGGTCGTACCGGATCTCATCCGGGCGACGGGAGGTGCCGCATGAACGCCCCGCTCGACGTCCTCATCGTCGGCGCCGGCACGGCCGGCCTCGCGACGGCCATCCGTCTCAAGCAGCTCCTCGCCGAGTCGGGGAGCGACGCGTCGGTGGCGGTCATCGACAAGTCGCCGCGCCCGGGGTACCACTCGCTCTCCGGCGCCGCCTTCGAGGCGGACTGCCTCGACGAGCTGGTCCCCGGCTGGCGGGACGACCGCCGCTTCATGGAGCACGTCCATCCCGTCGAGCGCGACGAGATGTACTTCCTCTTCGGCGATCGCGCCATCCCGATCCCGCCGCGCGCCGTCCCGAAGGGGATGGACCACCACGGCGACGTGACGATCAGCGTCTCGCGCCTCACGACCTGGCTGGGCGACCGCGCCGAGAAGGCGGGCGTGGCCGTCTACTCCGGGTACTCGGCCCGCGACCTCCTCGTGGAGGAGGGACGCGTCGTCGGCGTGGCCCTGGGCCCGCTGGGGCTCTCGTCCCACGGCGGCGAGAAGTCGAACTACCGGCCCGTCGAGGAGATCCGTGCGCGTGTCACGGTCCTCGCGGACGGATCCCGGGGCGTCCTCTCCACGCAGCTGCGCGAGAGGTTCGGCGCCGGGCGCAACCCGCAGGTCTACTCGCTGGGTGTCAAGGCCGTCGTCGCCTATGCGAACGAGAACCGGTTCGGGATCGGGCGCGTCATGCACACGCTCGGGTACCCGGCCCCGCAGAACGTCTTCGGCGGCGGCTTCATGTACTCCATGGGCGAGAAGCTCGTCTCCGTCGGCCTGATCCTCGGGCTCGACTGGAAGTACGGGGACCTCAACCCCCAGAAGGAGTTCGAGCGCTACCGCGCCCACCCGTTCATCGCCGACCTCCTGAAGGGCTCGGTGACGATCGCGACCGGCGCACGGACGATCCCCGAGGGTGGCTTCCACTCGCTCGGGAAGATCTCCGTCCCCGGCGCCCTCGTCGTCGGCGACGGCGCGGGCTTCGTGAACATGGCGAAGATCAAGGGGATCCACTACGCGATCCGCTCGGGGATGGCGGCCGCGGACACGATCGTCGCCGGGCTCGCCGCGCCCGACGGCGACCTGATCCCGCTCGTCGGCTATGCCGACCGCCTGGAGGAGCGTGGCGTCCTCCCGGACCTCCGGGCGGCGCGCAACTACCGCCAGAGCTTCCGGTGGGGGACCTACGTCGGCGCCCCGCTCTCCATGGTCCAGAAGTTCATCCCCACGCGGCTCGGGCTCGACCCCGACTACGAGGGGACGAAGAAGGGCGCACGCCTCGGCCGGCCCGATCCGGGCGGGATGGACGGCGCGACCTTCGTCAGCCTCACGGGGTCGCTCCATCGCGAGGACGAGCCGTCGCACATGACGGTCCTCGACGCCGCCAAGTGCGTGACATGCGAGGCCGACTACGCGAACTCCTGCACGCACTTCTGCCCGGGCCAGGTCTACCGGTGGGACGGGGAGAGGATCGTCCTCTCGGCCTCGAACTGCCTCCACTGCATGACGTGTGCGGTGAAGTGCCCGCTCGAGAACATCCGGTGGCTGCCGCCCGAGGGCGGCGAGGGTCCGCGCTTCAAGCAGATGTAGGCAGCCGCGCGACGCCCGACAAGGGCGTCGACACGGACCGACGGGAACGAGAACGGCCGGAGCGGCGACGCCCCGGCCGTTCGCAGGCGCGCGCGGGCCCGCCCGTCGCGCCGCCGCGCTACGCGACCGCGCGGGCGAACGCGCGCCGCCCCAGCAGGATCGCCGCCACCGCGAGGACCGCCATCGGCCCGACGCCGGTGGCGACCGCCGGGTCCGCGAACCTCCCGTTGAACAGCGCGCGGATCGCCGTCACCGCGTAGCTGAGCGGGTCGAGCTTCGCGAGCGCCTGCAGCCATTCCGGCGCGAGCGCCATCGGCAGCAGGATCCCGGACAGGAGCAGCAACGGCAGGGAGATGCCGTTCAGGAGCGGTGCCAGGGAGTCCTCGCTCTTGAGCACGAGCGCGAGGGCATACGAGATCGGCGCCATCACCAGCCCGACGAGCGCGAGGAGCCCCAGCGAGACGAGGAAGCCCACCGGGTCGATCGTGAGCCCGAACGGCAGCGCGATGACGACGAGCAGGATCCCCTGCGTGACGAGGATGACGACGTCGCGGAGCGACCGGCCGAGGAGCATCGCGGCGCGGCTCATCGGCGTCACGCGCATCCGTTCGACGACGCCGTATCGCAGCTCCGCGACCAGCCCGAACCCGACGAACGCGGCCCCGAACAGGGCGATCTGGATGAGGAGCCCCGGCACGAAGACGTTGAAGGCGCCGCCGGCCGGGAGGCCGGCCGAGCTCACGGCGACGTTGTTGAGGATCGGCCCGAACAGCAGCAGGAAGAGCAGCGGCTGCATGAGCCCGAGGATCACCCAGACGGGGTTGTGCAGCGTGAGGTACATGGACCGCTCGAAGATGAGCCAGGTATCGCGGACGAGCTTCATCGGATCGGTCTCCTAGGCCGCTGCGTCGCGGAGCGAGCGGCCGGTCTGACGCAGGAAGACGTCGTCGAGGCTCGGCCGGTGGAGTGAGATGGACGCGGGCGCCAGGCCGGCGCCGTCGAGCATCCGCAGGAGGTCGGGGAGGGCGGACTCACCGTCCTCGACGTAGAGGCGGACGAGCCCGTCGGCCAGGTCCGCCTCGCGGACGCGGGGTGCGGTCCGGAGGAGCGTGAGCGCGGCCTCGGACGATCCGTTCATGCCGAACGTGACGACGTCGCCGGCGATCTCGCGCTTGAGCTCGATCGGCGTCCCCTCGACGACGATCCGGCCGTGGTCGATGATCGCCAGCCGGTCGCAGAGCGCGTCCGCCTCCTCGAGATAGTGCGTGGTGAGGAAGACGGTGGTGCCGCCCTCGCGGAGGCGCCGGATCTCCTCCCAGAGGTGCGCCCGCGCCTGCGGGTCCAGGCCCGTGGTCGGCTCGTCGAGGAAGAGGAGCCGCGGCCGGTTCACCATGCCGATCCCGATGTCCAGGCGCCGCCGCATCCCGCCGGAGTACGTCCCGACGTTCCGGTCGGCGGCATCGGTCAGGTCCAGCGCCGCGAGGACGTCGGCCGCGCGCGCACGAGCATCGCTGCGGCTCATCCCGAAGAGCCGCCCCTGGATGACGAGCTCGCCTCTGCCGGTCATCCCGGGGTCGGACCCACCGCCCTGCGCGACATACCCGATCCGCTCGCGCACCTTCCCGGGCTCGCGCCGGAGGTCCGCGCCCCGCGCGGGGCGGGGTCGTCACCATCCACTACACGCGGTTCTCCTGGCTCGACTGGCGGGCGCGCATCGCCGACTCCCGGCTCGAGCTGTCGGCGCACTGGCGCCGGGACAAGGGGGCGGTGGTCCTCAACGGCTCCATCCCGTGGGACATCGAGATGCGCGGTGGCGCGTCGGCGATCGAGGGCGACATCCGATCGCTGCATCTCGCCTCCCTGGCGATCAGCGGCGGCGCGAGTCGCGTGCAGCTCCGCCTCCCCGCGCCGCGCGGCGTCACGCCGATCCGGGTCTCCGGCGGGATGAGCGACCTGACGCTCACGCGCCCTGCCGGGACGGCCGCGCGCCTCCGCGTCCGGGGTGGTGCGTCGCGGACCACGCTCGATGGCCAGCGCGCCGACGGCTTGGGCAACATCGTGCTGGCGAGCGCCGGCGCCGAAGCGGCGGAGTCCCGGTACGAGATCGAGGTGGAGGGCGGCGCGAGCCGCGTCACGATCTCGACGGCGGGCTAGCCGGCCCGCGCCTCCCGGACGATCGCCGCCACGTCGAACGGGACGCCGGTCTCGCGCTCGGAGACGGCCCAGAGGGCGGCGCGCGACCGGTCGCCGAGGCCCCAGACCATGTACGGCCACCGCACCGGCGCGCCGCGGAGCAGGAATCGCAGCGCGTAGAGGGCGCCGCCGCGGGCCGCCGGATCGGTCGCCGCGCGGATCTGCGGCGTGGCGCCCTGGGCGGGCGACGACCCGAACCAGCCGACCGTGACGTCGAAGAACCGCTGCGTCAGCCCCCGGGCCTCGCGCGCGCTCCGCGCCTGGAGGTCGGTGTGGGCGAAGCCCGGGTCGGCGGCGAGCGCCCGGACCGGCGCGCCGGCCGCGACGAGGCGGCGGTCGAGCTCGATCGTCAGCTGGCATGCCGCGAGCTTCGCGCGGCCGTACGCGCGCCACGGGTCGTATCCGCCGGCCATCGCGACGTCCGACGGGTCCACCGTGCGACCGAGGAAGCGACCCGTGCTCGTCACGGAGACGATCCGTCCACGGTCGCTCCGGACCAGCGCCGGGAGCAGGAGCGCCGTGAGCGCGAAGTGCCCCAGGTGGTTCGTCGCGAGCTGCAGCTCCTGGCCGTCGGCCGACAGGCCGCGCGGGATCGCCATCACCCCGGCGTTGTTCACGAGGATGTCCACCCGCGGGTGGCCGGCAAGGATCGCTGCGGCCCCGTCCCGCACGGAGGCGAGGGAGGCGACGTCGAGGGCGACGATCTCGAGCGACGCCCCCGGGATCGCGTCGAGGAGGCGTGCGCGCGCCGCCGCGCCTCTCTCCGGGTCACGCACCGCCATGACGACGTGGGCGCCGGCCCCCGCGAGGGCGCGGACGGTCTCGAAACCCAGCCCGCCGTTCGCTCCCGTCACCACGGCGATGCGGCCGCGGAGGTCGGGGATCTCGCTCACGCTCCATGCCATGCCGCGGATGGTGGCACGGACCGCCCAGGGGCGCCGATCGCGTGGTCGGTCGCTGCGGGCAGCGGTCGCGGGCGGCGCCCACTCGGGCAAGGGAAGGCCCCCGGGCAATTCGGCTGCGCCCGAGGGCCTGTGGAGGAGGACGGAGGGATCGCGCGGTCCCGACGGGCCGCGTCCCGGTGCTATCAGGCGGGCTTGGGGGCCTCGTCCGGCCACCAGTTCGGGTCGTCCCACGTGCGGGAGTCGGACCCATCGATGGCCGCGAGCCCGGCGAACGCCGCGAACGCGAGGGTGATCAGCAGGAGGATGATCGGGAGTTCCATGCCCACCACGCTACCTTCGCCTGTTGATAACAGCAACGCCCATCTGGTAAACAAGTGATCACCATGACTGATCAATGGGCCGTCCTCGAGCTCCGTCACCTGGAGAGCCTCCGGGCGATCGCCCGCACCGGGTCGTTCCGCGCGGCAGCCGACGAGCTCGACTACACGCAGTCGGCGATCAGCCAGCACCTCGCCGCGCTCGAGGCGATCGTGGGCCTGCGCCTGGTGGACCGGGGTCGGGGCCGGCGGCAGGTGAGCCTGACCGAGGCCGGGGAGATCCTCGTGCGCCACGCGGACGCGATCGCCGCGCGCCTGAGCGCGGCCCGCGCGGACCTGCACGCCTACGCCGAGGGCGCGGTCGGCACGCTCCGCGTGGGCACCTACCAGAGCGTGAGCGCGCGCATCCTCCCGACCCTCATCGGCCGCTTCCTGGACCGGTGGCCGGGCGTCGAGGTGGAGCTCCGTGAGAGCAGCAGCGACCAGCGTCTCCTCCGGCTCGTCGAGTCCGGCGACCTCGACCTCGCGTTCAGCGTGCTCCCGTTGCCCGACGGCCCGTTCGGCAGCGCCGAGGTGCTGCAGGACCCGTGGCTCCTGCTCATCGCCGCGGGCTCCCGGCTCGCGGCCCGCAGGCCGCCGCCGACGCTCGAGGACCTCGCGGACGAGCCCCTGATCGGGTTCCATCCCAGCCGCACCGCCGAGCTGCTCGAGGACTCCCTGCGGGCACGTGGGATCACGCCGCGGATCGTCTTCCGGTCGGACGACAACGCCACTGTCCAGGGGCTCGTGGCGACGGGGTTCGGGTCCGCGCTGCTCCCGGCTCTTGCGGTGGACATGGCCGACCCGCGGATCGTCCGCCTCCCGGCGGACCTGCCCGCCGCGCTCGATCGTCATCGCCTGGCACGCCGACCGCGTCCGATCGCCCGCGGCGGAGGCGTTCGTCGCGATGGCGGGCGAGGTCTGCGCGGAGATCCGGCTCGACTGACGGCCATCCGGCGCCGCCGGGCGCATGATGGCCGGCATGGACGACCTCCCCGGGTTCCTCCTCTGGGCGTGCGCCGGGATCGTCCTGCTCGTGGTCGGCGTCGTCGCCCTCCGGGCGCTCGGGCCGGCCGACTGGTCGCTCTTCCGCGTGCGGCGTGGCACCTCCTGGCCCCGCGGCGTCCAGGAGGAGGAGCCCGTCCGCTGGCACTTCGACGATCGCGGAGCGGCGGTGCCGCCGCCGGCCGAGGGTCCGGCGTCCGACGGGTCGGGACCCGACGAGGGCGGCACGACGGCCTGACGACGGCGGGACGACCGGCCGACGGTCCCGCGGCGAGCCCGCGGCGGGCGGTCCGGCCCCCGACGGGGGGCACTTCGGCCGTCGGCCCGGATGCCGCGCGGCAGGACGATGGCGGCCTGTTTCCCGGAGCGCCCCGCGCCCGGCCACCGAATCGAGGGTCCCAGGGAGATGACCGTCGACACCACCGTCGGGCACGGGCCCGACCCGTTCGCCCCACTGCCGCCGCTGGCGCCCGGCGCCGCACGCATCGAAGCGGAGCGTTGCCTCTACTGCTACGACGCCGCCTGCACGCACGCCTGCCCGACCGGCATCGACGTGCCCGGCTTCATCCGGAAGATCGCGACGGGGAACGTCGAGGGCGCGGCCCGGACGATCCTGTCGGCGAACCCGCTCGGCGCCACGTGCGGCGCCGCGTGCCCGGTGGAGAGCCTGTGCGAGGGCGCGTGCGTGCGGAACGCCATGGATCGCCCCATCGCGATCGGGCGTCTCCAGCGCTACGCCGTGGAGTCGTACGCCGCCGAGGGCGGCCGGTTCTTCGCGCCCGGCGATGAGGTGGGCCTGAAGGTGGCCGTCGTAGGCGCGGGCCCCGCGGGCCTCGCGGCCGCGGCCGAGCTCCGCAGGGCGGGCGTGGGCGTCACGCTCTACGACGCGCACGCGAGCGCCGGCGGCCTGGGCACGTACGGGATCGTCCCGTGGCGGCTGCCGCGCGAGACCGTCGCGGTCGACGTGGCCGAGGTGGAGCGGTCCGGGGCGCGGTTCGTCCTCGACTGCACTGTCGGGGAGGACGTGGACCCCGCCGCGCTCCTCGCCGGGAACGATGCCGTCGTCGTCGCCGTGGGACTCGGGCGCGCGAAGCCGCTCGGGATCCCGGGCGAGGATCTCGCGGGCGTCGTGGACGCGCTGGACCTGATCGGGAAGGCGATCCACGGCGAGGAGGCGGACCTTTCGGGGAAGCGCGTCGCGGTCGTGGGCGGCGGGAGCACCGCGTTCGACGCGGCCGCGGCGGCCGTCCGGCACGGGGCGGCGGATGTCACCCTCTACTACCGTCGCGGCCAGGCGGAGACCCCCGCGTATCCGCACGCGATCGACCTCGCCCGCTCCCTCGGCGTGGCGATCCACTGGCTGACCGCGCCGCTGGAGATCCGCGGCGACGGCACCGTCACGAGCCTCGTCCTCGAGAGGATGGCGCTCGGCGAGCCGGACGCGTCCGGGAGACGGCGCCCCGTCCCCGTCGAGGGCTCGCGCTTCGAGGTCCCCGTGGACGTCGTCGTCCGCGCCGTCGGCCAGGGTGGGCCCACCGGCCTCTCCGAGATGCTCGCGGCGTTCGGCGTCCCGTTCCGCGACGGCGTCGTCCCCGCCGACCCTGCGACCGGCCGGACCGGGAACGCGAAGGTCTGGGCGATCGGCGACGTGACGAGCGGCGGCGCGGAGGTCGTCAACGCGGTCCAGCACGGGAAGGTCGCCGCGGCGTCGATCCTCGACGCCCTCGGGCTCGGGGGGCCGCACATCGTGGCGGTGGACCGGACCGCAGCGACCGTGCCCGGCGTCGACCTCGCCGTGGACATGGCCGGCATCCGCAGCCCCAACCCGTTCTGGCTCGCGAGCTGCCCCATCTCCAACACCGGCGAGATGGTCTCGCGGGCGTTCGACGCCGGCTGGGGCGGCGCGGTGTGGAAGACGATCGGCGAGCCGATCCGCAACGTCACCGCGCGCCTGGGGTCGTTCGACTACCACGGCCGCCAGGTCGTCGGGATCAACAACATCGAGCTGATCAGCGACCGGCCGACGGACGTGAACATCGCGGAGATCCGCGAGACCAAGAAGCGCTACCCGGACAACGCGGTCGTCATCAGCCTCATGGTCGAGGCGAAGCGCGAGGCGTGGCACGAGATCCTCGCCAAGTGCAACGACACCGGCGCCGACGGGTACGAGCTCAACTTCGGCTGCCCGCACGGGATGAGCGAGCGCGGGATGGGCGCCGCGGTGGGCCAGGTGCCCGAGTACGTCCAGATGATCACCGAGTGGGTGATGGAGAAGGCCGAGATGCCCGTCTTGGTCAAGCTCACGCCCGAACATCACGGACATCCGCTACCCGGCGCGCGCGGCGCGCGCGGCGAACGCCGACGGCGTCGCGCTCATCAACACGATCAGCAGCCTCATCGGCGTGAACCTCGACTCGTGGGCGCCCCTGCCCGACGTGCGCGGCAAGGGCTCGCACGGCGGCTATGCGGGGCCCGCGGTGAAGCCGATCGCGCTGAACATGGTCTCGCAGGTCGCCGCGGACCCGCAGGTGGGCCTGCCGGTCTCCGGCATCGGCGGCATCGAGACGTGGCGCGACGCCGTGGACTTCCTGCTCTGCGGCGCGACCACCGTCCAGGTGGGCACGAGCGTCATGCACTACGGGTTCCGCCTGGTCGACGACCTCGTGGACGGCCTCTCCACCTACCTGAAGGACAAGGGCCTCCACAGCCCGTCCGAGCTGGTGGGCAAGGCGCTCCCGACCCTGACCGACTGGGGGAACCTGGACCAGGAGTTCCGGCTCCTGGCGCAGATCGACCAGGAGAAGTGCATCCACTGCAACCTGTGCTACGCCGCCTGCGAGGACGGTGCGCACCAGGCGATCAGGCTCGCCCGGACGAACGGCACGTCGACGCTGTCGGTGGACCCCGACTACTGCGTGGGCTGCCGGCTCTGCGGGTACGTCTGTCCGGTGGACGGCTGCATCACGTTCGAGGAGCTCGAGGGAGCCGCCCAGATCCACTGATCCGCCACGCATCTGCGAGGATGGGCCGGATGCACGCGCACCGGCCCATCCTCCGTCTCCTGGCAGCATGGTCCGCCGGCCTGGCCCTCCTGTGGCTGGCTGCCGGCCCGGCCGTCCTCGCGAAGGAGGGGATGGAGGCGACCCTGGTCGGGCCCTTCCCGGCCGACGTCCGGCCCGGGAGCACCGTGGTCCTCGTCGTGGACGTCACGGCCCCCGACGCGCACCACGGCCGGATCCCCGTCTTCGGGTCGCCCATCGGGATCCGCCTCGTGGACATCCACGGCGCGACGACCGAGGCGATGGGCGGCGAGGACATCCCCGGGTCCGGCCGGTACCGGTTCACCATCGCGATGCCGCCCGGACGCGTGATCGCGATCCGGGCCTTCATCCGCGGGACCTCCGACCTCCCGATCGCGTTCGTCCCGGACCCGCTGGCGCCCGCGACGTCCACCGAGGCGGAGCCGCAGGCGCCGCCGCCGCCCGGGCCAGGCCCCGTCCTGGTCCCCACGATCGCCGGCGCCCTCGCCGGGCTCCTCGTCCTCGCCGTGCTCCGCCGCCGGCGTCAGCCGGCCGCGACGTAGCCGCCGTCGACGAAGAGCGTCTGCCCGGTCACGAACGCCGCCTTCTCGCCGAGCAGGAACGAGACCGCATCCGCGACCTCCTCGACCGTGACGAGCCGGCCCATGGGGACGCGGTCGAGGACGTCGAGCGCGAGGGTCCCGCCGGCCACCTGGCCGCGGATCAGGGGCGTGTCGGTCCAGGAGGGAGCGACCGCGTTCACGCGGATCCCGCGGTCGGCCCACTCGATCGCGAGCGTCCGCGTCAGGGCCATGACGCCGGCCTTGGCGGCGGAGTAGGGGGCCCGCCCCGCGCGCGAACGGACCCCGAGGATCGACGCCACGTTCACGATCGCCGAGCCGCGGACGAGGTGCGGGTAGGCGGCGCGGCAGCTGTAGTACGTGCCGTTGAGGTCCACGTCGATGACCAGCCGCCAGTCGTCGATCGGGATCTCCTCGGCAGGCCCGGTCCGGTTGATCCCCGCGCTGCACACGAGCCCGTGGAGGGGGCCGACGCGCTCCACGATCTCCGCGAGCGCGGCCGCCACGGCGTCGGGGTCCGAGACGTCCGCGCGGGCGAACGCCCCGCCGGCCTCGGCCGCGATCGCCTCCCCGGCGGGGTCGAGGTCCACGATCGACGGGCGCCAGCCCTCCGCGGCGAGACATCGCACGACGCCGAGCCCGATCCCGAGCGTCCCCCCGGTGACCACGACGTTCCGGGCCGTCGGCGTCTCGCTCACGTCGGCCCTCCTCAGCCGGCCGGCTGCGTGGAGACGAGCACCTTGATGTCGCCCGAGCCCGCGAGCGCCTCGAACCCGTCGGCGACGACGCGCTCGAGCGGGATCCGCCGCGTGATGAGGGAGCGCACGTCCACGCGTCCCGACCCGATGAGGTCGATGGCGGTCGGCAGGTCCTCGTCGAAGTGGTGCTGGACGCTGCCGACGATCGTCAGCTCCCCCGCGACGATCGGCCACGTGTCCACCTGGAGCGGCGCGCTCGTCACGGCGAGCAGGACGACGCGACCGCCCTTCCGCGCCGCGCCGATGGCGTCGCGGATCGCGCCGGCGCCGCCGCCGCACTCGATCACCACGTCCGCGCCCAGCCCGTCGGTCAGATCGGCGAGCTGCGCCCGCCAGCCCGGGTCGTTCGTGTCGATCGCCGCGTCCACGCCCAGGCGCCGGCCCACCTCGAGCCGCGCGGCGCGATGGCCGAGGAGGACGACGCGCGACGCGCCGGCCGCGCGGGCGACCTGGATCGCGACGAGCCCGACCGCGCCGTCGCCGACCACCGCGACGCTGTCGCCCAGCCCGACCTCGCCATGGCGGATCGCGCGCACGCAGACCTCGGTCGTCTCGATGAGCGCGGCCTCGTCGTCGCCGATCGAGTCGGGGAGCGGGAGGCACTGGCTCGCCGGGACGCACGCGTACTCCGCGAGCCCGCCGTCGCCGTGGAGCCCGATCGCCGCCCAGGACTCGCAGAGCGCGTACTCGTGCCGGCGGCAGTAGTGGCACTCACCGCAGAACAGGCAGATGTCCGGCGCGACACGGTCGCCGGGCGCGAACCCCTCGACGCCCGGTCCCAGCTCGACCACCGTCCCGGCGAACTCGTGGCCGAGGACGACCGGCGCCGCCTGGCCGGTGATCGCGTTCGGCGTCCCCACCGGGATGACCGCGGGGCCGTCGCGGTACTCCTCGACGTCCGTCCCGCAGATCCCGCACCAGCTCACGCGGAGCAGCAGCTCGCCGGGCCCGGGCGACGGGACCGGGATGCGCTCCACCCGCACGTCCCCCCGGCCGTGCCAGCGCGCAGCGAGCATCGTGGGACCCACCGGCCAGCCTCCCGTGCGACGACGACCGCCCGAGTCTAGCGCCCGGCCGCCGGCTCGATGACGACCTTCGCCCCCGTCCGCGCCTCGGCGGCGCGGAACGCCTCCTCCGCCTCCGCGAGCGGATACGTGGCGGTCGCGAGCCCGCGCACGTCGACGGCGCCCGAGGCGATGAGGTCGATCGCGCGCGGGAAGGTGCCGCGGATGCGCCGGGCGATGCGGATCGTCAGCCCCTTCCGCCGGGCGACGGAGGCCGTGAAGCTCGTCCGGTCGTCGTCGGGGATCCCCTCGAGCACGACCATCCCCCCGGCGCGCACCACGGCCATCGCGTCCTCGATCGCGCCGGGGTCGCCGGACGCCTCGAACGCCACGTCCACGCCCCGGCCGCCGGTCGCCGCCCACGCGGCCTCGCCGGCCCGCCCGTCCGTCACGATGACCGTCCGCTCGGCGCCGAAGCCGGGCGCGAGCGCGAGGCGGTGTGCGAGCCGGTCGGTCGCGACCACGGTCGTCGCGCCGGCGGTCGCGGCCGCCGCGATGGCGAGCAGGCCGATCGGGCCGCACCCGAGGACCGCGAGGGTCGTGCCCGGCCCCACGCGCCCCAGGTGGAGCCCGTGCAGCGCCACGGCGAGCGGCTCGGCGAGCGCGGTCTCGACGGCCGTCATCCCGGGCGGGACGACGTAGAGGTCCTTCGTGGGCCAGGCCATGTACTCGCGGAGCGCGCCGTCCGTCACGCCGTGGCCCGCGTGCCGCACGAACGGGCAGAGGTTGACGTTCCCCTCGGCGCACCGCTCGCAGGCGCCGCACGCGATCCCGGGCTCGACCGCCACGCGCGACCCCGCGAGCGGCCCGGAGACGACCGTGCCCGCTGCCTCATGGCCCAGGACGAGCGGCGACCCCACGCGCGCGTCGCCGATGCCGGCGTGCGTCCACCAGTGGATGTCCGAGCCGCAGATCCCCACGGCCTCCACGCGGACGAGCGACTCGTCCGCGGCCGGGACCGGGACGGGCTCGCGGGAGACGCGGACGTCGCGGACGCCGTGGATCCGCGCGACCAGCATCGAGTCGGGGATGTCCACGCCTCAGTACCTCAGGAGCGTCATCACGGCGCCGACGCGGTTGAAGAGCCAGAGCCCGACCGGCAGGGTGATGAGGATCACGCAGAGGAGCCAGGCGACCCACATGTAGATCGCGCCGACCCACCACCCGACGAGGACGAACCAGATCGCGCGGACCCAGAGCGGCAGCTGGTGCACCGTGCCGCCGCCCACGTACGCGATGCCGTCCACGACCTGCGTCACGCGGACGTCCGTCCGGGGCCGGAGGGTGAGGATCACCGGGAGCCTGTTGAAGATCCAGAAGCCCAGGGGCAGTCCCACGATCGTCACGCAGCAGAGGTACGCGAAGGAGATCGCGAGCCCGCTCAGCCACGTCCCGATGAAGAAGAACCAGAGCGCCCGGACGAGCAGGCCCGGGCCGGCGGGCGCGTAGACCACGACCGGCGGCGGGGTCGCCGGGGGTGGCGTCGCCGGGGGTGGGGCCGGCAGCGCGGGGGGCGTGGCCGGCGGCGGGATCTCCATGGCCCGACTCTACGCCTCCGCCCGCGTCCGCGACGGGGTGGGCGACGACGCGCCGGACGACCGCGGCGAAGAACGTGGACATCCCCACGATCGCGAACGCGGTCGGGTCCAGCGCGAGACCCGGTGCGACGGCGTCGCAGGCGAGGGCGAAGGCCGCGCCCGCGGCGGCGCCCACGAGCAGGAGGGGCGCGAAGAGCCCGCCCGGCGTCCCGGCGCTGTACGAGAGGGGACCGAGCAGGACGCGGACCGCGAGGACGACGACGATCGCCTCCAGCGTCAGGCGGCCGTCGAGGATCCGCTGGGTGAGGGCGTCCCCGCCGCCCACGAGGAGCGGGTCGACCCACAGGACGGCACCGACGATCGCGCCACCGCCGCGGCGCGGAGCTCGACGGGGATCGCGCGCAGCCTCTCGGAGAGGTCGAGGAGCCCCACGATGAGCATGTTGTAGAGGACGCCGCCGAGGCCGAGGAGGGCGCCGAGGACGAGGCAGAGGACCACGACCTCCCATCCGGTCCGGGCGAGCGGCTCGACGTGGAAGTCGGGGTCGACCCCAGGAGCGCCGACGCGACGACCTGGGCCGCGGCGCACGCGAGGAGGCTGGCGACCCCGAGGCGGACGGTGAACCCGCGGCGCACCTCCTCGAACGTGAACATCGCCCCGCCGAACGGCGCGCTGAACGCGACGCCGAGCCCGGCGCCGGCCGCCGCCGCCTGCACGTCCCGGAGGTCGGCGACCGCGAGCCGCGTCCACCGGGCCAGGGTGTCACCGATCGTCGCGCCCATCTGCACGGTGGGCCCCTCGCGGCCGAGGACGAGCCCCGACCCGAGCGCGAGCACGCCGCCGACGAACTTCGCCGGGAGCACGGCGATCCGCGCGGGCGCGATCTCCCCACGCATCACGGCCTCCACGCGGTGGACGCCGCTGCCGCCCGCCTCGGGCACCAGGCGGACGATGAAGCGGGCGAGGCCGGCGCACGCCGCGACGGCCGCGACCGGCAGCAGGATGCCGGCAGGTCCCGAGGTCGTGCGCGAGACGCGCCAGGCCGTCGCGCCAGACGGCGCAGATCCCGAGCGCGATGCGGAAGGCGGCACCGACGACGCCGGTCAGCACGCCCGCGACGACGGCGACCAGCGCCATCCGCCAGATGTCGCGCGCCTCGTCGCCGGGTCCGGCTGCTCGCTCACTGCGCGCATGATGCCGCCCGGGCACGCGCGTCGCGCGGCCTCACCCCCGGCGGTGCGCCCGTACGTCCGCGCTCCGGGCTCCTGGTGCCGGCTCTCGGACGCGAGCGCTGCCGGGACCGTCGCGGACGGCGATGGCCGCCCTAAAATCCCGTGCGAAGCCCCCAGAACGGAGAGCCCGTCCATGAAGACCCACGCGATCACGCTGCTCGGCACCGGCCTCATCGGCGACTTCTACACGATGACCCTCCACGGCCAGCGCGGCCGTGACCACGTGCGCGTCGTCTACTCGCGGAGCGAGGAGCGCGGGAAGGCGTTCACCGAGCGCTGGGGGATCCCGGAGTCCACGACGGACATGGAGGCGGCGATCCGCCACCCCGAGACCGACACCGTGATCGTCGCGCTCCCGAACCACCTCCACGAGGCGGCGGTGAAGGCCGCGGCCGCGGCCGGCAAGTCGGTCCTCTGCACCAAGCCTCTCGGGCGGACGGCGGAGGAGGCGCAGCGGATGCTCGCGGCCGTCGAGGAGGCCGGCGTCTTCGCGGGGTACCTCGAGGACCTCTGCTACACGCCGAAGACCCTGAAGGCCCTCCAGTCCGTCCGCGCCGGTGCGCTCGGCGACGTCACGTGGGTCCGCTCGCGGGAGACGCACCCCGGCCCGCACAGCGCATGGTTCTGGGACGGCCGGCTCACGGGCGGCGGCGCGATCATCGACCTCGGCTGCCATTGCATCGAGATCATCCGGAACTTCGTGGGGAAGGGGAACCGTCCGGTCGAGGTCCTCTGCACGACCGACACCCTGGTCCACCCGATCGACGACGAGGACAACGCGATCGCGCTCATCCGCTTCGAGTCGGGCGCGACCGGCCAGTTCGAGGTGAGCTGGACCTTCCGCGGCGGGATGGACCTGCGCGACGAGGTCGCGGGCACGCACGGGACGATCTGGCTGAACCACTTCCTCCGGACCGGCTTCGAGATGTTCACCGCGGGCGGGAGCGGCGGGTACGTCGCGGAGAAGGCCGAGACCGCGGCCGGGTGGCTCTTCCCGGTCGGCGACGAGGTCTCCGAGCTCGGCTACGTGGACATGTTCGCGGACATGTTCGACGCGATCGACACGGGCGGGACCCCGCAGGAGACCTTCTACGACGGCTACGTCGTGAACTCCGTGATGGACGCGTGCTATCGCTCCGCGAAGAGCGGCCGCTGGGAGCCGGTCACGATGGACTGGCGCGGCGGGACCACCCCGCGGATCGCGGCGACGCCGGAGGTCTACGAGGGCCACGTCGTGATCAAGCGCGAGGTCCTGCCGGACGGGCGCGTGAAGATGATCCTCAAGGACCCGGCGACCGGCGACTTCACCGACCGGGTGATCGCCGGGGCATGAGCGACGACCGGCCGACGATCGACGTCCTGCCGGCGGCCGACTGGGCGTCGGCGGTCGCGGCGGAGCTGATCGAGCGGCTTTCGAGCCGCCCGGATCGCCGCATCTGCCTGCCGACGGGCGAGACGCCCGCGCCGCTCTACGCGGAGCTCGTGGCCGCCGAGGCCGAGGGGCGCGTCTCCTTCGGCGCCGCGACGCTCGTGCTCCTCGACGAGTGGGTGGGGCTCCCGCCGGGCGACCCGGCGCGCTGCGACGTCAGCCTGCGCGCGGCGCTGGTCGACCGGCTCCGCACGCCGCCGGCCGCCTACATCCCGATCGACGTGGACGGCCCCGACCCCGAGGCGGCAGCCGCCCGCCACGACGCCGCCGCGGCCGGCCTGGACCTCGCGATCCTGGGGCTCGGGATGAACGGCCACGTGGGCCTCAACGAGCCCGGCTCGCTCCCGGATGCCCCCACGCGCCTGGCGCGCGTGGCGTCGTCCACGCGCGACGCCGCGGTCGCGCGATACGGCGCCTCGCTCCCGCCGACGGCCGGGATCACCGTGGGCCTCGCGCGCCTCCTCGCGGCCGACGAGGCCTGGCTCCTCGTCACCGGGGAGCGCAAGGCGGAGATCCTGCGCCGCGTCCTCGAGGAGCCGGAGGGGCCGGACCGGCCGGCGTCCTACATGCGCCGTCATCCGCGCCTGACGGTGTTCGCGGACGAGCCCGCGGCATCCCGCCTGCGGGGGTAGGATGGGCGGCGGCCGCTCGAATCCTCGATAATCGATGCTCCAGGCCGACGTCCCCGGCGGCAGCTCACGCCGGGTGCCTCACCGGAGGTCACATGCCCATGACGCGACGCAGTGAGATCGGGACCGCCGTCATCGGCAGCGGGTTCATCGGCACGGTCCACGTCGAGGCGCTCCGGCGGATCGGCGTCCGCGTCACCGGCCTCCTCGAGTCGTCGCCGGAGCTCGGCGCGGAGCGCGCCGCGGCGCTCGGCCTCCCGAAGGCCTACGCGAGCCTCGCCGAGGCCCTCGCCGACCCCGACGTCCAGGTCGTCCACGTCACGTCCCCGAACGAGCTCCACTACCCCCAGGTGATGGAGATCCTCGCCGCCGGGCGACACGTCGTCTGCGAGAAGCCCCTCGCGATGACCTCGGCCGAGTCGGCGGAGCTGGTCGCGCTCGCCGAGGCGTCGGGCCTCGTCAACGCCGTGAACTTCAACATCCGCTTCTACCCGATCAACCAGCACGTCCGCGCCCTCGTCGGCGAGGGCGGGCTCGGCGACGTGCGCCTGGTCACCGGCCGCTACTTCCAGGACTGGCTCCTGTACGACACCGACTGGAACTGGCGCCTGGAGAAGGACCAGGGCGGGGCCCTCCGCGCCGTCGGCGACATCGGCTCGCACTGGCTGGACCTCACGAGCTTCGTCACGGGGCTGCGCGTCGAGTCCGTCATGGCGGACCTCACCACGTTCATCCCCGTGCGCCGCAAGCCGGTCGGCCAGGTGCTCACCTTCAGCACGGAGCGCGCCGCCGAGACCGTCCCGGTCGAGATCCGGACGGAGGACGTCGCGACGATCCTCCTCCGCTACGCCGGGGGCGCGCGCGGCAGCGTCGCCATCTCGCAGCTGAGCCCCGGCCGGAAGAACGGCCTCGCCTACCAGGTGGACGGCTCGGCCTCCGCGGTCGCCTGGGACTCCGAGGACCCGGACAAGCTCTGGATCGGCCACCGCGACCGCCCCAACGAGCTCCTCCTGCGCAACCCGGCCCTGATGAACGCGGCCGGCGTCGCCGCCGCCCGACTCCCCGGCGGGCACGTGGAGGGGTTCGCGGACACGTTCGGGGCGGTCTTCACGGCCGTCTACGACGACGTGATCGCGGGCGGCCCGTCGCTCGACCGGCGGTACGCCACCTTCGCCGACGGGCACGAGGAGATGCTCGTGGGCGACGCCGTCCTCGAGAGCTCGCGGACCGGCCGCTGGGTCGAGGTCGCGCACCCGGCATGAGCGTGCGCATCCCCACCCCGACATCCCCGCAGCGGACCACGCATCGGCGCCTCGGGCGCCGCCCGGAGGGACACCCACGATGAAGCTCGGCTTCCTCACCGCACCCTTCCCGGAGACCCCCCTCATGGAGGTCGCCGACTGGGCCGCCGGGAACGGCTTCGAGGTCCTCGAGATCGCCTGCTGGCCGGCGTCGTCCGGTGACACGCGGCGCTACGCGGGCACCAGCCACATCGACGTCGCCGACCTGTCCCAGGGGCGGGCGACCGAGATCGTGGACGAGATCGCGAGCAAGGGGCTCTCGATCTCCGGGCTCGGCTACTACCCGAACCCCCTCCATCCCGACCCCGCCCACCGCGCGCAGGTCATCGGCCACCTCAAGCACGTGATCGTGGCCGCCGAGAAGATGGGGATCCCGCTCGTCAACACGTTCATGGGCGGGGACCACGACAAGAACCAGGACCAGAACTGGGAGGAGGCCCTCCGCGTCTGGCCGGACATCGTGAGGTTCGCCGACGACCACGGGCGGAAGATCACGCTCGAGAACTGCCCGATGATCTTCAGCTACGACGAGTGGCCGGGCGGGCACAACATCGCGACCACGCCGCGGATGTGGCGCCGGATCCTGGAGCAGTGGGGCGGCACGATCGGGCTGAACTTCGACCCGAGCCACCTGATCCTCCAGATGATCGACATGCGCCGCTTCCTCAAGGAGTTCGGGCCGCACGTCCTCCACTACCAGGCGAAGGACCTGATGATCGACGTCGACGGGCTCTACGAGCGCGGCGTCCTCTCGATGGGCATGGGCTGGCAGGTCCCGCGGATCCCCGGCCTCGGCGACGTGGACTGGTCGGTGGTGTTCAGCGAGCTCTACCGCCAGGGCTACGAGGGCGACTGCATCATCGAGCACGAGGACCGGCGGTTCGAAGGCACGGACGAGAAGGTCAAGCAGGGCTTCCTCATCGCGAGAGATGTGCTGCGCCCGTACTGCTACTGACATCGGCGCGGCGGGCGCCCGACGCACGGAGTGACATGGCACTCTCCATCGAGAACCTCACCGAGCGGGACATCGCGAAGACGATCGACCACTCGCTCCTCCGGCCCGAGCTCGACGACGCGTTCGTCGAGGACGGCTGCCGCCTGGCGGCGACGTACGACGTCGCGTCCGTCTGCGTCCGCCCGGCGGACGTGCGGCGCGCGAAGGCGCTCCTCGCCGGGACGGACGTCGCCGTCGGCACCACGATCGGCTTCCCGCACGGCAACCACACGACGGAGATCAAGGTCCACGAGGCGGAGCGCGCGCTCGCCGACGGCGCGACCGAGCTGGACATGGTCATCCCGATCGGGGCCCTGAAGTCCGGCCGCGACGCCGACGTCGAGGCGGACATCCGGGCGATCGTGGACGTCGCCCACCAGGCGGGCGCCATCGTGAAGGTGATCTTCGAGAACGCCTACCTCACCGACGACGAGAAGGTCCGCGCGTGCCGGGCCTCCGTCGCGGCCGGCGCCGACTTCGTGAAGACGAGCACGGGCTTCGCGCCCTCCGGCGCGACGCACGACGACCTCCGCCTCATGCGGGCGAACACGCCGCCGAACGTCCAGGTGAAGGCCGCCGGCGGTGTCCGCACGCTCGACGGGCTGCTCGACGTCATGGAGATCGGGGTCACGCGCATCGGCGCGACGGCGACCGAGACGATCATCCTCGACTTCCGCGCGCGGAAGGCGGCAGCGGCCGCCGGGACCGTCGCGCCGGCACCCGAGGCGCCCGCCGCCTCGCCCGAAGGGAGCGGCTACTGATGCGACCCGTCGGCGTGGGCATGCTCGGCTCCGGCTTCATCGGGGAGTTCCACACGCTCGGGCTCCGGTACGTCCCGGACGCGCGCGTCGTCGCGCACTGCGACGCGGACCCGGCCCGACGCGCCGCGTTCGCCGAGCGCTTCGACAGCCGGGGCTATGCGACGGTCGAGGAGGTCTGCGCCGACCCGGGCGTGGACCTCGTCATCGTCTCGCTCCCGAACCACCTCCACCGCGATGCCGTCCTCACCGCCGCCGCGGCCGGGAAGGCCGTCGCCTGCACGAAGCCGCTCGGGCGGAACGCGGCGGAGGCCGCCGACATGCTCCGCGCGGTGGCGGACGCCGGCGTCTTCGCGGCGTACCTGGAGAACGTCGTCTGGAACCCGGACATCCTGCGCGTCCGCGACATGGTCGCGGCCGGCTCGATCGGGCGGGTGACCACCTTCCGCGCCCGGGAGGGCCACAGCGGCCCGCACGCCGCCCACTTCTGGGACGCCGAGCTCGCCGGGGGCGGGGCGCTGCTCGACATGGCGAGCCATGGGATCGAGGTCGCGCGCTTCCTGTTCGGCAAGGACCTGGCGCCGCGGGACGTCTTCGCCTGGGGCGACACCCTCGTCCATCGCGACCGGACCACGGGCGAGGACAACGCGATGATGATCGTCCGGTTCGCGGACGGCCGCGCCGCCACCTGCGACGTCTCGTGGTCGAGCAAGGGCGGGCTCGAGGGCCGCTTCGAGGTGTACGGGGACGCGGGCCGGCATCATCGAGGACCTCGGCGCGGGCTCGATGAAGGCGTTCATCGAGCGGCCGGCCGGCTACCTCGTCGAGAAGGCGGACGCCGAGACCGGCTGGGTCTTCCCGCAGCCGGACGAGGTCCGGATCCACGGCCACGACCTGATGATGGCCGACGTCGTCGACGCCTTCCGCGAGGGCCGCGCGCCCGGCGAGACGCTCGCCGACGGATACGTGGTGAACGCGATCCTCGACGCCGCCTACCGCTCGATGAAGAGCGGCAGGTGGGAGGACGTCGCGCTCGATCCGTCCCTGCCCGGGGTCGCCGGGTGAACGACGGCGCCGACCGCCGCCGATCGCTGGCTCGCCGCGGCCGCGGACGTGCTCGCGCGCGTCGCGGAGACGCAGGCCGCCGGGATCGAGACGGCGAGCCGCTGGTGCGCCGACGCGATCGCCGCGGACGGCCTCGTCCACCTCTTCGGGACCGGCCATTCCCGGATGCCCGTCGAGGAGATGTTCCCGCGGTACGGCTCGTACCCCGGGTTCAACCCGATCGTCGGAGCTCTCGATGACGTTCCACACGCAGGTCGTGGGGGCGAACGGGCAGCGCCAGGCGATGTTCATCGAGCGCGTCCCGGGCCTCGCCGAGGTCGTCCTCTCGAACTTCCGCTTCGGCCCGCGCGACGTCATGATGGTGTTCTCGGCGAGCGGCCTGACGGCCGTCCCCGTCGAGATGGCGCGGGGCGCGAAGGCGCGCGGATTGCGTGTCATCGCCGTCACGTCTGTGGCACAGTCGCTCTCGGCCGAGCCCGAGCCCGCAGCGGGGCAGCGTCTCCTCGAGGTGGCCGACTTGACACTCGACGTCTGCACGCCGCACGCCGATGCGATGGTGACCATCGGCGGCCTGGAGAGTCCGGTCGGACCGGGTTCCACGATCGGGGCCGTGGCTATCGTCAACGCCATCAAGGCGAGGACCGCCGAGCTGCTCGTGCGAGGCCGGGGCGATGCCCCCGGTCATCACGCGGGCGAGCGCGGTGGGAGAGGAGAGGTCGCGCGAGCTGTTCGACGCGGCCTACACGGAGCACGCGCGGCGCCTCGCGCATGCCATCGACCGGTCGGCGGAGGACTAGCGCCGACCGACCAATCCAGCGCCCCACGGGGGCTTGAGCAAGCGAGAGACCGAGAGGTATCTCGGAGGAGTCGGCCGGACCGTCGCCCCATCGGGGGGTGGGCGAACGGCCGAAAGAGGAGGTAGTTCATGAAGCACTTCGGGAAGGCCCGAGTCGCGCTCGCCATCGCGGCGGTCGCGCTCCTCGTGGCCGCCTGCAGCAGCAGCGGGGCGACGACCGCCCCGGCCTCGCAGGCGCCGGCCGAATCGCCAGGCCGCGGCCACCGAGGCCCCGGCCGTCACGGCGGCGCCGGCCGTCACCGAGGCGCCGTCGCCAGAGCGCCGCGGCGAAGACGTGGAAGATCGGCTACTCGAACGGCGGCAGCGTCGGCAACGGCTTCCGCGAGGAGCAGGTCTGCACCGCCAAGGCCGAGGCCCTCGCCTCCGGCCAGGTCTCCGAGCTGACGACCATCCACCGCAACACGGACGCGGCCGGCCAGCTCCAGGACATCCGCGACCTCATCGCCAAGGGCGTGGACGCGATCGTCTTCAACCCGAACGATCCGAACGCGCTCAACCCCGCCCTCCAGGAAGCGAACGCGGCGGGGATCAAGACGGTCTCCGTCGACGCCTACGTCACCGACCCGACCACGTACAACCTGTACAACAACCAGGTCGAGTACGCGTACGTCGGCGCCAAGTGGCTGTTCGAGAAGCTCGGCGGCAAGGGCACCGTGTACTACAGCCGCGGCCTCGCCGGCCACCCGGCCGACTCCGACCGCGACATCGGCTTCAAGAAGGCGCTCGCCGAGTACCCGGACATCAAGGTCGTCCCGACGGCCGACGGCGTCTTCACCGGCTGGGATCCGGCGACGGCGACGCAGAACATGAACGACTTCATCGCCAGCGGCCAGTACGACAAGATCGACGGCATCTGGTCCTCCGGCATGGGCAAGCAGACGATCGACGCGATCAAGGCCGCGAACAAGAAGTTCGTGCCGATCGTCGATGCCGACATCGGCGGATTCGTCGCTCAGCTGCTCGACCCGACCGGCTTCCCGGGCCTCGAGGGCGCGGCGGTGACCAACACCGCGGCCGTCGGCGGCGCGGGCGTGAACCTCGCGCTCAAGCTCCTCAACGGCGAGACGGTCCAGACGGATCCGTCCGCCAGCCAGCCGAACACGGTCCTCCTCGTCGCCGGTCATCAAGGACAACACGACAGACCAGGGCAGGGCGGACCTCAAGGCGTGGCAGGTCCCGGGACTCGATCCGCTCTGGCCGCTCGGCCTCGAGATCCCCGGCTGGACCACGTACACCCCGGAGCAGGCGGTGGCCTGCAAGGGCCCCGGCGGCCAGTAGGCCTCCACCGGTCTCGATAGATCGAGGGACGCCGGCGACGCCGGCGTCCCTCGCCCAACCCCCTCGATAGCAGAGACACATGACCGTCACAGCCACCGACAGCCTCCTCGAGGCGACCGGGATCTCCAAGACATACGGCGCCGTCGTCGCGCTGAGGTCGGCGTCGCTGGCTGTGCGCCCGGGCGAGGTCCACGCGCTCATGGGCGCCAACGGGGCCGGCAAGAGCACCCTCGTGAAGATCCTCACGGGGGCGGTCCGCCCGGACAGCGGGACGATCACGGTCCGCGGGCGGGAGCGGACGGTGCACTCCCCGGCCGAGGCGCGACGCGGCGGCCTCGTCCCGGTGTACCAGGAGCCGGCGCTCATCCCGGACCTCGATGTCCGCGCCAACCTGCGCCTCACCGAGACCAAGGTCGAGCCGTTCCGCCACTGGCTCGGCGAGCTCGGGCTGCCCGACCTCGACCTGGGGACGCTCGTCCGTCGCATCCCGCTCGCCTCACTTCGGATCATCGACCTCGCGCGTGCGCTCGCGAGCGAGCCCGGATGTCCTCATGCTCGACGAGATGACCGCCGCGCTGCCGGCCAACCTCACCGAGCGTGTCCTCGAGGTCGTGGGCCGCCGGCGGGGCGGAGACAGCTCCGTCATCTTCATCTCGCACCGGATGATCGAGATCGCCGCGGTCTGCGACCGGGCGACGGTCCTTCGCGAGGGCGAGACGGTCGGCGTCGTGGACGTCACGGCCGGGTCGGAGGAGAAGATCGTCGAGCTGATGCTCGGCGAGATCGCGAAGGACATGCCGGCGGCCGCTGCCGGCCGTGCAGCCCGCGGCCCGCGTCCCAGCGGGACGCAGCCCCGCCTCGCGACGCGCGGGATCACGGCGGGCGTGAAGCTCCATGACGTCTCGTTCGACCTCTACCCGGGCGAGGTCCTCGGCGTCGTCGCGCTCGAAGGCCAGGGACAGGACGAGCTGTTCGATGTCCTCGCCGGCTCCGAACGACCGAGCAGCGGCGAGATCCTCGTGGACGGGAAGGCCGGTCTCCTTCCACCACCCCGCCGACGCGATCCGGGCCGGCCTCGTCTATGTGGCCGCGGATCGCGCCGAGGCGCTCCTCATGCAGCGGTCGGTGCGCGAGAACATCGCGCTCCCGTTCACGGCACGGATCCGCCGCTGGGGCCTCATCGACCTCGGCAAGGAGAAGACGACGGTCGACGCGGCCGTCGAGCGGCTCCAGATCGACGCTCGGGCGGGCGGCGAGGTGCGCCGGCTCTCCGGCGGGAACCAGCAGAAGGTGACGATCGCCCGCTGGGTCGCGGGGGGCGTCCACACGATGCTGTGCTTCGACCCGACCCGCGGCATCGACATCCGCACGAAAGCCCAGATCTACGTCCTGCTGCGCGACCTCGCGGAGGCCGGCGCGGCGGTGCTCCTCTACACGTCGGAGCTCAAGGAGGTCCAGCTCGTCTGCGACCGCGCGGTCGTCATCTTCGGCGGCCGGATCGTCGCCGAGGTCGACGCGGCCGACGCGGACGAACCATCGCTCCTGCGTGCCGCGTACAACCTCCGGTCCGACGCGGTCCTGCCCGAGGATCTCGCGGCCGACACCGTGTCCGGCGAGCAGCCCTCGTCCGCTCCTCCGGCGACCGACGGGGAGGGTGACCGATGAGCGCGGTCAGCGCGCCGGTCGAGGCCGTGCGGGCCGCGACGGGGCGGCGCCATCGTCGCGTGGGCGCGGCGGAACGCCTGGACCCTCGGCCTCCTCGGCTTCCTCGTCGTCCTGCTCCTGTTCACGAAGCTCATCCAGCCCAAGTACGGGCCGGTCCCCATCCAGGGGCTCGCGACCGCGGTCCTTCCGCTGGCGCTCGCCGCGGTCGCGCAGGCGGTCGTCGTCATCGGTGGCGGGATCGACCTGTCGATCGGGTCGATGATGGCCCTCACGAGCGTCGTCGCCGCCACCGCGATGGAGGGGCAGAGCCCCGAGTTCGGCGTCGTCGTCGTCGTCGGGCGTGCTCCTGCTCGGCCTCGTCCTCGGCGCGGTGAACGGCACCCTCGTCGTCCTCACCCGCGTCCCGGACATCGTCGTGACGCTCGCGATGGCGTTCGTCTGGGCGGGCTGCGCACTCCTCGTCCGGCCGGCGCCCGGCGGTCTCGCCGTCCAGTGGCTGAAGGACCTCGTCATCGGTCCGCTCGGCAACGAGTGGATCCCGAAGGCCGCCGTCGCGCTCGTCCTCATCGTGGCGGTCATCTGGATCCCCGTCGTGCGCTCGAGGCTCGGCCTGTCGATCTACGCGATCGGGAGCAACCGGCTCGCGGCGTTCCGGAGCGGCGTCCCGGTCGGCCGGACGCGGGTCTCTGCATACGTGCTGACGGGGCTCTTCTCGGCGCTCGCCGGCCTCTCCCTCACCGCGAGCACGGGGATCGGGACCCCGGTCCCCGGGCCGTACACGCTCATGAGCGTCGCCGCGGTCGTGCTCGGCGGCGTCAGCCTCGCCGGGGGCCGGGGCGGGGTGTTCGGGCCGATCGTCGGCGTCGTCGTCCTCCAGCTCGTCCGGACCGACATGACCTTCCTCAATGTCAACACGAACCTCGCCGTCGTCGCCCAGGGCGTGATCCTGATCGGCGTGGTGATGGTCGGCAGCCTGATCCAGATGCGGAGGGCCCGCGCATGAGCGTCGCGATGCCGACGGAGCAGGCTCGGAGCCGGTGGCTGGCGGCCGCCGCCTGGCGCAACCTGTTCCGGGACCGGCCGATCATCCCCCTGACGGGCCTGCTCGTCGTCCTGGTCCTCATCATCCAGATCGTGAGCCCCGGGATCGTCGGCCTGTCGTGGGCGGGCGTGATCCTCCGCGCCTCCGTGCCGCTCGCGATCCTGGCGGGCTGTCAGGTCCTGACGATGCTCACCGGCGGCATCGACCTCTCGGTCGGTGCGGTCGCCTCGATGGCCGGGTTCGTCACCGCGACGTTCGTGAACACCCCGGGTGGATGGGTCGCCGGCGTCGTCGTCGCCCTCATCGCCGCGGCTCATCGCCGGCCTCATCACCGGCGTGGGCGTCGGGGTCTTCCGCGTCCACCCGCTGATCATGACCCTGGGCATGAGCTTCGTCGTCCTGGGCCTCGCGAACGTCTGGCAGCTCCAGACGGTGCAGACGGGGTCCGGGGTGCCGGACGCGCTGCGATGGCTCGGCTCGGGACAGACGCTCCGAGATCGTGCCGAACAGCCTCCTCGTCTTCGTGCCCGTCGCGCTCGTCATCCTCCTGGGATTGAGACGGACCGGGTACGGGCGGCTGCTCTTCGCGATCGGCGACAACCCGATCGCCGCCCGGCTGTCGGGTGCGCGCGCCTGGCAGGTGCTCATCGTCCTGTACGCGATCTCCGCTGTCCTCGCGGCGATCGCCGGCCTCATCGTCTCGGGCCTCACGAACACCGCCAGCGTCACCCTCGTCGACAGCTCGGTCCTGCCGTCTGTCGCCGCTGCGGTCATCGGCGGCACGTCGATCATGGGTGGCCGCGGCGGGTTCGGGGGCGCGATCGTCGGCGCCCTCATCCTCACCGTCCTCGCGGCTCTCCTGACGATCCTCGGGCTGCCCGAGCCGACGCGCCAGATCCTCTTCGGGTCGATCATCGTCTTCGTGGCGGCGGCGTACACCCGCGTGACGGCGGAGTCCTGAGCGGACCCCGCGACCATGGACGCGACGGCGCCGGGCGGCGGACCCACCCGCCACCTCGGGCTCGACCTCGGTGGGACCAACCTGAAGTGGGCCGTCCTCGCCCACGCCGATGGCGTCTGGTCGGTCCTCGCGCACGACCAGGTCCCCACGCGCATCGTGGCCGACCCCGAGGGCGTGCCGGACGCGGTCGTCGCGCAGCTCGGCGAGCTCGCCACGACCACGATCGCCGCCTGGGGCCCGGTCGCGAGCATCGGGATCGGGGTCCCGGGGCTCTACGACCCGGCGACCGGCGCGACGCGCTTCCTGCCCAACGTGCCGGGGCCGTGGGCGGGCCACCCGGTCGCCGTGCCGGTCACGGCCGCGACGGGCATCCCCGCCTTCCTCATCAACGACGCGCGCGCCTTCGGCCTCGGCGAGCTGCGGCTCGGGGCCGCGCGCGGCGCCTCGTCGATGATCGGGTTCACCCTGGGGACGGGGATCGGCGGGGTCGTCGCGGTGAACGGCGAGGTCCACCAGGGCCACGACGGGACCGGCGGCGAGATGGGTCACCAGACGATCGACCCGGACGGCCCGTGGTGCGGGTGCGGGAACCGCGGCTGCCTGGAGGCGTTCGCGCGGGCCGACCAGGTCGCGGCGGCCTGCGGCACGGCCACGGCCGAGGAGGCCGTGCGGGCCGCGGAGGCCGGCGACGCGCGCGCGCTGCAGGGGCTCGCGGACGTGGGCCGGTACCTGGGGATCGGGATCGCCAGCATGATCAACGTGATCTCGCCGGACGTCATCGTCCTCGGCGGCGGGATGGCCGCCGCCGGCGAGATCCTCTTCGCGCCGATCCGCGCGGAGATCGCGCGACGCGCGACGATGACGCCGCTCGACCGGGTGACGCTCGTCCCGGCGCAGCTGGGCACGTGGGCCGGCGCGTACGGTGCCGCCGTCCACGGCAGCGAGCGGCTCGCCCATCGCGAGGGCCGCGCATGACCGGCGAGGGGCCCATGGCAGCCGCCGGCGCCGACGCGTCCGCGTCCGCCCCGCCCATCGCGTTCGCGCCGCGGATCCGGCCCGTCCTCGATCCCGGGTTCCTGCCCGCCTGGCTCTCCCGCCGGGCGACGGCCGAAGCCGTGCGGCTCTCCGGGCGCGGGATCCCGGTCGCCGTCGCGGTCGAGCAGCCCGACGGGTCCACGTGGGTCCGCGAGACGGCCGTCCTGCCCGCCGGCCATCCGGGCGCGCCGGCGACGTACCGCGACTGCGAGCGCCTCCTGAAGTTCATGCTCTGGGCACGTGGCGGCTGCCGCGTCCACGTCGACGGCCCGGCGGAGCTGGGCGTCTTCCTCATCCGCCACTACGCGGAGGAGCGGACCGGCGTCTTCGACGCGGTGATGGCCGACCAGTTCTACGGCCACGGCTTCACCGTCCTGCGGACCCCCCGTGCCGAGTTCCCCTCGGCGCCCGAGGCCGGCTCCGCGGCGGGCGGCCACCGCGACGGGTGCCGGGTCGGCTTCGACCTGGGCGCGAGCGACCGGAAGGCGGCCGCGGTGGTCGACGGCGAGGTGGTCTGGAGCGAGGAGGTCGCCTGGGACCCCTCGCGTCAGTCGGACCCGCAGTGGCACTTCGACGAGATCATGGCGTCGATCCGGAGCGCCGCCGAGCACCTCCCGCGGGTCGACGCGATCGGCGGGAGCGCGGCGGGCGTCTACGTGGACAACGAGGTCCGGGCCGCCTCGCTCTTCCGGTCGGTCCCGCGCGACATGTTCGACACGCGCGTGCGCGGCCTGTTCCGCGAGGTCCGCGCCGCATGGGGCGGGATCCCGCTCGTCGTGGCGAACGACGGCGACGTGACGGCCCTGGCCGGAGCGCAGCAGGCGGGCGTCGGCGCCTTCCTCGGCATCGCGATGGGATCGAGCGAGGCTGCCGGGTACGTGACCCCCGACGGCCACCTGACCCGATGGCTCAACGAGCTGGCCTTCGCGCCGGTGGACCACGCGACGGGCGCCCCCGTGGACGAGTGGTCGGGGGACCGCGGGGTCGGCGGGCTCTACTTCTCGCAGCAGGCGACCGGCCGGCTCCTCGGCCCCGCCGGGCTCGCCGATGAGGCCCCCGCGACGCTCCCGGAGCGGCTCGTCTTCCTCCAGGAGCTGATGGCGGCCGGGGACCCGCGCGCAGCGGACGTCTACCGGACGATCGGGACGTACCTGGGGTACGCGATCCTCCACTACGCCGACTTCTACGCGATCGAGCACCTCCTGCTCCTCGGCCGGGTGATGACCGGGCAGGGGGGCGACCTGGTGACCGACGGCGCGACGGAGGTCCTCCGCGCCGAGGACCCCGCGACGGCCGAGCGGATCGCGTTCCACACCGTCTCCGAGAGGGACAAGCGCCACGGCCAGGCGGTCGCCGCCGCGGGCCTGCCCGCGCTCCCCGGCTGAGTCACGCGCGCGCCGCGCGTGACGGGGCCGCCCTCGGCCCTCCGACGAGACCCGGCGCGCCGAGGAAGGAAGGCACTCATGATCGTCCGCGGCAGGCTGGTGCTCGACGACGCCATCGTCCCGGGGCGCCTGCGCATCGAGGACGGCGTCATCGCGGCCGTCGAGCACGACGTCGCGGAGATCGGCGGACCGCTCGTCGCCCCGGGGTTCGTGGACGTCCACGTCCACGGCTGGGGCGGGCACGACGCGATGGGGACCCGCGAGGACCTCGACGGGATGGCACGCGCACTCCTCCGCCGCGGGGTCACCTCCTTCCTCCCCACGGCCGTGACGGCGCCGATCCCCGCCCTGCGCGACTTCGCCGACCGGGTCCGCGCGTGGATGCCCGGTGCGCCGGCCGACGGCGCCGAGCCGCTCGGCTTCTCGCTCGAGGGGCCGTTCATCTCGCCCGAGCGCAAGGGCGCCCAGAACCCCGACTTCATCGTCACGCCGGCATCGGTGGACCGAGCCGAGCTCGCACCGCTCCTGCCGGGCCTGCGGACCACGACGATCGCGCCGGAGATCGATGGGGCGCTCGACCTCATCGCCTGGCTCGCGGAGAACGGCGTGGCGGTCGCGCTCGGGCACTCCATCGCGACGCTCGACGAGGGGCGGGCGGGCTACGCCGCCGGCGCGCGGACGACGACCCACCTCTTCAACGCGATGACCGGCGTGGACCACCGGACGCCGGGGCTCGCCGTCGCGGCGCTCACGGAGGACGACGCGTACGTGGAGCTCGTCGCGGACGGCCACCACGTGCATCCGGGCCTCTGGCCGATCATCGTCCGGACCAAGCCCGCAGACCGGCTCGTGCTCGTCAGCGACGCGATGTACCTCGCGGGCACGGGCGACGGAGCGGGCAGCCTCGGCGGCATGGACGTGGAGGTCCACGGCGACCGCGCCACCCTCGCCGGGACGCAGACGCTCGCCGGGAGCGTCACGGCCATCGACCTCGAGATCCGCAACCTGTTCCTCGCTGGACTCCCGTTGCCCGCGGCCGTCGCCGCCGCGACGCGGAACCCGCTGACGCTCATCGGCGTGACCGACCGCGGCCGTCTCGCACCCGGCCAGCGCGCGGACCTCGTGGAGCTCGACGACGAGCTGCACGTCGTGCGCGTCGCCCGCGGCGGGAGTGGGTGATCGGGGGCTGAACCAGGGGTCGGCCAGGGCGTCTCGGTCTTGCGTCACATGCACGGACACGACATGCACGCCGCCTGTCCCGATCCCGGGTCGTTTCCGTGCATGACATGCACGAAGACGACCGCCCGAGGCCTCACGGGCCGTTCGCAGTCGCGTACGGGCCCGCGGGACGATCGACGAACGGCCCCGCTCGTCGTGTCCGTGCATCTGATGCACGTGGGCGTCGCGTTCTTGCCTGTGGTGCACGGTCTCGACGTGCCGCCGCAACGGGCCGCGGGCCGCAGGCCCCGGCCGCAGCGGGCGTGGGCCGGCCGCAGCGGCCTTCGCGGGGGCGTGCGTGCCTGAGAACCAGAACGCCCGGTCGGCCTCGCGGCCCCCGGGCGTCCCATGCGTCGGCCGCGGCGTCAGGCCGCGGTGCGCGTCACCCCCGCGAGGGATCCGCGACGCTGTCGGCGGCCGCGACCGGGTCCAGGTCGATCGTCCGGCAGCGGCGCGTCGCGCCCGCCTCGGTGCGGACCTGGACGGAGGGGATCACGCCGCTGGGCTCCGAGATGGCGACCGCGATCTCGCCCGCGTAGAGGCCGCTGAGGATCCGCACGCGGACCCCCGGCTGGATCGAGGCGCGTCCGGTCGTGGCGTTCACGTTGATCGAGACGGTCCGACCCGGCGGGTTCCGCGGATCGAAGGCACCCGGCGCCGGCGGGGCGCCCTTGGTGGCGGTCTTCGGCGGCGGATAGGTGACCTTGCGCCTGCGCATCGCCTAGTACCGGCGACGCGGGGCGGCGTCGTCCTTCTTCACCTTCGGCTCGTGGCCGGGGCGCGGCGGGTTCGGGCGAGTCCCGGGCGCCATGTCGGGCGGGCGGACCCACGGGCCGCGCTCCTGGGCGCGCTGCACCGAAAGCCCGAACTCGGCTGCGACGGCCGGGGGGATGCTCGCCTGCCAGGCACGCTCGATCTCGGCGACCCGCGCCGACTCGGCGGCGCGCTGACTGCGCTCGTACTTCGAATGTTTCGTCACGTTTCCTCGATCGCGGGGTCGTCCCGGAGATCGGGACGATCTGTCAAGGGTACGTGCGATCCGCCCCGAGCGTGCAGAACACGCGCACGACGGGCTGCGAGAGGTCAGGCGCGAGATGGGGCGATGGACCGGGTCCAGGTGATCGTCGGCGCCCAGGTCGGCTCGCGTCCACACATGCCCTCCGGTGAAGGGGCGCCCGGCCGGGCGACGGGGGCATGTCGGCCGGCCGGGCAGGGGACGCCGGCGATCGGTGGGCACCGGTCGGGCCGGAGTCACGGCCGGTGACTGCCGCCGCGCGGCTACCGGCTCGCGGCCGCCATGAGCTCCTTCATGCGTTCGGCCGTGTAGGACGGGCCCTCGTCGCGCGTCAGCTGGCCGAGCGCATCGAGCGGCAGGTCGTCCACGATCGCGCCGTTCGGGTTGAACAGCAGGTGCTGGTCGACGGCCATCCCGAAGGCGGACCCCTCCTTCACCGCGTGGTAGAGGTTCCGCGGCCGCACCGAGTCGCCGACGTTGATCACGTTCACCCCGGCCGCCTTGAGCTCCGCGAAGAGGCCGGCGTCCGCGCGGGTGTGGCAGGTCACCACGTCGTCGACCTCGATCGTCGTCCGCTCGAAGTCCTTGTCCCGGAGCGTCACGGTCGTCCCGTCGATCGACTCGACGGTCGTGCTCGTGATGACCGTGACGGGGTGCTTGTACGGACGTGAGCTGAGGACCTCCGCGTCGCCCTGCGCGAACCGCTTCCGCAGGACGTACAGGTGGATGACCTCGCAGTCGGCGGCGAACTCGCGGTTCTCCGTGACGATCGTCAGCTCCTTGCCGATGTCGGCGAGGAAGGCCGCCGTGTCCGTCGCGGCGTAGCTGTCGCCCCACAGGAGGACCCGGCTGCCGAGCTTGCGCATCTTCCGGCCGCCCGGGTGGCATTCGCACGCGACCTTGGGGCAGGCCATCGCCTCCTCGAAGGGGACGACCTTCGACGCGTCGCCGTCGAACGTGGGGACGTAGGACTTCGCACCGGTCGCGTTGAGGACCACGTCGTACCCGCGGAGCTCGTCCACGGTGGGCGCGTGGCTCAGGCGGATGTCCACGTTCAGGTCGAGCAGCTGGTCCCGGACCCAGTCGAGGTACCAGCGCATCTTCTCCTTGCCCGGGACGAGGCAGACGTAGAGCATCGCCCCGCCGAGCTCGGCGTGCTTCTCGTAGAGGGTCACGTGGTGGCCGCGCTCGGTCGCGATCCGCGCGGCCTCCATGCCGGCCGGGCCGCCGCCCACGACCGCGACCTTCACGGGCCGCTCCGTCCGCTTCATGTCGTGGTACATCGGGTTGCCGCACGCGGCGTTGATCGAGCACGCGATCTCGTGCTTCGCCATGAGCGACTCCTGCCAGCACCCGCCCAGGCAGGAGATGCAGCGGCGGATCGACCGCACCTTCCCGTACTTCGCCTTCACCGGCCAGTAGGGGTCGGCGAGCAGCTGCCGCGCGAGGCCCACGAGGTCCGTCTTCCCCTCGGCGAGGATCTGCTCGCAGTACTCGGGGTCGCGGAGGGAGTGGCTCGTGATGACGGGGATCTTCACGACCTTCTTCGTCGCCTCGGCGGCGTACGTCGCCCAGCCCTGGGGGTACTGCATGGGGTCGAACCCGGCGCCCGGGCTCTCCTGCATCCCCTGCGAGAGATCGACCGCGGCGACGCCGGCGCGCTCGAGCACCCGCGCGGTCTCGAGGCCCTCGTCCATCCCGCGCCCGCCCGGGCACCATTCCTCGAACGAGTACCGGACGAGGACGGGGTACTTCTTCCCGCACTTCTTCTGGATCGAGTCGATGACCGCGAGCGGGAACCGCATCCGGTTCTCGAACGAGCCGCCGAAGCGGTCCGTCCGCATGTTCAGGTACGGGCTCATGAACTCCGAGAGCAGGTACCCGTGCGCGGCGTGGAGCTCGACGGCGTCGAAGCCGGCCTGCTTCACCCGCCAGGCGGCCTCGCTGAACATGTCGACCAGCTCGAGGATCTCGGGGATCGACGCCTCGCGGATCTCCTTGCCCTTCTCCTCGGCGTTCTCGTAGACGATCTCGTGCCCCGCCGACCACGGGAGCTTGAGGACGCGATCGGTCGCCCCCAGGGTGTTGTACCGCGGGATGGCGCACTGGCGCCCGGGGTGCTGGAGCTGGACGGCGCACTTCGCGCCGTAGCGGTGCATCGACTCGGCCAGCCGCGCCAGCCCCGGCACGTAGTTGTCGCCGTCGGCGACGAGGCAGGTGACGGTGGGGCGGCCGGTCTTCATGTCCGGCGTCGTGGCGCCGACGATGACGAAGCCGGTCCCGCCGCGGGCGATGTCCCCGTGGTGGTGGATGTCGCGCTCGCTCACCTCGCCGTCCGCGTGCGACGAGCTGATGTCCGTCGGCACGTGGACGATCCGGTTCGGGAGCTCCATGTTCCCGAGCTGGAGCGGGCTGAACAGGTGCGGGAAGGCCATGGGAGCCCCTCCTGGGTGATGTCGCGGGACCCCTCCCGGGGGACCGTCGCGGGCCCCTGCGGACGCGGGGATCCCGACGTTCCGATCCTCCGCGCAACGGGCGCCCGCGGCAATGCCAGAGCGGGTCGAAGGAATGGCAGAACCGGCTGAGCCTCCGTGCCCGACGAGCCGATTCACGACGGATGGCCCTGTCCGATCCGGCTGTCCGGCTGCAGCCTGCGCGCATGGCTGTCCGCGTCTGGCCGCAGGAGATGGAGCCGGAGTTCCCGCTCGCCGTGGTGGAGTACACCGCCCGGGACGGATCCGATCCGATGCACTGGCACGATCACCTGGAGATCGCCCTCGTCCTCGAGGGGAGCGGCGCCTTCCTCTTCGGGAGGCGCGCGCTCGCCGCGGCGGCGGGCGACATCTTCTTCATCGACAACAGCCAGCCGCACGTCGCGCTCCCCGCGCCGGGGTCGGAGCTCCGGCTCCTCCTCGTCCTGTTCCGGCCGGAGCTGGTCGCCGGCCCCGGCTGCCGCGAGATCGACCTGGGCTACCTCGCCCCGTTCCGCGTGGACGAGCGTGTCGCGTCGCCGCGCGTCCGCGCCGGGACCCCGCTCGCGGACGAGCTCGCCCCGATGATCCAGGCGCTGCGGATCGTGTGGGAGCGTCGCGACCCCGCGGAGCGGCACTTCGCGGACGCCACCCTGCGGATGGCCCTCGCGCTCGCGAACCGCGCGCACGGCGCCGCCGCGGCCGTGGGAGCGTCGCGCGCCGTCGCCGACCGTCGTGAGCAGATCCGCCCGATCCTCGCCTACGTGGACAGCCACTGCCGCGAGAGCGTCACGCTCGAGGACGTCGCCGACGTCGTCCACGTGAGCCCGTCGCGCGTCCGCCACGTGTTCAAGGACGTGACGGGCGTGAGCTTCAAGGAGTACGTCACGCAGGTGCGCGTCGCCGAGGCGAAGCGCCTCCTCCTCGGGACGGAGATGTCGGTCGCCGAGATCGCCTCGGCGATCAGCTACACGAACCTCCATCAGTTCTACAAGGTCTTCTACCGGTCCTGCTCGATGTCGCCCGGCGAGTACCGGCGCTACTACACGCCGGAGCGGGCGGCGCAGGAGAGCCTCGCGCCCGCGTAGGGTGTGCTGCCCGCGGCGCAGGTCTACGATCGTCGACGAGTAGAGCGGACGGCCCTTTCGGGCCCGCGACCGGATGGGAGTACGCGATGACGGTGACGGTGCGCGAGGCGGTCCACGACGACTGGGTGGATGCCGGCCGGATCTGCTACGAAGCCTTCGCCACGCTCGCCGACGAGCACGGTTTCCCGCACGACTTCCCGACCGTCGCCGCCGCGTCGGACCCCATCCGCTGGATGATCGACCACCCGGACATCACCGGGCTCGTCGCCGAGTCGGAGGGCCGCATCGTCGGCAGCCTGTTCATGGACCGTCGCGGGCCGATCTGGGCCATCGGCCCCATCAGCGTGGACCCGAACGCGCAGGACCGGGGCATCGGCCGTCTCCTCACGCAGACCGCCGTCGACCGATGGCGCGGCGGGGGCTCGCCCGGCCTGCGGCTCGTCCAGATCTCGTACCACAACCGCTCGCTCAGCCTGTACACCCGGCTCGGCTTCGACGCCCGCGAGACCCTCGCGGCCATGCACGGGACGCCGATCCGGCAGGAGATGCCGGGGTACGTCGTCCGGCCCGCGACGCCCGCGGACGCCGCGGCGTGCGACGCCCTCTGCTACCGCGTCCACGGCCACACGCGGCCCGGCGAGGTCCGCGAGGCGATCGAGAGCGGTGACGGCCGGGTCGTGGAGCACCTCGGCCGGATCACCGGCTACACCACGAAGGTGAACTACTTCTTCCACTCGGTCGCCGAGAGCAACGACGACATGCGCGCGCTCATCTGCGCCGCCGACGACTACGGCACGCCCGGCTTCCTCGTCCCCATCCGGAACCACGATCTCTTCCGCTGGTGCCTGGAGCACGGGCTGCGCATCTTCTTCCTGACGAACCTGATGACGATCGGCATGTACGACGAGCCCGAGGGGACGTGGCTCCCGTCGGTGGGCTACTGAGGTGGTGACGATCGACCCGATGGGCTCGGCCGGCGCGGGGGACGTCGGCGCGCCGGCCGTCCCCGGCAGCTCCCGCGCCCGCGTGCGGGCCGCGCTCGCGCACCGCGAGCCCGACCGGATCCCGTTCGACCTCGGCGGGACCCGCGTCACGGGGATCCACGCCCGCGCGTACGAGCGGCTCCGGCCGGCGCTCGGCCTCGAGCCGCGCGAGGCGCGCATCGCGGACATCACGCAGCAGCTCGCCGACGTGGAGCCGGACGTCCTCGACGCCCTCGGCGCCGACGTGCGGTGCGTGAGCCCGCGCGGGTCGTCCACGTACCGGCGGGAGATCCGCGAGGACGGCGAGTACCGGACCTTCACCGACGAGTGGGGGGTCGGGCGCCGGATGCCGCTCTCCCAGCCCCTCTACTACGACAGCTACGCGCCGCCGCTCTCCGGCGAGATCGACCTCGCCGCGGTGGAGGCGTACGCGTGGCCGGACCCCGCCGATCCCGCCCGGTATGTCGGGATGGGGGAGGAGGCGCGCCGGTACGCGGAGGGTGAGGGCCGGGCGGTCGCCGTCGGGTCGATCTGCGGCGGCCTCACCGAGGGGCTGTTCAAGCTCCGCGGGTTCGAGGACGGCTACATGGACCTCGCCGGGGATCCCGCCCTCGCCCGGCGCGTGATGGAGCGGATCCTCGAGGTGAAGATCGGCTACTGGGAGCGGGCGCTCCCGGAGCTCGACGGGGTCGTGGACGTCGTCGTGGAGGCGGACGACCTCGGCGGCCAGGACCGGACCCTCTTCTCCCCGGTCACGTACCGGGAGCTCGTGAAGCCGCTCCAGCGGGAGCTCTTCGCGTGGCTGCACGCGCACACGGACGCGAAGGTCTTCCTCCACTCGTGCGGCGCGGTGCGCGAGCTGATCCCCGACCTCATCGAGATCGGCGTGGACATCCTCAACCCGGTGCAGGTCTCCGCGACGGGGATGGACACCGCGGAGCTGAAGCGCGAGTTCGGGCGCGACCTCGTCTTCTGGGGTGGGGGAGTGGACACCCAGCGGATCCTCGGCGGCGGGACGCCCGACGAGGTGCGCGCGGAGGTCCGCCGCCGGGTGGGCGACCTCGCCGGGCGGTGGCGGACGCCGACGCGGGCGGGGGCCGGCGTGGCGGCGGGTTCGTCTTCGCGGCCGTGCACAACATCCAGCCGAACGTCCCCGCGGAGAACATCCTCGCGATGCGCGAGGCGCTCGCCGAGGCGGGGGGCGGGTAGGAGACCGGCGCGGCGCGCCGGGTCCGCGTGGCGGCCGCGCGGCGGACGGGGCCGGGCGGAGGGCCGTGGATGGCTGCGGCGGGGCCGGGGCCGCGGAGGGCCGCGAGGCCGGTGGCATCCCGTCATCCATGCCCGTCGAGAGTCCGCGCCAGCCACCGTGGCGGCCGCGATGCCGTTCACCGGCCCTTCCACCGCCCGGGAGCCACCACCTGCGCTCCACGCGACTGCCTGATGGCCGACCGGGCTGCCGCGCAGAGCGCGCCGCGCCGCCGGCCGCGCCCCCGACTCCCGACATGACTGGATGGCGGCTCGCGGTGGCCTCGCGCGGTCGCGCGCTCGCGGTCGCCCCGCGGCGCCTCCCGCCTCGCTCCACGACGGCCGCCGCCCCGGCCGGGTCTAGGCCCCCTCGGCCTCCGGGCGCGGCTCGCTCACGGTCCACCCGCCGTCCACCGCGACGATCTGCCCCGTGACCATCCGCGACTCGGGGGCGAGCAGGTGGAGGGCGGTCGCCGTCACCGCGTCCGCATCGATCGGCCCGCCCGCGAGCGGCTGCTTCTCCGCGAGGTACGCGAGGATCGCCGGGTCCTCCCGTGCCCGCCGGCTCATCGGCGTCGCGATGAGCGCCGGGGCGATCGCGTTGACCCGGATCCCGTACGGCGCGTAGTAGGCCGCGAGCGCGCGCGTCATCCCGTCGATCGCGCCCTTGCTCGCCGCGTACGCGTGCGTCGCGAAGAACGCGGGCGCCGGGTGCGACGCGAGCGTGCTGGACATGAGGAGGATCGTGCCGCGGCCGTCGTCCGCGTCGAGCTCCTGCCCGAGCATCCGGCGGATCGCGGCGCGCGCGACGAGGAACTGGCTCGTGGCGTTGGCCGAGATGACGGCCTCCCATCCCTCCAGCGTGGCCGCGTGGATCGGGCCGTCACCGAACCGGCGGCCGGAGATCCCCGCGACGCTGTAGACGGCGTCGAGCCGGCCGACCGCCGCGTCGAACGCGGCGAAGGCGGCCTCGACCTCGTCCTCGTGCCGCAGGTCCGCGGCCTGCCACGCGACGCTCCCGCCCGCGTCGCGGACCTCCGGCGAGTCCCCGATCTCGGCCGCGAGCGCCTCGAGGTGTTCCGGCGTCCGCGAGACCACGAAGACGGCCCCGCCCTCCGCCGCGACCGCGCGCGCCGCGGACGCCGCCATCCCGGTGGACCCGGTGATGAGCACGCCGCGGCCCGCGAACCGTCCGCCGCGTCCGTCGCCCGGTCGGTTCATCGTCCCTCCTCCGGCTCCATCGGCTCGAGCAGTGCGCCGTCGTCGGCCAGCCGCGCCCGCAGCGCGTCGGCCGCGATCGCCCGCGGCACGGTCGCCCCGGCCGCCGCCATCGCCGCGGCGGTCCCCGCGGCCTGGCCCATCGCCATGCACGTGGCCATCGAGCGCGCCGAGGCGTGGGCGTCGTGCGTCGCGGAGAAGCAGCGGCCGGCGACGAGCAGCCCGTCGATCCCCCGCGGGAGCAGCGAGCGGTACGGGATCCCGTAGACGCCGCCCGCGCCCACGTACCGCCACTCGGTGTCGCCGCCGGCGCCGTGGTCCTCGATCGGGGCGCCGCACAGCGCGATCTCGTCGGGGAAGCGCCGTGCCTCCAGCACGTCGTCGCGCGTCAGGCGATGGTCGCCGTGGACGCGGCGGCTCTCCCGGACACCGATCGCCGGGCTCGTCGCGACGATGACCGCCCGCTCGAAGCCCGGGACGCGATCGCGGAGGAACCGGTGGTACTCCTGCACCTGGCGCCGGCCGTCCACCTCGGCCGCCGTGAGCTGCTCCGGGTCGGTGGCGTCGACGTTCGGGACGCGCGTCATGTGGATCAGCGCGACCCCGTCGTACGGCGTCCGGTGCCAGGACCCCTCGATCCGCGGCAGCCGGTACGCGCCTCCCTCCGCCGCCTCGCGCATGAGGCGCCACAGCTCGGCCTTCGGGACGGCCGCGGCGCGCGCGACGTCCACGTTCGCGACCTTGAAGAGGGTCGAGAGCGACTGGATCGCGCCGCCGTCGGCGGGGGCGTCGTGCGGGACGCCCGCCATCGCGCAGACGTCGGCGTCGCCGGAGGCGTCGACGAACGGCGCCGGCCTCCACCCAGCGCTCGCCGCCCTTGTTCCACAGGCGGACGGCGGTGAGGCGGCGCGGATGCTGCATCGGGCGCGGCCCCGGGCTCGACGCCGGCCTCGTCCACGCGCACGCCGGTCGCCCAGGTGTGGAGGAGCAGATCCACCCCGGCGTCCTCCGCCATCCGCTCCCAGGCGACCTTCAGGTACTCCGCGTCGTACGTGACGCCCGTCCCGGCGCCGTACGTGTTCGGGCGCTCGAAGGCGACGCCGGCCTCGGTCAGCCTGCGGACGACCTCCCAGCCCAGCCCGCCGACGACCCGTCGCGGACGCTCGCCCGGCGTCCAGAACGCGTAGAAGGTGTCGAGGACGGCGGTGGACGTCCCGCCCATGAACGCGAGCCGGTCCACGAGGAGCGTCCGCGCACCCGACCGCGCGGCGGCGATCGCGGCGGCCGACCCCGCGGAGCCGGCGCCGACGACGACGACGTCGTAGCGGTCCTTCACCGGACTCGCCCCCCGGCATCGCGTAGAGCCGCGCCGGGTTCTCGACGAGGATCCGTCGCGCCGCCTCCTCGCCGAGCCGGCGGCGGAGCCGTGGCACGAAGGCGGTCATGAGGTAGCGGAGGCCGGGACCGCCGCCGTACGCGCGGTGGTACTCGCGGACGCCGAGGTCGAGGCCGAGGACGATCCGGTCGAGGTGGCCCGCCGCGGCGACCGCCTCGATGAGGTCGAGGACGGTGACTGTCGGGGTGGTACTTGGTCCGGCCCACCGTGTCGTACTCGAGCGTGACGCCGCGGGCCGCGATCTCGGCGTGGATCTCGGCGTCGGGGTTGCGGTCCATGTGCGCGAGCGCGATCCGGTCGGGCCGCGCCCCGGCGGCCTCGAGGGCGTCCACGATCGCGTGGCCGCACGTCCCGACCTCGCTGTGGACGAGGACCGCGGCGCCGGTCGTGGCGGACGCGCCGCCGATCGCCTCGAGCCGCCGCGCCTCCGCCGGGCAGATCCGGTGGTACGAGGCGCCGCCCTTGATCGCACCGGCGCGGGCCGGGTCCGGCGGGAGGGAGGGGTCGTCCCAGTCGGCCGGGTGCATGCCGACGGTCAGGTCGGCGACGACCCGGTCGGCGAGCGTCTCGACCGTCGCGTCGTAGACCCAGTGGCCGGCCGGGTAGTGAGCGTCGCGGTGGTAGCCGGTCGCGCGCGACGATCGGGACGCCCGTGGCCTCGAGCGATCGCCCGGAGCCCGGCGGGGTCCCGCCCGAGCCCGATCGGCGTCATCTCGACGATCGACCCGATCCCGCTCGCGCGTCCGTCGGCGACCTCCTCGATCGCAGGGCCGGGTCCGTCATCTCGCCGCCCCGGAGCGCCGGGGAGGCGCAGAGCAGGTGCTCGTGCGCGTCGACGATGCCGAGCGCCTCCACCGCGACGGGTCCCAGGACCGTGACGACGTGACCGCTCGGCCCGACGCGGCCGGGGCCGTGCCCACGCGCCCTCAGTCCTCCGGGGCGAAGAGCCGCGCCCAGCCGTCGTAGGGGGCCAGGCCGTAGACCTCGAACGAGAGCGGCCGGCCCGGACGAACGGGAGCGTCCCGAGCGCGGCCCGGGCCGCCTCCTCATCGGGCGCCTCGAGGATCATCACGCT
>CAWJQZ010000008.1:0-12675 GCA_963844945.1 uncultured Chloroflexia bacterium
CACGCCGTCGAGGTCCCCGAGCCACGCGAGCTCCGTGTCGCCCTCCACGGCGAGCCGCACGAAGATGCGTCCGCTCGCGGCGCGCACGTCGCGGATCCGGCCCGACACGACGATCCGCCCGGCATCCACGATCGCGATCGACTCGGCGAGCTCCTCGACGGTCTCCATCTGGTGGGTCGAGAAGACGATGGTCTTCCCGCGGTCCCGCATCTCGAGGAAGGCCTCCTTCAGGAGCGCTGCGTTCACGGGGTCCAGCCCGGTGAACGGCTCGTCGAGAAGCAGGACGGCGGGGTCGTGGAGGATCGCCGCGATGAACTGGATCTTCTGCTGGTTGCCCTTGGAGAGCTCGTCGGCGCGCCGGTCCGCGTAGTCCGGGACGCGGAAGCGCTCGAGCCATTCGAGCGCCGTCCGGCGGGCCGCCGTGGCCGGGACGCCGCGCAGGCTGGCGAAGAAGACGAGCTGGTCGAGGACGCGCATCTTGGCGTAGAGGCCCCGCTCCTCCGGCAGGTAGCCCCAGGTCCCGCGCGGGAGGGTCGTGTTGGGCGACCCGTCCCAGGTGACGACGCCGCTGTCCGGCCGGAGGACGTCGAGGCAGATCCGCATGGTCGTCGTCTTGCCGGCCCCGTTGGCACCGAGGAAGCCGAAGACCTCGCCGGGCCCCACGGCGAAGCTCACGCCGTCGAGCGCGCGGACGGGCCCGAACGTCTTGACGAGGGAGTCGACGACCAGCGTCACCGCGTCAGCCTAGCGCGTCCCGCGCCGGTGGACTCACGCACGGCCGGTGGCCCGTGGGACGACGGCCCTCAGCCCGCGGCGGACGCCGGCTCGCGCGTCGCGTCGACCGCGGCGGCGCAGACCGCGTCCTGGGTCCGGTCGGGCGTCGTGAACCGCGCGAGGGTCCGGCCGAACGGTCCGATCTCCCCCTCCGGGATCACATCGAGGAAGTGGGTGCGGACGCCGCGCAGGTGCACGGGCGCCGCGGCACGCAGGCGCGCACGTCCCGCGACCGTGAGGTGCGCGAACGACCCGCGCGCGTCGGAGGGGCAGGTGCGCCGCTCGACGTCGCCGGTGGCCTCGAGCCGGTCGACGAGGCGCGTGACGCCGCTGCGGCTGAGCAGGAGCCGGTCGGCGAGGTCGCTCATCCGCAGCCTCCCGTCCTCCGCCTGCGCCAGGTGCAGGAGCGTCTCGTACTCGGCGAGCGAGATCGCGCACTCGTCTCGCAGCTCCACCTCGAGGCGGCGGGTGACGGCCGCGTGCGCCTGCAGGAAGCGCACCCAGGCCTCCATCCCGGGGTCGTCGGCGGCGGGGACGGGTCGCCGTTCGGTCTTCATGCACCGGATGATACCCGCACCGGCGGTTAGTTGCACGCACAACAGTCATGCGATATAGTTGCACAGTCAACTGGAGCCGAGCCGCACCGACGAGGGGATCGGCGGGCGGCAGGACACAAGGAGCACGAGACCCCCGATGAAGAGCACCTGGACGATCGACAGCGCGCACACGCAGGCCGAGTTCACCGCCAAGCACATGATGATCACGAAGGTCCGCGGGTCCTTCGACGGCGCCACCGGCGTCATCGAGTTCAACGAGGACGACCCTACCGACTCGTACGTGGAGGCCACCCTCGACGCCTCGACGATCACGACCGGCCAGGAGCAGCGCGACGCGCATCTCCGCAGCAGCGACTTCCTCGATTCCGAGAAGTACCCGCACATCACCTTCAAGAGCACGAAGATCGAGAAGAAGGGCGACCGCTACGCCATCACGGGCGACCTCACGATCAAGGGCGTGACGAAGCCGGTCGTGCTGGACGCCGACTTCCTCGGCATCGTGCAGAGCATGCAGGGCGGCCGCCACGCCGGGTTCACCGCGTCGACGAAGATCGACCGCGAGGCATGGGGCCTCACCTGGAACGTCGGCCTCGAGACGGGCGGATGGCTCGTCGGCAAGGAGATCACGATCTCCATCGACGCGGCCGCGGACCAGGCTGCCGCCGACAGGCCGGCTTCCGCCGCCGCCTGACCTCGACGCACCCGGCGAGGCGCGCCGGGCGCGCGCACGAGCTGCACGGCAAGAGCCCCCGACCCCGCGGCCGGGGGCTCTCTGCGTCCCCGGGTACGATGTGCACATGACCGAGACGGGCGCGGTGCGCTCCGGAGACCCCCTGGCGCCCACGCGGATCCACGCGGATCGCGACGCGGGGGCGCTGCACATCGAGTGGGCGGACGGCCACGTCACCGACTACGACGCCGTGACGCTCCGCTGGATGTGCCCGTGCGCGTACTGCCGCGGCGAGGCCGGCCTCCCCGGCTGGCTGGACACCATGCCCACCCTCTCGGCCGATCAGACGCGCCTCGCAGACGTGACGCTCGTCGGGCGGTACGCGCTCGCCCCGACGTGGGCGGACGGTCACGGGCAGGGCTTCTACACCTTCCGCTCCCTGCGGGAGGAGTGCCCATGCCCGGCGTGCAGCGCCGCACGCGGCCCGGCCGCGGCCTCGGACGAGGCCGGCGAGCACTGACGGGACGCCGGAAAGGATCGAGGGAACGATGTTCATCGTCACGACGCCGTACGTGCCGGGGCACCGGATCGTGGAGAGCAAGGGGCACGTCTTCGGGCTCGTCGTCCGGAGCCGCGGCCTCGCGGGCAACATCTCCGCGGGGCTCCGCTCGCTGGTCGGCGGGGAGATCCACGAGTACACCGAGCTCCTGGAGGACACGCGCCGGCAGTCGATCGACCGGATGGTCGCGAACGCGGTCGCGGTCGGCGCCAACGCGATCGTGAGCTTCCGCTTCGACTCGTCCGAGCTGGGCGGCACCATGTCCGAGATCGTCGCCTACGGGACGGCCGTCATCGTCGAGGAGGACGCATCCTCGACCGGGCCTGTCGTCATCGAGTAGGCTGGAGGTTCGCGGACCCTCTGTCGGGGGTCGCGCGCACCCTGGGAGGGGCGGATCCGTGCTCGGCGCGAGTCGCGTCATCGTCGTCTTCTTCTCGCTGTGCTTCCTCGTGGGCGGGGTGGCGCTCGCGTTCGCCTTCCCGGGCCAGGGCGGGATCGTCACCGGGCTCGTCCTCGTGGTGATGGGCGTCGGCGGGATCGGCGCGATCGCGTTCGAGAGGATGCGCTACCACGACGAGGACGAGCAGAAGCTGAGCGACGATCCGATGAAGGCGGGCGGCACGCCTCCCGGCACCGCGCTCCCGCCGTCGTACCGCCGGACGGACGAGGTGTTCACCGATCCGTCGACCGGCGTGACCATGCGCGTCTGGTTCGACCCCGCGACCGGCGACCGGCGGTACCTCGCGGATGGCGCCGACGTGCGCGGGGGCGGGGCGTGACCGCGGTCCGGACGCCCTCCTCCGCGCCGGCCCGGCGCTCGCGCCGCCGTGCGCCCACGGGCCTCCCGTTCCTCAACCGCGAGCTCTCGTGGCTCGACTTCAACGAGCGCGTCCTCCACGAGGCCCGCGACAAGCGGACGCCGCTGCTGGAGCGGGCGAAGTTCCTCGCGATCTTCGCGAGCAACCTCGACGAGTTCTTCATGATCCGCGTCTCCGGCCTGCGCGAGCAGGCGGCGACCCGGCCCACGCGGACCTCCGCGGACGGGATGACGCCCGCCGAGCAGCTCACAGAGATCCGGACACGCGTCCAGGCGGCGATCGCCGAGCACTCGCGGATCTTCGCCGAGGTCCGCCTCGAGCTTGCGGAGAAGGGCGTCTCGATCGTCGACTACGCCGCCGTGCCGGAGCATCACGCGGAGCTGCGCCGTCGCTTCGAGGACGAGATCTTCCCCGTCCTCACGCCGCTCGCCGTGGACCCGGCGCACCCGTTCCCCTACATCAGCACGCTCACGCTCTCCCTGGCCGTCGGAGTCCGCGACCCGGAGACCGGCGAGCGGCGCTTCGCACGGGTGAAGGTCCCGCCGTCCCTGCCGCGCCTCATCCCGGTCGGCGAGTCGGCCTGGGTCCTCGTGGAGCAGGTCATCTCTGCGAACCTGGACATGCTCTTCCCGGGGATGGAGGTCGAGGAGACGCACCTCTTCCGCGTCACACGGGACGCCGACTTCGAGATCGAGGAGGACGAGGCGGCGGACCTCCTCGAGGCGATCGAGGCGGAGCTCCGCCGCCGCCGGTTCGGCGAGGCGGTCCGTCTCGAGGTCGAGCGGACGATGCCGCCCGCGACGCGGCGCACGCTCCTCACCGGGATCGGGCTCTCGGAGGAGTCGTGCTACGAGGTCTCGGGGGTGCTCGACCTCACGGCCCTCTGGACCGTGCACGGCCTCCCCCGCCCCGACCTGAAGGACCCGGAGTGGACGGCGGTGGTCCCCCGAAGGCTCGCCCCCGCCGAGGACGACGAGCCCGTGGACGTCTTCGCGGCGATCCGCGGCGGCGACATCCTCGTCCACCACCCGTACGAGAGCTTCACGGCGACGGTCGAGCGGTTCGTCGAGCAGGCGGTGGACGATCCCGACGTCCTCGCGATCAAGCAGACGCTCTACCGGACGAGCGGCGACTCCCCCATCGTCCACGACCTGATCCGGGCCGCCGAGGCCGGGAAGCAGGTCGTCGTGATGGTCGAGATCAAGGCCCGGTTCGACGAGGAGAACAACATCATCTGGGCCCGTCGCCTGGAGCAGGCCGGCGCCCACGTGGTGTACGGGATCGTGGGCCTCAAGACGCACAGCAAGACGCTCCTGATCGTGCGCCGCGAGGGTGGGACGCTCCGCCGGTACGTCCACATCGGGACGGGCAACTACAACTCGAAGACGTCGCGCCTCTACGTGGACCTCGGCCTCTTCACGGTCCGGCCGGAGATCGCCGCGGACGTGACCGACCTCTTCAACTTCCTCACCGGGCTCTCGCGGCAGCGCGAGTACCGCAAGCTCCTCGTCGCGCCGCACTCGCTCCGCCAGCGGCTCGCGCAGCTGATCGAGCGCGAGATCGGCCACGCGGAGGCCGGCCGGCCCGCGCGCATCGTGATGAAGCTCAACTCGATCGTGGACCCGGCGCTCATCGACCTCCTCTACAGCGCGAGCAGGGCTGGCGTCGAGATCGACATCATCTGCCGCGGCACCTGCTCGCTCATCCCGGGACGGCCCGGCGCGTCGGAGACGATCCGGGTCCGCTCGATCGTCGGCGAGTTCCTGGAGCACTCGCGGATCTTCACGTTCCTCAACGGCGGGCAGCACGAGTGGTACATCGGGTCGGCCGACGTGATGGAGCGCAACCTCGACCGCCGGGTCGAGGCGGTGGTCCCGGTCGAGGACCTCGAGGCCCGGCTGCGGCTCGCGGAGATCCTCGAGACGATGCTCCACGACGACCGCCGGAGCTGGCAGCTCGGATCGGACGGCCGGTGGCGCCGGACGGAGGACATCGAGGGCCGCGAGGGGACGATCGACACGTTCGCGCGGCTCAAGCGGCTCGCGCTCTCGGCATTCGAGGAGGACGAGGAGCCGGAGCCCCTGGTCGTCGAGAAGACCGGTCGCGGGTCGATGGACCCGCGGGCATAGGGAGGATCGATGGCGACGACGGACGGGCCGACCGAGGTCGAGCTCAAATACCGCCTCTCGACCCCCCTCGAGCTCGAGGTCGTGCTCGCCTATGCCCGGGAGGCCGGGTTCCGGCCCGACGGCGACCCCGCGGTGGTGCGCGTCCGCGACCGGTACCTCGACACCGCGGACGGACGCCTCACTTCGGCCGCCGTGGCGGCACGCCTCCGGCACACGGCCGACGGCATCCTGGTCACGGTGAAGACGCCGGCGGCCCGGCAGGGCGCCGTGGTGCGCCGGACGGAGCTCGAGTCGCCGGCGACCGAGTCGCTCGTCCCGGCCGACTGGCCGCCGAGCCCCGCCCGGGAGGCCGTGATGACGCACGCGGCCGGGGCCGACCTGGTGGAGGTCGTGGTGCTCGACCAGGTCCGGCACGTGATCGAGCTGGCGGACGGGGACGCGCGCGTCGAGCTGACGGTGGACGACGTCACCGTCGTGGCCGACGGGCGGCGCGTGGATCGGTTCGCGGAGCTCGAGGCGGAGCTGATGGACGGCGACGAGGCGGCCCTGCACCGGCTGGGCGTGGAGCTGGAGAAGGACCCCGCGGTGACGCGCGACGGCGGCTCGAAGCTGGAGCGCGCGATGCAGTCGATGGCGGATGCGGGGATCGCGACGCCCGCGGCCTTCGGCGACGCGGGCTCGCGCGCGGCAGCCCAGGCTGCGGCCCTCGAGACGGCGGCGCTGGAGCGGGACGCGGCGGCCGTCGTCGCGGCGCTCGTCGGGGGGACCGAGCTGGTCGAGGACGCGGCGCCGGACGCGACCGCGGCAGCGGACGCGACCGCTCAAGACGATCGAGCGCTCGAGCCGGCCGTCGTCTCCATCGCGGTCAAGCCCCCGGGCAAGACGCCCGGCGTCACCGGCGACGACGCGTACGCCGAGGCGGGGCGGAAGGTCCTCCGGTTCCACTTCTCCCGGATGCTCGCGCACGAGGACGGGACGCGGGACGGCTCCGACCCGGAGCAGCTGCACGCGATGCGCGTCGCCACGCGCCGGATGCGGGCGGCGTGGCGGGTCTTCGACTCGGCATACCGCCCCGGTCGCAGCCGCCGGATGAAGGGGCACCTCAAGGAGGTCGCGGCGCGCCTCGGCGCCGTCCGGGACCTCGATGTCCAGATCGACGGACTCCGCGCGTATCAGGCGTCGCTCGCGCAGGGCGACCGGGCGGCGATCGCGCCGCTCATCACCGCATGGGAGGCCGAGCGCGACGACGCGCGGGTCCTGCTCCTGCGCGACCTGGACTCGACCGCATACCACCAGTGGGTGAACGCGTACACGCACTTCGTCCTGAGCGAGGGGCTCGGGGCGCTCCCGCCGCTCTCCCCCACCTCGCCCACGCGCGTCAGCGAGATCGCGGGCTCCCGCATCTGGCACGCGTACGAGGAGGTCCGCGCGTACGAGCCGACGCTCCGGTGGGCCGACCTCGCCACCCTGCACCAGCTCCGGATCACGGCGAAGCGGCTCCGGTACGCCATCGAGTTCTTCCGCGAGGCGCTGGGGCCCGACGCGGCGGTGGCGATCGCGCGCGTCGTCGCGCTCCAGGACCACCTGGGCGCGCTCCACGACGCCGAGGTCGCCGGCACGCGCGCGCGGACGTTCCTCGTCGAGAACTCGTCGCGCCTCTCCGAGGCGGAGCGCGCGGCGATCGGGCGTTACCTCACGACGCAGGAGAAGGAGCTCGCGCGGCTCCGCCGGACCGTGGGACGGCCGTGGCGGGCGGTCGCGGGGCCCTCCTTCCGGCGCGCGCTCGCGCGGGCGATCGCCGCGCTCTGACAGGATCCCCGCCTGGGCGCGCGGCGCTCAGCAGCCGTCAGGGGACGGCGTCCAGCCGTCGCCGGAGGTACCGCCCGGTCGCCGACCCATCGGCACCGGCGAGCTCGGCCGGCGGCCCCTCGAAGATCACCCGTCCCCCGTCGTGGCCGCCGCCCGGCCCCAGGTCGATCACCCAGTCGGCCCGCGCGACCACGTCGAGGTTGTGCTCGATCACGATCACCGTCCGGCCGGCCTCGACCAGCCGGTCCAGGAGACGGATGAGGTCGTCGACGTCCTGCATGTGGAGCCCGGTCGTGGGCTCGTCGAGGACGTAGACCTCGGTGGCGCCGGACATCTCGATCGCGAGCTTCAGCCGCTGGCGCTCGCCCCCCGAGAGCGTGTCGAGCTCCTGGCCGAGGGAGACATAGCCGAGGCCGACGTCGGCCAGGCGGTCCAGCATCGCCCGGACCGGGCGCTCCGTGAAGAAGTCGCGTGCCTCCTCGACCGGCATCGCGAGGACCTCGACGATGTTCCGGCCCCGCAGCCGGTAGCCGAGGACGTCGTCGGTGTACCGACGGCCCTCGCACTCCTCGCAGACGCTCGCGACGCTCTCCATGAACGAGAGGTCCGTGTAGATCATGCCCAGGCCGTTGCAGGCGGGGCACGCGCCCTCGGAGTTCGCGCTGAACAGGGAGGCCGGGACGCCGTTCGCGGCCGCGAACGCCTTGCGGATCGGATCCAGGATCCCCGTGTAGGTCGCCGGGTTCGAGCGCCGCGAGCCCCGGATGGCGGACTGGTCGATGACGGTCACCGACGGGTCGGTCCGGGGCAGGCAGCCGTGGATCAGCGAGCTCTTGCCGGAGCCCGCCACGCCGGTCACCGCGACGAGCACGCCGAGCGGGACGTCCACCGAGACGTCCTGCAGGTTGTGCAGCCGCGCGTGCCGGATCGGGATCGAGCCGCGCGAGGCCCGCGGCCGCGGCTTCAGCTCGAGCGGCGTGTCCAGGTGGCGGCCCGTGGCCGTCCCCGACGCGACGAGTCCGCCCACCGTGCCCTCGAACACGACGGTCCCGCCGTGCGGCCCCGCGCCCGGACCCATGTCCACGACGTGGTCGGCGACGCGGATCACCTCCGGGTCGTGCTCCACGACGAGGACGGTGTTGCCCTTGTCGCGCAGGCGGCGCAGGAGGTCGTTCATCTGGTGGACGTCGTGGGGATGGAGCCCGATCGTCGGCTCGTCGAAGATGTACGTCACGTCGGTCAGCGCAGAGCCGAGGTTGCGGACCATCTTGATGCGCTGGGCCTCGCCGCCCGAGAGGGTCGTGGACTCGCGGTCGAGGCTCAGGTAGCCCAGGCCGATCGTCGAGAAGTCGTCCAGCAGGTCGGCGAGGCGGGCGACGATCGGCGCCACGCCCGGCGCCTCCGCCCCGAGCTCGCGGACCCAGGCGGCAAGGTCGCTCACCTGCATCGCACAGGCCTCGGCGATGTTCACGCCCCGGATCCGCGAGGACCTCGCGGCGTCGTTGAGGCGGGTCCCGCCGCAGTCGGGGCAGGTGGTGAACGTCACGGCCCGGTCGACGAACGCACGGATGTGCGGCTGCATCGCGTCGACGTCCTTCGACAGCATCGACTTCTGGATCTTCGGGACCAGTCCCTCGTAGGTCAGGTTGACGTTCCCGACCTTGACCTTGGTGGGCTCCCGGTAGAGGAAGTCGTGGCGCTCCGTCGCCGTGTAGTCGCGGATCGGCTTCGTGGGATCGAGGAAGCCCGACTCCGCGAAGAGCCGCACGTTCCAGCCGTCGGCCGTGTAGCCGGGGATCGTGATCGCCCCCTCGGCGAGCGATCTCGACTCGTCGACGAGCTGGGCGATGTCGATGTCGCCGACGGTCCCCATGCCCTCGCAGCGCGGGCACATGCCGCCGGCGACGGAGAAGGACTTCCGCTCGGTCTTCCTGCCGCCGCGCTCCACGGTGATCGCGCCGGCCCCGTGCACGGAGGGGATGTTGAAGGCGAACGCCTTGGGCGACCCGACATGCGGCTCGCCGAGCCGGCTGAAGAGGATCCGCAGCATCGCGTTCGCGTCGGTGACCGTGCCCACGGTGGAACGGGCGTTCGCGCCCATCCGCTCCTGGTCCACGACGATCGCCGGCGTCAGGCCGCCGAGCGAGTCGACGTCCGGGCGGGCCGGCGTCCCCATGAACGACTGGAGGAACGCCGTGTACGTCTCGTTGATGAGCCGGCGCGACTCCGCCGCGATCGTCTGGAAGACGAGCGAGCTCTTGCCGGACCCCGAGACGCCGGTGAAGACGGTGAGGCGCCGCTTGGGGATGTCGAGGTCGACGTCGCGGAGGTTGTTCTCCCGGGCGCCGCGGACCTCGATGGCGCCCCACGCCGGCGGCCGCTCGTCGCTCATCGCCATCCCGGCGGCCCCCACACGTCCGGGTCCACGCGGCCCACGACCACTCAGGCGCGCCCGAGGATGCGGGGCAGCGCGTCGCGCCATGCCGCACCGGCGCGCGCGCGCGCGATCGCTGCGCCCTCGCGGATCCCCTCGTCGGTCGCCAGGGCCTCCTCCAGGCCGTACCGATCCAGGATGGCGTCCACGATGGCCGCGCCCGCGCCGAGGATCCGCGCACGCTGCACCCGGATCCCGTGCGCCTCGGCGATGGCGTCGGCGGGCTCCGACAGGAGCCGTCGGACGATCTCTCCCAGGCGCTCGCGTGAGACGCGACCCGGGGCGTCGTCGGTCGTGGCGTGGAGCTTCAGGAGGTTCGACGCCGTCCCGCCGACCAGGATGATCCGGTCCGGCCGCGCGTCCGGAGCCGACCGGAGGACCTCCGCCGCCTCGATGCCGATCGCGAGGAGCTCGGCCGGCGTCGGCGGATCGTGCTCGACGTGCCGGGCGCTCGCGTGCGCGGAGCCCAGCGGGAGCCCGCGGGTGATCGGCGGCCGGCCCGGTCCCGCGACGACGATCTCGCTGCTGCCCCCGCCGATGTCCGCGACGACGACCTCCGCGTCCAGCGGCGCGCCGCCCGTCGCCCCCAGGAGCGTCAGCAGTCCTTCCTCGTCGTGGCGCAGGACGTTGAGCGGGACGCCTGTCGCCGCGACGATCCGTGCGACGACGCGCGCGGCGTTCGCCGCGCGCCGGAACGGCTCGGTCCCGACGATCACCGTCGCCTCCGCGCCGGCGGCCCGGGCGCGATCGACGTACGCCCGCAGCGCGTCGACGATCGCGTCGGCGACGTCCGGCGGGATGAGCTCGCCCGTGTAGACCGCCGCTCCGAGGCCGAGGAGGACCGACTCGTCGACCAGCGTCTCGAGCCGGTCGCCGACCCGCGCGACGAGCAGGTGCGTGGAGTTGGCGCCGACGTCGATCGACGCGACGATCGGCCCGCTCCCCCGCCGACCGTGCTCGGCCGAGGGGCCGCGGTCGCCGTCCCAGCCGTGCCGGCAGCCGCAGCCGCCGCGGCCGTGCCGGGCGGCGTCGCGCCGTCAGCCGGCGTCGGTCGGGGTGTCGTCTCGGGGAGGCCTCCGGGTGGAGGCCGCGGGACGGCCCGCCGCGGGCGTCCGCCGGCGGGCCGTCGGGGCCGGCTTGGGACGGCTCGCGGGCGCGGGTTCGGAGGCGGCCGGCTCGGCGGCCGCGGCTGGCTTCGCCGGGGCCGGCCCGGCCTGGGCGGACCGGCTCGCTGCGGGCCGGGGCGTCCTGCGCGTGGCCGCCCGGGCGGCCGTGCCGGATCTCCGGACGGGTGCGGTCGCCGCGGGCGAGGGGATGGCCGCAGCCTCATCCGGGCCGGCCGCGGCGGGCGGGGGGACGGCGCGGGCCTTCCGCGCCGTCGGGGGCTTCGCGGGCGGCGCCGGGGGCGGTGTCGAGGGGTCCGTCGCCGCGGGCTTCGCGGCCGCGGCCTTCGCCGCCGCGGGCTTCGCGGCCGCGGGCTTCGCGGCCACCTCGGTCTCCGTCGTCGGGGGCCTCCCCGTTGCAGGCGACCGCCCCGCAGCGCGAGCCGCGCGCGGCCGCCGCGGGCGCGGCTTCGCCGTGACGTGACGTTCCGTGTCGCCGGCGTCGCCGGGCGCCGAGACGCCGAGCGACTTCGCCTCACGGAGCGAGGCCGCGAGCTCCCGCTCGAGCGTCCGCAGGTCACGCTCGGTCTCCGCGAGCTGCTCCTGGCGCTTCTCGAGGCGCCGTCGGGCGGCTCCGACCGCGTCGTCGAGGGAAGCGATCCTCTTGCGCAGCGCCTTCGCGTGCTTCTCCTCGCGGCGCGCGGCCTCGCCCGGGACGTCGCCTTCCTCCCCCGGGGTGGCCGCTGCCACGGCGTCGACGGCAGCGGCGTCGACCGCCGCCTCGCCGGCGGCGCGCTGGGCCTTCCTGCGCTTCTTCCCCATCCTCGGCGTCCCTCCCGTCCCTCGCGTCGTGCGGGTAAGTGTCGCACCCGCGGGAAGCGCCCGGGAGGCTGGCCGGTCGATCCGCGGACACGCGCCCTTCACGGTCTGTTAACACGGGAAACACGTCCCGTTCAGACGCCTCCGCGACGCTCGGGGTGGACTCCGCGTCCCCTTCCGCTCGTCCGGCCGAGACACCGCGACGCCAGCGGCCCCTCAGGAGGAACTCCGAGTGTCGATCTCCAGGACCGCGCGGATCGCCGGGCTCAGCCTCGCGACCGTGATCCTCGCCGCCGCCTGCTCGAGCAGCGGCGCCACGACCGCCCCGTCCGCCTCCGCCGACGCCGGCGCCTCCCAGGCCCCGGTCGCCAGCGACGCCGGCTCCGGCGGCGCAGCCATCCCGACCCCGCCGAGCGGGGACGTCACGCTCCAGGGCGCGGGCGCCACCTTCCCAGCCCCGCTCTACCAGTCGTGGTTCGAGGCGTACAGCGCCCTGTACCCGAACATCAAGGTCGACTACCAGGCCGTCGGGTCGGGCGCCGGCATCAAGGCGATCACGCAGCAGACCGTGGACTTCGGCGCGACCGACGCGGCCATGAAGGACGAGGAGATCACCGCGCTCCCGTCCGGCTCGACGATCGTCCACATCCCGACCGCGCTCGGTGCGGTCGTCGTCATCTACAACCTCCCCGGCGTGACCGGCCTCAACCTCGACGCGCAGAACGTGGCCGACATCTTCCTCGGCACCATCACGACCTGGAACGACCCGAAGATCGCCGCCAACAACCCGGCGTGACCCTCCCCGCCACGCCGATCCTCGTCGTCCACCGCTCGGACGGGTCCGGCACGACGAACGCCTTCACCACCTACCTTTCGGCGGTCAGCGCCGACTGGAAGGACAAGGTGGGCGCGGGCAAGGAGGTCGACTGGCCCACGGGCGTCGGCGCCAAGGGCAACGACGGCGTCGCCGGCGGCGTCCAGCAGCAGGAGGGCGGCGTCGGCT
>CAWJQZ010000009.1:0-46797 GCA_963844945.1 uncultured Chloroflexia bacterium
ACCCACACGACCCTCGCGTCCTCCAACCGCCTGACTCCCGGGTCTCGCCCGAATACCGAACCTCCGACCGACCGGATAACGAACACTCCTGACGACGTGGGCCGCGCCTGCACGCACGCTGGGCATGACCGGATCGGACCCAGGAACCCGGTGCGACAGGAGGTCGGCCGACATGAACGACTACTTCGCCGGCGCGCTCGCGCGGGAGCGCCAGGCCGACTATCAGCGCGAGGTGGACAAGGACCACCTCGCGGCGCTCGCCCACGCGACCGCGAAGGAGCAGGAGGCCGACCCGACGATCGACCATCGACCGGACGTGCCGGCGCCGGCTCGACACCGCTGGTGGCGCGCGTTCCAGCGTCGCGCACGGTCGGGCCTCATCCCGCACGCCCATCGCCCGTGACCTCGGCCAAGCGTATGCTCGCCCCGATGAGCGGCAGGCTCGTGAGCCCGACCTCGTCGGACGCCGCGACGCGCTGGCCGCCGCGGCTGGGATGCTGCGGCGGACGCCGCGGGGCTTCCCGCCCATCTGCTCGTCGCCGGCGAGGCGGGGATCGGCAAGACGCGGTTCGCGGAAGCCGTCGCCGAGTCTGCGAGGTCGACGGCTTCCACGTCCTCGCGGCGGATGCCTCCGGCTTGGGTCCGGCGAGCTCCCGTACGGGCCAGTCGGCGAGGTGCTCGGGGGATCGAGCGGGACCTCGGCCCGGACGAGCTCGCCGTCGTGGTCGGCGACGATGGCCCCGTCCTCGGCCGCATCGCCCCCGTCCTCGGCCGCCAGGAGCCCGGTCCGATCGACTCGGAGGCGCTGTCGGACTTCGCCCGGTCGCCTGTTCGATGCGATCCTCGCTGCGCTCCAGCGGTTCTCCGGGCTGGCCCGGTCCTGCTCGTCGTCGAGGACCTGCACTGGGCCGACCAGGCCTCGCTCGACGTCCTGTCGTCCCTGCTCCGATCCCGGCGCGATGCCCGGATCGCCGCGCTCCTCACGTTCCGCTCGGATGAGCTCCATCGGCGGCACCCGTTGCGGCCGTGGCTCGGCGAGATGGAACAGCTCGACGTGCTTGAGCGCATCGATCTCGAACCGTTCACCGTCGAGGAGACGCGGGAGCTCATCGCCGCGATCACCGGGGTCGACCCGGGCGACGAGGTTCCGAGTCAGGTGCAGCGCCGCGCGGACGGCAACCCGCTCTTCATCGAGGAGCTGCTCGCGCGGCCGGGGCCGGGCCGGGGGGCGCCCGGTCTCCCTCCGACGCTCCGCGACATCCTCCGCGCCCGGGCGGCGAGCGTGCCCGACGATGCACAGGCCATCCTCGCCGTGGCGGCGGTCGCCGGCCGGCCGCTCGACGCCGACATGCTCGCCCGGGTGAGCGGGCTTCCGGCGACCGCGGTCGACGCGGCCCTCGCGGCGACCCTCGATCAGGGCCTGCTGGTCGCCACCGGCGATGGGCCGGACCTCATGGCGTTCCGACATGCCCTCGTCCAGGAGGTCGTGTACGACGACCTCCTGCCCGGGGAGCGCGTGCGACTGCACGGGGCGTTCGCTGGGGAGCTCGCAGCCTCCACCCCGCGATCCCGCGACCCCGGGCGCTGGGCCGAGCTCGCGCTCCACTGGGACGCCGCTCGCGACGAGCCACGCACGCTCGAGGCCGCCGTGCGGGCGGCGGAGGACGTCGAGCGAGCCTTCGCGTTCGACGCCGCGCTCGCCTGGTACCGGCGGGCCCTTGCCGCCTGGGGATCCGTGGTCGATCCGACTGCGATCGCGGGGCTCGATCGGGTCGAGCTCCTCGCGCGGGCCGCATCGGTGGCGGCGCTGGCCGGCGACGGAGGACACATCGCGCTGCTTCGCGAGGGCATCGCGGAGGCCGATCGCCTGGACGATGCCGTCCGGGGATCGGTCCTGCGCGGCCGGCTCGGCCATGCCCTGTGGCTCGGGGGTGACCCGGCGGGTGCCGAGGCCGCCTACGGAGAGGCGCTCGCCCGGATGCCGCCCGGTCCCGCGACAGCGGAACGGGCCCAGCTGCTCGCCCGGATCGCCCAGAGCCTCAATCTGAGCGGCCGCGACCTGGAGTCGATCCGCCTCGCCGAGTCGGCGGTGGCGATGGCCCGCGAGGTCGGCGACCGCCGGATCGAGGGCCTGGCCCTGAACACGCTCGGCAGCGACCTCACGTACCACGGCCGGTCGGACCTCGGCGGCGAGTACCTCGAGCGGTCGCTCGCGATCGCCCTCGATGTCGGGGACCCGGACGACATCGCCCGCGCGTACCTCAACGTGGTCGAGTCGCTCGCCGACAGCGGGCGCGAGGAGCGCGCGCTCGGCCTCGCAAGGGATGGCATCGAGCGGGCTCGCTCGATGAGCGTCGAGACCACGTACGGCATCTTCCTCGCGTACCGCATGGCGGCCATCCTCTACGACCTCGGGCGATGGGACGAGGCCGCGAGGATCGTCGCCGAGTGGCGTCTCGAGGTCCCCGGTCCCGATGACGCGGCCTACGCCCTCGCGAGGATCGTCGAGGCGCTCGTGATCACCGTCGAGCTCAGCGTCGCGACGGGCGACTGGGAGAGCGCGACGACCACGCTGACGGGGGTCGGGAGGATCATCGGTCGCTTCGCGCCCGAGTACCAGTACACGGGCCCGTACCGCTCGGCGCTTGCCGAGCTCGCGCTCTGGCAGCGTCGACCCGGTGATGCCCTCGCCGCCGTCGAGGCCGGCCTCGATGCCCTCGGGGTCACGGACGACCCGCGCTTCAGGGTCCGGCTGCTCCGCCTCGGGATGCGCGCCGCGGCCGACCTCGCCGAGGCCGCCCGCGACCGCCGTGACGTGGCTGCGGAGGCCGAGGCGGTCCGGGTCGCGACGGCACTGCGTGTGCGCACGACTGCCGAGCGCTCGACCGGTGGCGACCCGGACGGAGCGCTCGCCGCCGAGCTTGCCGCGGATGCGGCCATGGCGGAGGCGGAGGAGACCCGGCTGCGCGGACCCGGCGACCCGGCCGCGTGGCGCGAGTCGGTCGCTCGGTGGCAGGCGCGCGGACGCCCGTATCCGGCCGCGTACGCGCGATGGCGGGAGGCGGAGGCGAGCTTCGCCCACGGCGACCGGGCGGGAGCGACGGCCGCGCTCGCCGAGGCGCACGGGACGGCGGTCCGGCTCGGTGCGCGGCCCCTGTCGGACGCGATCTCTGCGCTCTCGCGACGGGCCCGCGTTCCGTTGCCGTCACCGGGGGAGGAGGGGAACGGCGCGCACCCCGAGGAGACGGCTCCGCGCCCATCCGCCGCCGCCGAGCTCGGCCTCACGCCGCGCGAGTGCGAGGTGCTCGAGCTCGTCGCGCAGGGCATGACCAATCGCCAGATCGCCGAGGCGCTCTACATCAGCGTCTACACGGCCGGCGTCCACGTGTCGCGGATCCTCGGCAAGCTGGGGGCCACGAGCCGGACCGAGGCCGCGGGGATCGCGTACCGGCTCGGGCTCGTGGAGCGGTAGGGGGCTCGGATCCCGGCCGGCGCTCGCGAGATGCCGGGCCGGTGCCACGCCCCCGCACCGGCCGAGCGGGCGGCATGACCGTGCCGGGGCGAGCCGCCGGGCGCCGCGGCGTACCATCGGGTCCTCACGTGACGCGTTGACCGCCGCGTTCCGCGCCCGCTGCCGCGAGGGGACCACACGCATGCCTGCCTCGTCTCGGTCGCCAGCGCGAACGCCGCGCTCGCGTCCGCGCTCCCGTTCGACGACGTCCAGGACTTCGCGGACGCCACCCGCGGACTCCTCGGCCGCCTCGAGCCCTGCGTCGTCCGGGCCGCCGACGGCCGCGTGGTCTGGGACAACGATTCGTACGGGTTCCTCGAGGGCGACGCCCCGGAGACGGTCAACCCCAGCCTCTGGCGCCAGTCGCGGCTCGCGGCCATCCACGGGCTCTTCGAGGTCGTCCCCGGCATCTACCAGGCCCGCGGGCTCGACCTCTCGAACGTGACCTTCGTCGAGGGCGAGACCGGTGTGCTCGTCATCGACCCGCTCATCAGCATCGAGACGGCCGCCGCGGCGCTCGCCCTCTACCGCCGGCATCGCGGCGACCGGCCGGTCGTGGGCGTCGTGTACACGCACAGCCACGTCGACCACTTCGGCGGCGTGAAGGGCGTGACGACGCAGGAGGACGTGGACGCGGGCCGGTGCGTCGTCATCGCACCCGCCGGGTTCCTCGAGCACGCCGTCGCCGAGAACGTCTACGCGGGGGCGGCGATGAGCCGCCGGGCCGGGTACATGTACGGCGCGGCCCTCGCGCGCGGGCCGGAGGGGCAGGTGGGCGCGGGCCTCGGCCAGACGACGTCGACCGGGACGGTCACCCTCATCGATCCCACGGACTCCATCACCGCCACGGGCGACCAGCGGACCGTCGACGGGATCCGGATGGAGTTCCAGATGACGCCGGGGACCGAGGCGCCGGCGGAGATGAACCTCCTCTTCCCGGACCACGCCGCCCTCTGCATGGCGGAGAACACGACCCACACGCTCCACAACATCCTCACGCTCCGCGGTGCCGTCGTCCGCGACGCGAACGTCTGGGCGCGGTACGTGACGGAGGCGGTGGACCTCTTCATGGACCGCGCGGAGGTCGTCTTCGCCTCGCACCACTGGCCCACCTGGGGGCGGGAGCGCGCCCGGGCCTACCTCGAGCTCCAGCGGGACCTGTACGCGTACCTCCACGACCAGACCCTCCGGATGCTCAACCAGGGGATGGTGGGCGCCGAGATCGCCGAGGCGATCGTCCTGCCACCGGCGCTGGAGCGCGCCTGGCACGCGCGTGGCTACTACGGCTCCGTGAGCCACAACGTGAAGGCGATCTACCAGCGCTACATGGGCTGGTACGACGGGAACCCGGCGCATCTCTGGCAGCACGTCCCCACGGAGGCGGCGACGCGCTACGTGGCCGCGATGGGCGGGGCGGACGCCGTCCTCGCAGGGGCGCGCGCAGCGTTCGACGCGGGCGACTTCCGCTGGGTCGCGGAGGTCGTGAACCACGTGATCTTCGCCGACCCCGCCAACGAGGCCGCCAGGGCCCTCCAGGCGGACGCGCTGGAGCAGCTCGGGTTCGGGACGGAGAACGGCACGTGGCGCAGCGCGTTCCTCGCGGGCGCCACCGAGCTGCGTGGCGGCGCCTTCGGCACGCCCGCCGCGACCGGCTCGGCGGACATCCTCGGCGCGCTGTCGCCGTCGATGCTCTTCGACGCGATCGCGATCCGCGTGGACGGCCCGCGGGCGTGGGACGAGCGCCTGTCCATCGGGATCGTCCTCGAGGACGTCGGCGCGAGCCACCGGCTGGACCTGCGCAACGGGGTCCTCGTCCACCGGGAGGCCCCGGTCGACGGGGTCGACGTGACGATCCGGACGACGCGAGCGGCGCTTCCGGGGCTCCTCGCCGGCCGGACCGACGGGATGGCGCTCGAGGGCGACCCGACGGTCCTCCGACGCCTGGCTGCCGTGCTCGACGCGCCGGACCCGGACTTCGCGATCGTCACGCCCTGACCGGTCCGACGGACGCCGGCGGCGGCACGGGCCGGCCGCCGTCCGCCTTGCGCCGACCAGCTGCCCTCGTCCACCATGGCGCCACGAGCGGAGGGGCGCGATGACGGCTGCGGGGGAGGGCGGAGGCGTGGGGCGTGCTCCGCGGACCGGCCCGGTCGCCGTCCTCTCCGACGTCCTCGCCGGGTATCGCCCGCCGTCCGCCCGCCGGATGGCCGCGATCCTCGCGCTCGTCTCGCTCGCATGCGCGGTCGTCGCCGCGCGCGTCTCGTTCGACGGCACGGAGTGGCTCTGGCAGCTCGACATCCCGAAGATCGACTGGCCCCTCGCGGTCTTCTTCCACCGGGCGCTCGACGCCGGCCGGCTGCCGCTCTGGGACGACACGCTCGGGCTCGGCTTCCCGCTGTACGCGGAGGGGCAGGTCGGCGCCTTCTACCCGCCGAACTGGCTCCTCTACCGCCTCCCGCCGCTCACGGCGCTCGACGTGGTGCGCGTCCTGCACCTCGCGCTCGCCGGCACGGGGACCGGGCTCCTCGTCCTGCGCACCAGCGGCTCGCGGACCGGCGCCGTCCTCGCGGCGATCGTCGCGGCGCTCGGCGGTGCGATCGTCGCGAAGCTCGAGTGGACGAACGTCGTCGAGGCGTACGGGTGGGTCCCGTGGGTCCTGCTCCCGCTCGTCCGGCGGCCCGGGCCCACCCGCTGCGGGCTGGTCGCCGGCGGGATCCTCTGGGGCGTGCAGGCGCTCGCAGGCCACCCGAACGTCTGGCTCCTCACCGGGCTCGCCGCCGCGGTCTTCCTCGTCGCGCAGACGCGCGGCCCGCGCGGCGTCGGGAACGCGCTCGCCTTCGGGCTCCTCGGGGGCGCGGTCGGGTCGATCCAGCTGCTGCCGACGCTGCTGCTCACGACGCTGTCGGTGCGGAGCGCGGGCGTCACCGCCGACGACCTCTTCGCCAGCGCCGCGACGATCTTCGACCCGCTGCTCCTGGGCTTCGGCGCGGCGTTCACCACGCTCGGGACGCGGGCGTGGGCGTACCACACCGCGTGGTACCCGGACGGGATCTTCCCCCTCCTCGAGGCGGACGTCTACGTGAGCCTCACGGTCGTGGCGCTCTTCGCCCTCGGGGCGGTCACGCGCCGCGCGCGGCCGTTCCTGGTGGTGGCGGCGGTCCTCGTCGCGATCCCCGTCATCGCCGCCCTCCGGCCCGTGGTCTGGGAGTCGATCCCCATCCTCAATGGGCTCCGGTCGCCGGTCCGCGCGTACCTCCTGGTCTCGGTGATCGTCGCCGTCCTCGCGGGCGTCGGCGTGGGACGGCTCGGGCGCACCTCGCGGGGTGTCGGGCTCGCGTTCGCCCTCGTCGCCGCGCTCCTCGGCCTGTATGTCGTGGCTGCGGCCCTCGCCCTCGCCGCTCCCGCCACGTTCACCGCGATCCTCGGCGCCTTCTCGGTGAACCTGGGGCCGGACACCGCCCTGGAGCGCCTCGGCTACGCGCAACGGGCGCTCACGGCGCCGTATCCGCTCGTCCTCGAGGTCGGGCTCGGCCTCGTCGCCCTCGCCGTCATCGCATGGGCCGCGCGCCGTCGCCCGACGGGCGGCCGCCGCGTCGCAGCCGCGTGGGCCCTGGTCGCGACCACGTTCATCCCGCTCGCGCTCGTCTCGCCGCTCGCGAACGAGGTCCATCCCGCCCAGGACATCGACCGCACGGACACCCAGTTCGTTCGCATGCTCGTGGCCGCGGGGCCGCACCGGCTGCTCACCCTCGACGAGCCCGGCTGGTACGAGGGGATGCCCGACCAGCTCGCCGCCGCCGGCGTCCCGGACCTGCGGATGTTCAGCTCGCTCGACCTCCAGGCGACGGAGACCCTCCTCGACGACGTGCGGGACCCGGCGAACGGTGATGCGCTCCGGCGGCTCGTGGGGATCGACGTGGTGGCGGCGTTCGGCGACCGCGCGTGCCCGGGGGAGCCGATCGGGTCGCTCGCCACGCTCCACGTGACGGTCTGCCGGACCGACGCGGCACGGCCCCCCTACTGGCTCCCCGCGGGCGCCGTGGCGCCGGACGCGGCGCCGGGGTCGCTCGTGCGCCCGCAGGAGGCGACGATCGACCCCGCGACGCGCATCGAGGACCTCCGGCCCGCGACCGTGGCGAGCTGGACCGCCGGGGACGGCGCGTTCTCGGTGGACGCGCCCGCGGACGGCTGGGTCTGGATCGACCGGGCCTGGTGGCCCGCGTGGCGGACCGAGGTGGACGGCGCGCCGGTGACCGCCCTGCGCGCGCTCGGCGGACAGCTGATCCCCGTGACGGCGGGCCGCCACGAGATCCGGCAGTCGCTGATCCCGTGGGAGGTGCTGCTCGGCCTCGTCGTGGCGGCCTGCGCGATCGCGATCGGCATCGCGTGGTGCCTGATGGGCCGGAGGCGGCGCGCGGGTGGCCCGTCGGGTGTCGGGGTCCCGTGAAGACCGGAAGGAGGAGCACCGTGCTCCTGCCCTCGTGGATCCTCGTGGTCGCTCCGCCAGCGGCCCTCCCGCTCGCCGTCGTGGCGCTCGCCGTCATCGTCGGCTTCGTCTGCGCCGCGGTCCTGTCGCTCGCGCTGGACCGCGGCGAGACGGACCGGCGCCATCACCCCCGCTGAGGGACGCGGCGCGGCCCCTGTTGCGGGGAACCCGGCTCGGTTCTACTCTGTCGCCCCCGGCCGAACGGGCGCGCCATCGGCGATGCGGGCCCGGGGTGACCGGCGAACGAGGCAGCGTCCCAATGGCCCGTTCGATGTGGCGAGGCGCCATCCAGTGGGGTCTCGTGACGATCCCCATCAAGCTGTACCTCGCGACCGAGTCGCGCTCGATCGGCTTCAACATGCTCCACGAGCCGGACCTGAGCCGGATCTCCATGCGCACGTACTGCGCGCAGGAGGACGTGCCGATCTCCCGGAGCGACACGGTCCGCGGGTATGAGTACGCGAAGGACCGATACGTCGTCATCACCGACGCGGACCTCGAGACGATCCCGCTCCCCACCGTGCGGGCGATCGAGGTCGAGCGGTTCGTCCCGGCGACCCCCGCGGCGGACGAGCCGCCCCGGTACGTGAAGCAGGCGTACTACGTGGAGCCCGAGCCGGTCGGCCGGCGTGCCTACGCGCTCTTCCGCGAGGTGCTCGCGCGGCGGGACCTGGTCGCGATCTGCAAGGTCGTGCTGAAGGAGCGCGAGGCGCTCGCGGCGCTCGGCCCGCAGGGCCCCGTCCTCGTGCTCGAGACCCTCCACTGGCCCGACGAGATCCGCTCCTGGGGCGAGCTCGACCTCCCCGACGAGAACGTCGAGGTGAAGGCGGCGGAGCTCTCGATGGCCGAGCAGCTCATCGTGCCGATGACGGGGGCGTTCGACCCGTCCGCCTTCCGCGACGAGTACCGGACCGCGCTCGAGGACCTCATCGCGGCGAAGGTGGAGGGTCGCGAGATCGTCGAGGCGGCCGAGCCGGCCGTCGGCGGCGGCCAGCTCGCCGACCTGATGGCGATGCTCGAGGCGAGCGTCAAGGCCGCGACGGCTGCCGGGCCGGCCACGGTGAAGGCCCCGGCCGCGACGAGCGTCAAGGCGGCGAAGGGCTCGGCCCGGACCGCGCGGGCCGGTGCGGCGGAGGCGGGACCCGCCGCGGCGCCCGCGCCGGCCGCACGCACGACGCGGTCCCGGCAGGCGGCGGAGAAGAAGGCACCGACCGCCCGCGAGCTCGCCGAGCGCGAGGCCGCGGCGAAGGTCCGGCGCCGCCGAAGCGCGTGACCGGCGAGCGCTCATCGCCGGACGGTGCGGGTGGCGTGGGGCAGCTCGCGCTCGGCCTCGAGCCGGGCCCCGGCGGGCTGCTCGACCGCGTGCGTCCGATGCTCCCGACGGAGGGTGAGGCGCCGTTCGACGACCCGGGCTACCTCTTCGAGCCGTGGTGGCCCGGGGTCCGGGCTCTCGTCTCGGTGGAGGGCGGCCGCGTGCGGGTGCGCGCCGCGGCCCTCGACGATCCGGCGCCGCGCTTCCCGGAGCTCGCGGCGCTGCCCCTGCTCGTGCGCGAGGACGGCGTGGTCCTCGACGCGACGCTCATGGTGCTCGACCCCGACGGACGGCCGAGCGCGGCACTCCTCGAAGCGCGGCTCGCCGCGGGCCCGTCCGGCGCCGGCGGCCCGGTGACGATCCCGGCGGATGCCGCCGGCGCGCGCGCTCCGGGGTTCGCCGGCACCGCGGCGGTCGTCGTCTCGGACCTGCTCTTCCGCGAGGGCCGCGACCTCTCGGCACGTGCGTTCCGCGAGCGCCGGGAGGCGCTCGGCGATGTCCTCGCGCCGGCCGCCTGGTGCATGGGCGCCCGAGGGTTCGTCGGGGAGGGGACCCGCGTCGCATCGGTGCTCGCGCCTCTCGGGTTCACCGCCCTCTCGGCCCGGCGCCTCGACGCGCGTCTGCGCCGCGGCCGCGCCGGCGACGCGTGGTTCCGCGTGCCCCTCGTCCCTGCACCGCGCGCGCTGCCGCCGGTCTTCGCCGTCATCGAGCGGCTTCCGCTGTAGGAGGGGAGCCCGCCGTGCCGCTCGAGACGTATCGCGCGAAGCGCGACTTCGACCGCACGCCGGAGCCCGCACCCGGACCGCGGCCGGGCACGCCTGCCGGTGGCCGTGGGCGCTTCGTCGTGCACCTCCATCGCGCGACGCGCCGCCACTACGACCTCCGGCTCGAGATCGACGGAGTCCTCGTCTCGTGGGCGGTCCCCAACGGCCCCACGCGCGACCCCGGCGCGAAGCGGCTCGCCGTCCGCACGGAGGACCACCCCATCGAGTATCTCGACTTCGAGGGCCGGATCCCGAAGGGCGAGTACGGGGCGGGCGACTCGATCTGCTGGGACTGGGGCACGTTCCAGGCGGAGGAGTCGTGGGACCCCTCGGCGGCCCTCGAGGCGGGCGAGGTCAAGTTCCGGCTGTGGGGCGAGAAGCTCGCGGGCCGGTGGACGCTCGTCCACACCGGTGGCCGCGGCTCGGGCAGCGGGTCGCCTCGGTCCGATGCCGACTGGCTGCTCATCGCGAAGCATGGGCCGGACGCGATCGACGGATGGGATCCGGAGGACCACCCGGCGTCGGTGAAGTCGGGGCTCACGAACGAGGAGGTCGCCGCCGGCGTCGCTCCCCGGACGGGGAACGAGCCGCCGTCGCCGCTCGCCACGCTCGACCCGCCGGGGTCGCGCCTCGCGCCGCAGCCGGGGTTCGTCGAGCCGATGCTCGCGGCGCCCGGGATCCGGGCGTTCGACGATCCCGGCTGGGTCTTCGAGCCGAAGTGGGACGGGTATCGCGTCGAGGCGGTGGTCACAGGGGGGCGCGTCGCGCTCCGGTCGCGCAACGGCCACGATGCGGGCGACTGGTTCCCGGAGCTCGCCGGCGACCCGACGTGGCTCGCGGCGCCCGAGGCGATCGTCGACGGCGAGGTCGTCGCCCTCGACGCCCGGGGCCGGCCGGACTTCAACCTCCTGCGCGGGGGTGACGCCGGTGCGGAGCGCTCGCTCGTCTTCGCCGCCTTCGACCTTCCCTGGTGCGCCGGGCGCTCGTACCTCGACGTCGGGCTCGAGGATCGCAAGGAGGTCCTGCGCCTCGTCCTCCGCGACGACCCCCGGGTCCGGTTCACGACGCACATCGCGCGCGACGGTGTCGCGTTCTTCGCCGCGGCGGCCGCGCAGGGGCTCGAAGGCATGGTGGCGAAGAAGCTGGGGAGTCGGTACCAGCCTGGCCGGCGGTCGGGGGCGTGGCTCAAGCTCAAGTCCCGGCCCACCCAGGAGCTCGTCGTCGCCGGATACGTGGCGGGTCGCGGGAGCCACCGGGACCTCGGTGCGCTCGTCGTCGGCGTGCAGGATCACGGCCGTCTCCGCTATGCGGGACGGGTGGGCAGCGGGATGGACGCCGCGACGCGGGCGCGCATGAAGGCCGACCTCGACGCGCGCGCACGGCCCGGGCACCCGTTCGACGCCGCCCCCGGCGACCTCGAGCGCACGGCGGGCGTCACCTGGGCATCACCGACGACCGTGATCCGCGCGACGGTCGGCGGGTGGACCCGCGACGGCCTGGTGCGCCAGGCGTCATTCGATTCGGTCGCGCCGGACGTGGACGCGGCGACCGTCGAGCGGCAGGTCGCGGTGGGGCCCGAGGCCGTCCACGCCGCGACGAACGCCGCACGCCGACGGCCGGCCCGGACGCAGGTCGAGCCGGTGAGGCGGGATCCCCCGGGCGCTGCGGTCGCGGGCGAGGCCGTGCGCGACGATCCGCCGCCCGTCGGCGCCACGCCCGATGAGCTCGCCGCGCTCGCGGCCCTTCCGGCGAAGGGCGGGACATGGTCGATCGGCGGGCGATCGGTCGCGCTGACGAACCTCGACCGGGTCATCGCGCCCGCCCGGCCGGACGAGGGTCCGCGCCCCCGGTCCGGCGCCCGCGGACGACGCCCCGTCGCGTCGCGGTCGGGGGAGGCCGCCGCGGCCCCGGTCACCAAGCGCGACCTCATCGGGTACCTCACCTCCGTGGCGCCCGTCATGCTCCCGCACCTCGCGGACCGCGCGCTCAACGTCGTCCGCTTCCCGTCGGGGATCGACGCCGACGCGTTCTGGCAGCGCGAGGTGGGCAGCGGTGCGCCGCCCTGGGTCACCCGATGGCGCGAGCCCGAGCCGCCGGACCGCAAGCCGCACACGTACGTCATCGCGGACCAGGTCGCCACGCTGGCATGGCTGGGGAACCTCGCCGCCGTGGAACTGCACCCGTGGACATCGGTGACGCACCGCCCGGGGGAGCCGCGGTGGGCTCTCGTGGACATCGATCCCGGCACCGCGACGACGTGGGACGAGACCCTCGCGATCGCGCGCCTCTACCGCCGGGCGTTCGACCACCTCGGGGTCGTCGGGGCCCCGAAGGTGTCCGGCAAGCGGGGGATCCAGATCCTCCTGCCGCTCCGTGCCGGGTACACGTTCGTCGAGACGCGCGACTGGGTCGAGCGGATCTCACGGGCGGTCGGCGCAGCCGTCCCCGACCTGGTGAGCTGGGAGTGGTCGAAGGACCGGCGCGACGGGCGGGCGCGCCTCGACTTCACCCAGAACTGGGGGAACCGGACGCTCGTCGCCGCGTACTCGCCCCGGCCCGCGCCCGGGCTTCCCGTCTCCGCGCCGATCGCGTGGGAGGAGCTGGACGACCCGACGCTGCGACCGGACGGCTGGACCATCCGGACCATCCTCGACCGGATCGCGGAGAAGGGCGACCTGTTCGCTGCGGCACTCGGGCCCGGGCAGGCGCTCCCGGATCTCTGAGGAGAGCGGTCGGGACGGCGCCGTAGCGTCGGCAGGGAGGGCGATCCCGGGTCGAGCGGGCCTGTACCCTGAGCCGCGCGCCCGGCGCGAGCCGTCCAGCCATCGCCGCACACAAGGGGGTCCGCAGGTGAGGAACAAGTGGGCTCTGGTGGCGCTCGCGGGCGCCCAGTTCATCATGGTCCTCGACCAGTCGGTGATGAACGTCTCGATCAGCCAGCTGGTCGTCGACTTCGACACGACGGTCACGACGATCCAGGCCGTGATCACCCTCTACTGCCTCGTGATGGCGATGTTCATGCTCACGGGCGGCAAGGTGGGCGACATCATCGGTCGTCGTCGCGCCTTCGTCATCGGCCTGATCATCTACGCGTGCGGGTCCGCTCTGACCGCGCTGGCGCCCACCGTCGCGATCCTCGCGCTCGGGTGGTCGATCCTCGAGGGGATCGGCGCCGCCCTCGTGCTGCCCGCGATGGCCGCCCTCATCGCCGGCAACTTCGAGGGCAAGGACCGCAAGGTCGCCTACGCGATCATCGGCGGCGTGGCCGGCGCGGGGATCGCGGTCGGCCCGATCGTGGGCGGGTGGGCGACGACCGTGCTGACCTGGCGCGTCGTCTTCGTCGGCGAGGTGATCATCGTCCTCGGCATCCTCGCCATGACCCGCCTCGTCGGCGACGCGATCCGGAGCGGCCCCAAGCCGCGCCTCGACGTCGTGGGCTCGGTCCTCGCCGCCTCGGGCCTGGGGGTGGTCGTCCTCGGCGTCCTCCAGTCGAGCACGTGGGGGCTCGTCCAGCCGAAGGACGCCCCGTTCACGGTGTTCGGCCTGTCACCCACGCTCTTCGTGATCGCCGCGGGCGGGGCGCTCCTCTGGGGCTTCGTCGCCTGGCAGCGCCACCGCGAGGCGGTCGGCGCCGACCCGCTCGTGCACCTGGACCTCCTCAAGGTGCCGCCGCTGCGCGCCGGCCTCATCGGCCTCTTCTCGCAGAACCTCATCCTCATGGGCGTCTTCTTCACGATCCCGCTCTACCTGCAGCTCGTCCTGGGCATGGACGCCCTGCAGACGGGGATCAAGATGCTGCCCGTCTCCATCACGATGTTCGTCACGGCCGCCGTCGGGTCGCGCCTCTCGATCCGCTACGCCGTCCGGACGATCACCCGCGCCGGCCTGGCGATCACGGCGCTCGCGAGCTTCCTCCTGCTCGCGACGATCAAGCCCGACCTGGGCGAGCTCGGGTTCGCGGTCGCGATGGGGATCCTCGGCATCGGCATGGGCCTCATCGCGTCGCAGCTCGGCCTCGTGGTCCAGTCATCGGTGGACGCGTCGGGCCGCGGCGAGGCCGGCGGCCTCCAGTACACGGGGCAGCAGCTCGGCTCATCGCTCGGCGTCGCCCTCATCGGCGCGATCGTGCTGGCCGGCCTCGCGAGCAGCTTCCTCTCGGCGGTCGAGGGGGACCCGCGCGTCTCGGACCAGGCCGCCGTCACGGTCTCCACGGCGGTCGCGGGCGGCGGTGACTTCGTCTCGTCCGACCAGGTGGCGGCAGCCGCGACCGAGGCGGGCCTCGACGAGGCCACCACGGCGGCGATCGTCGAGGACTACGAGCAGGCACAGCTCGGGGCGCTCAAGGCGGGCCTGCTCGCCGCCGGCCTCCTGGCGCTCGCTTCGCTCGCGTTCACGTCGAACCTGCCGGGGAAGGCGGCGCCGGGGTCGGCCGCGCCCGACGAGCCCGGCGACGCCGTGGAGAGCGCCGAGGCGGCCGCGTAGGACGGACGCGGTCGTCGTCGATGGGGCCCGTCGGCCGCTGCCATTCGTGTGATGCTCACGCCCATGGACAGCACCCCCGTCGCCGCCGTCGGCGCGGCCTCGCCTGGTGACCCGGCGGATGCCCCCGCGACGGCGTCGGACCCCCGCGCGGTCCGTGCCCGAGCAGCGACCGCGATCATGTTCGCGACGCATGCCGTGCTGTTCGCGTCCTGGACGGCGCAGATCCCGCTCGTCAAGGCGCGCCTCGGCCTGACCGACGGCGAGCTCGGCCTGGCGCTCTTCGGCGCCCCGATCGGCTCGGTGGTCGCGATCGTCGGCACGGGCTGGCTGCTGTCCCGCCTGGGGAGCAGGCGGATGATGCAGGTGTGCCTGCTCGGCGGCTGCGCGGTCGCGTGGACCGTCGGGATCGCGGCGTCCTCGCTCCAGCTGTTCCTGGCGCTGGCGGTCTGGGGCGCCTTCCAGGGCGCGCTCGACGTGTCGATGAACGCCCAGGCGGTCTACGTCGAGCGCCGGATGGGCATCCCGATCATGTCGAGCTTCCACGGCATCTGGAGCGTCGGCGCGTTCATCGGGGTCGGGATCGGGGCCGTCGCCGTGGCTGCCGGCGTGCCGCTCGCGGCCCAGCTCGTCGTCCTCGGCGTGCTCGGGCTGCTCGTGGCCGAGCCCCCGACGCGCCTGCTGCTGCCCGACCCGCCCGCGCATCGCGAGGTGGACGCCGGGCGGGGGACGGCCTCGGCCTGGCGGAACCCGGTCGTCCTGATGCTCGGCCTGGTGGTCCTGGCATCGATGCTGTGCGAGGGCGCCGCCGCGGACTGGTCCGCGGTCTACCTCCACGACTCCCTCGGCGCGCCCGCGGCGCTCGCCGCTCTCGGCTACGCGGCCTTCGCTGCCGCCATGGTCGTGCAGCGGCTCTCCGGCGATCGCGTGCTCGCGCGGGCCGCCGCACGCTCCGTGCTGCCGGTCCTCGCGATCGTCGCCGCGATCGGCATGACGGTGACGCTCGTCGTCGGCAGCCCCGCGATCGCCCTCGTCGGCTTCGCCACGCTCGGCATCGGCGTGGCGCTGGTCGTCCCGGCGTCGTTCACCGTCGCGGGCCACCTGTCGGGTGTCCCGGCCGGCTCGGCGATCGCCGCGGTCTCCGCGGTCGGCTGGGTCGGCTTCGTCGCCGGCCCGCCCCTCATCGGCCACATCGCCGACGCCGTCACGCTCCCGGTCGCGCTCGGCCTGGTGCCGCTCCTCATGGCGGCGATCGCGGTGGTCGTCCGGACCAGCCGCCACTTCGACCACGCACCTCTCGCCCCAAGCCTCGAGCTGGACGAGGCCCGCCTCGGGGCGATCCCCCTCGAGGACCTCTGAGGCATCGGACGCGGGCCGCGCGTGCGCGCGACGATGCCGAACCGAAGTGGGGCGCCGCGCGCGGTCCGCGGCGGTCAGGTGGGGCCGCCGCCGCCGTCCCCGGGCAGCTCAGGGGACCGCGGGGGACGGGACGCCGAGCCGACGCTCGAGGTCGCTCGCAGCCTCGAGCTCCTCCGCCGACGCCGCGCCGAGGCGCTCGAGCAGACGGAACGTCCTCGCGTGCCACCACGGTGCCGGAAGGTCATGGGCCGTCGCGAGCGCGGACCGGGCGAGCACGACGCCGGCATCCGCATCGCCCTCCGCAGCCGCCAGCTTCGCCGCGAGCAGGCAGAACGACGCGCGCCAGAGCCTGGTCGTGCTACTCGCCCGGGCCGGTGCCATCTCGGCCACATCGAATGCTGCACGGGCCGCGCCGACGTCGCCCGCGTCGAGCCAGTACCCGACCAGGCTCTCGATCGCCGCCAGCCACGAAGGGTCGTCGTACGGCAGCGCGAGCCCCGGCAGCAACTCGTCGAGGTCCGGCACGAACGGCCCGTCGAGTCCCGCCGAGGCGAGGCGCAGGTCGATGGCCGCGTGGATCACCAGGCCGTACGGCGATCGCGGGAACCTGCCCTGGCGCGCCCTGAGCCACTGTGCGCAGTGAGCGAGGACGGCACGGTCGCCGCGAGCGTGGACGATCGGGGTGAGCGCATTCCACGTCCGGATGCCGACGCGGTCGTAGCCGTGCTGCTCGGCGATGCCGATGCCCTCCAGCCCGGCCGCGACCGCGGGATCCCAGTCGCCGCTGAGGAGGCCGATCTCGCACCGGCTCATCGCGACGAACCCGAGCGTCTCCCGTCGGCCGAGGGCCGTCGCCGCCGCCGCGGCGCGCGCGAGCAGTGCGACCGCCCCGACGGGGTCCGATTCCGCTGCTGCCGCCCCCGCGTTGAGGTAGGCGCCCGCAGCGATGTCCATCGCCCCGAGTCGCTCCGCTTCGACCGCCAGCTCGTGCAACTCCTCGTCGCCGCCCATGCCGGCCTCGCCCCGCAGGTAGACGGCGTTCCGCATCGCGTCGAGCCTCAGCAGGGGATCGCCGAGCCGGCGGGCGCGCTCGAGCGTGTCGGCCGCCTCCAGCGCGACCGGTACGAGGTCGTTCGAGACAGCGACCTCCGCCATCTCGCGCGCGATCTCGAGGCGGACCGTCTCCGCGTCGTCGGCCGGCCCGATCCGCTCGAGCCCCGACCGCGCCGCCGCGAGCGCATCCGCGAAGCGGATCTGGGCGTAGCGCACGTTCGACAGTCCGACGCTCGCGGTCGCGATCCCCGTGCGTGCGGTCGACGCCGCGTGTTCGTCGCCGAGCGCCGACGTGAGCGCGGATACGTAGCGCGAGAGGGCGCCGTCATACGCGTCGGCTGCGGCCTCCTGCTCGCCCCCGATCCTGTTCGCCTCGCCGAGCCGCTCGAGCCGGCGAGCCGCCACGAGGATCGGCGCGTCCGGCTCCAGCGCCGTGGCCCGGGCGTAGGCGGCGATGGCGGTGGCGATGGCACCGCCGCGGAGCGAGGCGTCACCGGCTCGCTCGTGCCACGCGGCGGCCAGACGGCGGCAGGCGTCGCGGTCGAGGTCGTCCGCCACCATGCGCTGGAGCGCCGGCACGCTGTCGAGCGCGAGCGACCACTGGGCCGCGATCGCCCAGGCCGCCTGGGCGGCTCGTTCGCCCGCCGCGGCCTCGAGCCAGCGCGCCATCCGCACGTGGAGGAGGGCGCGCTCCGCGCGCGCGAGGCTCGCGTATCCGGCGTCGCGGAGCAGGGCGTGCCGGTAGACGAGGCCGGGGCCGGCGATGTCGACGTCATGGGGATCGCTCACGAGGGAGCGACGGAGCAGTCCCGCGATCCCCTGGTCGCTGTCCGCAGCGCCGAGGGCCGGGAGCGCGCGGACCGGGATCCGCCGCCCGGCGACCGATCCGAGACGCGCGACCGACCTCGCCGGTGGCGGGAGGTCATCGAGCTGGGCGGCGTAGACAGCCTGCACCGAGGTCGGCAGCGGGAGATCCGCGGGGGCGACCTCGAGTCGGAAGGAGCCGCTCGCGTCCTCGGTGAGGACCCCAACGCTCACCCACGTGCGGAGCAGCTCCTCGATGAACAGCGGGTTGCCGTCCGACCGCTCGGCGATCCGCGCGGCGAGCTCGTCGTCGACCGCACCGCCGACGAGGGCCTCCACGAGCGCGCTCGCATCGAGGGGCGCGAGCGTCGGCAGGTCGAGGACGTGGCGCCCGGCGACCGGATCCATGGCACCCCAGCCCGCCGCGCGATCGAGCAGTGACGGGCGAGCGGACGCGACGACGAGACGCGTGCCCGGTGCTCCGCCGCGCGCCGCCGCTGCCTCGAAGAACGCGAGCAGGTCGGCGCCCGCCCAGTGGAGATCCTCGATGACCCACGCCGTCGGCGCGTGCCCGACGAGTGCATCCAGGCCCTCCAGCCAGGCGTCGAACAGACCCGCCCGATCCTGGCCGTGGTGGTCCGCCGCATCGCTCCCTTCGACGAGCGCCCGGAGCGCCCGGGCGACGACCGCCGCCCGTTCCGGCACGACGCCTGCGCCGCCGAGGCGATCGCGGAGGAGGTCCCGAAGATCCGCCGGGCCGATGACCGCGTGGATCGCGGATCGGTCGAGCCCCGCGGCCGGGCCTGAGATGGCTGCCGCGACCAGCTCGACCACCGGCCGGAAAGGATCGCCGTCGTCCGGCCCGACACGGACCTGCGTCACGTGCGTTCCGAGGCGCACGAGTCCGCTCACGGCCTCCGCCAGGACCCGGGTCTTGCCGACACCGGGTGGCGCGATGACCAGCCACCGCTCGCTCTCCCCTGACGCGAGGACGCGCCTCCATGCGCCCAGGAGGCGTGCCACCTCGGCGTCGCGGCCGAGCGTGGGAGCACGCAGCCGGCCCATCGCGAGCTCGCGGGATCGCGCGGGTCGCGGCGCCACGGCGAGCGCCGCGCGCACGAGGGCGGCCTTGCCCTTCAGCTCGTGGTCCTCGAGCGCCCCGAGCTCGATCCCGTCCGTGACACGGAGCGAGGTCGCCTCGTCCACGAGGATCCCGCCGGGCGGCGCCGCCGTCTGGAGGCGCGCCGCGGTGTTCACGGTGTCGCCGGTGAGTCGCCCCGCGTCCGGTCCGGACGCGGCGTATACGACCTCGCCCGTCGCGATGCCGACGCGGATGGCCAGCTCGCCCGGGTCGAGGCCTATCTCGGCCCCCAGCCGGCCGACCGCGCTCGCGAGCGCGAGTCCCGTGCGGACCGCGCGTTCGGCGTCGTCATCCCTCGTCCGCGGCACCCCGAACGCGGCCATCGCGGCGTCGCCGATGAACTTCTCCAGGCTTCCACCGTAGCGACCGACCGCCTCGCGGATCGTCGCGAAGTAGCGGTCCTGGATCGCGGCCACGTCCTCGGGATCCAGGCGCTCACCGAGCGGCGTGAAGCCGACGAGATCGGCGAAGAGCACGGTGACGATGCGCCGTTCATAGGAGGTCACCGGCACGTCGGCCATGGCGCCGATGCTAGTCCCTGTCGTGATCGGCGGAGGGGCCGATGCGCGCCCGTCGCGGCGCCGCCAGGCGGGATCGACTCCGGTGGCGCTGGCGACCAGCCGACCGACCGAGCGGACCCTGCCGCCCGACCGGTCCGCCGGCATCGTGCGATTCGGAGGACGACGCTGGCGGATGGTCGCCGTATCGTGCTCGTGCGCGGATGCTCGTTCTACCGCCCAGAATGGATGCACGAGTTCGGCGGGGTGGACGAGGGGCGACCGGGACGAGCATCGCGCCGGCCGTTCACGCGGCAGAGGAGCCATGGGACCCGACACCGACATCACGCGAACGGCGGACGGGACGGACGCAGAGCGGTCGTCGACCGCGGACGCGCAGGCGCGAGCCGCCGCCCAGTGGCACGCGCTCGGGGATCGCCTCAGGACCGTGACGCCCGCCCGCATCGGGCGGATCGTGGTCGTCGTGTCCACGATCGTCGCGGCGACCGCACTCGCCGGCGTCACGTGGCCCGCCATCGTCCCGTTCCTCGCGGGCGGTGTCCTCGCGTATGCCGTCCTCCCGCTCGTGGACCGCCTGGACCGCCTCATGCCGCGTGCGCTCGCGGGCCTCCTGTCCGTCGCGCTCGTCCTCGTCGGCGCGGGCGCCTTCATCGCGGTCGTCGGGCCACCCGTCGTGGGCCAGCTCGTGCGGCTCTTCCTCAACCTCCCGAACGGCGACCGGCTCGCCGACTTCGGACGGCAGGTGCATGAGTGGCTCGCCACCCTGCCGGAAGGCTCGCAGGCGCTCGCGACCGAAGTGCTCGACCGCGTCGCCGCGATCCTCCGCGCGGACCTCTCGGCGACGCTCGACGGGGTCGCCGCGCTCGTGGCGGACTCGATCGTCCACGCGTTCGACGCCCTCAGCGTCCTCCTCGGCCTCTTCGTGATCCCCACGTGGATCCTCGCCGTCACCCGCGACACGCCGGCGGCCCGGGCGACGCTGTCCCGCCAGATCGCGCCCTGGCTGCGGCCCGACCTCATCGCCCTCGGCCGCATCGTGGATGCGGTGGCCAGCGCGTACCTCCGGGTCCAGCTCCTCGCCTCGCTCGGCACCGGCTTCGGGGTGTGGCTCTCGCTCTTCGCCGCCGGACGGCTCGGCCTGATCCCGTCGGCGCCGTATTACGCGGTCGCGGCCATCGCGGGGGCGGCCCAGCTCATCCCGCAGATCGGCTCGCTCCTGGGCGCGCTCCCCGCGCTGGTGCTGCTCGCGACGCAGCCGCCGGAGATCGCCCTGGTGTTCATCGTCGCGTACGTCGTCGTGCTGCGGCTCGTCGGCATGGTCGTGGGCGGGCGGCTGTCGAGCGAGGCGCTGCAGGTCCATCCGGCGATCCTCATCCCCGGGATCGTCGTGGCGAGCCAGATCGGGATCATCCCGCTCCTCGTCGCGGGGCCGCTCATCGCGGTCGCGGTCGGCTCGGTCAGGTACCTCTACGGGCGTTTCGCCGAGCCGCCCAGGCCGGCGGGCGTCCTGCCCTGGGAGCCGATCCCGCCGCCTCCCGCATCTGTCGCCATCGCTGCCGGCACCCGACGCGTCCCACTCGTGTACCGACGTGCCGCCGCCGCGCGCGCTGCCGCCGCACGCACCGCGACGGCGGCGCCCTCCCCCGGCCCGTCCGCGGTCGCCGGGTCCATCGCCCCCACCACGCGTCTCGAGGAGATGAACGCCGATGCCTGAGCAGGACGGGACGGACCCCGTGGCGGTCGCGCCGGTGGGGATGCCGCAGCTCACGCAGGCGCGGGTCCCGCTCGACCGCGCCGGCGATGCCTTCGCGCAGCCGGATGCCACGGGCCGGCTCCCGATCGTCGTCCAGCCACAGCGCCTCATGCGCGTGAACCTCCCCATCACCCTGGGGGGCCTCGTCGCGGTCGTCCTCGCGCTCGTGCTGCCGATCCAGCCGGTCGCGATGGGCGTCATCGCGTTCGCCGGGCTCGTCGCGATCGTCGTCGGCATCGTCCCGAGCTTCTTCGTCTCGATCCCGGAAGGGTCGCAGGCGATGCTCGTCCGGCGCGGACGGTTCTCGCGCACGCTCGGCCCGGGCATGCACCTGCTCCCGCCCGGGATCGGGGTGAGCCACCTGGTGACCACCCGCGAGATCCCGTTCGACGCCGAGGTCGCGGGCGTCGTCACGAGCGACGACGTCCGGGTGGACGTGGACCTGCTGCTGACCTTCCGGATCGCCCAGCCGGAGAGGTTCGTCTACGCGATCGCCCCGTCCGACTTCGACCAGGTCTTCCAGGGCACGTCGCAGGAAGCCGTCCGCCGCCTCGTGCGGACCGTGGAGATCGACGGGGTGCTCGACCTCGCCGAGCGCGAGTCGGCCGGCCTCGGGACGGCCATCGGCGAGGCCCTCGCCGGCTACGGCGTCACCGTGGAACGCGCCCTCATCACGCACGTGGCACCGCCGGCGGAGTTCGTCGCGTCGCGCGAGGGACGCCGGCTCGCCAGCCTCCAGCAGCTCGAGCAGGCGGAACGGTTCGCGCTCGAGAAGCGGCGCCAGGCGGACCGCGAGGCGCTCGCCGGCCAGGAGGTGGCCGCCCGGCTCGCGCGCGATCGCGAGGAGATGGAGCGCCGGGTCATCGAGGCCGAGACACGACGGCGCGTCGTGGAGGTGGAGGCCGAGACCGAGGCCTACCGGCTCGCCAGGCTCCAGGAGCGCCTGGCCGCCTTCCCGGAGGCGGCCGCGTGGGACTTCGCCACCGACAAGCTCGGCGTCGCCCGCGCCCTGGCCGGGAACAGCCGGGCGATGCTCCACGTGGGCGGCGCCGGCGATGTCGCCGACGCCCTCATCATGCGCACGCTCACCGAGGTGGAGACGACGCCGGAGGGCTGACGCGCGAGCCCGCCCGCCCGGCGCTAGTGGGCGGTCCCGAACTGGCGGTCGCCCGCGTCCCCGAGCCCCGGCATGATGTAGCCGCGCTCGTTGAGCTGCCGGTCGAGCGCCGCGCAGTGCATCTCCACGTCGGGGTGCGCCTTCGTGACCGCGTCCACGCCCTCGGGCGCCGCGATGAGGTTCACGAGCTTGATCCGGCCGGCGCCCCACCGCTTGAGGACCTCGATCGCCGCGGTCGCCGACCCGCCCGTCGCGAGCATCGGGTCGAGGATCAGCGAGAGGTCCACGGTCGCGCGATCCGGGAGCTTGTTGTAGTACTCGACCGGGCGGAGCGTCCGCTCGTCGCGGAAGAGCCCCAGGTGCCAGACCTCGGCGGTCGGCATGAGCTCGAGCATCGCGTCGACCATCCCGAGCCCCGCGCGGAGGATCGGCACGAGGCCGATGCGGACGGCGAGCTCGTCGGCGTCCATCGGCTCGATCGGCGTGCGGATCGCGATCGGCTTCGTCTCGACGTCCGCGAGCGCCTCGTATCCGAGGAGCCAGCTCAGCTCCCGGACGACCTCGCGGAACTTCTTCGGCTCGGTGTCCTCGTCGCGGAGGATCGCCAGCTTGTGCAGGACCGCGGGATGCCGCGAGACGTGGAAGCGCGGCCAGCGCTCCGGGTCGGGCCGCCACGTGGCGCCGGTGAGGTCGGACTCGGGCATGGCTGCGCTCCTCGCCGCTGGGCGTGTGCGGGTGGGACCGGCCGCATCGTATCGCACGGGGAGGGGCGCGGATGGGCCCTCGCGCGCGGTCGCGCACGGCCGCGGGCGCGCCCACGCAGGATGCATGTTCCGTTCCGGCTCCGGAGGCGTAGCATCCGCCCGCGGTCGGTCCGGTCGTCGCGTCCTACGGGTGCCCACGCGGGGTCGCCGCGCCTGGATCGGCCGCATCACCCTCGCCGGCATGAGGCCGGGGGCGGACCGTCAGGCGATGCTCTCGACCCGGAACACCGGGTAGTCGGGAGCGATCCGCGCGAAGGCGTCGAGGTCGGCGTCCGGGCCGATCGGGAAGTGGGGCCTGGCCCCCGACGCCCGCCGCAGGTACTCGCGCAGGATGGGCGCCCGCTCGTCGGCAGGCACCTCCACGAGCCGCACCTCGCGGTCGCCGCCGTGCCGGATGACCGCCCGGCCGTCCGCGGCGCGGACGTTGCGCACCCACGGCGGCCGCTCGCCGAGCATGGACACCACGTACGTCCGGCCCGCGACGAACGCGAGGACGACGGGGATCGAGAACGGCCGTCCGCTCTGGTGGCCGGTCGTCTCGAGCGTGACGACGTACGCGGGCGTGAAGCCGCGGTCGGCGAGGGTCGACCAGAGACGGCCGAACGCCTTCCCGGCGCCGGTCGGCCTGCCCTCGCGGTAGAAGATGCGGTTCCCGCTGCGGTACGCGTCGGTCGTCAGGTAGCGGGCGTAGCCGACGGCTACCCCCGCGAGGCCGACGAGGGTGGCGATGGCGAGCCATCGAAGGGCCGTTCGCATGGGACGCATGATGGGACCTCGGCCGACCCGCTGCGCGGGGCCCGCGCCGTCGCGCCCTCAGCCGAACCAGAGCGTCGCCTCCGACCGTGGGTCGGACGACCCCGGCGCGAGCGACCGGCGGCGGAGCAGCTCCGGCCACGCGGGGAGCGACGACCCATGGCGCACCCTCTCGACCGCACCCGTCGCCCTGACGGGCGGACCGGCGTCAATCCCCCAGGCAGGTGCCGACGCGGCGCGCCGCCTGGAGATACGGGTGGTCCAGGGGGACGGTCTTGCGCCGCCCGGCGACCTTCGACAGGCGGACCGGACGGGTACCGTCTCCGTCCGAGGCGACCATCACGTTGAAGATGCCGGCGGCCACCAGGTCCGCGCCCGGTGTTGCCCAGCCGCGTCGCGAGGAGCCGGTCGACCGGGGACGGCGTCCCGCCGCGCTGGACGTAGCCCAGCACGGTCGGTCGCGACTCGAGGCCGGTGAGCTCTTCGAGCCGCCGCGCGAGCCGCAGCGAATGCCCGGTGTGGTCTGCGTCGAGGGCCGCGATCGTCGCGTCGAGGGAACGCTTCTCGGCCTCATCGTCGGTCGCCTCGCGTCGCGCGATGAGATCCGCGTACTCGCGCGCGCTCTCGACGTCCCGCGCCCCCTCCGCGACCGCGACGATGCTGAAGTTCGACCCCTTCCGCTTGCGGCGCTTGATCGCGGCGACGACCGCGTCCAGCTCGTAGGGGACCTCCGGGATGAGGATGACGTCGGCGCCCCCGGCGATCCCGGCGCCGAGCGTGAGCCACCCGGCGCGATGGCCCATCACCTCCGTCACGACGATGCGGTGATGGCTGTGGGCGGTGCTGTGCAGGCGGTCGATCGCTTCCGTCGCGATCTCCAGGGCCGTCACGAACCCGATCGTGGCGTCGGTCTCGGCCACGTCGTTGTCGATGGTCTTCGGCAGGGTGACGATGTTCAGGCCGGCCTTCGCGAGGCGGAGCGCGTTCTTCTGCGTCCCGCCGCCGCCGATGCACACGAGCGCATCGAGCCCGGCGCGCCGGTAGGTCGCGACGATCGACCCGGTCATGTCCACGACCTTGTCGCCCATCGGCATCCGGTGCGGCTTGTCCCGGCTGGTCCCCAGGATCGTCCCGCCGACGGTCAGGATCCCCGCGAGGGTCGACGAGTCGAGGCGCATCCGGCGGTCCTCGGCCAGGCCGCGGAAGCCGTCGCGGAAGCCCACGACGCTCATCCCGTAGTAGCCGATCGCCGTCTTCCCGAAGCCCCGGACCGCCGCGTTGAGGCCCGGGCTGTCGCCTCCCGAGGTGAGGATCCCGACGCGCATCGCCCGAGCCATCCTGGCCTCCCAGCCATCGCCGCCCGCGGTCGGCGGCGGCAGCGCGCCGCGACGACGGTCTCGGCCATTATCGGGCGCGAAACGCGCCGCGTGATGGAGCCTCCCCGTCGCTATCCTCTCGGCATGACCGCCGACCGGACCCCGCGCACCACCCGCCGACGAACGACGGCCGCGGCCGTCGCCCCGACCACCCTCTCCCGCCCGGCACCGCCGATCCTCGTGGAGCAGCACCGCGGCTCGGTCGTCGAGAGCCGGCATCGCGGCCACGTCGTGGAGACCGACGCGAACGGGAAGATCCGGCACGCCGTCGGCGATCCGGAGATCGTCGTGAACCTGCGCTCCACGATGAAGCCGTTCGGGCTCGTGGCGCTCCTCGAGGCGGGCGGGATCGCCGCGTTCGACCTCTCGCAGGCCGAGATCGCCGTGATGGCCGCGAGCCACTCGGGCGAGGACATCCACGTCCGGACGATCCAGTCCGCGATGCGCCGCGCGGGCGTGAGCCAGAACCTGCTCGCCTGCGGCGTGGAGGGCGCTCCGTTGGACGCACTCACGGCCGCCCGACTCCTCCGCGACGGCGAGCGGCCCGGGGCCATCCGCCACCAGTGCTCCGGCCAGCATGCCTCCACCGTCCTCCTCGCACGCCTGAAGGGCTGGAGCCTCGAGGACTACTGGCGCGACGAGCATCCGGCCCAGGCGGCCGTCCGGTCGGCCGTGGCGACCGCGTTCCTCACGGACCCGGAGGACCTCGTGACGGCGGTCGACGAGTGCGGGGTCCTCACGTATGCCTTCCGGCTGCGGGAGGTGGCCCGCGCGTACGCGTTCCTCGCCGACCCGGAGGCGATCATGCCCCGCGACCCGCGGTCGTCGATCGCGCGGTGGCTGCTCGTCGTCCGGGACGCGATGCTCGCGCACCCGGAGATGGTGGGCGGCACGCGGGACCGGCTGGACACCTCGCTCGTCAAGGCCGTCCCCGAGCGCGTCGTCTCGAAGGGCGGCGCGGAGGCGCTCCGCGGCGTCGGCATCCTCGGCGGCCAGCGGGGCGGGAAGTACGCGCCGCCCACCGGGCTCGCCGTGAAGATCGAGGACGGCGACGGCCGCGAGCGCGCCACGCACGTGACCACCGTGGAGGCGCTGCGCCAGCTCGGGGTCCTCGACGCGCAGGCCGTCCGCATGCTCTCTCGCTACGCACGCCCCACGACGATGGACGTGCACGGCCGGATCGCCGGGGAGTCGATCCCCGCGTTCGAGCTCGCGCCGATGGGCGAGCTCATCGGGTAGGGCGCCCGACCGGTCCGCCCATCCGCGGCGCCCGGGTGGGCGAACCTCCCGCGGGCATCCCGCGCCCACCTGCGAGAGACTCTGTCCGATGGACCGCTCCGTCCGCCTCGACCCCTACCGCGTCCTCGGCGTGCCGCCCGGCGCGCCGCTCGACGAGGTGAAGGCCGCCTACCGCCGGCTGGCGAAGCGCCACCACCCGGACGCCGCGGGCCCGGCACAGCTCGAGCGCTTCCTCGTCATCCAGCAGGCGTACGAGTCGATCGCACGCGCGAGCCGGAACGCGACGCGCCCCGGGGGCCCGGCATCCCGCGGTGGCGCCCCGTCGCGCGGTCCGCAGTCCGAGGCAGGGCGCGACTGGTACACGGCCGCGCGGGAGGCCGCGCGCGCGCGGGCACGGGCGGGGCGGGGACAGGGGTCCGGGCCGCGCGCGCGTGCCGGGTGGCCGGGGGCGACGGGGCAGGGGACGGCCGGGGCAGGGCGCTCGTCCGGGGCCTCCGACGAGGCGCGCGATCCCGCGTGGCGGCGGAAGGCGACGCTCGGATCCACCACGTACGACGACGCGGTGCCCGAGCCGCCGGCATGGCACGGCGCGGCCTGGTACGGGCAGGCGTCGGGGACGTACTGGACGGTCAACCCGCGCGAGTACGCCGATCCGCGCAAGCACGGCCCCGGCTACCTGGGACGCGCCACCGAGTGGACGGGGGACCGACCCGATCCGGTCGCGCCGGAGCCGGGAGCGCCGGCTCCCGGGCCGGGGCGCCGGGCACCGGGCCGGGACCCGTCCCGGCGTCCCGCCGCGCCGGAGCCTGGGCCGACCCGCATGGGCACGGCGCCGAGCGCGGCCGGCGGCCGCGACGCCGGCCGCGCTCGGCGCATCGCTGCCGCGATCCGCGCGGCGCTGGCCGGGCCGGGCGGCAGGGGCCGTCGAGTACGATGACCCCCGTGAACCGCCGCCGTCCGGGACCCGACATCTCCGCCGCCGCGCAGGAGTACCTCATGGCGCTCCGCGTCATGGTGCAGGACGACGCGACCGTCACGACCGCACAGGTGGCGCGCCACCAGGGCGTCACCGCGCAGGCCGCCGGCGAGATGATCCACCGGCTCGTCTCCGACGGGCTCGTCGTCCAGGGTGACGATCGGAGCCTCGCGCTCACGCCGGCCGGCTGCGCGGCGGCGGACGGGATCTTCCGGAAGCACGCGCTCCTCGAGTGGCTCCTCACGAGCGTCGTGGGGCTCGGCTGGGCCGAGTCGGACGAGGAGGCGGCGCGCCTCCAGGGGGCGATCTCGCCACGGGTCGAGCAGCGCCTCGACGAGATGCTCGGGCACCCGGACACCTGCCCGCACGGCAACCCGATCGACGCCGCCGCCGCGAAGCGCCGCCCGGCGGGCGTCACGCTGGCCACGATCGAGGCGGGGGAGCGGGCCACGATCCTCCGCATCACCGAGCGCGCGGAGGACTCCCCGGAGCTCCTCTCGTACCTGGAGGCGCGCGGCCTCGTGCCCGGCGCCCACGTCACCATCCTGGCGCGGTCCAGCGCGCTCGACGCCCTCACGCTCGAGGGCCCGCTCGGGCGCGCGACGCTCGGGCTGCGGCCCGCCGGACTCATCCGCGTGGTCCCCGGGACGGCCGACCCGGCGCTCTTCCACCGCGTCCCCGGGGCCGCCGATGCGCATGCTCCCCGGTAGGCAGGTGGGCCTCGTGACGGTCGCCGGCGGAGTCTCGCAGGCCGTGCGCATCCGATGAGCCCCGACGGCTCCGGCGCGTCGCCTGCCGGTCCGGCCGAGGTGGAGGCCCTCGCCGGCCCGGTCGAGCGTGCGCGCGCCTATCTCGCGGCCACCCGCTCGTCCGACGTGCGCGGGGACGACCCCTGGCCGGAGGCGGGCCGGAAGGTGCTCCGCCTGCACTTCGCCAGGATGATCGTCCGGGTCCCCGGCGTCCTCTCCGGCGAGGACCCCGAGGACGTGCACGCGATGCGCGTCGCGTCCCGCAGGATGCGCGCCGCCTGGCGCGTGTTCGGCGGCGGCTTCGAGAAGGAAGCGACCAGCAGGTATCGGGCCGACCTGCGCGAGGCCGGCCAGCGGCTGGGCACGGTCCGCGACCTCGACGTCCTCCTGCTCATCATCGACCGATACGCCGCGCGCCACGGCGCCCGGGCCACGCGCGGGCTCCTCCCGCTGCGGGCGGAGTGGGTCGCCGAGCGCGAGGCGCGTCGCGCGGTGCTGGTCGACCACCTCGCGTCGCCCGCGTTCGTCACGTTCATCGCCGAGCACGAGGCCTTCCTCGGGGCCTCGGAGGAGGACCTCGGCGACGTGGAGCGGGTCCGGCCGCGGCCGGTCCGGGGCCGGATGCCGGCGACCGCATGGTCGGCGTTCGACGACATGTGGGCGTTCGAGGACGACCTCGCCGGGGCGGACCTCGCGACCCTCCACCGGCTGCGGATCGCCGGCAAGTGGCTCCGCTACACCCTGGAGTTCGTCCGGGAGGCGCTGGGCGACGACGCGGCGCTGCTCATCGAGCCGGTCGTCGCGCTGCAGGACCACCTCGGGGACCAGCACGACCTCCACGTGGCCGCGACCCTGGCCCGCGACTTCATCGCTGCCAGTCCGGCGCTGTCCTCGCGCGAGCGAGCCCAGCTCGAGAGCCTCGTCGCGCGCCTCGACGCCCGGGTGGCGTGGCACGGAGAGCGGCTCGACCGCGTCTGGCGTCCGCTCGTCGCCCCCCGGTATCGCTCCCGACTCGGCCGCGCGCTCTCCGGCCTCTGATCCGCCGCGGGCGCCGCCACGGGCCGGCTGCGGGCCCCTGAGCTTCGGCGTGACGGGCGCCGACACGGCGCGGCCTACACTCACGACCAGAGGTGATGTCTCCAGAGGAGCCAGAGATGGTCGACGGTCCGCTCTCCCCGGTCGAGCTCGCGCTGATCGACGCGTACTGGCGTGCCGCGAACTACCTGTCGGTCGGCCAGATCTACCTGCTCGACAACCCGCTGCTCCGCGAGCCGCTCGCGCCGGAGCACGTGAAGCCCCGCCTGCTCGGCCACTGGGGCACGACGCCCGGGCTCAACCTCATCTACGCGCACATGAACCGGGTGATCCGCAACTGGGACCTCGACGCGATCTACGTCATCGGCCCGGGCCACGGCGGTCCGGCGATCGTCGCCAATGCGTACCTCGAGGGGACGTACACCGAGGTCTACCCGACGATCACCCGCGACGCCGAGGGGATGCGCCGGCTCTTCCGCCAGTTCAGCTTCCCGGGCGGGATCCCCAGCCACGTCGCGCCGGAGACTCCCGGGTCCATCCACGAGGGCGGCGAGCTGGGCTACGCGCTGTCCCACGCGTACGGCGCTGCGTTCGACAACCCGGACCTGATCGTCTGCACGGTGGTCGGTGACGGCGAGGCCGAGACCGGCCCGCTGGCGACGAGCTGGCACTCGAACAAGTTCCTCGATCCGGTGACGGACGGCGCGGTCCTCCCGATCCTCCACCTCAACGGCTGGAAGATCGCGAACCCGACGGTCCTCGCACGGATCCCGGAGTCGGAGCTGCGTGCGCTCATGGAGGGGTACGGCCACCATCCGTACTTCGTGACGGGCGACGACCCCGCCGCGGTCCACCAGGAGCTCGCGGCGACGATGGACGCCGTCGTCGAGGAGATCCACGCGATCCAGCGGGCGGCGCGCGAGGGCGGCGTCACCGAGCGCCCGGCGTGGCCGATGATCGTCCTGCGGACGCCGAAGGGCTGGACCGGCCCGAAGGTGGTCGACGGCAAGCCCGTGGAGGGGACCTGGCGGTCGCACCAGGTGCCCATGGGCGAGGTCCGCACCAACGCCGAGCACCGCGCGATCCTGGAGGCCTGGCTCCGCAGCTACCGGCCCGAGGAGCTCTTCGACGCGGACGGCGTCCTCCTGCCCGAGCTCGCGGAGCTCCCGCCTCGCGCCTACCGACGGATGAGCGCGAACCCGCATGCGAACGGCGGCCTGCTCCTGCGCGACCTCGCGCTGCCCGACTTCCGCGGGTACGCCGTGGACGTCCCCTCCCCGGGCGCGACGTCCGCCGAGGCGACCCGCGTCCTCGGGACCTTCCTCCGCGACGTCATGGGGCAGAACCGCGAGACCTTCCGCGTGTTCGGGCCGGACGAGACGGCGTCCAACCGCCTGGGCGCGATCCTCGAGGTGACCGACAAGGCCTGGGTCGCCGAGACGATCCCGCTCGATGAGAGCCTCGCGCCCGACGGCCGCGTGATGGAGATGCTCTCCGAGCACCAGTGCCAGGGCTGGCTGGAGGGCTACCTGCTCACCGGCCGCCACGGCGTCTTCGACTGCTACGAGGCGTTCATCCACATCGTCGACTCGATGGTCAACCAGCACGCGAAGTGGCTCAAGGTCACCGCGGACATCCCGTGGCGCCGGCCCATCGCATCGCTGAACTACATCCTGTCCTCGCTGGTGTGGCGGCAGGACCACAACGGCTTCAGCCACCAGGACCCGGGCTTCATCGACCACGTCGTGAACAAGAAGGCCGAGCACATCCGCGTCTACCTCCCGCCGGACGCGAACACCCTCCTCTCCGTGGCGGACCACTGCCTGCGCAGCCGGAACTACGTGAACGTCATCGTGGCCGGCAAGCAGCCGTCCCCGAACTGGCTGACGGTCGACCAGGCGATCCTCCACTGCACGCGGGGGATCGGGATCTGGGACTTCGCGAGCAGCGACCAGGGCGGTGAGCCCGACGTCGTCATGGCGTGCGCCGGCGACGTCCCGACGCTCGAGACGCTCGCCGCGGTCGACATCCTCCGCCGCGAGCTCCCCGACCTGCGCGTCCGCGTGGTCAACGTGGTCGACCTCATGCGCCTGCAGCCGGAGTCGGAGCACCCGCACGGCCTGCCGGACCGCGAGTTCGACTCGCTGTTCACGACGGACCGTCCGATCGTCTTCGCGTACCACGGCTACCCGTGGCTCATCCATCGCCTCACGTACCGCCGGACCAACCACGCGAACCTCCACGTCCGCGGCTACAAGGAGGAGGGGACGACCACCACGCCGTTCGACATGGTCATGCTCAACGACCTCGACCGGTTCCACCTCGTGATCGACGTGATCGACCGGGTGCCCGGGATCCGCTCGCGGGCGGCGCACCTGCGGCAGCGGATGGAGGACCGACGACTCGAGTGCCGCGCGTACACGCGGGCGGAGGGCGAGGACGCGCCGGAGATCCGCGACTGGCGATGGGGGGCGTGACCCGATGACACAGGCTGCCCGCATCCTCGTGGTCAACGCGGGCTCCAGCAGCCTGAAGCTCCGGGTCCTCGATGGCGCGGACGTGGTCGTCGCGAAGGCCGACCTCCCGGCCCCGCGCGGGGCTGCGGACGCCGGCGCGATCGCCGAGGCGGTCGCCGGGTTCGGGCCGATCGCGGCCGTCGGGCACCGGATCGTCCACGGGGGCACGCGCTACGACGGCCCGGTGCGGATCGACGACGCGGTCGAGGCCAACCTCCGTGCCCTCACCGACCTCGCGCCGCTGCACCAGCCCAAGTCCCTCGCGGCCCTCGCCGCCGTGGGCGCCGTCCTCCCGGACGTGCCCGCCGTCGCGTGCTTCGACACCGCGTTCCACGCGGGGATGCCGGCCGCGGCGACCACGTACGCGATCCCGCGCGAGTGGCGGACGCGCTGGGCGCTGCGCAAGTACGGGTTCCATGGGCTGTCGCACGCGTACGCGTCGCGACGCGCCGCCGACATGACGGGCCGCCCGGTGGAGGACCTGCGGATCGTCACCTGCCACCTCGGCGCCGGGGCATCGCTCGCCGCCATCCGCGAGGGCCGGTCGGTCGACACCACGATGGGCTTCACGCCGCTCGACGGCCTCGTCATGGCGACGCGCTCCGGCGAGATCGACCCGGGCCTCGTGCTCTGGCTGGAGGAGCACGTGCGGATGCCGCCGGCCGAGCTCGCCTCCACCCTGGAGCATCGCTCCGGCCTTCTCGGCCTCGCCGGATCGGCCGACATGCGCGAGGTGCTGGCCGCGGAGGCAGCCGGCGACGAGGCGGCGGCCCTGGCCGTCTCGGTCTACCTCCACCGGCTCCGCGGGTCGATCGCCGCGATGGTCGCGGCGCTGGGCGGCCTCGACGTCCTCGTCTTCACCGGCGGCGTGGGCGAGAACGCGCCCGCGATCCGCGAGAGGGCCGTCGCGGGCCTCGCGTTCCTCGGCGTCGCGATCGACCCGGTCGCGAACGCGGCTGTCGTCCCGGACGGCGAGGTGACGGCGGCGGGCGCGCCGGTGCGCACGGTGGTCGTGGGCGCGCGCGAGGACCTCGAGATCGTCCGCGAGGTGCGCGCGGTGCTCGGGATCCCGGCCGGCGCAGGCTGACGGGCGCTCGCGTCGGCGTCGTCGCGACCGGGGCGTCGGGCGCCTCGCCGGCGCTCGAGCGTCAGGGTCAGGAGAGCAGGTCGATCGTGCGCCCTGCGTGCGCGGCGTAGTCGGGCGTCGTGCGCTCGTACCCGCTCTCCATGAGCGGCGACGAGATCATGAAGTCGGCGGACGCCCGGTCACATGCGACCGGGATGTTCCACACGATCGCGATGCGCAGGAGCGCCTTCACGTCCGGGTCGTGCGGCTGCGGCTCGAGCGGGTCCCAGAAGAAGACGAGCAGGTCGATGACGCCGTCGGCGATGAGCGCGCCGATCTGCTGGTCGCCGCCGAGCGGGCCGCTCTGGAGCTTGCGGACGCCGACGCCGAGGGCCTCCTCGAGCAGCGTTCCGGTGGTGCCGGTCGCCACGAGGTCGTGCCGGAGCAGCATCCCCGCGTTGAACGTGGCCCACTCGATGAGGTCGCGCTTCTTGTTGTCGTGCGCGACGAGCCCGATCGTCATGCGCCGCCGTGCGGTCTCCGCCATCGGTCCCACCTCCGGGCACACGATGACACGCTCGCATCAACGCCACGTGACCGTCCGGTCACCGCGCTCCGGCGGCGCCGCCGAGGACCCGGGGACCGGCCGGCGCGGCGGCGCGGCTCCTCAGTCGTCGGAACCCTCGTAGGCGCGACGGAGCTCCTCCACGTCGAGCCGTGTCATCCGCAGCATCGCTCCCATCGCGCGCGCCCGGCCCTCGGGATCCGGCCCGCCGAGGTAGTCGCCGATCCCGCGCGGGATGACCTGCCACGACACGCCGAACCGGTCCTTGAGCCAGCCGCACTGGCTGTGCTCGCCGCCGCCCTCGACGAGGGCATCCCAGTAGCGGTCGGCCTCGGCCTGGTCGGCGCAGTCGATCTCCAGCGAGATCGCCTCGGTGAACGGGAACTGAGGCCCGCCGTTGAGCGCGGTGAACGTCTGGCCCGCGATCGTGAACGTGACCATGAGCTCCTCGCCGGCCTTCGTGCTCGGGTTGTCGCCGGGCGCGAGGGAGCCGCCCACGACCTCGCAGTCCGGGAAGACCGACGCGTAGAACTCGGCGGCCTCGCGAGCGCGGCCGTCGTACCAGAGACAGGGGGTGATCCTGGGCACCGTGGGGACCTCCGATGCGGGCGTGGCCCGTCAGGGTGGCCCCGATCGCCGGCCGCGTCAAGGCGCCCGGTCGCACCTCCGCCGCCGCCCCCGCGCCCCGGCCCGGACCCGTGCCACCCGCGGCCCACCCGCCGCCCCGGTACCATCACGGACATGTCCGACGTCCGCGTGCGCATCGCGCCCAGCCCCACCGGCCCGCTCCACATCGGGACGGCGAGGACCGCGCTCTTCAACTACCTCTACGCCCGCCACGTCGGCGGGACGTTCATCCTCCGGCTGGAGGACACGGACGTCGCCCGCTCGACGGAGGCGTTCGAGCGCGACATCCTCGACGGCCTCCACGGCCTGGGCCTCGCCTGGGACGAGGGCCCGGCGGTCGCCGGGCTCGACGAGCGCGGCCCCTTCGGGCCGTACCGGCAGATGGCGCGCCTCCCGCTGTACGCGGAGGCCGCCGAGCGACTCCTCGCCGCGGACATGGCGTACCCCTGCTACTGCACGCCCGAGGAGCTCGACGCCGAGCGCAAGCGCCAGGAGGCGGCCGAAGGAGCCCCCGCGCTATCCCGGGACGTGCGCGCCGCTCACGGCCGCGGACCGCGCCGCCCGCGTGGCCGAGGGCCGGCCGGCCGCGCTCCGTTTCCGCGTCCCGCCCGGGGTCGTCGCCTTCGACGATGTCGTCCGCGGCCACGTGGAGATCGACACCTCCGCGCTCGGCGGCGACTTCGTCATCGTGCGTGCGGACGGGACCCCCCTCTACCACTTCACCGTCGTCGTGGACGACGCCGCGATGGACATCTCCCACGTGATCCGCGGCGAGGACCACCTGTCGAACACGCCGAAGCACATCCTGCTGTTCCGCGCGCTCGGGCACCCCGTCCCGGCCTTCGCCCACCTCCCGCTCATCCTCAACCCCGACCGGACGAAGATGAGCAAGCGGAAGAGCCAGACGGCGATGGACGACTACGTGGCGCAGGGCTTCATCCGCGAGGCGCTGGTCAACTACCTCGCCTTCCTCGGGTGGTCCACCGGGACGGAGGAGGAGATCCTCCCGCTCGACGAGATCGTCGCCCGGTTCGACCTCGCCGCGGTCAACCGCGCCGGGGCCGTCTTCGACCGCGACCGGCTGGAGTGGCTCAACGGCCAGTGGATCCGCCGGCTGGACCCCGACGACCTCGCGGAGCGACTGCTGCCGTTCCTGGAGGCCGACGCGATCCTCGGGAACATCGATCGGATCCCCACGCTCGACGAGGTGCGGACGATCGTCCCGCTCGTGCAGGAGCGCCTGCCGGTCCTCGGTGCGATCGGCGAGGTCGCCGGCTTCCTCTTCGTGGAGGAGCCGCCGCTCGACCCGGCCCTCATCGTCCCCAAGCGGTGGGATGCCGCGACGACCGCGGACGGCCTCGCCGCCGCGCGGGACGCGATCGCGGCCAACGGCGAGGTCTCGTTCGACGCGCAGGGGCTGGAGGCCACGCTCCGCGCCCTCGCCGAGGCGCGCGGCTGGAAGGCCGGCGACCTCTTCATGGCGATCCGCGTCGCCGTGACGGGCCGGACGGCGACGCCGCCGCTCTTCGAGACGCTCGTCGCGCTCGGGTACGCGCGGGCGCTCGCGCGCCTCGACCGCGCCCGCGACCTCGTGGCCGGGATGCCTGATCCGCCTGGGGCGACCGTCCGCCCGGATGGGCCCGCGCGGGCCGCCCGCCTGCATAACGTCGACAAGTCGACCGTTAACGGACCGTTCATCCGAGGACCCGACGATCGAACGTGGATGAGCCGCTCGATCCTCGTCGTCGACGACGAGCGGACCGTGCGCGAGACCGTGGGCGAGACCCTCGAGGCGGAGGGGTTCCGTGTCACGCTCGCGGCAGACGGGCGCGAGGCGCTCGAGCGCTTCCGCGCGGACCGCCCCGACCTGATCCTCCTGGACCTCATGCTGCCCGAGCTCTCGGGCGTCGAGGTCTGCCGGATCATCCGCTCGGAGGCGGACGTCCCCATCATCATGCTCACCGCCAAGGGCGGCGAGGTGGACAAGGTCGTGGGCCTCGAGCTCGGCGCCGACGACTACGTCACGAAGCCCTTCAGCCTCCGGGAGCTCGTCGCGCGGGTCCGTGCGGTCTTCCGGCGGTCGGACCTGCGAAGCGTCGCGGAGCGCCCCGCGCCGCTCGTGGACCTCGGGACGGTGCAGGTGGACCTCGCCGGGCACCGGATCCTCCGCGACGGCCTGGAGGTCCCGGTGAAGCCGAAGGTCTTCGAGCTCGTCGCGTTCCTCCTGCGGCACCCGGGACAGGTCTTCACGCGGGAGCAGCTCCTCGAGCGCGTCTGGGGCTACGACTATGCCGGCGAGACGCGGACGGTGGACGTGCACATCCACTGGGCACGGACCGCGGTCGAGGTGGACCCGGCGAACCCGACGCTCATCCAGACGGTCCGCGGCGTCGGGTACGTGCTGCGCCGGCCCGGCTGACGCCGCGTCGGGCAGGCGCGTCGCCGCGTCGCCCGCGGAGAGCGCCACGGCGGATACCATCGGCGGGTGCGAACGCTCGTGGCCCCCCTCGCCGGACGGGCGCGCCGATGACCGTCGAGGTCGTCCTCGCCATCGTCGCCGCCCTCGCCTTCGCGTTCACCAACGGGTTCAACGACGCCGCGAACGCCATCGCCACCCTGGTGGCCACCCGCGTCGCGCGCCCCGTCCCCGCGGTGATCCTCGCCGCCGTCTTCAACCTCATCGGGCCGTTCGTCGTGGGCGCCGCCGTCGCCGACACCGTGGGGAAGATCGTGACCCTCCCGGCGGACCAGGAGATCCCCGTGCTGGGCGCCGCCCTCACCGGCGCCGTCATCTGGGCGACCTTCACCCGCAACCGCGGGATCCCGTCGAGCTCCAGCCACGCGCTCGTCGGCGGCCTCATGGGCGCCGCCGTGCTCGAAGCGGGCATGTCGGCCGTCGACTGGGGCCCGTGGACCCACGGCCACATCGGCGGCATCCTCGGGGTCCTCCTGGTCCTCGCCGTCACGCCGTTCCTCGCGGCGGGCCTCGCCTACGTCGTGGAACGGGTCGCGCTCCACGCGACCCGCCGCGGGACGATCCGCCTGAACGGACCGGTCGCCGGCGCGCAGTGGGTCACGTCGGCCGGTCTCGCGTTCAGCCACGGCTCGAACGATGCCCAGAAGACGGTCGGGATCATCGCGGCGATCCTCGTCGCCGCCGGCATGATCCCGGACATCGCGTCGGTCCCGCCCGTCGCCGTGCTCGCCTCCTCGCTGATCCTCACGCTGGGCACGGCGCTCGGGGGGTGGACGATCGTCCGGACGATCGGACGGCGCATCTACCCGGTGCGTCCGCTCGACGGGCTCGTGAGCCAGTCGTCGTCCGCCGGCCTCATCCTCGCCTCGTCCGTCGTCGGGGCCCCCGTGAGCACCTCGCAGGTCGTCGCGTCCTCCATCGTGGGCATCGGCGTCGGGCGCGGCAGGTGGCGCCATGTCCGGTGGGAGGTGGTCCGCGAGATCGTCCTCGCCTGGGTCGTGACCCTGCCGGCATCGGCGCTCCTCGCCGCGCTCTGCCTCCCGCTCTGGCTCGCGATCGCGCAGTGAGGGCTCCGTCCGCCTGGCCGTCGACGCAGGGACGCCCGGCTGCGTGGCCGGGCGTCGGATGAGGGTGCGCCGGGGGCGCCGCGTCAGGACGACTTCGCGACGATCTTCTCGATGACCTCGCAGGCATCCTCGGCCGCGTCGATCGTGTTCTCGAGCGCGATGTAGATGTCGCGCCACTTGATCACGTTGAGCGGCTCCGGGTCGTTGTGGAACAGGCGCGCGACCGCCGCCCGCGAGAGGCCGTCCGCCTCGTTCTCGAGCTCGTGGATCTCCTTGAGGTTCCCCTCCAGGTCCTTGAGCCCCTCGAGCTTCCCGACGGCCTCGTTGAGCTGGTTCGCCTGCGCGGAGAGGATCGCGGACAGGCGCTTGGCGTCGTCGGTGGTCTCCGTGACGCCGTAGATGATGAAGGTCTCCGCGACCTCCTGGATCCCGTCCACCACGTCGTCGATCCGGTTCACGAGGTCGTGGATGTCCTCGCGGTCGAAGGGCGTGATGAACGCGCGGTCGAGGCGGACCTCCACCTCGGTGTCGATCTCGTCGCCGCGGTGCTCGAGCACGCGGATCTCGGCGACGCGCTCCTCGAGGCGGTCGTAGACGGTGACCATCTCCTCGAGCTTCCGTGCGGCCGTGAGCATGTTCTGCGCGTCCTCGACGAAGAGCTCCTGGAACTTCTCGTCGCGCGGGATGATCCGCACCATCGTCGTCTCCTTGCGTGGGGACCGGTCGTCGTCGTTCTGCGCTTCAGGCGCTCGCCGCTGTCACTGGACGCCGAGCGCGTTGAGCACGACCCACACGCCCGCGCCGATGAGGCCGGCCGCCGGGATCGTGAGGATCCATGCGATGAGGATGTCCCGGGCGACGCCCCACCGGACGTGCTTCGCGCCCTGGCTCGTCCCGACGCCCATGATCGCGCTCGAGATCACCTGCGTCGTGGAGACCGGCATCCCGAAGTGGGCCGCCCCGAGGATGATCGTCGCGCCGGTGGTCTCCGCCGCGAACCCCTGCACGGGCTCGAGGTCGGTCACCTTCTGGCCCATCGTCTTCATGATCCGCCAGCCGCCGACCGCGGTCCCGGCGCTGATCGCGGTCGCCGCGACGACGATGACCCAGGGCGGGACGTCGTTCGTGGGGATGACGCCGGCGGAGAAGAGGGCGAGCGTGATGATGCCCATCGTCTTCTGGGCGTCATTCGAGCCGTGGGCGAAGGCCATGTAGCCGGCGGAGAAGACCTGCAGCCGGCGGAACCGGCGCTGGAGCGGCCGTCGCCGGCCGCGCAGGAAGATCCAGAGGATCGCCACCATCAGGAAGAAGCCGATCACGAAGCCGAGGATCGGTGACGTCACGAGCGGGACGATGACCTTCCCGATGATCCCGGACGTCAGGTTGCCGATCTTCAGGGCACTCCAGCCGGCACCGATGATCGTCGCGCCGAGCAGGCCGCCGATGAGCGCGTGGCTGCTCGAGGACGGAAGGCCGAGCCGCCACGTGATGAGGTTCCACGTGATCGCCCCGACGAGCGCCGCGACGATGATGACCTCGGTCGTGGTCTGGTCGTCCACGAGTCCGGACCCGATCGTCTTCGCGACGGCGGTCCCGGCGAACGCACCGATGAAGTTGAAGGCCGTCGCCATGAGGATCGCGTGGGAGGGGCGCAGAGCGCGCGTGGCGACCGAGGTCGCGATCGCGTTCGCGGTGTCGTGGAAGCCGTTGACGTAGTCGAACGCGATGGCCAGCAGCACGATGACGACGAGGATGGGCGTCACCATCTCGAGGTTCAGGGAGACCACCTCCAGGGCTCGATCCGGCCGCCGGGAGGTATCCCCCGTCCGCCCTCGGAGGTGGATGTTATCGCAGCGTGATCGGCGTTAACGGTCTGGCGCGCAGCGGGTGACGCTGCTGCAGCCGCCTCCGTGCCCGCATCGGCGGTCGGTCGCCGCGTCAACGCCTGTGAACGTCGCGTGTGCGTGCGCCGTGGCGGTCGCGCTGCGCCTGACCGTCCCGACGCCCGCGCCGGGTCCGTGACGCCGGGTATCCTTCGCGCATGCGTCTGAGCCACCTCTTCTTCACGACCCTCCGCGACGACCCCGCCGACGCGGAGATGCCGTCGCACCGCCTCCTCGTCCGCGCCGGCTACGTCCGCCAGCTCGGGTCGGGCATCTACTCGCTGCTGCCGCTCGGCTACCGCGCCAGCAGGCGCGTGGAGCAGGTGATCCGCGAGGAGATGGACGCGATCGGCTGCCAGGAGATGGAGATGCCGGTCGTCCACCCGGCCGACCTCTGGAAGGAGACCGGGCGCTGGTACGCGATCGGGTCGGAGATGGCGCGGTTCAAGGACCGCGGCGGGCGCGACATGGTGCTCGCGATGACGCACGAGGAGGTCGTCGCGTCGCTCCTGCGCGACGTGGTCAAGTCGTACCGCCAGCTCCCGATGATGGTCTACCACTTCCAGACGAAGTTCCGCGACGAGCCGCGCTCGCGTGGCGGCCTGATCCGCGTGCGCGAGTTCGTCATGAAGGACAGCTACTCGTGCGACGTGGATGCCGCCGGGCTCGACGTCAGCTACGACAGGCACTACGCGGCGTACTCGCGGATCTTCGACCGGCTCGGCGTCCCCACCGTGGCGGTGGCGTCGGACGTCGGGATGATGGGCGGGTCGCAGGCCCACGAGTTCATGTTCCTCAACCCGGCCGGCGAGGACGTGCTGGTCCTCTGCGAGTCCTGCGGCTTCTCCGCGAACCGCCAGGTCGCGAAGACGCGCGTCGCCGAGCCCGTGGTCGAGGAGCTCCTCCCGCTCGAGGAGGTGGAGACGCCCGGGACCGCCACGATCGCCGACCTCGCCGCATTCCTCGGCGTCGATGCCGCCCGCACGGCGAAGGCGACGTTCTTCATGACGGACGAGGGCCGCCTGGTCACCGCGATCGTCCGCGGCGACATGGACGTGAACGAGACCAAGCTCGTCAACGCCGTGAAGACGACCGGGATCCGCCCCGCCCATCCCGACGAGATCAAGGCGACCGGGATGGTCCCCGGGTACGCGTCGCCGATCGGCGCCGAGGGGACCTTCGTCGTCGTGGACGAGCTGGTCGCCGGCTCGACGAACCTGGTCGCGGGCGCCAACCGCGACGGCTGGCACCTCCGCAACGTGAACATCCCGCGCGACTACACGCCCGACATGGTCGCGGACCTCACGAGTGCCCGCGAGGGCGACGGCTGCCCCGACTGCGGGTCGCCGGTCATCCTCCGCAACGGGATCGAGGTCGGGAACATCTTCAAGCTCGGGACCAAGTACACGCAGGCTCTGGGCGCCACGTACCTCGGCGAGGACGGCCAGGAGCACCCGATCGTCATGGGCAGCTACGGGATCGGCGTCGGCCGCGCGCTCGCGTGCATCGTCGAGGCGCACCACGACGACAAGGGCATCGTCTGGCCGGAGGAGGTCGCGCCCTACGCGGCGCATCTCGTCTCGATCGGCGCCGCGAGGGACCCCAAGGTCGCCGAGGTCGCGGACGCGCTCCACGAGCTCGCCTTCGCCGCCGGCCGCGAGGTCCTCTACGACGACCGCGACGAGTCGCCCGGCGTGAAGTTCACGGACGCCGAGCTCCTCGGGATGCCGTACATCATCACGATCAGCCCGCGGAGCCTCGCGGCCGGCGGCGCCGAGGTGACCGTGCGCGAGACCGGCGATCGCTCCGTCCGGCCGCTCTTGGAGGTCGAGGCGCTGCTGCGCGGCTGACGATCGGCGCCTCGCCGGTCGCGGCCCGCTGACACCGCCACGACCGGCCGGGTGGACCCGCTCGCGCTCGTCGCGCTCGTCCTCGCGGTCGTCGCCGTCGTGGCGGTCGTCGCGGCGGCCGTCGCCGTCGCGTCCGCGCGCGGTGCCCGCCGCTTGGGGGAGCAGATGCGCGAGGTCGAGCGGTCGGCCCGCGCGACGGGCGAGCCGATGCCGCCGAGCGTCGCGCCCGTCGCCGCCGGATCCGCGTCTCCACGCGCCCCGGACGGCGGCCCGGCCGTGCCGGAGCGCCGGGCGGAGCGCCGCCTCGACCCGACGATGCGCGACACGGCCGATGCCCTCGCGGAGGGCCTCGTCGCGATCGACGAGGCCGGCACCATCCTCTACGCGAACGAGGCGGCGCACCGGCTGCTCGACCGGCGCGCGGGGTGGCTCGTGGGGCGGAGCGCGATGGAGGCGTTCCTCGACCACCGGATCGAGGATCTCATCGGCACCGCACGATCCCGCCGCTCGGCGTCCGCGGAGCTGCCTCCGCGCACCACGGACGGACACCAGCTCTCCGTGCGGGCGCGGCGCGCGCAGGGCGGCGACGTCTGGGTCGTCATCGAGGACGTGACCGAGCTCCGGCGACTGCAGCGGATCCGCGCCGAGTTCATCGACAACCTCTCCCACGAGCTGCGTACCCCTGTCACGAACGTCAACCTGCTCCTCGAGATGCTCGCGAGGGACGCGGACCAGCTCCCGCCCCGGGCACGGGAGCGCGTCGAGCTCATCCAGGTCGAGGCGGCGCAGCTCGCCCAGATGGTCTCCGAGCTGCTCGACCTCGCGGCCATCGAGGGCGGCCAGCCGCTCCTCCTCGCCGACGTCGACCTCGCGATGGTGGCCGCGGCCCAGGTGGAGCGCCTGCGGGTCTTCGCCGAGCGGAGCGGCGTCGCGCTCGTGGTCGAGGCCGCCGCCGGGGTGCCGCACGTCCGCGGCGACGAGACCCGCCTCGGCCAGGCCATCCTCAACCTGGTCCACAACGCGGTGAAGTTCAGCGAGCCCGGCGACACCGTGTTCGTCCGGGTCGCGTCCGCCGAGGGCGAGGTGACCGTCTCGGTCGCCGACGAGGGTGCGGGGATCCCGCGTGCCGACCGGGACCGGATCTTCGAGAGGTTCTACAAGGTGGACCGCGCGCGTCAGCGCGGCGTCGGCGGGACCGGCCTCGGGCTCGCGATCGTCCGCCACGTCGCCGAGGCGCATGGCGGGACCGTGCGCGTCGAGTCCGAGGAGGGCGTGGGCTCGACGTTCATCCTGGCGTTCCCCGCGGCGGGCGTGCCGGCGCCCGCCGACGCGGAGCCGCTGGGCGCGGCCGGGGCATGACGTCGTCCGTGTCGCCCGCGACCCCGACGGGCCGGACCATGGTGCTCGCGCACCGCGGGGACCATCGACGCCACCCGGAGAACACGCTCGACGCGATGCTCGTCGCGCTCGCGGTCCCCGGCTGCGACGGCGTCGAGTTCGATGTCCGCGCCGCCCGCGACGGTACCCCCATCCTCGCCCACGACGCCACGCTTCGGCGCGTCTTCGGCAGCTGGCGCCGCGTGGACCGACTCGGGGTCGGCGAGCTGGCCGCCGCGGGCGTCCCGACCTTCCGCGAGGTCATGGAGGCGATCCCTCCGCGTGCGTTCGTCGACGTCGAGATCAAGGAGGATGTGGGCCCGGCCGTGGTGCCCATCCTGCGCAGCGTGCGCGGGCCCGATCTCGCGAACGCCGTCGTCTGCTCCTTCGAGATCGATGCGGTCGAGACGATCCGCCGGCTGGAGCCGGGCTGGCCGGTCTGGCTCGGAGCGATGCGCCTCGACGCCGACTCGATCCGTGTCGCGCTCGATCTCGGGTGCGCGGGTCTCTCCGTCGGACACCAGTCGATCACCGCGGCGTCCATGGATGCGGCGCGTGCCGCGGGGCTCGACGTCGCCGCGTGGACCGTGCGGAGCCCGCGGCGGCTGGCGGCGCTCGCGCGGCTCGGCGTCGCGGCGGGGTGCGTCGAGGACGCCGCGCTCGACGAGGGCCGCGCGGCGGTCACGGCGGGGCCGGAAGGCGGCGGTGCCGGGCACGCCGGGTGCACACCAGGAGGATCACCGATGACGGATCGCCTGCGCGATCGCGACGCTGAACATCCTCAACCTCGCCGACCGATGGGAGGAGCGCCTCCCGCTGCTCCTGGCGGACACCGCCGCGGTGGCGCCGGACATCCTCGGGATGCAGGAGGTCGTCTACCCGCTTCAGCAGGACCGCGTCATCGGTGCCGGCGGGCCCGCGCGCTACACGGAGGTCCGCGGGTGGGCCGGCAGGCCCGAGTACGGCAACAGCCTCCTGATCCGCGAGCCTCTCGCCTTCGACGGATACGACCGTCTGGACCTCGGGCTCGGGCGGTCGGCGCACCGCGTCGTGGTCGCGCTCCCGGGCGGCGCCCGGCTCGTCGTCGCCGTCACCCACCTCCACCACGCGGTCACCGCGGCAGCGCTGCGCGACGAGCAGGCGGCGGCGCTGCTCGCATGGCTCGACGCGTCGCCGCCGGCGGACGCGCAGGTCGTGATGGGCGACTTCAACGCCGCGCCGCACGAGCCCACGTACGCGCGGATGGCCGCAGCCGGGTTCCGTTCCGCGCACGCCGAGGCGAACGGGACGGAGCCGCCCGTCACGTGGCCGTCCGGCCTCGACGCGCCGGCGAAGGACACGGACGGCGATCCCGAGTGCCTCGACTACATCTGGCTCCGCGGGGCCGCGCGCGCGCTCGCGGCGCGCGTCGGTGTGGACCGGCCGGCCGTCGGCGACCCGACCCTCTACCCCTCCGACCACTTCGGGATCGTGGCGGAGGTCGAGGTCGGGTAGACCGGGGCCCGCGCCGGCCGTCATGCCGTGTCCGCCGCGCGCTGCCCGCCGCGCGCAGCGCGACATCCAAGGGCAGCGACGCGCTCGCTGCCGCGCGGCGCGCCCTACCGGGACTTCAGGGCGTCCGGCGGCACCAGCCAGCGGAGCTCCCCGCCGCCCGGCCGGAGCGGCAGCTGCGCGTCGACGCGGACGAGAGCGCCTTCTTGACGAAGGATCTCCGCTCCGACGAGTGTCGAGACGGTCTCGGTGAAGTCCGGGTCGTGGCCCACGAGCAGCGGACGTGCGGGGAGGCCGGCCTCGTCGAGGAGGTCGCCCAGGGAGTCGAGGCCGATCCCGTCGCCGAGGCGGTCGCTGAGGACGACCTCCGCCCCGATCTCGGAGGCGACGATCCGGGCGGTCTGGAACGCGCGGAGCTTGGGCGAGGAGATGACGGCGTCCGGGCCCGCGTCCATCCCGTGGAGGAGGCGGGCGACCCGCTCGGCCTGCCGCTCGCCCTTGTGGCTCAGGGGCCGGTCCTCGTCGGGCCCGTCCCACGCGAAGGGGTCGCCCGCGTCCGCGTGGCGAAGGAAGTAGAGCTCGACCCGTCCCGCCGCGTCTTCGCCCATCGCTGCGCCCTCCGTTCCCGGCGGGCGGCCCGCCACGCGGCCGCCACTGTGGACAGCCTACGCGTTCAGGTCCTCCATGTGCCCCGTGGCAAGGAAGACGACGTCCTCCGCGATGTTCGTCATCCGGTCCCCGGCACGCTCGAGGTAGTGGGCCGCGAAGACGATCCGCAGGCCGCGTTCCACGTTGCCCCCATCGGCGGCCATGAGCGCCTTCGTCTCCTCGATGATCGCGTGGTACAGGCGGTCGATCTCGTCGTCCGCGGCCGCGACGGCGCGCGCCTCGTCCGGGTCCAGGTCGATGAGCGCCCGCGTGATCCGGCCCACGCCGTCCGCCGCGAGCTGGCCGAGCTCCGGCAGGTGGACGTACTCCTTCAGCGGCGGCTCGGGCGCGAGCTTGCGCGCCTGCTTCGCGACGTTCGCCGCGTAGTCGCCGATCCGCTCGAGCTCGCCCGCGACGTTGTCGAGCATGAGGAGGTAGCGAAGGTCGCGCGCGACCGGTCCCTGGGTGGCGATCGCGAGGATGACGAGGTCCTCCACCTCCCCGCGCATCGCGTTCATCCGCGGGTCGTCGCGGATCACGGCGAGCGCGGCCTCCGCGTCGTGGCTGACGAGGGCGTCCATCGCCCGCACCAGGGCGTCCTGGACGGAGCTCCCGAGGCGGATGATCGCGTCCTTCACGTCGCGCATCTCGCGGTCGAGCGACGGGCGGTCCACGTGGTGCGGGATCGGCGGCATGCCGGTCGACGCCGGTGCGTCTCCGGAGCCCGGTGCCCCGCCGAAGGTCGGCGAGCCCGTCAGCGCGGACGCGGCCGCGGCCTCCTCGAGCGGCTCGTCGTGTCGGATGTCGCTGCTCATCTCGCCTCCCTCAGCCGAACCGGCCGGACACGTAGTCCTCGGTGAGCTGCTCCCGCGGATTCGTGAAGATCTGCCGCGTGGGGCCGAACTCCACGAGATACCCGGCCCGGTCCTCGTCCATGGAGAAGAAGGCGGTCTCGTCGCTCACGCGGCCCGCCTGCTGCATGTTGTGGGTGACGATCACGATGGCGTAGTTCTGGCGGAGCTCGGCGATGAGCTCCTCGATCCGCAGCGTCGCGACCGGGTCGAGCGCCGAGGCCGGCTCGTCCATGAGGATCACCTCGGGCTGGACGGCGATGGCGCGCGCGATGCACAGGCGCTGCTGCTGGCCGCCCGAGAGCGAGGTCCCCGGCTGCTTCAGCTTGTCCTTGACCTCGTCCCAGAGCGCGGCGCGCCGCAGCGACGCCTCCACGAGCGCATCGGTCTCGGCCTTCCCGGCCCGGCCGACGAGCTTCACGCCGGCGACGACGTTGTCGTAGATCGACATCGTGGGGAACGGGTTGGGCCGCTGGAAGACCATCCCCACGTACCGGCGGAGTCGTACCGGATCGACCGACGGGTCGTAGACGTTCGCCCCGTCGAGGAGGACGCTCCCCTCGACCCGCGTCCTCGGGGTCAGCTCGTGCATCCGGTTCAGGGTGCGGAGGAACGTGCTCTTCCCGCACCCGGACGGACCGATGATCGCGGTGACCGCCCGCGCCCTGATCTTCGCGTTCACGCCCTTCACCGCGCGGAAGGACCCGTAGTAGACGTCGAGGTCGCGGACCTCGATCTTGACCTCGGGGTCGGCCGTCGGCGGACGTGCGCGAGGCGGCCGTCGGCGGCCGGTGGCTGCGTCGAGGGCGGATAGCGGACCATCGGGACCTCGGTCATCGGCTCGGCCTCATGAGCGAACGGGCGCGCACGAGGATGTTGATCGTCAGGACGGCGAGGAGCAGGAGGAAGGCCGCACCCCAGGCCTGGTCGTTGAGCGCGGGGAAGGGCTGGCGCGCGTTGTTGTAGATGAAGAGCGGGAGCGCGTCCATGGGGCGGCTGAAGTCGCCGATGTTGACGAGCCGGCTCCCGAGCGCGGTCATGATCAGCGGCGCCGTCTCGCCGGCCGCGCGGGCGACCGCGAGCATGATCCCCGTGAGGATCCCGGGCCATCCCGTCCGCACCGCGACCGAGAGGACCGTCCGCCAGCGCCGGACGCCGAGGGCGAGCGACGCCTCGCGCAGGTCCCGTGGG
>CAWJQZ010000010.1:0-57767 GCA_963844945.1 uncultured Chloroflexia bacterium
CCATCGCCTTGACGGCGGTGGTGCCGGCCCCGAACGGGAACCCGATGACGGACGCGACGGCGACGCCGGTCCCCCGGAGGTTCTCGGATGCGCGCTTCACCCAGGTCGGGTTGATGCACACGGCGGCGAAGTGGTACTGCTTCGCCTCGGCGCAGAGCTTGTCCACCTGCTCCGCCGTCGCGTCCGGCTTGAGGAGCGTGTGGTCGATGTAGGCGGCGAGGTCGGTGGGGACGTCGTCGCCGGCGCCGTGGTACTCGACGCGCGACGCGCCGCCGGCCACCACGTCGCGGACCTTGTCCGGGCAGCCCGCCGCGCACGAGCGCGTGCACGTCGCGCACCCGATCCCGCTCCCCTGCCCCGGCCTTCGCCGGGTCCAGGCCTGCGAGGATCTGCCGCGTGATCGCCTCCACGAGGGCGTCGCGGTCCATGCCTGCGATCGTCATCCGCGGCCCTCCTGCGCCGGCCGAGCGTACGTGCGCTCGATCGCGGTGATCTTCTCGACCCGCGTCCCGTGGCGGGCTGCCCCCCACGGCGTCGCGAGCCACGTGGTCACGATGTCCATCGCAAGTCCTTCCCCGATCAGTCGAGCGCCCAGCGTGAGGACGTTCGCGTAGTTGTGCTCACGGCTGTTGCGCGCCGTCGAGATGTCGTAGCAGAGCGCGGCCCGGACTCCGGGAACCTTGTTTGCTGCCATGCACGAGCCGATCCCGGCCCCGTCGATGACGATCCCGTACGTGCACGTCCCGTCGGCGACGAGCCGCGCGACGGCGAGCGCGATGTCCGGGTAGTCCACCGCGTCCGTGCTGTGCGTGCCGCAGTCGGTGACGGCGTAGCCCTTCTCGGCGAGCCACGCGCGGAGGACCTCCTTCATCGGGAAGCCGCCGTGGTCACCGCCGATCGCGATCGAGACCGCCGCGGGCTCGGCGGCCGTCCCCGGGACGGCGCGCGTCGCACCGGCAGGAGCGCCGGCCACGGGGGCAGCGGTCGGCGCTCCTGCCGGTGCGCTCGCGGGTGCGACGGCGTCGACGACGCTGCGCACGAGGCGGCGGATCTCGTCCTCGGACGGCATGTCCGGCCGCCCGGTCTGGTCGCTCATCGGCTCGCCTCTCCGGTGGGTGCGGTGGTGGGCTCGGCCTGGCGGGCGAGCTCGTGGAGCGTCCCCGCGAGGGACGCCGTCACCGCCGTGTAGCGCTGGAAGCCCTCTTCGTAGACGTCGCGGAGCGCGGGGTCGGGCTCCACGATCCGCTCGCACCGGACCATCGCGCGGGTCGCGTCCACGAGGGTCGCATGCGTCCCGCTCGCGACGGCCGCGGTCACGGCCGCGCCGAACACGCTCGCCTCGGTCTCGGCTGGCAGGGCGATCGGCCGCTGGAGGACGTCCGCGGTCGCTGGAGCCGACCGCGTTGCGTCGGATCCCGCCGGCGACGACGACCTCGGAGATCCCGCCGCCGAGGCGCTCGATGGCGTCCGCCGCGTTCTTCGTCCCGTAGGCGATGCTCTCCGCGAGCGCGCGGTAGACGTGGCCGGGCGTGTGGTGGAGGTCCAGGCCCAGGATGCCGCCGCGCATGCGCTCGTCGCGGTAGGGGGTCCGGTTCCCCTGGAAGTAGTCGAGCGCGAGGGGGCCCGTCCCGCCGGGCGGCGTCGCGAGGGCCGCCTCCACGAGCGCCGCGTGCGTCGTCTGGCCCACGTGGTCGCGGTACCACGAGAGGATCGACCCGGCGGAGACCTGCCCTCCCTCGAGCAGCCAGGTCCCGGGGCCGTAGACCTCCGGGTACGGGCCCCAGATGCCGGGGCCGTAGGACGCGCGGTCGGTGACGAAGAGGAGGACGACGGAGGTGCCGCCGATAATGCAGAGCGATCCGCCCCCGAAGGCGCCCGTGCCGGGGACCGCCATGTGGGCGTCGATCCCGCCGACGGCGACGGGGATCCCCGGGAGGATGCCGAGGTCGTCCGCGGCGGGGCGGCAGAGCCCGGCCGCGACGCTCCCCATCGGCGCGATCCGCGCAGGGAGCTTCTCCGCGAGGTCGGGGACCCCGAAGGCGGCGAACAGGTCCTCGGCGAAGCCGCCGCCGAGCGGGTCGTAGTTCCACTTGCACGTGGCGGTGAGGAGGGATCCCACCCACTCGCCCGTGAGCAGGAACGTCAGGTAGTCGAGGCCCTCGGCGATGCGCTCGGCGCGGTCGTACGTCGCCGGCTCGTGGCGGCGGTACCACATCGCCTTCGGGACCAGCCATTCGGCGGCGTCGGAGCCGCCGCTGTAGCGGAGGACCGGGTGGTCGATCGCGGTCTCCGCGGCCTCCTCGGCGGCGCGCACGTCCATCCAGAGGACGGCGGGCGCGAGGGGCTGGCCGGTGGCGTCGAGGAGGACGACGGTGGAGGAGGTGGCCGAGAGGCCGATCCCGCCGATCTCCTCGACGTGCACGCCGCTCCGGGCGACCGCGCGGCGTGCGGCTCCGCACACCGCCGGCCACCAGGATCGGGCGTCCTGCTCGGCACGGCCCGGCCCGGGGTGCCGCGTGGCGAGCGTGGTCTCGTCCACGGCCAGCATGTGGCCGGTGTCGGAGACGACGCCCACGCGGACGCAGGTCGTGCCGAGGTCGATGCCGAGGAAGACGGTCAACGCGGGAACACCAGTGCCTTCAGGTGGAACTCGGAACGGTCCGCGAGCCGCGGGAGCAGCGCGGGGACGTCCGTGACGCCCACCTCGTCGGTGATGAGCTCGATCCCGCGGAGCTTCCCGGAGGCGAAGAGGTCCACGACCGTGGTCCACTCCGCGCCGGGGAACGGCGCGCTGAACGAGTTCCAGGATCCGGTCAGGGTCAGCTCGTACCGCAGGATCCGGTCGAACGCCTTCGCCGAGAACGTCACGGGGGCGTTGGGGATCCCGATGAACGAGATGCGGCCGTGCCGGCCGGCCATGAGGACGGCCGCCTCCTCGCCCGGGTTCACGCCCGTCGTCTCGATGACGACGTCGTACCCGTCCGGGCGGGCGGCGAGCGCCTCGTCGGCCGTGGTGAACGCCCCGTCGGCGCCGAGTCGCATCGCGAGCTCGAGCTTCTCCGGGACGATGTCGAGCGCGACGACCTCGGATGCGCCGAGGATGCGCGCGAGCTGGAGCGCGAGGAGGCCGATGGGGCCCGCCCCGGCGACGGCGACGCTGTCGCCGACCCGGGCGCCCGTGCGCCAGATCGCATGGAGGGCGATCGCCGCCGGGTCGGCCATGGCCGCCAGGCGGGGATCCATGTCGTCGGGGACGCGGAGGAGGTTCCCCTCCGGGACCGCGACGTGGGAGGCGTACGCGCCCGACGTCCGGCTCCCGAAGTAGGAGTAGTCCGTGCACAGGCCGAACTCGCCGCGCAGGCACGACGTGCACTTCCGGCACGGGATGAGCGGTGGGACGGTGACGAGGGCGCCGATCCAGGAGGGATCGACACCGGCGCCGACCTGCCGGACGTGGCCGGAGAACTCGTGGCCCAGGATGAGGCCCTCCCGATACGCACCCTTCTTCAGGGCACGATCGAGATCGCTCCCGCAGACCCCGCACGCCGCGACTCCGAGAAGGACCTCTCCCGGCCCGGGGACCGGGAGAGGCACCTGCTCTGCGCGGAGATCACCGGGGCCGTGCAGGACCGCAGCCCACATCACGCCGTCGGTCGACTCCATCATGGTCCTTACTTCGGCTGGCCCGTGGCCCAGTCGATCTCGGGCTGGTACTTGGCGAAGAGGGTGTCGCCGATGTACTGGTCGGCATTCGCCGGGGTCACGAGGGTCGTGCCCGCGTCGATCTTCGGAGCGGTCTCCTGGCACTTCAGGAGCCGGTCGGCGGCCTGGACCGTGAGGCGGCCGAGGTACTGCGGGTCGTTGAGCGCCGTCGCCTGGTAGCCGCCGGTCTTCATGGCCTTGATGGCTTCCATGAGGCCGTCGACGCCGGTGATGGCGACGCCCTTGACGCCCGCGTTGTCGAGGACCTGGGAGGCGCCGAGCGCCATGTCGTCGTTGTGCGCGTAGACGAGCTTGACGTCGGGGTTCGCGGTGAGGAGGTCCTGCATCGCCTTCACGGCGTTGGCGCGGACGTACTCGGCGTACGGGCCCTGGACGAGCGTGATCTTCGGGTTGGACTTGATCGCGCCCTCGAAGCCGTCGCGGCGGTTCTGCATGACGATGCCGCCGGCGTCGCCCTGGATCTCGATGACCTTGCCGCCGTCCTTCAGGAGGTTCGCGGCCTCCGTGCCGACGAGCTCGCCCATCTTCACGTTGTCGCGGCCGACGTGGACGTCGGCGCCCGACGCGACCGGCCGGTCAACGGTGATGACCTTGATGCCGGCGGCCTTGGCGGCGTCGATCGAAGGCTGGACGGCCTCCGGGTTCGCCGGGTTGAGGATCAGGGCCTTGATGCCCTTGGTGATGAGGTCCTGGACGTCCTTGTTCTGCTTCGCGACGTCGCCGTTCGCGTCGAGCATGGTCATGTCGTAGCCGAGCTTGGTCGCCTCATCCTGGGCGGCCTTGACGAGCTCGACGTAGAACGGGGACTGCATCGTGACTTCGGCGAAGCCGATCGGGAGGTTGGTCCCGGTGACGGGGGTGCAGGCGCCTGCAGCCGCGCTCTCCGCCGGGGCCTGCGAGGCAGGCGCGGGGGTCGCGCTGGACGAGCACGCGGCGACCGCGAAGGCCACGACCGCGAGCATCGTGATGGTGCGCTTCATCTGGGACAACTCTGACTCCTCGGTGTTCGTGGGGGCTGGACGCCTCTCCTCGACGTGGCGCCTCTTGGGAGCGGGACGCGGCTCCCTTCCTTCGATGGGTGCGGGGGAGCCGCGGTCAGGCCATAGGCGCTGCCCTCCGCGCGATGGCCCAGTTGAGGAGGACGGTGCCGATGAGCACGAGCCCTGTCGTGATCTGCTGGAAGTACGGCGAGACGCCGGCGAGGTTGAGGATGTTCGAGAGGATCGACAGGAGGATGACGGCGACGAACGTCCCGAAGACCCCGCCCTTCCCGCCGAAGAGGCTCGTCCCGCCGAGGACGACGGCCGCGATCGCGGTGAGCTCGGCGCCGGCGGAGGCCGTGGGCTGGCCGACCTCCAGCCAGGCGGTGAGCAGGACGCCGCCGAACGCGGCGAGGGCGGAGCAGATGACGAACGTGAGGGCGACCGTGAGGGTCACCGGGACGCCGGACAGGCGGGCGGCCGCGGCGTTGCCGCCGGTGGCGTAGAGGTACCTGCCGGACCGCGTCCATCTCAGGTAGATCGCCGCGAGGATCGTGACGATGATGAAGATGATCCCCACCACGGGTATCCCCGGGGTCGTCCCGCCTCCGCCGATGACGCCCGCGCCGAGGAACTTGAGCTCCTCGGGGACGCCGAAGACCGGCCGACCGTCGGTCAGCAGGAGCGTCAGGCCGCGGATCGCGGTGAGGCCGCCGAGCGTGATGATGAAGCTCGGCACCGAGGTGAGCGCGACGATCGATCCCATGATGAGCCCGATGAGCGCGCCCGCGCCGACGGCCGCCAGGATCGCGAACGGGACGGGGATGCTGTCCTGGCAGAGGATCGCGACGATCATCCCGCCGAGCGCGGCGACGCTCCCGACGGAGAGGTCGATGCCGGCGGCGAGGATCACGAACGTCATGCCGATCGAGATGACGCCGATGATGCTCGACTGCTGGAGCAGGTTCGCGATGTTGCGGACGGAGAGGAACGCCGGCGAGATGAGCGCGGCGATGATCACGCTCAGCACGAAGATGACGATGAGCGGGCGCGCGAGGAGCTGATCGCCCACCCTGCGCCAGACGGGGGTGGCCCCGCCGCTGCCCGGCGCCGTCTGCTGTGTCGCTGTCATGCCGAGGCCCTCGTCATCGTCTGACCCGTCACCATCGCGTTCACGATCGCGTTCTTGTTCTGCTCGCCCGGCGGGAACTCCCCGACCAGGCGTCCGGCGAAGAAGACGAGGATCCGGTCGCAGTGCGGGAGGAGCTCGTCGAGCTCGCTGCTCGCCACGAGCATCCCCACCCCTTCCTGCGCGATCCGCCGGAGCTCGCCGAAGAGCTCGGCCTTCGCGCCGACGTCGATCCCTCGCGTGGGCTCGTCGAGCAGGAGCAGGCGGATCGAGCCGCCCATCCACTTGCCCAGGACGACCCGCTGCTGATTGCCGCCCGAGAGCGTGCCCGCCCGGACGCGCGGGCTGGCGACCTTGATCGACAGCGACGCGATGAGCCTGTTCGCGTACGCGACCACCCGACGCGGCGGGACGAACCCGAGCGTCGAGAGGCGCGGGAGCGAGGGCACGACGAGGTTGTCGGCGACCGACGCATCCACCATGAGCCCCTGGGTCCGGCGGTCCTCGGGGACGAGACCGACGCCGACCTGGATCGCGTCGCTCGGGTGGTGCGGGTGGTACGGCGCGCCGTCGAGCGACGCCCGGACGTCCGCCTTCTCGGCGCCGAAGAGCGCCCGGAGGAAGGTGGTCCGGCCGGAGCCCACGAGCCCCGCGATCCCGACGATCTCGCCGGGCCAGACCTTCACGCTCTCGATGTCGCATGCATCGGCGACGGTCACGCGATCCACGTCGAGCAGCGCGGCGCCGGTCCCCGCGACGACGCTCCGCCCCGCGGTCTCCTCGGGCTCGCCGCCGATCATCGCCGCGACGATCTCCTTCAGCGGCGTCGAGGGCAGGGGATAGGAGCCCACGATGCGGCCGTCGCGCAGGACGGTGGCGATCGACCCGACGCGGTGGAGCTCCTCCAGGCGGTGGCTGATGTACACGACGCCGCAGCCGGCGCGCTTGAGCTCGCCCACGACCTCGAAGAGGCGGTCGAGCTCGTTGGCCGTCAGCGGGGCCGACGGCTCGTCCATGAGGACGAGCTTCGCGTCGACCGCGAGCGCCTTCGCGATCGCGACGAGCTGGCGGTCGGCGACGTTGAGCTGCTCCACGAGCGTCCGCGGCGAGAACGTCGCGCCGACCCGCTTGAGGAGCTCGGCCGCCTGCGCGTCTCGCCTGGCGCCGTTGACCACGCCGTACCGGCCGGGGAGGTCGGCGAGCAGCAGGTTCTCGGCGACGGAGAGCGACGGGACGAGGTCCAGCTCCTGGAAGATGCACGTGATGCCTGCGTGCAGGCTGTCGCGCGGCGACTTGAACGTGACCTCGCGGCCGTTGAGGAGGAGCTGGCCGGCGTCGGGCGAGTAGGCGCCCATGATGATCTTCACGAGCGTGCTCTTGCCCGCCCCGTTCTGGCCGACGAGGCAGTGGACCTCGCCGGGGAGGACGGAGAGGTCCGCGCCGTCGAGCGCGACGACGCCGGGGAACTCCTTGCGGATCCCCTTCGCCTCGAGGACCGGGGTCAGAAGCTCATCCATGGGCCAGCACCCACTCAGCGGTCCCCGCGTCCGCCACGAGGACGTTCACGCACCGGGCACGCAACGACGCGAGGGTGATCGGCCCGCGCCCGGCGCCTGCCGCGAGCCCCAGGGAGACCTGCTTGTGTCCCAGCTCGGCGAGGGGCAGGCCCACCGTCCGTCCGTCGATCTCGGCGCTCGCGATGCGCCCGTCGAGGTCGAGGAACCGCCCGATGATGTCGCCGACCGCGCCCGCCCGCTGCAGCTCCGCGAGGTCGGACTCCGCCAGGTAGCCGGAGCCGACGAGGACGCTCTCGCGGGTGAGGATGCCGAGGCCGAAGATCGCGGTGGAGGTGGCGCGCGCCGCGTCCAGCGTCTCGCCGACGGCCGGATCTTCCTCGAGCGCATGACGCAGCTCGGGGCTGCCCACGATGGCGGGGGCGGCGAGGAGGCGGATGGAGGCGCCGGTGGTGGTCCCGAAGCGCTCGGCGATCTCGTTCGCCCGCGTGGGGAGCGACGAGCGGGAGGTCGCGCCGTTGAGCTGGACGATCTCCGTGGCCGTGGTCCAGCCGGGCTCGAGCTGGCGGGCGAGCTCCAGCATCGTCCGTCCCCATGAGACGCCGATGGCGCCGGTGGGATGGATCTCCGCGAGGTAGCCGACCGCGGCGCCGGCGACCGACTCGCGCGCGAGCTCCTGGACGGCCTGGTCCGTGGGGGCGTCCGGGACGTCCACGATGACCGCCGCGTGCAGTCCGTACCGCTCGATGAGCGCGTCCTCGAGGTCCATGAGGCGCGCGGCGGGATGGACGATGTCGATCTGGACGATCGACTCGCGGACGGCGCGATCCAGGAGCCGGCCGACCTTGAACCGGCTGATCCCCAGCCGTTGGCCGATCTGCTCCTGCGTCAGGTGCAGCCGGTAGTACATGAGCGCCACGCGGACCATCAGCCGCGTGTCGTTCGCTGTGCGCTCTTCCTGTGCGAGCGGCACTCGATCCCTCCTCGTGCACAATTGTGCAGTAGCCCGCACATTTGTGCAACTCCCCGGGGGCAAGGTACCTAAACGGGACGGCGGCTGTCAAGTCGCGCGAGCGGGCGCAGGGCCGAACGGCCCGTCACATGGGAAGAGGCAGGCGCCGGATCCGATCCGGCGCCTGCCTCCTGTGTCCTCACCCGGCGCGCCGTGCGCCGGATCCGCGTCTCAGTAGACGACGATGACGAACGAGGCCGTGGCGGGTGCGCCCGCGAGATCGGTGACCTTCACCACCAGCCCGGGCCCCGGGCCGCAGTTCTGGAGGTAGCCCGGCACGATCGAGACGAGTCGGGTGGCGCTGCCGGACGTCGCGGTGAACGTGCGGAAGTCCGCGAAGCTCGTGAGGCCCTGGACGTTGACGCAGTACTCGCCCGGCGCGGTGATCGTCACGGCGGTGAGCCCGACCGGGGGGATCCAGAAGGTCCCGTCGTAGGCGACCGTCCCCCAGGCGCGCGGACCGAGGCCCGCCGCGCCGGCCGGCCCGGTGGGACCGGTCGGCCCGGACGCGCCGGCGACGCCCGTCTCGCCGGTGGCGCCCGCGACGCCCGTGGCGCCGGCGGGGCCGGTCGGCCCCGTGGGACCAGTGGCGCCCATCGCGCCCGTGGGTCCGATCGGGCCCGGGATCCCCTGCGTGTTGATCTGCACCAGCTGGCCGCCGCCGGCGAGCTTGCACTGGGGGGCCGAGGCCATCGCGACCTGACCGTAGCTGTTGTAGCAGGCGTACACCGACGGTGTCGTGGATGCGGCGAGCGTCCCCCCGGCCCCGATCGTCACCAGCGCGATGGCCGCGGCGCCCACGACGAGCGCGCGGATGCGATGACGGAACGCGAGCATGGGCTGCCTCCCCGGTTCGGACGTGCCCGCGGCAGGGGCGGGACACCATCTCCGAAGATGCGCGGGGGGACGGACGCCGGACTAGGGCACGAGGACCGTGAAGTCGGCCGCCGATCGGCCCGTGACGTGCGTCGTCGCACACCCGGCCCGGGGCACCCGGGGTGGGCAGCGAGCGAGCCGGGCGCGTCGCGGGGCTGGGACGGGCGGCCCGGGCCCGGGCCGGACGCGAAGGTTCGCACGGGCTGGCCCTGGGCGCCCCGGCCTCTGCCGCCGAGTGCGTCGGGCCAGCCCGTGCGCCGGGGTCAGACCTCCATGCCGATCTCGTAGATCTCGGCCGGCGGGATCCCGTTCCTCGTGTGGATCCGCTGGACCGCCTCGGCCGAGGGAGCGGTGGAGATGCAGAAGACGGTCCCGGTCGTCGGGTCCGCCCAGGCGTGATCGAAGCTGACGCCCTCGTCGGCCTGGATCGCGAGGTCCCCCGCATGTGCGGTCGCGAGCGCCTCGGGCGTGATGCCGACGAAGCCGTGGTGGACGTCCATGAACTTGCTCATCGTTCTCCCCATCCGTTCCTGATCCGAGCTTGATGCCGCGTGCTGGTCGCGTCGTCTCGCCGTCCGGCGCCGGCGACCCCGGTCGGGGCCGGCGCCTCAGGCCTTCGCATAGGCGGACGCGCCGTGGAAATCGACGACGACGACCGCCTCGTCGCCGACCACCCATGCGTCGTGGCCTGCCGGGAGGGACGTGACCTGGCCAGGGCCGACGTCGAACTCGGTCCCGTCGGCCATGTGGACATGCAGGGTCCCGGAGACGTGGTACTGGAAGTGCGGTGCCTCGCACCACTCCGTCCCCGCGATGGGCTTCACGTCGTTCGCCCATCGCCACCCCGGCTCCAGGGTGAGCCGCCCGACCGGACCCTCTGCGGCGTTGAGGATCTCGGCGTGCCCGTGCCCGAACGCACGGGTCTCGTCGGGTGACGAGAAGTCGAGATGCTCGACCTTGCGCATCGTGCCTTCCCCTTCCGCTGCCCGCCCGGGGACGGCACGATGCCGTCCGCGACGTGCGGACCCGAGGGGGAGGCCTGCCCGGCCGGCTCCGCCGGGATGACCGCAGCACCGGCCCGCGGGCCGGAGGCCGTGGTCTGTCTGAGGTTGTGAGCCGGGACCGGTCCTACGCCGCACCCTCGAGGTGCCGACGCCCGTGCTGGCTCCCAGCTGGGACGCTGACGCGCCGAGGATGCACTCGCCCACGGCCGATGTCCAGCCCCACGTTCACAGAGGCGCGGGCTGGAGCCACGGCCCCCATCCCGAGCGTGCCCGGATCCGGCGCAGTGCCATTCGGACCTGTCTGCGCACCCCGTTCGGCCCCCGCCATGTGTCATTGCGCCTGTCTCCCGCGGCCGGTCCGCCGCCTCGACAGGGGTATACGCATCCGCCGACATCGGGCGGGTCTCCGGGGCCGGGTCCCCGGGGACGGTCCCCACCACCGCGGGTGCCGGGCATCGCGGACGAGCGTCCCGAGGCCAGTGCCCTGCCCACGGAAGGAGCCACGAGACCATGACAGACCCGTCCCGCACCGGTCGGAGCCGCTGGTGGAGCGGCATCGGCCGATCGCGACGGCTGGCGCTCCTCGCGCTCGTCGCGCTGCTCGCCATGCCGGCCTCCGCGATGGCCTTCTCGTCCATCGCGCGGCTGTGGACGACGCAGTACCCCGCGTCCACGGCATACGCGAACGCGAGCTGCCTGCTGTGCCACGGCACCACCGGTGGCGCGGTCGACACCAGCACATGGAACCCGTACGGCTGGGCGATCCGGCAGGGCGGGGCGAACGCGGCGGCGATCGTGGCTGCCGAAGGCGCGAACTCGGACGCCGACCCCGGCGGAGCGTCGAACCTCGCCGAGATCCAGGCGAACGCCCAGCCCGGCTGGACCGTCGGCGGCGCGAACACCGTGTACGACATCGACGGCAACATGACGTCCGGCGTGCCCGCGCCGGCGGGGATCGGCCTGATCGACCCGGCGGCCGTCCCGCCGCCGACGCCCACGCCGGTCCCGCCGACGCCCACGCCGGTCCCGCCGACCCCGACGCCGGTCCCGCCGACCCCGACCCCGGTCCCGCCGACGCCCACGCCGGTCCCGCCGACCCCACCCGGTCCCGCCGACGCCCACGCCGGTCCCGCCGACCCCGACCCCGGTCCCGCCGACGCCCACGCCGGTGCCGCCGACCCCGACCCCGGTCCCGCCGACGCCCACGCCGGTCCCGCCGACCCCGACCCCGGTCCCGCCGACGCCCACGCCGGTGCCGCCGACCCCGACCCCGGTCCCGCCGACGCCCACGCCGGTGCCGCCGACCCCGACCCCGGTCCCGCCGACGCCCACGCCGGTGCCGCCGACCCCGACCCCGGTCCCGCCGACCCCGACCCCGACGCCGGTGCCCACGCCCACGCCGGGTCCGGTCGCGGCCGGCTCGATCAGCGGCCGCGGGACGCTCGATGACGGGATCGGCTCCACCTTCGAGATCTCGGTCCGCGCCGCCGACTCGCGCGCCCGAGGCTCGTTCACCATCCGGTCCGGGCATGACCGCTTCTCCGCCGGTCCGATCACGTCGCTGGCGTTCGCGGGCTCGACCGCGACCTTCAGCGGCACGGGCAGCTGGAACGGCCGTACGGGCTACAGGTTCGTGGCCGTCGCGACCGATGCCTCGCGCCGTGCGCACGACTCGCACGACGGGTGGTCGGCTGCGCTCGGGGTCTATCCGCTGGTCGGATCCGCCCGCGCGACCGCGCGCGACCGGCTCGCGCTCACGGTGATCGACCCTTCGGGCGCGGTCGTCCGATCCTTCGACTGGCCCCTCCGCAACGGTGACGTCTCCGTCCTGTCCGCGGGCTCCCGCGACGGCGGCGGAGACGACTCGCTCTCGCGGGGGTCGGCGGCTTCGCTGCTCGACGGCTTCGACGCGCGGATCGGGCGGACCCTCGCGATGACCAGGCCTGCCATGTGGTGATCGCTGTCGACCGACTCTTCCGCCCACGCTTCGCGGGTGCCGGGCACACGGCCCCGCCGCGTGAGCAGGACCGCCCCGGAGCTTCGGCCCCGGGGCGGTCCTGAGCTGGTGGTCGAGCCGCGTCGTCGCCTGGGCCTCCGCGCGACAGTGGGCGCGCGCCGACCGCGGCATGAAGAGAACGGACCCCGAGGGAGATCCCTCGGGGTCCGTTCGTGCTCGGAGTGTGGTGGTGGGCAGGAGAGGAATCGAACCTCTACAGCCGTTGGCGACTGATTTACAGTCAGTTGGGCTCACCACCTGCCCGACCTGCCCACGGCGCGCGACGCAGGCGTCGCGGCGCGGGAGAGTGTATCCGTCCGGGAGCATCCGCGCATGGCGTGGGTGCGCCGGGACCCGGCCGATGCCGCCGGCCCACGGCCGTCCGCCGTGCGCGGTCGCCTCAGGCCTCCGGGATCAGCCCCACCACGACGGGATCCACGTCGACGCGCACGCCCGCGGCGGCGGCGCCCTCTGCCACCGGCCGGCCGGCGTCCCCCGCGGCCGGCCGTCGCCGCCCGTCGGCGACCAGCCAGCGCTCGACGGTCCCGCGCACCACCATCTCGAACGGTTCCGGCACCGACGCGCCCGGGCCGGGCACCGCCGGCACCGGCCCGCCGTTGCGCTCCGACAGCCCCGACCACGGGCTCCGGACCACGGTGGGACCCGCGTGGCGCTCGAGCCCGGCCGCCCACTCGCCGGCGCCGGCCGGCATGAGGCCCGGGCGCGCTGCGCGCGCGGCGACCGCGAGCCCCAGCAGCCACTTGAACACGCGCGTCGCCGCGAGGGCGGAGGCGGCGCCGCTCTTCGGCTGCCCGACGAGCAGTCGCTCCTCGTGGCGCCAGGCGTCGAGCCGGAGCCCGGTGACCGCGCGGGTGAGCGCGGCCGTCACCGCGAGCCCATCGGCGTCGAGATAGCCCGGCGCGCCGGGCTCCCACGCCAGCAGGATCCGTTCGAGGCCGCCCGCCGCCTCCACGCGCTCGGCGGCGACCATCCGCCCGAGGTCGATCTCGATGGCGATCCGCCCCGGGTCCACGTCGAGGAAGTCGTGGACGTCCACGGTCGGGTCCACCAGGAGGCCGGGCCCGCGCCGCAGGTCCTCCACGTCGCGATGCGCCACCTCTGCGAGGGTGGCGTTCACTGCCCGGAGCGTGACCTGGAGGACGTTCGCCGGATCCGCAGGCCGCGACCACTCCGCCGCGTCCGAGGCGCACGCCACCGCGAGGATCGGCCCCGCGCCCAGCGCTCGCGCCGCCCGCACGGGGAGGACCGACCTGAACCCGCCGTCCACGTATCGGTCGCCGGCCAGGCGCCGCGGAGGGAAGGCGGGCGCGAAGGCCGATGAGGCAAGGACCGCGTCCACGAGGTCCACCGGACCGCCCGCAACCGGGGTGACCGCGTCCTCTTCGTACATGGCGCCGGACCCGTCGATCCAGCGAAGCCGGCCCGACTCCATCGAGACCGCCGAGACGCGCAGCCGCGCGTGCGACGCCGTGACCCGCGCGGGCACGACCTCCGCGCGGAGGCGCCGCTCCACCGGCGCGAGGCTGTACGCGGAGTCGCCGTCGGCGCGGAAGTCCCCTGCGAACCGCGCGACGGCCGAGGCGGACCGCGTCAGCTCGAGGATCGCCGCCGGGGTGACGCGACCGCCTGCGATCGCCATCGCGGCGCGCCGGCGCTCGGGCGTCAGGTGCGCGAGCCACGCGCGCGACTCGTACACGTCGGACGTGTCGCGGAGCGCGGTCCACGCCGAGAGCATCAGCTCGATCGCCTCGGGGTACTCGTCCGGCGTGCGGGCATGGGCGAGGGCCAGTGCGTTGAGCGAGCCGGCGGACGTCCCGGCGATGACATCGGGCCGGAGGCCCAGGTCGCCGACGAGGGTCGCCACCGCGCCGGCCTGGAACGCGCCCTTCGACCCACCGCCACCGAGGACGAGGCCCACCGGGTCCGCATGCCGTGTCATGCGGCCATCATCGCGCAGCGGCACGGGGTCGCGAGTGCCGGACGGTACGATGGGCGCATGGTGACCCGCCCGCTCCGCCTCGTCCCCGAGCTCCGTCCGCGCGTCTGGGGCGGCGGCCACCTCGGCGCCCCGGTGGACGGCGTGCCCGTCGGCGAGGCGTGGGTCGCGTGGGAGGGCTGCACCGTCGCGACCGGGCCGGATGCGGGGCGGACGCTCGCGTCGATCGTCGCCGACGATCCGGCGGGCCTGCTGGGGCCGGACGGGGTCGCCGCCGCGGACGGCCGCTTCCCGCTGCTCGTGAAGATCCTCGACACGGCCGACTGGCTGAGCCTGCAGGTCCACCCGGACGACGCCACCGCGGTCGCGCTCGAGGGGCCCGGCGCCGTGGGCAAGACCGAGAGCTGGTACGTGCTCGACGCCGGCGCAGGGGCGGAGATCCTCCTCGGCGTGGAGCCGGGCGTCCCGGCGGAGCGCGCCCTCGCCGCCGTGCGCGACGGGAGCCTGCACGCGCTCGCCCGCCGCGTCGGCGTCCGTGCCGGTGACGTCGTCCTCGTCCGCGCAGGGCTGCTCCATGCGATCGGCCCCGGGATCCTCCTGTACGAGCTCCAGCAGCCGAGCGACATCACCTACCGCGTGAGCGACTGGGGGCGGCCGCCGTCGGCCGCGCGGCCGCTGCACCCCGACGCGTCGCTCGCGAGCCTTCGCCCGGGCGCGTCCGCGCAGCCGGCCCCCACGCGCCTCGAGCCGGAAGACCGCCTGGCCGCGATCGCCTGCGAGAAGTTCGCCGGCGACCTCGTCGCGGTCGCGAAGACCCCGGCGTCGATCGCCACGGGCGGTCGCTCGGTCCACGTCGTCACCGTCGTCGAGGGCGCCATGGTGGTGGAGGTCGCGGGGACCGCCGAGCCCGTCGGCCGCTTCGAGTCGGTCGTCGTCCCGGCGTCCGTCCCCGTCTACGACCTCGTCCCGGCGGGTGGACCGGCGCGCGCCGTCGTCGCGCGCATCCCGTAGGGCGGGTCCCGTGGCGCCCGCGCCCGCCCGCGCGCGGGAGCCCGCTCGCGCCCGCCCGCACACGCACATCCGGCACCGCGCACGGCTGCTACGCTGCCCGCCATGAAGGGCCTGATCCTCGCCGGCGGGACCGCCACGCGCCTCTTCCCGCTCACGATCGTCACGAACAAGCACCTGCTGCCCATCTACGACCGGCCGATGATCTACTGGCCCATCTCCACCCTCGCCGGGATGGGGATCCGCGAGGTGATGGTCATCGTCGGCGGGAAGAGCGTCGGCGACGTGGTGGAGCTCCTCGCGGACGGCGCCCACTTCGGGATGAACCTCACGTACCGCTACCAGCGTGGCGCGCTCGGGATCGCCCACGCCATCGGGCTCGCGCGGGACTTCGTGGGCGACGACAGCTTCTGCGTGGTCCTCGGCGACAACATCCTCCTGGGCCCGCCCCTCAAGCCCGTCGCGGACGAGTTCGCGACCGGGTCGTGGGGCGCGGGGACGCTGCTCTACAAGGTCGCCGACCCGCGCCGCTTCGGCGTCGCCGAGATCGGGCCGGACGGGCGCGTCCTCGGGTTCGAGGAGAAGCCCGAACACCCCAAGAGCGACCTCATCCCGATCGGCGTCTACTTCCTCCGGCCGGACGCCTTCGAGGTCATCGACCGGCTCGCGCCGTCCGGGCGCGGCGAGTTCGAGATCACCGACGTCCTCAACCACTACGTGCCCGGCGGGAACCTCCTCTGGCATCGGTACGAGGGCGAGTGGACCGACGCGGGGACGGTCGAGTCGCTCCTCGCGGCCTCCCACCTCGCGGCGGCGGCCGACCACGCCGGCGAGCTCCCGGCGCCCGCCCAGCGCCCGATGGACGGCCGGCCGGGGAACGGCGGGGAGCAGTGACGAACGCCGGCCGCGGCTTCGGCCCCGGCTCCAGCGACGGCGTGACGGAGAGCCGGCTCGCCTCCGGCGGGCACATCCTCGTCTGCGGCGGGGCCGGGTTCATCGGCTCCTGCTACGTCCGCGACGTCCTCGCCCGTCGCGACGGGACGCGCATCACGGTCCTCGACAAGCTCACGTACGCCGGCAACCGGGCGAACCTCACCCCGGTCGAGGCGGACCCGGAGCAGGCCGCGCGGTTCGCGTTCGTCCGCGGCGACATCGCGGACGCGGCCGTCGTGGAGCCCCTCGTGGCCGCGGCCGACGCCGTCGTGGACTTCGCGGCCGAGTCGCACGTGGACCGCTCGATCCTGGACCCGTCCGCGTTCCTCGTCACGGGCGTCATCGGCGTGCGCGTCCTCCTCGAGGCCGTCCGCCGCCAGACGGAGCTCGCCGTGGCCGGGCAGCGGACCGACGCCGCCGGCCGGCCGATGGGCGCCCCGCGCCTCCTCCAGGTCTCCACCGACGAGGTGTACGGATCTGTGGAGGAGGGCGAGAGCATGGAGGGCGACGTCCTGGCGCCCCGCTCGCCGTATGCCGCTGCCAAGGCGGCGGGCGATCTCCTGGTCGGCGCCTACTTCGTCACGCACGGGCTCGACGTCGTCCTCACGCGCGGCGCGAACACGTACGGGCCGTATCAGCACCCGGAGAAGCTCATCCCGCTCGTGACCACCAACGCGATCGACGACGCGCCGATCCCGCTCTACGGCGACGGGCTCCAGCGGCGCGACTGGCTCCACGTCTCGGACCACGCGGCCGCGATCGACTTCGTCCTCCGCCACGGGGAGCCCGGCGCGACGTACAACGTCCCCGGCGGGAACGAGCGGACGAACCGCGAGGTCGTCGCCGCGATCCTCGCCCGCCTGGGGAAGCCGTGGTCGCTGGTCCGGAGCGTCCCGGACCGGCCGGGCCACGACCGCCGCTACGCGATGGACGGCAGCCGGCTCGCCGCGCTCGGCTGGCGTCCCGCGGTGGACCAGCCGTCGGGGCTGGAGGCCACGGTGGACTGGTATCGCGACAACGCGGCATGGTGGCGCGCCGTCCGCGACGCCTCGTTCGACGACTACTACGCGCGCCAGTACGCCGACCGCCTCGCGGGCTCCACCGCGGCCGAGGGCCCGGTCGCGGACGCCGGCTCGGCGGCGGACGGTGCGTCCGGCCCGGCGGCCGGCGCGCGCGTCGCCGGGACCGCCGCCGACCCGGCGTGAAGGTCGCCGTCGCCGGCGCCGAGGGGCGCCTGGGCCGGGAGCTGATGCGCGCCCTGGAGGACGCGCCGTTCACGGGGCCGTTCGGGCCCACCGGGTGGTACCAGCCGGACTTCGACCTCGACGATCCCGGCGCGGCGGCACGCGTCGTCGCCCGCGACCGGCCGGAGGTGGTCGTCCACGCCGCCGCCTGGACGGACGTCGACGGGTGCGCCCTGGATCCGGATCGCGCGATGCGCCGGAACGCCACCGCGGTCGGGGAGATGGCGGATGCCTGCCTGCGCGCCGGCGCGGACATGCTCCTGCTCTCGACCAACGAGGTCTTCGATGGCGAGCGCGAGCCGGCGGCCGGGTACGCGCCGGGCGACCCGACCGGGCCGCTCAACCCGTACGCGTCGAGCAAGCTCGCCGGGGAGGAGGCCGCGCGCGCCGCCTGGGCGGCGGCCGGCGGGCTCGGGGCGGAGGTCCGCGGTGGCCCGCTCGCGGCGGACGGGGAGCCCGCGTCCGTCCCGGGCGGCAGGGTGACGGCGCCGCAGCTCGCCATCGTCCGGACGGCGTGGCTGTTCGGGGCGGCCGGGACGGACTTCCCGTCGAAGATCCTGCTCGCGGCCCGCCGCGTCCGTGCCGAGGGCGGCGAGCTCTCGCTCGTCGCGGACGAGTGGGGGACCCCCACGTCCTTCGCCGACCTCGCGGAGGCGATCGTCGAGCTCCTCGGCGCGCCCGTGTTCGCGGGGACCCACCACCTCGTGAACGGCGGCCCCACGACGCGCGCGGGGTGGGGGAGGGAGGCACTGGCGATCGCGGGGATCGAGGTCCCGACGCGCGACGTCCCGCAGGCGACCTTCGCGCGCCCGTCGCGGGCGCCCCGTGCGGCGGTCCTCCGGCCCACGCCGCTTCCCTCCGGCGAGCCGATGCGGGACCATGCGCTCGCGATGGCCGACTACGCACCCGTCCTCCGCCGCTGGCTCGCGTCGGAGCCCGCCCGATGACCGCCGGACCCGGCGCGCCGTCCCCGATCCCCGGCGTCCTCTGGGGCTCCGCGCAGACGTATGCGGACGCGCGCGGCCGGCTCGCGGAGATCGGCCGCGCGTCGGCGATCGACCTCGCGCCGGAGCGGACGGGCCGGCCCGGCGCGACGCTCGCCCAGGCGAACGTCTCGCACTCGGCCGGCGGGGTGCTCCGCGGGCTCCACCTCCACCGGCACCAGCTCGACCGCTGGTATCTCGTCTCCGGCCGGGCGTTCGTCGCGCTCGTGGACGTCCGTCCCGTCATCGCCGATCCCGCCGCGCGCCCGCTCGTGGAGACGCGCGAGATCGCGGCGGACGACTGGGTGGAGATCCCCGCCGGCGTCGCGCACGGCTTCCTCGCCGTCGAGCGCCTCACGCTCGTGTACATCGTGACGAACGAGTACGACGCCACCGACGAGCTGGGGTTCGCGTGGGACGACCCGGACGCCGCCGTCCCGTGGCCGCGCGTCCCGGGGACCACGGACGGGCTGCCGCTCCTGTCGGACCGGGACCGCTCCAACCCGCCGCTCGCCGAGCTGGCGGCACGGATCCGCGGCGCCGCGGGGAACCCCTGACGGGCCGGAGGCGTCGACGGGGCACGATGCGACCCCCCTCCCTCCCGCATCCCGTGGTCCCCCGCCGGGCCACCTCGATCGCCGCCGGCGCGTCGGCCCTCGCGGTCGTCGCCCTTCTCGTCACCGGTTGCGTCGCGGCCCCGGCGGGGACCGCCACCCCGACGCCCACCGCCACGCCCTCGCTGCCGGCCCCGACCGCGGTCGCTCCGGGCTCGCCCGCCGGCGTGCCCCTGGTCACCCTCTCGCCGACCGGCTCCCTGCCGCCGGCTCCGACGCCGGGTGGGACGAACGAGCCGACCATCGTCCCGACTCCGCGCCCGACCGCGCCGGCCCCCACGCCGCCCCGGCCCACGCGCCCGCCCTCGCCCCGGCCCACCCGCCCGGCCACGCCCGCGCCGACGGCCGTCCCCGCGGCCCTCGGCACCATCGCGGGCCTCGCGCACGCCGGACCCACGTGCCCCGTCGCCCAGCTCCCACCGGATCCGGCCTGCGGGGACAAGCCCGTCGCCGGGGTCGTCATCGTGATCGCCGACGCCGCGGGCACCACCGTGACGACCGTCACGACGGACGCGGACGGTCGCTTCTCCGTCGCGCTGCCGCCCGGCAGCTACACGCTGGCGCCGCAGCCGCGCCAGGGCCTCATGCGGACGCCCGGCCCGGAGACCGTCTCCCTTGCCGCCGGCGCCACCGTGACCGTCGACTTCGCGTACGACACCGGCATCCGGTGACACACAGCACCTAGGCGAGGCGCTAGGCTGGCGCGATGGTCGGCCTGGGCACCCTCATCAACGTCGTCGCGATCCTCGTGGGGTCGGCGTTCGGCGTCTGGTTCGGCCACCGGCTCCCCGAGCGGACCACGCGGACGGTGACGGACGCCCTCGGCCTCATGACGATCGTCATCGGCGGCCTGAACATCGTCGCGCTCAAGGACGCCGACTTCGATGCCGCCGTCGGCGGGGTGACCGTCCTCGTGGTCCTCGCCGCACTCCTCGCCGGCGGGATCCTCGGGTCGCTCCTCCGCATCGAGGACCGGCTCGAGTCGGTGGGCGGCTGGCTCCAGCGACGGTTCGTGCGTGACGATGCGCCCGGCTCCCAGGCCCGGTTCATCGAAGGGTTCGTGGACGCCTCGCTCCTCTTCTGCATCGGGCCGCTCGCGGTCCTCGGCTCGCTCAGCGACGGGCTGGGGAAGGGGATCGACCAGCTCGCGCTCAAGTCCGTCCTGGACCTCTTCGCCGCGCTCGCGTTCGCCGCCACGCTCGGCTGGGGGGTCGCTGCCGCGGCCATCTCCGTCGGCATCTGGCAGGGGCTCCTCACGGTGATCGCCTTCTTCGCCGGCGGGCTCCTGCCGGCCGCGCTCGTCGCGTCGATGACCGCGACCGGCGGCGTCCTCCTCCTCGGGGTGGGCCTCCGGCTGCTGCAGGTCCGGCAGGTCCCGGTGGGCGACCTCCTGCCGGCGATCGTCTTCGCCCCGGTCATCACCGCCGTCCTCATGGCGGTCCTCTGAGGGACGGCGCGGGCGGCGTGGGCGGCGCGGCCTGCGCGGGCGGCGCGGCCTGCGCGCACGCCCGCCCGCTACGGCATCATCCCGCCATGCGCATCACCGACTTCGGCGTCGAGATCTGGATGAACCGGTGGGAGACCTCCTGCCGGTACAACCTCGCGGAGACGTGCGTCGACTCGATCACGGTGGACGAGCTGCTCGCGCTCGCCGGGATCGACCGGACCGCCCTCGTCGAGGAGATGGGGCCCATGCGCCTGGGGTACGGCGCGATCGAGGGGAGCGACCGGCTGCGCGCCGCGATCGCGGCGCTCTACGAGACGGCGGGGCCGGCGGACGTCCTCGTCACCCACGGCGCGATCGGGGCGAACCACCTCGTCTACCAGGCCATCGTGGAGCCGGGCGATCGGGTCGTCTCCATCGTCCCGACGTACCAGCAGCACACCGCCATCCCGGAGAGCCTGGGCGCCGACGTGCGCGTGCTCCGCCTGCGCGAGGAGGCCGGCTGGCTGCCCGACATCGACGAGCTGAGCACGATGGCGGCCGGCGCGAAGGCGATCGCCCTCGTGAACCCGAACAACCCCACTGGCTCGCTCCTCGATCCGCAGATGCTCGCGGCGATCGTCGCCATCGCCCGACGCGAGGGGGCCTGGATCGTCGCCGACGAGGTCTACCGCGGGCTGGACCAGGAGGGGCCGGGCACCAGCCTCTCGTTCGTCGACCTGTACGAGCGGACGATCGGGATCGGGAGCATGTCCAAGGCCTTCTCGCTCGCCGGCCTCCGGCTCGGGTGGATCGTGGGACCCCCGGACCTGCTCTCAGCCGTGAGCAGGCACCGCGACTACTCCGTCATCAGCGTGGGGATGCTCGACGACCTCCTCGCAGCGATCGCACTCGAGGCTGTCGGGCCGCTCCTCGACCGGAACCGGGCGATCGTCCGGGAGAACCTCGCGACGCTCGACGCGTGGGTCGCCGCCGAGCCGCGGATCGCAGTACGTCAAGCCCCGCGCCGGCACCACGGCCCTGCTCCGGTACGACGCCTCGATGTCGTCGGTGGAGCTCTGCACGCGCCTGCTGGAGGCCGAGGGCGTCCTGCTCGTGCCGGGGAGCGTGATGGAGGCCGAGGGCTACCTGCGGATCGGCTACGCGAACGACGCGGCGGTCCTGCGGGACGGCCTCGGCCGGATGTCGGCGGTCCTCGCGACGCTGTAGGGCGGGGCCGTTGGGGCCGCTTGGGCCGTGGGGCCGCTGCGGGCCGTCGCGGCCGGCCGCCGCGTCTCTCAGATGCCCGTCTGATCGGCGCGAGCACAGGTTCGGGCGCCGCGACCATGCGCGAAGGGCCATCGGTCCTCAGCTGCCAGCCGGGGCGGCAGGTGAGGGGCCGTACGGTCCGCCGTGGCCACTGATGGGGCCGAACCGGTAGCCGATCCATGGATAACGCCGCCCTGGTCGGCAGGTGAGGGGAGACGGTGGGCGCGGGTGCTCCGTCCCGTCACTCAGTCTCCTGGGGAGTGCGGGGCGGCCGGAAGGGGTTCATCGGCCCGCACCCCGGCCCGCCGCTGCCTCCATCCGTGCTCGCCCGAGCGTGGATCGGGCGCCCGGGACGGCTCCTGGGCCCGGATCGGGGCGCAGGTCTCGGCGCGCACTCCCGACGTGACTGGATGACGGAATGTGCGGCCCCTGGCGGCCCCTGGCGGCCCCGTGGGCCGCTGGCGGCCCCGTGGGCCCCTGGCGGCCCCGTGCGGCCGGCCTGGCGGGCCGGTGACGCCGCCACGACCCGGCGACCTGACAGGCCCGGCCGGCCGGACCCCGGCCGGCCGACATCAGCTGTGCCGGCCGGAGCGCCCTCCGGCCGGCGGCCACCTCGGTCCGGCGGCCGAGGGCAGCAGCTAGAGCGCGGGTCCCCCGATCGGCGTCGTGGCGTTCAGCATGATGAACGCGGCGACGAGGCCGACTCCGATCGCGGCGAGCAGCAGCAGGATCCCGAGCGTCGTCGCCGAGATCCGGCCGGGGTCCCTGGTCGGGGTCTCCTCGCCGCCGGCGCGGGCCATCGCAGCTGCGGCCGCCTCCTGCGGCACCAGCAGCGAGCCGCAGTCCGGACATGTGCGGGCTCGATCGTCCTCGATGGGGTGTCCCTGGGGGCATGCGCGCGACATGCGCTGAGTGTGCCGTGTCGCGCCGGCGCGCGCAGGACGCGCGGCGACGGGGCAGACCGGCGACCGGTGGCACCCAGGCCGGGAAGTCGGGGCCGCGAGAGCCGGCCGGTGGCGCCGCGAGAGCCGGCCGGTGGCGCCGCGAGCGGCGGTCGGGCCGGGCGGAAGCCGGGTCAGGCCTCCGGCGGCAGCGCGCCCACCTGGCGCCGCAGGTCGTGCTCGTCGACGGCCTCCCAGTCCTCCGCGAGCATCCCGTCCTCGAACAGGCAGAGCCACTGGATGTGCAGGACGACGGCCGCACCCGTCGGGGCCTCGCCGAACAGCGATCCCTTGTGGGTGCCGTGCCCCTCGAGGCGGAGGGCCACCCGGTCGCCCTCGGCGACCATGTCCCGGATGACGAGGCGGAAGTCCGGCATCCCGCGCCGTACCCACGCGGCCCCGCGCTTGAACTGATCCCATGTCAGCGCCGCGTCGTTGCTGTGGTGGACGTACCCCGGGGCCACCATCGCGTCGAGCCGCTCCCAGTCCGAGGCGTTGTAGTCCTCGATGAACGAGCGGACGAGCGTCTTGTTCCTCTCCGACACGGATACATCCCCCCGCAGATCGCGACGTCCCGGGAACGGTAGCCGCCCCGGCCCGGGTTGGGAACCCCCTTCCCGCGGCGTGCGCCGCCGCCGGTCGCTAGACTCCGTGCGTCCGCCCTGAGGTCGCCCACCATGCATCGCACCTCCGCACGAGCGCGCGCTCGCATCGCCGGGATCGCCGCCGTCCTCGCCCTGGCCCTCGCGCTCGGCGTGCCGGGCGGCGTCCTGGGACACGCGGCGCTCGACTCCGCCGACCCGGCACCGGACGCGACGATCCCGGAGGCGCCGGGGCTCGTCACGGCCGACTTCACGGAGCGGCTCGACCCGAACCTCAGCTCCCTCACCCTCGCGGCCCCGGACGGGACGATCCTCGCGACGGGCGGCGTAGCGGCCGAGGATCCCGAGGCGCGCCAGATGGCGTTGCGGCCACCTTCGCTCGCGCCCGGCCGCTACACGGTCCAGTGGACCGCGGTCACGCCCGACGACGGCGCGGTGGAGCAGGGGACCTACGCGTTCACGATCGCGCTGCCGACCCCGACGCCCGCGCCGGCGGCCACGCCCGCCCCCACGCTCGCCCCCACGCCCACGCCGGCCGCGAGCCCGTCCGCGAGCGCCACGGCCTCGCCCGCGACGAGCGCGTCCCCGTCCGCGTCGGCGGTCGCGTCGCCGGGCGCGTCCGCCTCCCCGGCGGCATCGCCGGAGCCCGGGACGGGCGGGTCCGGGAACGGGCTCTCGCCCATCGTGATCGCGATCGTCGCCGCGCTCGTCGCGGCGGTCGCCGTCACGGCCGTCTACGCATGGCGCCGGCGCGGGAGCGGCGGCACCGCGTGACGCCGCGCCCCCGGCCGGCCATCTCCGGCCGCCCGGCCGTCCTCCGTCGTCCGGCCGCCTCGCCGCCCGCCGTGGGTCGTCCGGCCGCGCGTGCGTTCGGTCGTATCGCCGGGGTCGCCGGCCTCCTCCCGGCCGCCTTCCTCGTGCTCGCCGGCTCCGTCCTCGCCCACGGCGGGACCGGCCCGCCGCCCACCGACCCGCTCTCGATCGCCACCGCGTGGGTCTTCGACCCGCTGCCCGTGATCGGGATCGTCGTCTCGACGTTCCTCTACCTCTGGGCGGTGCGTCGGGTGGATCGCGCGCACCCGGGCAACCCGTGGCCGCGCCTGCGCACGGCGTACTTCCTCGTGGGGATCGCGTCGGTCGCCGCCGCGCTCATCTCGCCGCTCGACGGCCTCGCGGACGACCTCTCGTCCGTCCACATGATCCAGCACTCGGTGCTCATCTTCCTCGGAGCGCCGTGCCTGGTCGCGAGCGGCGTGGCGACACTCGCGCTCCGCGTCGCGACGCCGTCGGCGCGCGATCGCTGGCTCCTGCCGTTCCTCCACAGCCGGGTGGTGCAGGCGATCACGTTCCCGCTCGTCGGGTGGTTCGCCATGATCGCGGTCATGTGGGGGACGCACTTCAGCGTCCTCTACGACCTCGCGCTTCGCGACGAGACCGTCCACGCGCTCGAGCACCTCGCGTTCCTCGGCGCGGCGCTGCTCTTCTGGACGCCGATCTTCAGCCCCGACCCGCTCCGCTGGCGGCTGTCGCACCCGGCGAAGGTCCTCTACCTCCTGAGCCAGATGCCCACGATGAGCTGGCTCGCGGTGAGCATCCTCAACGCGGGCGTGGTGCTCTGGCCGACCTACCTCGCGCGGACGCCGTACTTCGGGATCTCCGCACTCGCCGACCAGCAGCTCTCCGGCGCGATCATGTGGGGCCTGGGCGACGGGGCGTTCATGGTCGCGATGCTGCTCGTCATCTACGACTGGATGAAGCAGGACGAGAAGGAGGCGGCCCGCATGGACGCCCGACTCGACCGGGTGAAGAGCGCGCGCTCGACGATCGACGCCCGGGCGGACGCCCTCGCGGCGCGGAAGGCTGCCGCGGCGGCCGGTGGGGGAGTGACGGCGTCCGCGGCCGCAGGGGGAGTCGCGGCCGAGACCGCCGTGCCGTCACGGACGAACACCGCCACGGACATCCCCGCGGACACGACCCGGGACCCGGCGCCCGCTGCCATCGGAGGAGATCGATGACCCGACACGCCCTCGGACCCGCACTCGCACGGGGCCGCGCCCCCGCCGCCGAGGATCGGCCCTTCCCGCGCAGCGGCGGGCGGCGCGGCCGCGCGCTGGCGCTCGCCTCAGCGGCGGTGCTGCTCGCCCTCGCCCTGGCGGCGTGCGGCTCGGGCGGTGGCGCGACGCCGAGCGCGGCGGCGTCCGCGGGGGACGCGCGGGCAGTGGGGCTCGTGACGGACATCGTCACGTCGGGGCCGGTGGAGGTCGCCTCGTTCATCGTCCGGACGGAGGACGGGCAGACCCTCGAGTTCAGCGTCGGCACGCTGGACATCACGGGGGGCGGGTTCCCCGCGGAGCACCTGTCGGAGCACCGCCTGGCGTCGGAGCCGGTCCTCGTCCTGTACCGCGACGAAGGCGGGAAGCACGTCGCGTACAAGCTCCTCGACGCGGAGACCGGCTCGCCGACGCCGAGCTGAGCCGGAGCGGCCGCGGGCGGCCGCTCCGGCGTCGTGCCTAGGGGCGCTTGGACTGATCCGCGACCTGCCGCGAGACTTCCTTCTGGATCTCCGCGTCGCGGCGAGCGTGCGCCCGGCGCACGAGGATGAGGCCGATCACCCACGGCCACGCGAGCGAGACGATCGCTCCGACGATGACCGACACGAGGTAGGCCTGCGTCGCGTCCGCGACGATCCGCGGCCCGTCCGGCCCGTTGAAGAACACCAGCAGGATGAACGTCGCGAGCGCGCCCAGGACGACGCCGATGAAGTGCTGCATCCGTCTTCTCCCTCTCTGCGGTCCGACCGGGTGGCCGGGTCCGCGTGACCCTCGCCCACAGTGTGCCGCCTCCGTCGACCCCTCGTGGGACGCGCCGCGCGTTTCCCGGTAGCATCGAGCCGATGGGACGCACGATGGGGGGACGGACACCGCGCGCGCAGCGACGCACCGCGATCGCCGCGGCGCTCGCCGTCCTCGTGCTCGCGACCGCGGCATGCACCGCGAAGGCCCCGCTCCCCACGCTCCAGCCGATCGCGCCGGGTGCCGGTGCCGCCGCCGCGGCCGGTGCCGCCGCCGGCGCCGGTGGCGCAGCGAGCGCCGCCGGGGGTGCCGCTCCCGCCCAGGCCACCGCCGCCCCCGTGGCGCCCGGCGCCACGCCCCCCAACCCGTTGGGCCCCGGCCTCGGCCAGCTGCCCTCCGGCGCACCACTGCCCACGCCGATCGTCAACGACCCACCGGCGATGGCGCCGCCCCTCTGGCTCACGACCACGCAGGGCCAGCTCTTCGACTTCCACCAGTTCATGGGGAAGCCGATCCTCCTGTACTTCGGCTACACGCACTGCCCGGACGTCTGCCCGGCGTCGCTCGGCGTCCTCCGCGAGACCGTCGCGAAGGCGGGCGTCCCGGTGCAGGTCGTCTTCGTCACGGTCGACCCGGACCGCGACACGCCGGAGATCCTGCAGGAGTACCTCGACTACTTCGGCCAGGGCTGGATCGGCCTGACCGGCCGGAACTCGCAGATCCTCCAGGCGGCCGAGCTGTACGGCGCCCGCTTCCAGAAGCTGAACACCACGTCGGCGTCCGGCTACGCTGTCGGTCATACCACGGACATCTACCTGATCGACAAGATGGGGATGTGGGTCGAGTCGTTCCCGTTCGGGTCCACCGCCGACCAGCTCGTCCCCGAGCTGCAGAAGGTCGCGAACAGCTGAGGGACGGTCGTCCCGCCCTCGGGCACTGGCGTCCCAGGAGGCTTCCCACCATGCGCATGACCATCATCCGGCCCGCGCTCGCCCTCGCCGCGATCGCGCTCGTCGTGGCCGCGTGCTCGTCGTCGGGCTCGTCGGCAGCGCCGTCCGCCTCCGCCGCACCCGCGTCGAGCGCCGCAGCGGGCGGCGGGACGATGACCGTCACGGACGCGTGGGCGCGGGCGATGCCGCCCGGCCAGACCACGTCGGCGGTCTACCTCAAGCTCGCGAACGGGACCGGTCAGGACGACGCCCTCGTGTCCGTCTCCACCCCCGTCACCGCGACCGCGGAGATCCACGAGGTCATGGCGGTCACCGCGGCGCCCGATGCGAGCGCGGACGCCGGCGGCATGGGCGGCGGCATGATGGGGATGCAGCCGATCGCGAAGCTGCCGATCCCCGCCGGCGGGAGCGTGGAGCTCAAGCCCGGGGCGTTCCACATCATGCTCATCGACGTGAAGGACCCGCTGAAGGACGGCTCGACCATCGAGGTCACGCTGAACTTCGAGAAGGCGCCGCCGATCACGCTCACCGTCCCGGTGAAGATGGGCTGACGCGCACACGCACGCCGCGGCCGGGGTCTCGCGACCTCGGCCGCGTTCGATTCCGCGGGGGAGTGCTGAGCATGACCGGGCCGATCTTCCTCGTCGTGGGCCCGCCCGCCGCCGGCAAGACCACGACGAGCCGGGCGCTCGCGATGCGGTTCGCGCGCGGGATGCACGTCCCGGTCGACGCCCTGCGCGAGCTCGTCGTCTCCGGGCTCGCCCTGCCCGGCGATGTCTGGACCGACGAGGCGACGCTCCAGCTCGCCCTCGCCCGCCGCGCCGCCTCCCGGCTCGCGCTCGACTACGCAGCCGAGGGGTTCGCCGTCGCGATCGACGACTTCGTCGACCCGTTCGGCCTCGCGGACTACGCGGAGCTCCTCGAACGGCCGGGCACCCACCCGGTCCTCCTGGTCCCGTCCATGGACGCGGCGCACGCGCGCAACGTCGCGCGCTCGGGGGACGGCGATGCGGCGGCGTTCATCGCGCACGCGATCCCCGCCGTGTACTCGTACCTGGACCCGTACCGCGAGCGGTCCGCGCGCGAGGGGTGGATCGTGGTCGACTCCACGGACCTCACGGTCGAGGAGACGGTCGACGCGATCCTCGCCCGCACCCCCTGAGGCGGCCCCGGGGACGGACGCGACCCGGCGCCCGCTGCGCCGGCCACTGAGCGGCCCGGCCCCGTCCGGCCCTCAGCGCCCCTCGATCGCCTTCCGGACGGCCGCCGCCAGCGTGGGACCGTCGAACGGCTTGCTCACGAACGCGGTGCCCGGTCGCTCGAGCAGCTCGGTGATCGTGGGGTCCGGCGCATAGCCGGAGACGAGGACGGTGGCGACCGGCCGGCCGAGGCGCTCGGCGAGGTGCTCGGCGAGCCGTGGCCCGCTCATGCCCGGCATGACGACATCCGTGACGAGGAGATCGGCCGAGCCGAGGACCTCGTCGCCGAGCGCGAGGGCCTCCTCCGGCCCGCCGGCGTCGAAGACGGCGTAGCCGAGGGAGCGGAGCATGCGCGCGGTGATCCGCCGGACCGCATCCTCGTCCTCGACGAGGATGATCCGCTCGCCGCCGGCCGCGGATGCGGCCTCCGCGAGCCCGGCCGCGTCGCGTTCGATGACGGGAAGTCGTGCGACGCGCGGGAGGTCGATCGTGAACGTCGTCCCCCGGCCGACCTCCGAGGTGGCGACGACCGTCCCGCCGGAGGCGCCGACGATCCCGTAGACGGTCGCGAGGCCCATCCCGGAGCCCTTCCCCACGTCCTTCGTCGTGAAGAACGGCTCGAAGATGCGCGGCAGGATCTCGGGCGCGATCCCCGTCCCGGTGTCGGACACGGCGATCCGGACGCACGGAAGGCCCGCCTCCCGCATCCAGTCCCCGCCGTCGTCCGGCGCGAGGTCGGTGGACAGCGCGTTCTCGAGCGAGATCGACACCCGGCCGCCCTCGGGCATCGCATCGCGCGCGTTCACGACGAGGTTGAGGATCACCTGCTCCAGCTGGCCGGGGTCCACGCGGACGCTGCCGAGGTCCGCCCCGTGCGCGGTCGTCAGCTCGATGTGCTCGCCGAGCAGGCGCCGGAGCATCGGGACCAGGGAATCCACGCAGTCCGCCGGGTCGACCACCTCCGGGCGGAGCGCCTGTCGCCGGCTGAACGCGAGCAGCTGGCGCGTGATGGCCGCGGCCCTGTCGGCGACGCGCAGGGATTCGTCGAGATCCGCCGCAGCCGGGCTCTCCGCCGGGAGGGTCTCGCGCGCGAGCTCCGTGTACCCGCGGATCGCGGCGAGCAGGTTGTTGAAGTCGTGCGCGATGCCGCCGGCGAGCTGCCCCACCGCCTCCAGTCGCTGCGCCTGGCGCAGCCGCGCCTCGAGCTCGTGCTCGGCCGTGATGTCCTGGTGCGTGCCGCGCAGCCCGACGATCCGGCCGTCCGGGTCGCGGAGCGCCGTCGCTCGTGACCGGATGTGCCGGACCTCGCCGTCCGGCCGGCGGATCTCGTGCTCGATCTCGTACGGCTCGCCGTCGGCCAGGCAGCGGTCGATCGCTGCCCGGACCCGCGCGAAGTCCGCGGGCACCGTGAACCGGACGTACTCGTCGAGCGGCGGGACGCCGCCCGCCGGGTCGAGCCCGTGGATCCGGAACATCTCGTCGCTCCACGCGGCGCGCCCGTCCCGCTCGTCGGCGAAGAGCGTCCAGCTGCCGATGTGCGCGAGGTGCTGCGCCTCGCTGAGGCCCGTCTCGCGCTCGCGGAGCGCCTCTTCGATCCGCCGCCGGTCCGTGATGTCGCGACCGACCGCCAGGAGCCCGATGACGCTCCCGTCGGCCGCGAAGAGCGGGCTCTTCGTCGTGAGGTACCAGCGCGCCTCCCCGGCGGCGTCGACGATGGCCTCCTCGGCGGTGAGGGCGCGCCCCGAGTCGAGGACGGCCCGGTCCCCGGCCATGATCGGTTCCGCGATCTCCGGCGGGAACCACGATGTCTCGTCGCGCCCGACCATCGACTCCGGCGTGCGCCCCAGGGTGCTGGCGGTGACCTCGTTGACGAGCAGCATCCGTCCTGCCGGGTCCTTGACGTAGATGACGTCCGCGGTCCCCTGGATGACGGCCATGGCGAGCGCGTCGCTCCGGCGCATGGCCTCCTCGGCCCGGCGGGTCTCCGTGACGTCCGCGATGATCCCGTGCCACCGCGTCCAGCCATCGGCCCCCGGCGCGGGGTCGGCGTCGATCCGCACGATCCGGGTCTCGCCCTCGACGACGAACCGGCCCTCCCACCTGAACGGGACGTTCGCGGCGCGCGCGGACTCGGACAGGGCGAACATGCCGGGCAGGTCGTCCGGATGGGCGTTGGCGATGCCCGCCGCCGGGTCGGCGACCGCGGCCTCCGCGTCGACGCCCGTGATGCGCGCGGCGAGCGGGCTGAGGTAGTCGAAGGCGAAGGCACCGTCCGCGCGGTTCCGGAACGCATAGACGCCCACGGGGATCCGGTTCACGAGCTCCGCGTAGCGCGCCTCGCTCGCGAGGAGTGCCTCCCGGCTCGCGACCATCTCCTGCATGTCCCGGAACGCGGCGACCCCGCCGACGGGCGACTCGTCGGGACGGCGGAGCGTGGCGATCCGGCCGGCCATCCAGCGATAGGCGCCATCTCGCGTCCGCAGGCGGACCTCGGTCCCGGCGCCGGTCGAGGGCTGCCGGCTCTCGCGCGCGACCGAGTGCTGCGCCAGGATGGTGTCGTGGTCGTCCGGGTGGAGGATGTCGGTGATGAGCAGGCCCACGAGCTCGTCCGGCGACCAGCCGAGCACGGTCGCGACCCCCGGATTGGCCCACGCGATCCGGTTGTCCGTCCCGATGAACGCGACGAAGTCGTCCGCATTCTCGGCGAGGAGGCGGTAGCGCTCCGCAGCCTCGGGGGCGTCGATCTTCGGCTGTGTCGCGTCCGGCCCGCCCGCCGGCTGCCCGTTCATGCTGTGGCCGATCCAGTACCAGTCGCGGGTGGCACGGACCACCCAGAGACGCGATGCTCGGCCCCCCGACGCGCACGATAGCCGGGGAAGGGCGTGCCGGAAGGGCCGCCCGGCAGGGGGTGCCCGGTCCGCCGGTCAGGCCGTGGGTCCGGCCGCGAGGGGGAGCCCGAGCGCCCGCAGGTGCGCCCGGAGGTCGTCCGGCCCGGCGAAGGCGACCGCGAGCATGCCCGCGTCCTGCGCGGCCGCCACGTTCGCCGGCGCGTCGTCCGTGTAGACGGTCCGCCCGGGGTCGATCTCCGTCCGCTCGATGAAGAGCCGGAAGATCGCAGGGTCCGGCTTGGCGACGCCCACGTCACCCGAGATCACGATCGCCTCGAACCACTCGAGGAACGGGTAGTGCGGTCGGGCCAGGGCGAACTTCTCGCTCGACCAGTTGGAGAGCGCGAGGAGCCGGACGCCGGCGGCGCGCAGCTCGCGGAGGATCTCCACCGTGCCCGAGAGCTCCTCGCCGAGCATCTCGAACCAGCGGTCGTCGTACGCGGCGATGAACTCGGCCCAGTCGGGGTAGCGCGCCTGCAGCTCTGCGACCGCCTGCGGCCACGGTCGGCCGGCGTCCAGCGCCGCGTTCCACTCGTGCGAGCAGACCTCGGCGAGGAACCACTCCATCGTCTCGTCGTCCGCGAAGAGCTTGCGATACAACCGGCGCGGCTCCCACTCGATGAGGACGCCGCCGAGGTCGAAGACGACCGTGGAGATGGCGGGCTGCGCGGGGGCCGCGGCGGCCTCGGGCTGCGCGGGGGCTGCGGGGGCCGCAGCGGCCTCGGGCGGCTCGGCGGCCGCGGGCGGCTCAGCGGCCTCGGGCGGCTCAGCGGCCGCGGGCGATCCCGCGTCCGGCGCGGCCCCCTGCGGCACGACCGTCACTTCCCCTTCCGCTTCGCCGCGTTCTCCGCCAGCCGCTCCCGGACGATCGATGCGACCAGGTCCGCAGGCACCGGCTCATCGAGGGAGAAGCGGAGCGTGCCCGGGCCCGTGATCCGGTCGCCCAGCTCGGCCGCGTGTGCCGCGATGACCGCCTTGCTCCCCGGGAAGAGGCTCCAGTGGCTCGTGAACGCGGCGAAGTACACGAGGATGCGGCCGTGGTCCTTGAAGGCGGGCATCCCGTAGCTGATGGCCTCGGTCGCGTCCGGCGCGGCGGCGTGCACGATCGCGCGGACCTCCTCGAGACAGGCGCGCTGCCGCGGCGGCTGCGCCTCGAGGTACTCGTCGATCGTCGTGGGTGCGGGCATCTGTCTTCCTCCCCCGGGTCGTGCGGTCCGCCCATGCTGCCATGGTGGGGGAGTCGTGACGAGGCGGCCGCCGGCATCGCCGCGCGCTCGCAGCCTCCCGTCGCCTCATCCGCGCGGGCAGCGCCGGCGGCCGACGCGGGAGCGCCAGCGACCGGCGCGCGACGCCGGACCGAGGTGGCCGCCGGCCGGAGGGCGCTCCGGCCGGCACAGCTGATGTCGGCCGGCCGGGGTCCGGCCGGCCGGGCCTGTCAGGTCGCCGGGTCGTGGCGGCGTCACCGGCCCGCCACCGGCCACGCCACCGGCCCGCCACGGGCCGCAGCGGCCCACGGGGCCGCCAGGGGCCGCACATTCCGTCATCCAGTCACGTCGGGAGTGCGCGCCGAGACCTGCGCCCCGATCCGGGCCCAGGAGCCGTCCCGGGCGCCCGATCCACGCTCGGGCGAGCACGGATGGAGGCAGCGGCGGGCCGGGGCGATGCTCGATCGGCCCGTTCTGGGCGCCCCGGACTTCCCAGGAGACTGAGTGACGGGAAGGGGCAGGCCCCGCCGCCCGGCCCCGCAGCTCCGGCCCCGCGCCACGGTCGGCCCCCGCCCGGCCCCGCCGCCGCCGCCGCGGACCGTCGTCCCCTCATCTGTCGACCAGGCGGCGTTGATCCATGCGATGGCCATCGCGAGGGTCGCGGCGCCCGACCTGGCCACGCCGACCAGCGGCCCATGGCGGCGGCCGCCGGCCGCACGGCCCCGGCCGCGCCCCGCCGGACCGAGGTGGCCGCCGGCCGGAGGGACCCGCTGGGCCCGCGCCTCGCGCCACCCCCGCCGGACCCAGCGGCCGCAGTGGCCCCCGGCGGCCTCCGCCCGCCTCGGCTCCCGGCCGCGCCCCCGCCGGACCCAGCGGCCGCACGGCCCCGGCGGCCGCAACCGCCCCAGCGGCCCCCGGGCCCCCGGCGTCGCCGCTTCGGGTAGGCTGGGTCCTACATGCCGCTGATCGTCACCCACGAGCTGACAAAGCGCTACCCCGGCGTCACCGCCCTCGATGCCCTGAGCGTCTCCATGGAGCCCGGGATCATCGGGCTGGTCGGTGCGAACGGGGCCGGCAAGAGCACGCTCCTCAAGATCCTCCTCGGCCTGGTGCAGCCCACCGGCGGGCGCGCGGAGGTCCTGGGCTTCGACTCGCGCAGGGACGGCGTGCGGATCCGCGCGGCGGTCGGCTACATGCCGGAGCACGACTGCCTCCCGTCCGATCTGACCGCGACCGACTTCGTCACGCACATGGGCCGGATGAGCGGGCTGCCGAACGCCGCCGCCCGCGAGCGGACGGCCGACGTCCTCCGCCACGTCGGGCTCTACGAGGAGCGCTACCGGCAGATCGGGACGTACTCCACCGGGATGAAGCAGCGGGTGAAGCTCGCGCAGGCGCTCGTGCACGACCCGCGGATCCTCTTCCTCGACGAGCCGACCAACGGCCTCGACCCGGCCGGGCGCGAGGAGATGCTGGACCTGGTCCGGCGGACCGGGACGGAGTTCGGGATCACCGTCATCGTCAGCTCGCACCTGCTCGGCGAGATCGAGCGCGTGTGCGAGCACCTGGTCGCCATCGACGCGGGCCGGCTCCTGCGTGCGGCGCCCATCGACGCGTTCACGGAGCTGACCGACACGCTCGCGGTGGACGTGGACGACGGGCCGGAGTCCCTGGTGACCGCGCTCGCGGCCCGCGGGATCCACGCGCGGGCGGAGGGGCGGCACGTCCTGGTGAGCCTGGACGGCCGACCGACCGGGACCGCGCCCGCCGGCGCGGCCGCGGCCGGCGCGGCCGGAGACTTCGCCCCGGCCCTCGCGCCGGCGCCCTGCCGGCGCGGCCGGTGATCCGGGCCTGCCCGCCGCGGCCGTCGATCCCGCCGCGGTCTACGACGTCGTCCGCGACACGATCGCCGACCTGGGCCTCTCGCTCGTCCGCATGGAGCAGCGGCGGCACAGCCTCGAGGACATCTTCCGCGACGACGTGGCCGGCGACGACGACCCCGCGGAGGGCGCCGCATGAGCGGACCCGCGGGCGGGGGCACGCCGGGGACACCGGGAGCGCCCGGCGGATCGGCCACGCCGCCCGCCGGCGCACCCGACCCGCGCCGGGGCACGGCCGCCGGCGCCCCCACGCGCCCCCTCGCCCCCATGGCCGCGCCCGACCAGGTCGTCTCCGCGGCCGGGCCCGGCGGCGCCATCTACGACATCGGGTATCGCGGGTACGCCGGTCCCCGCCTCGGGCGGGCCTTCGCCATCCGAGCGCTCATCGCCCACACCATCCGCGGGGCGTTCGGCATCGGGCGGGGCGGGAAGTCGAAGATCGTCCCGTTCGGGCTCCTCGTCTTCCTTCTCATCCCGGCGCTCATCAGCCTGGGGCTCACCGCGCTCGCGGGGAGCATGGCGGAGGCGATCGACCCGATCAGCTACGAGACCTACTACTCGATCACGCAGGTGGTCCTCTTCCTCTTCATCGCCGCCCAGGCGCCCGAGCTCGTGGGGCCGGACCAGCGCGACCGCGTCCTCCCGCTGTACTTCAGCCGGCCGATCTTCCGGAGCGACTACGCGCTGTCGAAGCTCATCGCGCTCGTCGCCGCGCTCATGCTGTTCACGCTCGCGCCGCAGGCGCTGCTCTTCTTCGGCCGGATCCTCCAGGCGCCCGACCTCGTGGACGGGATCTCGAAGAACCTTCCGAGCCTGGTGCCCATCCTGCTGACGTCGCTCTTCATCTCGGTGCTGTTCGCGGCGGCGGGCCTGGCGATCTCCTGCTTCACGCCGCGGCGCGCGTACGCGACCGTCGCGATCATCGGGGTCTTCATCGCGAGCAACGCGATCGGCGGGATCCTCTGGGCGATCCTCCGGACGAGCCCGACCTGCGGAAGTGGGTGGCGCTGCTCTCGGTGGACACGGTCCTCGCCGGGGCGACGTACTTCATCTTCCAGACGCCCAGGACCCTCATCGAGAACCCGATCGTCCGCACGGCCGGCCTGCCGGGGTGGGTCTACCTCGTCGCCGGGCTGCTCATCGTGGCGGTGGCGGTCGCGGCGATCTTCCGGCGCTACCGGACGGTGGACGCATGAGCGGCCGCCAGGCGCCGCTCTGGCCGCAGGGCGCCGGCCCGGGCCGGCGCGAGCCCGTGGACCCCGCCCGCCTCACCGGCGCGCCCGTGGAGCTCATCGGCGTCAGCCGCTGGTACGGCAACGTCGTGGCGGTCAACGAGATCAGCTTCGCGCTCCAGCCCGGGCGTCACCGGCCTGCTCGGCCCCAACGGCGCGGGGAAGAGCACCCTGCTCTCGATGATCGCGGGGCTCCTCCCCCCGTCCACCGGCACCGTCGCGATCGAGGGGCGGCCCGCGTGGCGCGACCCGGACATCTACCGCCGCGTGGGCCTGGTCCCCGAGCGCGAGAGCCTCCCCGGCTACCTCACCGGACGCGGGTTCGTCGAGTACGCGGCACGTCTCCACCGCCTGCCGGACCCGCGTGAGGCGGCCGTCCGCGCGATCGAGCTGGTGGCCCTTGCCGATTCGGCGGACCGGTCGATCGCCGGGTACTCGAAGGGGATGCGCCAGCGCATCAAGGTCGCCGCGGCGCTCGTCCACGATCCGGCGATCCTCGTCCTCGACGAGCCGTTCAACGGGATGGACCCGCGGCAGCGGCTGCACATGATGGACCTGCTCCGGTCGATGGCCGGCCAGGGCCGGACGATCCTCTTCACCAGCCACATCCTCGAGGAGGTGGAGCGGCTGGGCGAGCGGATCCTCGTCGTGGTCGCGGGCCGGCTCGCCGCGAGCGGCGACTACCGCGAGATCCGGCGGCTCATGACCGACCGGCCGCACTCCTTCACGGTCCGGAGCAGCGACGACCGGCGCCTCGCGGCCGCGCTCCTCGCGGAGGACGCGGTCTTCGGCGTGGAGGTGACCCCCGCCGGGCTCGCGGCGCGGTCCGAGGACTTCGGCGGGTTCGCGCGGTCCATCACGCGCGTCGCCCGGTCGGCGGGCGTCTCGCTCTTCGAGGTCGTGCCCACGGACGAGTCGCTCGAGAGCGTCTTCAGCTACCTGGTGCGGCGATGAGCGCGCAGCCCGGACCGGCCGCCGGCAGCCCCCCGTGGCCCCGATGCCGCCGGCACCCCCCGTGACCGCCGCTCCCCCCGCGCCCTACGCGCCGGCCGCCGCCCGCGGCCGCCGCCCGTTCGGGGCGATCGTGAGCGCGACCACCCGCGCGCTCCTCGGGCGCCGGCGGATCCTCTTCGTCCTCCTCTTCCTCGCGATCCCCATCCTCCTCGCGCTGCTCGCCCGGGCGACCGCCGACGCCGGCTTCGAGGGGATGCAGGAGGTCGCGATCGGCCTGCTCGACTCGCTCGTCGTCCGGGTCGTCCTCCCGCTCGTCGCGCTGTTCATCGGGACGGCGGTGCTGGGCGCCGAGGTGGACGACGGCACGATCGTCTTCCTCCTGGTGAACCCCGTCCCGCGGTGGGAGATCATCGCCGCGAAGCTGTTCGTGGCCGAGCTCGTCACCCTCGTGCTCGTCGTGCCGGTCACCGCGGTCACCGGGGCGATCCTCGTGTCCGGCGCCCAGGGCGTGGACCCGGCGATCGCCACCGGGTTCACCGTCGGCGTGGCGGCCGGCGCCGTGGTCTACGTGGCGATCTTCCTCGCGATGAGCGTGGTCACCTCGCGCGCGCTCGCGCTGGGCCTCGGCTACGTCCTGATCTGGGAGGGCTTCCTCGCGAGCCTCTTCGCCGGGACCCGCAACCTCTCGGTCCGCGAGTACACCCTGTCGATCGCGCAGCAGGTCGCCGGCGTGGACCTCACCGCCGGCCAGGCGATCGCGCCGGCCCTCGCGGTGATCATGTCGGTCGTCGTGACCGTCGTCGCGGTCGCGATCGCCATCCGCCGGCTGGGGTCGTTCTCGATCACCGGCGGCAACTAGGGGGCGTCGGCGCCCCCGGGGCCGGCGGCGCGACCACGGCCTTCGCACCGTCCGGGGTTCCGCCGGGCGCCGTCCGGCCGGTATCATCGGCGCGTGGGCGACCCGTACGACGACGGCCGGAAGGACGACGCGCGCCAGCAGGGGGGCGAGCCGGCGGACGCGTGCCCGTTCCTGGGGATGACCGACGACGACAACTCGCACTTCAGCTTCCCCAGCTCGGAGCACCGCTGCCACTCCGAGCCCAAGCGCGTCTACGTGGAGCTCGCGCACCAGGGGACGTACTGCCTGACCCCGCGGCACGCGAAGTGCTTCCGCTACTACGCGCCCGACGCCGTCAACGCGATCCCGCCCAAGACCGTCCTCTCGGGGCCGCGGCCCAGCGCCGCGCTCCCGCCTCGCGGCGGGTTCGGCCAGCTCGTGGAGACCCCCAAGGGCTGGGTGCCCGTCGCCACGAACCCGGTGGACGGCCCGCGGTTCGCCGCCGCCGGCGCAGCCGCCGCAGCCGGAGGGCAGGCCGGCGAGGAGGCCGGCACGCCCGCGGACGCCACCCCCGCGGATGGGCTCTGGGCGAGCGGGGCGGAGACGGCCGGGCCCACGGGGCCGGCCGACGACCCGTGGTCGTCGCGCCCGGTCGTGGAGATGCCGGACGAGCCCGTCGAGGAGATCGCAGCAGAGCCCGAGGCGGACGACCTCCCGGCGCCGGTGCTGCCCGCGTGGGCGTTCGGGGCCGGGGACGCGGCCGACGGCGCGGGCGGGGGCGCGGCCGACGGCGCGGGCGGGGACGCGGCCGGCCAGCCCCAGGCGCCCGTGCCGCACGACGACCCCACGTGGCCGGACTCCGATCAGGACGCGTTCCGCGAGGCGCCCGCGCCCGACTCCGCCCTCTGGGCGTACGCCGAGCGACAGGCCGCCGACGAGGCGGGGCTCACGCCCGACCAGCACGCGGCCGCCGTCGCAGCGGAGGCCGCGACGCTCGCCGCCTCGGCCGAGGCGGGCGCGACCGGGATGGGCGGACCCGCCTCCCCCGTGCCCGACCGACGAGACGGACGCCGAGGGGATCGGCGCCCTCGTGGGCGGGGCCCAGGAGCCGGACGCCGCGACGGAGCCGGAGGCAGGGGCGGAGGCGGCCCCGGCCGCCGAAGAAGCCGAGGCCGCAGCGGCGGCCGACGAGGCCGCCACGGACCAGCCCCAGGACGACCCGTCCGGCCGAGCCGCGCTCATGGGCGCGGCGGCGCTCGCGGGTGCCGCGGCCGTGGGCGGTGCCGTCGTGGGCGCCGGTGAGTCCGCCGCGGACGGGATCGCCGGCGCGGGTGGGCCGGACGGCGACGAGGCGCCCGACGCCGGCGCGGGCGAGGCCGCAGCGGCCGGTCTCGCGGCCGGCGGCGCCCGGTGGGCGCGCGACGGCGGCGACGGCGAGCCGGAAGGCGCACCGGGCGAGACGTACGACACCGCCGCGGACGAGCTCGCGGCCTCCGAGGGCGTCCCGGCGGAAGATGCCGGAGCCGCGACGGCCGTGGCAGGAGCCGCTGCGGCCGTGGCAGGGGCCGCCCCGGAGGGTGCGCCCGGCGAGCCTCCTGCGGCCGATCAGCCCGCCGAGCCACCTGCCGACCAGCCGGCGCCGGAGTCGTGGACACTCACCCCCGCGATGGCGGGCGTCGCAGCGATCTCCACCGCCGCCGTGGCCTCCGACGCCGGCGAGGAGGCGCCCGCCGAGGGCGCGGAGGGAGCGGAGGGTGCCGCCGGCGCCGGACCGGCCGGAGCCCCAGCGGGCGGCGCGGGCGGCCAGCCGCCCACCTCGCGCGGGAGCCAGGCCAGGGCGATCGGCGGGCACTTCGTCCGCCTCATCCTCGTCGCCGTCGCCGGCATCGCCCTGCTCGCAGCGCTCGTGGGCGTCGGCTATGTCGCGGGCAAGATCTTCGTGCGGCCCGGCGAGCCGGCGGCCACGCCCACGGCGTCGGTCGCGCCCGCGGGCAGCCCGGGGACGCCGGACGCGTCGCTCGGTACGGACGCCTCGGCGGTGCCCGGCACGTCCGCCGAGCCCGAGCGCCACCACCGAGCCCGGCGCCACCGCCGCGCCGGGAGGCGAGGCGACCGCGGCGCCGAGCGCCACCGACGAGGCCCAGCGCGAAGCCCAAGCCGACCGCCAAGCCCACGCCGAAGCCCAGCCCCAAGCCGCGCGTCTACCGCGTGCAAGGCCGGTGACACCCTGTCCGGGATCGCGGGCAGGTACGGCGTGACGATGAACGTGATCATCGACGCGAACGACCTCAAGGCGCCGTACATCCTCTACGTGGGCCAGAGGCTGATCATCCCGCGCCAGTAGGGCGGGGGAACGCTGCCCGGCAGGCATCGCGGTTCCCGGCTAGGCTCGCCGCATGAGCGACGGCACGGTGGGTGGTCCGCACAGTCCCGGCCGGGCGTCCGTTCCCGCGGCGGATCGCTCCTCGCAGCGGCCTCTCCGCCGGCGTCACCCACGCGGACGACGCGACCGGGCCGTCACGGTCGTGGCCGGCGTCATCCTCGGCACCCTCGCGCTGACCATCGGCGCGGGGTTCGTGGCCGCCATCCTCTACCTCCCCCTGGTGAACGAGGCGCAGCAGGCCAGGGCCTCGCTGGAGACGCTCGCCGCGAGCGTCGATGCGGTGGGCCCGGATGTCACGCCGACCCAGATCCAGACCCTGCGGAAGCAGCTGGCGGACGCGACCGTGCGGACGCAGAAGCTCGCGGACATCGCACAGCACGACCCCTTGGTGAACGCAGCGCGCATGGTCCCGCCGCTCCGCGACCAGGTGGACGGCACGCGCGCCGTCCTGGAGGCCGGGCTCATCACCCTGGGCGCCGCCGGCAAGGGGCTGGACCTCGGCGAGATGTACGTCGAGGTCCGGGACTCGCCGCTTTCGGACGCCTCAAGGCTCGGACAGGCGGCGGAGCTCCTCGCCACCTCGCGGGCGGATCTCGACGCGATCGGCGTCGCGCTGCAGCGGGCGCAGGCGGCCATCGACGCCGCCCCGTCGGACCTGTGGGGGCCCATCGCGAGCGCACGCGACCTCGTGCGCGACGAGCTCGGCTCCGTGCTGCCGGTCTTCGAGCGCCTTCGGACCGCCGCGGGAGTCCTACCCGGGATGCCGAGCTGGTAGCGCCCCACGACGCGTCTCGTGCTCGCCCATCGCCCGCCCGAGCCGCGGCCCACCGGCGGGTCCATCGGGTCGCGCGGGCCCGCGAACGCCCTCTTCCCCACACCCCTGGTCCCGCCCGGTGCGCGCGTCAGGCGGTCAGCACCGTCCGCAGGATCGTCCCGAGCACGCGCATGTCGTGGTCCCCGTAGCGCTGGTCGCACTGCACCGACAGGACCCGCCGGGAGAGCTCCACGTCGGCGGAGCCGGCCCCCGGGCTGGACGCCTCGATCGGCCAGAGGATGGCCGGGACGACCGCTCGCGCCACCAGTGACTCGCGGACGCGCTCGCGGTCGGCCGGGTCGTCGAACGCGACCGTGAACGCGAACGCCACGCCGCCGGGCGGGGAGGGGAGGAGACGACCGCCGCGGATCGGCCCGACCGCGGTCGCGAGGATCCCCAGGTTGCGCCGGCGGCGGTCGCGCCATGCGTCGATGGGCATGTGTGGCAGGAGGGCGCGGGACGTGGCGGCGATCGGCGCGCCGGAACCGGGCAGCGCGGCGGGCGCGCCGCTCCGGGCGAGGGCACGGAAGGGGAGAGAGTCGGTGGCCGGTGCGCTGCTCGCTCGGCGTCGATCGAGTGCGTCGCTCATCGCCGTGCCCCTCGTCGTCGCGCCGGCCGGCTCCGGCGGCAGGTCCAGTCCGCGGGGCGACCAGGCCGCGCCGCCGTCGGGGAGCGGGAGGGTCTTGCGCAGGGACGCGAAGGCGTAGTCGGCGCGGCTCCGGCGGGCCCATTGGGACCCCGGGTCGTGCGAGTGGTCCTCCACGAGGATCGCGCCTTTCGCGGCGACCACGGCCGCGAGGGCGGCAGGGTCCGGGCAGGGGCGCACCCCGAGCTGGTTCGCGACCACCACCACGTCCCCGGACGCGGCCGCGATCCGCTCGACCGCCGGGGGCGCGGACAGGTCGTGGTCGGGGTAGGTCAGGATCTCGATGCCGTCCGCCTCGAGCGACCGCAGCCCGGCCGGCACCTCGGGGCAGTAGTAGCTCGGGAGCCAGACCCGCCGCCAGCCGTCGCGCTGCGCGCCCCAGCCGACCAGGGCGACGAGCGCGCCCGTCCCGGACCCGAAGAGCGACGCAGGGGCAGGCCACGGGAAAGCCGTCACGCGGCAATCATCGGTCTCCGCCGGGCCCGCCGCCCGGCCGTCACCTCCGTCCGCCGGCCTCCTGTCGCGGGCGCTCGGGCAGGTGCGCGGGCGCACCTCCGCCTCATCGGTCATCGTCGCCCGTCGTGCCCTTCGGCTCTCGCCGTCCGTCCGTCGGCTCCTACGATGGCTCCGAAGGCCTGCGCGTCCCGGTCAGGAGGAGTCATGTACCGCGCGTCGCGTGCGTTCCGTCTCGTCGCCGCCGCAGGACTCGCGTCGGCGCTCGTCATCCCGGCCGCGGCCGTCTCCGCCGCCTCGCCGCCCGGGCCGGGCCCCGCATTCGTGACCATGGAGCTGCCGACGACCCCGATCGTCTGCCACAAGGAGTGGGACGCGTACGCGCGCGTCACCGACGCGAACGGGGTGCGCCTGGCCGGTGTGACGGTCCACTGGGGGATGGCGCCGGTGGTGAGCAGCCAGGACGGCCTCACGGCGTCCGAGAGCACGACCGACGCGAACGGCCTCGCGACGACGAAGGTCGCGCTCGACTGCCTCCCGGGCTCGCGCACGCTCATGGCGATGGCGGGCACAGCCCAGGGCCAGGCGGTGCTGCCGATCTCGGCCGAGGGGATGCCCGCCGCAGAAGCCGCGCCTCCGGCTCCGCCCGTGAAGGCCACGCGCCTCATCCTCAGCGTCCCGCCGGGGCCGCTCCCGTGCGGCACGCGGTCGGTGGTCTCGCTCGTGGTGCTCGCCGCCGACGGCGGCACGATCGCCGGGGCGAAGGTGATCTGGACGCTCGACCCGTTCGGCAGCGTGAACGACATCTGGGGCGCGAACGTCACGTACACGGGGTCGCAGGGCGCGACGGGGAACGCCGTCTGGCCGGCGTGCGAACCCGGCCGCCGGATCCTCAACGCGTGGGTGGACGGCGTGAGCGCCGCGTACCCGCTTGAGGTGAACCCCGTCCCCGCCGTGGCGTCCGAGCCGCCGATGCCGGAGCCGTCCGCGGCAGTGACGCCGCCGCCCACGTCCGTGGAGGCGAACGGGGTCGCCAGCCGGACGAGTGCGGCCGCCTTCCTCGGGCTCGTGTTCCTGGTCATGGGCGGCGCCGGGATCATGGCGCTGCGCGCGCACCGGGTTCGGACGCGGTAGAGGGGCGGTCGGGGGCAGGGACAAGACAGGCCCCGCGCGGCGGACCGCGCGGGGCCTTCGGATCCGTGGGCCCGGAGGGCCGTTCCGGGACCCGGGAACGGCGTGGCCCGCGGCGCGATCGCGCCGGGTCGATCCTGTCGCTCGCCCGCGCGCGGCGGGCGAGCGGGCCTCGATGGCGTGCGGCAGGGGCGTCTCGTCGCCCGTCGCGCGCCTGGTGCGGCGCTGCTGGAAGCAGCGGCCGCGACCGCGCCATAGCGCCCGCGATGGGCGTGCCCCCACGAGCCCATCGCGGGCGCTATGCCGGGCACCCGGGGGGATAGGCCCCGGCGCCGTCGACTGTCGAGGTAACCCCCCACGGGTGATCCGGCGCCCCCAGTCCGGACTCCCTCACCCGACGGCGACACCAACGTACGCATCGCCGCTTATCTGCGGATCACCAGAGACAGCGCGGATCATCGATCACCCGCGCGCCGGCCGGCGGCAGGGTGGGCGAGCGGAGAGTCCGGCCGAGGGGCCTGGCGACGCGCCGGGGGAGTCCGCTGGGGCGTCCGCGAGGCCTGACGCCGTGCCCAGTGGCCAGATTCACATGGAGCAACCATCTGGCGCTGTCGCGGCGCCGTTCGGGAGCCTCCGGCCGTCCGCAGCGGTCCGGTTCGTGCGTGGATGTGCGGCTGGCGGCCGGTCCCGAGCTGCCGGGCGGCCGCCGCCGGCCCGAGATGACGGCCCTTTGGTCGTGTCATGTGAATCTGGCCACCCCGGCGGCGCCCCAGCCAGCGGCGCCCCGGCCAGCGGCGCCCGCGCCATCCGCGCCGCCCCGGCCGCCCGCGCCCCCCGGCCCCCGTGCTCCACCTGCGCGCACGCGGCCGCGCAGCACGTTACCCTGTGCCCGATGAACCCGGCCGCCGTGCGCCATCTCCGCCGGCTCGCACTCGCGCTGGTCGTGGGGCTCTTCGCCCTGTGGGCCACCGTCGGAGCCGCCTTCGCCGCCTGCCAGACCGTCGGTGCCGCCTTCTGCGGACCGATCCGGTTCGAGGGCGCCCCGTCGTCCAACGCCGTCGGCGTCCAGGTCGGGTCCACGTGCACCCAGCCCGGCACCGTCGACTACCAGGTGGCGCTCAGTGGCCCCGGCGGCTACAGCCGGGTGCTCGCGCAGGGCTCGGTCAGCACGGACACCCAGATCGTGCCGATGCAGGTCATCAAGGTCCCCGTGCAGGGCGAGTACACGCTCACGGTGACCACGACGGCCAACCAGGGCGAGACCGGCAACTGTGTCACGGGCACCACGGTGCGCACCGTGAAGGTGCCGACGCAGGCCAAGCCGACACCGAAGCCCACGCCATCGCCCTCGCCCACGCCGGAGGCGACGCCGACGCCGAAGCCCACGAAGGAGCCGACGCCGCCGCCCGTCGAAGAGGTGACCGACGCCCCGACCGACCAGCCCGTCGAAGAGGTGACCGAGGCGCCCACAGAGGTCCCCGCCGAGTCGGCCTCCGAGGGCCCCGCGACGTTCGAGCCGAACCCCTCGGTCGACGCAGGCGGCGGGTCGCCCACGCCGACCCCCGAGGCGGGCTCCGGCGGCACGGGCAGCGGCGGCGGGCCGGACCTGATGACGATGGTGCTCGTCGGCGTGATCCTCGTCGGCGGGGTGGGCGCGGCCGCGGCCGCCCTCCTGTACGTCCGCCAGAACCGGGTCTCGGCCGACGCCCCGTGGCGCGCCGGGCCGTGGAAGTGCGCGCGCTGCAACGCGATCAACCGCGAGGGCTCCGAGCGCTGCCGCCGCTGCTACGCGAAGTGGGACGGGACGCCCTGACGTCCTGACCCGCCGGTGCAGGCGGGCCTGTCCGAGCGTACGCAAGGTGTATCAACAGGTATATGGCGCCTGCGCGCGCCTCCCGGTACTTTCGCGGCGCGTCCCACGGATCGGTCGTCGCGTCCCGTGTCCAGACAGTCGACGACCGCGGTGGGCGTAGGGGGGCGCTCGCACCCTCCGGACCCCTTTCGCGGCCGTGCATGCCGGGGGAGGAAGGTCATGCGGGTCCGGTCTCGAGTCGCCTCGTTCGGTGCGGCGCTCATCACCCTGTCGCTGCTGGTGGCGATCCCACCGGCGAGCGTGCTCGCGGCGATCGACACGAGCGTGCCCGCGACTGTCGCCGTGGCCGGGGACGGGTCATGGACGCCGCTGGGGAACGTGCCTCGCCTGTTCACCCCGCGCGCGGTCATCCTCAACGGAGTGGACGACATCCTGGCCCGTACTCGGGCGCGATGCTCCGATTCCGACATCAGCCCCGGCTTCGAGCTCGACCCGGCTTCCGGCATCACGGTCTCGATCGACCAGGGCGAACTGAGGTTCGGCGCCGTCCTTCCGGGGTACACGAGCTACTCGGTCGACCCCGACGCGAGCGGCGCGTTCTTCCAGGTGCCGATCGCGCACAGCTCGGGTGACTGCAGCATCACGGCCACGACGCTGACGTTCCTCGGCGGCCGGGTCCGCCAGCGGCTCGACGCGACCTCGATCGGCGACGACCGGGACCATCGGGCACGCCGGGTCCGCGCCGGGCACGGCGCCGTCGCCTCGTCGTTCACGGTCTGGTCGCTCCAGAGACAGCTTCGACGAGCCGGGGATGGCCTCCGTGCGGGGCGACCAGGCGTACACGCGACTCGGCGTCGAGCAACGCGATCGTCCTTGACGGGATCGACGACTGGGCGACGGCGTCTCCGGGCGAGACCCTCCACTTCGGGGTCGGCCACGGCTTCGAGCTCGACCCCACGTCTACGATCACCGTCTCGATCGCCAACGGGGCGGGGCCGCTGCGGTTCGGCGACGTCGCTGCCGGGCTCCACGTCCATCACCGTCTACCCCGATGCGACCGGCGCGTACCTCGACGTCCCGATCGCGCACAGCTCCGGCGACGCGTCGACCGTGCCCCACGATCGTCCAGTTCACGGGCGGCGCGGTCCGGCAGCGACAGGGCAGCGCCGCCGCCGGGTCCCCCGGGTGGCTCGACGCACCTGTCATCGCGACCCCGGCGCCACGGCCGGTTCGTTCCACGTATGGATGCTCACCGGCCTCATCGGCCAGGAGACGCCGAGCGTCGCCTGCGTGCCCGGCGACCATCCCGGCAACGGCGATCACGTTCGACGGGTCCGGTCATCCGATCCTCCCGGCCGCGGGCAGCTACACGACCTGCACGGCCACGGGCTCCGGCCGATGACTGGGCCGGCAATGGGACGGCCCACTCGTTCGTCGCGGCCGGCACCTTCTGGGAGATCGCGCCCGGCGCGGGCCTCACCGAGCTGGCGGGCGCGACCGACGCGGTCATGAACTTCTGGGGCCCGGCGGCCGGGGGCGAGGACGTGACGGCCTACTCGAACATGGCGTCCGGCTCCGGGATCCTTCGACATCGCGCCCGGCCCCGCGACGCAGCTTGCGTTCGCCCCCCAGCCGCCCGCATCGGTCGCCTCCGGCGTCCAGTTCGGGGTGCCGGTCCGCGTCAAGGACGCATTCTGGAACGACATCCTCACCGGGATACACCGGGTCACCCTGTCGATCGCCTCCGGGCCGTCGCGGGCGACGCTCACCTGCGCGCGGGGCACCACGCAGAACACGAGCTACGGGACGGCGCCGTTCTTCTGCTCGCTGGACAAGCCGGGGACGTACACCCTCAAGGCGACGAGCCCTGACTTCGCCACCGCGGCGATCTCGACCTCGATCTCCGTCTCACGCCAGATCTCCGGGGTCGTGTACAACCAGGTGGCGGCCGCGGCATACGGCGTCGTGGCCAAGGCGTGCCTCACGGACGGCTCGGGGTGCCAGAGCGCGACCGTCGCGTCGGACGGCTCGTACGCGATCACCGGCCTGGCGCCGCGAGCTACGTGCTCACCTTCAGCGGGACGTCCGGCGGCCTCGACTACGACGGCTGGTACACCACGTCCAAGTCTACCCCGGCCACTTCACGATCGACCGGCGGGCGGCGAGCACGCTCTCGACCGCGAAGGCGAACGTGACGGCCCTCACCGTGACCCTGGGACCCGGGACCAAGACAGGTCCTGAGACCGCGGATGGGGATCGCGGCTCCTACAGTAGGTGAACAGGAGTGGATTGGCGGAAGCGCGAGCTCCGCGGTCCGCAGGCTCCGCCTCCGATCGTTCCGGGGCTGCGCGGGCCGGGCCTGTGCCGGCGAACGAGCTCGTGGCTCCGACCGTTCGAGGACAGGCCTGGCGAGACGGTCGCACGATGGCGGGCACGAAGCGGTGGCCGCGGCTCCACGGCTCCGGCGGCCGCGGCTCCCCGACGCGCCCCGCGGCGTCCCCCGCCGCTACCTCTGGCCGGGGATCGTCCGGCCGAGCCTGCCGAGGATGCGCCGCTCCAGCAGGAAGACGGCGGGCTCCAGGGCGACGACGCCGGCGACCGGGGCGTCCTGGTGGGCGGGGTGCGATGCGCGGAACCGGGTGAGGACGCGGGTCCCGCCGCTGGCGTCGGGCCGGATGACGAGCGCCCACGTGGCGATCCAGGAACCGGCTCCGACCTTCATGACGGCGGGCTCGGTGACGGGGTCCCAGGTGGCCAGGACCAGGTGCGACGCGGGTGCGACCGCGACGACACGGAGCGAGAGCACGTCGATCGGCGGGAGGTACTTCGGCAGCGGGATGGTGAACCGATCGCCGATCACCGGGCCGGCCGCGCCCGGGAAGAGGCGCGCCCAGGTGCTCGCCGGGGTGCCGGGGACGGTGCGGCCGCGCGTGCTCTCCAGCGTGGGGGTGGGCAGGAAGACGTCGCCCGCGAGGTCGGACTCCGTCTCCGCCTTCGTCGCGCCCCACGTGACGAGCCGCTCGCGGCCCAGCGCCATGTACGCGGTGGTGCCGATCGCGGCGGCGGTGCCGGCGAGGGTGACGAGACGGGTCGCCGACGACAACGACCGGGGCACGGGGGTTCGCACGGGGTGGCCTGGTGGTCCGGGTCCGTCAGTCCTGCGACGGGAGCGCGGACGGCCCGTCGGGGATGCTCGACGTCGGGTCCGCCGCGGTCGTGTCCTCGACGGACTCCGGCGCTCCGGCGTCCGATGCGGCTGCCGAGCGGCGGCCGAACCGGCGCTTCTTCGGGGCGGGCTCGGCCGCGGCGGCCTCTGCGGCCTCGAGGGCGCCATCGGCCGGGACGGCCTCGGCGGCCGTGCTGTCCTCGACGGACTCGATGACATCGTCCTCGACGACGAGGACCTCGACGATCGGCTCGGCGGCGGCCTCCGCGAGGACGTCGGCGATGCCCGCCTCGCCGCCGCCGATGGGGGCGTCGGCGTCGGTGACCTGCGCGGTCGCGGCGGCCGGCGCGGCCACCGTCTCGTCCGGGACCACGATGAGCGCCATCTCGCGACTGCGCCGCTCGCGGCGCCGCACGAGGGCGGGCCCCACGACGAGCTTGTATCCGAGGGCGCCGACGGTGATCACGGCCGATGCCACGAGGCCGACCTTCAGCGTCCGGCGCAGGAGCGGGCTCCTGGCGGTCACCGCGAGCGCCTCGCCTGCGGCGAGGAAGCCGGTCGCCAGGGCGCCGGCTGCGTCGGCGGCGAAGAGGGCGGGATCGTGGAGGATCTCGTCGTCGGTGGGCGCGGGCTTCGCCGGCTGGGTCGGACGCTCGGAGGACGGGCGCAGTGCGCTGTCCACGACGGTGGCGACGCCGGTGACGGCGCCGGCGGCGAGGCGCGCGGGGAGCGGCATGAAGGGCACGGCCGTCGCGACCGTGGCGACGTTGCGCGTGTATCCCACGGCCTTCCGGACCCGGCGCGTGTGGACCGACTCCAGGGCGATCGGAAGCGTGGGCATGACGATGGGCGCCGGCGTATGCACGGCGGTGGACTGTCCCGGGAGGCGCGGCATGGAAGGCATGGCCTGAAGATGGTAGCGCAGGCCGCGAACGACGAGGGCCGACCCGCCCGAGCGATGGGCCACCCGGACCCCGACGCCCGTCCTAGCCGGCCGCCTCCTCCCGCTCGGGGGCCTTCAGGGTCGCCGCCGGGATCGCGATGGAGATCCGTGTCCCGCCGCCGGGGATCGACCGCACCGCCACCGCCCCGTGGTGGCCCCGGACGATCCCGAGGACGGACGCGAGCCCCAGCCCGCGGCCGTCGCGCTTCGTGGAGAAGAACGGGTCGAAGATCCGACGCACCGTCTCCTCGTCCATCCCGCTGCCCGTGTCGCGGACCTCGAGGACGGCGAATCGACCGGCAGGCCGGGACTCGCCGAGCGTCATCAGGTCGAGCTCGTGCCGGCTGTACGTCTTCGCGTAGCAGCCGATGGTGATCGATCCCTCTCGGCCATCCATCGCCTCGGCCGCGTTCTTCACGAGGTTGAGGACCACCTGCGAGAGCTGCGTCCTGTCGCCGTCGACGAGCGGGACGTCGCTGTCGAGCTCGAAGTCGAGCATGGCCGCGTTCGCCGCGGTCGAGACCAGCAGGTCGCGCATCCCCTCGATCAGCGTGGGGATGTCCGTCGGCTCGATCTGGAGGGCCGCGCGTCCGGCGTACGCCATCAGCTGGCGCGTGAGGTCCGACGCGTGCCACGCCGCGCCCACCGCACGATGGAGGTTCTCCGCGGCCGGCGTGTCCGGCGGCAGCTCGGCGAGAGCGACCTCCGTGTTCCCGAGCACGACGGCGAGGAGGTTCGCGAAGTCGTGCGCGACGCCCGCGGCCAGCACCCGGAGGCCCTCGAGCTTCTCGACGTTCGCGAGCGCCTCCTCGGTCTCGCGCCGCTCGGTGACGTCGAAGAGGAGGCCCGAGACCGAGACACGCCCGCCCTCCGCGGACACGGCGATGGGGCCGCGCATCCAGACGGACGCGCCGTCCTTCGCGATCAGGCGGACGTCCACGACGTGCTCGGTCTCCGTCGGGTCGGATCCTGGGTCGGCGATATGGCCGCGGATCCGCTCCTCGGCGTCGAGGGCCTCGGGGTGCAGGAGGGGGAGGAGCGACGAGAGGGCCGCGATATCGTCCGGCCCGTACCCCAGCACGCGCTCGAAGCCCGGGCCGACGTACTCGATCGCGAGGTCCTCCGGGGACCCGGCCGGCCCGGAGGCCCGGAAGAGGAAGCCCTGGAGGTGCTGCTCGATCGTTCGGATCTGCGCGGCCGCGGCCCGGGCAGCCGCGTCGGCCTCGTGCTCCCCGGTGATGTCGACGACGACGCCCTTGTACTCGATCCGACCGTCACGCTGCGGCACCGAGCGGACCGTCTCGCGCGTCCAGCGGATCGACCCATCCGGCCGGACGATCCGATACTCCCCCACGACCGTCCCGCCGCCCACGATGCGCGCGCGATCCTCCAGCCAGCGCTCGCGGTCGTCGGGGTGGAGGACCTCGGCCGCCTGGTCGAAGGCAGCGATCGTGGAGGGCGCCCGGCCCGTCACGTCGCGGTACCCGTCGCTCAGGTACTCGAGCGTCGCGGTCGGCGGGTCCGTCCGCGGGTCGAGGACCGAGAGCGTGAGGAAGCCGGGGATCCCGTCGGCAAGGTCGCGGACGAGCTCTTCCGCGGCCTGTCGCGCATCTTCCTCGCGGTGGCGCTGCGTCGTGTCGTGACAGATCGCGAGCAGGCTCGCGAGCCGGCCGTCGGCCCCCTTCTCGGGGATGACGCGGAGCTCGAGCCAGCGACGGCTCCCGTCGGGGAGGTCCGTGTGCAGCTCCAGGTACTCGTCCTCGCCGCTCTCCGCCGACGCTCGAAGCGCCTCGAGCAGCTGCGGTGCGAACGGCGTGGCGATCCCGGCGGGGTCCACCTCCGCGCCCACCATCTCGGTCAGGCCCAGGCCGCTGGCTCGCTGGAGCGCGGGGTTCGCGTACGTGAGCCGCAGGTCCGGCCCGAATCGGGCGACCATGTCCGGCAGTGCGTCGGCGACCGTCTCGACCGCCCAGGTCTCCGCGGGTCCCTGCGCCCCGTCCACCCTCGCGTCCCTCGCCCTGCGCGCCATCTCAGTGACGTGCCCCCGCTGTGCCGGAGACCGCCGTCGGCACGGGGCGAGCGTGCCGGGCCTCCTGTCCGCGTCGGTAGTGCCGAGCGGCCCGTCGAGCCCCGCACGGGCCAGCGTGGGCGCCGGATCCTGGCGCCACCGCGCACCGGGCCGTCGCCGGTGCGCCGGCGGACCGACCCGGACGGGTAGGGCAGGGGGGCCGGACGGCCGCCGACGATCGGGCCGGCGGACCGCGCCGTATGCGCCCTGGGGCCCCTCGAACGATCCGGCGACCCGTGCAGTCTTCGTCCAGACGCCCCGGCCGGTACGCCCCCTACCGCCCGGGGCGCTACCGTCCGCGGCGGGTGCCAGGGCACGGCGCCCGCCGCGCCACCCCCGGCGCCGGCCTCAGACCGGGTGTCGGTGCGACTCCGGGTCGTGGGGATGCGGCTCGTCCACCACGTGCGGATGGACGTGGATGGTGCGCCCCGCCTCGTGCAGGTGCTCGTGGATGAGGTTCGCGCGGATGAGCAGCTCGCGGTCCTCGAGGATCTCGTCGGGCCGCCCGTCCGCGAGGACCCTCCGCTCCTCCCCGATGACGACGACCCGGTCCGCGATGATCGGGACGATCTCCAGCTCATGGGTCGCGGTGACGAGCGTCTTCCCCTGCTCGCCGAGGCGGCGGATCAGGGTGACGAGCACCCACTTGGTCCGGGGGTCCAGGCTCGCGGTGGGCTCGTCGAGGAGGACGACGCTCGGCCGGAGCGAGAGCACCGACGCGATCGCGGCCCGCTTCTTCTCGCCACCGGAGAGCTCGAACGGCGCGCGGTCCGCCAGGTGGCGGATCTCCATCGCGTCGAGCGCCTCGTCGACCCGGGCCTTCACCTCGTCCTCCGGCAGCCCCAGCTGGAGCGGCCCGAACGCGACGTCGTCGAAGACCGTGGCGCTGAACAGCTGGATGTCCGGGTCCTGGAAGACCAGGCCCACCTCGCGGTGGAACGAGAACGACCCGATCCCGTCCGCCACGGCCGCCACGTCCCGGCCCAGGGCCTGCATGGCGCCCGAGGTGGGCGGGACGATCCCGTCGAGGAGCTTGAGGAGCGTGGACTTCCCGCTCCCGTTGGCGCCGAGGAGGACGACGCGCTCGCCGACGCCGATGTCGAGGTCGATCCCGTCGAGGGCGATGTGACGGCCCGCGTAGACGAAGCGGACGTCCCGAAGCCGGAAGGCGGGCTCGGCCGCCGCCGCTCCCTCGGGGGCCACCACGGCATCGGGGGCCACCACGGCCCCGATCGCCTCGGGCGCCAGCACGGACCCCGGCATCGCCACCCCCGCGGCCGGCGTGGCGCCGGCAGTCGGGCCATCCCCGGCCGGCCGTCCGTCCGCGGGCGTCGGAGCAGGCTCCGCCGTCCCGCCGACCGCCGGACGTGTCGTCTCGGGTGCCGTCGCCAGGGTCTTCTCGTCCTCGCGCAGGTCGATCGCCGTCATCCCACCATCCTCCCGACCGCCACCGCCCCGGCCGACGCGACGAACGCGGCGGCGAGGACGGCCCAGTCGGCCATGCGCATGCGGAAGGCGGCGTAGGCGCGCATCTCGCCGGAGAAGCCGCGCGCGATCATCGCCGCGTAGACGTCGTTGCTCATCTTGAAGGCGCGGCTCATCAGGGTCCCCATGGTCCCCGTGATCCAGCGCCGGCTCTCACCGCCGGTCGTCTTCCCGACCATGCGGCTCTTCCGCGCGAGGAAGAGCCCGTTCGTCGTGTGGAGGAACAGGAAGATGTAGCGGTAGGACATCGAGAGGACGAGCACGAAGACCTGCGGGACGCGGAGCGACCGCAGCGCCTTGAGGATGCTCGCCCACGGCGTGGTCATGACCAGGAGGACGGCGAGCGAGACGCTCACGCCCACCCGGGTGACGAAGATGATCGCGCCCGTGACACCCGGGACCGTGGGCGCGATCGTGATCGGCCCGATCGTCAACGTGAACAGCGCCGGGCCGGACACGAGGAACATCGCGGGGATGACGATCACGCCCGCGAAGAACGGGATCCCCAGCCAGACGCGGCGGACGAAGAAGTCGAGCGGGACGTGGCTCGCGACCGCGGCCAGAAGGACGAGCACGTACAGCCCCACGAGGACCGGGAACGAGCCGGTGAAGCTCGCTGCGAGCAGGACGAAGAGGAATGCGACGAGCTTGGCCCGCGGGTCGATCCCCTGGAGCCAGCCGTCCTTCCGCGAGTGCTCCTCGGTGAAGACCGCGCGCTCGATCGACTCGCTGATGCCGGCGAGCGTGGACTCCAGCCAGCCGATCCGCCCTTCGACCCCTCCGGCCGAGCGCCGCGCCACCAGGAGGCGGGCGAGGCCGTACACGACCGCGCCGGACAGCAGGATCCCGATGATCCCGGTGATCTCGTAGCCGAGCGCGGCGTGCCAGAGATGGGCGTTCGCGTCCTGGAAGAACGGGAGGGGGAGGTTGTAGCCGCCGAGTGGGGCGGAGAACGCGGTGGAGAGCTGCTGGAGGCCCGAGGGGACGTAGCCGAAGGCCGCCTGGACGTCCTCGAGACTGCCCTCGCCGTACGCGAAGCCGGGCGCGATGAGCCCGAGGGGCGCGAGGACGGCGAGGAGCGTGAACGCGGCACCGACCTTCTTGAACCGGCGCGGGAGGACGAGGTAGGCGAGCGGGACGAGCACGGCGCCGAGGACGGCGACGAAGAGGAGCATCGTCGCGACGGCCGGCCAGTCCACCTGCGCCCAGTCGATGCCGAACAGGTGCGTGGGGTCTCCGCCGCCGGCGATGAGCCCGGCGACGAAGAGGATCGCGACGACCGCCCCCACCGACAGCGCGACGATCCGCCAGAGCGGCATGCGCGCGGGGGCGCCGATCGCCGGTGCGTCGGGCGCGAAGACCCCCTGGAGCGCGGTGAGGTACTCGGGATGGCGCTTCTGCAGGTACGCGACGCCGAGGCCCGTGATGAGCGCCTCCACGATCGACGCGCCGAGCATGTGGGCGATGAGCATCGCGGGGATCGCCGCCACGAGCGGGTACGGGCTGTACATGGGGACGCCGTTCTGCGTGAAGAGGAGCGGCTGGATCCCGAGGAGGATGCCCACCACGATCGCCGACGCCGTGATCGCGACGTACGCGGCGATCCCCGCGGCCCAGGCGCGGCGCGGGGCGAGGAGGGGAGCGCGGGCGGACAGGAGCCGGTACGTCGCGTAGCCGACGAGCGGCATGACGATCCCCATCGCGAAGCAGTTCGCGAAGATCGCGAGGACACCACCGTCGCCGAAGAAGAGCGCCTGGATGATGAGCGCGACGCTCACGGCGATGACCGCGGCCCATGGGCCCACCACGATCGCGGCGAGCGTGGCACCCACCCCGTGGGCCGTCGTCCCGCCCGGCACCGGGATGTTGAACATCATGATCGTGAAGGAGAGCGCGGAGAAGATCGCGAGCAGGGGGATCGTGCGGTCGTTGAGGACCGTCTTCACCTTCTGCGTCGCGATGGCCCAGACGGGGATCGTGGCGGCACCCATCCCCAGCGAGATGATCGGGGAGAGGTATCCGTCGGGGATGTGCATGGGCGGGCGGTCTCCGGGCGAAGCGGCGTGCACCGGTCTGTTCGTCCGGGAGGCCCGGCCGGATGCACGATGCATCGACTTGCTGTTGCAATCCGTTGCGATAGCAAGTGTACGACACGGCGGTGCGCGACCGGCCCGGGGACGGTGTCCGGCGGCCGGCGGCCGGCGGAGTGCGCCGCGGTCAGTGGCCGGTCGCCGGGGAGTGCCGGCGGCCGACGGCCGTCGGTGGCTCCCGCGCCCTGTCGGCCGCGCGTCCTGCGCGCGGGCCCCATACTCGCCCGGTGAGCGAGCACGATACCCAGGGCGTCACCACCGAGCCGGACACCGAGTGGGCGGCGGTCCGCGACCGGCTGCGCGCGGGCGGCCTCCGCTGGACGCCGCAGCGCCGGACGATCATGGACGTCCTCGCCGCATCCGACGGCCACGTCACCGGGGCCGAGCTCGTGGACCGCTGTCGCGCGATCGACCCGACGACCACGCCCTCCACCGTCTACCGGACCCTCGACGTCCTCGAGGACCTCGGCGTCGTGCGCCACCACCACGGCCCCGACGGGCGCGAGGAGTTCCACGTCCTGCCGCGGACGGAGCACGGGCACCTCCACTGCCGGGAGTGCGGACGGAGCTGGGAGGTCGGCGCGGCCGAGGTCACGCCGATGCTCGAAGCCCTGCGGGCGCGGCGGGGGTTCGACGCGGACATCAGCCACATGGCGCTGGTCGGGATCTGCGCCGACTGCCGCGGGGCGACGCGGGAGTAGACGGCGCGGCGCGGCCGCGGCGGCCCGCCGCCTGCGCGTTCGCGGCGCGGCCGCCATCATGCGTTCCGTCATGAGCCTCACCACGGCGCGCGGCGCGCTCCCGGCCGCCCTCGCCCTCGTCCTCGCGGTCGTCGGCGCCGGCTGCGGCCAGGCCGCCACCCCTGCGCCGTCCGCCGCACCGTCCGCGTCGGCCGCCACGCCCGCTTCCGAGGCAAGCACGCCCGCCGCCGACGTCCCGACCCCGGATGGGTCGACATCCGCGCCTGTGGCCGGCTCGCCGGCGACCACGGCCTCCTCTCCGTCGCCGGCCGTCGGATCGCCGTCCGGCGCTCCATCCGACGCATCGCCCTCGGCCGCTGCCGCGTCCGCGACGCCCGGCGCGCCCCCGACCCCTCTCGCGTTCGGGCACGCCGACCTGCAGCTGGACCACTCCGCCGCGACGACCGATGTCGGCCAGCTCTACTCGCGCCCGCTCCAGGGTTGCCGTCCGGTCGGCTTCGCCGCGGACGCTGCGAAGTCGTCCTTCAGCGTCTCCCCGGACGGGAGGCTCACCGCCCACTGCGAGCTGGCCAACGCCACGGGCACGATCGACGGCGACCTCACCGGCGCGATCGACCTCGCCACTGGCGCCGTCACGTTCACCCTCGTGACGAAGACCGTCTACGCCGGCGCGAAGCCTGCGACGTTCGCGCTCACGTTCGATGGGACGGGCCGCATGGACGGCGACACATCGGCCTCGGGGACCGCGACGTGGACGATGCAGTGCACCGCGGGGACCGCGAAGTGCAGCTTCGACCCGGCGCACGCGGACGCGCTGACGGCCTCCGGCACGGTCCCCTGGACCCTGACCCTCCTGCCCTGACGGGATCCCGCACGGACCAGGGTCAGCCCTCGACGGTGGGCACCCCGAGGATGTTGAAGCCGCCGTCCACGTAGACCGTCTCGCCCGTCACCTGCCGGCTGAGGTCGCTCGCGAGCCAGACGCCCACGCCCGCCACGTCGTCGATCGTGATGTTCGAGCGGAGCGGCGTGACGTCCCGGAACGCGCCGTACATCTGCTTGAAGCCGGCGATCCCGGACGCTGCCAGGGTGCGCACCGGGCCGGCGCTGATCGCGTTGACGCGGATCCCCGACGAGCCCAGGTCGGCCGCGAGATACCGGGTGGATGCCTCGAGGGCCGCCTTCGCGACGCCCATGACGTTGTAGTGCTGCACGACCTTCTCGGCGCCGTAGTAGGTCAGGCACATCACCGAGGAGGGGTTCGCGAGGACCCGCCGTCCCTCGCGCACGAGCGCGACGAGCGAGTAGGCGCTCACGTCCATCGCGAGGGCGAAGCCGTCGCGGCTCGTCTCGACGAACTTGCCGTCGAGGTCCTCGCGGTTCGCGAACGCGAGGGCATGGACGAGGATGTCGAGCGTCCCCGCGCCGGTGCCGTCCTCGCCGGGGTGGAGCTCGGCCCAGCGGTCGAAGACCCGGGCGATCTCCGCGTCGCTCTGCACGTCGCAGGGCTCCACGAAGGTCGACCCGATCGATGCCGCCAGCGGCCGGACGCGCTTCTCGAGCAGCATCTCCACCGAGCTGAACCCGACCTCGGCCGCGCCGTGCTCGTGGAGCGCCTTCGCGATCCCCCAGGCGATCGAGTGGTCGTTCGCGACGCCGAAGACGAGCGCGCGCTTGCCGTCGAGCAACCCCATCGGTACCTCCGTTCCCTTCCGTTCGACGTGGTGGTGCGAGCCTCTCGATGGCAGCGGGCCACCGTGGGGGCGCCGGCGCACCGGCCCGGCGTCAGTGCGTGCGCGCCGAGTCGATGGCCTGCGCAGGCGTCGCGCCGGCCGCGCGCCTGAAGGTATACCGGTAGACGTCGCGCGCCGTGATCGCCACCGGGACGGCGATGATCGCGCCGAGGACGCCCGCGAGCGCCATCCCGCTCAGGATCAGCACCATGATCCATCCCGGGTGCAGGCTCGTCCCCTTGCCCTGGATGATCGGCACGAGGACCTGGCCCTCGAGGAACGCCACCGCCACGTACAGGAGCACCACGAGCAGCACGCAGGTCGGCGAGATCGAGAGCGCCACGACGACGGCCGGGACCATGCCGAGGTACGGCCCGAAGTTGGGGATGAGCTCCATGACGCCCGCGAAGACCGCGAGGAAGAGGGCGAACTGGCCGATCTTGGGCTCCACCGTGAAGGCGATCACCTCGAGCCCGATGAAGATGATCCCCGCCACGAACCCGACGATGACCAGCTGCGCCCGGATGTAGAGCCCCAGGTCGCTGAGCGCGATGTGGCCGACATGCTCGGTGTCGGCGCGCCAGGGCTCCGGGACCATGTTCCGCGCCGCCTTCGTGAGCGCCGGCCGGTCCTTCGCGACGAAGAAGACGAAGAACGGGATCACCGTGAGTGAGAACAGGACCCCGAGGAGGCCGAACGCCGTCTGGAGGCCCGTCGTGACGACGCTCGTCCAGTCGATCCCCGTCACGCCCCCCTGGAGCGTGTCGCCGAGGTTCGCGACCGGCACCTTGATCGCGTCCGGGAGGTCCGATGAGGCGACCGTCGCCTGGAACTGGTCGATCCACGACGGGAGCTGGGCGGCGAACTGCGCGCCCTCGGTGACCATCACGTGCGCGATCAGCAGGCAGACCGCGATGAACCCGATCACGACGGCGGCGATCATCACGGTCGTGGCGAGCCAGCGCGGAAGCCCGCGCTTGTGCAGCCAGCCGATGACCGGGTCGATCATGTAGACGATCAGGATCCCGATCATGAAGATCGTGAGGGTCCCGCTCGCGAGCAGCGCGAGGAAGGCGACCGCGATGCCGGCCACGATCGCGACGAGCGCCGGCCGCGAGATCCCCGTGAACCGCGGGTAGGCGCCGCGGAGGACTTCCGCGACGCTGGGGGAGGGGGCCTCGGCCGCGGCAGCGGC
>CAWJQZ010000011.1:0-12858 GCA_963844945.1 uncultured Chloroflexia bacterium
GAGCAGGTCGTCGAGCAGCGTGTAGATGAGGTCCGCGTGCGGCGGACATCCCGGCAGGAAGATGTCCACGTCGACGAACCGGTTGACCGGCTGCGACGTGGGCAGCAGCGGCGGGACGATCCGCGTGGGCGGGCCGGGGTCGAGCGTCGCGTTCTCCACGTAGGCGCGCTCGAGGAGAGGTGCGACCCCGATCGGGTTCCGCATCCCCGGCACGTTCGACGTGACGGCGCAGTCCCCGAACGCGATGAGCGTCCTGGTCCGCTCCCGGACGAGACGGATCTTGTGGAGGTCCTCCTCGCTCGAGACGGCGCCCTCCACGAGGCAGACGTCCACGTCCTCGGGGAACTCCTTCACGTCCACGAGCGGCCCGTACACGAGGTCCGCGCGCTCGAAGATGTCGAGGAGGCGCTCGTCGAGGTCGATGAGCGACATGTGACAGCCCGAGCAGCCGTCGAGCCAGACGGTGGCGACACGCGGCTTGCTCACAGTCCACGCTCCTCGGCCACGACCTTCATCCACGGGAGGAACGGCCGTCGCGTCTTGCTGCCGCGCGCGACCGCGCGGCCCTTCTCGAAGAGCGCCCCGGTCGGGCAGACCTGGACGCACTTCCCGCAGCTGGTGCAGGTCGTGGACTCGCCCCACGGGATCCCCATGTCCGTCTGGACCCGGGTCTCGAGGCCTCGGTGCATGACGTCCCAGGTGTGCGCGCCCTCGATCTCGTCGCAGACGCGGACGCACCGGAGGCAGAGGATGCACCGGTTGTGGTCGATCGCGAAGAGCCGGTGGCTCGCGTCGATGTCCACCTTGGGGCTGATGCGGGGAAGGTCGAAGTGGGTGAGGCCCAGCTCCTCCGCCGTGTCCTGCAGCTCGCAGTGGTTGTTCGCCACGCAGACCGCGCAGACGTGGTTGCGCTCCATGAACATCATCTCGGTGATCGTCCGCCGGTACTCCGTGAGCGCATCGGAGTGGGCGATGACCTGCATCCCCTCCGCGATCTGCGTGACGCAGGCCGCGGCGAGCTTGGGCGATCCGGCGATCTCCACGACGCAGAGCCGGCAGGCGCCGCGGTCGTGGATCCCCTCGAGGTGGCAGAGCCCCGGGATGTCGATCCCGTTCTCCTCGGCGACGTCCATGATCGTCTGGCCGTCGGATCCAGCGACGTCCTTCCCGTCGATGGTCAGCGTGTAGACGCTCATGCCATCACCTCCGCCGGCTGCTCGATCGAACAGACGCCGGCCGGGCACCTCTTCTCCACGATGTGGGCGAGGTACTCGTCCCGGAAGTAGCGCAGCGTGCTGAAGATCGGGTTGGGGGCTCCCTGCCCGAGGCCGCAGAGGGACGTCCGCTGGACGATGCCCGCCAGGCGCTCGAGCTGCGCGAGGTCGATGAGGTCGGCCTTCCCGCGCGTGATCCGGTCCAGGAGCATCCACATCTGCGTGGTGCCCACCCGGCAGGGCGTGCACTTCCCGCACGACTCGTCGCGGCAGAAGTCCTGGAAGTACTTCGCCACGTCCACCATGCAGGAGGTGTCGTCCATGACGATCATCCCGCCGGACCCCATGAAGGACCCGAGCTCGATGAGCGACTCGTACGTGACCGAGGTGTCGAGGTGCTCGGCCGGGATGCAGCCGCCGGACGGGCCGCCGGTCTGGACGGCCTTGAACGGGCGGTCGTCGATGATCCCGCCGCCGATGTCGTAGATGATCTCGCGGAGGGTCGTCCCCATCGGGACCTCGACGAGGCCGGTGTTCACGATGCGGCCCGCGAGGGCGAAGACCTTGGTCCCCTTGCTCTTGCCCACGCCGATCCCGGCGTACCAGTCGGCGCCGTTCCGGATGATCGGCGCGACGCTCGCGAACGTCTCGACGTTGTTGATGAGCGTGGGGCAGTCGAAGAGCCCGGAGACCGCCGGGTACGGCGGCCGCGGGCGGGGCGTCCCGCGCCGGCCCTCGACCGACGCGATGAGCGCGGTCTCCTCGCCGCAGACGAAGGCGCCGGCGCCGAGCCGGATCTGGACGTCGAAGTTGAAGGAGGTCTCCAGGATCCCCTGGCCGAGGTACCCCGCGCGCTGGGCGAGGCGGATCGCGTTGCGGAGGCGGGCGACCGCGAGCGGATACTCCGCCCGGCAGTAGATGTAGCCCTCGGTGGCGTGGACGGCGAACGCCGCGATCGCCATCCCCTCGAGGACGCGGAACGGGTCGCTCTCCAGGACGCTGCGGTCCATGAACGCGCCGGGGTCGCCCTCGTCGGCGTTGCAGATGACGTACTTCTGGGTCCCCTGCGCCTTCGCGACCGTCGTCCACTTCAGGCCGGTCGGGAACCCCGCGCCACCACGGCCGCGGAGGCCGCTGCTCGTGATCTGCTCGCGGACCTCCGTCGAGGTCATCTCGGAGAGGACGCGGCGGAGCGCCTCGAAGCCGCCCCGGTCGACATAGTCGTCGAGGCTCTCGGGATCCACGCGCCCGAAGTTCTCGGTCGCGACGCGGAGCTGCTTCTCGAAGAACGGGCCCAGCGGCCCCGGGACGTCGTCCTCCTTCACGTCGCGGAGCGCCGCGACGATCGGCTCGACACCGTCCGGGCGGACGCGCTCGAACAGGCTGCCCGTCTCGGCGATCTCGACGAGCGGGCCCGCGGCGCACAGCCCCAGGCACCCCACGCGCTTGATCTCGACGTCGGCCATGCCGGCCTCGGCCGCGAGCTCGCGGAGGCGCACCGTGATGTCGTGGGACTGGAGGGAGAGGCAGCTCGCCGCCTCGCAGACGTACGCGGTGGCGCGCGCCGGCTCCTCGGAGATCTCCTCGGTGATCACGCGGCGGCGGACCGGCCGCCCCGTGGCGGGCATCTCGCTCACATCGCCTCCAGTCGCGCGACCAGGTCGGCCGCGCCCACCTTGCCCTGGACCTCGCCGTCGACGATGACGGCCGGCGCCAGGCTGCACGCACCGAGGCAGCGCGCGGTCAGGAGCGAGAGCTTGCCGTCCGCGGTCGTCTCCTTCGGCTTCACGCCGAGCGACCGGTCGAGGCCGGCGAGGATCTCCTTCGCCCCGTTGATGTAGCAGGCGGTCCCCGTGCACACGACGCACGTGTGCTCGCCCTGCGGCTTGAGCGTGAAGAACGAGTAGAACGTGGCGACGCCGTAGACGCGCGAGTGCGGCACGCCGAGCGTGTCGCCCACGAAGTTCAGCGCGTCGTCGTCGAGGTACCCGAAGGCTTCCTGCGCCGCGTGGAGCGCCTCGATGAGCGCGTACGGCCGGTCGCCGAGGCGGCGCATGCGCGTCTCGACGATCTTCCAGCGCTTGTCGTCGCTCGGCGGGGATGGCTTGGCGTACCGGATGGGCATCCGCCGTCCTCCGATCTCATGACCCGGGATGCGCCGGGATCGACCCGGCGCGTGGTTGTCCCGTCGGGTGGCGGATCGGTGGGGATCGGCCTGCGTGGTCGGTCCTGTCGGACCCTCCGCCGCAAATGGTACATACCAAGTCGGGGCGGATGGAGGGGCCGGTGGTCCCGTCCGAGGGGTGCCCCTCGCCCCCTGTGCGGGGGTCCTGTGCGGGCGGCCGAGGGCCGTCGGTCGTCGGATGGGGGCGCTGTGACCGGCGCGTAGAATTGAGACCGGACGGACGCGCGACCCCATGTGCACCGCGTTCCCGCGCCCATCGTCCGCCGCGCCGGCGGGACGTCCCGCCGGAGAGCCCGCTCGCGCACGCGCCGGCCTGCCCGAGAGGCCGCCCGCGTGGAAGGGAGGGAGAGATGGGCCCCGTCCGCCGTCGCTCGCTGCGACCGTCCGCCGTCGCGGTCGTCGCGACGCTCCTCGTCCTGTCCGTGCCGTGGAACGCGCCGCCGGCCGTCGCCGGAGGGCTGCGAGCGGCGGCCCCCTCGATCGACGTCACGGTGCCCGCCACGGGCGGCGCCGCGATCCCCTCGTCGCGGGCGCGGGTCGGCGGCAGCGGCGCCTGGACCGACCTCCACGGCCTCGTCCTCACCGAGGAGTCGCCGACCGACCTCGCGATGAACGACCGGATCGACCTCGAGCTCCCGATCGGGTTCGAGTGGAACCCCCTCGCCGCCATCGCGCCGACCGTGACCGGCTGCGAGCTGCGATCGTCGTCCGTGTCGTACCCGTCGGCGGACGTCGCCTCCATCCGGATGCTCCTGGGGATGGGCGGGCCGAGCGGCATCCGGTGTCGGATCGCCTGGCAGGTCCTGCAGGTCCGGCCGGTGAGCGCGGCGCAGCTCGCACGCGGCGGCGACATCCACATCCGCATCCACGAGGCGGTGCCGGCCGGGGAGAGGCTGCTCGCGGTCTCGGCCGGCACGATCGGGATGACCGTCGCCAGCCCCACCTACCCCTCGATCCTTCCGGCGACCGGCGCGGACGCGATCCCGCCGTCCACTGCGGTCACCGGCGGGAGCGGAGCGTGGACCACGCTGACGGGTCCCGTCATCGACGAGACCGCGCAGATGCAGCTCCTCGTGGGGATGACGATCGACCTGTATCTGCCCGATGGCTTCGAGTGGAACCGCGCCATCGACGTGCATCCGCAGGTGACCGGCTGCGACAGGATGCTCTCCGGCAACATCATGATGGAGGGGTCGCGGTCCGTGCTCTTCGACGTCCGCGACGCGCCCGGCTGGCCGGCGACGGTCGGCCGGTGCCACATCGACTTCGGGTCGGTCCTCCTGCTGCGTCCCCGGACGCCTCCGGCGCCGCGGCGACCGGCGGCGCCCTCACGATCCGGGTCACGGCGCGTGGCGAGATGGCGCCCGTCACGCTCCCGGGCGACGCCGGGCGGATCGCGCTCGCCGCCACGCCGCCGCCGCCCGCCGGTGGCTCGCTCGCGCTCGAGGCGACCTCGCCGTACCTGAACAACGGCGCGATCGACTGGGGCGAGTACGTGGACCTCACCACGACCACCACGGCGGGCGCGTCGTTCGTGCTCCAGGTGACCACCGACCAGGTGACGTGGGAGACGCTCACGGACGCGACCGGCACCGACCTGAAGTTCCGTGCCGGCGACGACGGGACGTACACGTACCGCTACCGCCCGGTCCGCAACTACTGGTACCGCGCGGTGACCGAGGGCGCGACGAGCAACGCCCCGCGCGTGACCGTGCGGCAGACGGCCGTCATCCGCCCCGTCCACACCGGGACGGCCCGGGTGACGGCCGGGACGACGATCACGTTCAACGTCACGGTGCGCCCCGCGCGTCCCGAGCTCACGCCCGCGAACGTCCGCTTCGAGCTCTACCGGCGCAGCGGCTCGTCCTGGGTCCTCTCGCGAAGCGTGACGGTCGCCATCGACGGGGCCGGGGTCGCGTCCTCCGCGTTCCGGTTCACCTCCGGCCGGTGGCGCGTCCGCGCGCAGGCGCAGCCGACCCAGGTCAACGCGAACAGCTTCTGGACGCCCTGGCAGGACTACACGGCCGGGTAGCCGCGGCGCGCGACGGTCGACTAGGCTTCGAGGTCCGGGCCCCGGGCAGCGGCGGTCCCGGCGGGAAGGGCCGTCGCGGGAGGGACGTCGTGGCGCTGAAGAAGACGAAGCGGTCGGGGGCGCAGTCGATCGGCGACATCTTCGCCGAGGTGGGCCGCGCCCCGCGTCACCGGATGCCCGACGACGAGATGGACCCCGAGGTCGCGTACCAGATCGTCCACGACGAGCTGATGCTCGACGGGAACGCGCGACTCAACCTCGCCACCTTCGTCGGCACGTGGATGGAGCCGCAGGCGCAGCGCCTGATGGCCGAGACGTTCGACAAGAACATGATCAACAAGGACGAGTACCCGCAGACGGCCGAGATGGAGATGCGCTGCATCGACATGATCAGCCGCCTCTGGCACGCGCCCGTCCCCGACGAGGCGCCCGGCTGCTCGACCACCGGCAGCAGCGAGGCGGCGATGCTCGGCGGGCTCGCGATGAAGCGCCGCTGGCAGGAGACGCGGCGCGCCGCGGGCAAGCCGGCCGACCGCCCGAACATCGTCATGGGGATCAACGTCCAGGTCTGCTGGGAGAAGTTCGCGCGGTACTGGGACGTGGAGCCGCGGACCGTCCCGATGGAGGGCGATCGCTTCCACATCGACCCGGACGCGGCGGCGGCGCTCTGCGATGAGAACACCATCGGCGTCGTCGCGATCATGGGATCCACGTACGACGGCTCGTACGAGCCCGTCGAGAAGGTCTGCCGCGCGCTCGACCGCCTGCAGGAGAAGACCGGGCTGGACATCCCCGTCCACGTGGACGCCGCATCGGGCGGGTTCGTCGCGCCGTTCATCGACCCGCAGATCGAGTGGGACTTCCGCCTGGAGCGGGTCGTCTCGATCAACGCGTCGGGCCACAAGTACGGCCTCGTCGCGCCGGGCGTGGGCTGGGTGATCTGGCGAGCGGAGGAGTACCTGCCGGAGGACCTGATCTTCCAGGTCAACTACCTGGGCGACATCATGCCGACGTTCGCCCTGAACTTCTCCCGCCCCGGCGCCCAGGTGGTCGCGCAGTACTACAACTTCATCCGGCTGGGCTTCAAGGGCTACCGGCAGGTCCAGCAGTACGCGCGCGACGTGGCGCGCGACCTCGCGCGCGAGATCGGACGGTTGGGTCCGTTCGAGCTGGTCACGATGGCGGCGGACCTCCCGGTCTTCGCCTTCAAGGTCCGCGACGAGATCACGAACTTCAACGTCTTCGACGTGTCCGACGCCGTGCGCGAGCGCGGCTGGCAGGTGCCGGCGTACACGTTCCCCGCGAACCGGGAGGACCTCGCGGTGCTCCGCGTCGTCGTCAAGCGGGGGTTCACGCACGACGTCGCCGGGCTGTTCGTCGCCGACCTGAAGCGGCAGCTGCCGCGGCTCGAACGCCAGCCGGCGCCGTCGAGCGATGCGGAGCACGGGACCGGCTTCCGCCATTGACGGAGGCCCGCCGGGACGGCGCAGGGGGGACGGAAGGAGACCGGATGGCGGACGAGCGGGCATCGAAGGCCGCGCGGCAGGTCGAGGGCGTCATCGCGGGGACCGCGAAGCGCGACGACGTCTCCGAGGTGAAGTTCCGCGTGGCGGCGCCGAAGCTCGGCGGCGAGGTCGCCTGGGAGGCGCCCGGGGCACGGCGGCAGCACTTCATCGCGAGCAGCACGAAGCTCTTCACCCTCGCGATCGTCCTCCGCATGCGCGAGCGCCGGTGGCTCGCCTTCGAGACGCGCGCGGCCGAGATCCTCCCCTCCGACCTCCTGCGCGGCCTGAACACGTTCGGCGGGACCGACCACTGGGAGACCTACACGGTCGAGCAGCTCCTGGCCCACACCACCGGGATCCCCGACTACTTCGAGTCGCCGCTCAAGGGCGCGCCCACCTTCATCGACCGGATGCGGACCGAGGACTTCGGGTGGACGCTCGCGGACGCGCTCGAGGAGGCGCGGCGCCGGAAGGCGACGTTCGCACCCGGCCGGGACAGGGCCGTGTACTCGGACACCAACTACCAGCTCGTCGGGGCGATCGTGGAGTCGGTGAGCGGCAAGAGCTTCGCGGAGACGCTGCGGGAGGAGATCCTCGACCCGCTCGGGCTCGCGGACACGTACATGTTCACGGACGCCACCCTCGACCGGTGGGACGAGGTCTCGCCGATGCTCCTCGGCCCGCGCGCGCCGCGGATCCCCCGGGCGATGGCGTCGTTCGGTCCGGACGGGGGCATCGTCTCGACGACGGCCGACACGATGCGCTTCCTCCGGGCCTTCGCCGGCGGAGAGCTCTTCCCGGCGGCCGCGCTCGCGGACGCGACCGCGTACTGGAACCGGATCTTCCAGCCGCTCCGATACGCGGTCGGGGTGATGAAGTTCGAGCTCCCCGCGCTCATGACCGGCTTCCGGAAGGTGCCGCCGATGATCGGCCACTCGGGCGCGTCGGGCCACGTGATGTTCTGGGCGCCCGGGCACGACATCTACGTCGTCGGGACCGTGAACCAGGCGGAGAAGCGCTCGCTCCCCTACCGGACCATGACGAGCATCGCGATCGCCTGCCGATAAGCCCCGGAACACGCGTGGGCCCCGGGGCGCGCGCCCCGGGGCCCACCGCGGTCTTCGTCGCGGCAGCGGCCTCGCCGCGGCCGGATCTCAGTACTGGAAGAGGAGCTCCCGGTACTTCGGGAGCGGCCAGAGGTCATCCGCGACGAGCGTCTCGAGCTCGTCCGCCACGTCGCGGAGCGCGTTCTGCGCCGGGATGACCTTCTCCACGTAGGCCTTCGCCTCGGCGTGGATGGACTTCGACTTGTGCGCGCCGGCCTGTGCCTTCTCGAGGATCTCGATCGCGGCGACGAGGTCGTCCGTGAGGTCGGCCACCTTCCCCGCGACGGCCGCGACGCCCTTGGACCCGCCGGCACGGCCCAGCTCGCCGAGGTAGCGGACGGCGGCCGGGAGGATGAGCGTCCGTGCGATGTCGATCGAGGCGTTCGCCTCGATGTTCCCGATGCGGACGTACCGCTCCCACTGGATCTCGGCGCGCGCCTCGAGCTCGCGCTCGGAGAGCACCCCGAGGCTCGCGAAGAGCTTCTTCGCCCGCGCGGTCGTGAGCGCCGGGAGCGCCTCCACGGTGGTCCGGTTGTTCGGGAGCCCGCGCCGCGCGGCCTCCGCGTGCCACTCCTCCGAGTACCCGTTCCCCTCGAAGAGGACCTGCTTGTTCGCCCGGACGATCGCCGAGAGGATCTTCGTGAGGCCGTCGAAGTCGCCGGACGGGAGCCCGTCGAGCTCGTCGGCGAGCTTGCGGAGCGAGTCGGCGACCGCCGCGTTGAGGATCGTCTGCGGCCAGTAGATGGGGGCCGACGAGCCCACGGCGCGGAACTCGAACTTGTTGCCCGTGAACGCGAAGGGGGACGTGCGGTTCCGGTCGGTCGCGTCGCGCGGGAGGTCGGGCAGCGACCCGACGCCGAGATCGAGGCTCCCTCCCCTCTTCGATGCCGCTGCGGGGCCCTGCTCGAGCTGGGTGATGATGTCCTCGAGCTGCGCGCCGAGGAAGATCGACATGATCGCCGGCGGGGCCTCGTTGGCGCCGAGGCGGTGGTCGTTGCCGGCGTCCGCGATGCTCGCCCGGATGAGGTCCGCGTGCTCGTTGACGCCGCGGATCACCGCGATGAGGAACGCGAGGAACTGCGCGTTGGCGTGCGGGTCGTGGCCGGGGTCCAGGAGGTTCTCGCCCTCGTCGGTCGCCATCGACCAGTTGTTGTGCTTGCCGGACCCGTTGATGCCGACGAACGGCTTCTCGTGGATGAGCAGCATGAGCCCGTGCCGCGGCGCGAGCTTCCGCAGCGTCTCCATCACGACCATGTTGTGGTCGGAGCCCACCGAGGTCGGCTCGTAGACCGGCGCCATCTCGAACTGGCCGGGGGCCACCTCGTTGTGGCGGGTCTTCGCCGGGATCCCGAGGCGCCAGAGCTCGCGGTCGAGATCCATCATGAACGCGAGGATCCGCTCGCGGATCGGGCCGAAGTACTGGTCCTCCAGCTCCTGGCCCTTGGGCGACGGGGCGCCGAAGAGGGTGCGGCCGGTGAGGACCAGGTCGGGGCGCTGCTCCGCGAGGCGCCGGTCGACGAGGAAGTACTCCTGCTCGGGGCCGATGCTCGTGTGGACGCGCGTCGCCGTGGCGTTGCCGAACCAGCGGAGGATCCTGAGCGCCTGCTTCCCGAGGGCGTCCTGGGAGCGAAGGAGCGGGATCTTGTGGTCGAGCGCCTCGCCGGTGTAGCTGACGTAGGCCGTGGGGATCGTGAGCGTGACGCCGTTCGGCTCGACCTGGAGGAAGATCGGGCTCGTGACGTCCCACGCCGTGTAGCCGCGCGCCTCGAAGGTGGCGCGGATCCCGCCCGACGGGAACGAGCTCGCGTCCGGCTCGCCCTGGAGGAGGTTCTTCCCGGAGAACTCGGCGATCGTCTGCCCGTCGCCGGTCGGCGTGAGGAACGAGTCGTGCTTCTCGGCCGTCGAGCCGGTCATGGGCACGAACCAGTGCGTGTAGTGGGTGGCGCCGTGCGCCATCGCCCACTCCTTCACGCCGTGCGCGACCGCGTCGACGATCGCCGGGTCGAAGGGCTCGATGCCGGCGATGGTCCGGCGGAGCTTCTGGAAGATCGGCTTCGCGAGGTACTGGCGCTGCGCGGCCTCGCCGAACACGTACTGGCCGTAGATGTCGGCCCCCGCGTGCTCGAGGTAGTTCTGGGTCGACGCGACCCGGTGGTTCGCGATCGTCTCGATGGCCCTGGTTCGCGCGCTCATGCCTCTCCCGTCCGTGCTGCCGCTTCTCCGTTCTCGTCCCGGTCCCCGGGTACGAACGATCCGGAGAGCGGACCGGGCCTCCCTCCGGATGCACCCGCGAGATCCCGGCCGCCCTCTGTGTGTGCAGGCGGCACCACTCGCGCGTGAGGCCAGAACGGTACCAGCCGGACTGGTTGCGGTTCAGTATCGGGTGGGTGCTGCGTGTCGTGCATTTCGCACCCCTCACGACCGACACGCGGCGGCCGGCGCGCGCGGGTAGCATCGCGTGCAGGGTCGGCGGTGCGGCCGACGCGAGGCGAGCCCCCGGAGGAACAGCGATGACGAGCGAGCGAGCCGGCCTCCCGGCCGATCCGGCCGGCCTGGTGGACGTGGGGCGCCTCCTCGCCGCCTACCACGACCGCCATCCCGATCCCGCCGTCGCCGCGGAGCGCGTCGCGTTCGGGACGTCCGGGCATCGCGGCTCGTCCCTCAACGGCTCCTTCAACGAGGACCACATCCTCGCGACGACCCAGGCGATCTGCGACCACCGGCGCGCCGCGGGGATCGACGGTCCGCTCTTCCTGGGCCGTGACACGCACGCGCTCTCGGAGCCCGCGACCCGGACCGCGATCGAGGTCCTCGTGGCCAACGGCGTCGACGTCCGCGTCGACGCCGAGGACGGCTACACCCCCACGCCCGCCCTCTCCCACGCGATCCTCGTGCACAACCGGCGCGGCTCCGGGGGGACGGCCGACGGGATCGTCGTCACGCCGTCGCACAACCCACCGGAGGACGGCGGCTTCAAGTACAACCCCCCGTCCGGCGGGCCGGCGGACACCTCGATCACGAAGGCCGTGGAGGACGCGGCCAACGGGATGCTCCGGGACGGCCTGCGCGGCGTCCGGCGCGAGCCCTACGAGCGGACCGTCGCGCGGACCGGCCGGTACGCGTTCATGGAGACGTACGTGGAGGACCTCGGGTCGGTCGTCGACATGGCGGCGATCGCGGGGTCGGGCCTCCGGATCGGCGTGGACCCGCTCGGCGGCGCGGCGGTCGCCTACTGGGGCGCGATCCGCGATCGGTACGGCCTCGACCTCACCGTGACGAACCCGACCGTGGACCCCACCTTCGGCTTCATGACCTGCGACTGGGACGGACGCATCCGGATGGACCCGTCGTCCCCGTACGCGATGGCGCGGCTCGTGCAGCTCCGCGACCGGTTCGACCTCGCGCTCGGCAACGACGCCGACGCCGACCGGCACGGGGTGGTCACGCCGGCGGGCGGGCTCCTGAACCCCAACCACGTCCTCTCCGCGTTCGTGGCGTACCTGTTCGGCGGCGCGCGCGCCTGGGGGGCCGACGTCGCCGTGGGCAAGACGCTGGTGTCCAGCGGGATGATCGACCGCGTGACCGCCTCGCTCGGCCGCCGGCTGCTCGAGGTGCCGGTCGGCTTCAAGTGGTTCGTCGACGGCCTGCTCGATGGGACCGTCGGCTTCGGCGGGGAGGAGAGCGCCGGTGCCTCGCTCCTCCGCATGGACGGGACGACCTGGACCACCGACAAGGACGGGATCGTGGCCTGCCTTCTCGCCGCGGAGCTCACCGCGAAGACCGGCGGGGACCCGGGCGTGGCGTATGCGGGCCTGACCGAGCGGTTCGGCGCGCCGGCGTACCGGCGGATCGACGCGCCGGCCACGCCCGCGCAGAAGGCCGCGCTCGCGCGGCTCTCGCCCGACCAGGTCCGCGCGTCCACGCTCGCCGGTGAGCCCATCGTCGCGAAGCTCACGACGGCGCCCGGGAACGGGGCGCCGATCGGTGGCCTGAAGGTCGAGACCGAGCACGGCTGGTTCGCCGCTCGTCCGTCGGGGACGGAGAACGTCTACAAGGTGTACGCGGAGAGCTTCCTCGGCGACGAGCACCTCGCGCGGATCATCGACGAGGCGCAGGCGGTCGTGACGGAGGCGCTCGGGGCCGCCTGAGCGCGGTCTCGGGGCGTCGGGTCCGTCAGGCCCGGACCATCCGGTCGGCGATGTCGCACCACTCCCACAGTCGCCGCGGGTCGTAGCGGCACGTGCTGATGTCCTTGAGCGTGAGCTCGACCGGGCAGCCGTTGGCGCGGGTCGCCGCGAGCGTCTCCTCGAAGTCGGCGATCGCGATGCCGTAGCCCGGCAGTCCCTTCGCCTCGAGGATGTCCAGCTCTGCGAGGCGGACCTCCGTGAACCGCTCCGCGATCGCGTTGAGGGACTCCGGCCGGTCGATGAAGTCGAATAGGATGTTCGCGGTGCCGTGGAGCTGCTCGATGTCGTCCCACAGGCCGAACGAGAGCTCGGGGTCGTTGAAGCACCGCATCCGGACGTCGAGGACACGTCTACAGCAAGATGAACCACCTGATCGAGCGGCGGACCGTGACCGGCAAGGGCTACCCGTCCGACATGCCCGCCGACGACCACCCTGTCCCGGACTGCCACCCGGGCGCGCTCCCGCGGACCGATGAGCTCCTCTCGCGATCGATCAGCATCGGGACCGGGATCCGCCACGCGGTGATCCGCAACCTCCGATGACCGGCGGCAGCGCTCCCGGGCGGCGGCGATGAGCACGGAGACGCACCGCCTCCTTCGCCGGGCGGTGGGGCCGGACGCGGACGGGT
>CAWJQZ010000012.1:0-62963 GCA_963844945.1 uncultured Chloroflexia bacterium
ACGTCGTCGCGCCTGAAGGCGAGCCATCCGCCGCCGATCGCGTCCGGGGCCGGCACGTCGGACGGGCCGAGGTGGGCGAGGTCGGGGCCGGCGAGGCCGGTCGCGCCCGCGACGGCGACCGCCGGGTCCGCGAGCGCCGCGACCACCGGCGTCACGGCGTCGCCCGCCGGGACCAGGGAGCCGTCCGCGAGGATCACGACCGCCCCGCGCGCCCGACGGATCCCGGCGTTGAGCGCCGCGGCGCGGCCGAGACGCGCGGAGGTGCGCACGGCCTGAAGGCCCGAGACACCGGTCCCGGCGTCCGCGACGGCGGCGCGCAGTGCCTCGTCCGTCCCGGGGGACGGGTCGTTCGCGACGACCACGATCTCTGCGCCGACGGGCAGGTGCGCACGCGTGCCCGCGAGCACCGTGGCGAAGGCGGCCGCATCGTCCTCGGCGACGAGGACGATCGTCGCGGTCGCGGCGGGCGGCTCGTCCAGCACCGACGGGACCGAGCGAGACGAGCCATAGCGCGTCTCGCCGTCCACGACCGTGTCGCCGCCGCCGATCCGCAGGAGGCTGTACGCGCGCCCGGCGTCCTCGACCTTCCAGCCGGCAGCCTCGATCCGCGCCTTCAGGGCGTCCGCACGCGCCCAGTCGCGGGCGGCGCGCGCCTCCGCCCGCTCCGCGGCGAGCGCGATGACCTCGGCCGGCGGGGTCCACGCCGGGTCGGGCTTCCGCGCCGGCGCGTCGTCGGCCGGGTCCGTCCCGGCGAGGTCGAGGTCGAGGTCGAGGTCGGGGTCGTCCTGGTGCACCCCCCAAGTCTACGGGGCGTCCGGCGCTGCGGTCCGGACGGGGTCCGTCGCGGGGGCGGGGATGGCCGGGAGGCGCACGACCACCCGCCCTCCGTGGGGCGCGACGTCCTCCGCCCACGCGTCACCGCCGTGCGCGCGGGCCAGGTCGCGGACGATCGAGAGGCCGAGGCCCGAGCCCGGCCCGCTCCGCGCGGGGTCCGCACGGTAGAAGCGCTCGAAGACGCGCTCGCGGCTCCCCGGGGGGAACCCGGGGCCGTCGTCCTCGACGGTGAACCGGACCGCCGGCGGCCGCGGGACCCGGCGTGCCCGGCCGCGTCGCGGGGGCTCCGGCCCCGCCGCATCGGCGGTCGCCCCGACCCGCACGGTGCCGCCGCGGGGGACGGCCGCGAGCGCGTTCTCCACGAGGTTGGCCATGATCCGGTCCACGGCCACCGGGTCGGCCGAGAAGATGAGCGTGGTCGCCGGCATCTCGCCCGCGACCAGTCGCACGCCGGCCGTCTCCGCGGCCCCGGCGAACCGGGCGACCACGTCCACCACGACCGCGGAGGCGTCGAGGACCTCCGGGTGCAGCATCCCCGCCGCGGCCTCGTCGGCCACGTCGAGCTCGGCCAGCATCCGGCCGAGGCGGTCGGCCTCCTCGGCGATCGCCCCGGCGGCGCGCGTCGCGTCCGGTCCGGTCGCCGTCCCGTCGCCGAGAGCCTGCGCGAACCCCCCGATGACGGTCAGCGGCGTCCGCAGGTCGTGCCGGAGGTTCGCGATGAGGTCGGCCTCCTCGCGCCGGCGCGCCTCGATCTCGGTGGTCATGCGGTTGAAGTGGTCGGTCAGCTCGCGCACCTCGGTGGGCCCGCTGAGCGGGATCGGGTCAGCACCGCCGGCCGGCACGAGGGCGCTCGCGTCGGACAGGGCGCGAAGCGGATGCGCCACGGACCGCCAGAGGAGCCAGCCGGTCGGGGCGCCGACGAGCAGGAGGACGAGCGCCACGATGGGCAGCGTGCGGACGACGTCCCGCGCCGCCATCTCGCTCGACGTGTCGGGGGCGCTGAGGATGACGGCGCGCGCGGAGGTCTCCGACTGCGGCCGGATGGCGATCAGCGCGTACCGGAGCGGCCGCCCGGCGGCGTCGGTCGCGGAGCCGTGCGCGATCGCGCCGGTCGCCGAGGCGGGGTCCGCGTCCACCGGGCCGACCGGGCCCGCGTCCGACAGGCGCACGAGCCGTCCGTCGGCGGTCCGGAACGTCACGGTCACCCCCGCGGGGATCTCGTCCCGCAGGCCGGCGAGGACCTCGGCCGGTCGCGTCCTGTCGGTGACGAGCGCGCGAGCGCGCGCCCCCAGGCCATCCGCGAGGTCGGACAGGCGCGCGTCCTGGGCCTCCGTCTGCAGCCCCTTGAGCACGATGAAGAGCGCTCCGCCGACGCCGACGAGCAGCGCGAGGGAGAGGACGGCGAAGGCGAGCGCGATCCGCGCGGCGAGGGAACGGGCCATCGGACGTCAGCCGGCCACGTCCGGACGCGCGGTCTCCGGGTGCGCCATCTCGCGGCCGGGCGGGGCGAGGCGGTACCCGACGCCGCGGATGGTCTCGAGCCGCGGGCCATCGTCGCCGAGCTTCTTGCGCAGCTCCGCGACGTGGACGTCGACCGTCCGCGTCTCGCCGGGGAAGTCGGTCCCCCAGACGTTCTCGAGCAGCGCGTCGCGCGTGTGGACGACACCGGGGTCCCGCGAGAGGGCGAGGAGGAGGTCGAACTCGCGCGGTCGCAGGGCGAGGTCGCGGTCCCCGACGGCGGCCCAGCGGCGGCGCGGATCGAGGCGCAGCGAGCCGACCGTGACGGGGCCGTCGCCGCTGGCGGTGGCGTCGGCGCGCCGGAGGAGGGACCGGACGCGGGCGACGAGGACGCGCGGGTTGAACGGCTTGGTCACGTAGTCGTCCGCGCCGAGCTCCAGGCCGACGACCGCGTCCACGTCGTCGCTCCGCGCGGTGAGCATGAGGATCGGCGTGGAGCCGCGTCGCCGGATCTCGCGGCAGACCTCCCAGCCGTCCATGCCGGGGAGCATCAGGTCGAGGACCACCAGGTCGGGGGCGTGGCGTCCGTAGGCCTCGAGGGCGGCACGCCCATCACCGGCGGCGACGACCGCGAACCCCTCCTTCTCGAGGTAGAGGCGGACGAGGTCGACGATGTTCCGCTCGTCGTCGACCACGAGCACGGTCTTCACGTTCCCGAGGATACCCTTGACCGTGAGCGGGACCGCCGTGCCGTGTAAGCGCCGCGTAAGGGCCGCAGCCGGGAGGATCGGATGTTCGCGATGCTCGGGGGTGCGTTGCGCGACGGGGAGGACGTCGCCGCGCTCGCCGCCGAGCAGGCGGCGGCGGGGCTCGCGGTCGTCACAGACGGGCGTCCGACCGTGCCGGACGACGCCGCAGAGGCGAGCCGGCTCGCCGACGGCCTGCTGGCGGGGCGGGGGAGCGGGGCGGTGGAGCGCTGGGCCGCCGCCTCGGCCGGGACGGCCGCATCGGACGGCGCGGACCGGCCGGAGATCGCGATCGCCGCGACGCTCCCGGGTCCGTGGTCGCTCGCCCGGCGGGCGGCCGGCGGGGTCCGACCGGACGACGGGGTGAGCCCGGATGCCGCCCTCGCGCTGGCGCTCGCGGACGCGCTCGGGAGGGAGGCGGCGGCGCTCGCCGCGGCCGGCTGCCCGCTCGCGCGCGTGGACGAGCCGGACGCGGCGGTCGCCGCGGCGACCGGCGAGGGCGGGGTGGCCGCGTCGACCTTCCACGCGGCCCACGCGGCGCTCGTCACGGCCTCGGGCCCGGGCTCGGCGGATCCGCCGCACCTGACGCTCGCGCTGACCGGGGGCGACCACCGCGGCCTCGGAGCGGGGCCGCTCGCCGACCTCGGGTATCGCTCCTACCTCTTCGACCTCATCGCGGGCCCCGACGATTGGCGCCTCATCGCGCTGCTCCCCGGCGACCGGGGGATCGTCTGCGGCGTCGTCGACGCGGCGACCGACCTCGGCGACGCGCCGGAGATCCTCGTCTGGGCGGCGCACTATGCGGCGAGCACGGGCCGGCGAGGGCTCGCACGCGTCGGTCTCGCGACGACCGGCAGCCTTGCCGCGCTCCCGCCGGAGGAGGCCGCGGCGAAGATGCGCGCGCTCGCCGAGGGGGCGCGCGTCGCCGCCCTCCCGGCGGACGAGCTGGCCGCCAGCCTGGACCCGCGCGCGCTGGACATGCGGTCCGCCGCCGTCGGCGCGTGGTATCGCGACCCGCGGTTCAGCCGGCGACATCCCCGCGACGCGTCCGTGGACGCGGACCGATAGAGTGAGCGCTCCGATGACCGACACTGCCGCTCCCGCCGCCGATCCCGCCCGCACGCTGCCCGCCGCCGCGTCCTCGATCGACGCGCTGTCCGCCTCCCTGCGGGCGCACGACTACATCGCGGACCGGGCCCTCGCGACCACGACCTACCTCGCGCTGGCGCTCGGCCGGCCACTCCTCCTCGAGGGCGAGGCGGGCGTGGGCAAGACCGAGCTCGCCAAGACGCTCGCCGCGCTGCTCGACACGCGCCTCATCCGCCTGCAGTGCTACGAGGGCCTCGACGTCAACGCTGCCGTGTACGAGTGGAACTACCCGCGCCAGATGCTCGAGATCCGGCTGCTCGAGGCGCGCGGCGAGATCGCGTCGGCGACCACGCACGACATCTTCAGCGAGGCGTTCCTCCTGCGACGGCCGCTCCTCCAGGCGCTCGAGAGCCCGGATGGCCGCGCGCCGGTCCTGCTCATCGACGAGATCGACCGCGCGGACGAGGAGTTCGAGGCGTACCTCCTGGAGATCCTCAGCGACTTCGCGGTCACGGTCCCCGAGATCGGGACGATCCGCGCGGCGGTCCCCCCGGTCGTCGTCGTCACGTCCAACCGGACGCGCGAGGTCCACGACGCGCTCAAGCGTCGGTGCCTCTATCACTGGATCGACTACCCGACCGCCGAGCGCGAGCGCGAGATCGTCGCCGCACGGGTCCCGGGGGCGGGCGAGGCGCTCGCGACCGCCATCGTCGGCTTCGTCGGCGCCCTCCGGGCGGCGGACCTCACGAAGGTCCCCGGGGTCGCCGAGACGCTCGACTGGGCGGCGGCGCTGCTCGCCCTCGGCGCGACCGACCTGACCCCCGGGATCGTGGACGACACCCTCGGGGTCCTGCTCAAGTACGAGGAGGACGTCCGCGCGGTCCGCGGCGAGGGCGCCAGGCGGATCCTGGGCGCCGGCCCGGTCTTCTAGGGCGCCGGCGCGGGCCCCGTCCATGGTCACCTCCGACGTTCCCGCGTCCCGACGCACGGTGGACCCGGACGCCGTCCTCGCCCGCGTCGTGGGCTTCGCGCGCGCGCTCGACGCGGCGGGCCTCGCCACCGACCCCGCGTCGGCGATCGACTTCGTCCGCGCGCTCCGGATCGTCGACATCGGCAGCCGGGCGGAGGTCCATGCCGCCGGCTCCGCCGTCTTCGTCCGCCGTCGGGACGACCTCCCCGTCTACGACGCGGTCTTCGCCGCCTTCTGGCGTGCCGTCGCGCACGAGGTGCCGCTCCCGCCCGACGACGCCGCGACGCCGCGCCCACCCGAGGCGCGCGAGGGCGATGACGGCGCGGTCGAGTCGCGTCCGGAGGCCCAGGGCGACCGGACGGCGACGGTCCCCCAGCGGGCGGAGCCCGCCGCGGACGAGGAGGCCTCCGAGGGCGAGATGCGCGTCGTGACGCCCCGCTCGTACAGCGAGTCCGAGACCCTCCGCCACCGCGAGTTCGACCGCATGACCCCGGACGAGCTGCGGGACGCGGAGCGGCTCATCGGGGCGCTGCGGCCGCGGCTCGAGACGCGCCGGACCCGCCGCCACGAGCTGCACCCGCACGGGCGCCTCCTCGCGCCGCGCGTCATGTTCCGCCGCAACCTCGCGACGGGTGGCGACCTCGTCGACTGGGTCTGGCGCAGGCCGCGCAGGCGCCCCCGGTCGATCGTCGTGATCTGCGACGTCTCCGGGTCGATGGAGCGCCACAGCCGGCTCCTGCTCCGGTTCGTGCATGCGCTGTTCCGGTCGCCGGGCGTGCACGCCGAGGCGTTCGTCTTCGGGACGCACCTCACCCGCGTGACGCGGGAGCTGCGGTCGCGCGACCCCGACCGGGCCCTCGCGCGCGTCTCGGACGCCGTCTCCGACTGGTCCGGCGGGACCCGGATCGGCGACTCGTTCCGGACCTTCAACCTGCGGTGGGCACGGCGCGCGCTCCGATCCAGCGCGGTCGTCGTGGTCGTGTCGGACGGCTGGGACCGTGGCGACCCGGCGCTCGTCCGCCGCGAGACCGCGCGGCTCCAGCGCAGCTGCCATCGGCTGGTCTGGATGGACCCCCTCGCGGGCAGCGCCGACTACCGGCCCGTGGCGGCCGGGATGGCCGCGGCGTACGTGTCGATCGACGACGTGCTGCCGATGCAGGACGTGACCAGCCTCGAACGGCTCGGGGAGGTGCTGGCCGGCCTGACGGACGCGGGCGCCGCTCGGCCCGAGCGTCGGGGCAGGCCGCGCGTGCACGGGGCGGCGCCGCGGGCCCGCGCCGGTGGGGGCCCCGGCCATGGATGGCGCGATGCCCCGGCGCGGCCGCTCGCCCGGGCGCACGGTCGCCCGGACGAGGCGCAGGCGATCACGTGACGGAGGCGCGGCGGGTCGTCGCCGTCGAGCTCGCCGCCGGGGCGGGGTCGCGGTTCGGTGGAGGGAAGCTCGTCGCCCCGCTCGACGGGCGGCCCCTCGCCGCGCACGCCGCGACGGCCGCGCTCGCCTGCGGGATCCCGCGCCTCGTCGTCGTCCTCGGCGCGGAGGCGGCGGCGGTGGAGGCGGCGCTCGTCGCGGACGGGACCCTGCCCGCACCGGGATCGCGGGCGGGGACGTCCGTCGTCGCCGTGGTCAACACCGACTGGGAGACCGGCATGGCCTCGTCCGTCGCATGCGGCCTCCATGCGGCGGCGTCCCTCGACCCGGAAGCGGAGGCCGCGCTCCTGCTCGTCGCCGACCAGCCGCGCGTGAGCCCGGGGACCATCGCGCGTCTCCTCGCCGCGGACGTGGACGCGGCCCGGCCCTTCGCCGCGGTGCGCCTGCCCGGCGCGCGGGCGGGCAACCCGGTCCTGGTCCACCGATCCGCGTGGCCGCTCGCGGACGCCCTCACGGGCGACCGGGGCTTCGGCCCGCTCCTCGCCGCGAGTCCGGAGCGCGTGGTCCTCGTGGACGCGGTCCTCGAGAACCCCGACGTGGACACGGTCGACGACCTCGCCGGCCTCACCGTCGCCACGCCTGCCGGGTCGCCCGGGGCCGGCGTCCCGTCCGAGCGCCGGCTCCTCCGGGCCGAGGCGGCCTGGATGGCGCGCGTGCGCGCCAACGACGAGCAGTCGCTGCGCGTCCGGGAAGGCCCGGAGAGGCAGGACTTCTACGGTCCCGTCGCGGGCATCTTCGTCGTGGACCCGCGCCGGACCGGCGATGCCGTCCGCGACGCGATCCTGCGCCTCGCCCGCCCCGGCGATCGGTGGCTGGACATCGGCGCGGGCGCCGGCAGGTTCGCGCTCCCGCTCGCGCTCCACGTCCGCGAGGTCGTCGCGCTCGATCCGTCGCCGTCGATGCTCGCGGCGCTCCGCGAGGGCGCCGCGCGCCATGGGATCGCGAACGTGGTCGCGATCGACGGCCGGTGGCCCGCGGACCCGGAGACCGCGGCCGCGGTCCGGTCGGATGTCGCCCTCATCGCCCACGTCGGCTACGACATCGAGCGGATCGGGGAGTTCCTCGACGCGATGGAGGCCGCGGCGGACCGTCTGTGCGTCGCCGTGATGTCCGCTCGGGTGCCCTCGTGGCCGGCCGGACGGTTCTGGCCGATCGTGCACGGCGAGGCGCGGATCGAGCTCCCGGCGCTCGCGGCGTTCGTCGAGGTGCTCCGCGAGCGCGGCGCCGATCCGAGGATCGCGGAGGTCCCGCACGTCCCGCGCGCCTACGGATCCCGCGACGAGCTCCGCCGGTGGGTCCGCAACCAGCTCTTCCTCGAAGAGGGGAGCGCGCGCGACCGGCTCGCCGGGGAGCTGGTGGACGCCTGGGCCGTCGACGGGCCCGAGGGCGTCCTCCTGGCCCACCAGGCGCCGGTCGCCCATGGCGTCGTCTCCTGGGAGCCGCGCCGGCGCTGACCGGCGCTGCAGCACGACGTCAGAGCGCGCGGGCGACTGCCTGGCGCCGGCGGCCCGGGCCCCCGGGCTGGCGTACCATCGCCCCCCATGGAGATCGTCCACCGCGTCGTCGGGCCGCTCGCGACGAACCTCTACCTGGTCGCCGATCCGAGGACGCGCGAGGCGATCGCGATCGACACCGCGACCCCGTCGCTCGCCGCGGTGACCTCGGCCCTCGCGGAGCGCGACTGGCGGCTCATCCTCATCGTCTCGACGCACGGGCACTGGGACCACATCGGCGACAACGCGGCGGTGAGCGAGCACACCGGCGCACCGATCGCGGTCCACGCCGACGACCGCGCGATGCTCGAGCACCCGGAGCCGCTCTTCGCGCCGCCGTTCCCGATCCCGCCGAGCGTCCCGGCGGTCGAGCTCGCCGAGGGCGGCCGGGTGCGCGTCGGCTCGATCGACCTCGAGGTCCTCCACACGCCCGGCCACACGCCCGGATCCGTCTGCCTCCTCGCGCGCGACGCCGGGGTCCTGCTCGCGGGCGACACGCTCTTCCCCGGCGGATGGGGGAGGGTGGACCTCCCCGGCGGTGACCCGGAGGCGATGGTCGGCTCGCTCGCACGACTGGAGCGCCTCGACGACCCGGTGCGCGTCCTGCCCGGCCACGGTCCGGCGACGACGATCGGACGCGAGCGCGCGTGGCTCGAGCTGGTGCGGAGGGAGGGTCGGCTCCTCGCCTGAGACGGGGTACCCGCGACCGGCCGCCCGCGGTACGCTGTCGGTCCTGTGGGACATCCGGCGGGGTCGGAAGGCAGGCGAAGAGAGCGGGAGGCGACGTGCACGGGTTCAAGGACTTCCTCACGAAGACGAACGCACTGGCCCTGGCGGTCGGCGTCGTCCTCGGCGCCGCGATCGGGGGCGTCGTCAACTCGCTCGTCAACGACATCCTCATGCCGCCGATCGGGTACGCGCTCGGCGGGGTCGACTTCGCGAGCATGAAGATCGTGCTCAAGGCGGCGGTGGGCGGCGACCCGAAGACCGAGGTCGCGATCCGCTACGGCAGCCTCATCAACGCGATCATCAGCTTCATCATCATCGCGCTCGTCGTGTACCTGATCTCCAAGTGGTTCATCCGGACGGAGGAGGCGGTGCCGACGAAGGAGTGCCCCTTCTGCAAGGAGGCGAACAACGTGGACGCCTCGAAGTGCAGGGCCTGCGCGAGCGCCATCTGACGACGGCGGGCCCGGCCCGGAGCCGGGACGGCGTCATCGCGCCGGGTCGGCCGGAAGCGCCTTCGCGTACGCGATCGTCGCCGGGCCCCGGACGAATCCGAGGCGCTCGTAGAGGCCGAGGGCGCCGGTGGGGTTGTCGGCGTCCACGCCGAGGCCGGCGGACGTGTATCCGCGGTCGCGCGCCTGGGCCATCCCCGCGAGCATCAGCGCCCGGGCGATGCCTCGGCCCCGCCACGGGCGCCGCACGGAGACGCGGTCGATCCAGATCCGGCGCCGGCCGAACCGGGCGTTCTCCTCGGCGAAGTCGATCTGGCGCACCACGCCGGCGATCGCGTCCCCGTCCCACCCGATCCACCAGAGGGCCGGGTCCGCATCGGGCTCTGCGAGGATCGCGTCGTCCTCCTCCGCGGTCCGCGGATGGTGGCCCCAGTGGTCCGCGAACGCCTCTTCCTCCGCTGCCAGCGCCGCCCGCAGGAGGCGCTCGTCCCCGGGCCCGGCCGGCGCGATCCGGATCCCCGGGGGTGGCGCGGCCGGCGGCAGGTCGTCGAGCGTCGGCCGCAGCATGTCCAGGTACCACCGGACCGGGTCGTACCCGTCGGAGACGAGCAGCGCCGTGGCGCCGAGGCGCCGCTCGTCGGCCCACGAGAAGAGGACGCGGTCGCGCGACGGGTCCGGCGCCGCCCGCGCCGCCTCCGTGGCGTGCGACGCGGCGAGGTCCGCGAGCGCCGCTGCCTGGCGGCGGAGCAGGGCCCGGCCGAGGCCGCGTCGCTGCGCGTCGGGGTGCACGAACCCGACGTGCTCGTACGCCACGAAGACCTCGCGGTCGTGCCACGCGCGCCGCGCGAACCCCACGACCCGGCCGTCCAGCTCCGCGACGAGCAGCGTCCGGTAGGAGTTCTCCTCGGAGGCATGCGCGAGCTCCGCGGCGACCTCGGCGACCGCGACGTGCTCGTCGATGCCTGCGCCGGCGGAGTCCGCGTTGAGGACCTCCGCGAGAGCGGGCGCGTCCTCCTGCCCCCGGCAGGTGCGGAGGCGCAGGCCGGGGAGGCCGGGGAGGCGCAGGTCGGCGGGGACCGCGTCCCTGCGCCCGTCCTCACCGTCGGCGGCCCGATCCGGCGTCATCGCCCCCGTCCCTCCTCACCGTACTTCGCCCGCAGGATCTCCCGGTACATCACGCCCCGGCGCCGGGTCTCGCGCCGCTCCTCGGCGCGGCCCCGCGCGTCGAGCCGGGCGGCCGCGGCCCGGGCCTCCCGCTCGAGCTGCCTGTGGCTCTCGAGCCGCTCCGGCGGGAGGATGCCGCGATCGACGGCGGCCCGCACGGCGCATCCCGGCTCGGCCGCGTGGCGGCAGTCGGCGAACCGGCACTCCGCAGCGAGCGACGTGACGTCGGCGAACGTCGCGTCGAGCGCCGCGCCGGCCTCGGCGCCCGCCATCCCCAGCTCGCGCATCCCCGGCGTATCCAGGAGGCACGCGCCGCCCGGGAGGCGGACGAGCATGCGTGACGTCGTGGTGTGTCGCCCCCGGTCGTCGTCCGCCCGGACCGATCCCGTCTCGAGGAGGTCCTCGCCCAGGAGCGCGTTCGCCAGCGATGACTTCCCGACCCCCGACGAGCCCAGGAGCGCGACGGTCGTCCCGGGCCCGAGATGGGCCGCGAGGCGGTCGAGCCCGTCGCCGGTGCGGGCGCTGATCGCGATGACGGGAAGCCCGGGCGCCGCCCTTCCCACGATGCGGAGGGCGTCGGCGAGGCCGTCGCGGAGGTCGGCCTTGTTCACGACGACCACCGGGGTCGCCCCGCTCGCCCACGCGACCGCCAGGTAGCGCTCGACGCGGCGGGCGTTCGCGTCTCGCCCCACGGCGGTGACGAGCAGGACGGTGTCCACGTTCGCGGCGACGACCTGCTCGGCGGCGATCCGGCCCGGCTCGCGCCGGACGAACGCGGTGCGCCGGGGGACGATCGCGATGACCGTGTCCGGCGCGGCCCGGTCCGCCCGGTGGAGCGCGACCCAGTCGCCGACGGCCGGGGAGGGACCGCCGGCCGCAGCGGCTCGACGGAGCTCGCCGGACCCTCCGGCGCGGACGGCGCCCTCGGCCGTCTCGACATCCCACGCCCCACGGTGCTCCGCGACGACGCGGCCGGGGACGGGCCGCCAGGGTCCGTCCGCCGGCACGGCCGCGGCCACGGCCGCGTGCCAGGCCTCGGCCGTCCGCGCGTCCCACCCCCACGCGACGAGGTCGAGCGCGGTCATGGCCGGACCTCCGCGCCGGCCTCGTCGAGCGGCCGGTGGTACGTGACATGGTCCTGCGCGACGACGAAGCCCATCGACTCGTACAGCCGGAGCGCCCCGTTCTCGTTCCCGGCGTCCACGCCGAGCGAGGCGTCGGTCATCCCCCGGTCGCGGACGGCCCGGAGGCTCTCGGCGAGGAGCGCGCGTGCGAGGCCACGCCGGCGCCAGGGGCGTCGGACGGAGATGTGCTCGGTCCAGCCGGTGAGGCGGCCGGTGATCTCGTTGGTCCCGGGGTCGATGTACGAGCGGACCATCCCGGCGACCTCGTCGCCGTCCCACGCGACCCGCCAGAGCGACAGATCGTTGCGCGGGTCCGACCGGAAGTGCTCCCACCGGTCCTGCCCCTCGCCGATCGCACCCCAGTGATCGCGGAACGCCTCGCACTCGGCCTCGAAGATGGCGCGGAGGTGCTCGGGCAGCACCGCGCGGATCTCCAGCCCCTCGGGGAGCGGGACGTCCGGGATCCCCTCGAGGTCGGGGCGGATCATCTCGTACCCGTGGCGGACGGGCGTGTAGCCGCGGTCGAGCAGCGCGGCGGTCAGCTCCGCGTCGCCTACGGGAGCGACGGCCTCGAGAACGCGTGGCCGGTCGGTCCCATGGCGGGCGCCGAGCGTCGCCGCTCGGGCGGCGCAGCGGTCGAGGAGCGCGTCGATCCGGGCCGGGCGGTCCGGCCCGGGCGGCGCGATGACGACCGTCGAGTAGAGCCGCTCCCCGTCGCGGGCGTCGGCCCATTCGACCCGCGCGTAGCCCACGTTCGCGCCATCGCGCTCCAGGATCACGCAATCGGCGGCCGGCTCGAAGCCGGGGATGTTCGCGTACTGGACGTCCATCCCGGGGACGTCCACGAACTCGATGAACCCGGCGGAGCGCCGCCAGGCGTTGTTCGCGGCGACCATCCCCGGGTGGTCTGCCGCGCCGGCGTAGGGCCGGAGGAGGACGTCCGCCGGGAGCCCGGCGGGGTGGGGGAGCGACGACGGCGTTCCGCCGTCGTCGCTCCGGCTGGTGCGGGCGGGGAGCCCGCGGTCGATGTCGGTCATCGCGGTCACCCCACCCTCTTGAGCTTGCCCGTGCGCTTCGCGTAGCGCTCGGCCCGCCCGAAGGCCCAGAGGCCCGCCGGGATGAGGACCGCGCCCATGATCGCGAGAGGCACGATGTCTCCCATGACGGCCGTCACCGGGGCCCCGTCGAGGAGCCCGGCGCGGACGCCGTCGAGGATGTACGTCGCCGGCGACAGCCGCGAGAGGGCCTGCATGACCGGCGGCAGGACGCTCACCGGGTAGTAGACGCCGCTCACGACGAGGATGACCGACTGCAGGACGAACGTCATCTGCGCCCCCCGCTCCACGTAGAGCAGGGGGAGGATCGCCGCCATCGTCCCGATCCCGATGACCGAGAAGCTGCCGACGAGCATGACGACGACCGCGGTCGGCACGTTCGCCGACGCGAGGTCGAGGCCGAAGAACGCGACGAGGACGACGAGGATGATCGCCGTGTGGATCAGGCCGTACATGACGGCGTACAGCGTCGAGCCCAGCAGCTGGGACGAACGCCGCACCGGCGCCATCATCGTGTACTCGAGCGTCCCCTCCCAGCGCTCCCATGCGATCGTCTCCGCGATGAAGCTGAAGACGGTCGAGAGGTAGTTCCAGAAGACGGCGCCGATGATGAGGCTGAACGTCAGGGCGGGATCGCCCTGCGCCGCGCCGATGAAGCTGATGGCGAGGGCGCCCGCCAGCGCGTACACGAAGAAGGCGAGCTCCCAGCCCCAGTAGCGGCGGGAGAGGGCGAAGTTCCTGGCGATGAACGCGTAGCTCGCGCGGAGCTCGCGCGTCGCGACGGTCATGGTGGTGTCTCCGTTGGGTTCCGGGCCCCCGCCCGGTCCCGGCTAGCGGGACCCGGCGGGGGTGAGCACCGGGTCGGCGGCGATGCGCTCGCCGACCCGGACGATGGATCGCCCGACGCGGGCCCGGACCGACGGCCGCTCGCGGCGCGTCGTCCCGGACTCGAACCACGTCCGGCGGGTCGGGTGCTGGTGCTCCCGGACCCTGTCGTCGTGGACCGCTTGAGCGACGATCCCGTGCTGCGTCTGCACGTCCGTGCTCCCTTCGATGGTCGAGTGGTGGGTGGGTCGGTGGGGTCGGCGCGGGGCGACCGCGCCGCGGTGCGTGCGGCGGTGATCAGTCATCTCCGTCCTCCTCTCCTTCGTGCTCCTCGACGTCGTCGTCGAGCGAGCGACCGGTCCAGGCCATGAAGGCCGACTCCAGGGTGGGCGCCCGGCCGTGCTCCACGGCCACGCGCGTCTTCAGCTCTTCGGCGGTCCCCTCGGCGACCAGGCGGCCGGAGTCGAGGATCCCGATGCGGTCGCAGAGGCGCTCCGCCTCTGCCAGGTCGTGCGTCGTGAGGACGATCGACGCGTCGTGCGCCTCTCGCACCTCTTCGATGAACGTCTGGACGTCGAGCTTGCTGCGCGGGTCCAGGCCGGTCGTCGGCTCGTCGAGCAGGAGCACCGTGGGGCTCGTCAGCAGCGCCCGCGCGATCGCGACCTTCTGCTGCATCCCTCGGCTCATCTGCTCGGTCGGGCGGCCCAGGCGCTTCTCGGCGATCCCGAGCCGCGCGAGGATCCGGATCGACTCCGCTCGTGCCTCGGCGTCCGGCAGGCCGTACATCCGGGCGGCGAAGAGGAGGTTCTCCATCGGCGAAAGCTTCTTGAAGAAGGCCGCGTCGACGCTCACGCGGTTGATGAGCCGCTTGACGGCCATCTCGTCGCGCTCGACGTCGTGTCCGAAGACCTCGATCCGTCCCTCATCGAGCGTGAGCAGGGTGCTCATGAGCCGGATGAGGGTCGACTTCCCGCCGCCGTTCGCCCCGAGGAGCCCGTAGATCTCCCCGCGGCCCACGTGGAGCGAGACGCCGCTGACGGCGACGACCGGCTTGCGCTTCCGGCCGACGACGAACCGCTTCGTCACGCCCTCGACGAGGAGGGCGGGCGAACCGGGGAGCGGAGCGCCCCGGCGTTCGGCGGACCCCGGCGCACCGCCCGGCCCGACGGCGATCGGACGGCGGATCGCGGTCCGCGCGCGGTCGATGGTGGTGGTCATGGTTCGTTCCCCTCGGGTGGGCGGGTCGCGGGACGCGCGACCGCGGTGGCGGGATGGACGAGGGCCCTGGACGGCCTACGCCCCCGCGGCCGGCACCACGCCGGGGAGGGGAACGAAAGAGCCGCGGGCCCGACCGGCCCACGGCTCGAAGGTCTTCTCGTCGAGGCGGCTATCGCCGCCACGAGTCACCTCGCGATGGGCACGGTCCTGCCGGCGCGCGCAGGCACTCCGGCCGTGAGCCGGAGCCGCGCGAACGGGCTGAGGGTGCGGGAAGCCATCTGCTCTTCCGCCTCCGTGCTTGAGTGACTCGGGCGTCGGTGGTGACGCCGGGCGGCAGTCTAGTCCCGGCCTCCGCGGCGTGTCAACCCCCGATCTCAGTCTCCACCTGTCCGGGCGTATCGCGGTGAAGGACAACGACCGTCCACTCAGCGTGGGGTCCGTGGGAACGCCGTGGGATGTCGGTCGGGTGCTACTTGCCGCCGAAGAGCGTCCCGAAGATCGAGCGGATCACGGGTGTGGCGATCTTCGTGCCGGCGCGGATCAGCTCCTGCTGCTGGCGCTCGGCAGCGCGGCGCTGGGCCGCCGCCTCGCGTTCGGCGGCGCGCTGTGCGGCTGCCTGGCGCCGGGCCTCGGCGGCGGCCTCCCGTTCCATCGCCTTGCGGGCCGCCTCCGCCTCGCGCATCTCGCGGGCCTGCTCGCGCTCCGCTTCGCGCTCGGCGGCCCTGCGGGCCGCCTCCGCCTCGCGAGCCTGGCGTGCGCGCTCGCGTTCGACCTGGGCCGCGGTGGGGGGCTTCGGTGCTGCGGCGGCGGCCATGGCCGCCGTGCGCGCCTCCGCGATCCGTCGCGTGATCATCTCGTGCGCCGAGTCGGGGTCCTGCGGCGCCCCGTACTTCGCGGTGAGGGGGCTGGCGGCGGCGATGGCCGCGACCCGATCCGGCGCGAGGGCCGCCATGAGCGAGTCCGGCGGGACCACGAGCGTCGCGGCGAGCGGCGTGGGGATGCCGCGCGGCGAGAGGACCGTCACCAGCGCCTCGCCGATCCCGAGGGAGGTCAGGGTGGACCCGACATCGCTGTAGAACGGGCTCGTCGGGAAGGTCTTCACGACCTTCGCGAGGTTGTCCGCGTCCTGCGGGGTGAACGCCCGCAGGGCGTGCTGGACGCGGTTCCCGAGCTGGCCGAGGACGGTCGCGGGGACGTCGGTGGGCGCCTGCGTGACGAAGTAGACCCCCACGCCCTTCGAGCGGATGAGCCGGGCGGTCCGCTCCACCTGCTCGAGCAGGGCGTCGGACGCATCGTTGAAGAGGAGGTGGGCCTCGTCGAAGAAGAAGCACAGCTTCGGCTTCGGGAGGTCGCCGACCTCCGGAAGGATCGTGTAGAGCTGGGCGAGGAGCCAGAGCATGAACGTGCTGAACAGGCGCGGCCGGTCCATCACGTCGGAGAGCTCGAGCAGGCTGACGACCCCGCGGCCGTCCGGCGCGGTGCGCATGAGGTCGCGGACGTCGAACTCCGGCATCCCGAAGAAGTCCTTCGCGCCCTGCTGCTCCAGGGTGACGAGCGAGCGGAGGATGACCGAGGCGGTCGCGGGCGCGATCCCGCCGTACGCGGCCATCGCGGGCTTGCCCTCGTCCGACGCGAGGTAAGTGACGGTCGTCCGCAGGTCGGCGAGGTCGAGGAGCGGGAGGTCGTTGTCGTCGCAGTACGCGAAGACGAGCGAGAGGACCGCGGTCTGCGTCTCGTTGAGGTCGAGGACCTTGGAGAGCAGGAGCGGCCCGAAGGAGTGGACCGACGCCCGGACCGGGACGCCCAGCTTCCCCGTGAGCGAGAGGAACTCGACAGGGTGGCCGGCGGGCTTCAGGTCCCACCCGAGCTTCCCGCAGCGGTCGACGACCTTCGGGTTCGTCGGGTCGCCCGGCTCCGCCATCCCGGTGACGTCGCCCTTGATGTCGGCGATGAAGCAGGGGATGCCGGCGTTCGACATCTGCCCGGCGAGCGCCTGGAGCGTCTTCGTCTTGCCGGTGCCCGTGGCTCCCGCGACGAGGCCGTGGCGGTTGAGCATCGAGATGGCGACGCGCACGCGGGCGCCGCCGTCCGCGAGGACCTCGCCGTCGAGCATGGGCCCGCCGATGACGATCCCTGGCTCCTCGCCCTCGCCGAGCGCATAGCCCGCCGTCATCGCATCGATGAACGCCTGATCCACCGTCCGTCGTCCTCCACCGTCCGCGCCTCGCCGGCGCTGAGACTAGCACCGGTCCGCGCGACCGGACCGGGGTCCGCGTTGCGTGCCGGGCGGTTCGCCTTCGAGGGGGCCGCCTCTTCCGGTCGGCCCTATGATTCGCCTGCGTGGACGTTCGAGGTCCCGGCGACGCTCAGGTCACGCACCGGTAACGCGCCGTCTCCAGTCTGCTCCCGTCGAGCGTTCGTCCCTCCGCCCGGGCGAAGGGAGCGCCGGCTCATGGAGGATGCACGGATGAAGATCATCGACGTCGAGGGCATCGGGCCGGCGTACGCGGCCAAGCTCGAGGAGGCCGGGGTCGCGACGACCGATGACCTGCTGGAGCGCGGTGCGAGCCGCAAGGGCCGCGTCGACCTCGCCGCGGCGACGGGCATCGACGACGCGCGGATCCTGACGTGGGTGAACCACGTCGACCTCATGCGCCTCACGGGCGTCGGCTCGGAGTACGCGGACCTCCTCGAGGCCGGCGGGGTGGACTCGCCCGCGGAGCTCGCCCACCGCAACGCGGCCAACCTGACCGTGACGCTCACCGAGGCGAACGCGGAGCGCAACTTCGTCCGCCAGCTGCCGAGCGAGACGATGATCCAGCGGTGGATCGACGAGGCGAAGAGCCTCCCGAAGGTCGTCGAGCACTGATCCCCGGGGCGCCCGCCGGGGCGCACCGACACGACGCCGAGCGGTCGCTCGCGGATCTCGTCGCGGGCGGCCTGCTCGACGCCGACCTCGCGGGGCTCGCCTGGGCGCTCCCGGACCTCGGGATCGGCGTCCTCGTCGCGAGCCCCGACGGCCCGGCCGGCGAGTCCTGGTCTGCGGCCACCGCTCTCGCGATGGCCCTCGCCGACGCGGCGGCGCTGTCGGGGGTGGTCGTCCATCTGAACGCGGGCTCCGATCCCGCCCCGGTCGCCGCTGCGGTGGCATCGGCCCCCGGCCGCTGCGTCCTGACCGCCCCGGACCTCGGCGGGACGGGGTCGGGCGCACTCCGCCGCGCAGCCGCGCGCGCCGCGATCGCGGCCGTCTCGGATCGCCCCGGTCTCGCGCTCGTCGCGACGACGGGCGGCGCGGACCTCGAGACCGTCGCCGACCGGCTCCGCGGCCTCACCGTGGCCGCGCCGGAGGACGAGATCGTCCGGCTGGGTGCCGTGCTCGTCGTCGGCCAGGCGGGCGGTGCCGGCTCGGCCCGTGTCGTCGCGGCGCACTACCTGCGGCCGCCCGCGATCGGCCCCGGCGGCCGTGTCGAGAGGCGCGGACCGGCCGTCCTGGCCACGTGGGATCCTGCGGTGGGCGCGTGGGACCACTTCGCCTGGGGGATCGTCCCCGAGGTCGCGGAGCGCGCCGGCGTCCGGCCGGCGGACCTCGAGGCTGCCGTGTCGCTCCGGGCCGAGACCATCGCGGCGCTCGTCGCGCATGGCCTCCACGGCGCGGATGCGTTCCGCGCGGCAGCCGGCCTTGCGTTGCCGGCCCGTCCCGCCTGACGCGGGAGCCCGGGCGCGCACCCGCGCGTCCGCGCACGCCCACCCGGCGGGCACCGTCCCGCCGCGATACGCTCCGCGTCGCTCCCCACGATCGCTCCGCACCCCGCCGTGAGGTCCGCCGCCCATGTCCGACTCGTCCGCGCCGCGCGTCCAGCCCCTGCGCCTCTGGCGCGAGCCCTTTCCCGTCCTCGACGACGCGGGGATCGCCCGCGTGCACGCGGCGTCGCTCGAGGTGCTCGATCGGGTCGGCGTGGTCGTCCGCTCGGCGTCGATCCGTGCGGACCTGGCCGCGCGCGGCATCCGCGTGGACGATGCCGGCGAGCGCGTCCGCTTCACGGCCGATCAGGTCGCCTCCGCGCTCGGTGCCGCTCCGTCCGCCTACACCCTCGCCGCCCGCGACCCGCGCGCCGACCTCGCCCTCGACGGCCGCCACGGATGGCTCTCGACGGACGGGAGCGCCGCCGAGATGCTCGACCTCGAGACGGGGACGCGACGCGCGACGACCCTCGCGGACCTCGCGGCGGTCTCCCGCCTCGCGGACGCGGTCCCCGAGATCGGGTTCCTGTGGCAGTCGGCCGAGGCCGGGGACGTCCCCGTCGCGGTCCGGCCGCTGCACGAGCTCCGGACCCAGCTCACCGAGTCGAGCAAGCACATCCAGCTGATGACGGCCGTGAACCCGTTCCAGGCCGAAGGCGCGGTGGAGCTCGCACGCGCCGTCGCCGGCGGAGCGGACGCGCTGCGAGCCCGGCCGATCCTCTCGTCCTTCCAGGTGAGCCTGAGCCCGCTCACGTTCGAGGGCGGAGCGGTCGAGGCGTCGATCGTCTACGCGAAGGCCGGCGTCCCGGCCGGGTTCGTCGCGATGCCCATCGCCTGCGCCACGGCGCCCGCGACGGCGACCGGCCTGCTCGTCCTCTCCCACGCGGAGCTGATCGCGGGGATCTCCATCGTCGAGACCCTCGTCCCGGGTGCCCCGACCTTCTACGGTGCGTGTGGGACCTGCATGGACCTGCGGACGGGCCTCGTGACCTGCGGCGGCCCGGAGGACCTGCTCATCCAGATGGCGTCCGCCCAGCTCGGCCACGCGTTCGGGCTCCCCGTGAGCATCGGGACGAACGCTCCGGGCTCGAAGACGCCCGACTGGCAGGCCGGCCTGGAGAACGGCCTGTCGAGCTTCGCCAGCCTCATCTCCGGGGCCGACATGTGCTCGGGCGCCGGCCTCCTGTACGCGGCGCGGACCTTCTCGCTCGAGGAGATGCTCCTCGACGCGGAGGTCTGGAGCCTCGTGGCCCATCTGGCGCCCGGACTGTCGGTGACCGACGAGGACCTGGCGGTCGAGGCGATCGAGCTGGTGGGTCCCGCCGGCGACTTCCTCGCCGAGGATCACACGCTCGCGAACATGCGCCGCCTCTGGCAGCCGCGCTTCTTCCAGCGCCAGACCTGGGAGGAGTGGGAGGTCGCGGGCAGGCCGCAGGCCGCGGGTCGCGCACGAGACCGCGTGCGCGAGCTCCTCGCCTCCCACGCCCCGCTCCCGCTCGCCGACGGCGTCCCCGCGGAGCTCGACCGGATCGTGGCGTCCTTCGAGGCGACGGCCGGCATCGGCTGAGGTCGCTGCGGCGGCGCGGCCGCCGCCCGGGCCCGTGCCGGATCCCCGCGCGGAGTGGGGGTGACCCGGCCGCCCCGGCGAGGTACGATTGGTACGTACCTGTCCGCACGGGCGCGCCGCCCGGCGCCCTCCGCCGCGGGCCGGACGCACCGCAGACCGCCCGCGCGCCGCAGCGCGCCGTCCGTTCGAGAGGGAGTCCGCACATGCCCACCGTCGCCGCCTCCGTCCCGGAGCTTCTCGGGCTCCTCGACGGCATCGTCCGCATCGAAGGGGACCGGCTCGTCGTCGTCGACGAGGCCGCACTGCGCGGCAGGGGGATCCGCGACGTCGTCTGGACCGCCACGTTCAGCGAGGACGCGGCGGCCGTCGAGGCGGCCCGCTGGATCGTCTGGGAGGCGAGCCAGGAGCTCGGCGCCCGCTCCGCGAGCATCCAGGGCCTGTACGACGCCCGTGCGCGCGGTGACGTCTCCGGCTTCACGGTCCCGGCCATCAACCTGCGCGCGCAGACGTTCGACATGGCGCGGGTCGCCTACGAGACCGCCCTCGCCCAGAGCGTCGGCCCGGTGATCCTCGAGCTCGCCCGGAGCGAGCAGACGTACACGTTCCAGCGCGTGACCGAGTACGCGACGAGCGTCCTCGCGGGCGCGATCGCCGCCGGCTGGAGCGGCCCCGTCTTCATCCAGGGCGACCACTACCAGTTCAACGCGAAGAAGTACGCGGCCGACCCGGAGGCCATGACCGAGGAGATCCGGAAGGCCTGCCGCGACGCGATCGCCGCGGGCTACCGGAACATCGACATCGACAGCTCCACGCTCGTCGACCTCTCGAAGCCGACGGTGGACGAGCAGCAGCACGAGAACTACCGCCGCGCCGCCGAGCTCACCGCGCTCATCCGCGAGCTCGAGCCGGCCGGCGTGACGATCAGCGTCGGCGGGGAGATCGGCGAGGTCGGGAAGACGAACTCCACGCCGGAGGAGCTCCGGGCGTATCTCGACGGCTATCGCACGGTCCTCGACGCCGCCCGCCCCGGCGCGACCGGCGTGAGCAAGGTCAGCGTCGCGACCGGCACCACCCACGGCGGCGTCCCGCTCCCGGGCGGCGGCGTCGCCGAGGTCAAGCTCGACTTCGAGACGATCCGCGTCCTCGGCGAGGTCGCGCGCTCCTACGGGCTCGCCGGCGCCGTGCAGCACGGCGCGAGCACGCTGCCGGACTCGCTCTTCCATCGGTTCCCCGAGGTCGAGACCGCCGAGATCCATCTCGCGACCGGCTTCCAGAACGCCCTGTACGAGCACCCCGCCTTCCCGGTCGAGCTCCACAAGGAGATCGAGGAGTGGTGCTTCGCGAACGCGCAGGACGAGCGCAAGGAAGGGCAGACCGACCAGCAGTTCGTCTACACGACGCGCAAGAAGGCCATCGGGCCGTTCAAGCGCCAGCTCTGGGACCTGCCGACGAAGGACGCCATCCTCGCGTCGCAGGCCGAGAAGATCGGCTACCTGTACGACCAGCTCGCGGTCACCGGCACGCACGACCTCCTCGCCGAGCACGTGGAGGCCCCCGAGGAGCATCGTCCGCTCCCCGAGGCGGTCCGGGCCGCCCTCGGCTGAGCTCTCGTCCACCTCGCTCGAAGGCCCCCGGGACCGGAGTCCCGGGGGCCTTCGAGATGTTCCGGGCCGGACGCCCCGCCGACCGCCTCCGCGGACGAGCCGGGGTATCGTGGCGCGAGCGCCGTCTCCTGCGGCGGCACACGGCGGAGGACGCATGACCGACAGGCCGACGCACCGCACCGCGACGGCGCGAGCATGAGAGCCCGACGCATCCACCGCGCGAGGCCGGAGCTTCGGCTCCGTGCCGCGATCGTCGGCGTGCTGGTGGCCGCCGCAGCGATCCTCCCGTCGCCGGCCGTCGCCGCGTCGCCCGCGGTCCTCGTGGGTGCCGGCGACATCGGGTGGTGCGGCTCGAAGGCGCCCGCGGCGACGGCGAAGCTCGTGTCGGGGATCGCCGGGACCGTCATCGCCGTCGGCGACATCGCCTACCCCAAGGGTCGGGCGGTCGACTTCACGAAGTGCTACGCGCCGACGTGGGGGAAGCTCAAGGGCCGCACGCGCCCCGCTGCCGGCAACCACGAGTACTACACGGCGGGCGCGAAGCCGTACTTCGCCTACTTCGGCGCACGGGCAGGAACCGCCGGCAAGGGCTGGTACAGCTACGAGGCCGGGACATGGCACGTGGTCGTGCTGAACTCGAACTGCGACTTCGTCGGCGGCTGCGGGCCCGGGTCCGCGCAGGAGAAGTGGCTCCGCGCCGACCTCGCCGCACATCCCGCGCTCTGCACGATCGCGTACTTCCACCACCCGCTCTTCTCGTCGGGCCTTCACGGCTCCACCGCAGCGGTGAGGCCGCTGTGGCGGGCGCTGTACGACGCGGGCGCCGAGGTGATCGTCAACGGCCACGACCACGACTACGAACGATTCGCACCGCAGACGCCCGACGGCGTGCTCGACACGGCGCGCGGGATCCGCGAGTTCGTCGTAGGGACCGGCGGAGGGCCGATCTACCCGTTCAACCCCTTGGTGCGACTGGCCAACAGCCAGGCCAAGGGCCGCACCTACGGCGTCATCAAGCTGACGCTCGGCTCGGGGACGTACCGCTGGGACTTCGTCCCGGTGGCCGGCGGCACGTTCACCGACACGGGGACCGGGACCTGTCACTGAGGCGAGGAGGAGCGCGGGTGCACGGACCGACATGGGTGCGGGCATGACGGCCATGAACGGCGAGACTCGTGGGCCGACTTCCGATGTCGCCTACGGAGCCGACTGGAGCGCGTCGCGTCGCCTGGGGTCGGAGTCCGAGCTCGACGACTGGCTCTCGTTCGCGCTCGACGTCGCGGCCGATGCCGACCGGATCGCCCTGCGGGGGTTCCGTGCCGGCATCGCGACCGAGGCCAAGGCGGACGGCTCCTTCGTCACCGAGGCCGACCGCGCGGTCGAGCGACTCGTCCGGGAGCGGATCGCGGAGCGGTTCCCCGACCACGGGATCGTGGGCGAGGAGGAGGAGGCGCACCAGGCCGGCGCGTCCGTGCGGTGGTACGTGGACCCGATCGACGGCACGCACAACTTCATGCGCGGCGTGCCGCTCTTCGGGACGCTCCTCGCGGTGGAGCGCGACGGCGAGCTCCAGGCGGGCGTCATGTCCGCGCCCGCCCTCGGTGAGCGCTGGTTCGCGCGCCGCGGCGGAGGCGCATGGGCGGCCGGGACCGCGCCGGGCGGCACGGGCTCGCCGCGGCGGCTGCGGGTCTCCGCGATCGACGCCATCGCGCGGTCGCAGATCCTGTTCAGCTCGCTCCCGGACCTCGAGCGGACCGGCCGCGCGCCGGGGATCATGCCCCTCCTGCGCGACGCGTGGCGCAGCCGCGGGTTCGGCGACTTCTGGGGCTACGCCCTGGTGGCGGACGGATCGGCCGAGGCGATGGTCGAGACCGACGTGAGCGTCTGGGACCTTGCGGCCCCGGTCGTGGTGGTCGAGGAGGCCGGCGGACGGTTCACCGACCTCGACGGGGCGCGCAGGTTCGACACGCGGACGATGCTCGTCACGAACGGGATCCTGCACGACGAGATCCTCGCGCGGCTGCACGAGGCGCCCGCCGGCTGACGGGCGGGCCGGCGCGGGATCCGGACCGGCGGGTCCTGCCGCTCGGCCGGATCGCCGCCCCCAGCCCGAGGTCAGGCCCCGGCGGCCTCCAGCGACTCGCCCAGGATCCGGAGCGCGAGGTCCACCTCGTCCGGCGTGGTCACGAGCGGCGGGATGATCCGCATCACCTGCACGTGGGAGCCGGCCGTGAGGACGATGAGCTTCCGCTTCAGCGCCTCGGCGACGACCATCTTCGTCGTCTCCGGGTTCGGGACCCGGCCGTCGCCCTCGTCGGGCTTCACGAACTCGATCGCGACCATGAGACCCAGGCCGCGCACGTCGCCGATCGTGCGGTGCTTCGCCTGCAGCTCCCGCAGGCCCGCGAGGAGCTGGGCGCCGCGCTCGGCGGCGTTCTCGACGAGACCCTCGTCCTGGATGACGTCGATCGTCGCGTTGGCGGCGGCGCACGAGACGACGTTGCCGCCGTAGGTGCCGCCGTGGGCGGAGGTCCGCCACTTCCGCAGGATCTCCTGCTTCGCGATGATCCCCGAGAGCGGCATCCCCGACGCGACGCCCTTCGCGAACGTGAGGATGTCCGGCTCCACGCCGGAGTGCTCGACCGCGAAGAACCTCCCGGTCCGCCCGAAGCCGGTCTGGACCTCGTCGGCGATGAGGAGGATCCCGTGCCTGTCGGCGATCTCCCGGAGCCGCGGGAGGAAGCCCATCGGCGGGACCACGTAGCCGCCCTCGCCGAGGACCGGCTCGACGATGAACGCCGCGACGTGCTCGGGGTACACGAGTGTGTGGAAGAGCTCCTCGAGCCGGCCCTCCCAGTCGCAGGTGCAGCCGTCGCAGCTCGCGCAGTCGCCCGAGCACGCGGTCGGGTCGTGCGGGGCGACCGGCGCCCGGTAGCAGTACGGGTAGTCTGCGAAGTAGATCGAGCCCGGCAGGGGCTCGAAGTCGCCCCGGTAGACGTTCTTCGCGGACGTCAGCGCCATGGTCTGCGCCGTGCGCCCGTGGAAGCCGCCGCGGAACGCCACGATCACCGGGCGCTTCGTCGCGATGCGCGCGAGCTTCACGGCGGCCTCCACCGCCTCGGCGCCGGAGTTCGAGAGGAAGGCGCCCCACGGCCCGCCGGGGAGGAGCCCCTGGAGGCGATGGTAGAGACGCAGGCCCGGCTCGTGGAAGACGATGTTCTGCTGGCCGTGGAGCAGCTTCATGGCCTGCTCGGCCACGGCGGCGGAGACGCGCGGGTGGGCGTGTCCGGTGTTCGTCACCCCGATGCCGGAGCTGTAGTCGAGGTACCGCTCGCCGTCGGTGGCGATGAGCCAGCTGCCCTCGCCGCGGTCGACGGTGATGTTGGTGATGCGGCCCCAGACGGGGGGGACGACCTCGACGGGCGGAAGACTGGCGCGGGCGGCGGTGTCGACCATGACGGACCTCGTGGTGGCTTGCGCGGGCGGCTCCTGTGGCTCGATCGTACCGGGCGCGATGGCCCGGCGGGGCGCCGGCGCGACGCCGGCGCGGGACCGGGGCGCGGCGACCCCGGCTGGTGGCTCAGCGCTTCCGGGCGCGGGCGTCGGCGCGGATGCGGGCGAGCGTCGTGATGCCGACGGTCCCGACGGCGACGAGGAAGATGATCGTGCCGATGACGTTCACCTGGACCGGGATGCCGATCCGGTACTTCGCGTAGATGAACATCGGGAAGGTCTGCGTCTTCCCCGCGGTGAAGTTCGTGATGACGAAGTCGTCGATCGACAGGCTGAAGGCGAGCAGCGCCGCGGCGACGATGCCGGGGAGGATGAGCGGGAAGGTCACCTTCCAGAAGGTGATCCACTCGTTCGCCCCGAGGTCCATCGCGGCCTCCTCGAGGTGCCGCGGGAAGCCCTCGATCCGGGCGCGGACCGTCACGACGACGTAGCTGATGTTGAACATGATGTGCGCGATGAGGATCGTCACGGCCGAGAGCGGGAAGAAGGGCGGACCGCCGATCGACACGAACATCGTCAGGAGGCTCGCGCCGAGGACGATCTCCGGCGTCGCCATCGGGATGAAGATCAGGGCGTTGGTGCTGCCCTTGCCGCGGAAGTCGTACCGCACGAGCGCGATGCCGATCAGCGTCCCCAGCGCCGTCGCCACGATCGTGGACACGAACGCGATGAGGAGGCTGAGGAAGACGGCGTTCGGCAGGCCCGGGACCCCGAGCGGGTCGAGCCAGTACTTCAGCGTGAAGCCCTGCCAGACGAAGTTCGACTTGCCGGCCGGGTCGTTGAAGCTGAACAGGACGATGACCGCGACCGGCAGCAGGAGGTAGATCACCGCGAGCGCGGTGAAGATGTACAGCGCCGAGCGGTCGAAGCGGCGGGCGGTCCTGCGGAGGGCCGAGCCGGAGGCGGGGTTCGTGGCGACGGCCATCGGTCAGCCTCGCCCCGTCGTGAGGCCTTCGGTGCCCAGGGCGCGGGCGTAGATCGCCACGGCGATCAGGATCCCCGCCATGAGCGTGAAGCTCAGCGCGGACGCGGCCGGGTAGTCGTTCTGGACGAGGAACTTGTTCTGGATGACGTTGCCGATCATCGTCGTGCTCGGGTTCCCGAGGAACTCGGCGTTCACGTAGTCGCCGATCGCCGGGATGAAGCAGAGCAGCGAGCCCGCGAAGACGCCGGGCAGCGAGAGTGGCCACGTGACGCGGATGAACGACTCCGATATGAACGTCCAGGCGATGACCGCGCCTGCGAGCCCGGCGGCGACCGCCCACGCGACGACGATCAGCGCGACCTGCGCGAGCTGCTCGCCGGCGCCGTAGAGGATGTAGCCGAGGACGCCGCCGAGGACGGCGCCGAAGATGAACCCGCCGATCGCGCCGCCCGGACGCCAGGGGCCTGCGTAGAGGTCCTTGGCCGCCTCCACGAGCCGGTGGTCGATCTTCTCGAGCGACACGTAGATCGGCAGCGTCATGAACGGCAGGAAGTTGTACGTGATGCCCGAGACGACCGCGACGGGCTCTGCGAGGACGCGGAAGTCCTGCGGCAGGATGCCGATGGCCTTGAGCGGGCCGAGCATGGGGCCGGTGTCCCCGAGGATGATCTTCCAGCTGATCGTGCGGAGCAGGAAGCTCGTGAAGAACGGGGCGACGACGAGGAAGAGGAGCAGCGCCTTGTAGTGCCCGCCCTTGAACGCGATCGTGTACGCGAGCGGGTAGGCGATGAGGAACGTGAGCAGGGTCGCCGCCCCGGCGTACAGGATCGCGCGGACGAACTGCGCGGACGAGCCGGAGATCGCGTCGGGGTAGTTGGTCCAGTTGGAGAGCGAGAACTCGAACCCGGTCTCCAGCGTCCCGCTCCAGAAGGACGCGATGAACATCTGGACGCCCGGGTAGACGTAGAAGATGAGCAGCCAGAGGATGCCCGGCGCGAGCAGGGCATAGGGCACGATCCAGCGATGGCGCTTGATGAAGCCGCCCATCCGCCTCTCCCGTTCCTCCCTCGGTCAGTCCGTCGCGTGGCGGCTCAGACGCCGCTCACCTTGGCGAATGCGTCGTTGAAGTACGCCTCGTCGGCCTCGGAGAGGGCGCCGAAGGAGTGCAGGCGGGCCGTGACGTCGGCGGGCGGGAAGATCAGCGGGTTGTTCGCGATGTCCGGGTTGTCCTTCAGGAGGATCTTGTCGGCGCCCATCACCGGCGTGAGGTAGTTCACGTACGCGGTCACCAGGGCCGCGACCTCCGGCCGGTAGTAGTAGTTCATGAGCAGCTCGGCCGTGTACTTGTGGACGGCGCCCTTCGGGATCATCGAGTTGTCCGTCCAGATCATCCCGCCCTGCGTCGGGACCGAGAACCGGAGCGAAGGCTTGTCGATGAGCGCCTGGACCATGTCGCCCGACCACGCCATCGCGAGGACGGCGTCGCCGCTCTTGAGGTCCTCGGCGTACGCGTTGCCCTTGAAGGCGCGGACGATCCCGTCGTCCACGGCCTTCTGCATCTCCGCCGTCGCCTGGTCGCATCCGGCGGTCGTGGGGTTCGACGGATCGAGGCCGAGCTTGAGCATGGTCAGCCCGACCGCGTCGCGCATCTCGGAGAGGTAGTCCACCTTGCCGTTCCACTTGGGGTCGGCCGTGTAGAGGGCGTTGATGTCGGTGAGGTCGCCGGTGACGTCCTTGTTGAACCCGAGGCCGGTCATCCCGGACTGCCAGGGCGCGTGGTGCTTCATGTCCGGATCCCACGCGAGGCCCTTGTAGATCGCCTTCAGGTTCGCGACGAAGTCCGGCATGTTCGCGAGGTCGAGCTCTTCGGTCCAGCCGAGGCGGATGAGCCGCGCGGCCATCCAGTCGGTGAGGGTGACGATGTCCCAGCCGGTGTCCTGGCCCGCCTCGAGCGCCGGCTTGATCGTCCCGAAGAACGAGTTGTTGTCGTCGATCACCTCGGAGTAGTTGACCTTGGTCCCGTACTCCGCGGTGAACGCGTCGAGCGACGGGTACTTCTTCGTCGCGTCGTCGTAGTCCATGTAGTAGGTCCAGTTCGCCCAGTTGACCTCGGCCGAGGGCGTCTGGGCCGCGGCGGGCGCGCTGGCCTCCGCGGACGCGGCCGCGGTCGCCTCTGCGGAGGTGCTCGGCGCAGCCGTGGCCTCGGACGACGGCGCGGCGCTCTGCTTGGAGCCGCCCGTGCCGCACGCGGCGAGGAACGCGCCGAAGCCCGCGAGGGCGCCGGCCGCGAGGACGCGACGGCGCGTGAGCACCGTGCGCATGGGGTTCGTCTCGGGGTTCGTCATGGTGATCGCCTGCTCCTCTCCGCCCGCGCTGTCCCGCAGGGCCAGGTTCACTCCTCGATGAACGCGACCGCCTCTTCCGGCACGTCCTCGACGGGCGGGTCGGTGCCCTCCTCGACGACGACGAACGAGTGCTGCGGCTGCCAGGCCACCACGACCTCCTCGCCGGGCTCCCAGAGCTCGGACTTCGTGGCGCGCTCGACGTTCTGCTCGAACACGGTGAGCCGCCGGTCGCCCGGCAGGTCCACCTGGTACTGCGTGCTGACGCCCATGTAGCTCGCGGCGCGCACGGTCCCGGGGATCCGGTTGTGCGTATCCGGGATGGTCTCGTGCGTCTCGTACATCCGGAACTTCTCCGGGCGGACGCCCAGGAGGATCCGCTTCTTGCCGTCCGCGAGGGCGCGCGGCGCCCGGATCGTGAACCCGTTGTCGAGGGTCACGCTCGCCCAGTCGGAGCCGTCCGCCGGGCCGACGGAGCCGGGGATGAGGTTGCTCACGCCGAGGAACCCCGCGACGAAGCGCGTCGCCGGGCGCTCGTACAGCGTCTCCGGGTCGCCGAGCTGCTCGTAGTGGCCCTTGTTCATCACGGCGATGCGATCGGACATCGTCATCGCCTCCTCCTGGTCGTGGGTCACGTAGACGAACGTGATCCCGACCTCCTGCTGGATGCGCTTGAGCTCGACCTGCATCTGCTTGCGCAGCTTGAGGTCGAGTGCGCCCAGCGGCTCGTCGAGGAGGAGCACGGCGGGTCGATTGATCAGGGCGCGGGCGAGCGCGACGCGCTGCGCCTGGCCGCCGGAGATCTGCGTCGGCTTGCGGAGCTCGTAGCCGGGGAGCTCGACGAGCTCGAGCATCTCCGAGACGCGGCTCTTGATCTCCGCGTCCTTCGCGCCCTTGCGCCGGAGCCCGAAGGCGACGTTCTCGTAGATCGTCAGGTGCGGGAAGAGCGCGTAGTTCTGGAAGACGGTGTTCACGTTCCGCTTGTACGGCGGGAGCCACGTGACGTCCTGGCCCTGGAGCTCGATGAGGCCGGACGTGGGCTCCTCGAATCCGCCGATCATGCGCAGCGTGGTGGTCTTCCCGCAGCCTGAAGGACCGAGGAGGGAGAAGAACTCCCCGTCCCGGACCTCGAGGTCGATGTGATCGACTGCGACCATCTCGCCGAACTGCTTCACGACGTCGACGAGTCGGACTGCCACGTTCGCCACGGCCAGCGCTCTCCACTGCGCGGGTTGCGTCCGGCCTCCACGCACGGACACACGAACGACGGGACGTCCCGGGACGAGGTGCGTCCGCCGGCGTGGTGGGAGGATAGCGCAGGCGGGACGCGCGGTGTCAATCGATACCGTCCGACGCCCGAGGATTCGTCCTTCGCACCGATGACGGGAGACCGACGATGGGATTCGCACCGATGGCCGCTCCGCTCGCGCTCGTGGGCGTCCGGTTGCTGGACGGGCGCAGCCCCGACGCGGTCGCGGACGGCGCGCTCGTGGTGGACCGGGACGGGACGATCGCCGCGGCCGGGCCGGCCGGCTCGGTGCACATCCCGGACGACGCGGTCCGCATCGACGGCGGGGGATGGACGCTCGTCCCCGGCCTGATCGACTGCCACGTTCACCTCACGGGCGCCCACGAGGCCGTGCACGACGCGGTCCGGATGAGCTCCACCGACTACGTCGTGCGGGCGCTCACGGTGGGACGGGAGTGGCTCGAGGCCGGCGTCACGACGATCCGTGACGCGGGCGGCGCGCCGGCCGGGATCAAGCGGGCGTTCGCCTCCGGCGCGATGCCCGGCCCGCGGACCCAGGTCAGCGTGATGTACCTCTCCCAGACCGGCGGCCACGGGGACGGATGGACGGAATCCGGCACCGACCTCAACGGGATCCTTCCGCCGGACGTCCCGAGCGGCATCTGCGACGGGGTGGAGGAGTGCCGGAAGGTGGCACGGACGCAGATCCGCGCGGGCGCCGACTGGCTGAAGGTGATGGCGACCGGCGGCGTCTACTCGGTGACGGACTCGCCGGAGTCGGCGCAGTTCACGGTCGAGGAGCTGGGCGTCTTCGTGGAGGAGGCGCGCGCAGCGGGGATCCACGGGGTGCTCGCGCACGCGGAGGGGACGCGCGGGATCCTCAACGCCCTCCGCGCCGGCGTCCGGTCCATCGAGCACGGCGACCTCATGGACGACGAGTGCATGGACCTCATGCTCGCGCGCGATGTCCCCGTCATCCCGACCTACCTGATCGTCGACGAGATGCTCCGGCCCGACCTCGTGGAGAGCGGGGCGACGCCGCCGTGGGCCGTCGAGAAGATCCTCACGATGAAGGACCGCCAGCGGGCGACCTTCGCCGAAGCCGTCCGGCGGGGCGTCCGGGTCGTCATGGGGACCGATGGGACGGCGGGCTCGCACCTGCCGGCCGAGCTGGCCCTGATGGTGGACGCGGGTCTCGACCCGCACCTCTCGCTGCGCGCGGCCACGCTCGAGGCGGCCCGCCTGCTCGACCTCGAGGCCGAGGTGGGGACGCTGGAGCCGGGCAAGGTCGCCGACGTCGCCCTCGTCTCGGGCGACCCGCTCGCCGAGCCGAACCTGTGGCGCGACCCCGCGCGGGTGACGCTGGTGCTCCAGGCGGGGCGGGTCGTCGCGGACCGCCGGGGCGCGTGACGCCGACGCGGGCCGCCTCCCGCGGCCCGGCCGATCGCATGACCCCGGCACGGGTCGCGCGCGCCGCCTGGCGTGCGCTCCCGGGCGACCTCCTCGGCCACCTCATCGTCCGGCTCTCCGGCGCGCGGATCACCCGCAGGATGGATGTCGAGGGAGTGGGGGAGGTCGCCCTCGCCGAGGGTCCGCGGCTCGCGCCGTGGCTCGACCGGGTGCCACGCCGCCCGACCGCGATGACCTTCGGCGGCGTGGTCGTCGCGCGCGTGGCGCTCTCCGACGCGCTCATCCGTCACGAGTCGGAGCACGTCCGCCAGTGGGCGGCCCTGGGCCCGCTCTTCCTGCCGGCCTATCTCGCCGCTTCGGTCGCGGCCCGCTCGCGCGGCGACGACCGGTACCGCGGGAACCCGCTGGAGGTCGCGGCCTTCGCCGCCGAGGACCGTCCGCGGGCCGTGCGGCCGATCGCCGGGTACGATACGGACCGTTCGTCCACCGACCGTTCCTCCGGGTCGCCCCGCGCGTGATGTCGGCGCCGTCCCCGCGCCGCGGTGCACCCCCTCGCGCCGACGGAGATACCGCATGACCGCCCCCACCGAAGCCGCCGTCCTCGATGCGCTCCGCACCGTGCAGGAGCCCGAGCTCGGGGGCGACCTCGTCAGCCGCAACATGGTCCGCGACCTCGTCGTGGACGGCTCCCGCGTCTCGCTCACCGTTGAGCTCACGACGCCGGCCTGCCCGCTGAAGGACGAGATCGAATCGGACATCCGGCAGAAGCTCGCCCCGCTCGGCGTCGAGACCGTGGCGGTGGACTGGACCGCGAGCGTCCGGCGGTCGACGCCGACGCAGTCGGCGGAGATGATCCCCGGCGTCAAGAACATCATCGCCGTCGCCTCCGGCAAGGGCGGGGTGGGGAAGAGCACGCTGTCGGTGAACCTCGCCACCGCGCTCGCCCTCGACGGCGCATCCGTGGGCCTCCTCGACGCGGACATCACCGGGCCGAACATCCCGCAGATGCTCGGCGTGGAGGGCCAGCCCACGGCCAGCGCGGCCGGGAAGATCCAGCCGCTCGCCCGCCACGGCGTGAAGGTCATCTCGATCCAGTTCTTCGTCCCGGAGGGCCAGCCCATCGTCTGGCGCGGCCCGCTGGTGGGCGGCGCGATCCAGCAGTTCCTCCGCGACGTCGACTGGGGTGATCTCGACTACCTGGTCATCGACCTCCCGCCGGGGACCTCGGACGCGCAGCTGACGCTCGCGCAGTCGGTCCCGGTGTCGGGCGCGGTCCTCGTGACGACCCCGCAGGACGTGGCGCTGTCGGACGTGGCGAAGGCGCTCTCGATGTTCCAGCGGATGAACGTCCCGGTGATCGGCCTGGTCGAGAACATGAGCGCGTTCGTCTGTCCGCATTGCGGCGAGGCGACCGAGATCTTCGGCCGGGGCGGCGGCGAGCGCTTCGCGCGCGACCACGGCCTCGAGCTGCTCGGGAGCGTGCCGATCGACGTGACGGTCCGCCAGGGCGGCGACGCGGGGATCCCCGCGGTCGCGCAGCGCGAGCCGGGCCCCGCGGCCGAGGCGATGCGCCACATCGCGCGCCTCGTCGCAGCCCGGGTGAGCGTCCGGGCGGAGTCGACGGGACCGGTGCTCACGGTCAGCTGAGCCGGCGGAGACATCGGCCGGCCCGGCCCGACACCCGCCGCGGGCGTTCCGGGCTGGGAGCCCGCTGGTATCATCGAACGGCCCGGTCGTGAACACGCGGCCGGACGGCATCCGGGGGACCGTCACCTGAGCGAGTCCGCGAACGACACGCCGCGTTCCGACCAGGGCGGCAGCGCCGCCCCGGGCGGCACGCCGCCGTCCGGCCCGGCCGGTGGCATCCCCGCCGGCCCCGCAGGCGCGGGCGCCCCTGGCCCCGCGGGTGCGGGCACCTCCGGCCCCGGCACGGCGGCCCCCTCGAGCGGCGCGCCCGGCGCGGGCGGCGCCGCGACGCCGCCCGGCGAGGATGCTTCGGCGAGCCGGGGTGTCCGCTGGGAGATCGGCGCGGCCTGGCGCTCCGGCCGGCGCATGCTGGATGCCCACATCGCCCTTGCGAAGGCCGAGCTCGGCCTCATCACCGACCGCGCGAAGGTCGCCCTCGCCTTCATCGGCGCAGCGCTCGCGCTGGTCATCTTCGCGGCGCTCGTCGCGACCGTCGGCACGCCGCTCTTCATCGGCGAGTGGATCTTCGGGTCGATCGGGTGGGGGGTCCTCCACGCCGTCCTCTTCGGGATCGCCGTCGCGGTCGCCTGCGTGATGCTCGCGCTCGAGCTCACCCCGCGACACGTCGCCGTCACCCTCATCGGCGCGAGCCTCGTGGGCATCGTCGTCGGCGGCATCTTCTTCCTGAACCTTCCGCACGCGGGCTGGGCCTGGGTCGGCGACCAGGTAGACGCTGGGACCACCCTCGACATCGACCCCGCGTACCGCCCGCTCGTCATCGCCGCGTTCTTCGGCGCCCTCGTCGGCGCCATCGTCGGGATGATCGCCTTCGCGTGGCAGTCGCGAAGCTTCTCCGCGGCGATCGGCGGCCTCTTCGTCGGCGCCATCGCCCTCGGCGCCTTCTGCGCGTTCACGGCGATCACGTTCTCCGCCCAGTGCGCGATCGGGATCGGGATCGCCGTCACGCTCGCGGTCTGGCCGGTGCTCGTCTCGCGGCCGGTCTGGAACGGCACCTACGACTGGGACGGCCTCGCCTCGAAGTACTGGCCGGGCCTCACGATCGAGGTGGCGCAGGCCACCCTCGACGAGATCAAGCTGCGCCTGCCTGAGATGCCGTCGATGCCGCGGTGGAGGAGCGGGCGATGACCGATCCCCAGCGCGACCCCGATCGCGACGTCAACGCCGCGGCGGACGCCGTCTCGAAGGCGGCGGGCACGATCAGCGACACCGACTCGATGCGGGATGCCGTCACCGACGTCGGCGATGCCGCGGGCGCGGTGAAGAAGGCGGCCGGCTCGGTCGGCGATGCGGTCCCGCTCGTCGCGGGCGTCACCGGCCGGGTGGCGACGGTCGCGGGCGGCGTGGAGATCGCGTCCGATGCGGTGACCGTCGTCGGCGATGCGGTCGACGACATGCCCAAGCTCACGCCGGAGCTCCGGCGCGAGCGGCAGCGCCTCCTCGCCGCGCAGCTCGCCGAGGTCGACGCGTCGAAGGCCGCGTTCTTCGCCGACCTCGAGGAGTCCGAGGCGCGCGTCCGCGCCTCGCTGGACGTGAAGTCCTCCCTGCGCCGGCAGCCCGCGCAGATCGCCGGCCTCGCCGCGGGGACCGGCTTCGTCCTGCTCGGCGGTCCGGGGCGGGCCTGGAAGTTCGTCCGCAACCGCGTCATCCCGCGTCCGACCCGGTCGCCGCTCCCCGACGCGCTGGACGGGATGCTCCGCTCGATGGGCGACGACGGCACGGCCGCCCAGGAGCTCGCGGACATGATCTCGAACGCGGGCGGCCGGCGCGGCCCCGGTCGGATCCGGCGCCTCCTCTCCGGGTCCATCTTCCTGCCCCTGGGACTGCGGCTGGCCCAGCAGCTCGGGGCGCGGGTCATGGACGTGGATCCCGAGGTGAAGGAGCGGGAGCTCAAGAAGATCCGCGCGCGGAACGCCGCACGCGCCGCCGAGGCGGCTGCGGCGAAGGCGGCAGAGGCCCCCGGTGCGGCAGCGTCCCCCGCGGGCGCGCCTTCCGCGACCCCGGGCGCCTCGGCCGGCGCTTCGGCGCCGAAGCCCGCGCCGGGCCCCGGCGGATCCGGGGGCCAGCCACCGCGCTAGACTCGCCGGCGGGGCGAGTGGCGGAATGGCAGACGCGCCGGCCTTAGGAGCCGGTGTCCCGTGAGGGACGTGTGGGTTCGAGTCCCTCCTCGCCTACCAGCGGATGCGGCCTGATGGCGCCCGCGAGCCGGACCGGGGATCCGGGCGCGGCGCGCCCGCCCCCGCCACGGCTACTCCGCCGGTCGGATCGCGGGTGGCTGCCAGCCGGTGCCGTCGAGGATGGCGTTGATGCCGCGTGGCTGCGGTGCGAAGAGCCGCCACGTCACCTCGAAACCCTGCCCGCTCGCGGTCGGCAGCCAGTTGGCCGCCTGCGCGGGGTCGGCCGGCTGGGTGGCCTGCAGGTAGAAGTCGATCGAGCCGTCGGGGTTCTTCGTCAGCGGGGACGAGTCGCTGAAGGCGTACCGGTCGAGCGGGTTCGCGATGAGCCCGCCCTTCAGGTCGTAGACGGTGAGCGACCAGCCCTCGGTGGTGGGCGGCGGTGACGCCATGTGCAGGACATAGGCCGTGGACCCGTCCAGCGCCGCTCCGCCGCGGTCGCTCCAGCTCATCGCGTAGATGGCCTGATGCGCGACGAACGCGCCCAGCCCGACCTGGGAGATCACCGCGCGCAGCGCGTAGTCGGTGCCATACCGGCCGAAGCCCCCGAGCAGGTAGCCGTCGTGCAGGTCGAAGCCTTCGAGGAAGATGCGCTGCACGTCCTCCTGGATCCGCGCCGGGCCGGCCGCGACCGCGTCCGCGAGGCCACGCAGGGTCTCGTGGCTCAGGCGCGAGTCCTCCGAGGGCGTCATCCCCGGCCCGATCCCCACGGTGGCGAACCGCCGCAGGGCCGCCCGGTCCTGCGCCGGCGGCGGGAACTTCGCGAGCTGCTGTCCCAGCACGTCGAAGAACCGGAGGCCCGTGGGCATGGCGTACTTCGTGACCGTCGTCCGCGGATGGGCCGGCGCGGGCGGCCGGTAGTCGGTCCCGTACCGGCTGAGCGGCGTGAGCGTGTAGCCGTCCTGGATCGCGTTGACGTTCGCGACGTCGTCCGGCCCCTTCAGCTGCGTGGACCCGATGATCCAGATGCGGGAGTACCGCACGTCGATCCGATGCGTCCCCACGGGGATCCGCACCCTGTGCTGGCCCGGGCCGGCGATCACGTAGTCGCCCGGCGGCGTGCGGCTGGCCGTGCCGAGGTTCCGGACGTTCTCCGTGTACGGGTCGATGAGGGCGAGGACGAAGAAGTGGCCCGTCACCTCCGGCACGTGGAGCACCTGCGGCTCGCGCCGGAGGTCAAGCCAGGCGATCGACGAGAGACTCGTGGATCCGGGCGCGACCACCGCCGTGCTCCCCGCGTTGTTCGCGGAGCGCACGTTGTTGAACTGGTTGACCGGCCCGTACGCCCCGCTCGAGACGTTCACGCTCGTCATCGTCAGGAAGGTCGGGTTCGTGGTGAGGAGCGGGAGGCCGTACGTGTACGCCTGCACGCCGATCGCGTAGGCGCGGGCGTAGTCGGGGGACGAGGTGGGGGTGCCCGCGGCACCGCTCGCGACCGGGGCCCACGGGGCCGCCATGGCCAGGATCGCGCCCAGGGCGATCGCGCCGACCGGGGCTCGCATCTCCGCCCACCCTTCATCACGAGGGAGCCGGTCGCGCGTCTCGCCCGCGGGCGCGTCGATGCGGCACCGCCGCCGAGTGTAGGCGCGGGCCTCCCCGGTCGGTCCACCCCCCGGAGGTACCGGCGCACGAAGCCGACCGCCTCGCCGGCCAGCACCCGCCGGCGCCGCTGCCTATCCTCGTCCGATGACGACACTCATCCTGCCCGGGCGCTTCGCCGCGGCCGTCTTCGACGTGGACGGGCTCCTCGTCGACACCGAGAGGACCTGGGCGGACGCCGAGACGGCGCTGCTGGCCCGGCACGGGCACGTCTTCACCGAGGATGACCGCGTCGCGACGGTCGGGCGCCCCGTGGACGTCGCGATCCCCGTCTACGGACGGCGGATCGGCCTGAGCGACGACGAGCTGCCGGCGCTCCGGGCCGAGCTGCTGGAGCTGTTCGCTGCGGAGGCACGTGCCGTGGAGCCACAGCCCGGTGCCGGCGAGCTCGTGTCCGCGCTGCGGGGTCGGATGCCTCTGGCGGTCGCGTCGGGCAGCCCGCGGTCGGTCGTCGAGGCCGTCCTCGGCGGGGTGGGGCTCATCGACGCCTTCGACGTGATCGTCACGGCCGACGAGGTGGTCGAGCACAAGCCCTCCCCGGAGGCGTATCTCCGCGCCTGCCGCCTCCTCCGCGTGGACCCCCGCGAGGCCGTCGCGTTCGAGGACTCGACCCCCGGCATCGGCTCCGCGACGGCTGCCGGGCTCTACTGCGTGGCGGTGCCAACTGCCGGCGCCGACGCGTCCGCCGCCGACCTGGTTCTGCCGAGCCTGGACGCCGTCGTCGTGGAGGACGCGACATGACGATGAACCGTGGCCGCTATCGCACACCGGCTCCGCCCATCAGCCGGACCTCCACCGTGCTGTTCGGGAGCACCGCCGAGCTCGGCGAGGCGATCGCCGGGGAGCGCGCCGGCGACAGGACCGCGTCGACCTATGGCATCCACGGAACGCCGACGACGCTCGCCCTGGAGGAGCTCCTCCTGGCGGGCGAGGGTGGCGCCGGCGTCGCGCTCACGCCCAGCGGACTCTCCGCGATCACCGTCGCGCTGCTCGCGGTCGTCCGCGCCGGCACCCACCTCCTCGTCACCGACTCCGCCTACGGCCCGACCCGCCGGCTCTGCGACTGGCTCGCCGTCCGGGTCGGCGTGGACGTTGAGTACTACGACCCGCTCGTCGGCGGGGGGATCGCCGCGCTCATCCGGCCGGCGACGTGCGCCATCTGGATGGAGAGCCCCGGCACCTACACGTTCGAGGTGCAGGACGTCCCGGCGATCGTCGCTGCCGCGCGTGCTGCCGACCACCCGGTCGTCACGCTGATCGACAACACCTGGGGCTCGCCCGGGCTCTTCCGTCCGTTCGACCACGGCGTGGACATCTCGGTCGTCGCGTTGACGAAGTACTGGGGCGGCCACGCCGACCTGCTGATGGGAGCCGCCTTCGCGAACGCGACCCTCCTCCCGGCGGTCCGCGAGGCCGAGGAGGCGCTCGGCACGTGCGCCAACGGCGAGGACGCGTTCCTCGCGGTCCGTGGCGCACGCACCGTGGACCTGCGGATCCGTGCGTCGGAGGCGGCCGCCCTCGAGATCGCCCGGCGGCTGGCGACGCACCCACGCGTCGGACGGGTCCTGCACCCGGCCCTCCCGGACGATCCCGGCCACGCGCTGTGGGCCCGCGACTTCCACGGGAGCAACGGCCTCTTCGCCTTCGAGCTCCTCGACGCCGCCGGCGCTCCTGCCGGCCGCGCGGCGGCGGACGCCGTGACGGACCGGCTCGTCGCGGGCGGGCACTTCGGCCTCGGCTACTCGTGGGGCGGCTTCGAGTCGCTCGTCATGCCGGTGCGATGGGCGGGGATGAAGCGTTCCGTGCGGCCGTGGACCGGGGGCGAGCTCATCCGCCTGCACGTGGGCCTGGAGCCCGTGGAGGACCTCTGGTCGGATCTGGACGCGGCGCTGGTCGAGGGCTGAAGGCGGCGCAGGCGCGATCGGCATCGCGTCCGGGCATGCATGCACCCACGCGCCCGGTCCCGCCGGGCGCGCGGGTGCACGAGCGGCAAGTGACTGCCCGCGGCGCCGTCAGGCGGCCTTCGCCTTGAGCAGGATCGCCGGATAGACCTTGATCGGGGTCATCCCGCTGTTGCTCACGCCGTCCGGGTAGACCGCGCACTGGACCACGTAGAGGTCCCCGCTGATGAGGACGTCCAGGGGGCGTCCCGCACCAGCGAAGTTCGCCGTCAGCTCGTCGTAGTCGACGAACCACGACGGCGGCACATCGCGGACGATGGGCTTGTCCGGCGGGGCGGCGACCGTCGCGGCGGCGTCAGCGACGATCGTCTCCCACGAGGTGCCGTTCTGCACCTGGATGACCTGGAGGTTCGCCCGGTCGTTGCCGGTGAGGGACGGGTCGTTCGCGAAGGTGAGGCTCAGGTGGCTGGCGCGCGGCAGGACCGCGGGACCCGTGTACGTGCAGTGCCCGTCCGCGTACGCGACGGCTGCCTGGAGGACCCGCGGCGTCGGAGTCGGCCCGGCGAGCGCCGCGCGATCGGCGGCGGTGAGTGCGGCCGGTTCGGGCGTCGTGGCGACGGTCGCGGCCGGGACGGCGGTCGGCGCGGGGATCGCGGTGGCGACGGGTGGGGCGGGGGTCGCGGCGGCCGTGCACGCGGCCAGCACGGTCGTCGCGATCGCGACCACGGGGATCATGCGCTTCATTCCACACCGCCTTCTTCGGTCCGGGTGCCCGGTCATTCCGCCCGGGTCTCGGTCCCACCATCGACGTCGGCGATGAGCGTCGGGCGAGTGACCGGAAAGCGCTCGGCGAGCGTCATGGGCCCGTCCACCGCGTCGCGTCGAGTCGGTCCAGTGCAGTCGCGAGCGCGGAAGGCCCGTCCGTCAGGACGCGCAACGCACCGGCACGGAGCGCGTCGGAGACCGCGGCCGGCACCGCATCCGACGCGCGGATCCGGAACGTCCCGTCACGGACGGCGCTGTCGAGGCGCGCGGCCCGGGCAGCAGCTGCCGCGTCCTGCGGGAGGGACGGATCGACCCCCGTGACGGGTCGGATGCCGGCGGCAGCGAGGTCGACGTCCAGCCGCGATCCGCGCGCGGTGAGCAGCGACCGGACGACCCGGCGGACCTCGGGCCGGTCGTGGAAGACGACGACCATGTACACGCGGCCGAGCACCGGACTCGGACCCGACGCGTCCGCGTCGGGGAACGGGAACGCGCCGATGCCGGCCGAGCTGCCTTCCGGCCACGTGATGGGGTCGGTGGAGGCGCCGCGGTAGAGCCAGCAATCGGGCGGGTCCACGAAGAGCGGCCACGCGGCGACGTCATGTGGGATGAGTCGAGCGGACTCGATCCCGCCGAGGACGCGCGTCGCCGCGAGGAGCGCGATCGCCTGACCGAACGCGGAGCGGACCGCGTCACCCCGCGACGAGTACGTCCCGGCGATCCACGCGTCGTAGGCATCGCTGCCGCCTCCATGGAGCACGAGGCCCTCGACGAACGCCGCCGCCTCCGCACCGGGCGTCGTCGGGTCCGCGAGGCCCAGACACCAGGGCGTCCGCCCGTCGGCGACCATCCGGTCCGTCAGTGCGCGCAGGTCGTCGAGCGTGCGGGGAGGGGAGTACCCGGCGCGCGCGAAGGCGTCCTCCGGATACCAGACGAGGTCTGCATCCACGGTCGCGAACGGCGCGCCACGCAGGACGCGTGTCGTGGCGCCTGACGGTCCGGCGACGGTGCCCAACCCCATGAGGTACGTGCCGGTCCCGGCGCGCACCGATGCCGCGTCCACGACCGTCGAGAGATCGACGAGGAGCCCCGCCCGCGCGAGCTCCGCGACCGCCTCCGGTCGGTCGACGATCGCCACGTCGGGCAGGTCGCCCGCAGCGGCCCGTCCCGCCAGGTCGGCGTCGGAGACGACCGTCGCCCGCATCTCGATCCCGGTCGATCCGATGATGGCGGACGCGAACGGTGCGAGGTCGATCGGCAGCTCCGACGCGACATCGACGCGGGAGCCGGCGAGCGACGCCGCCGCGAGGCTCTCGACCGGGACGACGCCGCCGGCCGTCCGGACGCGGAGCGGGGAGACCGCGCCGGTCGTGACCGCGGGGCAGCTCGCTGCGTGCAGGTAGGTCCGGCACTCCTCCGGCGAGAGTGCACGTCCGGCCGCGGCCGCCTCGGCGAGCTCCATGAGTCGCCCTGGGTCGATCAGCTCCACGCCTCGGGGGCCGTCCGGCGAGGCTCGCACGGCGACGGGGACGTCGCCCGCAGGGTAGGCGACGTGGGCAGCCTGGAGCGCCCAGTGCATCGCGTCCATCGCCTCCTCGGCGACGTACCCTCGGTCGGCCGTCGCGCGCGCCGCGCGCCAGGCGAGCACCAGACTGAGGCGGGGATCGGTCGCGAGGTTGCCGACGGACCCGGCGGCGAGCTCCCTGGCGACGGCGACGTCGCCCTGCTCCCGCGCCGCTTCGCCCTGGCCGGACACGACGACGGCGAGGGACGACGCGACGACCGCGGCGACGGCAAGGACGGCGACGAGCGCCCGGAGCATGACGGCCGCGCGCCGTTCCATCGCGCGCTCATGTCGGAGGCGAGCCGCCTCGGCGTCGTCCCTCCGCAGGCGCTCGGCGAGGCTCGCGTCGAGGAGAGCCCGTTCCGCCGGGTCGAGGCTCAGGTCCGTCGCGGCCGCCCACGCGCCGAAGCGCTCGAGCCGGCTGCCCGTGAGGAGGTACCCGGGGTCGCGTCCCGATCGCTCCCACTCGGCGGTCGCGTCCGCGAGGCGCCGGCGCGTCCACAGGTCCTCGCGGGCCTCGTCGATCCACCTCGCGAGTCGGGTCCAGCCGGAGAACAGCGCCTCGTGGGCGGCTTCGACAACGGGCTCGCCGCTGATGGCGTCCCGGTCCGAGCCGAGCAGCCGGGCGCGATCGAAGGCTCCGAGGACCTCCTCGAGGATCGCGGACCCGGCCGGGATCGTCCGCAGGTCTCCGCGCGCGACGCGACGCGCGACGGGCGCTCCCGTTCCGTCGACCGCCACCAGCCGGAGGAAGACCTGGCGCGTCACCTCGCGCGCCTCGCCGTCGAGGCTTCCGTAGACCTCCTCGGCCCTGCGCCCGAGGGCGCCGGCCGCTCCCCCGATGGCGGCGTATCCGTCCCGGGTGAGGCCCGCGGCCCCGCTCCGGGTGAAGAGCTCGGTGAGCGCGTACTCGAGCAGGGGCATCTCGCCCGGGCGGCGGGCGACGTCGCTCGCGATCTCGGCCGCGAGGCCGGGCTCCACGGCGACGCCGACGGCCTCGGCCGGCCGGGCGATCGCCCTCTCGAGCTCGGCGGGCGCCGGTGCCGTCACCGCCTCGGTCCCGGCCCTGACGAGGCTTCCGAGGTGGGGCGAGAGGAGCGGCCGGTCGAAGTAGTCCGCGCGGAGCGTCGCCACCACCACGAGGCGTCCGTCCGGTGCAGCGAGCGCCCCGCCGATCGCGCCGAGGAACGACTCCCGGGCCTCGTCGTCCGCGACCAGGGACCACGCCTCTTCGAGCTGGTCGACGACGAGCACCAGCCGCCCGTCCGGCGGGATCATCGCGGCGACCGCCCGGGCGAATGCGTCGGGGCGACCCGGATCGGCGATCCCCCGGGACGCCTCGGGATCGATCGTGCTCGATGCCGCGGCGAGCTCGGCCAGCGGACGGGTCCCGGGAGACATCACCACGATGCGCCAGCGGTCGGATCCGGGCAGTGCCCCGGCCCGCAGCGCGGGGATCAGGCCTGCGCGGACGACGCTCGACTTCCCGCAGCCGCTCGGCCCCACGACCAGGAGGAGCCTGCCCGCGCGTGCCACCTGGCCGAGGCGCTCGATGAGCCTCGCGGTGAGGGCCTCGCGACCGAAGAAATCGCCGCTGTCGGACTCCTCGAACGGGCGGAGTCCCTTGTACGGGTTCCGGCGCGGCGACGACCGCGGACGCGCATCGAGCCGCGGGTCCTGCCGGAGGATCCACCCCTCGAGCTGCTGGACCTCGGGAGAGGGGTCGATCCCCAGCTCCTCGGCGAGGAGCCTCCGGCCGTCGGCGTAGACGCGCAGCGCATCGGCCTGGCGGCCGGCACGGTACAGCGCCACCATCAGCTGCCCGCGGGCCCGCTCGCGGTACGGCTCCTCGGCGACGAACGCCTCGAGACGCTCCACCAGATCCGCGTCGCGCCCGAGGTCGAGGTCGGCCGCGAACCCGTCCTCGACGGCGCGGGCGCGCAGGTCCCGGAGCCGCTCCACCTCGACGCGCGCGAAGGGCTCGTCCGCCACCTCGGCGTACGCCTCGCCGCGCCAGAGCGCGACCGCCGCCGCCAGCCTCTCCCGGGCGGCCTCCGGGTCCGCCTCCGCGAGCCGGCGCCCCTCCGCCGCAAGGCGCTCGAACCGCCCCGCGTCCACCTGCTCGGGATCCGGCCGGAAGAGATAGCCCCCGGGTACGGTCGCGAGGATGCCGTCTGTCGATCCCGGCGGCCGGGCCGGCTCGAGCACGGCACGGAGCCGCGACACGTGGAAGGCGACGGACTTGGCCCCGCTCTCCGGCGATGCGTCGCCCCAGACATCCTCGAGGATGCGATCGGCTGACACGGGCCGGCCGGCGTGGATGAGCAGGTAGGCGAGGAGGGCGCGCCGGCGACCGGAGAGCACGATGGGCGCGCCGTCGCCCACTGCCTCGATCGGACCCAGGACGCGGAACTCCATGGGCGCAGCACCCCCTGACGCGTGCCCATCCTAGGGCGGGGCGTCCGCCGGCTGGTACGGCCGTTCGGACGGAATCCCGGCCGGGCGCCCGGCCCCGCGCTCAGGCCGGGTTCGCCGCCTTCGCCCCCGTCGTTCGCTCGCGCCGCTGCAGCACGAGGATCGCGACGCTCACGATCGCCACCCAGGCCGGCAGGACGAGCACGACCCACGCCCAGACCGTCACGATGAACATGAGGATCAGGCCGAGGACGAACCCCGACGCCGCCAGCCAGGTCGGGAGCGTCTTCGTGCGGACCGCGACGGTGGAGAACGAGATGAGGAAGACGCCCGCCGCGCGGGAGCCGAACACGAAGAGGAGCGCGTAGGTCATCGCGCGAAGGAAGCTCATGGTGTCGCCCGACGGCGCCCCGTCGCCCAGGTATCGGACGCCCAGCGTGACCGAGCTCGCCACCGCCGCCGCGACGAGCAGGATCGCCACGAAGAGGACGCCGCTTCCCGTGAGGATGGTGGCGAAGAAGCGGTCCCTCCGGTCGTCGATCCGGTCGCGGGCGACCGCCACGAACCACAGGAAGGCGACCCCGGCGAACGGGACGAGGTAGAAGGTCGCGATGAAGGTGGCCGTCTCCTCGCCGCCGGCCAGCCCGGCGAGCGCACCGGCATCGGCGGTCGCGACCGGCGACATCCCGAGCAGGACGAGGGCGCCCGTGTAGAGGACCGCGAACGCGAGGCCGGCGACGCCCGCCGCACGCGGTGCCTTCAGATGCCCTCCGACCCGCGAGACCAGGGATGGGTCGGACGCCGGCCCCACGCTCATCTCGTCAGCCCTCCGGCGACCCGGCGCCAGGGGCGCTCACCGGATGGGGCGCCCCGCCCGGTCCCGCCTGCGCTCCGCCCGGTCCCGCCGCGGGCGGCGCATCGCCGTAGGAGGGTGCGAGCAGCGTGTTCATCGGGTTCATCGGGAACTCGGCGGGCATCCGTGCCCACTGCCGCATCTGGTCGGCGGGCGTGAAGAGCGCAGGGTCGAACTCCTGGTCGCGGACGAACTGCTCCTGGCACTTGAGGATCGGGTTCGACGCCATCACCGCGTCGGGCGCGTGTCCGTCGAACTCGTGCTGCATCGTCCACTCGGGTGTCGGCCGGTTCGTGTTCGAGCTCTCCGGGAACGCCGCCTCGCGGATCCACACCCGGTCCTTCGTGACGTTCACGACGGTCCGGTCGATGCCGAACGCGAACATGCCCCGGTAGTGCGTCCGGACGCCCGCGACCATCTCGCCCACGAGCTCGCGGTCATAGGAGACGTGCGTCGCCATCGCGAGCCGCGGCTGGACGAGGTCCGCCAGGTAGCCGAACGCGTAGTGGGTCGTGTGGTAGTTGTCCAGCGTCCACGCGCCGATGAACGGCGCGACGCCCTGCTTGAGCGCCCACAGCCGGACCATGTCGACGGCCATCTCGCTGACGAAGAGGTCCACGCCCTTGGCGTACTGCGCGGTGAGGCGGTCCGGCTTGCCGTCGCCCGTCCAGACGAACGAGAGCCCGTTCCAGTCGAGCCGGTAGGCGGACGCGCCGTCGCAGGCGTGGGACCGGCGCCAGTGCGTGATCCGCACCCCGTCCTCGTCGTAGCAGACGCCGCCGTCGTCGCGGAAGTCGAACTCGTTGACGTCGATCTCGTATCCGCCCTGGAGCGGCATCCCCTCGGCCTGGACGGAGGTCCATCGACCCATCGCCTTGATGGCCTCGGCGAGCGCCTTCGTCCCGAGCTCGGGACGCGAGCTCGACGGGCCGTGGATCCGGAGCGGCTTCCAGCGGCCGTTGAACGGCGCGAACTGGTAGAGGTAGGGGATCTCGCCCATGTGGTCGATGTGGAGGTGCGACAGGAAGATGTCGTTGATCTCCGGCACCGGCACCTGGGCGGCGATGATGTTCCGGAGGCAGCCCGGCCCGAAGTCGAAGAAGAAGCGCCTCCCGTTGCCCAGCTCGACCATGATGCAGGTGGCCGCCTGCGACATCCGCGGCGGCCACGGGTTGCTCCCCATGAAGGTGACGCGCATCTCGTCGGCGCCGAGCGGCTCGGTCTGCGGGAAGTAGTTGTTCTTGTTCCGCACGGACGGCGTGGGCAGGTAGTACGGCGGGATCGTGATCCCCATGCCGGGCGGCGTCCCGTACGGGTTCTCGGCGGGCGTGGGCACGTCGGGCGGCGGCGCCTGCGTGGCGGGCTGCTGGGGTTCGGACATCGGCGGCACCTCCGGACGCGTGCCCCGGTCCGAGGCGCCGGGGCCGCCTCGGCCATCCCGGGCGCGCCGGCCGGTCCTGCTGTCACCGCGCGGTGACGTCGCGAGCCTCCCTCGCGGACCCGGACTCCGTCAGGGGCCGGCCGGCATGCGATGGGCGGGCCGGTCAGCCTGACGGCGGCCGGTGGGCCGCTCCTCGTCCGGGCCGTCCCCGCTGCTATCATCGCGCGGCGATGAATGTCACCACCACCCCCGCACCCCACAGCTCCGTCCTCCTCGAAGTGGAGGTCCCTGCAGACCGCCTCGACCGCGAGGTCGCCGAGTCCGTCCGCCGCCTCTCGCGCCGCACGCGCGTCCCCGGGTTCCGCCCCGGCAAGGCGCCGCGTGCGATGCTCGAGCGCGTCCTCGGCGACGGCGCCGTTCTCGACGACGCCGTGGAGCGGCTCGTCGAGAACGCGTACCGCGAGGCGATCGTCGAGACGGACACGGTCCCGCTCGCCCGGGCCTCGATCGAGGTCGTCCAGGCGGAGGAGGGGAAGCCGGTCCTCTTCAAGGCCACCGTCCCCGTCCCGCCCGAGGTCGCCCTCGGCGACTACCGGGGCTTCCCCTTCACGCCGGAGATCGACGCCGTCGATGACGAGAAGGTCGACAAGGTCGTGGACGAGCTCCGTGACCAGCAGGCGCGGCTCGATCCCGTCGAGGACCGGCCGGTCCGCCAGGGCGACTACGCGATCGTCAGCTTCGTCGGCACTCGCGACGGCGTCCCCTTCGAGGGCGGCTCGTCCGAGCGCGCGCCCGTGATCGTCGGCGACGGCCGGTTCGTGCCCGGGTTCGAGGAGAACATCGTCGGCGCCGCCATCGGCGAGCCGAAGGAGTTCGACGTCACCTTCCCGGCCGACTACCCCGAGGCTGACCTCGCCGGGCAGGACGCGCACTTCACGGTGACCGTCAAGGAGCTCCGCGAGAAGGTCGCGCCCGACGCGGACGACGAGTTCGCCCGCTCCGTCGGCGACTACGCCGACCTCGACGCCCTGCGGGCGGAGATCCGCAAGCGCCTCGAGCGGAACGCGCTCGACCGCGCGCGCCACAAGTTCGCCGACAGGATCATCGAGTACGCCGTCGCCAACGCGACCGTCGACCCGCCCGAAGTCCTCGTGGACGAGGAGGTCGAGGTCATGCACGACGAGATGAAGAGCGCACTCGCACGCCAGGGCATCGCGGAGGAGGTCTACCTCCAGGCGATCGGCAAGACCGAGGCCGAGATCCACGCGGAGATGCGCCCGGACGCCGAGAAGCGGGTGAAGACCCTCCTCGTGCTCTCCCGCGTCGCCGACGCGGAGGGCGTCGAGGTCCCGCCGGAGCGGATCGAGGCCGAGGTCGCCGAGGCCCAGGCGCGCTACGCGGAGAACCCGCGGCTCGTCGAGTACGTGGGCTCCGAGCGCGCGCGCGCGTCGATCCGCAGCTCGATGCGCCGGTCGATCGTCGTCGAGAAGATCATCGACGAGTGGCTCGCCGCCCATCCCGACCATCCCGCGCTCCCGCATGCCGAGGATCCCGACGACGCGTCGGGGTCCGACGCGTGACCGGCAGCGCCGACGCAGGAGTGCGGAACATGCTCGTCCCGATGGTCATCGAGTCCTCGAGCCGCGGCGAGCGCGCGTACGACATCTACTCGCGGCTCCTGAAGGAGCGGATCATCTTCCTCGGCGACGCCGTCGAGGACACGATCGCGAACCTCGTCATCGCGCAGCTCCTCTTCCTCGACTCCGAGGATCCCGAGAAGGACATCAGCCTGTACATCAACTCGCCCGGCGGGTCGGTGACGGCCGGCCTCGCGATCTACGACACGATGCAGTACGTGAAGGCCCCGGTCTCCACGATCTGCATCGGGATGGCCGCGTCGATGGCCGCCGTCCTCATGGCTGCGGGCTCCGCCGGGAAGCGGTACGCGCTGCCGCACAGCCGGGTGATGATCCACCAGGGCTACGGCGGCTTCCGCGGGAGCCCGCCGGACGCGCTCATCCAGATGCGCGAGTGGGAGCTCCTCGTGGGGATGCTCCACGAGATCCTCGCTCGCCACACCGGCCAGCCCGTCGAGAAGGTCGTGAAGGACACGGAGCGCGACTTCTTCATGTCGCCCGAGCAGGCGAAGGAGTACGGCATCATCGATGCCGTCTACTACCCGCCGTCGGTGGCCGCGGCGAAGGCGCTCGCGGACGCCCAGGCACTCGCGGCCGAGGAGGCCGAGGAGAAGCCGGGCAAGGGCGGCAAGGGCAGCGCGAAGGCGGAGGACCCCGCGACCGGCGCCTGATGGGCACGGTGGCGGGAGGCAGCGGAGGGCGATATGTCGGCCGGTAAGACGCCGAGGGTGCCGTATCGCTGCTCGTTCTGCGGCAAGAGCCAGGAGCAGGTCCGCAAGCTCATCGCCGGCCAGGGCGTCTACATCTGCGACGAGTGCATCAACCTCTGCCAGGAGATCATCGAGGAGGAGATGCTCGAGGCGCCGCGCCAGAAGACGCCCGCCCCGAAGCTCCCCAAGCCCCGGCAGATCAAGGACTCGCTCGACCAGTACGTGGTCAGCCAGGAGCGGGCGAAGAAGGTCCTCTCCGTCGCGGTCTACAACCACTACAAGCGCGTGAGCGCCGGCCACCAGGTCGACGACGTCGAGCTGCAGAAGTCGAACGTCCTGCTCGTGGGGCCCACCGGCTCGGGCAAGACGCTCCTCGCCCAGACCCTCGCGCGCGTGCTCGACGTCCCGTTCTGCATCGCCGACGCGACGAGCCTCACCGAGGCCGGCTACGTCGGCGAGGACGTGGAGAACATCCTCCTTCGCCTCATCCAGGCCGCCGACTTCGACGTGGCACGGGCCCAGCGCGGGATCATCTACATCGACGAGATCGACAAGATCGCGCGGAAGGCGGACAACCCGTCGATCACCCGCGACGTCTCGGGCGAGGGCGTCCAGCAGGCGCTGCTCAAGATCCTCGAGGGGACGGTCGCGAACGTGCCGCCGCAGGGCGGTCGCAAGCATCCGCACCAGGACTTCATCCAGATCGACACGACGAACATCCTCTTCATCTGCGGCGGGGCGTTCGACGGCCTCGAGCGGATCATCGAGGACCGCGTCGGGAGGAAGACGATCGGCTTCGGTGCCGAGGCCGCCGTCGGGTCCGTCGACCGAGATCGGATCTTCGAGCGGCTCATGCCCGAGGACCTCCTCAAGTTCGGCCTCATCCCCGAGTTCGTCGGCCGGCTCCCGGTCGTCGTGACGCTCGCCGCCCTCACGGCGGACGACCTCGTCCGCGTCCTCACCGAGCCGCGGAACGCGATCGCCCGCCAGTTCGAGAAGTTCCTCTCGCTCGACAAGGTGGAGCTCGTCTTCACCGAGGGCGCCCTGCGGGCCGCGGCGGACGGCGCCCTCGCGCGCAAGACCGGCGCCCGGGCTCTCCGGACGATCGTCGAGGAGTCGCTGCTCGACGTGATGTACGAGATCCCGGAGAGGGGCGAGATCCGCAAGTGCATCATCACCGAGGAGACGATCCGCGACGGACGCCCGCCGCTCCTCCTCACCAAGTCGGACGTGGATCGCGGCGTGGACGAGTCCAACTACGCCGCCTGGCTCGCCGAGCAGGGCGAGACGGCCTGAGGTGGGCGAGGAGAAGCGACTGGCGGCGGCGTACCGCCCCGCCGACGTCGAATCCGCCATCTACGACCGCTGGCTCGCGGCCGACGTCTTCGCGCCGGATGGCGCCGGCTCGCGCGCGGACGCGGGCGCGCCGCCGTTCGTCATCATCCAGCCGCCGCCGAACGTCACCGGTTCGCTCCACCTGGGTCACGCGCAGCGATCCACCGTCGAGGACCTGATGATCCGCCACGCGCGGATGCAGGGCCGGCCGGCGCTCTTCCTCCCGGGCCTGGACCACGCCTCGATCGCCGCGCAGTTCGTGCTCGACCGGGTCATCGCCGCCGAGGGCGAGACTCGCGCAAGCCTGGGGCGGGAGCGGTACCTGGAGCGCATGGGCCACTTCGTCGAGGAGACGAAGGGCGTGATCCTCGCCCAGCAGCGCCGCGTGGGCGCGTCGCTCGACTGGAGCCGGCTGCGCTTCACGATGGACGAGCAGTCGAGCCGCGCCGTGCGTGCCGCCTTCCTCCGGCTCTACCGGGAGGGGCTCGCGTACCGCGCGGAGACGCTCATCAACTGGTGCCCCGGCTGTCGTACGAGCCTCTCGGACCTCGAGGTTGTCGCGACTCCGGAGACCGGCACGCTGTGGACGGTCCGGTACCACCTCGTCGACCCGGCCACCGGCGCCGTGGAGGAGGAGGGGATCGAGGTCGCCACCACGCGCCCGGAGACGATCCTCGGCGATACCGGCGTCGCGGTCCACCCGGACGACGCCCGACATCGGGCGCTGGTCGGCCGGACCGTCCGGATCCCGTTCGTCGAGCGCGACGTCCCGATCATCGCCGACGACGTGGTGGACCCCGCGTTCGGGACGGGCGCCGTGAAGATCACGCCGGCCCACGATCACGACGACGCCGCCACCGGGAAGCGCCACGACCTGCCGGTCATCGACGTCCTGGAGGACGACGGGCGCATCTCGGCGAACGGAGGGGCCTACGCGGGCCTCGACCGGTACGAGGCGCGCCAGCGGATCCTCGCCGACCTCGAGGCGCGCGGCGACCTCGTCGCCACGCGGGCGCACGAGATGGTCATCGGGCGCTGCCAGCGGAGCAACGACGTCGTCGAGCCGCGCCTGAAGACGCAGTGGTTCGTGCGGACGAAGCCCCTCGCCGAGGCCGCCCTCGCGGCGACCCGCGGCGGCGAGACGGTGATCCTCCCCGAGCGGTTCGAGAAGGTGTGGGAGCACTGGCTCACCGAGATCCGCGACTGGAACGTGAGCCGCCAGCTCTGGTGGGGCCACCGGATCCCCGCGTGGTACTGCCCGGGCGGCCACGTCACGGTCTCGGCCGACGAGGGCGGCCCGGCCGCCTGCGAGACGTGCGGCCGGCCGGCTGCGGACCTCGTCCAGGACCCGGACATCTTCGACACGTGGTTCAGCTCGGGGCTCTGGCCGTTCTCCACGCTCGGGTGGCCCGACGAGACCGCCGACCTCGCGCACTACTACCCCGGGACGGTCATGGAGACCGCCTACGACATCATCTTCTTCTGGGTCGCCCGGATGATGATGCTCGGCATCCACCTCCTGGGCGAGCCGCCGTTCTCGATCATCTACCTCTCCGGCCTCGTGCGGGACCCGTACGGACAAGAAGATGTCCAAGACGAAGGGCAACGTCGTCGACCCGCTCGAGGCGATCGACGAGTCCGGCGCCGACGCGCTCCGCTTCGCGCTCGTCCACGGGGCCGCCCCGGGCAACGACCAGCGCTTCAGCGCGGAGAAGCTCGCGAACGCGCGGAACTTCACGAACAAGCTGTGGAACGCGGCGCGGTGGCTCCTCGGGGCACGACCCGACTCGATCCCGCCGCACGCGGCCCGCATCGCGCCGGATCCGGCGCGCCTGGGACCCGTGGAGCGCTGGCTCATGAGCCGCGTGGCCACGACGATCGCCGAGGTCGATCGCGCCCTCGGCGAGTACTCCTTCGCCGACGTCACCCGGCTCCTGTACGACGCCACGTGGAACGACTACTGCGACTGGGCGATCGAGCTCGCGAAGGTGCGGCTCGGCGACGCCTCGCTCTCCGCCGAGGATCGCGAGGCGACGTGGTGGACGATGGTCGCGGCGCTCGACACGTACCTGCGCCTGCTCCACCCGATCATCCCGTTCGTCACCGAGGCCATCTGGGCGGAGCTCCCGAAGGGGGCGGACGACCCCGAGCTGCTCATCGTCGCGCGATGGCCCGAGCCCGGCGAGATCGACCCCGAGGCCGAGGCGCCGATCGCCGCGGCCATCGAGCTCGTCCGCGCGGTCCGCAACGCGCGCAGCGAGGCGAGGGTCGAGCCCGCGACGTGGCTCCCCGTGCACGTCGCGGTCGGCGACGACCTCGCACCGGCGTGGGACGCCGTCGCCCCTGCCGTCGAGAGGCTCGCCCGCGCACGACCGCTCGTGCGCGTCGCCTCTGCCGGCGACCTCGCGCCCGCGCGCGTTCCCGGCGCGCTCGCGGCGATCGCCGGCGCCACGGAGGCGGTGGTCCAGCCGGCCGCCGCGGACGACGCCGGCGCCGAACGCGAGCGCGCGCGACTCGAGCGCGAGCTCGCCGAGGCGGAGGGACTCCTCGACTCGGCACGGGCCCGGCTGGCGAACCCGTCGTTCGTCGAGCGCGCTCCGGCCCCGGTCGTGGACGGGGCTCGTGCGCGCGAGGCCGAGCTCGCGGACCTGGTCGCGCGACTCAGGGAGCGCCTCGCGGGCTAGAGGCGTGCCCACGGAACGGCTACGATCGTGCGCGGACGCACGAAGGAGACGTCTCGGTGCCCCTGTTCAAGAAGCAGAAGAAGGTGGAGGCTCCGCCGCCGCCCGCCCCTGAGATCGTCGATGCCCAGGACTACTCGGTCCGGGTCACGTACGGCGCGAAGTCGAGCGAGGGCCTCCGGATGCCCGCCTCGCCGGGCCTGCTCGACTCGCTCCCCGGGATGGTCCTCGGCGTGACGCTCACGCCGGTCGAGGTCGTCGAGCCGCGCGCCGTGGAGTTCGCCCAGGCGGCACCGGACATCGCGCGGCCGTCGGAGGCCTTCCAGTGGGTGAGCGCGTACAGCGACGTCGGCCCCATCGGCCGGCACGCGCTCCTCGTGCTCGAGACGGTGGGCGCCCTCGACCCGGCATTCGACACGCTCGCGTGCGGCCTTCTCGCCGGCGACCTGGACACGACCGGCTACCCGCTCTTCGACGCGGTGGTGGGCGGCGTCGCGGCCCACTGGGACGAGGCGACGGGGGACCTGATGGTGCGCGGCGTCGTCGGGTGGGGCGGGCGCGGGACCCGCGGCGACACCGAGCGCGTCGCGTCGCGGATCCTCTCGTCGATCGTCACCGGCCTGCGGGCGGCTGCGGCCGCACCCGCGTTCGTCGCTGATGACTCGATGGTCCCGGCGCGCGCGGGCGGCGGGCTCGTCTGCCCCAGCTGCGGCTACAACGCAGGACAGGAGCGGGCGTTCTACTGTCCCAAGTGCGGGATGCGACTCCTCCGGGCCTGACCCGGGAACGATGGAAGACGACTGAGGAACGAACGAGCGTGCCCATCTACGACTACGTGTGCGAGTCCTGCGGCCATGTGATGGAGGTCGTGCACGGGATCGACGCCGCCGGGCCGAGCGAGTGCCCGGAGTGCGGCGGCGTCCTCTCGAAGGCGTTCGCTGCCCCGGCCATCCATTTCCGCGGGAGCGGCTGGGCGAAGAAGGACCGCAAGAGCGTCTCCGGTCCGGTGAAGAAGAAGTCGTCCACGGAGACGGCCACGTCGACCGACTCGGGCTCCGGGTCGTCGTCCTCGTCGGACGGCGGTGGCTCGTCCGACACGAGCGGAGAGGGCTGACGCGATGCGCAGGCCTGCGACCGACTGGGTGACGCTCGAGGAGGCCGCGGCGATCCTCGCGGACGCGAACGTCGTCGTCACGCCCGAGACGATCGGGCGGTGGGCCCGGTCCGGCCGGCTCTCGAGCATCAAGCCGGGCGGCCGGCGGTACGTCCGGCGTGCGGAGGTGCGCGCGATGCTGCGGCCGTCGACCCGTGTCCGCGTCGAGGATGTGCAACCCGTCCTCTTCGAAGACCTCGTGGACTGATCCGTGTCCGCTCCGGGCGACGACCAGGGCGTCCCCGACCGGTCCCCCGCGGGGCTCATCGGCCGGATCGAGACCCGTGTCCGCCCGGTCGTCGACCGGGTCCTCGCCCTGCCGCCGGCGGTCATCGGGATGGACCTGATGGACCGCTATGGCGCCGCGGGCGGCGGTGTCACGGCCGCCGGCCTCGCGTACAGCGTCCTCGTCGCGATCCTGCCGACCCTGCTGATCCTCGTCAGCATCCTCGGGTTCATGGTCTCCGACCCGGCCGAGCGCGACCGGATCCTCGCGATGCTCGCCGCCCAGGTCCCGCCCCTCGAGGAGCTGATCGGCGAGATGCTCAAGCAGATCTCCGCCGGCGCCTGGACGTTCTCGCTCATCGGCCTGATCGGCCTGATCTGGGGCGCCAGCCGTGTCTACGCGGCCCTCGACACCTCCGTCGCGCTGTTCTTCCCGCGCGAGCCGCGTCGCGACATCGTCCGCCAGACGATCGAGTCGCTCGCCTGCGTCGTCTTCTTCCTCGGGAGCGTCCTCGGGGCGGTCGCGCTCCTGATCTGGGTCGCCGACCTCTCGATCGTGCCGACGGCGAATGCGGACGCGGTGCTCCGCCGCCTCGTCGCCGTCCTGCTGCTCACCGGCTGGCTGGTGTCGGCGCTCTGGCTCTCGTACTGGTACATCCCGGCCCGCCACATCACGGCCCGCGACGCGCTGGTGCCCGCGATCGCCGCCGGCGTCGCGGTGAGCTTCCTCACGCAGATCTTCGCGATCATCGCCCCGATCTTCTTCAAGTCGCTGCGGATCTACGGGACGTTCTTCGCGCTCTTCGCCGCCCTCATCTGGCTCTCGCTCTGCACGCAGGTCGTGCTCCTCGGCGTCTCCTGGGTCGCGCGGCGGGTGCACGCCCCGACGTACCCGAAGCCGGGGACGCTGCCGCTGATGGGACGCCCCGCGGGCGACGCGACAGCGGACGAATAGGCCGCCGCTCCGGCGGTGGCGTGGGATCCCGCGTCAGGCGGGGATCGCCTCCTGGCGCGCGCCGCACCGCCGGCAGAACCGTGCCACGGCGGGGACCTGGAGCCCGCACTGGGAGCAGCGGACCGCGCCGGTCGACCGCGGAGCCGCGGTCCCGGCCCGCTGGCTCGCCGCGAGCCGGCGCTGCCAGAGGAACGCGCACCATCGCCGGCGGGGAGGGGACCGCGGCGGGCGGCTCGAGGGATGCGGCGTCCGGGGTCGAGAGTGCCTCGGGCTCCGGCACGGCCGGCGCGGGCGCCAGTTCGGCCGCGACCACGGGCTCCGGCACGGCGGGCTCCGGCACGGCGGGCTCCGGCTCGGCCGCCGCGACCGCCGGCTCCGGCACGGCCGCGACGGGCTCCGGCACGGCCGCTGCGACCGCCGGCTCCTGCACGGCCGCCGGCTCCGGCACGGCCGCGGCGAGGATCGGCGCGGGCTTGACGGACGGCGCCGCGCCCGCGACCAGCCCGGCCGCGAGGGCGGCCGCCATGACGTCGTCGTCGATCGCCGCGGCCGCCGCGAGGTCCGCGCTCTCACCCTCACCGGGCGCCTCGACCGGAACGGCGGCCGGGATCGCCGCGGCCTCGACGGTGGCGGTCTCGACCGCTGCGTCGGGCGCCACCTGCGGGATACCGGAGACCGCCGCCGGCTCCGGCGGGGGGATCTGCTCGGCGACGCCGGAAGCCGCGACCTCGTCCACGATCGCGACGGTCGCAGGTCCCGCGACCTCCGGCACGGCCTGGGTCTGCGCCTCTGCCTCGGGGGCTTCCGCGACCGGCGCAGGCGGGGGCGCCGGGACCGATGCCTCCGGCGCCTCCGGCGCCTCGAGCACGGCCGCGATGGGCGGCGACTCTTCGGCCTCCTCGGCGCCGGCACCCTCGACCTCCGCGTCGGCCGCCGGCGTCTCGGCGGCGTCCGCGGACGGCGCGGCTGTGGCTTCCGCGATGTCCCTCTGCCCGTCGACCGCCTCCGCGACCGGTGTGACCGGCGGCTCGGGGACGGCCTCCGCGACCACCTCGGCGGGTGTCTCGGGCTGCGCACCGGCCTCCGTCGCGGCCACGCCGGGCGTCGAGTCGGGCTCGGGCTCCGCGGCGGCGAAGGCGGCGGCCCGCTCCGGCGAGACCAGGACGGCGCCTCCGCCGGCGACGACCGGCGCCGCCGCGACGGGCGGCTGCGCGTCGGCGGCCGCGAGCGGCGCGCACGTCTGGCACCGGCCCTCGGCCGGGTTCCAGCAATCGTGGCAGACGTACCCGCGGCACTCGAGGCACAGCGAGAACGCCGCGAGGATCGCCGAGTACTGCTGGAGGTCGCCGTCCTCGGCGAGGTGGGCCCACTCGTCGTTCATCGCGTCGTTGAACGTGGGCGACTGGTTGAGGACGTACGTGCGCAGGACCCGCGAGAACCCACGCAGGCGCGCGCCGCCGCCGGGTCGCGCACGCTCGAAGTCGTGGCGCTTCCCGCAGCGCTCGCAGAACATCTCGGTGATCGTCCCGGTCATCGACCCCCCGTCGATCGTCCTCCGACACCGCCCCGGGCCGCCCGGCATGACCGTCCGGGCCCGTCCCCCGAGCGTACACCGGATCCCATGGGTCGGGGTCCGAGAGAATGGTCCCGCGGGCCCCGACCGGCGGTCCTGCCGACCTCTGCTAGACTCCGGGCGGCCTATGCGCCCCCTTTCCTTCCTCGAGCGGTCCCTCGAGCGCGTCTTCGAGCGCTCATCCGCCCGCATCTTCCGCGCCCCCGTCCACCGCGTCGTCGTCGAGCGGCGTCTCGAGCGCGCCATGGAGGAGCGGCGTCGGCGCGTCGGCGACAGGGTGGTCGTCCCGGACACATTCGTCGTCGAGCTGCGCCCGGCCGATCTCGACGCCCTGGCGTCCGAGGTGGGCGGCCCCGAGGAGCTCGCCCGTGCGCTCGCGGGCTCCGCGCTGGCGTTCGCCCGCGCTCACGGGTACACGATGCGCGACCTCCCGACCGTGACGGTGGTCCCCGAGCCGGACGCCCCCGCGGGGGACGCACGCGTCGCGGCCATCGACGCGAGGGACGCCTCCGGTGCGCGCGGTGCGGCCGGAGGACGGCGATCGCGGGTACCCGAGGGCACGATGGTCCTCGAGGTGCCTCGCCCGCCGGCGGTCCGCGCCACGCTCGCGATCCGCGAGCCGGGCGCCCCGGTCCGAACCATGGCGATCGGCGACACCCCGGTGGTCATCGGCCGGGACACGGCCTGCGACGTCGTCCTCGCGGACCCGCGGGCCTCGCGCCAGCACGCGCGGATCGCATCGCGATCGGGCTTCCTCGTCCTGTCGGACCTCGGCAGCACCAACGGCACCTTCGTGCGGGACGAGCGGATCGCGGAGATCGCGCTCGGGCCGGGAGATATCGTCACGATCGGCGACTCGACGATCGAGGTGGGGCGCGCCCCGGCGGCTCAGGCCGGCGCTCAGGTGGAGGAGTCGCGCTGATGGACCCCTTCGTCCTGGCGCTCTGGGCGGTCCGGATCGCCCTGATCGCCCTGATCTGGCTCTTCCTCGTCGCCGTGGCGAGGGTCCTCCTCCGCGACGTCCGGCGCGCCGCCGCGGAGCCGGGCGCGGAGCTGGGGCGCCTCGTCGTCGTCGCGTCGCCCGACCAGGAGCCTCCGGTCGGGGCGGCGTTCCCGGTCGACGCCGTGACGACGATCGGCCGGGACCTCGGCAGCACCGTGGTCGTGCAGGATGCGTTCGCCTCCGCCGAGCATGCGGTCATCACCTATCGGGGCCGCGCGTGGTTCATCGAGGACCGCGGCAGCACGAACGGCACGTACATCAACGGCAGCCTCGTCGAGGGCGTCGTCCCGCTCGCGGTCGGCGATGAGGTCCAGGTCGGCCGCGTCCGGATGCGCCTCGAGCGGGGACGCCGGTGACGGCCGCCGCGGCGGTGGCGCCGCGCGGCATCGCCCGCTTCCGACCCCGGACGCGCCGGCGCGAGGCGCTCCTCCTCGTCCTCGTCTACGTCGTCCTCGCGGCGGGTGGCCTCTCCCTGGGGATGACGCGGACCGGCGCCGCGTCCGTGGAGGGCTGGCGCCTCCTGGTCGTCTACGGGGTCGCGCTCGCGCTCGTCCACCTCGCGCAGGTCCTCGCCGGCCGCCGCACCGACCAGGTCCTCCTCCCGACGATGGGCATGCTGGGCGGGCTGGGGCTCCTCCTCATGATCCGGCTCCCGCAGGACTACGTGACGCAGGACATCGGGTCCGTCCACCTCGGCCTCGCGGAGCTGCAGGCCCTCTGGCTCTGCCTCGGCCTCACGATCGTGGGCGTGCTCGCGGTCGTGGTCCGGTCCGACGCGTGGCTCCGCATGTACAAGTACACGTGGGCCCTCGCCGGGCTCGGGCTCCTCGCTCTCACGTTCGTCTTCGGGGTGGACGAGGGCGGCGCGCGCCTGACGCTCGTCGTCGGCCCGTTCAGCGGCCAGCCGTCCGAGCTCCTGAAGGTGATCCTCGTCGTCTTCCTCGCGGGATACCTCGCGGAGTACCGGCCGCTCCTCGCGACCGAGCGGACCCGGCTCGGCCCGATCAGCCTCCCGCCGCTCCAGTACCTCGCACCGATGCTCGCGATGGTCGCGCTCGGGATGGGCGTGGTCATCGTCCAGCGGGACCTGGGCGCGGCCCTCCTGTTCTACGCCGTCTTCCTCACCCTCCTGTACATCGCCACGGGGCGCGCCTCGTGGGCCGTGCTCGGCGTCGCTCCTCGGCGTCATCGCCGCCGTCGCGCTCTACCTCGCCTTCCCCCACGTCCGGGAACGCGTCTCCGTCTGGCTCGATCCCTTCGCCGACCCGCTGGGCTCGGGGTTCCAGATCGTCCAGGCGCTCCACGCGTTCGCGCGGGGCGGGATCTTCGGCGTCGGGCTCGGGGCGGGGCTCCCGGAGATCGCGGGGAGGCTCCCGGTCCCGGCGGTCCACACCGACTTCCCGCTCGCCGCGTTCGGGGAGGAGATCGGGCTCGCGGGCGTCCTCGGCATCCTCGCCCTGTATCTCGTGGTCCTGGAGCGGGGCCTGCGGATCGCCGCGGCCGCGGCCGACCCGTTCCGCGCGCTCCTCGCCGCCGGGCTCGCGCTCGTGATCGGCCTCCAGGCGCTCGTCATCGCGGCGGGCGACCTGCGGATCATCCCGCTGACCGGCATCACGCTCCCGTTCATCAGCTATGGGGGCTCGTCGCTCCTCGCCAACTCGCTCGTGGTGGGCCTGCTTCTCGCGCTCTCCGACCGCGGGATCGAGCCGCCCCCACCGCCGCGCACGCGCGGGCCGATCGTCCGCGCACTGCGACGGAGGGGCGCGTGAGCGGCCGGGACCCGGGGCTCGGGAAGAGCCTCGCACGCACGATGCTCGTCGCGATCCTGGCGGTCGCGGTCGTCGGCGTGGGCGCGACCTACTGGCAGGTGGTGGAGGCCCAGCGGCTCACCAGCTCGCCGGACGACGCGGCGAACATCGCGGCGGCACGGACGGTGGTCCGCGGGATCATCCGCGATCGCGACGGCCGCGTCCTCGCCGCGAGCAAGCGGGACCCGAACGGCGAGCCGTATCGCGTCTATCCGACCGACGCGATGACCGCCATCGTCGGCTACGCGTCGCGGAAGTACGGGAGCGCCGGGATCGAGCGGACGTTCGACGCCGAGCTCACCGGGCGCCGCGACCCCGACCCGATCCAGGACATCCTCGACCACCTGGACCCCTCGCGGACCAAGAAGGGGAACGACCTCCGCACGTCGCTGTCGCTCCCGCTCCAGAAGCTCGCGGTGCAGCTGCTCGGCGACGACAAGGGCGCGGTCGTCATGCTCGACCCGAAGACGGGCGAGGTGCTCGTGGACGTCTCGACGCCGACCTACGACCCGAACCTCATCGCGGACCCCTCGGCGGACCCCGCGTACTTCGCCGCGCTGCGGAAGGACCCGGACTCACCCCTCCTGCCGCGCGCCACGCTCGGCCTGTACGCGCCCGGGTCCACCTTCAAGATCGTGACCGCGGTCGCCGCGCTGGCGTCGGAAGCCATCACGCCGACGACGACCTTCAAGCAGCAGCCGCCGGCGGAGAAGACGGGCCTCCTGGTGGACGGGTATCGGGTGAAGGACGGGCACCACGACTTCACCCAGCCGAAGCCGCTCGCCCTTGCCGAGGCGACCGAGGTCTCCTGCAACATCTTCTTCGCGCTCGCCGGGCTCGCGACCGGCGGAGCCGAGCTCGCGGCCCGCGCGGCCGCGATGGGATTCGGCGGCCCCATCCCGTACGACGTCCCCACCGAGACGAGCCAGGTGACGAACGGCACGGGGAGCGCGCCCGGAGGCTTCACGGACGACGTGGAGCTCGCGAACGCGTCGTACGGGCAGGGCCAGGTGCTCGCGACCCCGCTCCAGATGGCGCTCGTCGCAGCCGCCGTGGCGAACGACGGCGTCATCATGCGGCCGCGTGCCGTGACGGCCGTCGTCTCGCCGGACGGCGCCGTGACCGAGCGCCCGGCCGAGGTCTGGCTGCGCGCGTTCGGGGCGGACGTCGCGAGGCCGGTGAAGGCGGCGATGACCCTCGCGGTGGAAGGGGAGCACGGCGCCCTGTTCACGAGCGGCGCGAAGGTGCCCGGCGTGCTCACGGCCGGCAAGTCCGGGACGGCCGAGATCGGCGGCACCGGCGAGCCGAACTCGTGGTTCATCGGGTTCGCGCCGGCCGACGATCCGCAGATCGCCATCGCGGTCGTCGTGGAGCACGGCGGCAGCGGCGCCTCCCGGGCCTCGCCGATCGCCGGGAAGCTCATGCGCGCGTACTTCGCGCAGGCCGCGAAGTGAGCGGGGCCCCGGAGGGCCGGGACGCCGGAGGGCCGCGACGCCGACGAGGCGGGGGAGCGGCGCCCGATCGTCGAGCGGATCGGGCTCGCTGCCATCGCCGCCGTGCTCGGCGCGCTCTTCATCTTCGTCGCCGTCGTCTCCTGGATCGGCGGGGAGGCGTTCCTCTCGTTCATGGGCGTGCTCGGCGCCGGCGTCACGATCTGGCTCGCCGCGCGGACCCTCCTCGGCCGCTGAAGGACCCGTCCGGAACCGGTTCTGCGGTTCGGACGTACCATGCGTATCCGTGCGGCGCACGCGGGCCAGCGTCCCGCTCGCGCGCACCCGCACCCGCCCGCAGGGGGAGGCAGACGAGTGCCCCAGATCCAGGAGTCCGGCGAGCGAGCGCTCGCGAACGTCGAGCGCGTCATCGTGGGCAAGCACCGCGAGGTGCGCCTCGCGCTCGTCGCCCTGCTGTGCCGCGGCCATGTCCTCATCGAGGACGTCCCGGGGACGGGCAAGACCGTCCTCGCCAAGGCGATCGCGAAGAGCCTGGGCTGCTCGTTCCGGCGGATCCAGTTCACGCCGGACCTGTTGCCGTCCGACGTGACCGGCCTCTCGATCTACAACCAGAAGACGCACGAGTTCGAGTTCCGCGCGGGCCCGATCATGGCGCAGGTCGTCCTCGCCGACGAGATCAACCGTGCGACGCCCAAGACCCAGTCGGCGCTCCTCGAGTGCATGGAGGAGCGGCAGGCGACGATCGACGGCGTGACCTACCTGATGCCGGACCCGTTCCTCGTCATCGCGACGCAGAACCCGATCGAGTACGAGGGGACCTTCGCCCTCCCCGAGGCGCAGCTCGACCGCTTCATGCTGAAGATCCGGATGGGCTACCCGGGCCCGGCCGAGGAGATGCTCATCCTCGACGAGCAGAAGCGCGTCCACCCGCTCGACACGATCGAGCCGGTCCTCTCCGCCGATGAGCTCCGCGCGATGCAGGCCGCCGTCCGCGAGGTCTACGTGGACCCGCAGGTCAGCGACTACATCATCCGGCTCGTCGGTGCGACGCGGACGCACCCCGACGTCTACCTCGGCGCCTCGCCGCGCGGGTCGATCGCCCTCTACCGGGCGAGCCAGGCGCTCGCCGCGCTGCGGGGCCGCGACTACGCGATCCCCGACGACGTGAAGGAGCTCGCCGGGCCCGCGCTCGGGCACCGCGTCATCGTCAAGACCAGCTCCACGGTGCGCGACGTGGACTCCGGGCAGGTGGTCCGGGAGGTGGTCGACTCGATCCCGGTCTCCTCGGACCGCATCCCCGTCCGCGCGGGCGGGCCGCGGGAGATCGATCGCGAGGCGGCCGCCGGCTGAGCCGGGCCACGGGTCGCGTCCGCCATGCTCCGCCGCATCCCGCTCATCGTCATCGCGACGGTCGTCGTCGTCGCCGCGCTGTCCACGGGGCTGCCGTTCCTGTTCTTCCTGGTCTACCTCGGGATCTTCGTGGGGCTGGGCAGCTACGTCGTGACGCGGGTCGGGCTCACCGACCTCGAGGCCGGATTCGCGGTCGCGCAGGTCCACGGCCACGTCGGCGACCAGCTCCGCGCCACCGTCACGGTGCGCAACGCGGGCCGTCTGCCGAAGCTCTGGCTGGAGACCTACAACCCCTCCGACCTCCCGGTCCCGCTGCCGGGCCGGGCGCTCTCGCTCGGCCCGAGGAGCCAGCGGACGTGGAACGCGAAGGTCCCGCTCACGCGGCGCGGCCACTTCAAGGTCGACGCGCTGCGGATCCGCACGGGCGATCCGTTCGGGTTCTTCGAGTCGATGGCGAGCGTGGGCCACGGCGTGAGCGTCGTCGTCTACCCGCGGGTCGAACGGCTTCCCCTCTGGCGGCTCCCGACGGCGAACCTCGAGGGGAGCCACGCGTCCCGCGAGCGGGCGTTCCAGACGACGCCGCTCGCCACCAGCGTCCGGCCGTACGCACCCGGCGACTCGTTCAACCGGATCCACTGGAAGATGACCGCGCGGCACGGCGAGATCCAGGTGAAGGAGTTCGACCTCGAGCAGACCGCCGACGTGTGGATCTTCCTCGACCTCGACGCCGGCGTGCAGGCGGGGAAGGGGGACCGGTCGACGGTCGAGGTCGCCGTGCGCGCCGCCGCCTCGATCGCGGAGAAGGCGCTCGGGGAGAACCGCTCCGTCGCGATCACCACCAACGGCCACCACGCGGCGACGCTCCCGCCCGACCGCGGCCCGCGCCAGCGCCACAAGGTCATGCAGCTCCTCGCGGCCGTCGAGGGCGACGGGTCGGCGCCGCTCGCCGAGGCGCTCGTCGTCACCATGCCGCGCATCCGCCGCGGGACGACCGTGGTGGTCATCACCGCATCGGACGAGCCCGACTGGGTGCGCCCGCTCGCGACACTCCGGCCGAAGGGCCTGGGATGCGTCGTCGTCCTCCTCGACGCGCCGAGCTTCGCGGTCCCGCCCGCGCGTCCCGACGCGCCGCAGCCGGCCGCGGACCCCGAGGCGGAGCAGGCGGCCCGCGCGATCCGCCATCGCCTCGCGGAGTTCGACCTGCGGACCGACGTCGTCCGCGCGGACGACCGCCTGTCGGAGGCCCTCGCATGACCGCGCGGCCCGCGGCGCTGCCCGCCATGCCCTCCGCCGGCGACCTCGCGCGCCGCGTCATCGCCGGCCCGGAGGAGGGCTGGTCGAGCCTGATCCTGCTGCTCATCATGGGCCTGACGATGGCCACGTCCATCGACGACGCACGCTGGGTCCTGGGGCGCGACGAGAACACCGACTTCCTCGCGTGGATGGTCCCGGTCGCGATCGTCACCGCCTTCCTCCTGTCGCGCACCCGGTGGCGCCGGCTGACGTGCCTCGCGGCCGCCGCGATCATCGGCGTGTTCTTCATCGGGGTCGCGGTCGGCATGACGGTGGACCCGGGCGTATCCGTGCCCGACGGAGCCCTGCAGGCGGCCGTCCGGTCGTCCATCCAGGCCTACCTGGACCTTGTCGTCCGCGGCCGGGCGACGACGACGCAGGCCGGCCATTTCCTCGGGCTGCTGGGCATCATCGTGTGGGCCACGACGTTCTTCGCGGCGTGGTCGGTCTACCGGTACGGGAAGCCGCTCGCGGCCGTGGTCGCGGTCGGGGTCATCCT
>CAWJQZ010000013.1:0-74803 GCA_963844945.1 uncultured Chloroflexia bacterium
ACGCCGGATCGGAGAGCCGCGCCGCCTCGATGGCCTCGAGCACCGCCGCACCGAAGCCGCCGGTCACGACGCTCTCCTCGAAGGTGACGACGAGGCGCTTCCCCCGCGCGCGGTCGAGGATGAGGTCGCGGTCGATGGGCTTGGCGTAGCGTGCGTTGACCACCTCGACGGAGACGCCCTCCGCCGCGAGGACGCTCCGCGGCCTCCACCGCCCGGTGGACGATGGGGCCGAAGCCCACGAAGAGGACGTCCGTCCCGTCGCGGACGACCTCGCCGCGCCCGATCGGGATGAGGGCGGGCTCGCGCTCCGGCACGCCGAAGCCGGCGTCGCGCGGGTAGTGGAGCGCGAAGGGATGGTCCTGGGCGAGCGCCGTCCGCAGGAGCGCGCGCAGCTCCTGCTCGTCCTTCGGGCTCGCGACGATCAGGTTCGGCAGCTGGAGCTGGACCGGGAGCGTGAACATCCCCTGGTGGCTCGTGCCGTCCTCGCCCACGAGGCCGGCCCGGTCCACGCCGAGGACGACGGGCATGTCGTTCTGGCAGACGTCGTGCACGGTCTGGTCGAAGGCGCGCTGGAGGAACGTCGAGTAGATCGCGACGACCGGCTTCAGGCCGCCGATGGCCAGGCCGGTCGCGATCGTCACGGCGTGCTGCTCGGCGATCCCGACGTCGATGAAGCGGTCCGGGAACGCCGCCTGCATCCGGTTCATCCCCGTCCCGGTCGGCATGCCGGCCGTGATCCCGACCACGCGGCGATCCTCGGCGGCGATCTCGACGAGCTCCTGGGCGAAGAAGTGCGTGTAGTTCGGCGTCTTCTCGGGGGCCGCGACCGGCGCGACGGGCGTGCCGCCCTCCGGCTCGGGCGTCGGCTCGGCCTTCGACGGCGCCGCACGTCGGTGGGCGGGAGCCGTGCCGGCGTCGGCCATCGGCGGGAGCGCGGCGCCGTGGAACGCCACCTGGTCGCGCTCCGCGGGGTGGTAGCCACGGCCCTTCTGCGTCCGGACGTGGACGAGCACCGGGCCGCCGAGCGCGAAGGCGGACCGGAAGGTCTGCTCGAGCGTGGGGATGTCGTGCCCGGGCACCACGCCGATGTAGGTGATGCCGAGGTCCTCGAAGAGCTGACCGGGCACCGCGAAGTTGACGACCGACCTGCGGAAGCGCTGGCTGAGCTCGAGGGCGAGCCCGCCCATGACCGGGATCATCTCGGCGCTGCGGTCCCACAGGCTGCGCCCGCGCTGCCACGTGCCGGAGAGCTTGACGCGGGAGAGGTACTTCGAGATCGCGCCGACGGTGGGGCTGATCGACATCTCGTTGTCGTTGAGGACGATGAGCATGTCCGTCTGGCGATGGCCGATGTCGTTGAGCGCCTCGAGCGAGAGCCCGCTCATCGAGGGCGGCGTCGCCGACGACCACCGCGATGCGCTCGAGCGAGTGGCGGATGTCGCGTGCGGCGGCGAGGCCCTCGGCGATCGAGAGCCCGGTGCCCGCGTGCCCGCCGTCCATCACGTCGTGCTCGGACTCCGCCCGTCGCGGGAACCCGCCGACTCCGTCGAGCTGGCGGAGCGTCCCGAAGCGGTCCAGCCGGCCGGTGAGGAGCTTGTGCGGGTACGCCTGGTGGCCGGTGTCCCAGACGATCCGGTCGCGCGGCGACTCGAGCAGCCGGTGCAGCGCGATCGTGAGCTCCACGACGCCGAGGGAGGATCCGAGGTGCCCGCCCGTCCGCGCGACGGTGTGGACGATCGTCTCGCGGATCTCCTTCGCGAGCGCCTCGAGCTGGGCGTCCGAGAGGCCGCGCAGGTCGGCCGGACCGTGGAGGTCCGGGAGGATCGGGCCGGCGATCGCGCGCCCGCCCGGATCGGTCGTGCCCGTCATCGTCACTCGTCCTCCGCCAGTTCGCCGGCAGCGCCGGCCGCCGGGTCGCCGCCCGCGGGCTCGTCCACCAGGACGGGCTTCCCGCCCGGCCCGGCGGCGAGGCGCCGGATCCGCAGCTCGGCCTCGTCGAGCAGCATCGCACACCGCGCGTGGAGCGCCGCTCCACGTTCGTAGAGGTCGAGGGTCCGCTCGAGCGGGAGCCCTCCCTGCTCGAGCGTCGCGACGGTCCGCTGCAGCTCCGCGAGCGCCTCGTCGAACGAGAGCGTCGCCACGTCGCGGACGTCGGTCCCGGGCCCGCCCGCGGACTCGCCCGCCGATCCCTGCACGTCAGTCCCGGGCGTCGTCACGGGGTGGAGCCTCCTGTGATCCATCGGACGCGAGACGGTCCGAGGCGCGGGTGAGGATGGGCGCGACGATGATACCCGCCGCGATCCCGACGGCCCCGATCGCGAGCGCCGCCAGGACGAACAGCAGGGCCGTCATGTGGGGTCTTCGGCCGAGACGACCGCGCGGATGCCGCCGTGCGCGACCTCGATCGCGAGGCCGTCGCCCACGGCGACCTCGGCCGGACCCGCGGACGATGTGGCCGTCCGCCGCGCGGCGGACGATCGCGTAGCCGCGCAGGAGCGTCGCGGACGGGTCGAGCGCGGCGAGCGACGCGGCCGCGGCGTCGAGGCTCGCGCGCGCCGTCGCGGCCCGCCGGGCCGCCTCCATGCGGAGCGGGCGCGCCGCGCGTTCCATCGCGAGGCCGCGCGACGCCAGGGCCGCGCGCGTGGCCGCTGCCGCGCCGTCGAGGAGCGACCCGACCCGTTCCCGCATGAACGCGAGGGTGGCCTCGGGACCCAGGCGGTCGAGCGCCCTGCGCTCCGCCAGCGAGGACGGCGACGGCATCCCCGGCTCGCTCGTCCATCGCGCGCGTCGCCCGGCGCGCGAGGGCGTCCACGTCCGAGCGCACGCGCGCGCGGTCGGGCACGACCAGCTCCGCCGCGGCGGACGGGGTGGGTGCCCGGACGTCGGCGGCGAAGTCGGCGAGCGTGACGTCGATCTCGTGGCCCACGCCGACGACGACGGGGACCGGGCAGGCGACGACCGCGCGGACCACGGCCTCGGCGTTGAACGCCCACAGGTCCTCGAGCGAGCCACCGCCGCGGGCGAGGATCACGACGTCCGGGAGATCCTCCGCCGGGAGCGCGGCGATCCGGCCGAACGCGTCCACGATCGTGGGCGGCGCCGCCTCGCCCTGGACGAGGCACGGCACGAGCACGAGCTCCGTCAGCGGCCAGCGGCGCGCGACGACGGTGCGCACGTCGTGCCAGACGGCGCCGGTGGGGCTGGTGACGACCGCGACGCGGCGCGGCCGCGCGGGGAGGGCCCGGCGGCGGGCCGGGTCGAAGAGGCCCTCGGCGGCGAGGCGCGCCTTCAGCGCCTCGAACCGGAGCGCGAGGTCCCCCACCCCGGCCGGACGCAGCACGTCCACGTAGAGCTGGACCTTGCCCTGCGCCTCGTACATGTCCACGCGTCCGTGCGCGAGGACGCGCAGGCCGGTCCGCGGCTCGAACGTGACCGCGCTGAGCTCGCGCGCGAAGAGCACGCAGTCGAGGACGCCGCGCTCGTCCTTCAGCGAGAAGTAGGCGTGGCCGGCGGAGGAGATCATGACGCGCCCGATCTCCCCCTCGACCCAGACGTCCTGGAGGAGCGCGTCGTCGCGCAGCGCGGCGCGGATGCGCCGGGCGACCTCGCCGACGGTCAGGACGCCGGGGGCGGGCGCGTCCGTCACGGCGGGACTCCCGGCGCGGGCGGCCGGCATCGGCTCTGTCGCGGCCGCAGGCTCAGGGGGCGGTCGACGCGGTCAGACGCGCGTGACGTACTCGCCCGTCCGCGTGTCGATCCGGAGGACGTCGCCCTGGTTGATGAAGAGCGGCACCGAGACGACGAGCCCCGTCTCCAGGGTCGCGTTCTTCCGCGCGCCGGAGGCCGTGTCGCCGGCGAAGCCGGGCTCCGTCTCGGTGACGGACAGCTCGACGTTGACGGGGAGCTCGATGCCGATCGTCTCGCCCTGGTAGCTCACGCGGTCGACGACCATCGCGTCCTTCAGGTAGTTCACCGCGTCGTCGAGCTGCTCGGCCGAGAGGATGAACTGGTCGTACGTGTCCGAGTCCATGAAGTGGAAGTCGTCGCCGTCGCGGTAGAGGAACTGGACGGGGCGACGCTCCATGGAGGCACGCGGCCAGCGCTCGCCGGCCTGGAAGCTCTTCTCGACGGTGGATCCCTTCCGCACGTTGCGGAGCTTGATCCGCACCTGGGCCGATCCGCGCCCCATCTTGATGTGGTGGTAGTCGAGGATCTGCCAGAGGTCGCCATCGAGCTCGATGACGACGCCCTTCTTCAGCTCGCCGGTGGAGATCATGCGGAGGGTGCTCCCAACTCAGGGGGCCGGCGCGGCGGGTGGGCAGGCGGCGGCTCGGCCTCGTGTCTGTCGGACGGGATTGTAGCCGAGCGCGCGGTCGGACCGATCCGGGCAGGGTGGGAGGCCGCTCCACGCGGCTCCGGCTCACATCCGGCCGGCCGACGCGCGGACGGGCCGGATGGTCAGGACTGGCGGTCGAGCTCGTCCATGCGCACCCGGAACTCGATCGGGTCGATCTCGCCGCGTGCGAGCCGCGTCTTCAGCTCGGTCACGGCCGGGTCCTCGGCGCGGCGGGGCGCTCCGGCGGATCGCCCAGACGATCACGCCGATGATCAGCACCGTGATCAGGACGGTGACGAGGAGGCTCCCGACGATGGACCACATCGTCACGCCGATGATCTGGTCGGTCAGGCTCTGCATGTCCACGGCGCGAGGGTAGCGGCCCGACGGCCGGAACGCCAGACGATCGTGCACGGCACCGGCCGGCTCCGTGCGTCGGGACGGGCCGGGGTCGCTCAGCCGAGGACGAGCACGTCGCGCGGGAACAGCGTCAGCCGCTCGACGTGTCGGGCCTCGGGGTCGAAGAGCACCAGGTCCTCGATGCGGACGCCGGTCTCCCCCTCGAGGTAGACGCCCGGCTCCACGCTGAAGACCGTGGGCGTCGGGAGCGGCTCCTCGGGGGCGACCCGGCTGAGGCTGGGCGCCTCGTGCGTCGCGAGCCCGATCCCGTGGCCGGTGGAGTGCCCGAAGTCCGGCCCGTGGCCGGCCGCCTCGATGACGTCCCGGGCCGCGGCGTCCATCGATCGGCCGTCCGGGGAGACGCCGGCGGCAGCGGCCTCCTCGAGCGCCTCGATCGTCGCCGCCTGCGCCCGGCGGACGATGTCGTAGACGGCCAGGTCCCGCGCGGCCGGCTCGCCGACGAAGAGCGTGCGCGTCATGTCGCTCCGGTAGCCGTCCACCCGTGCGCCGAAGTCGAAGAGCAGGACCGCCCCCTCGAGCACCGGGCGCTCGCCCGGCGAGCCGTGCGGGAGGGCGGCCTCGGCGCCCGCGAGGCAGGCGACGTCGAACGCGAGGCCCTCCGCGCCGCCCGTCCGCATGAGGACCTCGAGGCGCCAGGCCAGCGCGGCCTCCGTGATGCCCGGGGCCGATCTCGGGGAGGAGCGTCGGCCAGGGCGCGGTCGGCCACCGCGCAGGCGGCACGGATCCGCTCGACCTCCGCCGGCTCCTTCACGGCCCGGTCGCCCTCGGCCCAGCCCTCGGCCGCGACGAGCTCCACGTCCGGCGCGGCGGCCTGGAGAGCGGTCCACAGGGCGTGGCTCACGAAGCCCGGCCTCCACGGCCACGCGCCGCGCGCCGACGGAAGCGGACGAGCTCCGGCCAGCGCGCGGCGAGGTCGTAGGTGATCGGCTCGATCCGCGCCCCGCGCGCCTCGCGGGCGGCCTGGATCGTGTACCGCGTGTCGGCGAGGACGACGACCTCGTCGCCGGAGACGAGGAACCGCCCGGAGTTGCCGGCGACCTTCTCCTCCCCGTCGCCGAAGTGGAACCCGGTGAGATACCGCGAGTTCTCCGGGCGGACGCCGAAGTACGCGTCCACGCCCTCCGCGTGCAGCCGTGCACGAAGCCGTGCCAGGCGCGCGGGACGCGCCTCCGCGTCGGCGTCGGCCCAGCGGGCGAGGTCGGCGGCGGTCGGCGGGGGTGCGAAGTCGTCGGGGTGCGGGAGGCGGCTCGTCATGGACGCAGGGTACGCCGCCGGGAGGTCCCGGACGTGCCGACGCCCGGGCCGACGAGGCGGCCCGGGCGTCGAAGGGCGTGGCCGGGAAGGCGTCAGGGCATGACGTAGAAGATGTTCGCGCTGGTGGACCCGCCGAACGGGCTCGAGACGGCTGATCCGCCCCGTGGTGGCACCGGCGGGGACCGTCGTGACGATCGTGTTCGAGTTCCGGACGCTCACCGACGCGGGGCGGCCGTTGAAGGTCACGCCGTTCGCGTACCCGAAGTTCGTCCCGGTGATCGTGACCGTCGCGCCGACGCGTCCGCTCATCGGGCTGAAGCCGGTGATGAGCGGCGCATCGGACGGCCGCTCGCGGTAGATCCCGAACTCGCCGACGATCGTGGAGCTGGACGAGGTGTTCGAGACGGTGATCGTCGTGATCCACGTGTTCGGGCTCGTCACGTAGAAGCCGAAGTACCGGGCTACGACCGCGGTCCCGACCGGTCCGACCGTGATCGGGCCGGAGGACGTGCCGTTATTCGTCGTGGCGGTGACAGTGAAGGGGCCGCCGAAGGAGTCGGGCTCAGCATAGAGGTAGAAGGCCTTCGTCCCGCCGGGCAGCGACAGAACCTGAGGGCCACCGTTCGACCGGGCCGAGTAGACATGCCCGGAGTAGCCGACGGTCCATCCTCCCGCCACCGACTGTGCGTTGACGACGGCGGCCGGCTTGCTGATCCCGACGCTGCCGCCGGTCGGCGCAGGGACCGTGGAGACGACCTGTTCGAGGGCATAGCCGTCCGGTCCGAACGGCGTGATCGGGTACGGGCCGAGGGCCGCCGGCGGCGGGTTGGTCCCCGGCGTCCCGACGAACCAGACGCCGCCACTCGCGGACTGTCGGGCCGGCGGCCAGCGACAGGGTCAGCGCCGCGGCGGCCACGCCGACGGTGAGCGCCCGGAGGCGCGGATGGACAGAACGGCATGGATGCCCTCGACTCCCTCGAGGCCGGCGCCGGGACGGCGCCTTCGGCGACGATCGAACTCTGCGCGCGCGAGATGGCGGGTGTCAACGGGCATCCGGCCGCCGATGGGACGATCGGGGTGCGCACGCGCACCTGACCTACGGGGTCATGTACTTCGCGATGTTCTTCTGGTGCTCTGCGTACGTCTTCGCGAAGACGGTCGTCCCGTCCTTCTTCGCGAGGAAGAAGAGATAGCCGCCCTTGGTGTCCGGCTTGAGCGCGGCGTCGATCGACGTGAGCGTCGGGGTGTCGATCGGGCCGGGCGGCAGCCCCTTCGTCGTGTACGTGTCGTACGCCGCGTTCGCGGCCGAGAGCTTCGTCGCCGCATGCGTCTCGAGCGGTTGTCCAGAAGACGTACTCGGGCCACTTGGCGAGCGCGAGCTTGCTCAGCTTCTGCGTGTCGAGGGCGTAGATCGTCGTCACGTCCGAGCCGAGGAAGCCCGCCGTCTCCGCCTTCGTCTTCGAGAGGCGGTTCTGGAGGACGCCCGCGATCTTCGCCTTCTCCTCCGGGATACTTCGCCTCGATCTCGACGATCGACGCGATCGTCAGGACCTCGTGGAAGGACAGCCCGCGCTCCTTCGGAACGGCCATCCGGTCCGCGCCGACCTCCGCGTAGAAGCGGTCGAGCATCGCGCGCACGAGGTCCTCGGCCGTCGCGTCGAGCGGAAGCTGGTAGTCGCCGGCCGCGAGGAAGCCCTCGAGCGTCGCGCCCTTCGGGAACTCCAGCCACGGGTAGTCCTTCAGCAGGGCTGCCGGCGGCTTGCGGGTCACGTCGAGGAAGTCCTTCGCCGCGATCGACAGCTGCGTGCCGGCGGTCGCGTCCCGCTGCGACTCGAGGAGCGCCGCGATCTGCTCGAGCCGCAGCCCCGTGCGCACCGAGACGATCCCCGTCGGGATCGTGGGTGCCGGAGCCGTGAGGGCGGACGCGATCTGCTCCGGCGTCATCGTGCTGCCGCAGGGTGAAGTCGCCGGCCTGGAACTGGGTGCTCAGGTCCTTCTCGAGGGCGAGATACACGAACGCGCGCGGATCGGTGAGCAGCCCGGCATCCGCGAGGCGCGTGGCGATCGTCGCTGCCGTGTCCCCGCTCTTCACCGTGAACGCGACGTCCTTCGCGTCCGTGCCGGCCGGCTGCGTGAGCGAGGGGACCGAGGTCCTCTCGGCCACGAGATCGGAGATCCAGCCGATCCCGAGGAGGCTCGGGCTGTCGTACGCCATGCCCGTCACGAACCCTGCGGCCGCCGGCCGCAGGACGGTCATGAAGAGGAACCCGCCGACGAGGACGAAGACGGCGACGACGACGACGAGGCCGGCGATGACCCCGATGCCGCGACCCGCCCGGTCGCGCCTCCGCGGTCCGCCATCGCGCATCTGCCGGGCGAGGCGGGCGCGGGCGACCGGGTCGCGGAGCTCCGACTGCGAGGGTGCGTACCGGCGCTCCCCGCCGTTGCGCGTCCCCGCCGCCTCCGCCGTTCGTCACGTCTGCCTCCCGGATCGCGCGTCGATCTCGTCGCGCAGGATGATCGCCGCCGCCTCCCGGTCGAGCCGCGCACGGTATGCCCGGCGCTGCGTCGGCGTGGGAGGTCCGCCTGAACGGCCCCGCTTCATCGGGCCGATCCGCTGCGCCGCCAGCTCGCTCGTGAGCCGCTCGTCGCGCATCGTCACCGGGAGTCCCAGCGCCTCCGCGATCGCGACGCCCCACGCGCGTGTGACGGCTGCCTGGGAGCCCTCGGCTCCGCCGAAGTCTAGCGGCAATCCGAGGATCACCTCCTCGACGCCCTCCCGATCGATGAGCCCGCGAAGGGCCTCGGCGTCCTCCTCGATGGTCGCGCCACGGGCGATGGTGGCGTGCGGGACGGCGGGCCCGTCGGGCGCGTCTCCGAGCGCGAGCCCGATCCGCTTCTCCCCCAGGTCCACGCCCAGCAGGCGCGTCACGGTGCGCTGGGCGACGGGGGCGCGGCCGTCGGGCGCGGGCGTCGCGGCCCCCGGGACCCCGGTACCGCCCGCGCCCGTCACCGGCTCGATGCGGATCTCGATCCGTGCCGCGCTCGAGGTCACGCCGGGCATGAACGCGGGCCAGACCTCGACCGTCGCCTCACCCAGCTGGGACAGGGCCGCCTCGGCCTCGGCGACGGACTTGCCGGCCACAGCGCGCGGATCGCGGCCTCGTCCACCTGGCGGACGATCGCGACGCTGCTCGACGTGGGGATGTCCGCCGCCGTGTCCACCGCGGCCGCCTCGCCCGTCTCTGCGCTGGCGGTCCCCTCGACGATCCGGTAGCCGTCCGGCACCTGCGTCGCGAGGCGCGCGAGGGCGACGGACCGGGCCGCCGACGGCGCGTAGGCGGTGACCGTCCCGGTCGCGGAGAGCGTCAGGTCGAACGTCTCGATCTCCTGGTCCACGAGCCCCTCGGCCGCGGGCTCCGCGGTCGACGGGCCGAGCCGCGCGGTATCCGGGACCAGGATCGTCCCCTCGGGGGCCCGGGCCGGGTCGGACGAGGCGTCGGCGAAGCGCGCCTTCAGCCGCTTGTCGAGGGTCTTGACCGCCGCGTCCACGTCCTTCTGGGTCACGATCGTGGTGGTCTTCCGCGTCCCCCCGCTCGTCGCCGCCCTGTTCCGGACCTCCAGGAGGACCGGGTCCTCGGCGGCAGGGACCACCGAGATGGTGTTGGGTGCGACGTTCGCCTCCGGGCCGCCCTTCACCGCGACGACCTTCACCGTCGCCGTCCCCGGGATGATCGTGAGCCCCTCGATCTTCGCCTTCGGGATCGTCACCGCCGCCCGCGTGGAGAACCCGACGCCCGCCGCGGTGCGGACGACGCTGCCCGGCAGGGATCGTGTTGGACCGCGTCGGGTCCTTGCTGACGAAGGTGACGCTCCCGGTCGCCTTCGTCTCCTCCTTCTTCTTCCCCGTCGCCTCGAACGTGTCGTTCACCTCGACGGGGATCTCGACGGACTGGGCCGGGGATCGTCGCGGCGGCGACGTCAACGTCGGTCGCCGCCGGGTCCGCGTGGACCACCAGGTCGGCCGGCCCGAGCGTCTCCGCGTTCGGGCGGATCGTCACGGTCGCCGATGGGCAGCGTGGTGTAGGCGACGACGCCGCTCGCGCCGAGGACGACCGCGATGACGACGAGCGCCGCCACGACCCAGGGCCAGCGGCGGCGGCGGCCCCGGCCCGAGCGATCGCCACGTCCCGTGCCGCCGCGGCGGTCCGAGGCGGGCGCGGCGGCCGGAGCGGCGACCGGGAGGCCCGTGGTGGGGCGCGGTCGCGCGTCCGCGCGCGTCGCGCCTGCCGGTCCGGCGGCGGGTGCGCCACCGGGCGCGGCCGCGCCGCCCTGCGTGGGGCTGCCGTCCGCCGGGGCCGGTCCGCCGGCCGCATCCGGGGAGCCGCGCAGCGGAGCGCCGGTCCGCACGCCGGACCCGGCGGCCGCCGCGGCGCCCGCGGCCAGGCCGGCCGCAGCGGCTGCGCCGGTCGCCGGCTCGTGTGCCGCGCGCGCCTTCTCGGCGGCGTCCAGGTCGGCGACGCTCGGGTACGTCTCCAGGCCGGCGGCGGCGGCGAGGGCACGGACGGCGGCGTCGGGCGTGACGATGGCGAGCTCCCGGGACTCGCCCGCCGCCTCGCGCGCGAGGAGCCGGAAGTTGATCCGGGAGGTGGCGATCCGCGAGCCGGGGGGCACGACGAGCGCGATGCGGCCGTCGGGGATCCGGCGGATCCGGGCGGTGACGGAGGTGATCTCGTCGTCGACGTCGATGTAGACGATGGCCATGGCGTCAGATCTTCATCGCGCGGAGGACGCGCCGGAGGGCGACGTCGAGCGGATCGTCCTCGAACTGCAGCTCGATCGCCTGGTACGCGAGGCCGAGCGGCGTGACGTCCTGCTGGTCCACGAGCAGGCGCGTCTCGTCCGTGATCGCCGCGACGTCCGCGGGGGCCATGACCTGGACGTCCGGCGGCCGCGAGAACGGCAGGCGGGACCAGAAGCTCTCGGCGCGGAGGGCGGCGACGACCTCCGGCAGCCGCGACCCGCCGCCGCAGAGGTGGATCCGTCCCGGGAGCAGCTCGCCGCCCGAGAGCTCCTCGAGGACGAGCTCCACGCCGGCCGACCAGACCGCGACGTCGTCCGCGACGATCGCCGCGACGGTCTCGCGGTCCGGGACGGGCAGGCCTCGGGCGTAGTCCACCTTCAGCGCCTCGGCCCGCGGGAACGGCAGCTCCATCCGGTCGGCGATCGACTTCGTGAAGGCGCGCCCGCCGAGCGCGAACATCCGCGTCCCGTCGATCCCGCCGGAGCGGACGAGCGCGATGTCGGTCGTCCCTCCGCCGACGTCCACGAAGAGGGCGCCGGACGACCGCGTCTGGTCCGGGCCCAGCGCGCGCGCGACGGCGTACGGCTCCGCGACGATCCCCAGCAGCTCGAGGTCGAGGGCGGCGGCGACGCTCTCGAGCGCTCCGAGGTGCACGAGGGGCGCGAACGCGTTGAAGATCCCGATCCGGACGTGCCGGCCCTGGAACCCGATCGGGTTCGTCACCGGGTAGCCGTCGATGCTCGCCCCGGTCACCGCGGCGTGGACCAGGCGGATGTCGACGTTGGGCAGGCCCGTCTCCCAGGTGATCGCCCGCTCCGCCTCGCGGATCGCCGCGTGCTGCACCTCGTCGATGAGCCGGTGGAGCTCGGCCTCCACGATCGGCGAGTCGGGCTTCTTCCGCTCGATCTCGTGCGAGACGGTGAACCCCTTCACGAGCTCGCCGGCGATGCCGATGACGACCGAGGTGGGCCGGAACCCGGCCATCTCCTCGGCCTCCTGGAGCGCGACCGCGCAGTTGTCCACGACGGCGGCGATGTCCGTCACGGTCCCGGACTGCATGTGCGAGAGGCCCTGGCGCTTGCGCCCGACGCCCCGGACGATCCCGCGCCCGTCGGGCTCGATCTCGAAGACGAGGGCCTTGGCGAACTCCGTCCCGATGTCGAGCGCGGTGCACGCGGTCGGCACCTCGCCTCCGTCGCGCCCCCAGAGCCGGCGGAGGAAGGCCATCAGCCGGAGGCCCCGTCCCGGGCGCGCAGCTCCGCGATCGCGGCCGCGATCGCCTCGGCGAGGCCGTCCCGCCGCGAGCCCGCGCCCTGGGCCATCTCGGGCCGGCCGCCGCCCTTGCCGTCGATGTGTCCGACCATCGTCCGGACGAGCGACCCGGCGGAGATCCCGGCGGCCACGAGGTCGTCGCTCACGGTCACCCAGACCGCCGGCGCGTCCGCGTCCATCCCGAGGACGATGACGCCCGACCCGAGGACGCCGCGCAGGTCCTTGCTGAAGCCCTTCATGGCGTCCGCGGACTCGAACGGCCCGGCATAGGCGACGACGGACACGCCGGGCGCCACCTCCTCGGCGCGCGCCGCGAGCTCGCCGGGCTTCGGCATCCCGCCGCCCGCGCCGGCGCGGAGGCGGCGCTTCGCCTCCCGCAGCTCGTCCTGGAGGGCGGCGGCGCGGTCGGGGGCCGCCTCGAGCGTCGTGGCGCCCACCGCCTCGGCCACGCGCTCGAGGAGCGCGACGCGCTCCGCGAGGTACGCGTCCGCGCCATCGCCCGGTCAGCGCCTCGATCCGGCGCATCCCCGCGCCGATGCTCCTCTCGCCCGTGATGACGAAGCCGCCGATCTGTCCCGAGGCGCGGCAGTGCGTGCCGCCGCACAGCTCGAAGCTGTATCCCTCCACGCGGACCGTGCGGACCGTCTCGCCGTACTTCTCGTCGAAGAACGCGTCGGCACCCGCGGCGATCGCCTCCGGCATCGCCATGTACGCGATCGACGTGGGTCGGTCCTCCCGGACGATCCGGCGGACCTCGGCCTCGATCGTCCGCTTCTCCTCCTCGGTGAGCGGGCCGGTCGAGGGGGAAGTCGAACCGCAGGTAGTCCGGCGTCGACCAGGGACCCGGCCTGCTTGGCATGCGGGCCCACGACGTTGCGCAGCGCGCGGTGGAGCAGGTGCGTGCCGGTGTGGTTGCGCATCGTCCGCGCACGCCGCTCGGCGTCGACCACCGCGTCCACGGTCTCGCCCACCTTCAGGCGGCCGTGGAGCCGCCCGCGGTGGACGAAGAACCCGGGCAGGGGCTTCTGCGTGTCCTCGACGTCGAAGAGCGGCGAGCCGCCGCCCTCCTCGCGCAGGATCCCGCGGTCGCCGACCTGGCCGCCGCCCTCGCCGTAGAAGGGGGTCCGGTCGAGCACGACCTCCGCCTCCCCCACCCCGGTCAGCTCCTCCATCTCGATCCCGTCGCGGAGGATCGCGACGACGCGGGCGGGCGCCTCGGTCGTCTCGTAGCCGACGAAGGTCGTCTCCCCGGCGCGGCGGAGGATCGACTCGTAGAGCGAGGTGAGCTCCGCGTGGCGCGCGAGCTCGGCCTTCTTCCCGGTCCGCGAGCGCGAGCGCTGCTCCGCGAGCGCGACGTCGTAGCCGGCGCGGTCCACCGCCACGCCGTACTCGGCCGCGAGCTCGATCGTGAGGTCCACGGGGAAGCCGAACGTGTCGTGCAGGCGGAAGGCGACGGCGCCCGGGAGGACGGGAGCGTCGGCCGGCAGGTCCTCCACGCGCCGGCCCACCACGCGGTCGGCGCTCGTGAGCGGGATGAGCGCCTCCTCGAGGAGGTCCGTCCCGGCGTCGAGCGTCCGGGCGAACTGCGCCTCCTCGCGCCGGATGACCTCGAGGATCCGGTCGCGCTGCTCGACGAGGTACGGATAGGCGGTCCCCATCACGTCGATGACGGTCGCCGCGGTCTCGCCGAGGAACGCCTCGTGGCGGCCGAGGAGGCGCCCATGCCGGACGGCGCGCCGGAGGATGCGCCGCAGGACGTACCCGCGGCCCTCGTTGCCCGGGAGGACACCGTCGGCGACGAGGAACGTGATCGCCCGGGAGTGGTCCGCGATGACCTGGTAGCTGAACCGCTCGGCCTCGAAGCGCTCCGGGTCGTGCCCCAGGACGCGGCGCATCGTCTCGTGGACCGGCGCGAAGAGATCCGTGTCGTAGTTCGAGTAGACGCCCTGGAGCACCGCGGCGAGGCGCTCGAGCCCCATCCCGGTGTCCACGCTGGTGAACGGGAGCGGCACGCGCGGGCCGCCGGGCTTCTGGTCGAACTCCATGAAGACGAGGTTCCAGACCTCGAGCCACCGCGGGCAGGTCTCGGAGTGGTCGGGCACGCAGTGCGGGCCCTCGGAGAGGTGCGCGCCGCGGTCGAAGTGGATCTCGCTGCACGGCCCGCACGGGCCGGTGTCCGCCATCCGCCAGAAGTTCTTGTCGTCGCCCTTGTCGACGTCGCCCCACTTCGCCATCCGCTCGACGGGCAGGCCGATCTCGTCGCGCCAGACGTTCCACGCGACCTCGTCGTCGGTGTACGTCGTCGCGGCGAGCCGGTCGGCGGGGATCCCCATCTCCTCCGTGAGGAACTCCCACGCCCAGTGGATCGCCTCCCGCTTGAAGTAGTCCCCGAAGCTCCAGTTCCCGAGCATCTCGAAGAGGGTGTGGTGCCGCGGCGACCGTCCCACCTCCTCGAAGTCGTTGTGCTTCCCCGCCACGCGGAGGCACCGCTGGTAGTCCACCGCGCGGGTGTACGACCGTGTCTCCGAGCCGGTCAGGACGTCCTTGAACTGGACCATCCCGGAGTTGGTGAAGAGGAGGGTCTGGTCGCCCGCGGGCACGAGCGACGCGCTGGGGACCACCTCGTGGCCGCGGGCCGCGAAGAAGTCGACGTAGCGCCGGCGGATCTCGGCGCTCGAGAGGGGGCGGATCCGGGGATCGGGGGTGACTGGCTGCATCCGCACGATGTTACCGGACGGCCGGGCCCTCGCGGCCCGGGACCCGGGCACGGCCGGTGCGACCCGCCGGTCAGGGCCCCGCGGGACGCGGCGCGGCGAGGACCGAGAGCACCTCGACGATCGCGATGCCCACGACCGTGCCCAGCGCGGCCGCCGGAAGGTGGAAGTCGCCGACCTGCAGGAACGAGACGGCCGCGAGCCCGCCCACCGCATCGCCCGCCCATGCGCCCAGGATCGACGCGACGAGCACGAACGGGAGCGGCGCGAGCGTCTTCCCGCGGACGAGGACGTAGAGGCCCGCGTCGAAGATGCCGACGAGCACGGCGAGGACGACGGCGGGCGAGATCACGGGCATCGGCGGTCAGGCGCGGACGATCCGGCCGCCGCCGAGGACCTCGTCCCCCGCGTAGAGCACGCACGCCTGCCCCGGCGCGGCCGCCCAGACGGGCTCGTCGGTCTCGACGTGCCACCGGCGTGCTCACCGTCCGCGGCCGGCCGCCTCGCACGGCGGACCGTGGCCGGGACCGCCGCCGACTCGGTGGCGCACCTGCGCGGAGGCGCGCGTGCCGTCGGCGGGCGGCTCGCCCGAGACCCAGGTCGCCCCGTCGATGACGAGCGAGCGCGTCTCGAGGTCCTCGCGCCGTCCGAGGACGATCGTGTCGGTCAGCGGGTCGATCCGGCTGACGTAGCGGGGCGCGCCGAGCGCGACGCCGAGCCCGCCGCGCTGCCCGACGGTGAAGCCGGCGATCCCGTCGTGGCGGCCGACCGTCGTCCCGTCCGCGTCGACCACCGGTCCCTCGCGGTCCGTCCACCCATCGCGCGCCCGGAGCGCGGCCCGGTAGTCGCCGCCAGGCGCGAAGCAGAGCTCCTGGCTCTCGGGGGTCCGCGCTGTCGCGAGGCCCCTCGCCGCCGCGATCGACCGCACCTCGTCCTTCGTCAGGTCGCCGAGCGGGAAGAGGGTCCGCGCGAGCTGGTCCTGCCGCAGCCCGTAGAGGAAGTAGCTCTGGTCCTTCGCCGCGTCGACGCCGCGCCGGAGCACGCGGCGGCCGGCGTCGTCGCCCTCCGCGGCCTCCACCCGCGCGTAGTGCCCGGTGGCGACCGCGTCCGCGCCGTAGACGGTCCGGGCGCGCCCCAGGAGCGCGCCGAACTTCACGTAGGTGTTGCAGTCGATGCAGGGGCTCGGCGTCTCGCCGCCCCGGTAGGCGGCGACGAACGGCTCGATGACGCCGGCGTCGAACTCGCGCTCCAGGTCCAGGACGTAGAACGGGATCCCCAGCTGGCCGGCGACCCGCCGCGCGTCGTCGGCCGCATCGAGCGAGCAGCACGCAGGGCGCTCGTCGGAGCGCGCGTCCGCGAGGTCGTGCAGGCGCATCCAGACCCCGACCGCGTCCATCCCCGCGTCGCGCAGCAGCGCGGCCGCCACGGACGAGTCGACCCCGCCGGACATGGCGACGAGGACCCGCGTCACCGCTCCGCGACCTCCTCGCTGGCGGCCTCGCGCGCCCGCCGGATCGCGTCGGGCACGAGCGTGACGGCGCGCTCGATCTCGCCGTCGGTCGTCTCGCGGCCCACCGAGAGACGGACCGCGCCGCGCGCCTCGTCCTCCGGGTAGCCCATCGCGGAGAGGACGTGGCTGACCTCGACCGATCCCGTCGCGCACGCCGAGCCGGTCGAGCACGCGAGCCCTTCGAGGTCGAGGATCGTCGTCACGGACCCGCCCTCCGCGCCGGCGACGAGGATGCTCAGGTTGTTCGGCAGACGGTCGGTCGGATGGCCGGTGAGCGTCACCCCGTCGCCGAGGACGGCGGCGGCGAGCCGGTCGCGGAGCGCGGCCACGCGCGGGACGACCGTCGGGCGCTCGGCGACCGCGAGGTCGAGCGCGGTCGCGAGCCCCATCGCGTACGCGACGTCCTCGGTCCCCGCGCGCCGGTGGCGCTCCTGGCCCCCGCCGTGCTGCTGGGCGACGATGTTCGAGCCGCGCCGGACGTAGAGGGCGCCGACGCCCTTGGGCCCGCCGAGCTTGTGGCCCGCGATCGACAGGAGGTCCACGCCCAGGTCCTCCACGTCGATCGGCAGCCACGGCGCCGCCTGGACGGCGTCCGTGTGGAAGAGGACCCCGCGATGCGCCCGGACACGGGCCGCGATCTCCCGGACCGGCTGGATCGTCCCCACCTCGTTGTTCGCCGTCATGACGCTCACGACCGCGGTGCGGTCCGTCACGGCGGCGTCCACCTCGTCGGGGTCCACGCGTCCATAGCGGTCCACCGGCACGACCACGACCTCGAAGCCGTAGCGCTCCAGGTGGCGCGCCGCGCTCTCCACCGCGTGGTGCTCCACGGCCGAGATGACGATCCGGTGCCCGCGGGCGGAGCCCGCCCACGCCGCACCCTTCAGGGCGAGGTTGATCGACTCCGTCCCACCGGACGTGAGGACGATCTCGCGCGCGGTCGCCCCGAGCGCGGCGGCGATCCGCTCCCGCGCGCCGTCGAGGATGTCGCGCGCGGCGCGACCGACGGCATGCGCCGACGAGGGGTTGCCCCACCCGCCCAGGTAGACGGGGAGCATCGCGTCGAGCACCTCGCGTCGGAGGGGTGCGGTCGCGGCGTGGTCGAGGTAGACGACGGGCTCGGGCATCGCCGGGATCGTACGGCATGACCGGGTCGATCGCGGCGGAGGGCCTCGGTGGCCGCGCGGACGGGCGCGGCGGCCGCCCGCCGCATGGGCCGGGGCGGCCTTGTCTCAGCGCTCGGCCGCAGCCTCGGCGAGACGGCCGGCCTCGCGGCGCCGATCGTGCTGCGAGAGGAGGCGCTTGCGGAGCCGCAGACTCGCCGGGGTGACCTCGACGAGCTCGTCGACGCCGATCAGCTCGATCGCCGCCTCGAGGGTCAGCTCGCGCGGCGGCACCAGGCGCAGCGCCTCGTCGTGGGAGTGCGTGCGCATGTTCGTCAGCTTCTTCTCGCGGGTGACGTTCACGTCCATGTCGCCGGGCCGACTGTTCTCGCCGACGATCATCCCCTCGTAGACCTCGACGCCGGCGTCGATGAGCATCGCGCCGCGCTCCTGGAGGTTGAAGAGCGCGTACCCGGTGGAGGCGCCGGCACGATCGGCGACGAGGACGCCGTTCGTCCGGTGCGTCACCTCGCCCGCCCAGGGCCCGTAGCCCTCGCCGATCTGGTGCAGCAGCGCCGTCCCGCGCGTGAGCGTCAGCAGCTGCCCGCGGAACCCGATGAGCCCGCGGACCGGCAGCACGTACTCCATGCGCGCGCGGCCGTCGGCGTCCGTCGACATGAGCTCGAGGCGGGCCTTCCGGTCCGATAGCGCCGCCTGGACGGGGCCGATGAACTCCGGCGGCAGGTCGACCGTCACGCGCTCGTACGGCTCCTGGAGCTCGCCGTCCACGGTCCGCAGGAGGACCTCGGGGCGCGAGACCTGGAGCTCGAAGCCCTCGCGCCGCATCTGCTCGATGAGCACGGCGAGCTGCAGCTCGCCGCGGCCACGCACCTCGAAGGACTCGGCGCTGACGCCGGGCACGACCTCGATCGAGACGTTGCCGAGGACCTCGCGCTCGAGCCGCTGACGGAGGTGGCGGCTCGTGACGTAACGGCCCTCGCGTCCCGAGAGGGGCGAGGTGTTGGCGGCGAACGACATGCTCAGCGTGGGCGCGTCGACCTCCAGCCGCGGCAGGGGTCGCGGATCCGCGGGGTCGGTCAGCGTGTCGCCGATGGTCACGTCGGGCAGGCCGGCGACGGCCACGATGTCCCCGGGGCGCGCCTCGTCGACGTCGACGCGCTCGATGCCCTGCGCCGCGGTGAGCGACGTCACGGACCCCGCGAGGGTGACCACGCGCCCGGGCTCCACGGCGCCGTCGGCGGCCTCCTCGTCGCTGCGGATGATCACCACGCGCTGGCCCATGCGGATCGTCCCGTTGCGGACGCGACCGACGGCCATGCGGCCGACGTACTCGTTCGCCGTCAGGTTCGTGACGAGCACCTGGAGCGGGTGGCCCTCCTCGTAGGTGGGCGGCGGCGTGACCTTGATCATCAGGTCGAGGAGCGGGCCCAGGTCCTGGCCGTCCGCGTCCGCGTCGAGCGTCGCCGTCCCCGCCTTGGCGTTCGTGTAGACGATCGGGAACTCGATCTGGTGCTCGTCGGCGCCGAGGTCGAGGAAGAGCTCGTAGACCGCGTCCACCACCTCGGCCGGCCGCGCGTCGTGCCGGTCGATCTTGTTGATCACCAGGATCACGGGCAGGCGGCGTTCCAGGGCCTTGCGCAGCACGTAGCGGGTCTGCGGGAGCGGTCCCTCTGCGGCGTCGACGAGGAGGAGGATCGCGTCCACGAGGAGCAGCGACCGCTCCACCTCGCCCCCGAAGTCCGCATGGCCCGGCGTGTCCACGATGTTCAGGTGGACCCCGGCGTGCTCCACCGCGGTGACCTTCGCCAGGATCGTGATGCCCTTCTCGCGCTCGAGGTCCATCGAGTCCATGACACGCTCGGCGACCTCCTGGTTCGCGCGGAACGTGCCGGTCTGGCGGAGGAGCGCGTCGACGAGCGTCGTCTTCCCGTGGTCTACGTGGGCGACGATGGCGATGTTCCGGACGTCGTCGCGGACGGCGGAAGGCGTGGTCTTGTCGGGAGCCGTGGTCGTCATGGGCCCGCGCATCTTCTCACAGCCGCGCTCCGGACCCCCGTGACGGCATCCCGCCGACGCGTGGCGCCCGGCGACGGCATGGCGCCGGCGCGCGTCACGCGAGGTCGAGGACGCGCCGCGCCTCCGCCGCGTCGTCGACGACGACCGCGATCTCGAGGTCGCCCTCCGACCGCCCCACGACCATCACCGCGCTCACGTCGATCCCCGCGACGCCGAGGCGGTCCACCACCGTGGCGAGGGCGCCGGGCCGGTCGAGGATCCGCGCGATGACCGGCTCCCCGGAGATGAACGGGAGACCGGCGCCGCGCAGGGCCGCGGCCGTGGCATCGTCGTCGTCCGTCTCGATGACGGCGTACCCCACCGCGCCCATGCCGCCACCGGCGAGCTGGCGGAGGTCGATCCCGTGGTCGGCGAGGACCCTGGCGAGCCCGGCGAGCGCACCCGGCCGGTTCTCGAGCTGGACCACGAACTGACGCGACATCGGGGCACCTCCGCCGGCGCGCGGTCGCACGCCGAGCGTCACGAGCCTATCCCCGCCCCCGGCCCGCGACAAGGGCCGCTGCGGCCGAGGCCCGCCGCGACCCTTGCCTGCCGGCGCACCTGCGGGCCGGGGCTCGACCGCCCGCGTAGACTGCCTCCCACGATGGAGCGGGAGGGCAGGGGTGACCGTCGCAGCAGTGATCCTCTCCGCGACGGCCGAGGGCGCCGTCGCAGACGCGGACGGTGTCCCGCGCGTCCGGCGGATGGCGGACGCCGCATGGGCCGGAGGCGCGATCCCGGTCGTCGTGGTCGCGCCCGACCCCGACGGCGCCGTGGCGGAGGCGCTCGCGGGGTCCGAGGCCGCGCTCGTCGAGCCGGCCGACCCCGCCCTGGGGCCCGCCGGGCAGATCGCGCGAGGGATCCGGGCCGCGATCGCCGCGATCCGCGAGACCGACGCCGCGCTCGTCTGGCCGGCCCGGCTCTGCTGGGTCGACGCCGAGACCCTCACCTCCCTCATCGAGGCGCACGGGGTCGACCGGAGGCCGGTCCTCCGGCCGTCCTGGCGGGGCGACCGCGGGTGGCCGGCGCTGGTGCCGGTCGAGGCGCTCGCGAGCATCGACGCCGTGGCGGCGGAGCGGATGCCCGACGAGGTCCTCGACGACCTCGCCGCGGGCGGCTGGCCCGTCGAGGTCCTCGACCTGGGCGACCCCGGGTGCGTGCTGGACGCGGGCACCCCACGCGCCGAGCTCCCGCCGTACGAAGGCCCGCAGGAGCCGGCGAGCGGGCACCACCACGAGTGGGGCGCGTCGGTGGGCGGCGCTGCCGGAGGGGCGCCCGGGCCCGCGTCGCTGAGCCGGCGAAGGGCTCGCCGCCCGAACGGCGGCCGCCCTCGCCCCTCCTACTCCCCGCCGATCGACGGCGCCGTCTCCGCGCTCCTGCCCGCCATCGCCGCGCGCACCCGGCCCACGGGCGCCGTCGCGAAGAGCAGGCCGCCGAGGATGAGCGCGCACGCCGAGCATCTGGAGCGGCGACGGCGCCTCTCCGAGGAGGATCCCGGCGGCCACGACCGTCACGATCGGCTGCACGAGCAGGAGCAGAGACGTCAGCGCGGCGGGCAGGCGCGGGAGCGAGACGCTGATCAGCCCGTAGCCGGCGACCTGCGACGTGAGGGCGACGGCGAGGAGCCAGAACAGGGCCTCGGGGCCGGGCGTCAGGTCGAAGCCGCCCGTCGCGACGCCGACGACGAGCCCGGTGGCGGCGCAGACGACGGAGGCGTCCAGGAGCGGCCCGAAGACGCGGCCGCCGGCGCTCCCCCGCCGGATGAGCAGCAGGTAGGCGGAGTAGGCGGTCGCCGCGAGCAGCCCGAACAGGACGCCGAGCGCGGGATCGGCACCGTAGGCGCCGTGCTCCAGGATCCCGGAGATGCATACGGCGCCCGCGATCGGCGACAGGGATCGCGGCGAGGAGCCGTCCCGACGGGCGCTCGCCGAGCAGCAGCCATCCGGCGAGGGCGACGATGACCACCTGCATGTTCGCCATCACCGTCGCGAGCCCGGCGCCCACGAGGGTGACGGCGTTCATCCAGGTGAGGAGGTCGAGGGCGAAGAAGAAGCCCGCGATCGCGGCGAGCATCCGCGCGTGACGCGTCCGCGGCCCGATGCGGCGCTCCTCGTACCTGCGGAGGAGCCAGAGGAACGGCAGGGCGAGCGTCGTGCGGTAGACGGTGGCGGTCGCCGGCGACGCGCCGGAGAGCCGGAAGAAGATCCCCGAGAAGGCGATGAACGTGGCGCCGACGACCGCCGAGAGGCGCGGTCGCGCGGCGACGAGCGGATAGAGCCCGACGGCCGCGGCGTCAGGCCCGGCGGCCGGCGACCCGTCGCCGGGCGGGTCCCGTCGACCGGCGTCCGTGTCCGGAGGCGCGCCGCCGCCGGGCCCCGTCACCGTCCTGCGTCAGTCACGCGGGGTCGCGACGACGCGGAGGCCCAGCTCGACCCACTGCGCGTCGTCGGGCGCGGACGGTGCGCCGAGCATGAGGTCGCTGCCCGACTGCGTCTTCGGGAAGGCCATGACCTCGCGGATGTTCGTCTGGTCGGCGAAGAGGGCCGTCCAGCGGTCGACGCCCAGGGCGATCCCGCCGTGCGGCGGGGCCCCGTAGTCGAACGCCTCGAGCATCCCGCCGAACTTCTCGTACATCGCCTCGAGCGAATGTCCCTGGAGGAGGAACGACCGCTCCAGCTCCTCGCGACGATGGATGCGGACGGACCCGCCGCCGAGCTCCCAGCCGTTCAGGGCGACGTCGTACTGCTGGGCGTGGGCGCGGCCCGCGGGGTCATCCGGCGTCCGCTGCGTGAGGTCGCCGGAGACGGTCGTGAGCAGGTGGGCGTCCTCCGGCACCGGGCCGCTGAACGGGTTGTGCGTCGCGTCCCAGCGCGTGAACTCCTCGTCCCACTTGTACATCGGGAAGCGGTGGACCCAGCAGTACGCGAGGACGTGCGGGTCGGCGAGCCCGAGTCGCCCGCCGATCTCCAGGCGCAGCCGGCCGAGGACGTCGGAGGACGTCTCGAAGGAGTCGGCCACGATGAGGACCAGGTCGCCGTGCTCGGCCTTCGCCGCGTCCGCGACCGACCGGAGGGTCTCCTCGCCGAGGAACTTGCCGATCGGCGAGTGGAGCGTCCCGTCGTCGCCGACGGAGACGTGCGCGAGGCCCTTCGCCCCCCAGCGCTTCGCCATCTCGACCAGCTCGTCCATGTGGTGCCGGCTGATCGACCCCATCCCGGGCGCGCGGACCGCGCGGACGCGGCCGCCCGCGGCGAGCACCTCGTCGAACACCCGGAAGCCCGACGGGCGCCGGCGCGCCCAGCGCCGCCGCGAGGTCGACGAGCTCGAGGCCGAACCGGAGGTCCGGCTTGTCCGAGCCGAAGCGCTCGAGCGCCTCGTCGTACGTGAAGCGCGGGAACGGGACGCGGAGGATCGGCCGGTCCGGGACCACCCGGCGGCTGACCTCGATGATCATCGTCTCGACGAACTCCATCACGGTCTCTTCCCGGACGAAGCTCATCTCGAGGTCCAGCTGGGTGAACTCCGGCTGGCGGTCGCCGCGGAGATCCTCGTCGCGGAAGCAGCGCGCGATCTGGAAGTAGCGGTCGATGCCGGCGACCATCAGGAGCTGCTTGAGCTGCTGCGGGCTCTGCGGGAGCGCGTAGACGTTCCCCGGCTGCAGGCGGCTGGGCACGATGAAGTCGCGGGCGCCCTCCGGCGTGCTCTTGATCAGGTTCGGCGTCTCGATCTCGAGGAAGCCGTGGGCGTGGTGGACCTCGCGGATCGCCCGGACGAGCTCCGAGCGGAGCATCAGACGCTCCGCCATCGGCTGGCGCCGGATGTCGAGGTAGCGGTACTGGAGCCGCAGCGCCTCGTCCACCGGGGCGTCCGGGTCGTTGATGTAGAACGGCGGCGTCTTCGCCTCGGAGAGGACGGCCACGCGTCGAGGCGTGCGACCTCCACGTCGCCCGTCGCCAGCCGTGGGTTGTGCGTGCCCGGCAGGCGGTCGGCCACCTCGCCCTCGACCTGGAGCACGTACTCGTTCCTCGCCTTCGACGCGATCGCGTGCGCCTCGGGCGCCAGGTCGGCGTCGATGACCACCTGCGTGATCCCGTGTCGGTCGCGCAGGTCGAGGAAGATCAGGTGACCCATGTCGCGACGGCGATGGACCCAGCCGGCGAGTCGGACGATCTTGCCGTCATCGGCGGAGCGCAGCTCGCCGCAGGTGTGGGTGCGGTAGGGCGTGGCGAGGTTCGACATGCCGCGAATGGTAACGGAGCGGCGGCCCTCGGCCGCGGGTCGCCCCGCCGGTCAGCCCCGCAAGGGCGACTCAGCCCCGGATGCGCCGCTCAGCCACCCTGGCTCTTCCGGAGCAGGAGCGCCGGGAGGTCGTCGATCGCGATGACCTTCTGCGACGCCGCCTCCAGGTCGCGGAGCTGCACGTTCCCCTCGGAGAGCTCGTCGCCGAGGATCACCGCGAAGTGCGCACCCTCCTTCGCCGCCGACTCGAGCTGCCGTCCCAGCTTGCGCACGGCGAGGTCGGCGCGGACGTGGAGCCCCTCCGCCCGGAGGTCCGTGGCGACGCGCAGGCGCTCGGCGGTGGCCGCGGGGTCCGCGCCCACGACGACAGCGATCGGCGGGTGCTGCGTCGCGACCTCGACCCCGAGGTCCTGCTGCGTGAGGATGACGCGATCGAGGCCCAGCGCGAAGCCGATCCCCGGCGTGGGCTTGCCGCCCAGGAGCTCGACGAGGCCGTCGTACCGTCCCCCGCCACCGAGCGCCTGCTGCTGGCCCTCGCGGCCGCGGAGGTAGTACTCGAACGCCGTGCGCGTGTAGTAGTCGAGGCCCCGGACCAGCCCGGGCTCCGGCCTGTGCTCCACGCCGAGCGCATCGAGATGGGCCTGGACCTCCGCGAAGTGCTCCGCGCAGGCGTCGCACAGGTGGTCGGTGATGAGCGGCGCGTCCACGTTGATCCGGATGAGGTCCGGGTCCTTCGAGTCCAGGAGGCGGAGCGGGTTGGCCGCGAGGCGTTCCCGCTCGTGCGGCGACAGGGCGTCCTCGTGCGCCGCGTAGAAGTCACGGAGCCGCTCGATGTACGCGGGCCGGCACGCCGGGTCGCCGATCGAGTTGAGGTGGACCTCCACGTCCTCCAGGCCTGCCTCGCGGTAGAAGCGGAGGCCGAGCTCGATGATCTCCGCGTCGATGGCCGGTCCTGCGTCGCCGATCGCCTCGACGTCCCACTGCCAGAACTGGCGGTACCGGCCCGCCTGCGGGCGGTCGTAGCGGAACATGGGGCCGAGGAGCGTGAGGCGGACCGGCTGCGGCCACGTCTGCATGCCGTGCTGGACGTATGCGCGGACGATCCCGGCGGTCCCCTCCGGCCGGAGCGCCCACGACTCGGCGTCGTCGGTGCGCGGCTGGATCCGGAACAGCTCCTTCTCGACGATGTCCGTCACGGCCCCCACGCCGCGCTCGAAGACGTCGACCTGCTCGAAGAGCGGGGTCTCGATCTCGCGGTAGCCGTAGGCGTCGGAGAGCGAGCGGGCGATGTCGGCGAGCGACCGCCAGGCGGGGCGCTCGGCCGGGAGGAGGTCGCGGGTGCCGCGAGGGGCACGGTAGGCGGGCATGGCGCGAAGTCTAGCGGGCGGCACGGCTCGCGGGCACGGCGGGCCGGGCCTTCCAGCGCCGCTACCATTGCGGGTGGCCGACACCTTCCGCCCCCCAGCCGGCGCGCCGTCGCGGCCCTCATCGCCGGGGCTTCGTCGTGGCCATGTCCGTCACCGTGATGTTCCTCGGGATGCGTTCGGTGCTCGACGTCGGCGGCTACTGCGCATCCGGCGGGCCGTACGAGATCGCGGTGGAGTGCCCGGACGCGGCAGGCGCGGCGCTCACGCTCGGGATCCTCGGGTGGTTCGCCGGCGCCGCCCTGCTCGCGGTCGGCAGCGGCGCGGTCGGCGGCGCGTGGCAGGTGACGCCGGTCCTCGCGTGGTCGGCGATCTTCGGGGCGCTCGGGTGGAACTTCCTCGAGTACGCGTTCGCCGGAGGCGGCATCGAGCCGGGCTGGCTGATCTGCGGGATCGTCTTCGAGGCGATGGCGATCGTCCCGCTGCTCTTCCTGCTGCCCGGGCTCGCGAGCATCCGATCGGGCGCCCGGCACCCGGCGACGACCTCGCCCGCCGGGCCCAGCGCATGACCGGCCTGCCCCGGCCGCACCTCGTGCGGGGCTGCGGGTCGCGCGGGCCGTTCGGCCGCCCGCCGGCCGGACGTTCGAGCCCGCCATCGTCGACGAGCGACACGTTCGCCCTGCCCGACCCGGCGCACGCCCGGGAGGGCGCGAGCGAGTCGGACGGCGGGCCGCGGGCGAGTCGCCCCGACGGGTGACGACGTCGTCTCCGCGCTGGAGCGCCTCGCCGCGCTCCACGACGCCGGCGCCCTGACCGACCGCGAGTACGCGATCGCCAAGGCGGAGTGCTCGGGGCGGGAGCGGAGGACCTGCCGTGAGGGAACGCCGCTCCACGCTCTGGCTCGTGATCCCCTTCGTCGTCGCCGTCGGCGCGGGGATCTGGGCCGGCACGGCGCTCTTCCGGCTCCTCGCCGGCGTCTGAGGCGCGCGTCGGGCGCTCGCCCGCGCGCGTGCCTAGCCCGCGTCGCGCGCGACCGCGGTGACCCCCTTGAGCTGCTCGATCCTGCCCATGACCCGGGCGAGCTGCGCGACGGACGCGACCTCGAGCGTCGCCTTCACGCGCGCCGTCGCGTCGGCCGAGACGCTGACCGACGCCGCGATGATGTTCACCTTGTGCTCGGCCATCACCTGCGTGATGTCGTTGAGCAGGCCGGTCCGGTCGTGGCCCTCCACGATGATCGTGATGGGGTACGTCTGGATCGGTCCCGTCTCCCACTCCACGTCCACGAGGCGAGCCTGCTCGCGCTCCCCGAGGACGGTCGCGCAGGACCGCAGGTGCACCGTGACGCCCTTGCCGCGCGTGATGAACCCCACGATCGGGTCGCCGGGGATCGGATGGCAGCAGCCGCCGAAGCGGACAAGGAGGTCCCCCACGCCCTTCACCCGGACGCCGCCCGTCCGGATCGCGGACTGCGGCGGCGCGACCGTCGGGAGCGTGTCCTGCGAGGAGTCGTCCGCGACGCCGAGCCGCATGACGACCTGCTGGGCGCCCGTGGCGCCGTAGCCGATACCGGCGTAGAAGTCGTCCAGCGTGTCGTAGCCGTACGACCGGGCGGTCTCGAGCAGCTTGTCGTGCCCGACCGACTTGAGCGACGTCCGGGCGAGCCGGCGGAGCTCGCGCTCGAGCGCCTCGCGGCCGTGGACGATGTTCTCCGACCGCTCCTGCTTCTTGAACCATTGGCGGATCTTCTCGCGCGCATGGCTCGTGCGGACGATCGAGAGCCAGTCGCGGGACGGGCCGTGCTCGCCCTTCGTCGTGACGATCTCGACGATGTCCCCGTTGCGCAGGCGGTAGTCGAGCGGCACGAGCCGGTTGTTCACCTTCGCGCCGATGCACCGGTGGCCGACGTCCGTGTGGATCCGGTACGCGAAGTCGAGGGGGGTCGCGCCGGCCGGCAGGTCCTTCACCTCGCCCCTCGGCGTGAAGACGAAGACCTGGTCCTGGAAGATGTCGAGCTTGATCCCCTCGACGAACTCGGTCGCGTCGGCGACGTCGTGCTGCCAGTCCATCAGCTGGCGCAGCCAGGCGAGCTTCGCGTCGTACGCGCGCTCGGACTTCGACCCCTCCTTGTACCGCCAGTGGGCCGCGATCCCGACCTCGCTGATCGCGTGCATCGCGTGGGTGCGGATCTGGATCTCGAGCGGCTTCCCGTCGAGCGCGATGACGGCGGTGTGGAGGCTCTGGTACCCGTTCGACTTCGGCACGGCGATGTAGTCGTCGAACTGGCCGGGGATGGGGCGCCAGATCGAGTGGACCACGCCGAGCGCGGCGTAGCAGTCCTTCACCTCGTCCACGAGGATCCGGATGGCGTAGACGTCGTAGATCTCGCCGAAGGAGGCGCCCTTCCGCTGCATCTTCCGCCAGATGCTGTAGATGTGCTTCGGGCGGCCGTTGAGGTCCGCGTCGATCCCGGCCGCCTCGAGATGCGGTCGCAGCGCGTCGATCGAGCGCTGGACGTACGACTCGCGATGGCGGCGCCGGGTGTCGAGGCTCCCGACGAGCTCGCGATACCGGTCGGGCTCGAGCGCCTTGAACGCGAGGTCCTCGAGCTCCCACTTCATCTGCCAGATCCCGAGTCGCTCGGCGAGCGGGGCGTAGATCTCGAGGGTCTGGCGCGCGATCCGGGTCTGCTTCTCGTGCGGCAGCGAGCCGAGCGTCCGCATGTTGTGGAGGCGGTCGGCGAGCTTGATGAGGACGACGCGGATGTCGTCCGCCATCGCGAGGAACATCTTCCGGATGTTCTCCGCCTGCCGCTCCTCGTGGCTGTGGTTGGAGAACTTCGAGAGCTTCGTCACGCCGTCCACGAGGTGCGCGACCTCGGGGCCGAAGTGCTCCTCGATCTCCACGAGGCCGTGCTCGGTGTCCTCCGGGACGTCGTGCAGGAGGCCGGCCTCGATCGCGGACGCGTCCAGGCCGAGCTCGGCGAGCGTGATGGCCGCGGCGATCGGGTGCGTCACGTAGGGCTCGCCCGACGCGCGGTGCTGGTCCCCGTGCGCCATGATCGCGAAGTCGATCGCCGCGCGGATGCGCTCCACGTCGGCCGGCGGCATCCCCGGCGAGAGCGACGCCATGAGCGTCTCGCGCATCGATCGCGACCGAGCCGCTGGGGCGCGGGCGGCGACCGCCGCGACGCCCCTCGCCGCGCGGGGGCTTCTCGGTGGGCGGGGTCGCGTCGGCGACCCCGGTGGCGGGTGCCTGCTCCGTGGTCATCGGTGGCCGGAAGGATACCAGCCGACCGCCGGGCTCACCCCAGGAGGCGGTCGAGCTCCTCCTCGGCGACCGCGCGCTCGTCCCACGGATCCGCGCCGTCGCGCCCGATGATCTCCGTCTCGTGCCCCTTCCCGGCGAGGACCACGACGTCGCCGGGGCGCGCCAGGCGGAACGCGCGGGCGATCGCCTCGCGCCGGTCCGGGATCAGGTGGAGCCCTTCGCTGCGGCGCAGCCCCGCGGCCTCCGCGCCCGCGGCGATCTGCTCGAGGATCGCGACGCGGTCCTCGCCGCGCGGGTCCTCGTCGGTCGCCACCACGACGCGACACCGCTCGCCTGCGACGCGGCCCATCATCGGCCGCTTCGCCACGTCCCGCTCGCCGGCCGACCCGAACACCGCGATGAGGCCGCCGCCCGCGGCCGCGGCGACCGGCCCGAGCTCGTCGAGGACGAGCTGGAGCGACGCGGGGCTGTGGGCGAAGTCGACGACGACGGTGAACGGCCTGTCCGCGGTCGACTCGCTCCATCCGGCCCTTCACGGGCGGCGCGTCGGCGATCCCGGCCAGGACGGCGTCGAGGTCGAGCCCGACGGCCTCCGCGAGGCCGACGACGGCGAGCGCGTTCCACGCGTTGAACCGGCCGAGAAGGCCGACGCGGACGCGCATCCGGCCGCCCGGGCCGTCCACGTCCACCAGGAGCCCGTCCGGGCGGGCCTCGATGCCGGCGAGGCGGACGTCGGCGCCCGCCGACTCGCCGTACGTCACCACCCGCGCGCCCGCCGCCCGTGCGGCCGCGACGAAGAGCGGCGCCGAGGCGTCGTCGGCGTTGACCACGGCGCTCTTCGGCCACGCCCCGTTCCCGCCGGCGCCGCCGGGCCCCTTCCGCGGGTTCGCATCGCCGGCCTGGAGAGCCGCGAAGAGGCGGATCTTCGCCGCGCGATACGCCTCGAACGTCCCGTGGAACTCGAGGTGCTCGTGCGTGACGTTCGTCAGGATGGCCGCGTCGTACGCGACGCCCGCCACGCGGTCGGCGGCGAGGCCGTGCGACGTCGTCTCGACGACCGCGCACCGGTCGCCCGCGTTCGCCATCGCCCGGAGCAGACGCTGCATCTCGGGAGCCTCGGGCGTGGTGGCGTGGACCGGGTTCGCCACGTCGCGACCGCCGACGCGGAGCACCGCGGTGCTCGACATCCCGGTCCGGACGCCCGCCGTCTCCAGGGCCGAGACCACGAGGCGGCTCGTCGACGTCTTCCCGTCCGTCCCGGTGACGCCCACGACCGCGAGGCGGTGGCTGGGATCCTCGTACCACCAGCACGCCGCCGTGGCGAGGGCGCGCCGGCTGTCCTCCACGACGAGCTGCGGGACGGCCAGGCCCGGGAGCGGGCGCTCCACCACGACCGCCGCGGCCCCCGCGGCGACGGCGCCCGGCGCCATCGCATGACCGTCGACGCGGGCGCCGGGGATCGCGACGAAGACCGAGCCGGGGCGGACGTGGCGCGAGTCGTGGGCGACGCCGGTGACGGGCACGGACGCGAGGGGCTCGAGGTCGCCGGGGACGTGGGCGCCGTCCGCGCCGACGCCTCGTCCAGGCGCTCCTCGCTCCGCAACCGTCGCGCGAGCCCCGCGAGCGCCTTCGGGGCGTCGGGCTCCGCGGCCTCCAGCAGGCGCGCGAGGTCCTCGGCGGATCCCGCGGCGTCGCCGTGCGGGGCGGATCCCGGCGGCCCGATCAGCCATGCCGGCGGCCCGGGACGCGCCGCGCGAGCGCCGCGAAGGACCGCCCGGCCGCATACCGTCGCGGCCGGATCACGCGCTCGTGCGCACCGGCGAGCTCGATCCACTCGCCGCCGAATGCGCGCTTGAACTCGTAGAGGCCCCACATCGGGTCACCCTCGGCCGGGATCCCCCGGGCGCCGGCCACGTCCACCCCGCCGAGGTCGAGCTCCGACCGCCCTTCCGCGATCGCGATGCGGAGCGCCTCCCAGAGGATCAGGTGCACCACGCCCGGGTGCGCCGCCCGCAGGTCGGGGCGGTCGCCCGAGTGGCCGTACGTGAGCCGGCCGCCCTGGCGGAAGAAGATCGCGCCGCCCAGCAGCGTGCCGCCCGGGGCCGTCCAGTCGTCCGCCGGCGCGGCGTCACGCACCTCCAGGTACAGGAGGTGGCCGGCGCGCATCGCTGCGAGCCACCACGCCACGGAGCTGTCGCGCGGGCCGATCGCGAAGCCGCGCCGCGTCCCCGTGCTCTCCAGCAGCGCGTGGAAGGGCCCGAACGCCTCGGCCGCCGCGGCCTCGAGGTCGGCGGCAGGCGGACCGACGAGGCTGCCGTCCTCGCCGCCGGGGTGCGACCGGCGGTGCGCCGCCGATGAGGTCGAACCGGCGGACGACGAGCCCGCGGCGCTGGGCGCTCCCGATGCGCTGGCGGGTCTTCTTCGCGATCCCTTCCCACGCGGCCGGGACGTCGGCGGTGAGCGGGACCGCCATCCGGTGCCTGGACGGCTGGATCTCCTCGATCGGCGCGAAGCCGGCGCCACGGAGGAGTGCCGGGTATCCCGTCGCCGCGGGCACCTCGGCGTCGGTGGCGAGCACGTCGACGCCGTCCCTCGCGAGCGCCTCCGTCACGCCGACCAGGCGCTCCACGATCCGTGCCGGCGGATCGCCCGCGCTCACCGGACCGCGGGGGAGGTAGGCACCCGCACCCGCGATCCCCGGCCACGGCCGCAGGAGGACGAGCAGCGGGACGCCCGCGGCGTCGACGAGATGCCGCGTCCGCCATCCCCGCTGCGCCGCGTGCTCGGCCCAGGCGCGCGACTGCCAGATGCTCCCGCCCGGGCCGTCCACGGCGCGGGCGTCCCACGCCGCGAGGTCGGCCGGCGTCGCGTCGTGGACGCCTCCCGTCGCCACCGCGCCCCGCCCTCAGTCCGCGCCGGCGGGCGTCGGCTCGCCCCGGTCCAGGCCCGCGCGCCACCGGGACCAGCGCACGCGCGCCGCCTGCGCCCGCTCGTACGCGGCGCGTCCCGCGGGATCGAGGACGAGGTCCCAGGCGCCGATGTACCGCACCTCGCGCCCGCCGAAGCCCGTCTTGAAGTGCTCGATCCCCGGGTGCGCGAGGCCCCACATGTCGTACGCCGTCGCCCCCGCCGCCTTCGCGCGCAGGATCGCCTCCCACTTGAGGAGGTAGTTGGCGCGGAGCACGGACCCGGTCGCGGTCATCCCTCCGTACGGCTCCACGACGCGGGCCCCGGTGGACACGAGGAAGAGCGTCGCCAGCGGCGTCCCGTCCCGGTCCTGCGCGAAGAGCAGGGTCGCGTGACCGGACGGGCGGAAGGCGTCCCAGACGTCGCGGTACGCGCCCAGCGTGCGGATGAGGAACCCGGCGCGCGTCGCCGTCTCCTCGTAGATGGCGTAGAAGCGGTCCAGCTCGTCGGCCTCGGCCGCCCGGACCGTCACGCCCTCGGACCGCGCCTTGTTCACGTACTGGCGCCACTTCTTCCGCAGGTCCGACCACAGCGCCTCCTCGGGCGCCGTGAGGTCCACGATCCGGGTGCGGTCGGGCTGGATCGGCGGCGCCGGCCGGTAGCCGGCCGCCGCGAGCGCCGCGCGCGTCGACCCGTCCGGGTCGTCGGGGCCGTCGAGCTCGATCTCCGGGTCGAAGCGGACGTGCGAGAGGCGGCCGACGGAGATGCGCGCCTCCGCGCGGACGGCGATCGCCAGGTCCTCGAGCGACGCGCGGCTCCACGAGGCTGCGACGGGACCGCGTGGCGCGTACCCGAAGGTCCACGGGAAGGGGCGCGGCCGACGGAGGAGCACCTGCGCCCCGATCGGCCCGTCCGGCGCCTCGGCCACGACGAGGCGCGAGCCCCATCCGTTGACCGCCTTGACGCGGGCCCACCCGCGCGTCTGGAGGTAGCTCCCGTGCGGGTTCGCCGCGACGAGCGCATCCCACTCGTCGGCCGGCTCGGGGGGATCGACGGGCGGCGCGAGCAGGACCCCGGCCGCCTCGCCCGTCACGCGGCCGACCTCCGCAGCGCATCCCGCATGAGCCGGAGGATAGACGGCAGCTCCGGGATCCGCAGCGCCGCGGCGACGCCGACGAACGCGAGCGTGCCCGCCCCACCGGCGAGGACGACCTCCACGGCGAGCATCGGCTTGCCGAGGTCGACTCCCGAACGCCGACTCGAAGAGCCGGACGACGACGAGCGTGACGATCCCGGCCGCCAGCGCGGCGATCCCCGACCGGAGCGCCCGCGTCCACCAGCTCCGTGATGTGGAACCCGCTCACGCGGCGCCAGAGGATCACCGTGAGGATCGCCGTCTCCACCCACGAGCCGAGCGCAAGGCCGAGCGCGAGGCCCGGGAGCCCGAGGGTCCAGACGGTCGCGAGGCCGAACGCGACGTTCACGGCCACCGCGACGATCGCGGCGATGACCGGCGTCAGCGTGTCCCGGCCGGCGTAGAAGGCGCGCGCGAGGATGATGATCAGGCCTTCGGAGGCCAGCGCGAGGAGGAAGTAGAAGAGCGCGTCCGAGGTCAGGTCCACCGCGTACGCGTCGAACCGCCCGTAGTCGAAGAGCAGCGTGATGATCTGCCGCCGGAGGACGATCCCGAGCGCCGTCGCGGGCAGCATGACGAAGAGCATGAGGCGGAGGCTGCCGACGAGCAGGGCCGTGTACTGGCGGATCGCGCCCCGCGCGAGCTCCGTGCTCATCGCCGGGAGCGTCACGATCCCGATCGGCACCCCGATGACGCCGAGCGGGATCTGCAGGACGGTGAACGCGATCGTGTAGGCGCTGATGGACCCGACGGCGAGCAGGGACGCGAGCGACGTCATGATCACGAGGCTGAGCTGGCCCACGCCCAGGCCCACGGCCCGCGGGGCCATGAGCAGGAGCGTCTGGCGCGCCGCAGCGTCCCGGAGGTCGACCCGCGGCGCGTACCGGAACCCCGACCGCAGCAGCGGCGGGAGCTGCACGGCGAGGTGCAGGACCGAGCCGGCGACGACGCCGATGGCGAGCCCGACGATCCCGAACGCGGGCGTGAGCACGACGGCGGCCGCGATGATCGCGATGTTGTAGAGGATCGGCGCGAGGGCGGGCGCGAGGAAGTGGTGACGCGCGTTGAGGACGCTGTTCGCGACGGAGCCCAGCGCGAGGAGGATGGGGCTCAGCAGCATGATCCGCGTGAGGTGGATCGTCAGGTCCATCTGCGCCGGCGTGAAGCCGGGCGTGATCGCCGGCATGATCCACGGCGCGAGGACGAAGAAGACGACGGCGAGGACGCCGAGCGAGAGGACCATCAGGTTCGCGACGGTCGAGGTGACGCGCCACGCGTGCGCCTCCTCGTCGCGGGCGAAGAGCCCGGCGAGCACCGGGATCAGCGCCGTCCCCAGTGCGCCCGCCGCGACCAGCTGGAAGATCAGGTCGGGGATCCGGAAGGCGGCGAAGAACGCGTCGAGGTCGGTGCCGGCGCCGAACGTCGTGGAGATGACGAGGAGGCGCACCCAGCCGAGGACGCGCGCGCCGAGGTACGCCGAGGTGACGATGAGGCCCGCTCGCGCGAGCGAGCGCCGCGAGGTCACGGGGCGGGGTCGGGCCGGGCGGCCCGCGGATGCGCCGCCCGGTACGAGGCGCGGAGCCGTGCAGGCGACACGTGCGTGTAGACCTGCGTGGTCGCGAGGCTCTCGTGGCCCAGGAGCTCCTGGACGACACGCAGGTCCGCCCCGCCGTCGAGCATGTGGGTCGCGAAGCTGTGCCGGAGCGTGTGGGGCGTGACGTCGTCGCCGAGGCCGGCCGCGCGGCGGTGGCGGTCGAGCCGGTAGCGGATCCCGCGCGCTCCCAGCGGCCCGCCGTGATGGTTGAGGAAGAGGGCGGGCTCGGGCCGCGCCGCGTCCGCCGGCTGCCGCCGCGCGAGGAGGACCGGCCGTCCACGGTCGATGTAGGCCGCGACCGCATCGCGCGCGGGGCCTCCCAGGAGGGTGGCCCGCTCCTTGCGGCCCTTCCCGACGACCCGGATCTCGCCGCGGCGCAGGTCCGCGCTCGCCACGGTGATCGCCGCGAGCTCGCTGATGCGGAGCCCGGCCGCGTACGCCGTCTCGACGAGGGCGCGGTCCCGCAGCGCGAGCGCCTCGCCGACGCCCTTCTCCCCGTGCTCGGGGACGGTCCCCGACGCCTCGATCAGCCGCTCGATCCCCGCGATGTCCACGACCGCGGGGAGCCGGCGCGGCAGGCGCGGCGTCGCGATCGCCGCCCACGGGTCACCGGGCGCGAGGCCCTCACGCGCGGCCCACCGGTGGAACGAACGGATCGCGGCGAGCCGCTGGGCGATGGTCCGCCGCGCGTGTCCCTCGGACAGGTGGGCGAGGTACGAGCGAAGGTCGCGCCGCCCCGGCCGCCGCCAGTCCACGCGGTGCTCGTCGAGCCACGCGACATACGGGCCGATGGCGCCCCGGTAGGACCGCAGGGTGTGCGGCGACGCGTCGCGGGCGGCGAGGGCACGCAGGTATCGCCCGAGCGCCGCCTCGCCCGTCATCGATCGGGCCCGGCCCCGTCGGGATCGGCGCTCTCGCCCTCGACCCCGCCGCGGGATCGCCGCGGACCCCCGTGCCCGGCCGGCCGCGAGGCGCGCCCGGTCGAGGTGCTCCCCTTCTTCGGCGTCGCCCGCCGCGCGCCGGCGGCGCCGGCCCGCCCGGCCGCCCGCTTGCCTCCGGACGCCCCCGGGGACGCCGCCCCGGACGAACGCCGCGGCCGCTCGAGCGCCGCGGGGTCGGCCGGTCCGCCCGCGAGGCGCGCCAGCGGCTCGACGGGCTCGGCGGGGAGCGGGATGGCCGCGCCGCACGCGAGGCAGATCCCCTTCGCGGGGTCGTCCGTCGCCGCGACGGCCCCGCCGTCGGCGTCGTGGAGCGGCGCCGAGCGGCTCGCGCGAGGTGGTGAAGCGGCACGTGGGATACCGCGAGCAGCCGTAGAAGACCGACCCGGCCCGCCGGGCGCGCCGGGCGACCAGGTGCCCCTTCCCGCAGGTGGGACACGGCGCATCGAACGGGAGCTTCGGCGGCGGGGGCGGGCCGTCCTTCTTGATGTACTTGCAGGCCGGGTACCGGTCGCAGCCGACGAACGGCCCGAACCGGCCGCGCCGGGCCACGAGCTTCCCGCCATCCGCCTCACCGCACTCCGGGCACGGCTCCCCCACCCCGGCCATCTGGCCTTCGCCACCGGCGGCCTCGCCTTCCACGGGGGCCGGTGCCGCCGTGGGCAGCGGGCGGCTCTCCTTGTGCTCCGGGTACATCGAGCACGCGAGGTACTCGCCGTACCGACCGGCACGCACGACCATCGGGTGCCCCTCGGAGCAGAGGAACTCGCCCTCGAGGCCGACGTCCGCCGGCGCGAGCCCGATGTCGGCGGGGCGGAGCTCCTTCCCCTTCTCCAGGGCGAGCTTCGCGAGCGGGCTGTAGAAGTCGCGCACGACGGGGACCCAGCGCCTGTCGCCGTTCGCGACCGCGTCGAGGTCGCTCTCCATCCGCGCGGTGAAGTCCACGTCCACGAACTCGCCGAAGTGCTCCACCAGCAGGTCCGTGACGATGAACCCGACCGGCTCGGGCACGAGGCGGCGCTCCCGCACTGTCACGTACCCGCGGTCCACGATCGTCGAGACGGTCGCCGCATACGTGCTCGGTCGGCCGATGCCGAACTCCTCGAGCGCCTTGATCAGGGACGCCTCGGTGTAGCGCGGCGGCGGCTCGGTGAAGTGCTGCGTGGGCCGGACGTCGGCCGCTCCCGCATCCGTCCGCGCGATCTCGGTGACGTCGCCCTCGCGGAGCACCGGGAGCGATGCCTCCCGCTCCTCCTCGCCGTCGTCCCTGCCCTCGGTGTAGACCCGGCTGAAGCCCTCGAAGACCGTCCGCGTCGCGCTGGCGCGGAGGCCCAGCCGGCCGTCCGCGAGCTCGACGGTCGCCGTCTCCATCCGCTTCGCCGCCATCTGGCTCGCGATCGCCCGCTGCCAGATGAGCCGGTAGAGGCGCGCCTCGTCCGCCTTCAGGAAGACGGCCGCGGCCTCGGGGTCGCGGGCGAAGGCCGTGGGGCGGATCGCCTCGTGCGCCTCCTGGGCGTTGCGCGACTTGGTCTTGTAGTGCCGGCCCTTGGGGACGCCGAACTCGGCGCCATAGCGGTCCACGATCACGCCCTGGGCCTCGTGCATCGCCTGCGACGAGAGCGCGACCGAGTCGGTCCGCATGTAGGTGATGAGGCCGACGTGCTCGCCGCCGAAGTCGGCGCCTTCGTAGAGCCGCTGGGCGATCGACATGGTCCGCTTCGGAGAGAAGCCGAGCTTGCGGCTCGCCTCCTGCTGGAGCGTCGAGGTCGTGAACGGCGGCGCGGGGTTCCGCGTGGACGGACGCGTCCCGACCGACGTGACCCGCGGATGCGCGCCGCCGAGCTCGGCGACCAGCGCCTCCGCCGTGGCGGCGTCGGGGATGACGGGCTTGGCGCCGGCGACGCGGACCAGGTCCGCGGTGAACGTCTCGCCCGCGGCGGTCCGGAGCAGGACCTCGATCGTCCAGTACTCGTCGGCGACGAAGGCGTGGATCGCGCGCTCCCGCTCCACGACCAGCCGTACGGCGACCGACTGGACGCGGCCGGCGGAGAGCCCCGAGCGGACCTTGCGCCAGAGCAGCGGGCTGATCGTGTACCCGACGAGTCGATCCACGATCCGCCGCGCCTGCTGGGCATCGACGAGGTCCTGGTTGATCTGGCGCGGGTGGGCGAACGCGTCGCGGATCGCCGGCTCGGTGATCTCGCTGAAGGTCACGCGGAGCGTCCGGTCGCCGGGGAGGTGCGCGGCCTCGGCGACGTGCCAGGCGATCGCCTCCCCTTCGCGGTCGAGGTCGGTCGCGAGGTAGACGGCCGTCGCGGTCTTCGCGGCCTTCTGGATCGCCGCGACGTGGCGCGCCCGGTCCGGGACGACCTCGTACTCGGGCGCGAAGTCATGCTCGACGTCGACGCCCATCTCGCCCTTCGCCGGGTGCTCCGGGAGGTCCCGGACATGGCCGTAGGACGCGAGGACCTTGTAGTCCGGGCCGAGGTAGCGTTCGATCGTCCGCGCCTTCGCGGGCGACTCCACGATCACGAGGTTCCTGCTCATCGCGGCGGAGTCTAGCATCGGCCCGTCGACGGCCGACCATCACCGCGCGGTCAGGACTCGCGGATGCGCCTCATGAGGTCCTCGTCGATCTCGAGCTCCGGCTCCACCTCGGCCGCCTCGTCGAGCTCCATCGCGTAGGCGCCGCCGAGGTCGCCGGCCGAGGTCGCCGGCACCTCGATGAAGCGGATGTGCCCGAGAGGGAAGAGGAAGAACGAGTCGCTCCGGTCCACGAACAGCGGCCGCTTCCCCGCCATCGTGCGGACGTTCGTGCAGACGACGCAGGCGTCCTGCGCGGTGGGCAGCGAGAACAGGTCGACGAGCAGGGGCTGGTCGTTGTGCAGGTGCAGGACGGCGTCGCGGACCATCGCCATCGCGGCGCCGCTACGGCGTGTAGAAGTCGGAGACGATCCGGACGCTGCCGTCGTGGACCCAGACGCCGATGCCCACGTGCGTGTAGGCGGCGTTCATCAGGTTCACGTAGTGGCCGCCGTTGTACGGCTTCTCGCTCTGGAAGAAGAGCTGCGTGGAGATCGCACCGCGATGCGGGTCACCCGACGGGCAGCCGATGTTCTCGGCCCACCGGTAGCCGCCGAAGCCGGCGCGGCGGAGGCGCGTCCCGGGGTTCCCGTCGAGGAAGTGGTCGCAGGCGGCGCGCTCGGCGAGGTACTTCGCGTACGGACGTGCGACCTTCGCGGCGATCTCCGCGTCGTAGACCAGCGGCGTCACGTCGCGGCCGCCCGGGCTGGTGCAGGAGCCGTTCGACGCCACCCAGCCGCCGGTGCGGGTGCAGTTCATCAGCGTGAGGAAATACCGCTCGACGGAGGCCCAGGCACCGCCGCCGACGACCGTCCCGGCGCTCGGCGCGGACTGGGTCGACGGCGCGGGGGGCGCGGGCTGCGGGACCGCGGTGCTCGCCTTCGTGGCCGTCCTGGCCTTCGGCTTGGCCGGAGCGACCTCCACCTTGAACGTCGCCTTCGCTGCCTTGAGGATCGGGGTCCCGGAGGCGGAGCGCGCCTTGGTCGACACCGTGAGGACCACCGCGCTCCCGTAGGGGAGCAGCTTCTTCGGCGTGAACACGAGGACCGTGTCGTCCTCGGCCCAGCGGACCTTGCCGGCGACGGGCTTGCCCTTGACCGTCGCCTTGAACGCGGCCGCGGTCGTCTTGCGGTCCATCGTGTCGGTGAAGCGGACCGACAGGACGGCATCGCGGGCGACGTCGGTCGTCTTCGCGACCGGGCGGAAGCGCACCACGGCCGGGGCCGAGGCCGTACGGGCGATGAGGCGCGGGAGGGCGGCGATCGCCGCCCCGTCACTGTCGCGGAGCGTGCCGACGAGGGAGACGGTGTATGCGGTGTTCGCCTTCAGGCGCTTCGCAGGGGTGATCGTCACGATCGTCCCGCCGCCGTGGGCGGTGGCGGTGACCTTGACCGTGATCGCCGGCGTGATCTTCAGGGCGTCCTTCACCGCGGCGAGGTCCACCGGGTGGTCGAACGTCAGGGTGAAGGCCGTCGCCGTCTCGATGCGCTTCCCGGCAGCCTTCGTGGCCGCGAGCTTCACCGCGGTCGCGGGACGGGTGACGAACGAGGAGCGCACCGGCGCGGAGAGGACGGCTCCGCTCGCATCGCGTGCGCCGGCGCCGACCGTGACGGTGACGACGGTGGAAGGGTCCCACGGCTTCGACGGCGTCACGATGAGCCGGCGCCCGCCGTCGGTCCAGGTGAGCGTGACGTCGGCCTGCGGCTCGACGCTGAGGGCCGCCTGCACGCTCGCCGCATCCATCGGCGACGTGAAGTCGATCGTCACGCCGCTCGCCAGCGTCGCATCCGTCTGCAGCGGGCCGGAGAGGCGCGCGGCCACGACGGGGACGATCGGCGGGGCGGTGGGACGGGCCGCTGCCTCGCGTGGGGCCAGCGCGACGGCGCCGGCGCCCACGAGTGCGACCATCCCGACGATCAGCGCCACGCGCGAGGCGGCGGAGCGCCGGACGGCGGAACCGGCCACCATCGCGGCGACGATCGGGATGGACAGCATCGCGGCTGCGAGGTTACGCAATAACTTCTCCTGGTCGGGGCGCACCCCCTCCCCGAGGGTGTCGGCGCCCGGCTCGGACGCAGTGCGGTCCACCGGAGGGTACACCGCCTGGCGGATGTGCGGCAAACCCGCGCATCGCCGCCTCCGCTGCCGGGACGCTTGCGGCGTCGCCGCGGCGGCCTCCCGAAGCATGCACGACCCCTGCGGCCGCATCGCTACCCGAGGTCCGACAGGGCGCCGGCGAGCCGGTACCGGCCATATGCCGCAGCGACGAGCCCGAGGTCCTCCAGCATCGTCAGCGCCGCCAGTGCGCCGGGCACCGGGAGCCCGGTCGCCGCGACGACATGGTCGGCGGACCGCGCGCCACCGGCGAGCGAGCGGGCGACGCCGGCGACGGGGCCTGGCAGCCCCGCGAGCACGGCGTCCGACGACGGCACCGCGACCACCGGGCCGGGCGCACGGCCGCTGCCCGGCCCCCACCCCGACCGCCCCGCCGTCGCGAGCCCCGCGAGTCCGAGGTCCTCCACGAGGGCGGCGACGCTCGCCACCACGCGCACCTGGTCCGGGTACGCGCGCAACAGCCCGAGGCACCCGGCGCTCGCCGGCGCGTCGATGGGCCCGGGGACCACGAAGCACTCGCGGCCCTGCTCGAGGGCCCACCCGGCCGTGATGAGCGCGCCACTGCGGGTCCCGGCCTCCACCACGACCGTCGCGGACGCGAGCCCGCTGATGACGCGGTTGCGCCGCGGGAACGTGCCCCGCGTGGGCGCCGTCCACGGCGGGTGCTCGCTCACCACTGCCCCACCGGCCTCGACGATCGCCGCGGCCAGCCCGAGGTGACGCCGGTTGATCGCACCCGTGTGGCCTCCCCCGATGACCGCCACCGTGATGCCGCCGACCCCGACGGTCGCCGCGTGCGCCGCGCCGTCGATCCCGACGGCCAGCCCCGACGCCACGACCGCGCCCGCCCGCGCCAGCGTCCCGGCGAGGCGCGCCGCCACGGAGCGGCCCGCGTCGGTGGGACGCCGCGTCCCCACCACCGCGACGCACGGCCGGTCGACCAGCGGGCCGAGCGATCCACGCACGAAGAGGACGGGCGGCGGAAGCTCGATCCGCGCCAGCGCGGACGGGTACGAGGGGTCGTCCAGGGTGAGCACGACGAGCCCCGCGGCCCGGACCGCCGCGAGGATCGACCGTCGGTCACGCGCGGCGCCGGCCACGCGCGCCGGCAGGCCTGCGCCGGCCCGCGCGTCCATCGCCTCCCCGATGCGGCGCTCCCCGTCCGCTCGCGCCGCTGCGGCCACGGCCGCCTCAGGGCCGCCCAGCCGTTCGACCAGGCGCATCAGGCCCACGGGACCCAGGCCCTCGACCGACGCCAGCACCGCCCACGCGTCGCGAGCATCGTCCGCCCCCCGGCGCCCGCGCCGCGTCGAAGCGGCCTGGGCCGTCGGAGCAGCCCGGGCCGGCGCGAGGGCCGCGACGTCCGTCGACGGCTCATGGGTCGGGTTCGCGTCCGGCTCCGGCCGGCGTGCGCCCGTCGCGGCGTCCGGACCCACGGGTCCGTCGCGCCCGACGCCGATCACGCCACCACTCCCGGACCGGCGATGCCGGCGCCCACCCGGTACCGTGCGGCCTCGGCGACGTGATCCGCCCCGACCTCGTCCGCGCCGGCGAGGTCCGCGATCGTCCGTGCCACTCGCAGGGTGCGCTCCGTGCCGCGCGCGCTCAGCCGCTCGCGTTCGTCCAGGCGACGGAGCCGGTCGCGCGCCTCCCGCGAGATGGAGCCGACGAGACGGAGGCGTCGCCCGGCGAGACGCGCGTTCCAGATCCCGCCGTTGCGCTCGGACTGCCGGGCACGGGCCGCGGCGATCCGTCCGCGGACGACCGCCGAAGGCTCGGGGTCCCCGGCGCGGAGCATCTCGCCGGCGGCGACGCGCGGCATCCATGCCCAGAGGTCCACCCTGTCGCGGAGCGGGCCGGAGACCCGCCCCGCATAGCGATCCGGCACGCCGCCCGGACAACGGCACGCGGCGTCCGGGTCGCCCGCATGACCGCACGGGCAGGGGTTCATCGCGGCGACCAGCTGGAAGCGCGCGGGGAAGCGCACGGCGCGGCCGGCGCGCGCGATGCAGACGCTGCCGTCCTCGAGCGGCTGCCGGAGCGCCTCGAGGACGTCCCGCGGGAACTCGGCCAGCTCGTCCATGAACAGAACGCCCCCGTCGGCGAGGCTGACCTCGCCGGGGGCGACCCCCGGTCCACCGCCGACGATCGCCGCGTACGACGCGGTGTGGTGCGGCGCCCGGAAGGGCCGCCGGCGGACGAGCGTCGAGAGAGGGCCGAGCCCGGCGGCGGACGCGACGACCGAGGCCGCGATCGCCTCGTCCTCGTCGAGGTCCGGCAGCAGCGTGGGGATGGTGCGCGCGAGGAGCGTCTTGCCGGACCCGGGAGGTCCGACCAGCACGAGCGAATGGCCGCCCGCGAGGGCGATCTCGAGCCCGCGGCGTGCCTCCGCCTGCCCGCGCACCTCCGCGAGGTCCGGCGCGTCGAGGACGGGGTCGTGTGCCGAGGCGGCGGCCGGTGCCGCGACGACCTCCACGCGCCCGGGCGGGGATCCGCCGGCCGCCCCGTGGCCGCCCCCGTCACGCTCCGGGCCGTCCGCTCCGTCCATCCGCACGTTCCTCGGGATGCGGGAGCGGACGGCGCCGCTCCGTCGGCGCCGGGCGACCAGCTCGGCCAGGTCTCCGAGGTGCGCCACCTCGGCGACCTCGAGGCCGCCGGCCAGTCGCGCCTCGGCCCCGGCGCCGACGGGGACCGCGACGCGCGGGACTCCGCGCAGCCGCAGCGAGAGCACCAGCGGGAGCGTCCCGGGCACCGGGCGCAGCTCCCCGCCCAGCGACAGCTCACCGAGGATCGCCCACCGCTGGCGTGCCGCGACCTGCTCGGACCCGAGGAGGATCCCCATGGCGATCGCCGCGTCGAGGCCCGAACCGGCCTTCCGCATGTCCGGCGGGGCGAGGTTGACGGTGATCCGCCGCGGAGGATGGACGAAGCCGCTGTTCCGAAGGGCACCGCGGATCCGCTCGCGCGACTCCTGGAGCGCGGCGTCCGGCAGACCGACGATCGTGAAGCCCGGCAGTCCGGGCGCGACGTCCACCTCGACGCGGATGACGCGGCCCTCCAGCCCGTGCAGGGTGGCCGACAGGAGCGTGACCAGCATGCCCGGCAGGCTATGCCGGGCTCCTCGCGCGCCGCTCCACCGGCGGCGCGCGGGCGATCACCCGGCGATCACCGCCCGATCTCGCGCTGGCGGTCGGCGTCGATGCCACGGGCGATCTCGACGATCGCGCGCCCCAGGGGACTGTCCGGCTTCGCTTCGAGCACGGGCGCGCCGCTGTTGAGCGCGCTGATCGCCCCGCGGTAGTCGTTCACCACCTGGAGGTCGATCCGGTGGCGGAGCGCGCCTTCCGCACTCTTCACGTTGATGCCCGTGAACGCGGTCGAGCGGTTGAGGAGCATCCGGATCTTCGCGCGGTCGTATCCGAGGTTCTGCAGCGTCTCGAGCACCATCCGGACGTTCTTCAGGCTCGCGAGGTCGGCCGTGAGCACGACGAAGATGGTCTGGGCGGTGTCGAAGACCCGGAGGTTCAGCTCATCGAGGCGCTTGTCGACGTCGACCACGACGTAGTCGTACGTCGACCGGAGGATCTCGAGGATCGCCGGGAAGTGGTCGGGCGTGACCAGCTCCGCGGTCTCGGGCGACGGCGGCGCGAGGAGGACGTCGATCCCGGAGTCGTGGCGGACGAGCACCTGCCGGACGAGCTCCACGTCGATCGTGGGGGCGCTCACGATGTCGACGATGCTCTTCCGGTCCAGCCCGAGGTCGAGGAAGACCCGGTGGTCGCCGAACTGGAGGTTGCCGTCGACGAGCGCGACGCTCCTGCCACTCTCCCGATGGAGCGCGATCGCGACGTTGATCGCGAGGGTGGTCGTCCCGACGCCTCCCTTGGCGCCGTAGAAGACGAGCACCGACCCCGTCGGCGGTCGCGCAGCGGCCTCGACGGACGGCGAGAAGCGGGCGAGCAGGCTCCGGATCCGGGCGATCAGCTCCGCCGGGTGGAACGGCTTCATGAGGTAGTCGTCCGCGCCGGCCCGGAGGCCGCGGATCCGCTGCTCGACGTCGCCCTCGGCGGTCAGCATGATGATCGGGACGTGTGCGGCGGTCCCCTCGTCCTCGCGGATCCGCTGGGCGACCGCATACCCGTCGAGGCGCGGCAGCATGAGGTCGAGCAGGACGAGTGCCGGCCGGTCCGTCTCCCAGGCGTGGAGCGCCTCGGGGCCGTCACTGACGACCGTGACCTCGAACCCCTCCTGCCGGAGGGTGTACGAGAGCAGACGCTGGACGTTCGGGTCGTCGTCGACGACGAGGATCCTTGCTGCCATGGACCTCACGACGCTGCACGGCAGCCGCCCGGCCCCGCCCCACCACGGAGCATCGCGCCGCGGATGCCGTCAGCGAGTATAGGTGACGCGCCGACCGCTCCCGCGCGACTTGTGCGCCGCGCCGAGGCGACTCAGGCCGGCGGCTCCTCGCCCGTCACCACGACCGGCCCGCGCGACTGCCCCGTCGCCCCGCCCGCGCATCCCCTCGTCGAGCATCCCGGAGAACGACTCGACGAGCCGGCTCAGCTCGAGCGGGAGGATGTACTTCGTCGAAGGGGACGCACCGAGCGCCTTGAGCGTCTCGAGGTACTGGAGCGCCATCGTCTTCTGGTCGATCGTCTGGGCGGCGCCGAAGATGCGCTCGAGCGCCTGCGAATACCCCTCGGCGTTGAGGATCTGCGACTGGCGGAAGCCTTCGGCGGTGAGGATGGCCGACTGGCGCGCGCCCTCCGCGGTGAGGATCGCCGCCTGCTTCGCGCCCTCGGCGATGTTGATCTCGGACTGGCGCTTGCCCTCGGACTCCGTGATGACGGCGCGCCGCGTCCGCTCGGCGGAGAGCTGGCGGTTCATCGCGTCCTGCACGTCGCGCGGCGGGGTGATCTCCCGGATCTCGACCGTCGTCACCTTGCCGCCCCAGCGCTCGGTCACTTCGTCGAGCTTGGTCCGGAGGATCTCGTTGATCTGCTCGCGCCGGGAGAGGACCTCGTCGAGCAGGATGTCGCCGATGACCGCGCGGAGGGTCGTCGTCGCGACGCCCTGGAGGGCGCCGGCGAAGTACGCGACGTTGACGATCGACTTCAGCGGGTCGGCGATCCGCCAGTAGATGAGGAAGTCGACGTTGATCGGCGCGTTGTCCTTGGTGATGGTCGTCTGGCTCGGGACCTCGATGAACTGCTCGCGCAGGTCGACCCGGACGGGACGGTCGGCGATCGGGATGAGGAAGACGAGGCCCGGCCCGCGGACCTTGTCGGGCCCGGTGCGGCCGAGCCGGAAGACCACGAGGCGGTCGTACTCGTTGACGATCCGGACGGTGAGGTACAGGAACAGGATCACGAGGAGGATGACGACGATCGCCCCGATGATCGTCCCGAGGATGGTGGTGTCCACGATCCGACTCCTCCCGGCCCGTGCCGGCGCGTGCCGGCCCCGTGGCCTTCAGCGTGGTCAGGCGATCCGGCGTCCAGTATCCCACCGCATGGGAGCGGTCAGGATGGGCCGCTCCCGTCCGGCGTCCGACGCCTCGAGGAAGTCGAAGACGAGGCGGCTCCACGTCTCGAGCCCGTCACGGATCCGGCGGACCTCGGCGGGCGACGCGAACGCGCCCGCGAGCTTCTCCGTCTCGCGGATCGCCACGGCCCGGCCGGCCGCGTCCGCGACGCAGACGACCCCCACGTGGACGCTGCCGACCGCGTTCGAGTCGTCGTTGAGGAGCCCGACCGGCACGAACTCCGGGACGAAGTCGGCGACGATCTCCTCCTCCCACTCGCGACGGAGCCCGCCCGCGACGTCCACGTCCTCCGGGTTCAGGTGGCCGCCGATCCCGATCGTCCCGAGGTCGTGCAGGCGGGCGTCGCCGCCGGCGCGCGTCCGGCGCATGAGGAAGTACGCGGGGCCGTCGCGGAGCACGAGGTACGGGATCACCTGCTTGAGCGACGGGTCCGACTCGACCGCCGAGCGGGGACGGAACTCACCCCGGCTGCCCGCCGCGGCGAGGAGCTCGGTGACCCCGGCCGCGCGCACGCCGTGCCATCCCGCCCCGCCGAGCGCGACCTCGCGCGGCAGCACGAGCACCAGCTCCTCGGTCACGCGACGTCCTCCGGGTCCCAGGCCACGGCACGCGCCCGGTCGGCCTCGAGCGCGGCCCGGATCCGCTCCACGTCGGGGCCGCCCGCCGCCTCGAGCGCGTCGATCCAGGCGTCCAGCCGCTCGCGCACCTCGCGGAGGTGGACGGCGACCGCGGGCGCGTTCGTCGCGAGGATCCCCGCCCCCATCTCCGGGTCGCCCTTCGCCAGGCGGGTCATCCCGCGCCACCCGGACGCCGCCAGCGCGCGCGCATCCTCGGCGCCGGGCGGCTGCGCGCGACCGGGAGCCCCGGCGACCGCCTCGACGAGCGCAGCGGACAGGACGAGCGGCGCATGGCTGATCGCGGCGACGGCCGCGTCGTGCGCCTCTGCGGCCATGGCGACCGGCAGCGCGCCGCACGCCCGGGCCAGCCAGGTCACACGCTCCACGTCGGCCCCGTCGGCCGCACGGCCCCGCACGACGACCCACGGCCGCCCGACGAACAGGTCGGCGGCCGAGGCCTCGAACCCGGTGATCTCCCGTCCCGCCATCGGGATGTCCGCCGACGAAGCGGAGGCCCGACCGCGTCCGCGCGTTCGACGACGGCGGCCTTCGTGCTCGCCACGTCGGTGACCGTGGTCGCGGATCCGAGGGTCGCCGGCGGGAGCCTCGCCAGGAGGTCGATGAGGTCGAGCGTCGCGAGGGGCGGCGCGGCGACGACGACGAGGTCGGCGCCGCGGACCGCCGCGCCGGGGTCGGTGCAGGCTTCGTCGATGACGCCGGCGGAGAGCGCTGCCGCGGGCCCGCGTCCGGTCGGCGTCCAGGCGGCCACCTGCACGTCCGTGTCGCCCGCGCGGAGCGCGCGGGCGACCGATCCGCCGATGAGCCCGAGACCGAGGAACGCGACGCGCATGACGGGGAGTCTACGACCCGACGACGACCTTCCGGCGAGTCCCGGCGGAGTCCGGGACGCGCACGTCAGCCCCGACGCACCCTTGCATGCGGGCTATCATCGCGGCGTGGTCCGGCCCGAACACTCGGATGCCGGGCGATGGAATCGACAGGGGGAGCTGGATCGTGGAGGAGCCCCGGATCCGCGTGCTGGTGGTCGACGACCACCGCGTCCTCGCGGAGGCGCTCACCGCCGCGCTGTCCGAAGAGCCCGACATGGATGTCGTCGGGATCGCGGGGAGCGTCGCGGAGATCCCCGATCACCTCGCGTCCCACGTGGACGTCGTCCTCATGGACTACATGCTCGGCGACGGCACCGGGGCCGACGGCACCCGGATCGTGAAGGCCCGCCAGCCGGACGCCGCCGTCGTCATCCTCACGGCCGTCTCGGACGGCGAGACGATCCTGGAGACCGTGAAGGCCGGCGCGGACGGGTACCTCACGAAGGACCGCGCGCTGGACGACGTGGTGAGCTCCGTGCGGGCCGCCCACGCACACGAGATCCTCCTGCCGCGCGCGGTGATCATGGAGATCGCCCTGCGTGTCGCCGAGGCGCGCCAGAACCCCCCGGACGCCGCGCCGCTCGAGCCGCTCACCCCGCGCGAGCTCGAGGTCCTGCGGCTGCTCACCGAGGGCCTCGACTCGGATGCGATCTGCGACCGGCTGTCGATCGCGCCGAACACGCTGCGGACGCACACGCAGAACATGATGTCGAAGCTCGGGACCCACTCCAAGCTCGAGACGGTGGCGTTCGCGCTCCGCCACGGCCTGGTGGAGCCCCCGCAGCCCGGGACGAAGCGGCCGATCTCCGCGATCTAGGCCCGCGGGCCGGACGGCCCGCCGCTGCCCGCCCTTCCGCCGTCGGATCACGCCGCGCCCGCGCGTGCGTGACGGCCCGCAGCGGTCCGACCGCGCCTCCCGGCGTCGGCCGGATCGGACCGCGACGGGCATCTCCGCGGTCCGATCCGGCGCTCCCGGGCGGGCCGTCAGCCGCCGACGACCGGGACGGCGGCGAGGGCCTCGGCCACGCGGTCGGCCGGGTACTCGTAGTCCTCGAGCGCACCGGCGAGGTAGCGCTCGTAGGCCGTGAGGTCGAAGTGCCCGTGCCCGGAGAGGTTGAAGAGGATCACGCGCGGCTCGCCGGCCTCGCGCGCCTCGATCGCCTCGTCCACCGCGGCACGGATCGCGTGGCTCGACTCCGGCGCCGGGAGGATCCCCTCGTTCCGCGCGAACAGCACGCCCGCCTCGAAGCTCGGGTTCTGGTGGACGGCACGCGCCTCGATGAGGCCGAGGTCCTTCACGAGGCTGACGAGCGGGGCCATCCCGTGGTACCGGAGGCCGCCCGCGTGGATGGGCTCCGGGATGAAGTCGTGGCCCAGCGTGTGCATCTTGACGAGCGGGGTCAGGCGCGCGGTGTCGCCGAAGTCGTACTCGTACACGCCCTTGGTGAGGCTGGGGGCGGCCTCGGGCTCCACCGCGATGACGCGGTAGGCGCCCTCACCGCGGAGCTGGCGGCCGAGCCACGGGAACGCCATCCCGGCGAAGTTCGAGCCACCGCCGGCGCACGCGATGACGACGTCCGGCTCCTCGCCGGCGAGCGCCATCTGCTCGATCGTCTCGAGGCCGATGACGGACTGATGCAGGAGGACGTGGTTGAGCACCGAGCCCAGCGAGTACTTCGTGTCGTCGCGCGTGGCGGCGTCCTCGACCGCCTCGGAGATCGCGATGCCCAGCGACCCGGGCGAGTCCGGGTGCTCCTCGAGCATCATCCGCCCGTAGCCGGTCGTGTCGCTCGGGCTGGCGACGACCGAGGCGCCGTAGGTCTCCATGAGCATCCGGCGATACGGCTTCTGGTCGTAGCTCGCGCGGACCATGTAGACCTTCACCTCGAGCCCGAAGAGGGCTCCGGCGATCGCGAGGCTCGTCCCCCACTGGCCGGCGCCGGTCTCGGTCGCGAGGCGCTTGACGCCCGCCTCCTTGTTGTAGAAGGCCTGGGCGATCGCCGTGTTCGGCTTGTGGCTCCCGCCGGGGCTGACGCCCTCGTACTTGTAGTAGATGTGCGCGGGGGTGCCGAGGGCCTTCTCGAGGCGATGCGCGCGGTAGAGCGGGCTGGGGCGGTACAGCTTGTACGCGTCGCGGACCGGCTCCGGGATCTCGATCTCCCGCTCGGCCGAGACCTCCTGCGCGATGAGCGCCATCGGGAAGAGGGGCGCGAGATCGGCGGGGCCGATCGGCTGGCCCGTCCCCGGGTGGAGGACCGGGTGGGGCGGCACGGGCAGGTCCGCGACGATGTTGTACCAGGCCCGCGGGATCCGATCCTCGTCGAGGATGAACTTCGTCCTGTCGCTCATGGGGCCTCTCTCCTCGACGTCGATGCGTCCGTCGCGCATATCGGATCCGGGACGACGCGGCGGGCTGCCGCGGCGGGCCGACGCGGACCGGCGCCGGCGGCACGAGCCGCCGACGCGGCGCTCCGCGCGGTCCGAGAAGTGTCGCCCACGCGCGCCCTCGCGCGCAAGGCCGGCCCCGCACGGCCCGGCCCGGCCCGCGTTCCCGGCATCGTCAGCCGCCGAGCGGGTGCTCCGCGACGACCGCGTATCGGGCGGGCCCGCGACCGAGGTGGCTCTCGAACAGCACGAGGGTCTCGACGCGCCAGGTCGCGCGGAAACGCGCCGAGGCAGCCGCCAGGGCCTCCGCCGCGCGACCGCCGGCGACCGGGTCCTCGCACCGGCCGAGCGTGAGGTGCGCGCGGAACGGCCGATCGTCGGCCGGCCAGCCGCGCGCGACCAGGGCGCGTTCCACCGACGCGGCCAGCGCCGTCAGCGCCTCCCCTCCCTCCTCGACCGCGAGCCAGAGGGTGCGGGGGGCCGCCGCGCGCGGGAAGGCGCCGCTGCGACCCACGGAGACCGGGAACGCGCGCGACGCGTGCGCCGCCTCCGCGACCGCCTCGGCTGCCGCGGCGACCCGGTCCGTCGGCGTGGCCCCGAGGAAGCGGAGCGTCAGGTGGAACGCATCCTCGCCGACCCAGCGCACCCCCCGCATGCCGTCGCGCTCGGCGGCCGGCGCGGCCGCAGCCATCAGGCGAGCGGCGCCGGCACGGACGTCCTCGGGCACGGGGACGGCGATGAAGAGGCGATGCTCGCGGTCCGGCGGCCGCTCGCGGGCCCGCGGGGACCGGCCGTGCGCCCAGGCCGACCGACGACGCGCCGCGCGGGCCGGAGGGCCGGCCGGGCGCCGCCGGCGACGCCGGCCGGTCGCGGACCGGGATCAGGCACGGCCGTCTTCGTCCGCCTCCGAGGCCTCGCGCGCTGCCGCGACCTCCCGCTCCCACGCGACGCGGTCCGCCGCGAGGACCTCGAGCGCGCGGTCGGCGTCGCGCCAGCCGACGATCTCGGTCTCCTTCTTCTCGAGGAGCTTGTACGTCGCGAAGAAGTTCTCGATCTCCACGAGGCGATGCGGCCGGACCTGCTCGAGGCGCTCGATGTGCGCCTGGTGCGGATCGGCGAGCGCGACGCAGAGGACCTTGAAGTCGAACCCCTTCTCGTCGGCCATCTCGAGGCCGCCGATGGGCCGCGCCCAGACGCGGCAGCCGGTGAAGGTGGGCTCGTCGATGATCAGCAGCGCGTCCGTGTGGTCGCCGTCGAGGGCGCGCGTCCCGCTGATGAACCCGTAGTCGAAGTTGTAGAAGACCGCCGAGGAGAGGACGCGGTCCAGCCGGTAGACGTGCGTCTCCTCGTCGTACTCGTACTTGTTGCGGCTGCCGCGGGGGATCTCGACGACGATCTCGACCTCGCGGGGGAAGGCGGCGACGTGGGGCGAGCTGCTCATGGGCGCACGATACGGCACCGCGACACGCCCGTGAACGCGGCGCGGCGGTGCCGGGGCCCCTACCAGCCCGCGTCCACCCGCAGCTCCAGGAACGCGTCCACGCGCATCCGCTCGTACGACCGGGCGAGCCGCTCGGGCAGGCGCGCCTCGGCGCTGCCGAAGGCGACGAGGCGCGGATCGGCGAGCAGCCAGTCGCGACCGCGATAGCGCAGCGTGCCCCCTCCCGCGGCGACCACGTTCCCGACCCAGTGCACGTCCGGCCCGAAGCTGAGCGGGATCAGGACGATGTCACCGACCATGTGCGGCACCACCGGGGTGCGCCGGACCCTGCCGGACGACCGGCCCGGCACGACCATCACGCCCCACAGCGACCGCCGGCCGCCGGCGAGGCCGAGTCGCATCACGAGGGGGTTCGCCACGCGCCGCACGAAGGTCCGCGACCGCCGTCCGCCGGCGAGCGGATGCCGGCTGCCTGCCATCGGGAGGACCGCGGATCGACCGGCCGGCCGCTAGTCGTTGTAGAGGCGCTCCTCGATGAGCTTCTCCTGCACGACGCGCCCGTTGGGGTCGAAGCAGCTGTACTCGAAGTGCTTCTCGAACTCGAGGTCGACGTTGTCCTGGCCGCCGCGGTTCTTCTCGACCGTCACGACCACCCAGTCGCGGAACCGCTGCGCCTGGTACGGGTTGAACTCGATGTTCACCTTCGCGACGATGTTGTACTTCTCGTTGAGGATCAGGATGATGTCGGCCTCGTAGTTGATCGCCGACGACCCGCGCAGGTGGAAGTTGCGCAGGCGCTGGGCCTTGAGGCCCTCCTTGTCCGCGGCGACGATCGCGACGACGGCGACCTCCTCGGACAGGGCGATGTCCTTGAGGCCGTTCACGGAGAACGTGACCTTCTCCGACTCGGTCTGGGGCTCCGGGATCTGCGGGACCTTCTGCAGGTAGTCCACGAAGAGCATCAGCTGCCGGTCGCCCGAGAGCTCCCTGTGTCGCCGGACGAGCGTGCGCATGTTGTCGATCGTGCTGGAGGTCTGCGAGCCACGCATCAGGTAGAGGTTCTGGCCATACCGGCCGATGCGGTCGAGGCTGGGCCGCAGGCGCGGGTTCTCGGCGAGCTCGGGCCCGCCACCGCCCTCGGACATCCACGACCCGAGGATCTCGGCGCGCACGTCCTGGATGCGGATCGCCCCCGTCTTCTGCGGCAGGTGGGCGAGCGCGGACTCCAGCGCGATGAGCCGGTTGAGGAGGTACTGCTCCTCGTGCTCGAAGCAGACGTACAGGACGTTCGCCTGTCCCGACATCGCGACGTTCCGCGCCATCTGGAGCGCCATCGTCGTCTTGCCGGTCCCCTGCGCGCCGCCGATCAGCAGGAGCTCGCCGGGACGGAGCCCGGCGCCGATCGTCTTGTCGAGCGGCGTGAACCCCAGGGGGATCGGCTGGTACTCGCCGACCTTGCCGGTCGAGACGCGGTCGGACAGGTCCAGCAGGACCTGGAGCGCGGAGCGCGGCGCCAGGGATCCACCGTCGGTCTCCAGCCTCCAGGTGCGCCCCGAGAGGCCGCCCTGCGTGCCGGGCTCGCTCGTCACGTTCGCACTCCTTCCGCTCGACGGGAGGCCATGCTAGCACCGCCCCCACGGGGGCGGCGAGGGCGTCTCAGCCCTCGGGATGCAGCCCCGCGACGCCCGTCGCGGCGAGCTCCTCCCAGTAGGCGGCCACCGTGCGGATCCCGGTCTCGGCGTTCGCCAGGATCATCGACTCGTTGGGCGCATGCGCCCGGTCGTCGTCGTTGGTGAAGCCGAGCAGCACCACCGGGAGGCCCAGGATCGTCTCGAACGAGGCGCAGATCGGCACCGACCCGCCCTCGCGGATGTAGAGCGGAGCGACGCCGAAGGTGCGCTCGATGGCGCGCGCGGCAGCCCGCGTCGCGGGGTGGTCGATCGGCGTCAGCGACGGTCGGCCGCCACCGATCGCGTCCACGACCACCGTGACGCCGGGCGGGGCGACCTCCTCGATGTACGCGCGGACGAGGTCGACGATCCGGTCGGGGTCCTGGTCCGCGACGATCCGGCACGTGATCTTGGCGTGCGCGGACGCGGGGATGATCGTCTTCCCGCCCGCGCCCTGGAAGCCGCCCCAGATGCCGTTGAGGTCGAGCGTGGGCCGTGCGCCGCGTCGCTCGAGGGTCGTGTAGCCCACCTCGCCGTACAGGGCCGGCACGCCCGTCGCGACCCGATAGGCCTCCTCGTCGAACGGAAGCGCTGCGAAGGCGGCGCGGTCCTCGTCCGTGAGCGGCACCACGTCGTCGTAGAAGCCGGGGACGCGGACCCGGCCGTCCGGGCCCTTCAGCGCCGCGACGATCTCGCACAGGGCGTTGAGCGGGTTGTTCACGGCGCCGCCGAAGCCGCCGGAGTGGAGGTCGCGCGGCGCGCCGTGGACGTGGACCTCGAGCGCGGTCACGCCCCGGAGCGCGATCGTGATCGCCGGCAGGTTCCCGTCGAAGAACCCGGTATCCGAGATGACGGCGAGGTCGGCCGTCAGTCGCTCGCGGTTCCCCTCGAGCCACGCGTCGAGGTGGGTGGAGCTCGACTCCTCCTCGCCCTCGAAGACGTACCTCACGTTCACCGGCAGGGAGCCGCGCGTCGCGAGCTGCGCCTCGAGGGACCGGACGTGGAGCATGACCTGGCCCTTGTCGTCCGCGGAGCCCCGCCCCACCACGCGCCCGTCGGCGAGGAACGGCTCGAACGGGGCCGTCTCCCACTCGCCGATCGGGTCGACCGGCTGGACGTCGTAGTGGCCGTACACGACGACGGTCGGCGCGCCCTCCGCGTGCAGCCAGTCCGCGTAGACGATGGGGTGGCCGCCGGTCTCGCAGACCTCGACGTTCTCGCCGCCCGCGCTCCGCAGCTGGTCCGCCAGGAACTCGGCGGCACGGCGGCAGTCGGAGGCGTGGTCGGGGATCCCGGAGATGCTCGGGATCCGGAGGAAGTCCAGGTAGGCGGCGAGTCGCCGCTCGCGGTGCTGGTCGAGATACGCGTCCAGGCTGGTCGGTTCCGCCGTCATCGGGTCCTCCGGGGTCGCGGCGGCTGCGCCGCGCGTCTCGCGATTCTACGGTCCAGCGCCGACTCCACGCCGGCGGTGGTGGCAAGCGACGACCCCCGGCGGGATCCCGCCGGGGGTCGTCGGTGTCTGGCTGCGTGCCGGCGCTACGCCGGGCTGGGGCTCGGGTTGGGGGCCGGGGTGCCGGCCGGCGCCGTCGGCGGGGTCGTGGGGGGCTCCGGGTGGCCGACCAGGCGCGGCACGCCGCCGTGGAGGTCCTCCTTCGGAGGGAGGTCGGCGAAGAGCTTCTCGAACTCCTCGGCGTCCACCGTCTCCTCGGCCACGAGCTTCTCCGCGAGGGCCACGAGGCGGTCCTTGTGCGTGACGAGGACCTCCTGTGCCCGGGCGTAGGCGGTGTCGACGATCCGGCGGACCTCCTCGTCGATCTGCTTCGCGACGTCGTCCGAGTAGTTGCGCTGCTCGCCGATCTCGCGGCCCAGGAAGACGAGCTCGTCGCGCTTCCCGAAGGAGAGCGGGCCGAGCCTGTCGCTCATGCCGAACTCGGTGACCATCCGCCGGGCGAGGTCGGTGGCCTTCTCGATGTCGTTCGCGGCGCCCGTCGTGGTGTCCCCGAAGATGAGGCGCTCGGAGACGTTCCCGCCGAGCAGGCCGGCGATCTTGTCCTCGAACTCCGTCTTGCTCTGGAGGTACCGGTCCTCCGTGGGGAGCGCCATGGTGTAGCCGAGGGCCATGCCGCGGCTGATGATCGTCACCTTCGCGACCGGGTCGCACTTGGGGAGGATCCGCTGGACGACCGCGTGGCCGCCCTCGTGGTAGGCGATCACGAGCTTCTCGGCGTCCGAGATCACCCGGCTCTTGCGCTCCGGGCCGGCGATGATCCGCTCCAGGGCCTCCTGGAACTCGGACATCCCGATGACCTTCTTGTTCCGCCGGGCGGCGAGGATGGCCGACTCGTTCACGAGGTTCGCGAGGTCCGCGCCGGAGAAGCCCGGCGACTGGCGCGCGATCTCGGCGACGTCGATCCCCCGGTCGAGCGGCTTGCCCTTGGTGTGGACCTTGAGGATCTCGGTGCGGCCCTTCATGTCCGGGCGGTCGAGGATGACCTGGCGGTCGAACCGGCCCGGGCGGAGGAGCGCCGGATCGAGGACGTCGGGGCGGTTGGTGGCGGCGACGACGATCACGTTCGTGTTCGTGTCGAACCCGTCCATCTCGACGAGGATCTGGTTCAGGGTCTGCTCGCGCTCGTCGTGCGACCCGCCGAGGCCGGCGCCGCGCTGGCGGCCGACCGCGTCGATCTCGTCCACGAACACGATGCACGGGCTGTTGCGCTTCGCCTGGTCGAACAGGTCGCGGACGCGGCTCGCGCCGACGCCCACGAACATCTCGACGAACTCGGAGCCCGAGATGCTGAAGAACGGGACGCCGGCCTCGCCGGCCACGGCGCGCGCCATGAGCGTCTTGCCGGTGCCGGGCGGCCCCACGAGGAGGACGCCGCGCGGGATCCGCGCCCCGAGCGTGTTGAACTTCTCGGGGAACTTGAGGAACTCGACGACCTCCTGCAGCTCGGTCTTCGCCTCGTCGACGCCCGCGACGTCGTTGAAGGTCACGACCTGCTTGTTGCCGAGGAACATCCGGGCGCGGCTCTTGCCGAAGCTCATCGCCTGGTTGTTGGTGCCCTGGGCCTGCCGCATCATGAAGAAGATGAAGCCGCCGATCAGCAGCACCGGGAGGAGGGCGCTGATGAGCAGCCCGAGCCACTGGCCCGTCTGCGGCTCCTGCTCCGCTCGGTAGTCGATCTTCGCGATGTCCTGGCCGCCCGCGATCGCGGCCTTGGTCATGTCGCCGAGCACGTCCGTGAAGGCGCTCGCGACCTCGGTGGTGTAGGTCTGGGGCGGGGTGTCGTTCGTGGTGACCTGCAGGGTCGTCCCGGTCTGCACGACCTTCGCGACCTGGCCCTGGGACACCTGCTGGAGCATGAACGAGTACGACTTCGAGGTGTCCTGCGGCGTCTGCAGCAGCCACGTGTACAGCAGCGCCACCGTGCCGACCACGAGGATCAGCATGACGATGCCGTTCCGGAAGAGCTTCGGGTTCAACAGTGCCTCCGCGAGAGCGGTCCGGCGCGGGGACGCCGTACGGTCGGACGAGTATACCGTCGCTCGCGGGAAGCCCCCTCCGGGGCGCCTGCGGACGCGACGACGGGGTGGCGATCGGGTCGCTCCCCGTCCACTCGACGATACGCGCGGCGCGGCCCGGCGGATGGCGGACCGGGACCGATCCGCTCGACGCGAGGCCCCGGGCCGTCGCGGGCCCCGATCGCCGGCGCGTGGCCGTCACGCCGCGACGCGGGTCGGGTCGTCGGGATGGGAAGAGGGGGTGGTAGCGGAGGGCGGATTTGAACCACCGACCAAGGGCTTATGAGTCCCCTGCTCTACCACTGAGCTACTCCGCCACTGGCGCCGCGCATTTTAGCACCGGTCCGGCGCGCGGTCCGACTCCGGCGACGCGGGTGCGCGGACGGTCCCGGCGCTCCGCAGCCGCGTCATCCGTCGTGAGGGATGACGCCACGATGCCACCACCGGCACGCTACGCTGCGGTGACCGCGAGGATCGGTGATGTGGCACGGCGGGCCAGAGCGCCGGCGCCGCGAGGAGGGGTCGGATGAACGATCGGAACAAGGCGTTGATCCGGAGCGCCCGTCGCTTCATCCTGCAGGTCGTCGTCGACTCTGCCGCGATCTCCGCCGCGATCATCATCCTCGGCTTCATCACGGTCGCCGACCCCTTCCCGTTCGGCACCAACAAGGTCCCGATCGCGCAGGTCGACAACGGCAAGCTCTACTACCTGCTCCTCTCGGGCCTCGGCCTGACGCTCGGCAACATGATCCTGCGGCCGGTCATCGTCGCCCTCACCGGCCGGCTGATCATCTGGTCGATGGGGCTGTTCTCGATCGTCGTCACGGCGATCGTCCTCTACGTCACCGGCGCGATCACCCCGCTCAACACGCAGCTCGCCAGCCCCTGGGTCGTCTGGCTCCTCGTCGCCGCCGCGATCGTCCAGGTCATCGGGTCCGTCCTGAGCGCGCTCCTGGGCCTGACCCGGCCCTCGCTGTCGCCGGACCAGACGCGCGCCGGCCTCTGGGGCGTGCTCGACGCGCTCCCCACCCCGCGCCGCAACGCGATCCTCGAGAACCTCCGGATGCAGCAGGTCTACGACACGCTGATCAAGTTCGGCGTGGAGATCGCCGTCGACCAGACCCCGTTCCGGATCATCCGCCTCAACTCCGAGAAGTACCTCCTGGGCGTCAGCGATCCGATCGCAGGGATGAGCACCCCCGAGAAGGTGGGTGTCATGCTCCAGCAGCTCGGCCCGACGTACGTGAAGATCGGCCAGATGGCGGCGAGCCAGGGCGCCTCGCTCCCGCAGGAATGGGCGGACGAGCTCGCGCGCCTCCAGAGCGACGTGAAGCCGTTCCCGTGGGCGGAAGCGAGCCTGATCATCACGAAGCAGCTCGGGATGGCACCCGACGTGGCGTTCGCCTCGATCGACCACGAGCCGTTCGCCGCCGCGTCCACGGCCCAGGTGCATCGGGCCACGCTCCACGACGGGACCGCGGCCGCCGTGAAGGTGCAGCGGCCGGATATCGTCGCGAAGACGAAGGCCGACCTCGGCGTCATGCAGGAGCTCTCCAAGTTCGCCGAGAGGCGCTTCGCCTTCGCGCGCGCCGTCGACCTCAACGGGATCGTGACCGAGTTCGCCGCGGGCGTCCTCCGCGAGCTGGACTACCGCACCGAGGCGTACAACGCCCGCCGGCTCCAGGAGGGGATGGCGAAGTTCCCCAACGTCGGCGTCCCGGACATGTACCTCGACCTCAGCGGCGAGCGGCTGCTGACCCAGGAGTTCATCAAGGGCATCAAGATCAGCGACGTCGCGAAGCTCGAGGCGGCGGGACTCGACCGCCAGGAGCTGGGGGTCGCGTTCATCCGCGCGCTGATCAAGCAGGTCCTCATCGACGGCTTCTTCCACGGCGACCCGCACCCGGGGAACCTCTTCGTCGTCCCGGAGACGGGGCGCATCGTGTTCATCGACTGCGGGCTCGTCGGCGAGCTCGACCAGCAGCAGCGCACCGACCTGCTCGACCTCATCTACTCGCTGAAGTCGTACGACTTCGACAGCGTGGCGACGGTGGTCATCCGCCTCAGCCGCAAGACGCCGGCGTTCAACGAGAAGGCCTTCCGGACGGCGATGGACCGTCAGCTCCGCCAGTTCCTCCAGTACGGTGCGAACGCGGACATCGCGACCGGCCTCTCGTCGATGCTCTCCACGGTGTACGCGAGCGGCCTGCGCCTCGACACGAACCTCACGATGGCGATCAAGGCGATCATCCAGGCGACGGAGACGGCGGCGATCCTCGCCCCGCACATCGACATCGCCGACGCGGCGATCGCCGAGGCCCGCGATTCGATCCTCGCCCAGCTCAACATGGACACCATCAAGAAGTACGCGACGGACAAGGCGGTCGAGGTCGGCAAGGAGCTCCTCCGGCGCGCGCCGACGCTCGAGGCCGCGGCGTGGAGCTGGGTGGACCAGTTCGGGAAGGGGAAGCTCGTCGTCGAGATCGACACGTCCGACCTCGGCAAGCAGCTCGAGCAGATCAACGCCGCCGGTCGCCGTCTCTCGACGGGGATGATCGTGGTGGGCCAGCTCATCGGGACCGCGATCCTCGCCGTCATCGCGCTCCAGCCGCAGATCGCGGACGCCCTCGGGTTCATCCCGGGCGTGGCGATGACGGCCTTCATGGTCGTGCTCGTCTACAGCTTCTGGATCCTCCTCAAGGGCGATGCCGGCGGAGGCGGCTCCTCCGGACAGGGCTGACGCGCCGGGCGCCATCGGGCGCCGCCGTGCGCGGCCCGCGCGGAGCGGTCAGGGCGCGGCCTCGCACGCCGCCCAGCGGTCCACGCCCTTGAACCGCTCCACGCGGAGGAACGCCTCGTCGAGACGCGACTCCGCGAGACGGCCCGCGCCCACCGCGTCGACGATCGCCCTCTTCACCTCGTCCACCCGGTAGGGCACCGACAGGATCGTCATGTCCGCGCCGGCGCGGAGGGCGAGCACGACCGCCTCGGGCACGTCCCAGCGCTCCGTGAGGCCGCGCATGTACGTGTCGTCGGTCATGACGAGGCCGGTGAAGCCGAGATCCCTGCGCAGGACCTGGATGACCTTCGGCGAGACGGACGCCGCGCGCGAAGGGTCGATCGCGTCCACGCGCAGGTGGCCGACCATGATCGCCGGGATCCCCGCGTCGACCGCCGCCGCGAAGGGCGGCAGCGCGCGCCTCCGCAGGGTCGCGAGCGATGCGGGCACGACGGGCAGCGAGGTGTGCGAGTCCGCCGTCGTCTCACCGTGACCCGGGAAGTGCTTGCCGACCGCGGCGACTCCCGCAGCGGCGAGGCCTTCGGCGAAGGCGACGCCGGCGCGCGCGACGACGGCCGGGTCGGACCCGAATGAGCGATCGCCGATCACGCCACCGGCCGCCGCGCCCGTCACGTCCAGGACCGGGGCGAGGTCCACGGTGAACCCGAGCCTCGCCATCGCACGGCCGATCTTCAGCGCGGCGGCGCGGATCGAGACGGCCGGTCCCTTCCCGAGCTCCCGCGCGCTCGGCGTCGCCGGGATGATCCCCGCCGCCGCGAGGCGGCCGATCCGGCCCGGCTCCTCGTCCGTCGCGATGGCGAGGGGCACCTCGGCGGAGGCCTGGAGGCCGGCCGTGAGAGCGGCCACCTGGTCGGCGTCCACCAGGTTCGACCGGAACAGGAGGATCCCGCCCACGCCCGCGGCGGCGACCTCGTCCCCGCCCTCTTCCACGGAGGTGCCGGGGATCCCCACGAGCAGCACCTGCGCCGCGCGGAACGCCAGCGGCGGGAGATCGCACGTGGCGGAGCCGGCGGCCGCCGTCGCGGCTGGATGGGGCGTCGTCGCGGCCGCGGGTCGGGTGGTCGCCTCCGCGACGGGCGTCGCGGACGCGACGGGCCCGACAGCCGCGCTGGGCGCCCTCGTCGGCGCGGCCGTCGCCGGCGGCGTGCCGGAGCCGCAGCCCGCGAGGCCCGCCGCGACCATGACGGGAAGGAGGCCGAGCGCGGCCAGGGTGCCTGCGACGGACCTGAGCGGGCGCCCGGCCGGCGAGGCTCGCATCGCCGCCGGTCAGCCGCCGGAGCCGGGATCGAACAGCAGCGTGATCCAGGCGTCGAGCGGCGTCCGCGTCTCCTCGCGGTATCCCACCCGCTGGGTCGCGGAACCGGGCGCGTCCGGCGGAAGCGTGGGCGCGCCGGCCGCGAGCGTGAACTGGCGCTCGCCCCTCCCGCCGACGCCGTACGCACGCGCCTCGAGGGCGACGTACTCCGGGCGCTGGATGAAGGCGAGCTCGGCACGCAGCCGGTCGAGCTCGGCCAGGAGCGTCGTGTTGGCGGCCCGCGCGCGCTCGGCTCGGGCGGTCGCATCGGCCGCCTCGCTCACCTGCCGCGCGAACGTGAAGAGGATCCAGACGGCGACCGCCGCGGCAAGGATCCAGGCGAGCCGGCGTCGCGTCAGGCCGGCGAGCGGGAGCGCCGGCAGCTGCGCCGGCGTCGCGGCGGCCGCCGGCTCGGCGACGCCCGGTGCCGCAGGCACCGCATCACGCGGTGCGGCGGGCTGCCCCTGGTCTCGCTGCGCCGGAGCGGCGGCGCCCTCCCGGGGACGTCTGTGCTCGCGGATCATGCGCCGAGCCTAGGCGGGCGCCCGGCGCCCCGTCAACCGCGGGCGACGACGCGTGGCTTGCGCGCGCTGCTATGCTGCCGCATATCGCACACTCGTTCCAAATGGAGCTCCCGATGCGACGCTACGCACCCGCCGCCACGGAGTCGGTCCTCGCCGGCATCCTCGAGGAGCCGTCGCTCGCCCGCGGGATCGTCCATCACCGCCACATCCCCGCACGCGAGGCCGTGACGGAGCCGTTCCCGGCATGGCTGGACCCGCGCATCGCCGGCGGCCTTCGCGCCTCCGGCATCGAGCGGCTCTATGCGCACCAGGCCGACGCCCTCGAACGGATCCGTGCCGGGCGCGACGTCGTCGTCGTCACCTCCACCGCGTCGGGCAAGAGCCTCTGCTACGAGATCCCCGTCCTCCAGGCGCTCGCCGAGGACCCGGCCGCGCGCGCGCTCTTCCTCTTCCCCACCAAGGCGCTCGGGCAGGACCAGGTGGCGGCCCTGCGCACCCTCGCGACGGCGGCCGAGCTCGATGTCCAGGCCGCCACATACGATGGCGACACGCCGGCGCCGATCCGATCGGTCACACGCACCGCCGGGCAGGTCGTCGTGACCAACCCGGACATGCTCCACGCGGCGATCCTCCCTCACCACACCAAGTGGTACCGGCTCTTCGAGCAGCTCCGCTACATCGTGGTGGACGAGCTGCACTCCTACCGTGGCGTCTTCGGCAGCCACGTGGCCAACGTCCTCCGCCGCCTCCTGCGCGTCTGCGCCCACTACGGATCGCACCCGGTCATCGTCTGCTGCTCGGCCACGATCGCGAACCCCGTCGCGCTCGCGGCCGCGCTCACCGGGCGCGAGCCGGACCTCGTCGACCGCGACGGCTCGCCCGCCGGCGACCGACACGTGATCTTCGTCGAGCCCCCGCTCCTCGACGCCGCGACCGGCGCCCGCGGCTCGGCGCTCTCGCTCGCGTCGCGCTGGGCGCTCCCCTTCCTCCGCGCCGGCCGCCAGACGATCGTCTTCGGCCGCTCCCGCACCTCCGTCGAGATCCTCCTCACCGCCGTCCGCGAGGGCCTGCGTCCCGGCGACGGCGACCTGCCCGGGCCAGCGCGGCGCGTCCGCGGCTACCGCGGCGGGTACCTGCCCACGGAGCGCCGCGCGATCGAGCGAGGCCTGCGGGACGGCGACGTCCTCGGGGTGGTGGCGACGAACGCCCTGGAGCTCGGCGTGGACATCGGCGGGCTCGACGTGGCCGTGCTCGCCGGATACCCGGGCTCCATCGCCGCCACGCGCCAGCAGGTCGGCCGTGCGGGCCGCCGACAGGGGACCTCCGTCGGGGTCCTCGTCGCGTCCGGCTCCGCCGTGGACCGCTACGTCCTCTCGCACCCCGAGTTCGTCCTCGACGGGGATCCGGAGGAGGCCCGGCTGGACCCGGACAACCTCCACGTCCTCCTCGCCCACCTGAAGGCCGCGGCCTTCGAGCTCCCGTTCGAGCCGGGCGAGCGCTTCGGTCCGGAGCCCGCGGACGACCTGCTCGCGTTCCTCGCCGAGGACGGCCACGTCCGCGAGGCGGCGGACGGTCGCTGGTACTGGGCGAGCGAGAACTTCCCCGCCTCTGCCGTCTCGCTCCGGAGCGCGGCGGAGGAGAACGTCGTGATCATCGACACGACCGGTGATGCGCCGCGGGTCATCGGGGAGGTGGACCTCTTCGCCGCCCGCACCCTCGTCCACGAGGACGCGATCTACCTCCACGAGTCGGTGCAGTTCCACGTGGACCGGCTCGACTGGGACGAGCGGAAGGCGTACGTCCGGCGCGTCGACGTCGACCACTACACGCAGGCGGACCTCGCCGTGACCCTCAAGCCGCTCGACGTCTTCGCGGAGGGAGCCGTGCCGGGCGGGCGCGCCGTCCACGGCGAGGTGATGGTCGCGAGCCTCGCGACCATCTACAAGAAGCTGAAGTTCGGCACCAACGAGAACATCGGCTGGGGCCGCATCTTCCTCCCCGAGATCGAGCTCCAGACCACCGCGTACTGGGTCACGGTGGAGGGGGTCGACGCCTGGCGGCGCGACGAGCTCGACGTGGCCCTCCTCGGGACGGGCCGGGCGATGCAGGCGGTCGCATCGGTGCTCCTCATGGTGGACCCGCGGGACCTCGGGCTCGTCACCCAGGTCCGTGCCCCTCATGCGGACGCGCCGGCGATCCACCTGTACGAGCCCGTCCCGGGCGGAGTGGGCCTCGCCGAGCGCCTCCACTCACTGCACGCCGAGCTGCTCCACGGCGCCGCGCAGCTCATCGCCGGGTGCCCCTGCGACGCCGGGTGCCCGGCATGCACCGGGCCGCGTCTCGAGTACGGCCCGGCCGACGCGGACCCGCGCGCGCTCGCCCTGCGCCTCCTCGCGCACCTCGGCGCGCGCATCCCCGCCCGCGGGCGGCGCGCGGCCTGACCATGGCGGAGGTCCCGCTCGCGGCCGATCGGAACGGTCCCGGCGCAGCCGACGCGCTCGCGGAGTCCGGCGCCGCCGCGCGCGCCGCCGGCCTGGCGGCCGCGATCCCCGGCGTCACCCTCGGCCGGCGACTCGCGTCGTTCCGTGCCACGCGGGAAGCCGCCCCGCCCCGCGGGCATGCGGCCACGCCCGGGATGGACCTCGCCGCGCGACTGGCCGCCGCCGTCGCCGGCGAGGTCGTCGAGGGAGCCGACGGCCGGGTCGTCCGCGTCGATGCCGGGTCCATCCCCGTCCCGCTCGACCGGGTCCGCCTCCACCGCCTTCCCGGCCAGCCCGCGCCGGATCGCCGGCTCGTCTGCCTGGACACGGAGACCACCGGCCTGGGGACGGGGACCGGCACGGTCGCGTGGGTCGTCGGGGTCGGCCACTGGGACGGCGACCGACTCCGCGTCGTCCAGCTGCTCCTCCCCGACCACGCCGACGAGGGAGCGCTCCTCCGGGTCCTCGCGGACGAGATCGGCGAGGACCCGGTCCTCGTGACCTACAACGGCCGCTCGTTCGACTGGCCACTCCTGGTCGCGCGCTACCGGATCCACGGCCGCCCCGCGCCCGCCCTCGGCGGCCACCTCGACCTGCTCCCGGTGGTGCGCAGGCTCTTCCGCCACCGCCTGGGCGGCGCGCGGCTCCGCACCGTCGAGGAGGGCCTGCTGAGCGTCGTGCGCCACGACGACGTCGAGGGCTGGGAGATCCCGTCCCTCTACCTGGACTTCCTCCGCGGCGGCCCGGCCGCGCCGATCGCGCGCGTCGCCCGTCATAACGCGGAGGACATCCGGTCCCTCGGTCGCCTCCTCGCGCACCTGGATGTCGCGCTCGCCGATCCCGGCGCGCGGGCCGGCGCCGACCCCGGCGATCTGGCCTCGCTGGCGGAGATGCTCCGCCTCCACGGGCGCCACGACGAGGCCCTCGCCTGCCTCGACGGGGCGCTCGCGACGCTGCGCTCCGCGCCCGCCGTCGACGGACATCCTCCTCTCCGCCTCCTCCGCTCCGCCGCGCGCGCGGCGCGCGCCGCCTCCGGCGAGCCCGCCGCGCGCGCTGCAGCCTCCGCCGACGGTGGCGATGTCCGCTGGTGGTCGCCACGGGTCCGGGCGGACATCGGCGGGCCGCCGCGGGCGGCGCGCGACCTCCTCCCCGGATCCTCGCTCGGCAGGCCGGTGGGGCCCGGGCGTTCCCCGGGAGAGGCGCCGTCGCCCGCCGACCTCGTCACGGTCCTCGCCGCGCGTGCGCGCGCCCTGCGGCGCCTCGAGCGCCACGCGGAGGCCGCGGCGGCCTGGGAGGAGGTGGCATCCGTGGCGGGCGCCGCCGGCGTCGCCGCGTGGGTGGAGGTCGCGAAGATCCGCGAGCACGCGGAGCGGGATGCCGGCGCGGCCCTCGCCGCGACGGACAGGGCGCTCGCCCTCCTCGCGCGCAGGCGCGCCGCCGGTCGCCCCGACCCGATCGCCGAGGCCGGCCTCGTCCGGCGCCGCGCGCGGCTGGCTCGGCGCATCGCCCGCCAGCACGAGGCGCGCACGCCGAGGAAGGCGGCCGCCACCGGCGGGCGACCGTGAGCAACGGCCCTTCCCGGGGCATTGCCGACGCGCATACTCTGGTCCTGGCACGCAGCGCGATCGGGAGGTCGCCACTGCGCGCCTTGGGAGATACGGCCATCGGAGAGGAAGTGGTCCGAGGCCGCCGGGGCGCCCGGAACGGAGGAGTCCGTCGGAGCCGGGTGCCCGCGGGAGAGATCCGAAGGAGGAGTGCACGTGAAGTTCACCAAGGTCCTCATCGGCGTCGCGTCGGCGGCCCTTCTCGTCGCGGCCTGCTCGTCGAGCAGCACGCCCGCCCCGTCCGCGGCTGCGGGCGGCGGCGGCAGCGCCGACCGCGCCAACATCAACATCGAGGTCGTCAGCCACGGCCAGGCGTCCGACCCGTTCTGGTCGGTCGTGAAGAACGGCGTGGACCAGGCCGCGAAGGACATGGGCGTCAAGGTCAACTACTCGGCGCCGGACACCTTCGACATGGTCAAGATGGCCCAGCTCATCGACGCCGCGTGCGCGAAGAAGCCGAGCGGGCTCGTGATCTCGCTGCCTGACGCCGCGGCCCTCGGCCCGAGCGTCACGAAGTGCATCGACGCCGGCATCCCGGTCTGGTCGATGAACTCCGGCTCCGACACGTACAAGGACGCTCGGCATCAAGGCCCACGTCGGCCAGACCGAGTACGAGGCCGGCTTCGGTGGCGGCGAGCGGCTCGCGAAGTCGGGCGGCAAGAAGGCCATCTGCATCAACCAGGAAGTGGGCAACGCGGCCCTCGACCTCCGCTGCAAGGGCTTCAACGACGGGTTCACCGGCGCCGGCGGGACCTCCACCGAGGTCGTGGGCGTCAACCTGTCCGACGCCACCGGTACGCAGCAGACCGTCCAGGCCAAGCTCCAGGGCGATCCGACGATCGACACCGTCCTCGCGCTCGGCCCCACCGGCTCCACCCCGACCCTCAAGGCCATCGAGGCCCTCGGCCTCACGGGCAAGACCAAGCTCGCGACCTTCGACCTGAGCCCCGAGGTCCTCCAGGCCATCCTCGCCGGGAACATGGAGTTCGCGATCGATCAGCAGCAGTACATCCAGGGGTATCTGCCGATCGTCTTCGCGACGCTCAACAGCCTCTACGGCACCAGCCCGACGGGCGTCGTCATGACGGGCCCCGGCTTCGTCACGAAGGACAACGCCCAGCAGGTCATCGACCTGAGCAAGCAGGGCATCCGGTAACCGGAGCCACGCTCACTCGGTCCTGAACACGAAGGGGTCGGCGGTCGCCCGCCGGCCCCTTCGTCATCGGTCCTCGAGGGAGAGAGGATGACGGCACCCGCATCGAGCCCTGCCCAGGGCAGACTCCGCGAGATCGGGATCTGGCGGAAGTTCCTCAACCGTCCCGAGTTCGGGTCGATCATCGGGGCGATCGTCGTCTGGACGTTCTTCGCGATCATCGCGGGGGGCAAGGGGTTCACGAGCGCGAAGGGCATCGCGGGCACGCTCGAGATCGCATCCCAGATCGGGATCCTCGGCGTCACCGTGTCGCTCCTGATGATCGCCGGCGAGTTCGATCTCTCGATCGGCTCGATGGTCGGCGCGTCGGGGCTCGTCCTCGGCTACATGATCGTGAACGTCGGCGCGCCGGTCTGGCTCGCCGTGATCATCGCGTTCGCGTTCGCGCTCATCGTCGGCGCCATGAACGGCTACCTCGTGTACCGCACGGGGCTGCCCTCGTTCCTCGTCACGCTCGCCACCCTGTTCATCCTGCGAGGTGCGTCGATCGGCCTCACACGCCTCCTGACGAACCTCACGGTCATCAGCGGGATCCGCGACAAGACCCAGGGCGATCCGATCTCCTGGCTCTTCAGCGGGATCCTCTTCTCGCCCGAACAGGGGGCCGACTTCAAGATCTCGATCCTCTGGTGGCTCGTGCTCGCGATCGTCGCGACGTGGGTCCTGCTCCGGACGAAGTTCGGCAACTGGATCTTCGGCACCGGCGGCTCGGCGGTCGCCGCGCGCAACGTCGGCGTCCCCGTCGCCCGCGTGAAGATCCTCCTCTTCATGACCACCGCCGCGTCCGCGTGCCTCCTGGCGATGATCCAGGTCTTCTCCGCCGGCAGCGCGGACGTCCTCCGCGGCCAGAACAAGGAGTTCGAGGCGATCATCACCGCGACGATCGGCGGGACCCTGATGACCGGCGGGTACGGCTCGGCGCTCGGCTCGATGTTCGGCGCGTTCACCCTCGGGTCCACGCAGCTGGGCATCGTCTTCGCCGGGATCAACACCGACTGGTACCAGGTCGTCCTCGGCGTCATGCTCCTCGTCGCCGTCCTCGTGAACAACTGGACCCGCCGCCGCGCCTCGGAGGCTCGACGATGACAGAGAACCCCGCTCCCGCCGCCCGCGCGTCCGCCGCGCGGTCGGACACGCCGGTCCTCGAGGCCCGAGGCGTCTGCAAGTACTTCGGGCGCGTCATCGCCCTCAAGGACGTCTGCCTCGCGGTGCGCCCGGGCGAGGTCAACTGCCTCCTCGGCGACAACGGCGCCGGGAAGTCCACCCTGATCAAGATCCTCTCCGGCGTGCACGGCCCCGACGAGGGCCAGCTCCTGATGAACGGGGAGGAGGTCAAGCTCAGCTCGCCGCGCGATGCACTCAACCGCGGGATCGCGACGGTGTACCAGGACCTGTCGGTCCTCCCGCTCATGAGCATCACGCGCAACTTCTTCCTCGGCTCGGAGCCGACGAAGGGCTGGGGCCCGTTCAAGACCTTCGACCTCAAGCACTCGTCCCAGATCGCCATGGATCAGATGCGCGAGATCGGGATCGAGGTGCGCGACACCGGCCAGCTCGTGGGCACGCTCTCGGGCGGCGAGCGCCAGACGCTGGCGATCGCCCGTGCCGAGTACTTCGGGGCGAAGGTGCTGATCCTCGACGAGCCCACCTCCGCGCTCGGCGTGAAGGAGGCGGCGATCGTCCTCCGGCACGTCATCCGCGCCCGGAGCAAGGGCCTCGGCGTCATCTTCATCACGCACAACGTCCAGCACGCCCTGCCCGTCGGCGACGTCTTCACGATCCTCGCCCAGGGGAGGCTCGAAGGGACGTTCCGGAAGAACGAGGTCGACATGGAGAAGCTGCTCAAGCTGATGGGCGGCGGCAGCGAGCTCGACGAGCTCGAGGCGGAGCTCGACGAGCTCGCGCGAGAAGCTGCGGCCGGCGAGGACATCTCGGCGCTCCCGCCGGTCCTCGACGAGACGCCCACCGGGGAGCACGGCTTCCCCACCATCTGACGGCCCCCGGGCCCGAGGCCCGATGCCACGGCACGCGAAGACCCCGCTGGATCGCCCGGCGGGGTCTTCGCATGTGCGGACGCGGCTCACGTCCTCGGCGGGAGGGCGGGGACGGCCCTCCGTCAGGCGGTCGGCTTCTCGTGCGGCGCGTAGGACCCGACGGTGTCGGCGCGGGCCGGGCCGAAGATCCGGCGGACGCGCTCGCGCACGAGCCGGGTGATGACCTGCGCGCGATCCGGCACGCCGGCGAGCCCCCAGTCCTCCACCACGAGCGAGCCCGCGGCCGCTGCGACGCGGAGGTCCAGGAGTGTCCGCTGGCGGCCGCCGATGCTCGGGTGCGCCGCCGTCGCGACGAGCGCGGAGAGGAAGGTGTCGCCCGCCCCGGTCGGGTCCACCTCGCGGTCCGACAGGGTCGCACGCCACCGGAGCGTCTGGATCGGCCCGTCGGACCCCAGCGTGAGCAGGAGGCCACCCTCGTGCCCCTGGGTGACCGCGAGGACGGCACCCGGGCGGAGGAGGGCCCACAGGTCGCTGAGGGGCGTCTCGGGCGCGACATCGTGGTGGCTGACCCCGATCACGTCCGACCGCCGGATGAGCGCGGACGCCTCGGGGGCCTTGCGCGTCACCCGCTCGCCGTCGACGAGGTTCCGGAGGAGGCCCTGCCAGGCGACGCCGACGAAGGCCCCCTCGGGGATGGGCTCGATCCACTCGTCGTGGATCTCGTCCGCGACCGGGGCGACCATCCATGCCCGCGACGCGATCCACGACTCGGGCAGCGGGGGGACCGGGAGCGGGACGCCCTTCTGGACGCACGTCTGGACGCGCCCGTGCGGCGTCTCGATGTTGTGGTAGATGGGACCCTCGCTGAGCGGCACGACGAGGAGGTCCGCCCCGGCCTCGCGCAGGAGGTCCAGCTCGGAGGCATGGCGCGCGATGTCGTCGACGCCCACGACGGCCGCCGTCCGGAGCCCGAGCCTGGCGGTCGTGAGGGCGCTGTACGTGACGCCGCCGCCGAGGCGCCAGCCGCGCGGGTCGTCGGGCGCGATGTCGCGGCACGCCGATCCGACGTGGATGACCTCGGGCGGCGCCGCGGTCACCATCGTCGCGCCGGGCCCGCGACCGGGCTGGACCTATACTGCCGAACGGGCATCGGGCGCCTCCACCGCTCCCCCGACCACGGAGGATCCGTGTACTTCTACGAGCTGCACGAGGGCGATGACGACCTCATGTCGGACGTCATCCTCGCATGCGAGACCGAGGTGTCGCGCGACGAATTCTTCGACCTCGTGCGGCGAGCGCGCGCGACCGTCGAGGAGACCTTCGAGGAGGACACCCTCATCGAAGCGATCGCGGCGGAGCTGGAGCGGACGCACGGGTTCGTCTTCGTGAGCGACGACCGGATCGTCGCGGCCGTGCGGGTCTCGGCCGACCCGGCGGATGACCGGCTCATCGGAGACGTGGAGCCCGAGCAGGACGACGAGCTCGAGGAGCGCGACGCGGACGACGAGCTCGACGAGGACGACGAGCTCGGGGAGCTGCCCGACTTCATCACGATCCCCGTGGAGTTCGAGCCCGGCACAGGGCTGAACTGAGCATCCGGCGCGGGGTCCCCGCTCGGAGCGCCCGGCTGCCCCGCGCGGCCCGGGGCCGTCGCCGGCCCCGATCGCGCAGTTCGCGGCGCGACTCAGCGGCTGAAGAGGATCTCCAGGACGTCGCCGTCCTTCACGTGGTACGCCTTCCCCTCCGACCGCAGCTTCCCGTGCTTGCGCGCCTCGGCGGTGGACCCCAGCGTGACGAGGTCCTCGTACGCGACCGTCTCCGCGCGGATGAAGCCGCGCGCGAGGTCCGTGTGGATCGCCCCCGCGGCATCGACGGCCGTGGAGCCGTCCGGGATCGGCCAGGCGCGCACCTCGTCGGGGCCGGCCGTCAGGAAGCTGATGAGGCCGAGGAGGCGGTAGGAGAGCTCGATCACGCGGTCCAGGCTGGACTCGCGGATCCCGAGGTCCTCCATGAAGACGGCGGCCTCCTCGGGCGGCAGGTCGCCGAGCTCCATCTCGATCCGGGCCGAGAGCGCGTCCACGAGCGTCCGGCGATGCGTGACACGCGCCCGGATCCCCTCGGCGATCGCGTCGATCCGCGGGATGTCCGCCTCGCCCACGTTCGCGAGGATGAGGACGGGCTTCTGCGTGAGGAAGCGGAAGCCGCGGATCGCCTTCTCCTCGTCGGGCGCGAGCTCCTCGTCCCGGATGGGCCGCCCCACCACGAGCGCCTCGTGGAGGCGGCGCAGGATGATCTCCTCGCGCTCGTTCGCCTCGCGCTCCGCCGGCGTGCCGTGATGCCCCGACGCGTGGAGCCGCTCCAGCCGCTTCTCCGCCATCGTCAGGTCCGAGAGCGCGAACTCGAGCTCGAGCCGCTCCACGTCCCGCCACGGGTCCACGCTGCCGTCCGGATGCGGGAACGCCGGGTCCTCGAAGGCGCGGACGACGTGCAGGAGGGCATCCGCCTCGCGCAGCCGGGCGAGGTGCTCCGCCGGGAGCTCGTCCGTCCCCGCCCGGCCCTCGGACGACGGGGGCGGGGCCGGGAGGTCCACGTACGTGACGTCCGCCTGGACGATCTTCTTCGGGTGGTAGATCTCCGCGAGGCGGTCCAGCCGCGGGTCGGGGACCTTCACGACGCCGACGTGCAGCTCCATCCCGCCGTAGCCGCCGGTCTGCACGTGGCCACGGGTGAGCGTGTTGAAGACGGTCGTCTTGCCGGCGCCGGCGAGTCCGACGATCGCGATCTGCATGTGTCCCTCGCTGCGGGGTCGTCCTCGGCGGCCCGTCCCGGGGCCGCGGCCTCAGTAGCCGACGGCCGGGTCCACCACGTTGACGAGGGGCTCGCCCCGGCGGAACCGCACCAAATTCTCGCAGAACAGCTCGATCGTGCGGTCCAGCACGCGGTCCGTGGACCACGAGGTGTTCGCCGTGATGATGACGTTGGAGAGGTCGTAGAAGGGGGACGTGGGCGGGAGCGGCTGCTCGCGGAACGCGTCGAGGACGGCGCCGCCGATCCTCCCCTCCCGCAGCGCGCGGAGGAGGGCGGCCTCGTCGACCACCCGCGCACGCGAGACGTTCACGAGCCATGCCCCCGGGCGCATCGCGTCGAGCTCGTCCGAGCCGATCAGGCCGACCGTCGCGGGCGTCAGCGGGACCGCGAGGACGACGATATCGGCCGCGGCGAGCAGGGCCGGGAGCGCCTCCGGCCCGCCGACGATCTCGACGCCGGCCGGCGCCTCGGCGGCGCCGGGCGTCCTGCGCGTCCCCACGACGCGGCTGCCCATCCCGACGAGCCGGCGGGCGATCTCGCTCCCGAGGCTCCCCATCCCCACGATCCCGACCGTCGCCTCGGCGAGCTCGCGGCCCTCGAGCGGCTGCCACGTCCGCTCCTCCTGGAGCTGCAGGAGCTCCGGCAGCCGCCGGCCGATGGCGAGCGCCATCATGACGACGTACTCGGCGACGGGACCGCTGAAGACGCCCCGTGCGTTCGTCACCGCGATGTCCGGGCGGCCGGCGACGGCGGCGACGACCCGGTCGACGCTCGCGGCCGCGGAATGGATCCACCGGAGGCGGGGCGCGCGCGCGATCACCCGGTCGAGCGCCTCGGCGCCCAGGGCGCCGGCGAGGAGGACCTCGACGTCGTCGAGCGGCCCGTCGGCGCGCCCGTCCGAGGAGACCGAGACGACCGGGCCATCCGCCCAGGCCGCCGCGATGCGCGCCACGTCGCGCGTCCGATAGCGCGCCGAGAGGATCGGCGAGATCGCGACGGCCGCGGGCCGCTCGGCGGCCATCAGCCGGCGTCCCCGGCGAGGCGCCGGGCCCATGACGCGTGCGATCCAGCGCCCCGGCTCGTCGATCTCGCCATCGCGGGGGAGCGCCTCCGGGCCGGACCAGAGGCGAGCGATGGCATCGGCGCCGCGAGCCGCCACGATCGCAGCGACGAACGCCTCGCCCGACCGGTACTGCTCCATCTTCATGTCGAGGCCCGTGATCCGCAGCATCGCGCGCTCCAGGGGGCTGCGGCGCGTGCGGCGCCCATGGAACTTCGCGTCGATCGTCGCGTGGCCGGGCACGACCGTGCGACCCACCTCGGCCATCACGTGGTCGCTGAAGCCCTCCAGGAGGCTCATCACGGCCTGCGTCTCGCGGAGGAGCCGGCGCTGCTCCGCGGTGAGCATCGTCTCGATCCAGTGGCGGCGCTTCCCCGAGAGGAGCGACGTCCCGATCTCGCGCAGCCGCTCACGGCCGGCGCCCCGGAGGTCGCGGGTGAAGCCGTCGATCTGGGCCTCGACGCGCGACGCGAGGTACGGCCGCAGCCACGGGTGTGCCTCGAACTCCCACGCGTGGGTCGCCTCGTGCAGCGCGATGTACGTGCGGAACGCGTCCAGGTCCACGCCGAGGCTCCGCGCGACGCGCCGGAGGTTCTCCTCGACGAAGAGGAGCCGCCCGGCTCGTCCTCCTCCGCCGCGAGCAGCGCGATGTCGTACTGGCCCAGGACGCGCTGGCCCATGAACGCGAGCATGAGGCCGATCTGGCGCGTGGTGATCCAGCGGTTCGCCGAGGCGACCGCCGCGCGCGACGGGCTCGCGCCCGCTGGGAGGAGCCGCCCGAGGAGGTCGTCCTCGAACCGCGAGAAGATCCGCTCGATCGCCCGGACGTTCGCCTGTGCCCACCCTGCGCGGTCCACCGCCCCGGCGCGCTCGACGAGCCCCGGCAGCGGGCTCCCGAGATGGGCCTCCAGCGCCGGCGCGACCCGGCGGACCGCCTCCGCGCAGGCCGCGTCCGCGGCGCGCATCTCGGCGGGCGAGAGCGCTCCGGGAGCTCGCCGCAGGCGCGCCTCGGCGATCGTGAGGACGGTCGGCCAGTCCACGAGGCCGCGCTGCGGGTCCCGCTGCGCGCGCCGGCCCGCGTACGAGACGACCACGCCGGCCGCGGCGATCCCGACGAGGACCCCCGCCCGGAAGAGGCGCGCGCTGCTCCCGCGCGACCGCGCGGCGGGGCTCACGCCGCCTCCCCCACCGCGACAGCCTGCACCTCGACGAACTCGTCGCCGAAGAGGCGCGTGGCGAGGGTGCGGAACGCGTCGATGTCACCGGTGGTGAGCTGGAGGTGCACGGCCGACGATCGCGCCTCGCCGGGCGGCTCGTGGCCGGCGCGGCCGGCGTCGGCGGCGGTCCCGCGCGTGGTGCCCGGCGCCTCGAGGGCGTTGACCGTGAGGAGCTCGGCGAGCGCCCACGAGGTCGAGGTCGCCGAGTCGACGATGGCGATCGCGTCGCCCGCGGCCTCCTGGATGAGCGGCCGCAGGAGCGGGTAGTGCGTGCACCCGAGGAGCAGCGTGTCGATGCGCGCCTCGGCCGGCAGCGGATGGATGAACTCCCCCTCCGCGTCCCGGCGACCGACGAACGGGGCCAGCGCCTCCTCGACCCCGGCACGGGCCTCGGCGTCCGTGAGATGCCCCGCCTCCACGAGCGGGACGAGCGCGGGGGTCGCGTGCTCGTACACCTCGACCGCCGCGTTCTCCTCCTTGATCGCGTTGAAGTACGCGTGCGACCGCACCGTCGCGGGCGTGGCGATGACGCCGACCCGGCGGTTGCGCGAAGCGAGGGCGGCCGAGTGCGCACCGGGCCTGACCACGCCCAGGATCGGCAGGTCGTACCGGCGCCGGATGTCCGAGAGCGCCACGGACGACGCGGTGTTGCACGCGACCACGATCGCCTTCACGTCCCGCGCGGCGAGCACGTCGAGGCACTCGAAGGAGAAGCGGCGGACCTCGTCGTCGGGGCGCGGGCCGTACGGCGTCCGGGCGTTGTCTCCCAGGTAGATGGTGGACTCGTGCGGGAGGCGCCGGACGATCTCGCGCAGGACGGTGAGCCCGCCCACGCCGGAGTCGAAGACGCCGATCGGCCGGGCGTCCGCCATCGTCAGCGCTGCCCGGAGGTCGCGGGGACGCGGCCGTCCACGAGCAGCGCCTGCGCCATCGCGTCCAGGTCGCGGCTTGCCTGCGCGTCCGGGGCCGTGAGGACGAAGGGGACTCCCTCGTTGTTCGACTGGACCACGAGCTTCCCGTCCGAGACCACGCCGAAGTCCGGACGGCGGCCGATCGCGGCCTCGAGCTGCTCCGGCGGCAGCCCGCCCGCGGAGTCGGCGCGGTTCACGACGTAGCGGATCTTGCTCGCCGGATATCCGATCGCCCGGAACGCATCCGCGACGGCGGCGGTGTTGCGGAGGGTCGTGGAGTCGTACGTGACGATCGAGAGGATCGTGTCCGACGCGTCGAGGAACGACAGCGAGACGTCCGAGATCGTGGTCGGCAGGTCGATGACGACGACGCGGTACGAGCGCCGGAGCATGGACATCGCCTTGTCGACGTCGCGCGCCATCACCATCTCGGCCATCTCGATGCGCGCCGGCGCGAGGAGGATGTCGATCCCCGACGGGTCGCGCCAGAGCACGTCCTCCAGGTCGTCCGAGCCCACCCGGTCCGTGGGGAGGTCCACGATCGACGGGGCGTCGAGCGGGACCTTGAGGAGCGACCGCAGGTCGCCGAACTGGAGGCAGCCGTCCACGAGGACCGTCCGGGGCCCGAGCCGTGCGATCGCGACCGCGAGGTTGAACGCGATCGTCGTCTTCCCCACTCCGCCCTTCGGCGCGTAGACCGCCACGGTCCGCGTCCGCGCCTCGCCCTGCGCCTCCGCGCGCACCGCATAGGCGGCCTGGACCACGTTGACGAGCTCGAAGCCGCTGAACGGCATCGAGAGGACCTGGTGGATCCCGTGCTCGGGGTCGCGGGCGACGACCTGCTGCGGGACGGTGAGCACGACCAGCGGGATCCCCAGGCTCGACCCGCGGAGCTGGTCGATGAGCTGCGGCGCCTTCACCTTCCCCTGCAGCAGGACGTCCACGAGCAGGACGTCGGGGCGCAGCCGCTCGGCCTCCTCGAGGACCTTCGACCCATCCGAGATCGAGTCCACGAGCTTGATCTGCGACTGGGTGTCGAGCAGCTGCCGCACGTACTGGGCGACCTGGGGGACGTCCTCGACGAGCAGGAGCCGGATCTGGGTCGCCATACGGGGTCGAGTCTACCAAGCGCCCGTAGAGTCGCCGATGACCGGAAGGTCCTGCATCGCATCCTTCGTGGCGATGAGG
>CAWJQZ010000014.1:0-25424 GCA_963844945.1 uncultured Chloroflexia bacterium
GCCGCCTGAGCGCGACCGCCGGGGCTCGCACCGTGGAACCCGACGGCCTCATCGTGTACTCTGTCGTCTGTGCCACACAGAGTGCACAGGGCTCTCAGCCGACGGAGGAGCAGCCGCGATGATCGAAGTCCGGAAGTACGTGACGGTCGTCGAGCACGTGGTGCGGGAGGCCGGGATCGACGCCGTCCCGCCCCTGCGGAAGGTCGCGGTGGCGGCGGTGGTCCGCAACCCGTACGCCGGGCGCTACTCGGCCGACCTCGCCGAGATCGTCGAGCCGAGCCGCGAGCTCGGCGTGGAGCTCGGCCGGCTGCTCGTGGAGGCGATGGGCGGACCGGTCCAGAGCTACGGGAAGGCCGCCCTCGTCGGGACGAACGGCGAGCTGGAGCACACGCACGCGTTCCTCACGTCGGTCCTCGCGGACCGGCTCCGCGAGGCGGTCGGCGGCGGCAAGGCGTGGATCAGCTCCACCGGGAAGCGCGGCGCGATGGGCGCCGAGATCGACGTCCCGCTCGCCTTCAAGGACGCCCTCTTCGTCCGCTCCCACTACGACACGATCACCGTCCGGATCGCGGACGCCCCGGAGCCCGACGAGGCCGTCGTCATCCTCGCCGGCGCGAACCGCGGCCGCCCGAACTTCCGCCTCGGCGGGCTCGCGCTCGAGGACGTGAAGGGCGAAGACGGCCTCCGGTAGGCCCGCGGACCCGCTCCCCCACCCCCGACGTGACGCGTCCGCCCGATCGCCGAGCGGAATCGCCCCACATCCGCCCAGAGGAGGCGCTCCGATGACCTCGCCGACCCAGCTCCTGCCCGTGCCGCAGGAGTCGTACGGCACGCTCCGCAACTACGTGGGCGGGAAGTGGGTCGAGTCCCGCTCGACCGACATCCGCGACGTCGTGGACCCGGCGACCGGGGAGGTCGTCGCCCGCGTGCCGATGTCCACGCGCGAGGAGGTCGACGAGGCCGTCCGGATCGCCCAGGAGGCGTTCGAGAGCTGGCGGAAGGAGCCGCCGGTCAAGCGCGCCCGGCCGTTCTTCATCCTCAAGCAGCTCATGGAGGAGAACCTCGAGGAGCTCTCCCGGGTCCTCGTCCACGAGATGGGCAAGACGATCTCGGACGCGCGCATGGAGCTCCGCCGCGCGATCGAGGAGGTCGAGTGCGCGTGCGGGATCCCGTCGCTCATGAAGGGCTACGTGCACGACACGGTCTCGCCCAACATCGACCTGACCGTCACGAACGTCCCGATGGGCGTCTTCTTCATGGTCCCGTCCTTCAACTTCCCCACGCTGGTGCCGCTCGAGTACATGCCGTACGCGGTCGCCTGCGGCAACACGTACGTGAACAAGCCGAGCTCCACCGTCCCGGTCTCCCAGGTGAAGGTCTTCGAGCTCATCGACCGGTGCGGGTTCCCGCCCGGCGTCATGAACCTCGTCCACGGCAGCCACGACGTGGTGGACGCGCTCATGCAGCACCCGCTCACGCAGGGCTTCTCGTTCGTCGGCTCCAGCCCGGTCGGCGCGAAGCTCTACGCGGACGCCGCGGCCCTGGGCAAGCGCGGCCAGGTGGCCGGCGGCGCGAAGAACCACTTCGTCGTCATGCCCGACGCCGACCTCGACCTCACGGTCAACGCGATCATCTCGTCGTTCTTCGGGGCTGCCGGCCAGCGCTGCCTCGCGGGCTCGGTGCTCGTGCCGGTCGGCGACGTCGCCGGGCCGCTCCTCGAGCGGCTCATCCCCGCCGCGCGGGCGATGAAGCTCGGGAACGGCTTCGACGAGACCGTGGACCTCGGGCCCGGTCGTGACGCGGAAGGCGCAGAAGCGGATCGTCGGGATGATCGACACCGCCGTCGCGCAGGGCGCGCGGGTGGTGCTCGACGGGCGGGACGTGCAGGTCGACGGCTACCCGGACGGCGCGTTCGTGGGCCCCACGATCCTCGACGACGTGACCCCGGAGATGACGATCGCGCAGGAGGAGGTCTTCGGGCCGGTCGCGAGCATCATCCGGGCGAAGGACCTCGACGAGGCGCTCGGCCTCATCCACCGCTCGCGGTTCGGGCACACGGGGATCCTCTTCACGACGAGCGGCGCCGCGGCCCGGAAGTTCCAGCACGAGACGACGACCGGGAACGTGGGGATCAACGTGGGCGTCGCCGCCACGGCGGCGTACGCCACGCTCGGCGGGATGAAGGAGACCGGATACGGCGACCTCCACGGCCGCTCCGAGTCCGTCCTGTTCTTCACCGAGCGCCGCGTGGTCGTCTCCCGCTGGGGGTAGACGGCCGGGCTCCGCCGGCGGGGGGTTTCTGGATGGTGGTAGAGCACGGAAGATAGGGCCGCAGCCGGGCTCTCGCCCTACTTGACGAACGGCTTCCCGAGGGCCCGCGGCGCGCGCCCGGTCCGCGCGGCGAGCCCGTACACGACGAGCGTGAGCACGTACGGGAGCATGAGCGAGAGCTGGTACGGGATGAGCGTGATCCCGCCGGCCTGGATCCGCACTGCGACGGCCTCCGCGGCGCCGAACGCGACCGCGACGACGATCGCCCAGATCGGGCTCCACCGGGCGACGATGACGAGGGCGAGCGCCACGTAGCCGGCGCCGCCGGTCATGTTCTCGATGAACGTGAAGAGCTGGCCGAGCGAGATCGCCGCCCCGGCCATGCCAGCGAGGCCCGCGCACACGAGGAGCGCCCCCCACCGCGTGAGCGTGACGCGGATCCCCACGCTGTCGAGCGCGGCGGGGTCGTCGCCGGCGGCCCGCCACCTCAGCCCCCAGCGCGTCCGGAACAGGGCGAGCCAGAGGACGATGCCGATCGCGACGGCGAGGTACGCGAGGATGGACTGCCGGAAGATCGAGGGCCCGAGGACTGGGAGCGTGGAGAGGAACGGGATCTGGAGGGGCTCGAAGCCGGCCACCTGCGGCTGGTCGGTGATCCCGAACATCTGGCGGAAGAGGAACGTCGTGAGGCCCAGCGCGACGAGGTTGAGCGAGACGCCGCTGACGATCTGGTCGCCGCCGAGGTTGATCGAGATGAAGCCGTGCGGCAGCGAGATGAGGATCCCGGCGAGGACGCCGCACAGCAGGCCGAGCCACGGGTTCCCGGTCACGTGTGACCCCACCACGGCGCCGAAGGCACCCGCGAGCATCATCCCCTCGAGGCCGATGTTGATGACCCCCGCCCGCTCCGAGATCGCCTCGCCGATCCCGGCGAGCATGATCGGGATCGAGAGGCGGATGGCCGCCGCGAGGAAGGCCGCCGACCAGAAGATGGCGACGATGTCGTCCATCAGGCGGCCCCCGCCTCGGGCCGGGCGAGCCGGCGACGCGCGCGGAGCGCGAGGTCGCGCACGGCCGCGGACCGGGACGCGACGAGGATCGCGATGACCGTGCCCTGGACGACCAGGCCGGTGGAGGCCGGGACCGCGGCGACGCGCTCCATGGAACCCCCGCCCGCGGCGAGCGCGCCGAAGAAGAGCGCGGCCACGACCGTCCCGGACGGCGTCGCGCGGCCCACGAGCGCGACCACGAGGGCGGTGAAGCCGAACCCGGGGGAGAAGAAGTCCGAGAGCCGGAGCTGGTTGCCGGCGAGCTCCGCTGCGCCGGCGATCCCGGCAAGCGCGCCGCTGATCGCAAGCGCGAGGATGATCCGTCGCGAGACGTTGATGCCGGCCCACCGCGCGGCGGCCGGGCTGTCGCCGAGGACCCGCATCTCGAAGCCGAACTGTGTCCGGTGGAGGACGAAGGAGATCACCAGCGCGAGCCCGAGGCCGAGGAGGATCCCCGACGGCAGGAAGAACCCGGCGAACCGCAGGACCGGCAGCCGGGCGGCGAGCGGGACCTCCGGGGTCCACGGGTAGCCGCCGCCCTGCGGATCGTTGATCGGGTCGTGCACGGCCCAGCTGACGAGCCAGAAGGCGACGAAGTTGAGGAGCAGGGTCGTGATGACCTCGCTCATCCCGAGCCGCGCGCGCATCCAGCCCGGCAGCGCGCCCCAGAGGAAGCCGCCCAGCGTCGCGGCGAGGAGCATGACGATCGGGGCGATGGGGAACGGCAGAGGCGGGCCGAAGACCGCGACGACCGCGGCGAACAGCGCGCCGATGTAGAGCTGGCCGTCGGCCCCGATGTTCACGAGCCCGGCCCGCAACGCGAAGCTCACGCCGAGGCCGGCGATCATGATCGGGACCGCCTGGATGAGCGACTGCCGGATCGCCTCGGGACTCCCGATCGACCCGCCGATCAGCGCCGACGTGGCCGCCGCGACGTCCGCGCCGGTGAGCGCGAGGAGCATCGCGCTGACGAGGAGGCCGGCGAGGATGACCAGGCCGTTGGAGAGGCTCGCCCGGGCCATGCGGCGCGCCGCCGCCGCGGCCTCGCTGGCGCGCGACGGGACGGCGGGCGCGGGTGCAGGCCCAGACGTGGGCGTGGTCACAGGGGATCTCCACGGGGATGTGCTGCGCCTCGCCGCCCATCATCATCCCGATCAGCGTCCGGTCGGCGCCGGCGGCGGCGACCTCGCCGATGATCCGGCCCCCGGACATCACCAGGACGCGATCGCACAGGGCGAGCAGCTCGTCGAGGTCGAACGAGACAAGGAGGACGCCGCTGCCGCGGGTGCGGACCGCCACGAACTGCTCGTACACGAACTGCGTCGCGGCGATGTCGAGGCCGCGCGTCGGGTTCATCGCCACCACGAGGTCCGCGTCGTCGCCCAGCTCGCGCGCGAGGACCACCTTCTGCTGGTTCCCCCCGGACAGGACCCCCGCCGGGCTCTCGAGGTCTGCCGTCCGGACGTCGAAGCGCGCCGCGAGCTCCGCGGCGGTCCGTCGGGCCCGTGCCGTGTCCACGATCCCGCGCCGGACCAGGTGCCGGCTCGCGCTCCGGCCGAGCTGCAGGTTCTCCCAGATCCGCAGTCCGAGGGCGAGGCCGTGCTCCTGGCGGTCCTCGGGGATCCGGGCGACGCCCAGGGCCGTGAGCGTGAGGGGCGGGCGGCCCGTGATGTCGTCGCCGCGCAGCCTGACCGTTCCCGCCGACGGACGGCGGACGCCGGCGAGGCATTCGCCGAGCTCGCGCTGGCCGTTGCCGTCCACGCCCGCGATACCGACGATCTCGCCTCGGCGGACCTCGAACGTCACGTCCGAGAGATCGCGCTCCGCGCCGGTCGTGCGGAGCCCGTCGACGGCGAGGATGACGTCGCCGGGCACGGCCGGCGCGTCGGCGAGCCGGGCGTCCACGGCGTGGCCGACCATGAGGCTCGCGAGCTCCTCCTTGCTCGTCTCCGCGACCGACAGGGTCGCCACGACCCGGCCGGCGCGCATCACGGTCGCCGTGTCGCAGACGTCGAAGACCTCGCCCAGCTTGTGGACGATGAGGATGACCGCGACACCCTGGGAGCGGAGGTCGCGCAGGGTACGGAAGACGTCCTCGCGCTCCGCCTGCGTGAGAGATGCCGTGGGCTCGTCGAGGATGAGCAGGCGGATCTCGTGGCCGTCGAGGATCCGGAGCAGGTCGACCCATTGGCGCTGGCCGACCGTCAGGGTCTCGACGCGCTGGTCGGGACGGACGTCCACCCCGTAGCGCTCGGTGAGGGCGGCCACCCGGCCCCGGGTCTCGCGGAGGCCGAGGGCGGCCGGCGGGTCGGGACGGGCCAGCTCGAAGTTCTCCTCGACGGTGAGCGTCGAGACGAGCATGTCGTGCTGGTGCATCATCCCGATCCCCAGCCGGATCGCATCCGCCGGTGACGTGATGTGGACGGGCCGGCCGGCCCAGCGGATCTCGCCCGCGTCGGCGCGGATGAGCCCGGCGAGGACGCGCATCAGGGTCGTCTTGCCCGCGCCGTTCTCTCCGAGCAGAGCGTGGATCTCACCGCCGGCCACCGAGAGGTCCACGTCGCGGTCGGCGACGACGTCGCCGAAGGTCTTGGTTATCCCGCGCAGCTCGACGAGCGGCTGCCCGTCCGCCGCCGCGGGGATCGGCTCGGCGCCCCCCTCCGCGCCGGTGCGGACGGGGGCGCCGTGGGGGTCGCCCGCGAAGGGCTGGGTCGGCGTGGTCACCGTCCCAGCCCCGGGCGGCTCTGGCTCATCGAGGGGCGCCGGGTCGCGGCGGTCCGCTACTTGGTCGGCTCCGGGATGAACGGAACCTGGATGGCCCCACTCAGGATCCCCGCCTTCACCTCGTCGACCTTGGCCTGGATCTTCGCCGCTTCGGCGGCATCCACCGCCCGGATCGGCGCGAGGCCGAGGACGTTGGTGTCGAGGCCGAAGAACTGCGGCGCACCGGCGAACTGGCCGCCGATGAGGCCTCCGATCGCGTCCACGATCATGGCCTTCTGGTCGACGATCTGGGAGGTCACGACGGCGTTCGGTGCGAGCTCGCTCTGGTCCTTGCCCCAGCCGATCACGAGGATCTTGCCGGAGTCGGCGGCCTGGATGACGCCCACGCCGGCCGCGTCGGCGATGTGGTAGATGACGTCGATCCCCGAGTCGATCATCGCCTGCGTCGTCTCCTTCGCCTTGGCGACGTCGTCGAAGGTCCCGAGGTACGTCAGGGTGACCTCGGCGTCCGGCTTCACGGACAGCACGCCGAGCTTGTAGGCCTCCATCTGGGCCACGATCACCGGGAACTGCATCCCGGCGATGCCGCCCACCTTCCCGCTCTTCGTCGCCATCCCGGCGACGACGCCCGCGAGGTAGGCCGCGTCCTGCGACTTCGGCTGGAGGCCCTCCGCATTCGGGAGGCCGAGGGCGTTGTTGTTCGTGACGAGGAACTTCACGTCGGGGTAGTCGGGCGCGACCTTCTGGGCGACGTCGCCGAACTCGAAGCCCTGCCCGATGATGACGTTGTAGCCCTTGCCCGCGTAGTCGCGATAGGCCGTCTCGAACTCGTTCGGGGCGACGCTCTCTGTGTACGCGGTCTCGACGCCGTACTTCGACGTGAGCTCGGCGAGAGCCTCGTACGCCGACTGGTTGAAGCCCTTGTCGGACGCCGGGCCGGGCAGGATGAGGGCGACCTTCAGGGCGGCCGCGCTCGGGGCTGCGCTTTCGGCGGGCGCCTGGGTCGCAGGCGCGACGGTGGCGGGCGCGGCGCTCTCGGCGGGCGCCTGGGTTCCCGAACTGCTGCTGCACGCCGCGAGGAGCGTCAGCGATACCGCTGCCGCGAGGACGAGACGCACGGTGGGCACACGCATCGTGTCGAGTCCCTCCTGACTCTGTCTCTTGTCTTTCACAAGACGCTGCGGGCATGATGTACCATCTGTCAAGCGAATGCGAGCCCCTTCATGCAGAGGTGACCGTCGCCGTGACCACCCTGATCCGCGGGCGCTTCGTGCTCACCTCGTCCGACGCCGGTGCCCTGCGCGATGCGGCCGTCCTGGTGGACGGCACGACCATCGGAGAGGTCGGCCCGTGGGCCGGACTCCGCTCCCGGAACCCGGGCGCCGAGGTCGTCGGAGACGGGTCGGGGATCGTCCTGCCGGGCCTCGTGAACACCCACGGCCACTTCTCCGAGGGCCTCGTGACGGGGATGGGCGAGACGCTCACCCTGTTCGAGTGGATCCAGCGCCTCGTCGCCCCCGTGGGGCCGCACCTGACGCGGGAGATGGCGCGCGTGGGGACGCTCCTCAAGGGCGCCGAGATGCTCCAGTCGGGCGTGACCGCCGTCAACGACCTCTTCGTCTGCTCTCCCCGCCCGGAGGACCCGGTGACGCCGGGGGTCGTGGACGGCCTCGAGACGCTCGGCATCCGAGGCGAGGTGGCGTTCGGCGCCCAGGACCGCAACGACCCGCACCCGGTCGATGAGATCTTCGCGGAGCACGATGCGCTCGCGGCGGCCGCGGCGGCGTCCCGGCGCTGCCGGTTCCGCCTGGGGCTCGCGACGGTCCTGGTGCAGAGCCCCCCGCTGTTCGCCGAATCCGTCCGGCGCGCCCGCGACGGCGGGCCTGCGCGTCCACACGCACTTCCACGAGGTCCGCGAGGAGGTCGTCGCCTCCCGGCAGGAGCACGGCGTCACGACCATCGGCTACGCCGCTCGCGAAGGGGCTGCTCGACGCCGAGGTCCTGGGGGCACACTGCATCTGGCTCACCGACGACGACATCCGCCTGCTCGCGGAGCACGGCGTTCGCGTCGCGCACAACCCGGTGGCCAACATGATCCTCGGGTCCGGGGTCTGCCCGGTGCGGCGACTCCAGGCGGCGGGGATCCCCGTCGGGATCGGCACCGACGGCCCCGCGAGCAACGACGGCCAGGACATGCTCGAGGCGATGAAGGCGGCGGCACTCCTGCAGAAGGTGAGCGCCCTCGACCCGACCGCGATGACGGCGCCCGAGGTGCTCCGGATGGCGACGATCGACGGCGCGCGCGCGCTCGGGCTCGACGACGTGACCGGGTCGCTCGAGGCCGGGAAGGACGCGGACATCGTCCTCCTCGACGGCCGGACCCCATCGCTCGCGGTGATCCACGACCCGTACCAGGCGGTCCTCTACACCACGAGCGGCCGCGAGGTGAGCGACGTCTGGGTCCAGGGGGAGCGCGTGCTGCAGGGCGGACGGCTCACCCGGGTGGACCTCGACGCGGTGATCGACGAGGCGCGGGAGCTCGGCGAGCGGATCGCCGCCGCGGCGGGGCTCCACGATGAGCCGCGCCTGGTGGGGCGCGAAGGGGTCGCCCTGCACCGCCCGACGGGCGGCGCCGGGGCCTAGGTCACCCGACGGCGGCGGCCCCGGCCTCCGCCGCGCGCATCGCGGCCCGGACCGGCCCGAGGCCGTTCGGATCGAGGTCGAACCCCACGACGACGACGCTCCGCGCGCGCGCCCGGAGCTCCTCCGGCAGGGCCGTCGCGTTCGTCACCACCACGACGTCCGCGCCGGCGACGAGCGCCGCCGCCCCCTCGGGGTCGGTGAGGCTGGCCTCCACGGCCTGCGTCAGCGCGTAGTGGCTCGCGAGGCCGGCGATCTGCTGCGCGGTCCGCTCGTCGCGGCCGACGGCGACGACCGTCGCGTCGCGCGGGAGGTCCGAGAGGGCGCGCATCGTCTCCTGGGTCGGCACCAGGTTCACCGGCACGATCCCCGCGGCGTGGTCCGCGAGCATCCGGACCTCGGCGAGGTGGAAGTACGGGGTGATCACGAGCGAGCCGGCCACGCGCCCGGGGTCCGCGCGGAGCCCGGAGATCAGCAGGGGCTCGATCCGGAGGCCCACCTCGCGCTCGATCCTCTCGCTCATCTCGGCCAGCTCGATCGGGTTGCACTCCACGAAGAACGCCGCCGGCGCAGGACGGAACGCCTCGTCCGTCACCTGCGCCACGAGCGTGAGGAAGTCCTCGGCGGAGCGACCGTAGAGCCGCCATCGGACGGCGAGGCTCATGAGGGCGTCCGACGTGCGTTCGTCGGGGCTGTCCTCGCGCGGGATGGTGGTCGCCACGGAGGCGCCGCGTCGCTCGGTGACGTTCACCCACCCGCGACGCTCCAGGCCCTGGAGGGCGCGGCTCACGGTGCTCGGGCTCGTCCCGAGCTCGGCTGCGAGGACGCGCACCGACGGGAGCGTGCTCCCGGGCGGGTAGATGCCCTTGAGGATCCGCTCCTCGAGCGCCTCCTCGACCGCCTGCGCGGTGAGCGTGAGCTGGCTCGTGTCCGTCCTCCTTCCGGCCGACTGTGTCGCGTGTCTCCCATTGTGAGGCACGCGGAGCCGGCCATCGCCCCGGTGACGTCAGAGCAGTGCGGTGAGCACCTCCAGCATCTCCGGGAGCGCGAGCGGCGTGGCCCCGCCGCCGCCGCGGGCGTACACCGCCTGCGCGGCGCGCCGCGTGATCGTCGGGTCGCCCGCCCGCAGCCGCTCCGTCAGGCGATCGAGCGCGTCGTCGGCCTCCCGGCGCGTCGGGTGGATGCTCACGAGCCCCGGGACGCGGTCGTTCACCCCGATGAGCCTCAGCCTGCGCCCGCCCGCCGACTTCGTGCCGGCGATCCCCTCGGACCCGCGGTCGTCCGCGGCCATCATGAAGCTGCGATGCGTGAGGCCGGGCGCGACCCACGCGACGATGAGGTCGTAGTGGGAGCGGAGCCGCTCCAGGGTCGCGGCGACGATCTCCGTGAGGCGGTTGTGGACCTCGACGTACGCGGCCTTCTCCGCGTCGCCCCACTTCCACCTCCCGTCCGCGCCGAGGATCCCGGTGCAGTCGTCACGCCAGGGCGAGACCGCGGTCCCGCGCTGCTCGAACAGGCCGGGGTCGTCGTAGGCGCTCGCCGGCGACTGCTCGCCCCGCCAGCGGTAGACGTACTCGTACGGCACCAGGCCCATCGGCTCGGAGACGACGTACCGGTGGACCACCGTCCCCGGACGGACGAGCGGCGAGACGGTGAGGACGTCGGGGTCCTCGTCCGGGTCGAGCCGGTCGAGGAACTCGGGCGGCGGCACCGTGTCCGGGACGCCGGCGAGCGGCCGGAAGCCGGCGCCGAGGATCGCGGCGTTGATGCGCCGGTGCTCGATGCTCAGCGGGTACGGCTTCGTCTTGGTGCACGGGATGATCACCGCGATGTGCCGGCCCGCCGGGAGGTCCGGGACGTACGCGTCGCGGACGAACTCCCAGAACGGCCGGACGCGCGGGTGGTCGAGCGCGTCGACGTTGTCCTGCGGGCTGTAGAACCGCATCGAGTCGTCCAGCCGGAACGGCGGGACGATCTTCGCGCGGGACTCCGCGAGACGGCCGTCGCGGGTCTCGATGTCGCTCATCGCGCCAGGTCGCCCGCCGCGGCGGCCGCCTCGCGGGCCGGCGGCCACACGTCGTCGAAGAGCCCCGTCTCGAGGCCGCCGAGGTACGCGAGGACGTCGTCCACCTCCACCACGTCGCAGTACTTCTGCTGGAGGTCGAAGAGGTTCACCTTGTGGCTCAGCTCGCCGCGATCCCAGACGGCCTGCTCCGGGATGACGACGCGGAAGTTGTCCGAGATCGCGTCCACGGCGCTCGCGCGCACGCAGCCGCTCGTCGTGGTCCCGGTGAGGATGATCGTGTCCGCCTGGAGGGCGACGAGGTAGCTCACGAGCGGCGTCCCGAAGAACGCGGAGGGCTTCTTCTTCTCGATGAAGAGGTCGCCCGGGAGCGGCGCGACCTCCGCGACGATCTCGTTGCCCTTGTGGCCCTGGACGTCCACCTCCTCCTCGGCGCGATGGTTCTTCAGGTTCCAGACGCCGAGGTCGAAGCCGTCGGGACGACGCGGGTTCGTCGTGTAGATGACCGGGATGCGGAGGCGACGCGCCTCGTCGAGGATCCGCTTCGTCGCGGCGACGCCCTGCCACCCGCGCTCGCCGCACGAGAAGCGCCAGCGCTTGATGGACTCGAGGATCGGCTCGGGGCGATCGCCGACGAAGTTGTAGTTGACGTCGATGACCATGAGGACCGGGCGCTTCCCGGGGCCGGCGTTCTTCCCCCAGCCGGCTGCCTCGAAGACCTGTCGGTCGGTCTCGGACAGGACGTCGTCCCAGATGGGCACGGGATCTTCCCTCCGTTGGGTCGGGATCGGGTCGTGGTGGCTGGATGTCGGCGGCTACGCGCCGGGCGAGATGCCCTCGAGCGTCGCGTTGGGGCCCGTCCGCACGAGGCGGTCCTGCGGCTCCGCGGGGACGTCCGGCCGGACCTTGCGCGGCAGGTACTTGCCCGTGGGCTCGCCGACCGGGCGCATCCCCGGAGAGTCGTCCGCCCACTCGGCCGTGACCTGGCCGCGGAGGACGGTGAGGATCGGCCAGCCGTGGTAGGTCCGGCCCTCCATGATCGACCACCCCGACCGGGTGTTGATGTGCTCCTTGCCGACCTTGACCTCGCGGGAGGTGTCGACCACGACGAGGTCCGCGTCCGAGCCGACGGCGATCGCGCCCTTCTGCGGGTAGAGGCCGAAGATCTTCGCCGGGTTCTCGGCGCTCACCTGGACGAGGCGCTCCAGGCTGATCCGGCCTTCGTGCACGCCCTTCGTGAGCATGACCGGGAGGAAGGTCTCGACGCGGGAGAAGCCGGTGCGGCAGTCCCAGATGTTCGCGCTGTACATGGACTCGCGGTCGGCCGGGTCCCAGGCCACGACGTGGTCGGAGCCCACGACATCGACGTCGCCGCGGGCGACGGCCTTCCAGAGCTCCTCCTGGGCGTCCTCCCAGCGGAGGGGGACGTTGATCCGCCAGCCGTCGTTCGGCGTGAAGCCGAGCCAGGCCGGGCCGGTCTGCGCGTACATCTCGACGCCGCGGCTCTTCGCCTCGCGGATCTCCGCGAACGTCGCCGGCGTCGTCGCGTGCTGGATGTACATCCGGGAGCCGAGCTTCTCCGCGATGTACGCGTACGCGCGGACGTGCTGCGCCTCGAGCATGTGCGGGGACCGGTCGGTCCAGGCGCCGAGATCGGTGCGGCCGGTGGCGCGGGCGCGCTCCTCGAAGACGCGGGCGATCTCCCAGTTCTCCGGGTGGATCGACGCGATCGCCGGGGCGCCGTAGCGGGCGACCTGCTCGAAGACCCGGTAGAGGACGCCGTCGTCGATCCCGACGCCGAGGCCGGCGCGGCGGCTCGGCCAGTTGTGGTCCTCCGCCGGGATGTGCCGGGCCTGCATGTACAGCTTGTACGAGGTGACGCCGTACTCCTCGCAGTAGAGCGGGATCTCCTCGGCCTGCTCGTCGGTCTCGATCATGAAGGTGAGGAACGCGTCGACCGCGGAGACCGTGTCGATGATCTCCTTCGCGGTCCCGAACGACGCCGAGAACGGGACGACGTCGTCGGCCTGGATGAACTCCTTGAACGGGACCGTGCCGAGACGCGTGGACGGCGCCTGGATCCCCCAGGTCGTGACACCGGCGCAGGCGGCCGCCTTGCTCTCGGTCCGCATGTCGTAGTCGAACGGGACGTAGCAGCCCGGGTGGGCCTCGGAGTCCACGATCCCCGGGAGGATGTGGTTCCCCTTCACGTCGATGACCTTCTTCGCGGGCGGAAGGAGCTCGTCCGCGGCGACCGCGACGATCTTCCCATCGCGGATCGCGACACCGGCCTCGAAGATGCCGTCGCCGGTCACGACGCGCCCGCCCTTGAGGACGAGATCGACTTCTGTGGTCACCTGAGCCTCCTTCGTGGACCGTGGGCGGGCCGTGCGGCCGTCGCGAGTCGTCCTGTGTCTTGTCTCGCACAATCGCTGGACGCTATCATAGGGCACGCGCGCCCGGGGTCAACCCCGGCCCGGCCGGGACCGGTGGAGCGCCGCGGGAGACCGGCTCCCGCACGTAACGGAGGCCCGTCACCGATGACGTGGGACCAGACCTTCCAGCCCGGCGCGTTCGGGCCTGCCGACGGATCCATCGAGATCCGCAACCTCCGCGGCGTCGTCACCGGGCGCCTGGGCGATCCGGTCGTCGCGGCGGAGACCCTCCGGGCGGAGCGGGGCATCGTCACCTCGATCGGCGCGGCCCCCGCGCCCGCCGACGTCGTGGTCGACGCGCGCGGCGCGGTGGCCGTCCCGGGGCTCTTCGACACGCACCTGCACGTCGTGTTCGGCGACTGGACCCCGCGGCAGAACACGATCGGCTTCATCGAGAGCTACATGCACGGCGGCGTCACGCAGGCCATGTCCGCGTCGGAGGTCCACCTCCCCGGGCGGCCGTCGGACCGCGAGGGCATCAAGGCGCTCGCGGTCGCCGCGCAGCGCGCGTTCACCGGGTTCCGGCCGGGCGGCGTGAAGGTCCGCGGCGGGTCGGTGATCTGCGAGCCGGTGCTCGAGGAGGCCGACTTCGCGTGGCTCGCCTCCCAGGGCGTGCGGTTCATGAAGGTCGGCTTCGGCGCCTTCGCCGACCCCGCCGACGCGGCACCGCAGGTCCGGTGGGCACGGGCGGCCGGCTTCGTCGTCATGTCCCACTCGGGCGGGGCCTCGATCTCCGGATCGAAGCCCATCACGGTCGACCACCTCCTCGCGATGCAGCCCGACATCGCCGGGCACGTGAACGGCGGGACCTCCAGCCTTCCCGACGAGGACATCCACCGCCTGGTCCGCGGGTCGTCCATGGCGCTGCAGATCGTGCAGGCCGGCAACCTCCGTTCGGCGCTCGTCGTCCTGCGCGCCGCCGGCGAGATCGGCGGACTCGACCGGGTCATCCTGGGCACGGACACGCCCTCGGGGACGGGCGTCATGCCGATGGGCGTCATCAAGACCGTCTGCGAGGTCTCCTCGCTCGGTGGCCTCCCCGCCACCGACGTCCTCGCGATGGCGACGGGCAACCCGGCGCGCGTCATGCGCGTGGACGAGGGGATCCTCGAGGCCGGGCGACCGGCCGATGTCGTGCTCCTGCAGGAGCCGCTCGGCGGGACGCGGGCGGATCCGCTCGCGGCGATCGAGAATGGCGACATCCCGGGGATCTGCGGGGTCGTCATCGACGGCCAGGTCCGCGCACTGAAGAGCCGGAACACACCCGCGCCCGCCCGCGAGGCGGTCGTGACGACAGGAGCGACACGATGACCAAGGACGTGAGCGGACCCACGCCGCCGATCCCCGCGACGCCGATCCCCGACGGGTACGTGGTCCGTGACGAGGTCGTCATCCCGTCGGGTCACGGGAGGGCGATCCGCGTCTCCGCGGGCGAGCTCCTCCAGCTCATCGACGTCCGCGGGCAGCAGGTCAGCGACGTCATGGCGTGGCGCCTGGCCGACCCCGACGAGTACATGTCGCCGGGCCACACGGTCTCGTGCCTCACGCACCTCGTCCCGAAGGAGGGCGAGGAGATCTTCTCGAACCACCGCCGTCCCCTCTTCCGGATCCGCCGGGACACCGTGGGCAGCCACGACCTCATCGTCCCGTGCTGCGACCCGGAGCGGTACTCCCGCGACTACGGGCTCACGGACCATCGCTCGTGCCTGGGGAACATCCAGGAGGGCCTGGACCTCGCGGGCGAGACGTGGACGCCGCGCGCGGAGCTCGCGTGGAACGTCTTCATGAACAACCAGCTGCAGCCCGACGGGTCGATCAAGACCTTCGAGCCGCCGCACCCGGCGGGGAGCTACATCGAGCTCGAGGCGCTCGACGACCTCGGGGTCGTGGCGAGCAGCTGCCCGCAGGACCTCACGGCGTGCAACGCGTTCGCGATCAGCGAGATGGCGTTCCGCGTGCTTCGACCGGTCGGATGACGCCCGAGGCCTGGGCGGGCCTCGAGCCCGCGGCGCGGGTCGCGACGGTCGCGGGCATCCTTGCCCGCGCGGGGCTCGTCCACGCCTTCGGGCACGTCAGCGAGCGGACGGCCGGCGGGTTCCTCCTGACGCCGGTCGTCCCACCGCTCGGGTCGCTGGAGGCGGCGGACGTCCGTCCGCTCGGGCCGGACGGGGCGCCGCTCGACGGCGACCGCAGCCTCGTCCCGCTGGAGGCGCCGATGCACGCGGCCGTGTACGCGGCGCGCCCGGACGTCGGCGCGATCTGCCGGATCCACGGCCGGGCCGCGGCGGCCTGGTCCGCGCGGCCGGAGCCGCCCCCGCTCCTCCACGGGTTCGGCGGCGTCGTGGAGCCCGTGGCCATGTGGCCGGATCCCGACCTCGTCGCGGACGCACGGGCCGGCGCGGGCGTGGCGGGGGCGCTCGGGACGGGCCCGGCGATCCTGCTGCGGGGCAACGGCGGCCTCGCGGTCGGGCAGGACCTCGCGGAGGCCGCCGCGCGCGCGTGGTGCCTGGAGGATCGCTGCGAGGTCGCCGAGCGGGCGGACGGCGCGGGGGTCCCGTTCTCCGCGGACGAGCTCGCGCGCCGGAACCGCTGGTACGCGAAGGAGACCGTCCGGCTCTGGACCTGGCTGCTCGGGACGTACGGCGGCTGACGAGGGACCCGCGGCCGAGGGATCCGCTGCGGCGCGGCCCCTCCCCTACCGCGGCTTCTCGGCCCGCAGCAGCGTGGTGAAGCCGAGCCCGGTCTCCTCCGGATCGCCGAAGCCCGCCTCGGCGATCCACGCCCGGACATCGACGAGCCGGTGCGTCCGGCCGCCCTGGTTCTCCACGAGCATCATCACGTCGAAGAGCGCGACGACCGGGTCCGTCGCACCGCCCTCGCGGAAGACGTCGTGCACCAGGAGGACCCCGCCGGGCTCCACGGCGGACGCCGTCCCGAGGATCGCCGCCCGCGCGACGTCGGGCTCCAGGTCGTGGAGCACGTGGGAGACGAGGGCGGCGTCGAACGTCTCGCCGTCGAGGCCGAGGCCGGGGCGCGTCGCATCGCCGGCGACGACCCGGATGCCCGACCCGGCGACGCCGGCGGTCGCGACAGCGCGCAGGGAGATGGGCACGACATCCGGCTGCTCGACGATCGTCACGGTCATCTGGGGGTGCGCCCGCGCGAAGGCGACCGCGTACGCCGCGCCGCCGCCGCCCACGTCGGCGAGGCGCCGCCGGCCGTCGAGGCGCGCCGCGGGCACGAGCGCGGGCGCGACGCGGCCGGCGAGGTCGTTGAGGGCGAGCAGGAACGCCTCCGCGCCGGCGGGGTCCGTGCGCGCCCGCTCGGCGAACGGCGCGAGGAGCGCGTCCCCGGAGAGGACCGCGCGGTCCAGGCGGCCCCACAGGTCGTAGAAGACGGCCTCCTTGCGGATGAGGCGTGCGAGCCCGTCGGGCCCGTCCACGGCGAGCGCCGCGCCCGCGTCGGAGAGCCGGTACGTCCCCGCGTCCTCGTCCACGATCCCGAGCGCGGCGAGCGACCCGAGCAGCGCCTCCAGGCCGCGGGGCGACGCGCCCGTCGCCGCGACGAGGGCCTCCGGCGTCCCGCCGGCCCCCGCGAGCGCTGCGATGAGGCCCACGCGCTCCGCGGCCATGATCGCCGCCGCGGCCTGGTAGCCCGTCAGCGCCCCGTACAGCTCACCCCAGCTCATCCGAGCGCCCTCCGCATCCTCAGGTACCCGCGCGCCGCATCGACCATCCGCAGACCGGGCATCTTCGCGCGCCGGCCGGACGGCCCGTGGATCCCGACCACCGCGCGGGCCGTGTTCCGGCCGGGCTGGCCGGTGACACCGCCGCCGGGGTGCGTCCCGGCGCCCGACAGGAAGAGGCCGGGGATCGGCGTCGTGTAGCGGGCGAGTCCCGCCGCCGGCCGCGATCCCAGCATCTGGTCGAGCGTGAGGTCGAGGTGGTTGGGGTTGCCGCCAGGGTTCCCCGTGCGCGCCTCCCACTCGGCCGGGCCGGTGATCACGACCTCGCGGATGCGCGCCGCGGTCCCGGGCGCGAACCGCTCCACCGTCGCGAGCGCCGCGCGGGCGGCCTCGTCGTTCCCGTCGGGCCAGCTCCGGCCGTCCGCGCGGCGCGCCGGCACGAACGCGGAGACCCACCCCACGGCGCGTCCCTCGGGCGCCATCGTCGCGTCGGTCGCCGACGGGATCGCGAACATCACGGGCATCGGGTCCGGCATCTCGCCCGCGCCGATCGAGCGGAACGTGGCGCTCACGTCGAGGTCCGGCACGAGCATCCGGAGCGCACCCCGGTCCCCGGGCGCCTCCCGGGCGAAGGCCGGCTCGGAGTCGAGCGCGAGGTCGACCTTCAGCTCGCCGACGTTGTACAGGCCGCCGTGCGTCCGCGCGGCCGCCGCACGCAGCGTGTCGGCGCGCTCGTCGGGCGGCAGCATGGGGGCGAGACGCCGGACGTCCAGCGCCGAGACGACGACGTCCGCGTCGACCTCCTCGCCCGACGCGAGCGTCACGCCGGCGACGCCCACCTCCGAGAGGCGGACCCCTGCGACCCGCGCACCGCACCGCACAGTCCCCCCCGACCGCGAGATCGCGGTGACGAGCGCGTCGATGAGCGCGCCCGATCCGCCGACCGGCCGGGCGCCCGTCCCGCCGTGGCCGCCCGGGAGGAGGAATGCGAAGACCCCGCTCCCCGGGAGGGTCGGCGGGATCTCCCCGTGCGCCCCGAAGATCGCCGCGGCCGCGCGCAGGTCCGGGTCCGACAGGTTCGTCGCGATGACGGTGTCGGCGGGCGAGAGGACCGCCTCGAAGAGCCTGCCGCCCGCGGCGCCGTACGCGCCCTCGGCCATCGACGCGAGCTCCGCGAACGACGGGGGCGGGACGTCGTCCACGAGCCCGAAGAGCCCCCAGACGGCCGACGCGAACCCCGCGAACCGCACCCACTCGGCCGCCGCCGCGGGCGCGAGGTCGGACGCGAGGTGGGTCGCGGTCGCATCGAGCGACCGGTGGAACGCGAGCGCCGCGCCCGGCGTGTGGATGAGCGCGATCTCGGGCTGGTCGATGAGCCGGAGTCCCAGGTCGACGAGGCCCAGGTCCGCGACGACCCCGCTGTCCACGACCCCGCCGATCTCGATCGCGCCCGTGTTCATCCGGTAGCCGGCGACCGGCTCCTCGGTGACGACGCACCCGCCGGGCTGGTCGGCCGCCTCGAGGACGATCACGTCGAAGCCCGCGCGGCCCAGGTAGGCCGCGCAGACGAGGCCGTTGTGGCCGCCGCCTATGACGATCGCGCGAGGCACGAGAGATCCTGCATCCCGGCGCGGGTCACGAGCTCGGCCGCGAGCGGACGGCTGTCGTCGATGAGCCGGCCGAGGTCCGCGCCCACGAGGCGCCCGTCGCGGACGCGCGCGTGCCCGTCCACCCACACGTCGGCGACGTCGAGCGGGGACGTGCAGTAGACGAGCTGCTGGAAGGGATCGTGGATGTTCGCGAGGCCGGGCCCGTGGCCGTGGAACCGGACGACGTCCGCCCGCTTCCCCGGCTCCAGCGAGCCGGTGACGTCGTCGAGGCCCAGGGCGCGCGCGCCATCGATCGTGGCCATCGCGAGGACGTCGGGCGCCGTCAGCGCGCGCGGGTCCAGCTTCGAGACCTTCTGGAGCAGCGCGGCGGCCTTCATGGCCTCGAGCATGTTCTGGCTGTCGTTGCTCGCGGCGCCGTCGGTCCCCAGGCCGACCGGGATGCCCGCGCTGCGCAGCCGCTCCACGGGGCAGACGCCTGACGCGAGGATCATGTTCGCGACCGGGTTGTGCGCGGCCGCCACGCCGTGCTCGGCCAGGATCGCGATGTCCGGGCTCCCCACCCAGATGCAGTGGCCGGCGATGACGGGGACGTCGAGGAGCCCCGCGTCGAGGGCGATCTCGACCGTATCCCGTCCCGTCCGGACGCGAGCGTCCACGACCTCCTCGCGCACCTCCGCGAGATGCGTGTGGACGGGCCAGCCGTTGCGCCGTGCCTCCTCCGCGGAGGCCGCGAGCAGCGCCGGGCTCTGCCCGAGGATCGTGCCCACGCCCATCCGGAACCGAAGCAGAGGGCTGATGGCGGCACGGGCCGCGAGCGCCTCGTGCTCCGCCATGAAGGTCGAGACCGGGTGGGGGTCGAACGCGTCCTCGGCCCCGAACGAGACCTCCGCGCGCATCCCCATCTCCTCGAGGCCGTCCACGACCCCGAGGGTGGCCAGGGAGCCCATGTTCGTGTGGACGAACATGTCGTTCACGGTGGTCACGCCCGAGAGGAGCATCTCCGCGGCCTTCAGCCGCGTCCCCACGTGGGCCATCTCGCGCGTGAGGTGGCGCCCCGCCGGGACCACGACCGCGGCGGCCCACTCGAAGAGGGTGAGGTCCTCCCCCATCCCCGGGATGAGCGCCTCGGAGAGATGGGTGTGCGCATTGACGAAGCCGGGGACGACCATCCCCCACTCGTCGCCGACGACCTCGGCGGCCGGGTGCGCGTCCATGACCTCCGCCGCGGGCCCGACCGCGAGGATCTCCCCGCCGCCGATCGCGACGGCCCCGTCGGCGATGGCGCCGGCGGGACCCATCGTGAGGACGTGCCCGCCGCGGACGACGAGCTCGGCTTCGCGTCCCATCGCGCGTCAGCTCCGCGCGATCGCGCGGACGGAGTCGGCGATGACGTCGAGGCCCCGGTCCAGCTCCGCCTCGTCCACGACGAGCGGCGGCACGATCCGGATGGTCGCGTCGTTGTGGAGCATCGACCCGATGAGGACGCCCCGGCGCTGCGCCTCGTCCACGACGATGTTCGTGATCGAGTCGTCGTCGAGGTCGATGGCGGACCAGAGGCCCTTGCAGCGGTAGGCACGGACGCCGATCCCGGCCGTGACCATCTCGTCGAGGCGGGCCGCGAGGTGGGTCCCGAGGCGGGCTGCCCGCTCCACGAGCCCGTTGCGCTTGATGTACCGCATCGCCGCGAGGCCCGCGGCGCAGCTGACGGGGTTCCCGCCGAACGTCGTGAGGTGCGAGAGCGGCGGGTCGAGGAAGGTGGCCATCAGGCTCTCGCGCGCGGAGAACGCGCCGATCGGGAGCCCGCCGCCGAGCGCCTTCGCGGAGACGATCACGTCCGGGACGATGCCCCAGTGCTGGTGCGCGAGCCACCGGCCGGACCGGCCCATCCCGCCCTGGACCTCGTCGACGATGAGGACCACGCCCTTCGCGTCGCAGAGGGCGCGCAGGCCCGGAAGGAAGTCGTCGGGCGGGATGATGACGCCCGCCTCGCCCTGGATCGGCTCCACGATGCAGACGCCCACGTCGTCCGTCATCGCCTCCTCGACGGACGCGAGGTCGCCGAACTTCGCGAACCGCACGCCCGGGACGAGGGGCTCGAACGGCTTGCGGTAGCGCTCCTTCCAGGTGACCGACAGCGCGCCGAAGGTCCGCCCGTGGAACGCGCCCTCGAACGAGACGATCCCGGGTCGTCCGCTCGCCTTGCGGCCGAGCTTCAGCGCGCCCTCGATCGCCTCCGCGCCGGAGTTCGTGAGGAACGACACGTCCAGGTCCGCGGTCGTCACCGACGCGAGCTCGCGCGCGAAGTCCACCTGGACCGGCAGGACGTAGCGGCCGTAGACATTGACGTGGGTCATCGTCCCGACCATCTCGCGGACCGCCTCGACGACATCGGGGTTCGCGTGGCCGACGTTGGCGACCGCGATGCCCGAGGTGAGGTCCAGGTACTCGGTCCCGTCCGAGCCCACGACCGTGCAGCCGTGGGCCTCGGTGACCACGAGCTCCTTGCGACCGGGGACGGTCTGGCTCAGGTACTCGAGGAACTCGTCGCGGTAGCGGTCGGCGACCGCCGGCTCGAGGGTGTGCGTCTGCGTCATCGTCCCGCCTGTCGCTTGTCGTGGTGCCACGGGATCACGAGCCGCTCCACGCCTCCGACGAGGAAGAAGAGCGCGATCCCCATCGCCGACAGCACGATCACCGCCGCGAAGAGATCCGTCGTGGCCAGCTGGTTGTTGAACGCGAGCATGAGATAGCCGAGGCCGGCGTTGGAGCCGACCCACTCGCCGAACACGGCCCCGACGACGGCGAGCGCCATCGCGATCTTCAGGCCGGAGAAGACGAAGGGCATGGCCCAGGGGATGCGGACGGTCCGCATGATCTTCACCTGGGACGCATCCAGGGTCCGCATGAGGTTGATCATCTTGCGGTCGACCGACTGGAGCCCGTCGACCGTGTTCACGACGACCGGGAAGAAGCTGATGAGCGCGACCACCAGCACCTTGGGGACGAGCGTGAAGCCGAACCAGACGACGAGGATCGGCGCGACCGCGACGATCGGGACCATCTGGGAGGCGACGAGCCACGGGTAGACCGAGCGCTCGAAGATCCGCGAGTAGCTCAGCGCGATCCCGAGCACGATCCCGACGAAGGCGCCGAGCGCGAACCCGATGAGGATCTCGCTGAGCGTGACCACGGCGTTCCGTGCGAAGAGCCCCGCGTTCTCGACGAGCGAGATCCCGATCTGCGACGGCGCCGGGAGCAGCAGCGCGCTCACCGCCGTGATGAGGACGAACGCCTCCCACAGGACGATGACGAGGACCGCGAAGAGCAGCGGCGGCGTGACGGTGCGGATCCACCGGCGGATCGTCCGGCCCGTGCTGCGCTTCTCGTCGTCGGGGGCCGCCACGACAGCGCCGTTCGCCGTCGGGACGATGATCTCCTGGTCGGTCCCGCTCATGCCGCACGCCCCGTCCCGTGCGCGAGCCGCAGCTTCTCGAGGAGCACCTGCTTCATCTCGATGAAGGGCTCGGACGTGATGACGTCGTACGTGCGCGGCCGCGGGATGCCCACCTGGAGGATCTGGGTGACACGGCCGGGCCGCGAGGACATCGCGTACACCCGGTCGGAGAGGAAGAGCGCCTCGTCCACGTCGTGCGTCACGAAGAGGATCGTCTTGCGGTGCTCCTCCCAGATGCCGAGGAGCCACTGCTGCATCGCGGCTCGCGTGAGCGAGTCGAGCGCGCCGAAGGGCTCGTCGAGGAGGATCACCTCGCGCCCGGCGAGGAAGGTGCGCAACAGGGCGGCGCGCTGGCGCATGCCGCCGGAGAGGTCGTCCGGGTAGCGCTTCTCGAACCCGGAGAGGCCGAAGAGGGGGAACAGCTCGAGGGCGCGCTGTCGCGCCTCCTTCTTCCCCATCCCACCGACCTCGAGGCCGAGGATCGTGTTGTCGAGGATCGTCCGCCACGGCATGAGCAGGTCCTGCTGCGGCATGTAGCCGACCTTGCCCAGCAGGGCGTCACCGACCGTGGGCTTGCCGTCGAGGAGGACGTCACCGGATGTCGGCGTCTCGAGGCCCGCGAAGATGTTGAAGAGCGTCGACTTGCCACAGCCGCTCGGGCCGATGACGCTCACGAACTCGCGGTCCCCCAGGGCGAGGTCGACGCCCGAGAGGGCGTCGACCACCTGGCCGTGGGTCTTGAAGCGCTTGCCCAGGCCGCGGGCCTCGAGCTTCGCCGATCCCATGACTACTGGGCCGCGGTGAACTTGTCGGTGGCGAAGTCCGTCGGGGCGTTCGACATGTCGAGGATCCCCGCGTCCTTCGACCACTTGAGGTATGCCGCGAGCGCGTCCATGTTCACGTGGCCGTACGCCGGGGCGTCGCCCTTGAAGACGGGCATGAGCACGTCGAGCTGCGCCTTGGTGTCGTTGAGCGCGAGGCCCTGCGTCTGGTCGAGGAGCGCCTGGAGCGCCGCGTCCGGGTTGGCGACCATGTCCGCGTAGCCCTTGGCCGTCGCGTCGACGAAGGCCTGGGCGACGCAGGGGTCGCTGTCGAGGAACTGGCTCTTGGCGAAGAAGACGAGCTCGGGGTAGGTCGGTGCGCCGTACTCGTCGAGCCGGAAGATGAACGTGGGCTCCATCGCCGAGAGCTGGACGCCCTCGGAGTTCCAGAAGCCGATCGCCGCCTGGACGGCGCCGCTCACGACGTTCTGCACGGCGTTGAAGCCGATCGTGATGTTCTGGACCTTCGTCGGGTCGCCGCCGTCATAGGCGACGATCGAGTTGAGCGCGGCGAGGTCGCTCGGGACGCCGGTCACGCCGACGAGCTTGCCCTCGAGGTCCTTGGGCCGCGTGATGCCGGACTTCTTGAAGCCGACGATCGAACCGAGCGGCGACTGCTCCACGGCGGAGAAGATCTTGACCGACGGATCCTGCTGGTAGGTCGTGAGGAAGTCGAGCATCGACGTGATGCCGAAGTCGGCCTTCCCGGCCGACATGAGCTTGATCGTGTCCGACGTCGACGTGGGCGTCTCGATCTTCAGGTCGATGCCCGCGTCCTTGTAGAAGCCCTTCGCGAGCGCGTTGTAGATCGGGATGTGCACGGCGTTGGGCAGGTAGTCGAGGATCAGCGTCCGCTGGACCGGCGAGCTCGGTGGCGTGCAGGCCAGGGTGCTCGCGGACGGCGCCGCGGACTCGGCCGGCGCGACGCTCGCCTCGGTCGACGGGGCCGCCGTGGCCGGCGCCTGGGTCGCGGGTGCCGGGGTCGCGCTCGACGAGCATGCGGCGACGACGAATGCGAGGGCCGCGCCGAGCGCGGCGAGCCTGGCGGCCGTCGATGGTCGGGGGCGCCCGATGGTGCCCGTTCGCAGAGACATGGTGTCCTCCTCCAACGTGTCCCCTTGTCGGGCCGCGTCGTCCACCCGCGCGACCCGCCGATCGTCGTGTCTCCCTCGGCGAGGCTCCCTCAGCGCCGAAGGCGACGGATCACGGTAAATTGTTCCTGGCTCATCTCCTCCAGCGTGTAGCCGAGGCCTTCGCGGCCGTAGCCGCTCATCTTGACGCCCCCGAACGGGATGAACGGCGGCCGGTAGTTGCCGGTGCCGTTCACCACCACGCCCCCGGTCTCGAGGCGGTGGCCACCGCGAGCGCACGCGCCACGTCCGCGCTGAAGACGGAGCCCATCAGCCCGTACCGGGACGCGTTCGCCACCTCCACCGCGTGGTCATCGTCCTCGACGGTCACCAGCGTGAAGACGGGCCCGAAGACCTCGTCATCCCGCGCGACCCCCGCCGTCGGCGGGACGTCCGCGAGGATGTGGGGCGAAAGGAACGCGCCGCGCGGGGTCAGGTCGCCCAGGACCAGGCGCGCGCCCTCCTCCACGGCCCGGCGGGCCTGGCCGGCGACGGTCGCGGCCGCCTCGGCGTCGATGAGGGGGCCCATCTCGGTGGCCGGGTCCAGCGGGTCGCCGATGCGGAGCGCCGCGATGCGCGGGACCAGCATGTCGAGGAACCGGCCGGCGATGGCGCGGTGGAGGAGGATCCGCTTGTTCGATGCGCACGTCTGGCCGTTCATCATCAGCCGGCCGCGCATGGCCTCCGACAGCGCGAAGTCGAGATCGGCGTCGTCGAGGACGATCAGCGCGTCGTTCCCGCCGAGCTCCAGGTGGAGGTGGCGCAGCGGGGCGCCCCCGCCTTGCCACGGAGATGCCCGCCGCCGTGGAGCCGGTCAGGCTCACCGCGTCGATCCCGTCCGCGGCCGCGAGCGCGACGCCGACGCCGGGACCGTTCGCGACCTGGAGCACGTCCGGCGGGACGCCGGCAGCATGCAGGGCCGCCACGACCTCGAGCACCGCGAGGGGGCACTGGCTCGGCGGCTTGGCGATGACGGCGTTGCCCATCGCGAGCGCCGCGGCCGTCTTCTCGATGAACAGCTCGACGGGGAAGTTGAACGGGACGATCGCGGCCACGACGCCGAGCGGGACGCGCTCCTCCCATGCGAGGTCGCGCTCGTTCCCGGGCAACGACCCCGTCGGGCAGGACCCGACCCTCGAGCGCGCGGGCGCGCTCGCCGTTCCCGCGCAGGGGCCGATCGACCCGTGGACCTCGAAGATGGCCTGCGGGAGGATCTTGCCGCTCTCCCGCGCGAGCAGACGGCCCAGCTCCTCCGCCCGCGGCGCGAGGGCATCGGCGGCCGACTCGAGGATGGCGGCGCGCCTGCCGATGGGGACGCGTCGCCAGGCGGCGAAGCCGGCGCGCGCGGTCGCCACGAGCCGCGGGACGTCGTCCGGCGAGGTGGCGATGACCGTCCCGACGACCGAGCCGTCGGCCGGGGCAAGGATCTCCAGCGCCGCACCTCCGGGTTCGGTGCCGACGCCGGTCCCGCCGTCACGAGGTCCATCCAGACAAATGGCGATCCTCTCCATGTCTCATGTTGCAGACAAGCAGAGTCTGCGCAGTCGGCGCCGTCGGTCAAGGGCGCGCGCGCGCCGCGCGC
>CAWJQZ010000015.1:0-15530 GCA_963844945.1 uncultured Chloroflexia bacterium
CTCTCACCCGTATCGTACGGCGGAGAACGGACGTGGCCAGCGACCCATCGGGCGGGGGCGAGCGACCTGGCGCCGCCCACCACCTGGGGATCACGGAGTCGTCTTCCCGGCAGCGCCCTCGCACGCCCGCATCGGCGCGTGCATCACCACGAGTTCGTCACGAGGTCGAGGTGCAGGGACTCGCGGATCGGTCCGGCGATCTCCTCGATCCTCGACCACTCGACGTGGTTCCTGATGTAGTAGATGTCATCGTCGGTGAGCCGGATGTGGAGGTGGGCCGCCGCGTTCTCCGGGTCGTCGCGCAACCAGGCGAAGAACTCCTCGTCGACCAGTGCGTGCGACGCCAGGAGCTTGAAGACCAGCTCCCGCTCCATGAACCCGTACGGCTCGTGTTCCTTCGTCCCCCGGTTCTCGTCCTTCATGGCCGCGTCCTTCCCTCCTGTCTCACGCCATGGGGCGCGAGGTGCCGAACATCAGCTCCGCCGCTCGCTCCGCCGCAGCCCGGTAATGGGCCTCCACGGCGGCGCCCTGGGCAGCGATCTTCTTCGCGTACGAATTGAGGTGGGCCGCCAGCGGCGGACAGCCCAACCGGGCAGCCAGCCGGGCCGCGCGCAGAGCGTCGCCGCGGACGGCGTCGAACTCGGCCTGCGCGGCGCCGCGTGTCATCAGGGCCGCCTGGACCCGACGCCTGTTGCCCTCGCGGTGTGCGTCATCCTGTGGCAGGGGCGAGATGCCGGCGATGAAGCCGTTCCAGCGCCCGCCGCGGAGGTCGTCCTCCCAGTCGCACACATGGTCGTAGCGGACCAGCGCGGCCAGGGCATGACCAAGACACCGATCCACCAGGTCCCAGCGGTCCAGCCGGTCCGTCATCAGGCAGATCGCGAACGCGGCGATCGTCAACGGCGCACCGCGGCGCGCCACCTCCGGCCACGTGAGAGGTCCGTCCGTCGTCGACGCACGGCGCCACTCGGCCAGGGAGCGCTCGAGGAACAGCCAGAACGGCGATCCCGGTTCGAACCGCCGACGGTACCCGGCGAGCGCCTCGTCGAGGAGTGCATGTCCGACCCTCGTCGCCGCCTCGACGTCCGCGTCTGCGACGTCTCCGTCGAGGAGGTCGTCCTGGAGCCGGATCGAGACGAGGCCGAGAACGTTGCTCAGCACAAGGTCGGCCGACTCGTCGCGTCCCAGCCCGAAGGCGTCGCCGAGCCACCAGGGCACGTACCACTCGAGCGTCCAGTCGTCCGGCGTGAGGCGGCGCAACGTCCGGAGTGCGAGGTCGCGCTCGGCGGGGCGCATCCACGCGATCCGCACTTCGAAGGCGGAGACGAGCAGCGCGACATCGAGCTCGGGTCCATGGGTGGGACGCATGGGCTCCGCCATCGTACGTGTCGAGACCCGCATGTCAACGCCGAGGACACACGGCCCTGGGGCTGGACGTCGGGCGGCAGGGGGCTAGAATGCCGGCCTCGCCACTGCGTCGGCGGAGGGAGCTCACGTGGCCGACAGGACCGCAGAGGACCCGACCATGGGGCGCGCGCGGAGCACGGTGCTCTCGCTCGTCGCCGTCTCGCCGGCACGCGACCGCGCCCGCCGAGCCGCGCCGTACGCAGCCGCCCTCGCGGCCATCGTGCTCGTCGCGGTGGGCCAGGTTGCGGAGGACCTCAACGACTCCGCCCCGCTCCAGCTGCTGACTCCCACCGACGCGGTCCGCCGCTGGACGGTGATCGCCGTGCTCGCCTACATGCTGGTGATCTCGCGGTTCGTCGATGGCATCGTCGATCGGTCCGTGACGGCGCTCGCGGCCGTGGTCGAGGTCGGACCGGCGCAGTTCGATCGCTATCGTCGCGCCCTCGACGCGCCGGGCATCCGCGTGCACGCTCTCCTGCTCTTCGCTTCGTCCGTCGTCGTCCTCGTCCTCTTTCCCGTCATGGGGACGTCGCTGCCGATCGATGACCCCGTCAGCGGCAGTACGCGGCTCTTGCCGTCCCTTCCGTCCGCCGTCCTGGTCCTCGCGGGGTACGTTGTCGTGGGGTGGGCGCTTCTCTACGTGGTGGTCGCCACCATCCGCAGGGCGCGCGCGTTGGGCATGCTCTCGCGGGAGAAGTTCCCCGTCGACGTCTTCGACACCTCCGCGCTGCTCCCCTTCGGCAACATCGCGCTCGCGACCTCGCTCGCACCCGCCGGGATCATCGTCATCTTCCTGTTCGGGTTCGGGCGGCCCACCGCGCTGCTCGGCTGGAGCGTGCTCGTGCTGGCCACGCTCGCGAGTCTCCTGGCCCTGGTGCTGCCCCTGCGCCCGATCCACCAGAGGATGGCCCGCGCCAAGCAGGACGCCCTCCGGGGCCTCAACGCCAGGATCCGCGAGGTGTACGACCGGGAGAGCGGCGTCGAGCGGGCAGCCGGCGGCGGTGCTGACCTGGACGACGCGGAGATCGCACGTCTCAACAACCGCGCGACGCTGCTCGTCTCGTTGCGGCGTACCGTCGGGGAGATGACGACCTGGCCCTTCCGCGACACCCTCGCCCTGGCGCGCGCACTGCTGATCGCGAGCGCGCCGCTCATCTACACCATCGGCAGCGAGCTGATCAAGGCGTTCCTCATCAAGCCGCTGGTTCCGTAGGCGCGCGGCCGGCGCGCCCGGTCCTCGTCATCCTCGCGGCGCCGCGTATGCCTCGTCTCGCCGCCCACGCCGCCCCCGGGATCCTTCCCGGAGCGCGCCGACCGTCACGGACCCGTCCCGCCGTGCGATCGCGCCGCGGCTACCTCGCGCCACCCCCGTCGGCGACGCCGGCGCCTCCCGGAGACCCGGATGAGCGACCCGGGACCGATCGACAGCGTGATGCTGGTCAAGCAGGTCCCCGACACCCACGACCCGCTTCGCGTCCGATGGTGCATGGGGGCGGCGGGGTCCGGGAGGCCGTTCGTCGCCTCAGCCGCCGCTCACCGCCGGGATCACGTGGACCGTGGAGGCGGGGCCCACCGCGGTCGCCAGCCCCGCCCGCTCGCCGTCCACGAAGACGTTGAGGTGCGGGCGCAGGCCGATGTCGTCGCGGAGGCGGTCGCGCATCCCAGGCCACCGGGCGTCGAGGCCGTCCACGATCGCCGCGACGGTCGACCCGTCGACCTCCGTCCGGCGCTCGGACCCGGGGAACAGCGCGATGAGCGCGCGCGGGAGCACCACGGTCGCCATGGAGCGGCGCCCGTCAGCCGGGGATGACGGCGGCGTCGACCGACCAGATCGGCGGGAGCAGATCGGCGATCATCCGCCAGCTCTCACCCTCGTCGGCGCTCGCGAAGAGCTGCCCGGTCCCCGTGCCGAAGTAGATGCCGGCCGGGTCCATGCCGTCGCCGCCCATCGCCTCGCGGAGGACGCCGATGTAGGCGCGCTCCTGCGGGAGCCCGGTCCGGAGGTCCTGCCACGTCTCGCCGCCGTCCCGGGTGCGCCACACGGCGGTCCGGCCGTCGATCATGTGCCGCCCGACGTCCTCCGTCAGGGGGATGACGTAGGCGGTCCCGGGGTCGCGCGGGTGGGCGACCATCGGGAAGCCGAAGCCCGACGGGAGCTCGCCACGGACGTCGCGCCAGGAGGCGGTCGCGTCGTCCGACCGGTAGACGCTCCCGTGGTACTGCTGGTAGAAGACCCGGTCCGACCCCGCGGCGCGGACCATCTTGTGGACGCAGTGCCCCACCAGCGGCTCGGGGTCGGGGAGGTAGTCGTTCCGGAGCCCCTTGTTCCGCGGGGTCCAGGACGCGCCGCCGTCCTGCGTCTCGAAGACGCCGACCGCGCTGATCGCGACCCACAGGCGGGCGGCGTCCGTGGGGTGGGGGACGATCGTGTGGAGGATGAGGCCGCCGTTGCCGGGGAACCACTCCGAGCGCGTGGGGTGCTCCGTGAGCCCGCGGACGTGCGCCCACGTCGCGCCGCCGTCGTCGCTGCGGAAGAGGCCTGCCTCCTCGACGCCCGCGTACACGGCGCCCTGCGCCGGCGTGACGTTCCAGACGGTCGTGATGCGCGGGCCGTCCTCGCCGTAGGTCATCCCCGCCGAGGAGTGCGACCACGTCTCGCCCAGGTCGCTCGAGCGCCAGACGGCCGGCCCGAACCACGCGTCGCCCCCGGCGGCGAAGAGCGTGCCCGTGGCGGCGTCGTATGTCGCATCGTGGATGGCCCACTTCTCGCAGAGAGGCCCGCGGACCTCCCAGTCGGTGCGGGATCCGTCGCTCTCGAGGATGAAGAGGCCCTTCTTCGTGCCGACGAAGAGGAGGACGCGGTCGACCATCGGACGATCCCCCGGGGTGCGGTCGCGACGGTCCGCCGGGACGGGCGGCCGGGCGCGGACCGACAGAGTAACCCCGGAGATCCAGGGGCGCGACCGGCGGGGCGTTCGACCCCGCCGGCGGGGAGAGGGTCAGCCGGCGGCCGGGCCCTCGGCGCGGACGCGTTCGACCGCCTCCATCGCGTCGCGGAGCTGCGCGATCCACGCGGCCTCGTTCCGGCCGACGAGCCGCACGCACCATGCGAGCGCCTCGCTCCGGCTCCGGGCGACGCCGGCGTCGACGAGCGTGTCGAGGACGATCCGGTCGGCCTGGCGGAGCCGGGTCATCACCGGGATCGAGAGGCTCGTGAACGCGATGCGGACGTCCTCGATGGACGCGGCCCAGGCGGCCTTCCGGCCCCAGCGCCGCTCGAGCTCGTCGGCGATGCGCATCCGCTCGCCGCGCGTCTCGTCGCGCCACCGGCCGATCCGCGCCTCGCGGGCGGTCCGCCGTGCGGCCTCGGAGGTCTCCGGCGGGAGGTCGACGTCCGCGAGGGAGCCCTCGACGAGGATCTCCTCGCGATCGATCGTGATGGCCGGCCGGCCCGTGAACCAGCCGTCGGGGAGTGCGCCGGCGAGCCAGGCGCTCACCTGCTCCGCTTCGGTGCGAGTCGTGTGCATGGGACCACCTCGGGAGTGCTCTGAACGGAATGATTACATCATTACATCGCAACGTCGTCAAGTCTGTGAGCGGTCCGCCGGCCGCGCTACGATGGGGCGGATGAGGATGCACGCCGTGCGGATCGCCACCGACCGCCGACGAGACGCCGAGACGCCACGCGCCGACCCGGCCCTCCTGGGCCGCGCGCGGATCGCGGCGATCGCCGGGCTCATCGTCCTCGGCGCGATCTGGGTGACCGTCGTCCTCTACGCGGCGCCGTTCTCCTGGTCGACGCTCGGGACGGCGCACGACGCCCGGCCGTACTGGGAGGCCGCGATGCGCGACCCGTACGCGCGCGGCGTCGTCGGCGCCTTCGACGCGTACCTCTACTCGCCGGCCTTCCTGCAGGCGATCGGGCCGCTGCGGCAGCTTCCGTGGATCGCGTTCGTCGGCGCATGGGAGACGATCCTCCTCGTCGCGACCGCCGTCCTCGCCGGGCCGGTGCTCCTCGCACCGGTCGCGATCCTCGTCACGCCCGAGCTCTGGGGCGGCAACATCACGCTCCTCATCGCGCTCGCCGTGGTCGCGGGCTTCCGCTGGCCGGCCGCCTGGTCGTTCGTGCTCCTCACCAAGGTGACCCCCGGGGTCGGGCTGCTCTGGTTCGCCGTCCGGCGCGAGTGGCGCTCGCTCGCGATCGCGCTCGGCGCGACGCTCGCGGTGATCGCCGTCTCCTCCCTGGTCGCACCCGGGCTCTGGCGCGACTGGGTGGGCATGCTCGTCGACAACGTGGGCCGCCCGATCACGTCCGGCTCCATCCCGATCCCCTTCGTCGTCCGCTTCCCGGCGGCCGTCGTCCTCCTCGTCTGGGGTGCTCGGCGGGATCGCCGGTGGGTCGTCCCCGTGGCCTGCCTCCTCGCCCTCCCGGTCGTCTGGTACGGCAGCCTCGCCCTGCTCGCGGGCGTGATCCCGCTCGTCCTCCCCGGCCTCGCACGCCGGTGGCCGATCCTCGCCGTCGGCTGGCTCGACCTCCTCGGCCTTCGCGCACCACTCTCGCTGCGGTCCGGGACGGGGTCGCACGCGTGACCGCAGCGCGTGGTCGCGAGCTCCGCACCCGCTGGTCGCTGGAGCCCGACGTCGTCTTCCTCAACCACGGGTCGTTCGGGGCGACGCCGACGGCGGTCCTCGACGAGCAGGCGCGGTGGCGTGCGCGGATGGAGTCGGACCCGGTCCGGTTCTTCGTCCGCGAGTTCGACCCGCTGCTGGCGGAGGTGCGGGCCGTCCTTGGCCGCTTCCTCGGCGCGGAGGCCGAGGACCTCGCGCTGGTCCCGAACGCGACGGCGGGCGTGAACACGGTCCTGCGGTCGCTGTCGTTCGAACCGGGCGACGAGCTGCTCGCCACCGGCCACGAGTACAACGCGGCGCTCAACGCGCTTCGGTTCGCGGCGGACCGCGACGGGGCGCGCGTGATCCTGGTGGACCCCGGGTACCCGGTGGACGGGCCCGACGACCTCGTGGAGCGGCTGCTGGCTGCCGTGACGCCGCGGACGCGCCTCGTCCTGCTCTCCCACGTGACCAGCCCCACTGCCGTCGTCCTCCCGGTCGAGCGCCTCGTGCCGGCGCTGCGGGCGCGGGGAGTGGAGACGCTCGTGGACGGCGCGCACGCCCCCGGGATGCTCCCGCTCGACCTCGACGCGCTCGGGGCCGCCTACTACACCGGGAACTGCCACAAGTGGATGTGCGCGCCGAAGGGCGCCGCCTTCCTCCACGTCCGCCGCGACCGCCGGGCCGCGATCCGGCCCCTGTCGATCAGCCACGGCGCGAACGACCCCGACCCGGACCGGCCGCTCTTCAGGAAGGAGTTCGACTGGACGGGGACGGACGACCCGAGCGCCTGGCTGTCGATCCCCGCGGCCATCGAGACGGTCGGCGGGATGCTCCCCGGCGGGTGGCCGGCCGTCATGGCGGCGAACCGCGACCTCGCGCTCCGCGGGCGCGACGCGATCCTCGCGGCGCTCGAGGGGATCGGCCCCGAGCCGGCGCGGGCGGGCGCGCCGGACGCGATGACCGGGTCGATGGCGACGGTGACCCTGCCCGGACGTGGCTCGACACCGTTCGTCTCGCGGTCGCCGCTCGACGTGGACCCCATCGGGGCGGCCCTCTGGGAGCGGTGGCGGATCGAGGTCCCGATCCTCGCCATCCCGGCGGGCCCGGGCGGCACCGACGGCGCCGGGGAGGCGCCGCGGGGCCGGCTCGTCCGGATCTCCGCGCAGCTCTACGACACGCCCGACGAGTACGCGCTGCTCGGGTCGGCACTCGCGGAGCTCTGCCGGGCCTGAGTGCGGGGAGCAGTGGCCCGCGCCCGGACGGGGCCCGCCCGCTCCCCAGGCCGGCCACGGCGCCTGTGCTGTGTGACATACTACTGAGCGATGGTGACCTCCACCGCGGACGTCCTCGTGATCGGCGCCGGGATCGTGGGCGCGGCCGTCGCGTACCACGCGACCGCCGCAGGCCTCGGCGTGGTCGTCGTGGAGCGTGGCGCCCCGGCGTCGGGGACGACCAGCGGCGGGGAGGGGAACGTCCTCGTCTCGGACAAGGGCCCGGGTCCCGAGCTGGACCTCGCCCTCCTCTCGCGCCGGCTCTGGGACGCCCTCGGGCAGGAGCTCGGCGCCGAGACGTTCGAGCTCGAGGCGAAGGGGGGCGTCGTCGTCGCCCGCTCCGCGGGAGCGGCCGCGGCCTTGCGGGACTTCGCCGCCGCGCAGCGCGCCGCCGGCGTGGAGGTCGAGGACGTCGATCCCGCCGGCCTCTTCGCGCTCGAGCCCAACCTCGCGCCCGATGTCGCCGGCGGCGCGTGGTATCCGCAGGACGCGCAGGTCCAGCCGATGCTCGCCGCCGCGCGCCTTCTCGCCGGCGCCCGGGAGAGGGGGGCGGCGATCCACGCGGGGACCTCGGTCACCGGCTTCCTGCGGACCCCCGACGGCGACGTGTGCGGCGTCACGACCGACGCGCCCACGATCCCGTCCATCGGCGCCCGCTGGGTGGTCAACGCCGCCGGCACGTGGGCCGCTGAGGTCGCCGACCTCGCCGCGACGCCCGTCCCGATCCTCCCGCGCCGCGGCTTCATCCTCGTCACGGAGCCGCTGCCGCGCGCGATCCGGCACAAGGTCTACACGGCCGACTACGTGGCCAACGTCGCGAGCAGCGCCGAGGGGCTCGAGACCTCCGTTGTCGTCGAGGGGACGAGGAGCGGGACCGTCCTCATCGGCGCATCGCGTGAGCGGGTCGGCTTCGACCGCACGATCTCCCTGCCGGTGCTCCGCCGGCTCGCCGCGGGGGCCGTCGGCCTCTTCCCGTTCCTCGCCGACGTCGCCCTCATGCGGACGTACCTCGGCTTCCGGCCGTACTGCCCGGACCACCTGCCGGTCATCGGCGAGGACCCGCGCGCCCCGGGGCTCATCCACGCCGCGGGCCACGAGGGCGCGGGGATCGGCCTGGCCGCCGCGACCGGACATCTCGTCGCGCAGCTGATGACGGGCGCGACCCCCGACCTCGACCTCGCTCCCTTCCGGCCGGAGCGCTTCGCGGAGCCGGCGGCGTGAGCGGGCGCCGCGACCCGGCCGCGGTCGCCTTCACCTTCGACGGACGGCCGATCACCGCCGAGGCGGGGCAGACCATCGCAGCCGCGCTCCTCGCCGCGGGGATCCGCTCCTGGCGGACGACGCGCGCCCAGGGGAGTCCGCGGGGTCTGTTCTGCGGGATCGGCGTCTGCTTCGACTGTCTCGTGACGGTCGACGGCCGGCCGGGCGTGCGTGCGTGCCTGACCGAGGCGCGCTCCGGCGACAGGGTCGAGACGCAGCAGGGGGCGGGCCGTGCCGACCTCGACCGCTGAGGCCGCTGAGGCCGCTGTGAGCGCCGTGGCCGACGTCGTGCCTGCCGGCGCGCCGGTCGAGGCCGACGTCGTCGTGATCGGCGCGGGCCCTGCCGGGCTCGCGGCCGCGACGACCGCAGCACGCCGCGGCGCGCGCGTGGCGCTCCTCGACGCCGCCCCGCGGCCGGGCGGGCAGTACTGGCGGCATCGCGACGGCGACGACGGCCGCGACCTCCACGACGGCGCGGAGTTCCGGCGGCTCCGGGCGGACCTGGACGCCGCGGTCGCGCGAGGCGCCGTCACGTACCTCGCCGATCACCCCAGCTGGCACCTGGAGCGGGTCGCGGACGGCTTCGTGGCGCACGTCGTCCACGCCGGCAGCGCGCGCGAGGTCCGGGGACGCGCGGTCGTCATCGCCACGGGCGCGTACGACCGCCAGCTGCCCTTCCCCGGCTGGACCCTGCCGGGCGTCTTCGCCGCGGGGGGCGTCCAGGCGCTGCTCAAGGGCCAGGGCGTCGTCGCCGGACGGCGGATCGTCGTCGCGGGGACCGGGCCGTTCCTCCTTCCGGTCGCCGCGGGCCTCGCCGCGGCAGGCGCGGACGTCGCGGCCGTGCTGGAGGCCGGCCGGCCCACGGCGGTCATGCGGCACCCGGCCGTCACGGCCCTCAACGCGGGGAAGCTCGCGGAGGGCGCCCGCTACATGGCCACGCTCGCGCGCCACCGTGTCCCGTACCGGACGCGCCGGACGGTGGTGGCCGCCCACGGCGACGAGTCGGTCACGGCCGTGACCAGCGCCGCCCTCGACGCCGACTGGCGGATCGTGCCGGGCTCGGAGGAGCGGATCGCCTGCGACGCCGTCGCGGTGGGGTACGGGTTCACGCCGCAGGTGGAGCTCGCCGTCGGCCTGGGATGCGCGATGACGCTCGACGCCGACGGCAGCCTCGTCGCGATCGCGGACGATGAGCAGCGCAGCAGCGTGGATGGCGCGTGGGTCGCCGGCGAGATCTGTGGCGTGGGCGGGGCCGCCCTCGCGCTCGTCGAGGGCCGGATCGCCGGGCTCCACGCGGCGGCGTCGGTCACGGGCCGGCCGCTCGCCCCCGGGGCGCTGCGTCCGCTCCATCGGCGTCGTGCCCGGCTCCGCGCCTTCGCCGACCTCCTGCCCCGGGCGTTCCCCGTCCGACCCGGCTGGCGCACCTGGCTCGCCGACGACACCCTCGCGTGCCGCTGCGAGGAGGTCCCGGTCGCGGCGGTCCGCGCGGCGGTGACGGGCCTCGGCGCGACCGACGCCCGCGCCGTCAAGCTGTTCGCCCGCTCCGGCATGGGGCTCTGCCAGGGACGTGTCTGCGGCTACGCGACGGCCGCCCTCGTCGCGGAGGCGTGCGGCCGCGAGGTGACCGCCGAGGACCTGCAGGCCACCGTCCGCCGTCCCGTCGCGTGGCCCATCACCCTCGGCGCGCTCGCCGCCGGCGATGCCCTCGGCGCCCATATCGACCCCACCGACATCCACCCATCCATCCCGGAGGAGGCACCCGCATGACCGACGCTCGCACCCCCTGGCACGGCATCCTCGTCGCCACGGCGCTCCCACTGCGCCCGGACGCGCGCGGCGCCCTCCAGGTGGACTTCGACGCCTACGCCGAGCACGTCCGCTGGCTCGCCGCCAACGGCAGCCACGGTGTGGTCCCCAACGGCTCGCTCGGCGAGTACCAGACGCTCACGCCGCAGGACCGGGCACGCGTCGTCGAGGTCGCGGTCGCGGCGGCCCCGGAGGGGTTCGTCGTCATGCCGGGCGTCGCCGCGTACGGCGCCGACGAGGCCCGCCGCTGGACCGAGCAGGCCGCGGAGGCCGGCGCGCCCTGCGTGATGCTCCTGCCCCCCAATGCCTACCGCGCCGACGCGCGGTCGGTCGTGGCGCACTACCGCGAGGTCGCGAAGGCTGGCCTCCCGATCGTCGCCTACAACAACCCGTTCGACACGAAGGTGGACCTCGTCCCCGAGCTCCTCGCCGAGCTCCACTCCGAGGGGCTCATCGTCGGCGTGAAGGAGTTCTCCGGCGACGTCCGGCGGATGTACCAGATCCAGGAGCTCGCCCCGGGGCTCGACGTCCTCTGCGGCTCCGACGACGTGACGATGGAGCTCGGCATGTCGGGCGCGGTCGGCTGGGTCGCGGGCTACCCGAACGCGTTCCCGCGGGCGTGCGCCGACCTGTGGGCGCTGTCGATCGCGGGCGACTTCGCGAACGCGCTCCCGCTCTACCGCCAGCTGCACCCGCTCCTCCGCTGGGACTCGAAGACCGAGTTCGTCCAGGCGATCAAGCTCTCGATGGACATGGTCGGCCGGTACGGCGGCCCGTGCCGCCTCCCGCGCGTCCCGCTCGCGCCCGAGCAGGAGGCCGTGGTCCGCTCCGCGACCGAGGCGGCGATCGCCGCCGGGCTGGCCTGACCGATGCGCACGACCCGCGTCTTCCACGCGGTCGACTCGCACACCGAGGGGATGCCCACGCGCGTCATCACGGGCGGCGTGGGCACGATCCCCGGCGACTCGATGTTCGACCGCCGCCGGTACTTCATCGAGAACATGGACGGCATCCGCCGCTTCCTCATGAACGAGCCGCGCGGCCACTCGGCGATGAGCGGCGCGATCCTCCAGCCGCCCACGCGTCCGGACGCCGACTTCGGCGTCCTGTACATCGAGGTCTCCGGCTGCCTCCCGATGTGCGGCCACGGGACGATGGGCGTCGCCACCGTGCTGGTGGAGACCGGGATGGTGGAGGTGACCGAGCCCGTCACCTCGATCCGCCTGGACACCCCCGCCGGCCTGGTCGTGGCCGACGTCCGCGTGGAGGGCGGGGCCGCGAAGAGCGTGACGATCACGAACGTCCCGTCCTTCGTCGTGGGCCTCGACCGGACCGTGAACGTCCCCGGCTACGGCGACGTCGCGTACGACATGGCGTTCGGCGGCAACTTCTACACGATCGTGAAGCTCGAGCAGCTGGGGCTCCCGTTCGACCGCGCGGCCAGGGACGAGCTCATGGCGGCCGGCCTCGCGATCATGGAGGCCGTCAACGCGGCCGACCTGCCCGTCCACCCCGAGAACCCGGAGATCTCCGGGTCCCACCACGTCTACCTGGAGGCGCCGGGCAGCGACGCGCGCCACAGCCGCCACGCGATGGCGATCCACCCGGGGTGGTTCGACCGCTCCCCCTGCGGGACCGGCACCTCCGCGCGGATGGCCCAGCTCCATGCCCGCGGCCTCCTGCCGCTCGGGCAGGACTTCGTCAACGAGGGCTTCATCGGCCGGTCGTTCATCGGCCGGCTCGTGGAGGAGACCACGGTCGCCGGGACCGTCCCGGCGGTCGTCCCGACCGTGACCGGGAGCGCGTGGATCACCGGGACGGCGCAGTACATGTACGACCCCACCGACCCCTTCCCCGAAGGCTTCGAGCTCTGACGGTGGCAGCCGAGCCGGCGCTCGCCACGCTCCCGTCGCTCCGCGGCCGGCGCAGCCTGCGGGAGGAGATCACGGTCATCCTCCGGGCGGCCGTCGTCTCCGGCGAGCTGGTGCCCGGCGAGGTCTACTCCGCGCCGTCGCTCGCGGAGCGCTTCGGCGTCTCCGCGACGCCGGTCCGCGAGGCGATGCTGGACCTCGTGAAGGAGGGCCTCGTGGAGGTCGTCCCGAACAAGGGCTTCCGCGTCGTGCGCCTCTCGGCCGCCGAGCTGGACGAGCTCACGGAGATCCGGCTGCTCCTCGAGGCGCCCACCGTCCGCCGGCTGGCCGAGGTCGGGGTCCCGGCCGCCGACCTCGACGCGCTCCGGCCCCTCGCCGACGCGATCGAGGACGCGGCCCGCCGGCGCGACTTCATCGCGCACGTGACCTACGACCTCGACTTCCACCTGGGGCTCCTCGCGCTCGCGGGCAACCCGCGGCTCGTCGAGATCGTCCGCTCGCTTCGGCAGGGCTCACGCCTCTACGGCCTCCGCGCCCTCCCCGACGACGACTCGGTCTTCGCGTCGTTCCACGAGCACGCGGAGCTGCTCGACCTCGTCGCGGCGCGCGATGCCGCGGGCGCCGAGGCGCTGATGCGGACGCACATCGGGCACGTCCGCGGGATCTGGGCGGACCCGTCCGCGGACGACGGCGCGCTCTAGCGACCGGCCTTGTACGGGTAGACCACCCAGCCGTCGACCTCGGCCGCCCACGCGTCAGGCCGCAGGTCGACGAGCGACCGACCGGGCTTGTAGTGGAGCACTGCGATCGTGGGCTCGCCGCCGGCGGAACGGACACGCGCGACCACGGCCGCCATCGTGGCCCCGGTCTCCCACACCTCGTCGACGATGAGGATCCGCCGCCCGCGCAGGAGGGCTGCGTCCGGGAAGTGGTGGAAGACGACCTCCTCGTGGGTCTCGCCCTCGTCGTCGTAGTACTCCACCGCGGCGACGAGGATCTCGCGGATCCCCAGGCGGTAGGCGAGCATCCCGGCCGGCACCAGCCCGCCGCGCGTGACCGCGAGGAGGATGTCGTACGCCTCCGCGTCCCCGATGCGCCCGGCGAGCCCGGCCACCAGGTCGTCGAGCTGCTGCCAGGAGACGTATTCCTTCGCCGGCGTCACGGGCGCCCCGGGCGTCTCGCGCGTCTCGGGGAGCGCGCCGCCGCTCTCGTCCCCGCTCACGGTGCCGTCTCCTCCGACGGGAAGCGCCCGCCCGGCGCCTCCTCCCAGTCGAGCCATTCGACCGGGTTCGCATCGAGGTAGGCCTTCACCGCCACCCCGACCGTCGGGAAGAACAGCTCCCGTCCCACGCGCTGTGCCAGCCCGTATCGCTTCAGGCGGTCCTGCACCGGGTCCTTCATCTCCGCGAACGCGAGCTCGACGCCCCGCGTGGTCAGGTCGCCGTCGAGCTCCTCCACGGCCTCCGCGGCGGTCGTGTCCATGTCGGTGATCGGCTCGGCGGCGACGACCACCCAGCGGATCGGCGGGTCGGCCGCGTCCACGAGCTCCAGGATCCTCTCGCGGAAGAGGTCGGCGTTCGCGAAGAAGAGGGGCGCGTCCCACCGGTAGAGCAGGAGCCCGGGGATCTGGCGGGCGTCCGCGTACCGCTCGATGTCGTGATAGCCCTTCACGCCCTCGGCCCGGCCCATGACCGCGTCGTGCGGCCGCCATTGCCGGCGGACGAAATCGAGGAGCGAGATGACGACGGCGATGACGATGCCGGCGATCGCGCCGAGGAGGGCGACGCCGAGGAAGCTCACGATCGCGACGAAGGCGTCGGCCCGGCGCACGCGCGCGTAGCGGACGATCGACGTGACGTCGAAGAGCCCGAGGAGGGCCGTGATGACGACGGCGGCCAGGGCCGCCTGCGGCATGTTCTTGAGGAGGCCCGGGACGGCGATGAGCAGGCCGACGATCACGAGGGCGCCCACCACGTTGGCGAGCTGCGTCCGCGCCCCGGCTGCCTCGGCGGCCGGCGTCCGCGACGCGCTGCTGCTGACCGGGAACCCCTGGAAGAACCCGCCGGCGACGTTCGAGATGCCGAGCGCCGTCACCTCGCGGTCCGGGTCCACGTGGTACCCCATGCGCCCCGCATACGTGCGGGAGAGGACGCTGGTGTCCGCGAACGAGAGCAGCGCGATGCTCACCGCGCCGATGAAGAGGGCCGGGAGATCCGAGATCGGGACGACCGGGAACGAGGGGAAGGGGAGCCCGCGCGGCACCTCGCCGACCACGGAGATCGTGTCCGCCAGGCCGGCGAGCGAGACGGTGGCCGTCGCGAAGATGACCGCGATGAGGACGCCCGGGACCCGTGGGGCGAACTGCTTGAAGCCGAGGATGATCGCGATGCATGCCACGCCGATCGCCAGCGCCGCGGGCTCCGTGGCGCCGTCGATGACCTTCTGCACGAACTCGACGAACCCGAGGATGAGCCCGTCGGCGTCCACGGAGAACCCGAACAGCTTGGGGAGCTGGCTCACGATGACCGTGAGCGCGATGCCGTTGAGATAGCCGACGCGGACCGGCTTCGACAGCAGGTCCGTGAGGAAGCCGAAGTGCGCGAGGCCGGCCACGATGCACAGCAGCCCCGTCATGAGGGCGAGGGCGCTGGCGAGCGTGACCGCCATGGTCGGGTCGCCGCCCGACAGCGGCAGGATCGTCGCGGCGATCAGCGCCGCGAGCGCCGAGTCCGGGCCCAGGACGAGGATCTTCGACGGTCCGAAGAGCGCGTAGGCGAGGAGCGGGACGATCGTCGCGTAGAGGCCGGTGATCGCCGGGAGGCCGGACGCCTCCGCGTAGCCCATCCCGGCCGGGACGAGGAGCGCGCTGAGGATGACGCCGGCGACGATGTCGCCCCGGAGCCAGCGCCGGTCGTATGCGCGGGCGGTCGCGAGGCCGGGCAGCCACGCATCGAGGCGGGTCGCCGGGCGCGCGGCCGCGGGAGGCCGGGGCGTGCCGTCGGGCGACGCCTGCATCGACGACGATCCGGGACCCGTCATGCGGGCAAGGGTAGCCGCCGCCGCCCACCCCACGTGCCCCGTCCGTGCGACCATCGTCCCGGCGGCGCCCGTCCGCCTCCCGGGCTCGACGGCCCGTGGGGTCCCCGGCCGGAGCCGTCCCGATCCTCAGGCCCTGCCGCTGCGGAGATGCGCCCGATGCACGTCACCCTCGTCCACGTCCGCGTGACCCCGGACCGCGTCGACGACTTCATCGAGGCGAGCCTCGCGAACCAGGCCGCCTCCGCCTGCGAGCCCGGCGCCCTCC
>CAWJQZ010000016.1:0-10369 GCA_963844945.1 uncultured Chloroflexia bacterium
CCGGCCGGTTCGGGCGGGCGTCAGTCGGGCGCGTCGAGGACCCCGCGGACCGCGGTCGCGAGGGCGTCCGCGCCGAACGGCTTGTGGATGAGGGGCCGCCCGGCCGGGTCGTCCGCCTCGCCCGTCCCCGCGTCCTCGTCGAACCCGGTCATGAGCAGGACGCGGAGGCCGGGCCGGCATGCGAGGAGCCGCTCGGCGAGGGCGCGGCCCTGGATCCCCGGCATCCGGAGGTCCGTCAGCAGGAGGTCGATGGGCGCGTCCCCCTCGGCGAGCTCGAGCGCGCGCTCGCCGCTCCCCGCCTCCAGGACCGCGTAGCCCGCGTCCGTGAGCGTCCGCACGGCGAACGCGCGGACGGCTCGGTCGTCCTCGACGACGAGGACCGCCTCGGTCCCGCCGGGGGCGCCGCCGGTCGCGGCGACTCCGCGGGACGCCCCGGCCCCGGCGGAGCCCGCCGTCATCGCCGGAAGGTGGACGCGGAAGGCGGCCCCGCGCCCCGGCGCGGACTCCACCGTGATGAACCCGCCCGACTGGCGGACGATCCCGTCCACCGTCGCGAGGCCCAGGCCCGACCCCTTGCCCGGCTCCCGCGTGCTGAAGAACGGCTCGAAGATCCGCGCGAGGGTGTCCGCGTCCATGCCGACGCCCGTGTCGCGCACCTCCACGACCACGTGGTCGCCCGGCGTCGCCTCCGGCGGCCGATCCGGCGGCACCGGCATCCACCGTGACGCGGGACGTCTCGATCGTCAGCTCGCCGCCGTCGGGCATCGCGTGACGTGCGTTCACGACGAGGTTGACGATCACCTGGTCGAGCTGGCTCGGGTCGGCGCTGACGAGGGCACCGCCGGAGGTGTCGCGGGTCGTGAACGAGATCCGCTCGCCGACGAGCCGGCGCAGCATCGGCGCGAGGTCCTCCACGAGGTCCGCCGGCCGGATCGGCTGCGGCAGGAGGACCTGGCGGCGGCTGTAGGCGAGCAGGGAGCGGGTGAGCTCGGCGGCCCGGTCGGCCGCGCGGATGATCTCGTCCACGTCCTCCACGTGCGGGTCGTCGGCCGGGAGGTCGGCGCGGAGGAAGTCGGCGAACCCGCGGATCGCCGTGAGCAGGTTGTTGAAGTCGTGCGCGATCCCTCCGGCGAGCTGGCCGACCGCCTCCATCCGCGAGGCGCGAACGAGCGCCTCCTGCGCGCGGCGCCGCTCGGTGATGTCGCGCGTCAGGCCGTAGACCAGGACCCGTCCGGTCGCGGGATCGAGGTGGAAGCTCGTCGTCACGTCCGTCCAGACGAGCGAGCCATCCTTGCGGGGCTGCTCGACCTCGTCCGTGAAGAAGGTGGCCTCGTCGATGATCCCGCGTCGCAGCTCGTCGGCGCGCGTCCGGGCAAGCTCGCGGGCGAGGGCCGACGTCTCCGGCGTCAGCGATCCGTCGACGCGGGACCGCCATCACCTCCTCGGCGGTGAAGCCGCGGAGCCGCTCCACCGAGGGGCTCACGTACGTGAAGCGGAAGGTCTCCACGTCCATCACCCAGATCACGTCCCGCATCGTCTCCGTCAGGAGGCGGTAGCGCTCCTCGCGCTCGGCGAGGTCGGCCTCCATCCGCTTCCGGTCGGTCAGGTCGATGACCATGACGACGATGCCGGAGACGACCCCGTCGCGGACCTCCGGCATGTACGAGGCGCGGACCCACCGAGGCTCCCCGTCGTCGCGCGGGAACGGGAACTCCGCGACGAGCCCGTCCCCGGCAAGGGCCTGGGCGAACCTTGGGCCGATGATGGTCCAGGCAGGCTCGCCGAGCACCTCCCGGGCCGCCATGCCGACAAGGCCGGCGGGGTCGCGGCCGACGAACTCGGCGTAGGAGCGGTTGGCCCACCGGTATCGCAGGTCCGCGTCGAGGTAGGCGAGGTTCGCGGGGGCGGCGTCCGTCACCAGCCGCAGCAGCGACTCGCTCGCCCGCAGCTCGTCGGCGAGCCGCTTCTCGTCGGTGATGTCCCTGTTCGTGGCGCGGCGACCCACCAGCGTGCCGTCCGCGTCGTGGACCGGCAGGCACGCGTGGTCCACCCAGCGGATCGCGCCGTCGCGCCGCACGATCCGGAAGGTCAGGGTGCTCGGCGGCGCGTCCTCGGGGGGGCCCGACTCGAAGTGGGCCCGGGTCGCGTCGCGGTCGTCGGGGTGCGCGATCTTCCAGATGAGCGAGGGGTCGTCGCGGAACTCGGCGGCGGCGTAGCCGGTGATCGCCTCGCAGGCGGGAGAGACGTACTGCCATGCCAGTCCGGCCGACTTCCACGTGATCCAGTCGGTGGCGTGCTCCGCGACGGCGCGGTACCGGGCATCGCTCGCACGGGCCGCGATCTCGGCGGCACGGTGGGCGGCGACCGAGGAGGCAAGGATCAGGCCCACCACCGCCGCGACCCAGAAGAACGCCTCGACATAGAGGACCTCGAGTCGCACCGTGTCGCCGCCGAGCGGGAGGTTCGTCTGGCCGCTCATCGTCAGCGCGATCGCGACCACCATGGCGCCGACCGTCGAGATCGTCGTCCCGGTCGGTCCGAACCGGAGCGCCGCCCACACGACGAACGGGAAGTAGACGTACGGCCGGGCCACGATCCCCATCTGGACGGGCGCCGGGCCGAAGACGAAGACCATGGCCGCCAGTCCGAGCGCGGCGAAGATCGCGACCTCCACGACTCCCGCCGCCGACCGCCGCGAGAAGCCCGGGACCGGCCGGAACGCGGTGACGATCGCGGGAGTGGTCACGAGGATCCCCACCCCCATCGCCACCGCCCACGCGAGGTAGGCGGGCCCCAGCGCCACGCCGGCGGCGGTCGAGACGCCGAGGGAGAGGGGGACCGCCGTGACGAGCGCGACGGCGATCGCCACGGCGATGAGCGCGAACGCGTGGCTGGGGCGGCTGAAATCGATCCGGTCGCCGCAGAGCGCCGTGAGCGCCCAGGCGGAGAGGCCGAGGGTGACGACTTCGCCGGCGCCGTAGACGAGCGCCCACGGGATCGTCAACCCGGAGATGAGGACGAGGACCGCGGCGATCGGGAAGACCAGCGCCAGGATCGCCCTGCGCTCTCGCCCGGGGACGAGGAGCATCCCGCCGAGCGCGACGCCGACCGGCGGCCAGACGAGCGGCCAGGCGTCCACGGCGTACCGGCTCCGGATCGCGAACCCGAGCGCGAGCGCGGCGGCATACGCCGTGGCCACGACGGCGACCCGGAGCACGGTCTGGCGCGGCGGTCTGGGCATGCGGCTCTGGGCGCCTCCTGGGCAGGCTGGCGACAGGACCATCGAAGCAGGAAGGCCCGGCGTCGCACACGGCCATCCGGCACGTGCCGGTGGGACGCCTTGCGCACTTCCCTGCCGTCGCCGGAGGCGGGACGATGCACCGGACGCACGGGCGGCGACGCGACGCGACGCGCCCGTCCCGCCGGCAGGCGCCCGCTCGGGCGTCTCCCCGGGGCTGCGTGTGGAGGCGGGATGAACGCGGTCGTGGTCTACGAGTCGCTGTGGGGGAACACCGCCGCCTGCGCGCGGGCGATCGCGGAGGGGATCGGGACGGGCGCCGTCGCGCTGTCCACCGCGGATGCCACGCACGACGTGATCGCGGGCGCCGACCTGCTGGTCGCGGGAGCGCCGCTGCTCGGCTTCCGGCTTCCCACGGATGCGATGCGCGAGGGGACGCGGCGGGAGCGGCAGGCGCCCGACCTCTCGGCCCCGTCGATGCGCGCGTGGCTTGCCGGGCTCGCGCACGGGTCCGGCCGGGCCGCCGCGTTCGAGACCCGGTACCGGTGGTCGCCGGGCGGCGCGACCGGCACGATCGAGGAGGGGCTGCGCGCGGCGGGCTACGCGCCCGTCGCGCACGCGGAGCGCTTCCTCGTCACCGGCCGGTACGGGCCGCTGAAGGACGGCGAGCTCGACCGGGCCCGGGCCTGGGGAGCGGAGCTGGCGCGGGCGATGGGGGCGGACGCCGGGGGCGCCTGAGGCAGGGCGGACGCCGGCGGCCCCCGGCACCTCCGCGACGTGCGACCATCGTCGGCGACGGCCGCGCGACGTTCCTGCCCCGCGCGACGGACCGGACGACGGGAGGCATCGCGATGACGGACGACGCGCGGACGGAGGCGGTGCTCCGCACGATGCGCGCGGTGCGCTCGGTGCGTGACCTGCGCCCCGACCCGATCCCCGACGCGGCACTGACGGCGATCCTCGAGGTCGCCCGATGGACCGGCAGCGGGATGAACCGGCAGCCCTGGGTCTTCGTGGTCGTCCGCGACCGTGCGACGCTCGCCGCGATCGCCGCAGCGTCGCCGAACACCGGGCACGTCGAGCATGCGACGGCGGCGATCGTCCTCGCGATGGAGGACGGCATGCCCGGGATCACGACCTTCGACGAGGGGCGGGCGGCGGAGCGGATCTGCATCGCCGCGACCGCCGAGGGCCTCGCGTCGGCGCTCGGGTGGATCTCCGAGGAGGCGCGGCCGGTCGTCGCCGGCCTCCTCGGCGTGCCCGAGGGGAAGCACGTGCGGACGCTCGTCTCGCTCGGGTATCCCACCGAGGCCGGCGCACGACACAAGGCGGCGCCGGGGACCGCACGGAAGCCGCTGGCGGACGTCGTCCGGTACGAGCGCTTCGACTGACCGAGGGAGCGCCGCAGTGACGTCCACGGACGCGACAGGGACCGGAGCCGCGGTGCCGGCCGCGGCCGCCGCATCCGTCCGCACGCTCGGCCCGGCCGGGCCGAGCCGGCTCCGCGGGAGCATCCAGGTCTTCACGGCCGCCGCGATGATGGGCACCCTGGGCCCGGTCTCGGGGATCGCCTACCGGACCGGGATCGCGGGTCCGACGCTGTCGGCGATGCGCGCCGGGGTCGGTGCGCTCATCCTCTGGGCGCTCATCGCGACGGGCCGTCAGCGCTCGATCCGGCTGCGGACCCTCTCCCGCCGCGAGGCCTCGATGCTCGCCGCGGCCGTCCTGGTGAACGGCCTCATGAACCTTGCGCTCTTCATCGCGTGGGGGCTCATGACGGTGGCGCTCGTGACCGTCGTCTTCTACACGTACCCGATGCTCACGGCGATCGGGTCCGCGGCGCTCGGCCGCGAGCGGCTCACACCGCGGCGGATCCTCGCGCTCGCGATCGCGGCCATCGGGCTCCTCCTCGTGCTCGGCGACCAGGTGGGGCCGGACGCGCAGGCGAGCGTCGCCGGCATCGCCCTCGCGTTCCTCGCGGCGCTCGGGCATGCCGCGTACCTGATCATCGTCAAGGGCGGCTTCGATCGGGTCCCGCCGGCCCAGGGGACCGCGTGCGTCCTGACCGGCGGGTTCGTCATCTCGGGCACGGCCGCGCTCGTCCTGTACGGGTCGGGCGCGCTCGGGCCCTGGCTGACGTCGCCTGCCGCGTGGGCCGCGATCCTGTTCATCGGCTCGTTCGGCGCGGCGTTCCCCAAGATGTGGGTGATGAGCGGCGTCCGCGTCGTCGGCGCGACCCGGACGGCGATCCTCATGCTCGCGGAGCCGATCTCGGCGGTCGTCGTCGCCGCGATCGTGCTCGGGCAGACCCTCACGGTGCCCGTCGTGGTGGGCGGCGCGCTCATCCTCGGCGCGTGCGTCCTGGTCCAGCTGCGCGACCCGGGCGTGGAGGCGGACCCGGTGATCGTGGCCGACGCGCTCGCGCTCGACTGACGCGGGGAGGTCGAGCGGAAGCGGGGCAGCCGGCGGCGGGCGACGGCGCCGGGCGGCCGGCGGCGCACCGTGGGTCCACCCGGGCCACCCGGCGCTCGCTACGATGGTCGGACGTCGCCAGGGAGGCGCCACTGCCATCGCCCGTGCGCCGGGGCAGCCGGGCCGCGAGGAGACCAGGGATGCGTCAGTTCGACAGGGGCGAGATCCACGCCCGGCTCCGTGCCGTCATGGAGCGCGGCGACCCGATCGTCATGGGAGGCGCGGGGATCGGGCTCGTCGCCAAGGCGGCCGAGCGCGGCGGCATCGACATCCTGATGGCGTACAACACCGGGCCCTTCCGGATGGCCGGCCACGGCTCGCTCGCCGGGTACCTCGCGTACGGCGACTCGAACGCGATGACGGTGGAGCTCGGCCGGGAGATCCTCAACGCGGTGGATGACACGCCGGTCATCGGCGGGATCGGCGCGGCCGACCCGTTCAGGGACATCGCGCGCCTCATCGACGAGTTCATGGCCCAGGGGTTCTCCGGGATCACGAACGTCCCCACCACGGGGCTCTACGACGGCGCGTTCCGCGCGCACATCGACGCCACGAACCTGGGCTACCCGCGCGAGGTCGACCTCGTCCGCATGTGCCGGGACAAGGACGTCTTCACGGTCGCGTACGCCTTCTCGACCGACGAGGCGAAGGCGATGGCGGAGGCCGGGGCGGACATCGTGGGCGCGCACGTGGGCCTCACGTCGGGCGGCTGGATCGGGGCCGAGGCGACCCTGGACATCGACCGCGCATGCGACGCGACGCAGGCGATGCTCGAGGCGGCGAAGGCCGGCCGGCCGGACGTGCTGGTCGTCGCCCACGGCGGCCCCTTCGAGGACCCCGAGAGCGTCCGGTACGTCTTCGAGCGGACGGACGTGGTCGGCTACCTGGGCGCGTCGTCGATCGAGCGCCTCCCCGTGGAGCGCGCCGTCTCCGGCGTGGTCCGGGACTTCAAGGCACTCCGCCCGCGCGCGACGGCCAAGGGGGGCTGAGGACCGGCGACGGGTCGTACCCGGCCGGAGGAGGGAGCCATGGCGGCGGAGGCAGGGACCGTCGTCCTCGTCGGGACCCTCGACACGAAGGGCCCCGAGTACGCGTTCGTCCGCGACCGGCTGCGCGATGCCGGCGTCGGCGTGGTCGTCGTGGACGTCGGGGTCCTCGGCGAGCCGTCGTTCGCGCCGGACGTCTCCGCGGCCGAGGTCTCCGAGGCCGCCGGCGTGGCGATCGCGGACCTGCGGTTCACGCGCGAGGGGAGCGACACGCGCGCGGTGGCGCTCGCGACGATGGAGCGCGGCGCGGTCGCGGTGGTGGACCGCCTCCGGTCGGAGGGGCGCTGCGACGGCGTGATGGGGCTGGGCGGAAGCGGCGGGTCGACGGTCGTCTCGGGCGTCCTCCGGTCGCTCCCGGTCGGCGTCCCGAAGCTCCTCGTCTCCACGATGGCGTCCGGGAACGTCCGGAACTTCATCGGGACGAGCGACGTGACCCTCGTCTACTCGGTCACGGACGTCCAGGGGCTCAATCGCGTCTCCCGCCGCGTCCTCGCGAACGCGGCGGCGGCGATGGCCGGGATGGTCCGGGGCCTCTCCTCGGCGCCCGCCGGGGAGGAGACGCCCCTCATCGCCCTCACGATGTTCGGGATCACGACCCCGTGCGTGCAGCGCGTCGAGCACGCGCTGGAGGAGCGCGGCTTCGAGACGATCGTCTTCCACGCCGTGGGGTCCGGCGGCCAGGCGATGGAGGCGATGGTGGACGCCGGGCTCGTGGACGGCGTCCTCGACATCACGACCAGCGAGCTCACCGACGAGCACTGCGGCGGCGTCTTCTCGGCGGGACCGGACCGGCTCACCGCGGCCGGCCGGATGGGGATCCCGCAGGTCGTCGTCCCGGGGGCGCTCGAGGTGATCAACTTCGGGCCGCGCGACACCGTCCCGGCGCGCCTCGACGTGCCGGAGCGGACGATCGTCGTGCACAACCCGTCGGTGTGCGCGGTGCGGACGAACGCGCAGGAGTCGGCCGAGCTGGGCCGGATCCTCGCGGAGAAGGTCAACGCGGCGACCGGGCCGACGGCCGTCCTGCTCCCGCTGCGCGGGATCTCCAAGTACGAGGCCCCCGGCGGCCCATACGTGGACCCGGAGGCGGACGCGGCCCTGTTCGACGCGATCCGCTCGACCCTCCGGCCGGGGATCCTCCTCCGGGAGGTGGACGCGAACATCAACGATCCCGCCTTCGCGGACGCGGCGCTGGAGACCTTCCTCGCGCTGTGGGCCGAGCGGGACGCGACGAAGGGAGACCGATGAGCGCACCCATCGACCGCCAGGCGATCCTGGCCGGACTCCGGGCACGGACCGCCGACGGGGGCGCGATCGTGGTCGCCGGCGTGGGCAGCGGGCTCACCGCGGCAGGCGCCGTCGCGGGCGGCGCCGACCTCCTCGCGACGTACTCGACGGCCATCTACCGGATCCTCGGCGTCCCCACGGCGCTCGCGTTCATGCCGTACGACGACACGAACGTCGTGACGCTCGGCCTCGTCCCCGAGATCGTGGGGCGCGCTTCCGGCGTGCCGGTCATCGCCGGGCTCGGCGCGCACGATCCTCGCCGCCCGCTCGAGCGTCTCGTGGACGCCGCACTGGACGGCGGCGCCTCCGGCCTCACGAACGAGCCCTTCGTGGGGATCTACACCCCGGAGATGCGCGCGGACCTGGACCGCGCCGGGTACGGCTTCTCGCGCGAGGTGGCGATGCTCGCCGAGGCACGCCGGCGCGGGATGCTCACCCTCGGGTGGGCCTTCGACGCGGAAGAGGTGCGCTCGCTGCTGGGCGTCGGCGTGGACGTCATCGGCGCGATGGCCGGGATCACGTCGGGGGGGGCCGGCGAGGCGGCGCGGCAGGAGGCGTTCGACGGCTTCGCCGCCATGGTGACGGCCGCGCGCGACGCGGACCCCGACGCGATCGTGGTCCTCCACGGCGGCCCGCTCGCGGACCCCGCGACCGTCGCGGACGCGCTCGCGTACACGGGCGCGGACGGATACGCGACGGGGTCGAGCGCGGAGCGGACCCCGGTCATCGCCGCGGTCAGGGAGACCGTCGCGGCGTTCCGCGCGCTGCCGCTGCGGACACGCGGCGGCTGACGGGCGGTCGCGGTCGCGGGGCGCTCGCGGGTCACGGGGAGGCTCGGCCGGCCGAGCGGCTCGGCGCGGGCGTGCGCTCGGCGGTGCGGGGCTCGACTCGAGGCTGGCGCAGGGCCTCGCGGCAGCGGGGTATCGCTGCGGATGTCCGGGATACCGCCCGGGCTCGTCGCGGAGCACCGGGCACGTTCGACGATGACATGCACGGACGCGACGCCTGAAGCATGGCGAGCCGGCCCGGCGGCCCGGAGGACCCGGGCCCGGAGGCGTGGAGCGGCGATCACGTCGGATCCGTGCATGTGGCGCACGAAGGCGACCAGGCTGGGCGCCGCAGCGCGCGTGCGCGGTCGCGTCCGTGCACGTGATGCACGGCCGGGCCCCCGGCCGAGGAGCCCGCGGCCCGCCCCGGCTCGGTCCGTGGCCCGCCGCCGGCCACGGCCCGCCGCCCGCGGCCCGGGCTCAGTCCGCCAGGGTCGAGAGGTCGCCCGGGTCCTCGCCCAGCTCCACCGCCTTGAGGTAGCGGCGGACGATCTTGCCCGAGCGGGTCTTGGGCAGCATGTCGCGGACCTCGATCTCCGACGGCTGCGCGATGGGCCCCAGGTCCTGGCGGACGTGGTCCTTCAGCGACGCGACGAGGCCGGGGCCCTCCTCCACGCCCTTCCGGAGGACGACGAACGCCTTGATCCGCTCGCCCTTGATCGGGTCCGGCAGGCCGATGACCGCCGCCTCCCCCACCGACGGGTGCCGGATGAGCGAGCCCTCCACGTCGGCCGTGCCGATGCGGTGGCCGGAGACGTTCATCACGTCGTCCGACCGGCCGAGGACGGCGAAGTAGCCGTCGGCGTCCTTCACGGCGATGTCGCCGGCCGTGTACATCCCCGGGATCTGGCGCCAGTAGTTCGCGTATCGGTCGTGGTCGCCCCAGACGGTCCGGAGCATGTACGGGAGCGGACGCCGCAGGACGAGGAGCCCGCCGTGCCCCGGCGGCAGCGACGCGCCGGTGCTGTCCACCACGTCGGCCACGACGCCCGGCATCGGCTTGCCGACCTTGCCCGGTCTCGCGTCGAAGGTCGGGAGGGTCCCGAGGACCGGTCCCGCGATCTCCGTCTGCCACCAGTTGTCCACGACCATCCCGCCGGCCTGGCCCACGAGATGCTTCTGCGCCCAGAGATGCGCCTCCGGGTTGAGCGGCTCGCCGGCGCAGGCGACCAGGCGCAGGCGCGAGAGGTCGAACTTGTCGGGCGCCTCCGAGCCGTGGCTCATCCACATGCGGATGGCGGTGGGCGCGGTGAACATGACGTTCACGCCGAACCGCTCGGCGATCTCCCAGGTGACGTCCGCGCTGGGGTAGTCCGGCACGCCCTCGCGGACGAGGACGGTCGCGCCGATCGAGAGCGGCCCGTACACGATGAACGAGTGGCCCACGATCCAGCCGATGTCGGAGGTGGACCAGTAGATGTCGGTGTCGCCGATCTGGTAGAAGGCGCGAGCCAGGTACGTGACGCCGACCATGTACCCGCCGGTCGCGTGGACGACGC
>CAWJQZ010000017.1:0-21428 GCA_963844945.1 uncultured Chloroflexia bacterium
CCCGCACTTCTTCTGGATCGAGTCGATGACCGCGAGCGGAAACCGCATCCGGTTCTCGAACGAGCCGCCGAAGCGGTCAGTCCGCATGTTCAGGTACGGGCTCATGAACTCCGAGAGCAGGTACCCGTGCGCGGCGTGGAGCTCGACGGCGTCGAAGCCGGCCTGCTTCACCCGCCAGGCGGCCTCGCTGAACATGTCGACCAGCTCGAGGATCTCGGGGATCGACGCCTCGCGGATCTCCTTGCCCTTCTCCTCGGCGTTCTCGTAGACGATCTCGTGCCCCGCCGACCACGGGAGCTTGAGGACGCGATCGGTCGCCCCCAGGGTGTTGTACCGGGGGATGGCGCACTGGCGCCCCGGGTGCTGGAGCTGGACGGCGCACTTCGCGCCGTAGCGGTGCATCGACTCGGCCAGCCGCGCCAGCCCCGGCACGTAGTTGTCGCCGTCGGCGACGAGGCAGGTGACGGTGGGGCGGCCGGTCTTCATGTCCGGCGTGGTGGCGCCGACGATGACGAAGCCGGTCCCGCCGCGGGCGATGTCCCCGTGGTGGTGGATGTCGCGCTCGCTCACCTCGCCGTCCGCGTGCGACGAGCTGATGTCCGTGGGCACGTGGACGATCCGGTTCGGGAGCTCCATGTTCCCGAGCTGGAGCGGGCTGAACAGGTGCGGGAAGGCCATGGGAGCCCCTCCTGGGTGATGGCGCGGGACCCCTCCCGGGGGACCGTCGCGGGCCCCGGCGGACGCGGGGATCCCGACGTTCCGATCCTCCGCGCGACGGGCGCCCGCGGCAATGCCAGAGCGGGTCGAAGGAATGGCAGAACCGGCTGAGCCTCCGTGCCCGACCAGCCGATTTACGACGGATGGCCCTGTCCGATCCGGCTGTCCGGCTGCAGCCTGCGCGCATGGCTGTCCGCGTCTGGCCGCAGGAGATGGAGCCGGAGTTCCCGCTCGCCGTGGTGGAGTACACCGCCCGGGACGGATCCGATCCGATGCACTGGCACGATCACCTGGAGATCGCCCTCGTCCTCGAGGGGAGCGGCGCCTTCCTCTTCGGGAGGCGCGCCCTCGCCGCGGCGGCGGGCGACATCTTCTTCATCGACAACAGCCAGCCGCACGTCGCGCTCCCCGCGCCGGGGTCGGAGCTCCGGCTCCTCCTCGTCCTGTTCCGGCCGGAGCTGGTCGCCGGCCCCGGCTGCCGCGAGATCGACCTGGGCTACCTCGCCCCGTTCCGCGTGGACGAGCGGGTCGCGTCGCCGCGCGTCCGCGCCGGGACCCCGCTCGCGGACGAGCTCGCCCCGATGATCCAGGCGCTGCGGATCGTGTGGGAGCGCCACGACCCCGCGGAGCGGCACTTCGCGGACGCCACCCTGCGGATGGCCCTCGCGCTCGTGAACCGCGCGCACGGCGCCGCCGCGGCCGTGGGAGCGTCGCGCGCCGCCGCCGACCGTCGTGAGCAGATCCGCCCGATCCTCGCCTACGTGGACAGCCACTGCCGCGAGAGCGTCACGCTCGAGGACGTCGCCGACGTCGTCCACGTGAGCCCGTCGCGCGTCCGCCACGTGTTCAAGGACGTGACGGGCGTGAGCTTCAAGGAGTACGTCACGCAGGTGCGCGTCGCCGAGGCGAAGCGCCTCCTCCTCGGGACGGAGATGTCGGTCGCCGAGATCGCCTCGGCCATCAGCTACACGAACCTCCATCAGTTCTACAAGGTCTTCTACCGGTCCTGCTCGATGTCGCCCGGCGAGTACCGGCGCTACTACACGCCGGAGCGGGCGGCGCAGGAGAGCCTCGCGCCGGCGTAGGGTGTGCGGCCCGCGGCGCAGGTCTACGATCGTCGACGAGTAGAGCGGACGGCCCTTTCGGGCCCGCGACCGGATGGGAGTACGCGATGACGGTGACGGTGCGCGAGGCGGTCCACGACGACTGGGTGGATGCCGGCCGGATCTGCTACGAAGCCTTCGCCACGCTCGCCGACGAGCACGGTTTCCCGCACGACTTCCCGACCGTCGCCGCCGCGTCGGACCCCATCCGCTGGATGATCGACCACCCGGACATCACCGGGCTCGTCGCCGAGTCGGAGGGCCGCATCGTCGGCAGCCTGTTCATGGACCGTCGCGGGCCGATCTGGGCCATCGGCCCCATCAGCGTGGACCCGAACGCGCAGGATCGGGGCGTCGGCCGTCTCCTCACGCAGACCGCCGTCGACCGATGGCGCGGCGGGGGCTCGCCCGGCCTGCGGCTCGTCCAGATCTCGTACCACAACCGCTCGCTCAGCCTGTACACCCGGCTCGGCTTCGACGCCCGCGAGACTCTCGCGGCCATGCACGGGACGCCGATCCGGCAGGAGATGCCGGGATACGTCGTCCGGCCCGCGACGCCCGCGGACGCCGCGGCGTGCGACGCCCTCTGCTACCGCGTCCACGGCCACACGCGGCCCGGCGAGGTCCGCGAGGCGATCGAGAGCGGTGACGGCCGGGTCGTCGAGCACCTCGGCCGGATCACCGGCTACACCACGAAGGTGAACTACTTCTTCCACTCGGTCGCCGAGAGCAACGACGACATGCGCGCGCTCATCTGCGCCGCCGACGACTACGGCACGCCCGGCTTCCTCGTCCCCATCCGGAACCACGATCTCTTCCGCTGGTGCCTGGAGCACGGGCTGCGCATCTTCTTCCTGACGAACCTGATGACGATCGGCATGTACGACGAGCCCGAGGGGACGTGGCTCCCGTCGGTGGGCTACTGAGGTGCCGGCGATCGACCCGATGGGCTCGGCCGGCGCGGGGGACGTCGGTGCGCCGGCCGTCTCCGGCAGCTCCCGCGCCCGTGTGCGTGCCGCCCTCGCGCACCGCGAGCCCGACCGGATCCCGTTCGACCTCGGTGGGACCCGCGTCACGGGGATCCACGCCCGCGCGTACGAGCGGCTCCGGCCGGCGCTCGGCCTCGAGCCGCGCGAGGCGCGCATCGCGGACATCACGCAGCAGCTCGCCGACGTGGAGCCGGACGTCCTCGACGCCCTCGGCGCCGACGTGCGGTGCGTGAGCCCGCGCGGGTCGTCCACGTATCGGCGGGAGATCCGCGAGGACGGCGAGTACCGGACCTTCACCGACGAGTGGGGGGTCGGGCGCCGGATGCCGCTCTCCCAGCCCCTCTACTACGACAGCTACGCGCCGCCGCTCTCCGGCGAGATCGACCTCGCCGCGGTGGAGGCGTACGCGTGGCCGGACCCCGCCGATCCCGCCCGGTATGTCGGGATGGGGGAGGAGGCGCGCCGGTACGCGGAGGGTGAGGGCCGGGCGGTCGCCGTCGGGTCGATCTGCGGCGGCCTCACCGAGGGGCTGTTCAAGCTCCGCGGGTTCGAGGACGGCTACATGGACCTCGCGGGGGATCCCGCCCTCGCCCGGCGCGTGATGGAGCGGATCCTCGAGGTGAAGATCGGCTACTGGGAGCGGGCGCTCCCGGAGCTCGACGGGGTCGTGGACGTGGTCGTGGAGGCGGACGACCTCGGCGGCCAGGACCGGACCCTCTTCTCCCCGGTCACGTACCGGGAGCTCGTGAAGCCGCTCCAGCGGGAGCTCTTCGCGTGGCTGCACGCGCACACGGACGCGAAGGTCTTCCTCCACTCGTGCGGCGCGGTGCGCGAGCTGATCCCCGACCTCATCGAGATCGGCGTGGACATCCTCAACCCGGTGCAGGTCTCCGCGACGGGGATGGACACCGCGGAGCTGAAGCGCGAGTTCGGGCGCGACCTCGTCTTCTGGGGTGGGGGAGTGGACACCCAGCGGATCCTCGGCGGCGGGACGCCCGACGAGGTGCGCGCGGAGGTCCGCCGCCGGGTGGGCGACCTCGCCCGCGGAGCGGACGGGGCCGGTGGCGGCTTCGTGTTCGCGGCCGTGCACAACATCCAGCCGAACGTCCCCGCGGAGAACATCCTCGCGATGCGCGAGGCGCTCGCCGAGGCGGGGGGCGGGTAGGAGACGGGCGCGGCGCGCCGGGTCCGCGTGGCGGCCGAGGCCGTGGCGGCCGGCCGCGCGGAGGGCCGTGGATGGCGGCGGGGCCGGGGCCGCGGAGGGCCGCGAGGCCGGTGGCATCCCGTCATCCATGCCCGTCGAGAGTCCGCGCCAGCCACCGTGGCGGCCGCGATGCCGTTCACCGGCCCTTCCACCGCCCGGGAGCCACCACCTGCGCTCCACGCGACTGCCTGATGGCCGACCGGGCTGCCGCGCAGAGCGCGCCGCGCCGCCGGCCGCGCCCCCGACTCCCGACATGACTGGATGGCGGCTCGCGGTCGGCCTCGCGGCTCGCCGCTCGCGGTCGTCCTCGCGGCGCCTCCCGCCTCGCGCCCCCCACGACGGCCGCCGCCCCGGCCGGATCTAGGCCCCCTCGGCCTCCGGGCGCGGCTCGCTCACGGTCCACCCGCCGTCCACCGCGACGATCTGCCCCGTGACCATCCGCGACTCGGGGGCGAGCAGGTGGAGCGCGGTCGCCGTCACCGCGTCCGCGTCGATCGGCCCGCCCGCGAGCGGCTGCTTCTCCGCGAGGTACGCGAGGATCGCCGGGTCCTCCCGTGCCCGCCGGCTCATCGGCGTCGCGATGAGCGCCGGGGCGATCGCGTTGACCCGGATCCCGTACGGCGCGTAGTAGGCCGCGAGCGCGCGCGTCATCCCGTCGATCGCGCCCTTGCTCGCCGCGTACGCGTGCGTCGCGAAGAACGCGGGCGCCGGGTGCGACGCGAGCGTGCTGGACATGAGGAGGATCGTGCCGCGGCCGTCGTCCGCGTCGAGCTCCTGCCCGAGCATCCGGCGGATCGCGGCGCGCGCGACGAGGAACTGGCTCGTGGCGTTGGCCGAGATGACGGCCTCCCATCCCTCCAGCGTGGCCGCGTGGATCGGGCCGTCACCGAACCGGCGGCCGGAGATCCCCGCGACGCTGTAGACGGCGTCGAGCCGGCCGACCGCCGCGTCGAACGCGGCGAAGGCGGCCTCGACCTCGTCCTCGTGCCGCAGGTCCGCGGCCTGCCACGCGACGCTCCCGCCCGCGTCGCGGACCTCCGGCGAGTCCCCGATCTCGGCCGCGAGCGCCTCGAGGTGTTCCGGCGTCCGCGAGATCACGAAGACGGCCCCGCCCTCCGCCGCGACCGCGCGCGCCGCGGACGCCGCCATCCCGGTGGACCCGGTGATGAGCACCCCGCGGCCCGCGAACCGTCCGCCGCGTCCGTCGCCCGGTCGGTTCATCGTCCCTCCTCCGGCTCCATCGGCTCGAGCAGTGCGCCGTCGTCGGCCAGCCGCGCCCGCAGCGCGTCGGCCGCGATCGCCCGCGGCACGGTCGCCCCGGCCGCCGCCATCGCCGCGGCGGTCCCCGCGGCCTGGCCCATCGCCATGCACGTGGCCATCGAGCGCGCCGAGGCGTGGGCGTCGTGCGTCGCGGAGAAGCAGCGGCCGGCGACGAGCAGCCCGTCGATCCCCCGCGGGAGCAGCGAGCGGTACGGGATCCCGTAGACGCCGCCCGCGCCCACGTACCGCCACTCGGTGTCGCCGCCGGCGCCGTGGTCCTCGATCGGGGCGCCGCACAGCGCGATCTCGTCGGGGAAGCGCCGTGCCTCCAGGACGTCGTCGCGCGTCAGGCGATGGTCGCCGTGCACGCGGCGGCTCTCCCGGACACCGATCGCCGGGCTCGTCGCGACGATGACCGCCCGCTCGAAGCCCGGGACGCGATCGCGGAGGAACCGGTGGTACTCCTGCACCTGGCGCCGGCCGTCCACCTCGGCTGCCGTGAGCTGCTCCGGGTCGGTCGCGTCGACGTTCGGGACCCGCGTCATGTGGATGAGCGCGACCCCGTCGTACGGCGTCCGGTGCCACGACCCCTCGATCCGCGGCAGCCGGTACGCGCCTCCCTCCGCCGCCTCGCGCATGAGGCGCCACAGCTCGGCCTTCGGGACGGCCGCGGCGCGCGCGACGTCCACGTTCGCCACCTTGAAGAGGGTCGAGAGCGACTGGATCGCGCCGCCGTCGGCGGGGGCGTCGTGCGGGACGCCCGCCATCGCGCAGACGTCGGCGTCGCCGGAGGCATCGACGAAGGCGCCGGCCTCCACCCAGCGCTCGCCGCCCTTGTTCCACAGGCGGACGGCGGTGAGGCGCCGGGATGCTGCATGGGCCGCCCCGGGCTCGACGCCGGCCTCGTCCACGCGCACGCCCGTCGCCCACGTGTGCAGGAGCAGGTCCACCCCGGCGTCCTCTGCCATCCGCTCCCAGGCGACCTTCAGGTACTCCGCGTCGTACGTGACGCCCGTCCCGGCGCCGTACGTGTTCGGGCGCTCGAAGGCGACGCCGGCCTCGGTCAGCCTTCGGACGACCTCCCAGCCCAGCCCGCCGACGACCCGTCGCGGACGCTCGCCCGGCGTCCAGAACGCGTAGAAGGTGTCGAGGACGGCGGTGGACGTCCCGCCCATGAACGCGAGCCGGTCCACCAGGAGGGTCCGCGCACCCGACCGCGCGGCGGCGATCGCGGCCGCCGAACCCGCGGAGCCGGCGCCGACGACGACGACGTCGTAGCGGTCCCTCACCGGACATCGCCCCCCGGCATCGCGTACAGCCGCGCCGGGTTCTCGACGAGGATCCGTCGCGCCGCCTCCTCGCCGAGCCGCCGGCGGAGCCGCGGCACGAAGGCGGTCATGAGGTAGCGGAGACCGGGACCGCCGCCGTACGCGCGGTGGTACTCGCGGACGCCGAGGTCGAGGCCGAGGACGATCCGGTCGAGGTGGCCCGCCGCGACGACCGCCTCGATGAGGTCGAGGACGGTGACGTCGGGGTGGTACTTGGTCCGGCCCACCGTGTCGTACTCGAGCGTGACGCCGCGGGCCGCGATCTCGGCGTGGATCTCGGCGTCGGGGTTGCGGTCCATGTGTGCGAGCGCGATCCGGTCGGGCCGCGCCCCGGCGGCCTCGAGGGCGTCCACGATCGCGTGGCCCATCGTCCCCACCTCGCTGTGCACGAGGACCGCGGCGCCGGTCGTGGCGGACGCGCCGCCGATCGCCTCGAGCCGCCGTGCCTCCGCCGGCGAGATCCTGTGGTAGGAGGCACCGCCCTTGATCGCACCGGCGCGGGCCCGGTCCGGGGGGAGGGAGGGGTCGTCCCAGTCGGCCGCGTGCATGCCGACGGTCAGGTCGGCGACGACCCGGTCGGCGAGCGTCTCGACCGTCGCGTCGTAGACCCAATGGCCGGCCGGGTAGTGAGCGTCGCGGTGGTAGCCGGTCGCGCCCACGATCGGGACGCCCGTGGCCTGAGCGATCGCCCGGAGCCCGGCGGGGTCCCGCCCGAGCCCGATCGGCGTCATCTCGACGATCGACCCGATCCCGCTCGCGCGTCCGTCGGCCACCTCCTCGATCGCACGGGCCGGGTCCGTCATCTCGCCGCCCCGGAGCGCGGGGGAGGCGCAGAGGAGGTGCTCGTGCGCGTCGACGATCCCGAGCGCGTCGACCGCGACGGGTCCCAGGACCGTGATGACGTGACCGCTCGGCCCGACGCGGCCGGGTGCCGTGCCCACGACGCCCTCAGTCCTCCGGGGCGAAGAGCCGCGCCCAGCCGTCGTAGGGGGCCAGGCCGTAGACCTCGAACGAGAGCGCGCCGGCCCGGACGAACGGGAGCGTCCCGAGCGCGGCCCGGGCCGCCTCCTCATCGGGCGCCTCGAGGAGCATCACGCTCCGATGGACGTCCGTGCGGAAGCTGACCTCGCGGATGATCCCCGCCTGATACAGCTCCCACGAGCGGCGTGCCTCGCGGCGCCCGAGGCGCGCGGCCTCCTCGGGGGTCAGGTCCGGGAAGGAGATGTCGACTTCGGAGCCAAGGGCAAGGAAACGCATGGCTCGGATGCTACCCCGGCCGCGCCTCGCCGGGCCGGGCCGCGCGCCCGGCCGGGTCCCGGTGGCCGGCCGCGACCGCATCCCGGCCCCGCTGGACTCAGGCGGCCGGCCACGCGCCCATGGCAATGACGGAGCCCCGGCCGACGTCGGCGTCGTGCCGGGGCTCCAGCCTGACAGTGGTCCGACCGCCGGGGACGCGGCGGCCGGACCGTCCTGCTCTAGTACGTGGCGACGTCGCTCTCCTCGACGATCCACACCTGCGGCGCGCCGTCCACGCCGCCGCGCTCCATCGCGTCGTGGAGGGACGGGTCCTGCGTGAACCCGATCGCGCCGTCCAGGGTCGCGAACTCGTTCACGATGACGAGCGTGTTCGGGTCCGCGGCGGCGCGCGTGATCGTGTGGCCGGTCGCGCCGTACTTCTGGCGCACGACCTGGTGCTCGGTGAAGACCGGGAACCACCGGTCGTAGTCGACGACGTGGTGCTGGACGATCGCCTTGGCCATCGGGGGACGCTCCCTTCGCCTGGTGCCGCCGGTCGGTGCCGCCGGTCATTAGGGCCCTAACAATATAGTCAGGTGCCGTATTGTCAATAGGCTTATGATGTGCTCATGACGAAGATCCGACTGGCCGACGACTTCTACGCGCAGACGCCGGACGCGAACGTCCTCGCGACCGAGGCGGTGATGAACTCGATCCGGACCGCGGACATGCTCTTCGATCGCATCGGCCGGCTTCTCCGGCCCCTCGGCGTCAGCGCGGCCGGCGGCCTCGTCCTCGGGCTCCTCCGCGACAACGGCGCGCTCGCGCCGTCGCAGATCGGCGAGCGCCTCATCGTCACGCGCGCGACCGTCACCGGCGTGGTGGACTCGCTCGAGCGCCGCGGCCTCGTCGAGCGGACGCCGAACCCCGCCGACCGGCGGAGCCTCCTCGTGGAGATCACGCCGGAAGGGCTCACGGTCGTCGCGCAGGTCCGGACGCTCGTCCACCACAACGAGAAGGAGTGGATGAGCGCGCTGTCCGAAGAAGAGCTCCGCGCCTACATCGACCTGCACCACCGGATCCAGGACTCGCTCGACGCGGAGTACCCGGCGGCCGCCGAGTAGGCAGCGACGGCCGGGCGCAGGAGGGCCCGATGAGCTACCCCGAACCTCGGTACCTCGGCGACCACGGCGAGGAGAGCGCGACGGTGCGGCAGGCCGGCGCAGCTCCGGACCTCGTGTACCCGAACGGCACGAAGGTCGACTACCTCGCGACGGGGGCGTCCACGGATGGCCTCTTCGGCCTCTACCGCTGGTCGATGACGGGGCCGCCGACCGGCCCCGGCCCTCACTTCCATCGGACGATCGCCGAGTCGTTCTACGTGCTGGCCGGGGCCATCCGCATCTACGACGGGCGGGCCTGGCGCGACTGCGCACCGGGCGACTTCGTCCACGTCCCGCCGGGAGGGATCCACGGCTTCCGCAACGAGTCGGGCGCGTTCGCGTCGATGCTCATCCTGTTCGCGCCCGGCGCGCCGCGCGAGGGGTACTTCGAGGGGAACGCACGGTTCATGCGGGACGGCGATCCGCCGGAGGACGTGCTCGAGGCGTTCTACCGCGAGCACGACAACCTGTTCGTCTGAGGGCCGGCCGGGTCCGTCGCCCGCCACCGGCCGGCGGCGGCCGTGCATCCGGCGTCGTCCGGAGCCCGGTCGTTCCGCCGGAGCCCGGTCGTCCCCCGGCGTCACTCGCCGAGCGTGACCATCACCGCGAGCTTCGTGAGCACCGCGAGCACCATCGGCAGCGCGAACATCCCCACGAGCCGCGCGACGATCGCCGTGTCGAACGGCCAGGTGTGGATCGCCCGCACCCGGGCGTCGACGAAACCCCAGCCGATCGCCGCATGCAGGTCCGCGAGGTCGATCCCGCGCGACTCCGTCTCCACCTCGCGCCGGGTGTCGTGGAAGATGCGCCGGAACTGCGCGATCGATGCCGCCTGCTCGGCGTTCTTGGCCGCGGCCATCTGCAGGTGCACCGAGTAGAGCGGGATGAAGAAGAGCGCGAGGCCCGCGATCGTGACCGCCACGTAGGCGGCCGCCGAGAGGGGCTTCGCCCCGGACGCCGCCATCCACAGCCCGATGATCCCCACGCCGATGAAGAACGCCACCGCGAAAGCCAGGGAGAGGCGCCCGAGGGGCCGCGTGCCGAGATACGGGTCGTCGAGGTGCGACACCAGGCGCAGGCGCTGGCGACAGACGCGCTGGAGCCCGAACAGGGACGCGCCGTACATCCAGACGAACGCCGCGAGGACGAACCACCGGAGGACGAACATCACGGCGTCCGCCACGTACACCGCGACGCCGTCGGCGGGGATGGCGTGGCCGCCACGCAGGTCCTCCTCCAGGAGGAACGCCACGTAGAGGATCGAGGCGACCGCTGCCGGACGCCAGTCGCGTGCTGCGGCGAAGGGGTCGTGGCCGCTCTCCGGACGGGGGAGGCGACCTCGCCGGCGCCGCCGCCGCCCACCGCGGCGGTCAGGCGAGCAGGGCGTCCGTCGCGTCGTCCGCGACCCCGTCGCAGTAGCGCTCCAGGGCTTCCCGGAAGAGTGGCTCCTCGGGGTCGGCGCGGAGGAAGAGCGTCATGCTCGAGCGCAGCTTCAGCGCGTCGATCGACCCGAGGATCTCCACCGCGGAGCGCCCGTGGACGGAGAGGAGCGCCCCGACCGACTCCCGCAGCCGGGGTCCCAGGATCGGGTGCGCCAGATAGGCGCGCGCCTCGTCGAGCGACCCGATCGCGTAGTACCGGGCCGTCTCGCTCCGCCCCAGGCCGGCGAGCTGGGGGAAGACGAACCACATCCAGTGCGAGCGCTTCCGGCCGGCGCGCAGCTCGGCGAGGACCTCCGGCCAGACCGGTCCTGCGCGTCGACGAAGCGCTCCAGGTCGAAGGTCGTCATCGTGTCGGGACCACCAGCATCGGCAGCGACGCCCCGCCCGTCAGGCGGTCTGGGTCCCCTTCGCGTCGAACGCCATCGCCCGCTGCAGCGCCGCTGCGCGCATCTCCTGCGGCAGCGCGACCGGGCCGCCGAGCGCCTGCGCGCCGATCGCGGCCTGCGCGGCCTCCTCGATCACCCCGCCGACGAGGACCGCCAGCTCGGGCGTCCGGTGGAAGACGAGGACGCCGTGGTTCGCGAGGAGGACGGCCGGGACCCCCGGCCGGATCGCGTCGCGGATGCCGTCCACGGCCTCGTCCGATCCGCGGGGCGCGTACGGCGTGACCGGGACGCCGTCGGCGAGGCCGAACATCGCCATCGCCTCCATCCAGCAGTCGATGGGCCGCTGCGCGACCGCGAAGGCGGTCGCGTACGGCGAGTGCGTGTGCACGACGCACCCGACGTCGGCGCTCCGCGCGTACATCGCGGTGTGCATCGCGACCACCGCGCCCTGGATCGGCGGGAGCGCGCCCTCGATGAGCGTCCCGTCCAGCCCGACGCGCACGACGCCCTCGGGCGTCAGTCCCTTCAGCGACGACGCCGCCGTGTAGTACATCTCCTCGGCGCCCGGGACGCGGATGCTCACGTTCCCGTGGCCGGTGTGCGAGATCGCGCCGCTCGCCACGACGGCGGCCGCGGCGGCGAGCACCTGATCGACGAGGCTGCGCTCCATGCTGTCCTCCTGACGTTCCGGTCGACGGCTCGGCGACGCCCGGCGCGCCGGAGCCGCGTGATGTCCTACCGCCTCCCGCGGCGCGGGTAGATGACCAGGACCCGTCCCGGCTCGTCGCCCACGTTCTCCACGTCGTGCGGGACGGACGGGTCCCAGGCGAGGTAGTCGCCCGGGCCCAGCTCCACGACGTGATCGCCCTGCGTCATCCGCCAGCGGCCCGCGAGCACGACGTGGTGCTCGTCGCCCTGGTGGGCGTGCGTCCCCGTCGCGTGGCCGGGCGGCGCCTCGATCTCGAGGATGCAGACGTCGCGCGACGTCCCCGCGTCCACCTCGGTCATCGCGGACCCGCCCGGGCCGGCCACCCGCGGCCGCTCGCCGGTGCGCACGACGCGCGGCGCGGGCGTGGAGTCGAGCAGGAGCCAGGCGGGCGGGACGTCGAGCGCGCCGGCGATCGCCGCGAGCGCCTCGAGGGACGGCGTGGCCTTCTCGTTCTCGATCTGGCTCAGGTAGCCGACGTTCAGGCCGCTCCCCTCGCCGACCTGGGCGAGCGTCAGCCCGCGGCCCTGCCGCCAGCGGCGGACCTCGCGTCCCACGTTCAGCGCGGGGGAGGTCGCCGGGGTCTCGGGTCCCGAGGCCGCGGCGGTCCCATCCGGCGCGACGGCCGCGGGCGTCGCGGTGCCCGCGTCGCGGGGCTCCGTGTCGGTGCGGCTCTGTTTGTTCTTGGACAACCTACTTGACCTCTGGCTCAGGTCGTGGCACTGTTGTGCCCAACAGCAATGGTGATTTGCTGAAGGCAAAACGTCAAGACGGTCCGGCCGGTCGCCGGGCACGGGAGGAACGGGGAATGAAGGTCGCCATCATCGGTGCAGGCAACGTCGGCAAGGGCCTCGGCGGCTCGCTCGTCCGTGCGGGCCACGAGGTCACCCTCGTCGGCCGGGACATCAGCGCGGTCGGTGAGGCCGCCAGCGCGATCGGCGGGCGTGCCGGCACCGCGGCCGACGCCGTGCCCGCGGCCGACGTCGTCGTCATCGCGGTCCCGTACGGCGCGGTCGCGGAGGTCACGCGCGAGATCGCCGGCGCCGTCGCCGGCAAGGTCGTCGTGGACGCCACGAACCCGCTCAAGCCCGACTACTCCGGCCTGGCGACCGAGGGGACCTCCGCCGCGGAGCAGATCGCCACCGCGCTCCCGGGCGCGAAGGTCGTCAAGGCGTTCAACACCACCTTCGCGGGCGTCGACGCGAACCCCGGCGGCGCCGGCACGACCGTCGACGCCCTCTTCGCCACCGACGACGCGGATGCGCGCGCATCGGTCTCCGCGCTCGCGAGCTCGATCGGCTTCCGGCCGGTCTGGGTCGGCCCGCTCGCCGCGGCACGGGAGCTCGAGGCGATGGCGTGGCTGAACATCCGCCTCCAGATGCTCACGAACGGCGCGTGGAGCACGTCGTTCGTCCTGGTCGGGGCCCCCGAGGGCGCACTCAGCGCGTAGCTGCCGCGGACGGGCCGGCCGTCCACTCTCACGACGCTCCCGCGAAGCCGCCGGCCCGCAGCCCGGCGGCTTCGCCGTCTTCCCCGGGGCGTGCCACGTCAGGGGACCACGCGGAACTGGTTCATCATCGCGTCATCCTCGTGCTCGAGGATGTGGCAGTGGATCATGAAGGTCCCGGTGTTGTCGGTGAACTTCAGCTTCACGGTCACCGTCTCCCCGATCCCGAGCACCCAGGACTCCTTCATCGTCTCCCACGGGAGCGGCGGCTTCCCGTCGCGGCTCACGAGCTGCTGGTCCACGTCGTGCACGTGCACCACGTGCGTCAGGCCGCTCTTGTTGACGAAGGTCCAGGTCTCGGTCGTCCCGAGCTTCGGCGTCGCGAGGATGCTCGCCGGGTCGTAGGCGAGGCCGTTGATCGTCCACTGGTTCGTGAAGCGGTTCTGGCCGAACTCGAAGGTGCGTGTGGCGGCCGACGTGGCGTCGAGCGGCGGGAGCGGCCGGAGCGTGGCCGGCACCGACGAGTCGTCCTTCGCGTGACGCGCGACGCGGAACTGCATGACGTCGCGCTGGGTCCCGTCGGCGGCCAGGTCGCGCAGGACGATCCGCCGGCCGAGGCGGCCCGCGAAGTCCACGACGACCTCCACGCGCTCGGCGGGCGCGAGGTGGATCCGCGTCCGCTTCACCGGCGCCGGGAGGAGGCCGGACTCCGTGCCGATCTGCAGGAACGACAGCCCGTCGGTGAGCGCGAAGTCGTACGCACGCGAGTTCGACGCGTTGAGGATCCGGAAGCGGTACCTGCGGTCGGCGACGGAGAAGTACGGCTGCGGGACGCCGTTGACGAGCGTCGTGTCGCCGGTCACCCCGCTCAGGTCGAACGCGTAATGGAGCTGGTTCTTCGCGTCGAACGAGCGGTCCACGACCATCAGCGGGACGTCGTACGGCCCCCCGGGGAGCGTCTGCGGATCGGCCGGGTCGTCGATGATGTACATCCCGGCGAGGCCCATCCAGACGTTCCGACCGGTCTCCGCCATCCGGTGGTCGTGATACCACTGCGTCGCGCCCCGCTCGTTCCCGCCCGCCTCCGTGCCCGTGTACGTGTACGTCACGCGTCCGCCGCCGGGCGCGGCGAGGAAGGAGTCGGGCTGGCCGTCGCTCTCCGAGGCCGAGTGGTTGCCGTGGTTGTGGAGGGTGAGGCTCCCCGCCGCCGCGGGGAGGTCGTTCACGAGCGTGACGGTCGTGACCTGCCCGGCGGGCCGGCGGATCGTGGGGCCCGGGAACGTCCCGTCGTAGGTCCACATGCGCGTCCTGCGGCCGGGGAGGACCGGGACGTCGGCCTGCACGGCGTGGAGCGTGATGTCCGCGGCGGTGATGACCTTCGGGATGACGAGGGGCCGGGTGAAGGCTGCGCGCGCGAGCGGCATCGACGTCCGGCGGGCCGGCGAGACTGCCGGCGACCACGACGACGACGAACGCGAAGGCGCCGGCGACGGCGATGCCGCGCGGGCGCAGACCACCGAGGTGACGCGGGGGACGCGACACGACACTCCTCCAACCGAGGTTCGAAGGCGGAAGGATACGCGCCGGATGGTCCGCTCGGGAAGGGGTCATGGCGCGCGGCGGCGAGGTGCGTGGCGACGGGACGGCGATCCGTCGACCGGGAGGCGTCTACGGCCCTGTGGCGTCCCGATCCACGCCGCGCCCCACGGGCATCTCGAAGGCGAAGATGACCAGGATCGAGGCGATGAGGACGAGGGCGACGGTCCCGCTGACGAGGAACACCGCGAAGAGGGCGCCGAGCCAGATCGCGACGCCGAGGCCGGCCACGATGAACCACGGCCGCAGGCTTGACGCGGGGATCGCCGGCTTCAGGAGGTGCCCGCGGCGCACGGCGTAGTGCATCTGGACGTTCGCGAGGATCGCCAGGACGAGCTGCCACCCGACGAACACCGCGAGGACGACCTGTTCCTGCCCCGATCCCTGGCCGATGAACTCGGCGAGGAGCGCGGTGGCGAACGGCACGGTCGCGACGACCATGAGGAACAGGAGACCCAGCACGAGCGCCCAGTGGTCGACCCCGCGCAGCCACCCCATGGTCCGCTGCACGTGGAGCCAGTACTCGCCCAGCACGACGAACCCGAGCACGTAGGCGATGTACCGCGGCATCTCGGCGATCAGGGCGTCGACCAGGGCCCTGCCGCTGTCGATCGTCGCGGAGTCGGGGACGCGGATGTCGAGCACGAGCAGCGTGAGGGCGATCGCGAACACGCCGTGGGCGAGCGCCTCCCAGCCGCGCAGGTCCGCCAGCTGGCGCGTGCTCATCACCGACCACCTCCGGGACGCCCCGCGGTCCGAGGTGGAGCCCGGCCCGCGTGAGGGTGTCAGTCGCTCGCCGCGAGCCTAGCACCCCCGTCGAGTGGCCCCTCGCACGTGCAGCCGGGCCCGACGGGCGTGCGCCCGACGTGCGCCGGGCGCCTCAGACGCCGAGGCGCTCCAGGTAGTACGGGAGCATCCGCTGCCACCACGGCCAGTCGTGGTTCACGTCGTGGCCCCAGTAGTCGACGATCGCCGGGATCCCCTTCATCCAGAGGACCTCCTCCATCGCGTGGGTGTCCTCGAGCATCTCGTCCTCCCACGCGCCCTGGCCCACGACGAAGGCGATCCGCGCCGCGCGGAGCCGGTCGAGGTACCAGGGATCCTCCAGGCCCGGGAGGAAGAGGAGCGGGCTGTTGAAGTAGACGGCGTCGTCCACGTGGCCGCCCGTGAACATCCGGAGCTGGTAGAGCCCGGACATGGCGATGAGCCCGTCGAAGGCGTCGGGGTGGCGGAAGAAGGCGTTCGCGGCGTGGTACGCGCCCATGCTCGCCCCGGTGACCCACGCGGTCTCGCGGCCCGTGAGCTCGCGGGCGAACGGCGCGACCTCCTCGGCGATGTAGCGGTCGTAGTCCTCGTGCCGCCGCGCGCGGTCGCCGGGGTGCGCGCTCCAGTTCGCCCAGCTCTGCCAGTCGATCCCGTCCACGGAGATGATCCGCACCCGTCCGGCGTCGATGAGGTCCGCGCAGGCGCCGACCATCCCCCGGTCCCCGAAGTCCCAGTACCGCCCCTCCTGGGAGGGGAAGGCGATGACCGCGCGGCCGTCGTGGCCGTGGACCCTCAGCACCATGTCATGGCCCAGCGCAGGGCTGAACCAGATGCGCTCCTCGACGTGCATGCGACCTCCGGGGACGGGGGGTGGGGGACGGGGTGGTCCGGGTGCGGGCCGGCGCCGCGGGCGGTCAGCCGCCCGCCGAGGGGGCGAGCTCCTGGATCGCGGCGGCCGCCTCGCGCAGTGGCGCGAGTTCCGGCCCGCGCAGGATGAAGCCGTAGTTGCCGATCGCCGGGGCGAAGACGTCGTCGACGCGCTCGTGGTGGACGAACAGGGGGCCGTAGCGGGCGAGGACCTCGTCGTGCGAGAGCGCGTACGACCGGGCGGACTTCCGTCCGGCCCAGAGGACGAAGAACGGACGAGTGGTGGGGACGACGGTCGTCCCCATCACGACCACCTCCGCCCAGGCGCGGTAGAAGTCGATCTCGTTCGCCCAGTTCCACATGTCGACCGTCAGGCCGCCCGGCTGGCGCATGTTCACCTCGAGCGCGGTGAGCGAGCCGTCGGGCCGGCGGAAGAACTCGAAGTGGAACGGGCGCTCGCGGACGTCGAACGCGCGGACGAGGCTCTCGCCCGCGGCGCGGAGGTCCGGGGCGATCTCCCGCTCGATCCAGTAGGCCATGTCGGCGCCCTGGACGACGTCGAGGACGTTGCGGTTGTACGTGAGCGACGAGGTGAAGACGAGGTTCCCGTCGCGATCGGTCAGGCCGTCGAAGCTGACGATCCGCCCGTCGAGCTCCTCCTCCAGGACGTAGTCGTCGGGGCCGCGGGCTGCGAGGAACGCGTCGAGGCCCGCCTCGTCGAGGATCCGGTGCGTGTCGCCGGCGCCCACGCCGATGTCCGGCTTGCCGATGAGCGGGAAGCCGACCTCGGCGGCGAACGCGCGCGCGTCGGCGACGCCCCGGACGACGATCCCGCGGGCGGATGCGACGCCTGCCTCCGCGAAGACGCGCTTCATGACGGACTTGCGCTTCACGCGTTCGATCGTGTCGATCCGGAGCCCCGGGATGTTGAAGTCGGTCCGCAGGCGCGCCTCGGTCCCGAGCCAGTACTCGTTGAGCGAGTCGATCCGGTCGAGCTTCCCGTGGCGGTGGGTCAGGTACCCGAGGGCACGGACCAGGGCGTCGTAGTCGTGGAGGTCGTCCACGCGGTAGTACTCGGTGAGCGCACCGCGCAGCTCCGGCTTCAGGAGGTCGTACGGGGCGGTGTCCAGCCCGAGCACGGTCGCGCCGAGCTCGCGCAGGCGCGCGCAGAAGAGCCAGAGGCTCGGCGGGAAGTGCGGCGAGAGGAAGACGACGTTCATCGGCGAGCGGAGTGTACGGCGGGCGACACCGGTCCGGCTTCGCAAGCCGGCGCATGATGCGCGGACGCGGCCGGCCGCCGGACGGGCCGGGCCCGACGAGGAGCACCCGATGAGCGATCTGCGCATCCGACCGGCGTTCAGCACCTGGCCCGACCTGAACGCACGCCTCCGGACGGCCGTGGCCGGGCTGACCGTGGAGCAGCTCGCGATGGCGGCCGGGCCGGGTCGGTGGCCTCTCTGGGCGATCGTCGGGCACACCGCCTGCCAGCGCGTCTTCTGGCTCTGCGACTTCGCGGGTCAGCCGGGCGCCGACACGACGCGGTTCACGAACGCCGCCTACGACTGCCCCGGCGACGACGACCTGGAGCATGCCCTGGACGCCGCCGCCCTCGCCGAGGCGCTCGACTCGACGTTCGCGATCGTGGAGGCGTGCCTGGATGGGTGGACCCTGCCGACGCTCGACGAGGAGATCCGCCATCCGGACTGGGGCGACGACTGGGCCAAGACGCGCGGCGCCGTGATCCAGCGCGTCTTCGCGCACGACGTGTGGCACGTCGTGGAGGTGAACGAGGTCCTCAGCGCGGCCGGTCTGGCGACGATCGACGCCTGGAGCTGACCGCGCGAGCGGACAGCGGGGGCGCGTCCGAGCCTCGCGCCCCCGCGGGCGGCTTCGGCCGCCGGGCCGATCCGGCCGCGGGCCGCTGGGCGCCCTCAGCCCTTGCCGAAGGGGTTCTTCATCCCGGGGACCTTCGGGAAGCCGGGCACGTCGAACATGGACCCCATGACGATCCGCCCCACGGGGTGCGCGGGGTTGTAGATGTCCTCGGCGTGGATCCCGCCGGGCGTCGTGCGGACCCGGCAGTCCGGGCAGGTGGGGAGCGCGGCGACGGACGCGGTGCCCGTGGACGCGCCGCAGATCGCCGCGCCCGTAGGGCCGGCGATGTGGATGACGTCCGGATCGGTCTTCTTCGAGCTCACGCGATGCCTCCTCCCGTCGCGCCGACGGGCGCGGCCGTGACGGCCGACTCCGCGCAGGCGTTCCCGTACTCGCACCAGCCACAGCGCCACGCGACCGGCCGCGCGGGGAACTCGCGGCGCCGGATCCCCGCCACCGTCCGCGCCAGGTCCGCCTCGAACGCCGCGAGCGCCGCGGCATCGCGCGACGTCCAGACGAACAGGCCCGCGTCGGCGAAGTAGAGGCCGACCCGCGCGGCCGCCGGCAGCTGCTCGCCCGTGGCAGGATCGCGGAGGGCGCCCCGCGCCGCGGCGAACGCGTATGCCGTCAGCTGGCGGTCCGCATCCACGTCCGCCTGCTCCCGCACGCGGCCCGTCTTGTAGTCGACGATCTCGATCGCGCCGTCCGCCGTCCGGTCCACCCGGTCGATGTACCCGACGAGCCGGACGCCGTCCGCGAGGCCGTCGGGCCGGACCGTCACGCCGAAGCCGACCTCGACCGCGACCGGCTCCGCGTCCCGGGACGCGTCCATCGCGAGGAAGCGCTCCAGGACGGGCACCGCGCGCTCGCGCGCCTCCTCGACCCCCGCGGGCGGGAGTCCGGAGCCGGCCAGGCTCTCGTCCAGCGCGGCCCGGAGCAGATCCGGGCCGGGGGCGGGCTCACCGGCCGCGCGGGCGCGCATCCGCTCGCGGACGAACGCCTCGAATGCGTGGTGGACGCCGCTCCCGAAGGCGTACTGGCCGGGACGCTCCTCGCCGGGGATCCGCTCCACGTACCGGAACGCGTAGCGCAGCGGGCACTCCCGGTACGTGGAAAGCGAGGAATGGCTCTCGTACGCTGGGAGCGGGAGATCCGCACGCGGCGGCGCGAGAGGGCCGGCAGGGACCGGGACGGGGTGAGGCGGGGCGGGCACGGGCTGATCCATGGCCGCATCGTCACCGCCCTGCGTGCCACCTAGAGTGGCGCGAGCGTCAGCTGCTGAACGCCTCCCGGAAGGCCTCCATCGCGGCGACGGGGTCGCCCGAGGCGGTGGCCTCGAGCCCGACGACGCCGGTGTAGCCCTGGGCCTGCAGCGCGAGGGCGACCGCGTGCCAGTTCACCTCCCCGGTGCCGGGCTCCATCCGCCCGGGGACGTCGGCGACCTGGATCTCGCCGATGTACGGGCCGGCCTTCGCGCACAGCTCGATCAGGTTCCCCTCGCCGATCTGGGCGTGGTAGAGGTCGAGCATCATCCGGACCCCGGGGCGGTCGAGGGTGGAGACGAGGGTGAGGGTGTCCTCGGCCTTGCCGAAGGGGACCCCCATGTGGTCGACATAGAGGTTGAGGTTCTCGAGACAGAAGACGACGCCGGCCTCCTCGCCGAGGTCGGCGAGCGCATCGAGCGTCCGGTACGCGTCGAGCCACATCTGCCCGGTGACGCGCTCCTGCGGACGGAAGGGGAGGCCGTTTCGACTCCCGTCGAGCTCGGCGCCGTGGACCACCAGCCGCGGGCAGTCGATGACCTTCGCCGCCTCGACGGCGAGGCGCGCGGTCGCGAGGAGCTCCTTGCCGCCCTCGCGGTCGTACAGGTCGCCGTGGATGTACCCGGTCATCGTCGACCACGTGGCGCCCAGAGCCGCGACCGCGGGGAGGTCCTTGGCAGTCCAGTCCCACATCTCGACCTGGAACCCGAGGTCGCTGATCCGCTTCACGCGCTCGAGATACGGCACGTCGAGCCAGAACATCTCGGTCGTGACGGCGAGCGGGAACATGGGCGTGCTCATGCCGGTGCCTCCGGGCAGGATGGACGGCCGTGCGAGGTGGCCGTCGGGGCCCTCCGCGCCGCCTCTGCGGGGTCGGGCGCGGGTACACTCCGATGATAGAGCGCTCGAAAGGGCCGAAGGCCCGCGACACGGCGGCCCGCCCCCGGGCGACCGGCTCGCACCCCCGCTCGTGAGGCAGCCCCAGATCGCCGGCGCGCGCCGGCGAGGACACCAGGAGGCACCCGATGCTCCGCGTCGCCCTGTTGGGAGCCGGCCGGATCGGCCAGGTCCACGCCCGCTCGATCGTCGAGTCCGGTGAGGCAGAGCTCGTCTGGGTCGCGGACCCGGTCGAGGAGGCCGCACGGACGCTCGCGGGCAAGTACGGCGCCAAGGCGAGCCCCGAGCCCGGCGACGCGATCGCCGACCCCTCGGTCGACGCGGTCCTGATCGCCTCGGCCACCGCGACGCACACCGAGCTGATCCGCGCCTCGGTCCTCGCGGGCAAGAAGGTCCTCTGCGAGAAGCCGATCGACGTGGACCTCGCGAAGATCGACGCGACGTGGGACGCGATCAAGGAGCGGGCCCCCTTCGTCATGCTCGGCTTCAACCGCCGCTTCGACCCCTCGTTCCGCGAGGTCCACGCCCGCGTCGCCGCCGGCGAGATCGGCCCGATCCGCGCGCTGCGGATCACGAGCCGCGACCCCCAGCCGCCGCCCGCGGCGTACCTCGCGGTATCCGGCGGGATGTTCGTCGACATGACGATCCACGACTTCGACATGGCCCGCTACTTCCTCGGCGAGATCGTCGAGGTCTCCGCGGTCGCGAGCCACAACAACGACCCGGTCTTCATCGAGGCCGGCGACCACGCCCAGGCGATGATCACCCTGCGGAGCCGTGACAACGTCCTCTGCCAGATCGTGGACAGCCGCTTCTGCGCGTACGGCTACGACCAGCGCCTCGAGGCCTTCGGCGACCTCGGCTCGCTCGAGGCCGGCAACCTCACCGCGACGACGGTCCGCGCGTACAGCGCGAACCACACCGACGCCTCGGGGCCGGTCGTCAACTTCTTCCTCGAGCGCTACATGCCCGCGTACAAGGCGGAGTTCGCCGAGTTCGTCGCCGCGATCCGCGAGGACCGCGAGCCGATCGTCGGGTTCGCCGACGGCCGGGCCGCCCTCGTCGTCGCCCAGGCCGCCAACGAGAGCGTCGCGACCGGGCAGGCCGTCAAGGTCGTCGGCGGCTGACTGCCGCACCGGCGGGCGCCGCCCGGCGCCCGCACGTCGATCGATCGGACGGGGCGTG
>CAWJQZ010000018.1:0-10591 GCA_963844945.1 uncultured Chloroflexia bacterium
GTCAGCTGCTGAACGCCTCCCGGAAGGCCTCCATCGCGGCGACGGGGTCGCCCGAGGCGGTGGCCTCGAGCCCGACGACGCCGGTGTAGCCCTGGGCCTGCAGCGCGAGGGCGACCGCGTGCCAGTTCACCTCCCCGGTGCCGGGCTCCATCCGCCCGGGGACGTCGGCGACCTGGATCTCGCCGATGTACGGGCCGGCCTTCGCGCACAGCTCGATGAGGTTCCCCTCGCCGATCTGGGCGTGGTAGAGGTCGAGCATCATCCGGACCCCGGGGCGGTCGAGGGTGGAGACGAGGGTGAGGGTGTCCTCGGCCTTGCCGAAGGGGACCCCCATGTGGTCGACATAGAGGTTGAGGTTCTCGAGACAGAAGACGACGCCGGCCTCCTCGCCGAGGTCGGCGAGCGCATCGAGCGTCCGGTACGCGTCGAGCCACATCTGCCCGGTGACGCGCTCCTGCGGACGGAAGGGGAGGCCGTTTCGGCTCCCGTCGAGCTCGGCGCCGTGGACCACCAGCCGCGGGCAGTCGATGACCTTCGCCGCCTCGACGGCGAGGCGCGCGGTCGCGAGGAGCTCCTTGCCGCCCTCGCGGTCGTACAGGTCGCCGTGGATGTACCCGGTCATCGTCGACCACGTGGCGCCCAGAGCCGCGACCGCGGGGAGGTCCTTGGCAGTCCAGTCCCACATCTCGACCTGGAACCCGAGGTCGCTGATCCGCTTCACGCGCTCGAGATACGGCACGTCGAGCCAGAACATCTCGGTCGTGACGGCGAGCGGGAACATGGGCGTGCTCATGCCGGTGCCTCCGGGCAGGATGGACGGCCGTGCGAGGTGGCCGTCGGGGCCCTCCGCGCCGCCTCTGCGGGGTCGGGCGCGGGTACACTCCGATGATAGAGCGCTCGAAAGGGCCGAAGGCCCGCGACACGGCGGCCCGCCCCCGGGCGACCGGCTCGCACCCCCGCTCGTGAGGCAGCCCAAGATCGCCGGCGCGCGCCGGCGAGGACACCAGGAGGCACCCGATGCTCCGCGTCGCCCTGTTGGGAGCCGGCCGGATCGGCCAGGTCCACGCCCGCTCGATCGTCGAGTCCGGTGAGGCAGAGCTCGTCTGGGTCGCGGACCCGGTCGAGGAGGCCGCACGGACGCTCGCGGGCAAGTACGGCGCCAAGGCGAGCCCCGAGCCCGGCGACGCGATCGCCGACCCCTCGGTCGACGCGGTCCTGATCGCCTCGGCCACCGCGACGCACACCGAGCTGATCCGCGCCTCGGTCCTCGCGGGCAAGAAGGTCCTCTGCGAGAAGCCGATCGACGTGGACCTCGCGAAGATCGACGCGACGTGGGACGCGATCAAGGAGCGGGCCCCCTTCGTCATGCTCGGCTTCAACCGCCGCTTCGACCCCTCGTTCCGCGAGGTCCACGCCCGCGTCGCCGCCGGCGAGATCGGCCCGATCCGCGCGCTGCGGATCACGAGCCGCGACCCCCAGCCGCCGCCCGCGGCGTACCTCGCGGTGTCCGGCGGGATGTTCGTCGACATGACGATCCACGACTTCGACATGGCCCGCTACTTCCTCGGCGAGATCGTCGAGGTCTCCGCGGTCGCGAGCCACAACAACGACCCGGTCTTCATCGAGGCCGGCGACCACGCCCAGGCGATGATCACCCTGCGGAGCCGTGACAACGTCCTCTGCCAGATCGTGGACAGCCGCTTCTGCGCGTACGGCTACGACCAGCGCCTCGAGGCCTTCGGCGACCTCGGCTCGCTCGAGGCCGGCAACCTCACCGCGACGACGGTCCGCGCGTACAGCGCGAACCACACCGACGCCTCGGGGCCGGTCGTCAACTTCTTCCTCGAGCGCTACATGCCCGCGTACAAGGCGGAGTTCGCCGAGTTCGTCGCCGCGATCCGCGAGGACCGCGAGCCGATCGTCGGGTTCGCCGACGGCCGGGCCGCCCTCGTCGTCGCCCAGGCCGCCAACGAGAGCGTCGCGACCGGGCAGGCCGTCAAGGTCGTCGGCGGCTGACGGCCGCACCGGCGGGCGCCGCCCGGCGCCCGCACGTCGATCGATCGGACGGGGCGCGCACGCGGTGCACGCCCCGTCTCCGTCCCCGGGTCGGGCCCGCCCTCAGGGCAGGAGGACCACCTTGCCCCGCGCCCGCCGCTCGTCGACGTAGCGCAGCGCGGCCTGTCCCTCGTCCAGCGGCCACGTCCGATCGATGAACGGCCGGATCCTGCCGGCCTCCAGGAGCCCGCAGACGGCCGCCAGGTCGGTCGGATCGCCGGGCTTCCACCACAGCATGAGGTCGGCTCGCTTCTCCGACGCGAGCCCGATCACCGGTCCGACGACGAGCGCGCCCAGGATCCGGGGCGTCGACCCGCCGAGCATCACGTATCGGCCATCCCGCGCGAGCGCGCGACGCATCTCCGCGATCCGGTGGGAGCCCGTCATGTCGAGGATCAGGTCCCAGCGCCGGCCCAGGCGGGTGACATCGTCGCGGGTGTAGTCGATGACGTCGTCCGCGCCTGTCGAGAGGACGAAGTCCATCTTCGCGGTGCTGCAGACGCCCGTGACCTCCGCTCCCCACGCCTTGGCGAGCTGGACCGCCCACGGTCCCACGTTCCCCGACGCGCCGTCGACGAGGACGCGATCGCCCGGGCGGACGCCATGCCCCCGGCCCGCGAGACCCTGGTACGCGAGGAGCGCCGCGTGCGGGACGGTGGCGGCGTCCACGAACGAGACGGTCCCGGGCATCCGGATCCACGCGCGCTCGGGAGCGCACACGAGCTCGGCGAACGCGCCGTGCGCGTGGGTCGAGAGGTCGGCGAGGACGCGATCGCCGGGGCGCAGGTCCGTCACGCCCGCGCCGACCGCCTCCACCTCACCCGCCGCGTCCACGCCGAGCGTCCTGAGTCGCGGCCGGCGCAGCCCGGTCCCGATGCGCGCGAACGCCGGGCGGCCGTGGAGGTAGTCGAGGTCGATCGCGTTGACCGAGGTCGCCCGGACGCGCACGAGGACCTCGCCGGGGCCCGGGACCGGGACCGGGACGTCGTCCAGGCGGGCGACGTCGGCCGAGCCGTAGACGTCGTGGACGATGGCGCGCATGGGGCCTCCGCGTCAGGCGAGCAGGGCGAGGATCGGCTCGCAGTGGTCGCCCGTCTCGTGCTCGGTCATGAGGATGACGAGGCCCGGGATCGACCCGACCTCCGTCCACGGGTAGAGGACCGGGACGTCCCAGCGGTCCGTCGGCATCGACTCGACCGCGGCCTCGAGCCGCGCGTGCGTCTCGTCGTACTCCGCCCAGACGCGCTCCATCGACCAGGCGCGCCGCTCGCGGGTCGCGGCGGCGTTGTAGTCGTCGTACCGGTGCGCCGACTCCAGGACCGCGTACGTCTCGCCGAACGCGTGCGCCTCCAGCGCCTTCGCCGCCTCGCCGTTCCAGACCCCGAGGTGGCCGATCACGTCGCGGACCATCCACGCGTCGTCGCCGTCCTGGACGACGGCCTCCGGGTCGAGCGGCTCGAGCGCCGCGTGCGTCATCCGCCGCGTGCGCCGCAGGAGCCCGAGCGCGGACTCCCGCTCGTCGATGACATCGCTGCGCATGTCCCTGGTCCCCCGGTCGGTCGTCGCCCACGGCCCGGATGCGCCGGGCGTCGCCGCTACTTCCGCGCGAGCTCCCGCTCGAAGTACATCGTGCTCGCCATGAGGACCGTCGCGAGCGCGTCCCCGTGGATCGCGTGGTCGGTGTTCGGCAGCGGGAGGAACGAGAACGGCCGGTCGATCGCCTCGAGCTTCTCGATGAGGTTCACCGCGTTCTGCAGGTGGACGTTCGTGTCGTTCAGGCCGTGGTAGATCAGGGGCCGCGAGACGAGCCGCGTCGGTCGCATCCACATACGGAAGCGGCCGCAGGTAGTCGATCCCGGCCAGCTGGTCCTGCAGGGCGACCTCGCCGAGCTCGCCGAAGATCGGCGTCTCGAACGCGCAGCCCCGGCCGAACGTCCCGCGATCGTCCAGGCGCCAGGCCCGAAAGGAGCGACCTCGGGCGGGCCGACCCACCCGGGTAGTCGCACGATCACGCATCGGATGGTTCCATGCCCGCGAATGCCGGACTCCCGCCCGGGATCCACTGGGGGTATCGATGCGCGCGCGTCCCACGCTCGTCGCGACCTTCGTCGTCGCGACCCTCGTCGCCGGTTGCTCGACGTCTTCATCCGGCCCCGCCGGGCCCGCTTCACCATCGGGCCCTCCGGGACCGCTCGCACGCGGCGTCGGCCCACCGCATCGGCCCCCGCGTCCGCGGCCTCCGCGCCCGCGACGCCGAGGCCCGCGACGCGTCCTCCTCGTCCCCGGCCGCGGCCACCGCGACGCTCCCTCCGGGCGATCCGATCCCCGACGCGTTCGCGGGCCGCTACGAGCCCCTGGACTCGGGCGACGTCGCCGTCGACAGCAAGGGGAACGTCTACACGGACGTCGGGCAGGCGATCTGGCGGTTCGACCCCTCCGGGAAGCTCACCGGGCGGTGGTTCGTCGCCTACCCGGGCACGCTCGTCATCGATGCCTCGGACCGGATCTTCTGGTGGGAGCGGGAGCCGCGGAGGTGACGCTGCCCGCGGGGTAGGGGTCAGGGAGCGGACCGCCCGGTTCCGGCGGAGGTCGGGAGCCAGCCCGGGGCCCCGCGGGATGGTGGACCCCGCCACCGGCGCATCGGCGTCGCCTATGGCGGTTCGGCCCGGGATTCAGGTCCCAAGGCCCGTCGGCGATGCGGCCCCGCGCCGCGACGATGGATGCGTCCGCGGGAGAACACGAGCCCGCCCGGTTCGGCGCTCGCGGACGGTGCGTGGTGGCCCGGGCCGGCTGCCACGTGGGGAGGTCCGCTCATGCTCGGTACCCGCCATCCCGGTATGCGTGCTGCCGTGCTCGCTGTCGCCGCGGTCCTCGTCGCGGGCGCGGTCGCCGCCGCGCCGCCGCCGGCCGCCGCCGTCTCCACCGGCGTCGTGATCAGCCAGGTGTACGGCGGCGGCGGCAACAGCGGCGCGACCTTCAAGAACGACTTCATCGAGCTCTACAACCTGGGCGCGACCGCCGGTCGACCTCACCGGCTGGAGCGTCCAGTACGCCTCGGCGGCCGGCACGACCTGGCAGGCGACGACCCTGGCCGGCACCGATCGCCGCCGGCGGCTACTACCTCGTCAAGGAGGCCGCAGGTGCCGGCGGCACGGTCGACCTGCCGACGCCGAACGCGACCGGGACCATCCCGATGTCAGCCACGACCGGGAAGGTCGCGCTGGTCGAGCAACGCGACGACACTGACCGGAGCTGCCCGACCGGGCTCGTCGACTTCGTCGGGTACGGCGCGCGACGAACTGCTTCGAGACGGCCGCCGACGCCAGCCTGTCGAACACGACCGCGGCCCTGCGGAACGCGCAATGGCGCGACCGACACGGACAACAACAGCGCCGACTTCACGATCGGCGCCCCGAACCCGCGGAACGCCCCGCCGCCCGACGGCGCGCCCGCCATCCGTCTCGACCGACCCCGCGAACGGCGCCGCGGGCGTCGCGCTCGGCGCGAACGTGACGGTCACCTTCTCCGAGCCCGTGAACGTCACCGGCACGTGGTTCGACATCACGTGCTCGATCAGCGGGCCGCACACGGCGGTCGTCTCCGGCGGCCCGACCACGTTCACGCTCGATCCCGGCGTCGACCTCGCGGCCGGCGACGCGTGCACGCTCACCGTCTACGCCGCTGTCGGTGACCGACCAGGACGCGGACGATCCGCCCGACGCGATGGCCGCCGACTACACTGTCCAGCGTTCACCACGTCAGACCCGTGCACCCTGCCGTACACGTCGATCCCCGCGATCCAGGGGAGCGGGCCGGCGGTCGCGATCAGCGGGGCCGTCACGACGAAGGGCGTCGTCGTCGGCGACTACGAGGGCCCCTCCCCCGCCCTTCGCGGCTTCTACCTCCAGGATCCGACGGGCGACGGTGACCCGGCCACCTCCGACGGGATCTTCGTCTTCAACGGGCAACAACGACAGCGTCTCGCTCGGCGACGTCGTCCGCGTCACCGGGACCGCCGCGCGAGTACCAGGGCCAGACCCAGATCACCGTCGCCACGAGCCTCGACGGCATGCGGGACCGGCACCGTCGCCCCGACCGACGTCACGCTCCCCTTCGCCTCGCTCGACGCACGCCGAGCGGTACGAGGGGATGCTCGTCCGCCTGCCGCAGACCCTGTACGTGACCGAGCACTACCAGCTCGGCCGGTTCGGCGAGGTCCTCCTCTCGTCCGGCGGCCGCCTGTCGCAGCCGACGAACGTCGTCGCCCCCGGCGCGCCGGCGCTCGCGCTCCAGGCGCAGAACGACCTCAACCAGATCCTCATCGACGACGCCTCACAGGCGCAGAACCCCGACCCGATCGTCTTCGCACGGGGCGGGCTGCCGCTCTCCGCGTCGAACACGCTCCGCGGCGGTGACACCGCACCGGGATCGTCGGGGTCATGACCTACACGTGGGGCGGGAACGCCGCGAGCCCCAACGCGTACCGCGTGCGCCCGGTCGGCGCCCTCGGCGGCTCGGTCCTCTTCGTCCCGCGAACGCCCGGCCCGTGCTCGGCGCCCGACGTCGGCGGGACCGTGAAGGTCGCGGCGATGAACCTGCTCAACTTCTTCAACACGTTCGACGGGCGCGGAACCCGGCGACGCCGGGGTGCTTCGCCGGGCGGCTCCGACGCCGACTGCCGTGGCGCGAACTGCCAGGCCGAGTTCGACCGCCAGTGGGCGAAGACGGTCGCCGCGTTCCTCGCCGATGAACGCCGGACGTCGTCGGCTTCAACGAGATCGAGAACGACGGGTACGGCCCGGCCAGCGCGATCGCGTTCCTCGTCGACCGGCTCAACGCGGCCACGGCTCCGGGCACGTACGCCTTCGTCGACGCCGACGGGAGGACCGGCCAGGCCAACGCGCTCGGCACCGACGCGATCAAGGTCGGGATGGTCTACAAGCCGGCCGTCGTGACCCCGGTCGGCCAGACCGCGGTGCTGAACACCGTCGCGTTCGTCAACGGGGGCGACTCCGGAGCCGCGGAACCGCCCGTCGCTCGCCCAGGCGTTCGCGCTGAACGCGACGGGCGCCCGGTTCATCGTGGACATCAACCACCTCAAGAGCAAGGGCAGCGCGTGCGACGCGCCCGACGCCGGCGACGGCCAGGGCAACTGCAACGCCGTCCGCGTGAACGCGGTCACCGCGCTCGCCGCGTGGCTCGCGACCGACCCGACCGGCACCGGGCGACCCGGACGTCCTCCTCCTCGGCGACTACAACAGCTACGCGAAGGAGGACCCGATCGCGACGCTGGCGCGCGCCGGGTACGCGAACCTCGTGGACGCCGTTCCTCGGCTCCGAGGCGTACTCGTACGTCTTCGACGGCCAGTGGGGCTACCTCGACCATGCCCTCGGCTCCGCCTCGCTCGGCGAGCCAGGTGACGGGCGTCGCCGAGTACCACATCGACGCGGACGAGCCGACGGTCCTCGACTACAACGACGGACTTCAAGTCGCCGGGCCAGCTCGCCTCGCTGTACGCGCCCGACCAGTTCCGGATCTCCGACCACGACCCCGTCATCGTCGGCCTCAGCCCGATCGCGCCGCCCACGATCACCGGCTTCACGCCCACCCAGGGCGCCATCGGCACCGTCGTGACGATCACCGGGACCCGGTTCACCGGCGCCACGTCCGTGACGATCGGCGGGAGGGCGGCGCCGTTCACCGTCGTCTCCGCGACCCAGATCAGGGCGACCGTCCCGGCCGGCGTGACGTCCGGGAGGATCGTCGTGACGACGGGCGGCGGCAGCGCGACCAGCGCGGCCGTGTTCACCGTCACCCTCGCCCCGGCGGGGATCACCTTCTCGCCCGCGCTCGGGAAGGGTGGGGTCCACGGTGACGATCAGCGGCACCGGCCTCACCTACGCGCGGACCGTGACGATCGGGGGGCGGTCCGCCGCCTTCCGCGTCGCGAGCCCGACCGCCTGGTCGCGACGGTCCCGGCCGGCGCGGTCACCGGGAAGATCGTCGTGACGTCGCCGTACGGCTCGGCCACGAGCACGAACAGCTTCTACGTCCTGCCCTGACGCGACGAGGCCCCGCCCGACACGTCGGGCGGGGCCTCGTACCCCGCTAGAGGTCGTCGAGGGCGATCGACTCGCGGCGGCGGCGCTTCGGCGACTCCTTGTCGGACTTCTCGATCCAGGAGTCCACCAGCGCGCGCATCGCGAGCAGGCGCTCCTTGCGCGCGGCCCGCATGTGCGTCCGGACCTCGCTCGGCAGGATCTCCATGAAGCAGCGACTCCATCGCGCTGAACGGGTCCGGCCGGCGATCGGCCAGGCGGGCCTCCGCCTCGGACGCGCGCGCCGCGGCCGCCGCCTCCTTCGCCTCCATCTCGGCGAGGCGCGCCTCGAGGGCGGCCAGGCGGGCGAGCAGGTCGGCCTCGCGATCCTTGTCAGCCATCGTCACTTCGCTCCCTTCGCCCCGGCGGCCGCCTTGGGCGCCGTGAACTCGATCCGCAGGACATGGTCGTGGAACCCGCCGCCCACCGTCTCGGCATCCACGAGGACGCGCGGCAGGATGAGGTTGCGCCGCCACGAGCCCACGCCGATGACGAGCTCGTCCGCGAAGCGCGAGAGGTGGACCTCCTCCTTCGACGTGAACGGGAGCTCCAGCTCGAGCAGGTAGCGGTCGCCCTCGCGCCGGACCGTGTACGGCCGGCCGCGGTAGAAGAAGTCGGTGGGGTCGGCGTCGCCGAAGACCCGCTCACCGAGCAGGCGGAGCATCCGGTCGCCCACCACCTCCTCGTCGAAGAACGGCGCGTCACGCACCGGGACCGGCGCGAACGACTCCTCGACGAGCGGCCGGTACCGCCTCTGCGCCTCCCGCCATGCCCCGAAGTAGTCGCCTGCGTCGTCGGGCAGGACCCGGTTGCAGACGACCAGGTCGGTCGGGTAGCCGTACAGGTGGAAGTACGTGAAGGAGCGCTGGGCCTCCTTGATGACCATCCGCTCCAGGTTCAGCACGATCCGCACCGACGTGATGTCCGTGTCCGACAGCAGGTCGTGCATGTGCTCGAGCCTGCCGAAGAGCTCCTCGCCGGCGGTGTAGACGTCCGCCTTCGGCGTGGGCATCCCGGTCGCGCGCGAGAGGATCGGGTTCGTCAGCGCCGAGATCTTCCGCTGGATCGGGTAGATCCGATCGAGCCACCAGCGGCCGGCCTCCGGGAGCCCGAGCAGGCGGAGGGTCTCGCCGGTGGGGGCGGCGTCCACGACGATGAGGTCGTAGAGGCCCGAGTCGTGGTGCTCGGCGATCCACAGGAGGCTCGCGAGCTCGTCCATCCCGGGGAGGACGCTCATCTCCTCCGCCATGACGTCGTCGAGGCCGCGCCAGCGCAGGACGCTCGAGACGTAGTCCTGGATCGTCCCCCAGAACTTGTCGATGTTGTGGAAGACCTCGGACTCCTGCGCCCAGAGGTTCGGGGCGATCTCCATCGGCTCGGGTCCGAGGCTGCGGTCGAAGGAGTCGCCGAGGCTGTGCGCGGCGTCCGTGGAGACGATGACGGTCCGGTAGCCGCGCTCGGCCGCCATGAGGGCGGTGGCGGCGGCGACGCTGGTCTTCCCCACGCCGCCCTTGCCGGTGTACACGATGATCCGGGTCATGCCCGAACGGTAGCGCGGAACGGGCGAACGGGCCGTGGAGGGCGGGCCGCGGCGGGCGGACGGCTCCGGCGCGCCTCGACGGTCGTCTACCGCAGGGCCGCGCCCGCGACCCACGCGGCGCCCATGAGCGCGACGCCGACGGCCTGCAGCTCCAGCCCCGCTCGCGCCGCGCGGCCGTGTGGCCCCTCCCCAGCCAGAGCCCCGCGAGCGCGAGCGCTCCGGCCGCGAGCGTCGCGAGGATCGCCGTCCAGCCCGCACCCAGCCAGAGGAGCGACGCCGTCGCGACGGCGGCCGTCGCGAGCTGCAGGACCGTCGCGGCGCGCCAGGCTGTGGCCGGGCCGAGCGCCACCACCGGCGTGGTCATGCCGGCGGCACGGTCGTGCTCGGGGTCGACGAGGGCGTTCCCGAGGGCGAGCGAGCCGCCCGCGAGGCCGGCGGTCGGGACGAGCACGACCAGGGCCGGGTCCATCGTTCCCGTGGCGCCGTACCAGGCGAAGACGACCAGCAGGGGGATCGCGATCGCGAGGGCAAGCCAGGCCCAGGGCGTCCGCTTGAGGCGGAGGTCGTAGGCGAGGCCGATCCCGAGGCCGGCGACGGCGAGAGCGAGGACCCACGCGCCCGAAGGGGCGGCAAGGGCGAGCCCGGCGACGGCGCAGGCCACCGCGACGATCGTCGCGGTGCGAGGGGAGACGATCCCGGCGGCCACCGGCTTGTCCGCCCGGCCGCGCTCGAGCGGTGCGTCAACGACGTCGTTGGCCGCGCCGATCGCGAACTGGATCAGGGTCATGCCGAGTCCCAGGCGGACCGCGGTCGCCGGCTCACCCCCGGCGACGATGCCGATGGCGGCCGTCGCGAGGCCGTCGAGGATCGACGGGAAGGGGTGGACGACCCGGATCG
>CAWJQZ010000019.1:0-202022 GCA_963844945.1 uncultured Chloroflexia bacterium
CCTCGCCATCGTCGCGGCCTGGTACCTCCTCCGGACGGGGCACCAGTTCTGGGCGTTCGTCGCCTCCTCGCTGATGATCTTCCTGCTCCTCGTGTCGGCCTCCGCCGGGATCTTCCCGAACCTGCTGACCTCCACGACGGACCCGGCCTACAGCCTGACCATCTACAACGCGGCGTCGAACGACAACACGCTGACGGTGATGCTGATCATCGCCCTCATCGGCCTGCCGTTCGTGCTCCTGTACACGGCCGGCGTCTACTACTTCTTCCGCGGCAGGGTGGTCGTGGAACCGACGACCGGCTACTAGAGGCTCCATGGCGTCCCCTCGGCGGACGGCGGGCCACCGGCCCGCCGTCCGCGTCTCCGCCCCGGCGTGACGACCCTGCCCCGCCGCGCGCCGTCGCCTGCGGGGAGGCTCCTCGCGGTCGATCCCGGGGCACGATGGCTCCTGCGCTCCGCGATCGCCTGCGGCTTCCTGGCGGCGCTCCTCGTCGTCGCGGCGGCGTTCCTCATGAGCGCCGCCGTGGACCGCGTCTTCCTCGGCGGCGCGGACCTCGGGGCCGTAGCGCCGCTCCTCGGGCTCCTCGTCGGGCTCGCGCTCGCCCGTTCGGGCTTCATCTGGGCCGGCGAGGTCCTCGCGCAGCGTGCGTCGAGCGGCCTGAAGGGGACCCTCCGCGGCGTGCTCACCGCCCGGCTGCTCGCGCTCGGGCCGGCCTACGCGGGCGGCGAGCGCACCGGCGAGCTCGTCAGCGTGATGACCGGCGGGATGGACGCGCTCGACACGTACGTCACGTCGTTCCAGCCGGCCCGGGCGCTCGCCGTCCTCGTGCCGCTCCTGGTGGCCGGCGTCGTCTTCGCGATGGATCCGATCACCGCGCTCGTCCTCGTCGTCACCGGGCCGATCCTCGTCCTGTTCCTCGTCCTCATCGGCGGGCGCGCGCGCGCGATCACGGAGCGCCGCTTCCTGGAGCTGCGATGGATGAGCGCGTTCTTCGTGGACATGCTCCGCGGGATCGCGACCCTCAAGGCCTTCGGCCGGAGCGAGGAGCAGGCGGGGAGCATCGAGCGGGTCAGCCGGACGTACGGCGACACGACGATGGAGGTGCTGCGCACGGCGTTCCAGACGGCGCTCGTCCTCGAGTGGGGCGGGACCGTGGCGACGGCGCTCGTGGCCGTGGAGGTGAGCCTCCGCCTGATGGCGGGCGAGATCCCGTTCCCGCGGGCATTCGCGATCCTCATCATCACGCCGGAGTTCTTCCTGCCCCTGCGCCAGCTGGCGATCCGGTTCCACGCGGGGACGGCCGGCTCCGCGGTGGCCGCACGGATGCTCGAGATCCTCGAGGCGCCGGGGCCGGGCGCAGGGGCGCCGCGCGGCCGTGCCCGCGCCGGCGGCCGTGCCCGCGCCGGCGGCCATGCCCGTGCCCGTGCCCGCGGCAGTGCCCGTGCCCGCACTCGCGGCCGTGCCCGCCCGCCCGCCCGCGATCCGCTTCACGGGTGTCACCTACGCGTACGAGGGTGGCAGGCGGCCGGCGCTGCGCGGCCTCGACATGGAGATCGGCGCCGGCCGGACCGTGGCGCTCGTCGGCGAGACCGGTGCGGGGAAGTCGACCGTCGCGAGCCTCCTCCTGCGCTTCATCCGCGCCGACGGTGGCCTGGTGGCCGTCGACGGGATCCCGCTCGACGCGATCGACACGGCCGCGTGGCGCCGTGCCGTGGCGTGGGTCCCGCAGGCGCCGCACCTGTTCACCGGGACGGTCGCGGACAACATCCGTCTCGGGCGGCCGGACGCGACCGCGGAGCAGGTGGAGGCCGCCGCGCGCGAGGCGGGCGCGGAGTCGTTCATCCGCGCGCTGCCCCACGGCTACGAGGCGCGACTGGGCGAGGAGGGCCTGGGCCTGAGCGGCGGGGAGCGGCAGCGCCTCGCGATCGCCCGCGCGTTCCTCAGCGACGCGCCGTTCGTCATCCTCGACGAGGCGACGGCCCACCTCGATGCCGCCACGGAGGCCGGGATCGTCGACGCGGTGCGGCGGCTCGCACGCGACCGCACGGTGCTGGTGATCTCGCATCGGCTCAGGCTCGCGGCCGTGGCGGATGAGATCGTGGTCCTCGACGCCGGGCGGGCGGTCGAGGCCGGCCCGCCGGGCGACCTGCTCGCACGCGGCGGCGCGTACGCGCGGCTCGTCGCCGCGGACGCGGGCCCGACCTCGGACGCCGGCGCCGTGCCGGAGCCGGACCGATGAGCGTCTTCCGCCGCGAGGTGGCGCTCCTGGCCGGCCACCGCCGCTGGATCGCGGTCGGGGCGCTCCTCGGCTGCGCCGCGATCGGGTCCAGCATCGGCCTCATGGCCGTCTCCGCCTTCCTCATCGCCAAGTCGGCCCTGATCACGAACGTCGCCGAGGTCTCGCTCGCGGTCACCGCCGTCCGCGTCCTGGCCATCTCGCGGGCCGTCTCGCGGTACTTCGAGCGCTACGCGACCCACCGCGCGACCCTGCGGATCCTCACCGGGCTCCGCGTCTGGTTCTACCGGGCGATCGAGCCGCTCGCCCCGGCCCGCCTCTCCGCCCATCACAGCGGGGACCTCCTCGCGCGCATCGTCTCGGACATCGACACGCTCGAGGACTTCTACGTGCGGGTGCTCGTCCCGCCGGTCGTCGCAGCGCTGATCACGCTCTTCGCGTCGCTCCTCCTCGGTGCCTTCGACCCGCTGCTCGGCCTCACCCTCCTCGCGTTCCTCGCGCTGACCGGCGTGCTCCTTCCCCTCGCGAGCCGGCGTCTCAGCCGGGTGGCGGCCGCGGGGGCGATCGACGACCGCGCGCACCTGGGCGCGCTCCTCGTCGACGAGGTGCGCGGGATGGCGGACCTCCTCGTCCTCGGCGAGGACGGCCGCCACCGCGATCGCGTCCTCGCTGCGGGTCGCGAGCTCGACCGTGCCGGCGAGCGCCTGGCGGCCGTGCGCGGGCTGAACGCCGCGCTCGTCGCCCTCTTCACGAGCCTCTCGGCGGTGGCGCTGCTGGCGATCGCGATCCCGCTCGTGACGGGCGGACGGCTCGACGGCGTCCTGCTCGCGGTCATCCCGCTCGCGGCGATGGCGAGCTTCGAGGCCGTCGCGCCGCTCTCGCTGTCGGCCCAGCTGCTCGACGGCACGGACCGCGCGGCGACCCGGCTCTTCGAGCTCGTCGACGCCGCGCCCGAGGTGGTCGACCCGCCCGAGCCCGCCGAGCCTCCCGCGGGGCACGACCTGGAGATCCGCGGCCTGCGGTATCGGTACTCGGCGGACGACCCGTACGTGCTCGACGGCCTGGACCTCGCCATCCCGTCCGGTGGGCGCGTGGCGCTCGTCGGCGCGAGCGGGGCAGGGAAGTCCACTCTGGTCGACCTGCTCCTCCGGTTCCGCGCGTACGAGGAGGGCGAGATCCGGATCGGCGGCCGGGAGCTGCGCGACTGCCGCGCCGCGGACGTGCGGGCGATGCTCGGCGTCGTCAGCCAGCGGGTCCACCTCTTCAACGCGACCGTCCGCGACAACCTCGCGGTCGCCGATCCCGACGCGACGGACGCCGAGATGGAGGCCGCCTGCCGGATGGCGCAGGTCCACGAGACGATCGTCGCGCTCCCCGAGGGATACGAGACGCAGATCGGCGAGGACGGCGTCCGGCTCTCCGGCGGGGAGCGGCAGCGGCTCGCGATCGCCCGCGCGATCCTGAAGGACGCGCCCATCCTCGTCCTCGACGAGGCGACGGCGAACCTCGACGTCCTGACCGAGCAGCGGCTCCTCGCATCGCTCGCGCCCTTCCTCGCCGGGCGCACGACCCTCGTCATCTCGCACCGTCCGTCGGTGGCGGAGCACGTGGACCGGATCGTGCTCCTCGAGGGCGGCCACGCGGCCGCGACGGCGGGCGCATGATGACCCCGATGGGGGACGCGACCGGGCCGGCGGGCCCGTGCCCGGTCGGCCCCGGGATGCCGGCGAGGCGGTGCCGCCTCGCCCGGAGGTGACGATGCGGCGCTGGAACGGCTGGGGCGACGACGCGACGACCTTCCCGCTCCCGGAGAACGCGGGCCCCTTCCTCGACCGGATCGTGGGTCCGTCGGAGCCGCCCGTCGACGCCGCGCTCGCGGACGTGGTGGCAGCCGTCGCGGCCGGCGCATGGTCCGGACCGGGTGCCGGCGCCGGAGCCGCCCTGCCGCCGCACCCCCTCGTCTCGACCGACCCGGAGGACCGGCTCCGCCACGCCCGCGGCCAGAGCCTCCCCGACTGGATCGCCCTGCGGAGCGGCCGGATCGGGCGCGTCCCCGACGGCGTCGCGCGTCCCGCCGACGCGGCCGATGTCCGCGCGCTCCTCCGATGGGCCACGGAGTCGGGCGTCCGGGTCGTCCCGTACGGCGGCGGGACGAGCGTCAACGGCCAGCTCGACGCACCCGACGCGGCCCCGTACATCTCGCTCGACCTCGGGCGGATGTCCGGGCTGACGCACCTGGACGCGGCGAGCGGCCTCGCGACCTTCGGGCCGGCGACCCCGGGCCCCGATGTGGAGGCCGCGCTCGCCGACGTCGGCCGCACCCTTGGGCACTACCCCCAGAGCTGGGAGCTCTCCACCGTCGGCGGCTGGATCGCCACCCGCTCGGTCGGCCAGCAGTCGATCGGGTTCGGCCGGATCGACGAGCGGTTCGCGGGCGGGACCGTCGAGTCGCCGGCCGGGCGCCTGGAGCTCCCGACCCACCCGGCCTCGGCCGCAGGCCCGGACCTGCGCCAGCTGGTGCTCGGATCGGAGGGACGGCTGGGGGTCGTCACGCGGGCGATCCTCCGGACCTCGCCGCTGCCCGAGGAGGAACGGTTCCACGCGGTCTTCTTCCCCGACTGGGATCACGCGTACGCGGGGGTCCGCGAGCTCGCCGGCGCCGAGCTGCCGCTCTCGATGATCCGCCTCTCCACGCCCGCCGAGACCGAGACGAACCTCGCCCTCGCCGGGCACGAGGGGACGATGAAGGCGCTGCGCGCGTACCTGGGCCTGCGCGGTGCCGGGCGCGGTCGCGCGATGGCGGTCATCGGCGCATCCGGGTCGCACGCGGTCGTCTCGGTCGCGCTGCTCGAAGCCTTCGGGATCCTGGGGCGCCACGGCGGCGTGCGCGCACCGCGAGTGGGAGAGGAGTGGCGCAAGAGCCGCTTCCGGACCCCGTACCTTCGCGACGCGCTGTGGTCGGCCGGCTACGCGGTGGACACGCTGGAGACGGCCGCGGACTGGTCCGTCGTGCCGAAGCTGACCGCCGGGCTCGCGCCGATGATGCGCCGGGCCCTGGAGCCGATGGGGGAGCGGGTCCACGCGTTCGCCCACCTCTCGCACGTCTATCCGAGCGGGTCGAGCGTCTACACGACGTACGTCTACCGCCTGTCGCCGGACCCGGACGAGACCCTTGCGCGCTGGCGGACGGTGAAGGACGCCGCGAGCGCGGTGATCGTGGACCTGGGCGGGACGATCAGCCACCAGCACGGGGTCGGCCGCGACCATCGGCGGTGGCTTCCGGCGGAGAAGGGCGCGCTCGGGATCCGGGCGATCGAGTCGGTCGCCGGGGTCTTCGACCCCGACGGGATCATGGCGCCGGGCAACCTCGTGGAGGGCCCGGCGCGCACCACGGAGGGCTCGCACGGTGCCTGACCGGATCCTCGCGATCGACGCGGGCACCCAGAGCGTCCGCGCCATCGTCTTCGACCCGCGCGGCGAGCTGGTGGCGTCCGCGAAGGTCCCGATCGAGCCGTACGTCAGCCCGCATCCCGGCTGGGCGGAGCAGGACCCCGAGCTCTACTGGCGGGCCGCCGCCGAGGCGTGCGCGGCGCTCTGGGCGGGCGGCTTCGACCGATCGTCGCTCGCCGGCGTCGCGCTCACGACCCAGCGCCAGACCGTCGTCGTGCTCGACCGGGACGGCCGGCCGCTCCGACCGGCGATCGTCTGGCTCGACCAGCGGCGCGCGGAGGGGCTCCCGCCGATCGGCGGGAAGTGGGGGCTCGCGTTCCGCGCCCTCGGGGTCACGGAGACCGTCGCGGCGTTCCAGGCCGACTGCGAGGCCAACTGGATCCGCCTGCACGAGCCGGACGTCTGGTCGGCCGTCGCGCACTACCTCCTGCTCTCCGGGTTCCTCGTCCATCGGCTCACCGGCCGCTACGCGGACTCCGTGGGGGCGCAGGCAGGCTACATCCCGTTCGACTACAAGCACCAGCGATGGGCGGACGCGGGCGACTGGAAGTGGACCGTCGCGCAGATCGATCCCGGCCTCCTGCCCGGCCTCATCCCACCGACGCAGCGGATCGGCGAGGTGACCGTCGCGGCCTCCGAGGCGACGGGGATCCCCGCCGGCCTGCCCGTCATCGCGGCGGCGGCGGACAAGGCGTGCGAGGTCCTCGGCTCCGGTGCGCTCGAGCCGACGGTCGGCGCGCTCTCGTTCGGGACGACCGCGACGTTCAACACGACACAGCGGAAGTACGTGGAGGCGATCCCCCTCGTCCCGCCGCTCCCGTCCGCCCTCCCGGGTGCCTGGTCGCTCGAGATCGGCGTCTACCGTGGATTCTGGATGGTCGAATGGTTCCGGAGCCAGTTCGGCCACGCCGAGGAGGCGCGCGCGAACCAGCTCGGCGTCACGACGCACGAGCTCCTCGACGAGCTCGTCGCCTCCGTCCCCCCGGGGTCGATGGGGCTCACGCTCCAGCCGTACTGGTCGCCCGGCATCCGCGTGCCGGGCCCGGAGGCGAAGGGGGCGATCATCGGCTTCGGCGACGTGCACACGCGAGCGCACGTCTACCGCGCGATCCTCGAGGGCCTCGCGTACGCGCTGCGCGAGGGGATGGAGCGCACCGAGAAGAAGACCGGGGTCAACGTCACCGAGCTGCGCGTCGCCGGGGGCGGCGCCCGGAGCAGCGCGGCGGTCCAGCTCACGGCGGACGTCTTCGGGATCCCGGCGGCACGGCCGCACACGCACGAGGCGTCGGGGCTCGGCGCGGCGATCGACGCGGCCGTGGGCCTCGGCATCCACCGCGACGTCCCGAGCGCCGTCCGCGAGATGACACGGGTCGCGTCCGTCCGCGAGCCCGACCCGGCCGCGCACGCCCTGTACGACGAGCTGTACGCGAAGGTCTACCGGAAGATGTACGGCAGGCTGCAGCCCCTCTACGAGGAGATCCGCCGGATCACCGGCTACCCGGGCTCGTTGAAGGGCTGACCCGCTTCGGCCATGCGACCCGCCCGGGAGAAGCGACAGGCCCGGGGGTCGCCGCCCATCGACCGACCCTCGGGCCCGTCGTCGCCGCGGTCAGCGGCTTTCACGTTCCCCGGCGCGGAAGAGCACGAGGCTCTCGGCTTCGCCGACGAGCGGTGCGCGCTCGCCGGCCCGGAACTGGAGGAGGCTCTGCGCCTCGGTCCCGACGAGCGGTGCGCGCTCGCCGGCCCGGAACTGGAGGAGGCTCTGCGCCTCGGTCCCGACGAGCGGTGCGCGCTCGCCGGCCCGGAACTGGAGGAGGCTCTGCGCCTCGGGCCCCAGCGGTCCGTCGACCCGGACCTGCAGCGCCTCGATGGTCGAGCTCCCGTCGTACGCGGCCGCGGACATCGCCGCCGGATACGCCTGGGAACCCGGGGACGCGACGGACGGCGTCGCGCGCGCCATCGTGCCCCAGGTGATCGCGAGCATCGCGACGACGCCGACCACGAGCATGAGGATGCCCGCCGCCGAGCCGTCGACGTGAGGCAGCGCGAAGTGGAAGTGATACGCCGGTCGATGGGCGGGTGCATGGATCGCCATCGCGGCAACCCCCATGCATGGGCGGGTCGGTCTCGCCAGTGGCTCGGCGCGGTCCCGGCGGCCGCCGTATGGACCGCGTGTCCTCGCCCCCCGCGTACGTCCCGAGGATGTCGTGCGCCCTCCGCGCGGGCAAGTGCCGCACGTCGTCGCGAACGCGCCGCCCGCAGGCGTCCGGCGTCGCCATCCGACGCCCGGCGTCGCGCGCTACTTCACCGCGTCGATCGCGGCCTTCAGCTCCTTCTCCGAGACGACCGCCTCGAACGAGCCGCGGACGATCCCCTGCCGGTCGACGACGAAGATCCACGGCTCCACCAGGAGTCCGTACGCATCCACCGCGGGGACCGGGGTGAGCTGGCCGTTGGCGTCGAGGACCGGCTGGAGGCCGGAGTCCTTCCACTGGAGCGCGTACGGCTCGACGTTGATGAACGTCACGCCCGGCTCCGACGCCTTCACCTTCTTCACGGTGTCCAGCGTGGGGCCGCAGACGCGGCTCTGGCAGAACGCCGGCGTCGCGAAGACGAGGACGAACGGGTCGTGCCGGGCGAGGGCGTCCTTCACGGACGTGGTGTAGAGCGCGGGATCGGGGTCCTGGTCGGTCGAGATCTTCCGGACGTCGCCGCCGACGTCGGCGAGGACGGGCGTCTCGACGCTGGGCGCGGCCTGGCCGACCGCGACCGTGGTGCCCTTCTCCTGGACGTCGAACCGGACGCGCGCTGCCTCCGGCTTGGCGCCGGACTGGGCGACGTCCACCTCGACGCCCCACTCGCCGGCCTGCGAGAAGTCGACGTTCGCGACGTAGAAGCCACGCTCGCCCTCGATCGCCCAGACGAAGTCCGTCGGGACGGTCATCGCGGGGTTCGCCGGATCCTTCGCGAGGTCGTACATCTTCAGCGTCACGACCCGGTCCGGCGTCGCGATCGGCTTGTTGTCGTGGCCCACGAGCGTGAGCAGGAAGCGCGAGGGCCCCACGACGTTCTGCGCCGAGGCGAGGACGGGGATGAAGCTCGTCGTCGTCGCCTGACCCGGCAATGGCCATCCGTCGATGGCGGCGCCCGCGATCGACGACGCGCTCGCGACCGCCATGGACGGCCGAGCCGTTGGGTCGCTCGCCGACGTGGAGCCGGCGGTGCACGCGCTCGCCGCGAGGAGGGAGACGAGGGCGACGGCCGCGATCGACGCGGCGGGACGGCCGGGGAGCACGGGGAAGGTCATCGCGGCCGGAGTGTACCGCTGAACGGCGGAACGGGCCGTCGGCGGCCCCTCCGGCCCGCGTCCGGTCGCCGACCCTCTGCTAGCATCGCCATGCTCCAGCGGCAGGAGGGACGGTGACCCGCTTCCAGAAGACCACGGCGGTCGCGATCGGCTTCACGCTCGCGCTCGTCACCATCGGCGTGCTCGTGCGCGCGACCGGATCGGGCATGGGCTGCCCGGACTGGCCCCTCTGCTACGGCCAGGTCGTCCCGCCGCTCGACGACTACAAGGCCTGGTTCGAGTGGATCCACCGGACGGTGGCCGCCGTCCTGGGCCTCCTCATCCTTCTCGTCGCGCTCTTCGCCGTGCTCGACCACCGCCGTCGCCCGTCGCTCCTCTGGCCGTCGGTCGGCGCCGTCCTCCTCGTCGGGTTCCAGGCGTGGCTGGGTCGCGAGACCGTCCGCCTCAACAACTCGGGCGAGTCGGTGACCGCGCACCTCGCGTCCGCGATGCTCCTGCTCGGCCTCCTCGTCTTCATCTTCGTCCGCTCGCGGTACCCGGCGAAGCTGCCGGGCCGGGGCGCGAGCCAGCGGTTCGCGCTGCTCGCCGCCTTCTCCGCGGCGTCGGTCTACGCGCTCCTCCTGTTCGGGTCGCACGTCACCGCGACCGACGGCACGCTCGTCTTCCCCGACTGGCCGCTCATGGGCGGTGCCGTCTTCCCGCCGATCACGGACGTGACGAGCGCCCAGGTCCTCCACCGCTACGTCGCCGGGCTGGTGGGGATCGTGGTCATCGCCACCGCGCTCGTCGCGTGGCGGTGGCAGCGGCGCTATCCGGTCGTCATCCGCCTCGAGGTCTGGGCCGCCGCGCTCTTCCTCGTGCAGTCGATGGTCGGGAGCGGCCCAGATCTTCACGCAGAAGGCGGCGTGGACGCAGGTCGCCCACGTCGGGATCGGCCAGCTCGTGTGGGCGCTCGCGCTCGCCGCCGCGGTCCACGCCCACTACGCCGCGCGGATGGACGCCCCGGCCGAGGACGCGGCGGCCGGCGACCCCGAGGAGGCGGCGGCCGCGGTCGCGCTCGCGGAGGCGGCGCACGCCGTGGCGGTCGCCGGCCCGGTCGGCCATGTCGAGATGCCCGCGGACGCGCCGGCCGCGGACGCGCCGGCCGTGGCGGCAGGGTCCTCGGGCGAGGCGCCCGCGGTCGCCGAAGGGAGCTCGGCCGCCGTGGCAGCCGCGCCACCACGCACGTGGAAGAGCGTGGTCCTCGCGTACATCGCGTTGACCAAGCCGCGGATCATCGAGCTGCTGCTCATCACGACCGTCCCGGCGATGGTGCTCGCCGCGAAGGGCTTCCCGCCCCTCGCGCTCATCTGGTGGACGCTCGTCGGCGGCTCGCTCGCGGCCGGCAGCGCGAACGCGATCAACTGCTACATCGACCGCGACATCGATGTCGTCATGACCCGGACGCGCCGGCGTCCCCTCCCTGCGCACGAGGTGGACCCGGCGAACGCGGTGGTCTTCGGGATCGTCCTCGGGGTGATCTCGTTCGCGGTCCTCGGCTACTTCGTCAACCTGCTGTCCGCCTTCCTCGCGCTGCTCGCGATCGCCTTCTACGTCTTCGTGTACACGCTCATGCTCAAGCGGACGACGCCGCAGAACATCGTCATCGGCGGGGCGGCCGGGGCGCTGCCTCCGGTCATCGGGTGGGCCGCGGTGACCGGGCGCGTGGAGGTCCCGGCGCTCCTCCTGTTCGCCGTCGTCTTCTACTGGACCCCGCCGCACTTCTGGGCCCTCGCGCTCCGGATCAGCCGCGACTACGCGAGCGCCCGGATCCCGATGCTCCCGGTCGTCTCCGGCGTCGCGGAGACGGGCAGGCAGATCCTCCTGTACACGATCCTCCTCGTCGCCAGCTCGCTGATCCTGTGGGCCGTCGCCCGGATGGGGGCGATCTACCTGGTCGCTGCGGTCGTCCTCGGCGTCGTCTTCCTCTGGCAGGCGGTCCGCCTCTGGCGGGACGGGACGGGCGTCGGCGCGATCCGCCTGTACAAGTACTCGATCACGTACCTGACGCTGCTCTTCCTTGCGATCGCGATCGACGCGATGGTGATGGTCCCCGTCGCGTAGAGGGACCGCTCCGCCACGCCCCCGTCGCCGCCGTGGACCGGCCGGCCGATGGGACCCTCTTCCCATCCGCGCCGGTACCCTCGTCGGGGTGCCGATACGCGGTGCGCCGTAGGAGACTCCAGTCACCGCGGCGTCCGGCCGCGTGGGAGCTGCAAGGGGCGCACCATGGGTACCGGCGACCTCTCCTTCGTCATCGCCATCGTCGCGACCGGGACGTCCGTCGCGACGCTGCTCGCGTTCGCCTTCCTCCGGCGCCGGGAGACCGTCGCCTGGGACACGGGCTCGCACGGCGGCGGCTCGGTCCCCGACCTCCACGTGACCACCGATCCCGACATCGCGCGCCGGATCGCGTCCCTCGTCCGCCGGCCCGAGGAGTGGGTCGACGCCGAGCCTGGACCGACGGGCGAGGAGCTCCTCTCCGACGGAAGCGACGAGTGGCCGGCCCGGGACGTCGCTCCGGACCCTGTCATGGCCGCCCTGGTGTCGTCCGTCGTCGCCGCCGCACCGGAGCCGTCGGTCGCGCACGACATGGACGCCGCCGCCGATCTGGACTGGCCGGCCGTCGCCCCGGATCGCGAGGTCCTCACCCGGCTGCTCGTGGACCCACAGACCGGCCTCGGGACGCCGCTCGCGTGGGGCATCTGGGTCGCCGACGAGGACGCGCGCGTGCGCCGCTACCGCCGGCCTGCCACGATCGTCGTCGCCGAGCTCGACGGGCTCGACGCGGTCGGCGCCTTCCATGGGCCCGAGGTCGCCGAGGGCGCGGCCGCGATGATCGGGGCCGCGTTCCGGTCGAACATCCGCTCCTGCGACCACGCGGCCGTCATCGGCCCGGGCCTGTACGCCGTGCTCCTTCCCGAGACGGACGAGATCCGCGCGGTCAACTTCGTCGAGCGCCTGCGCGCGACCTGCGAGGAGTGGCTCGCGGTCAACTCGCCGAGCGTCCGGATCCTCATCGGGTGGGCGAGCCCGGACGCGGACGGACTCGCCGGCGCACGGGCCACGGCGGAGCGCCGCCTGGACCGCGAGCGCAGCTGACGGCCCGCGACCGGGACTCTGGTCCCGGGACCACCGGTACGGACGTCCGGTTGTCGCTACGGCGCATGCGGGAGGAGACTCGGGACCGAAGCGGCGGACACGCCGCGGTGGGGGAACGGGGCGAAGGTAGCGAGATGAGTATCGATCAGGCGGTGATCACGAGCGCTCAGGCAGGAGCCGATCCGGAGAGCCGGGGGTTCCGCGCGTTCGGGCTCCTGCGGCGGCGGGAGGTCGCCGGGTCCGCGACCGCCGAGCGACTCGATGAGTCGCGGCCCGAGCTGCGATACACGATGGACCCGGACATCGCCAGGCGGATCGCGCTGTACGTCGGCCAGGAGCCGCGCGACACGGACCTCGAGCAGATCCTCGCGTCCTGACGCCGCGCGCCGCGGCAGCGCGCCCGGCCCTGCGGCACGCCCGGCCCTGCGGCACCCGGCACGCGGACTACTCGCCGACCGTCCCCGGCCCGGCCAGCTCCTCCGCGAGATCCGGGTCGCTCGTCGCGAGCGTCGCGCGCGTCTCGTGGTCGAGGAAGCGCAGGAACACCTGGACGATCGGGCCGATCCCGAAGGCGAAGACGAGCGTCCCGATGCCGACGGTCCCGCCGAGGAGGAACCCGACCACGAGCACCGTCACCTCGACGGCGGTCCGGGCGCGGCGGATCGACCAGCCGAAGCGCGCGTGCATCCCCGTCATGAGCCCGTCGCGCGGGCCGGGTCCCAGGTGCGTTCCCAGGTAGAGCCCCGACCCGAGCCCGATCGTCACCACCCCCGCGAGCATCATCGCCAGCTGCAGCGGGAGGTCCGACGGCTCCGGGAGGAGCGGCAGGACCAGGTTCGTGGCCGTCCCGATGACCAGGACGTTGAGCGCCGTCCCGATCCCCGGATACTCGCCGAGCGGGATCCACAGCACCAGGATCGGCACGCCCAGGAGGATGCTCACCGTCCCCATCGCGAGGCCCGTGTGGCGCGCGATCCCCTGGTTCAGGACCTCCCACGGTCCCAGGCCCACCCCGGCGGCGGCCATGAACGCGATCCCCACGCCGAAGCAGAGGAGCCCGGCGAGGAGGGCGGGCAGGCGCGGGAGGAAGACGCGCGGGCTCCAGCGCGCGACGAGGGCGGGCGGCAGTCGGGACGGCACCGGCGGATGGTGACACAGCGCGGCCGGACCCGGGGCCCATGTCGTCGCGGCACGCCCGCGCGCATCGCGCCCCGTCGTGCCACCATCGACGCATGCACCTGCACTTCCTCGGCGGCGCCCGGACCGTGACCGGGTCGCAGTACCTGCTCGAGACATCCAGCGCGCGCGTCCTCATCGACTGCGGGATGTTCCAGGGGAGCCCCAACGAGGCGATGCGGAACCACGTCCCGTTCCCGTACGACCCGGCCTCGGTGGACGTCCTGCTGCTCACCCACGCGCACCTCGACCACTGCGGGCTCATCCCGCACCTCGCCCGGGAGGGCTTCCGCGGGCCGATCGTCGCGACGCCCGCGACCATCGAGCTCGCCGGCCTCGTCCTCCTCGACTCGGGGAAGCTCCAGGAGGAGTTCGCCAAGCGCGAGGAGCGGTGGGAGCGCCGGAAGCCCGAGAAGGCCGCTGCGGAGGAGGCGAAGGACGAGGCGCTCTTCGAGGCGGCCGTGGATCTCGCCGAGGCCGGCGAGGAGCGGTGGCCGGGCCACGAGGAGGAGCCGCATCCCGACGACGACGAGCACGTCCCCACGACGATCGTCGCCGTGGACGCGGCGGGCGCCGGGGGCACGGCCGGGGCAGCCGCGCGCGCGAGCGGAGCCGGCCGGCCGGCCGACCCCGAGGACCAGCTCCGCGCCCAGCCGGCGGAGATCGAGGTCGACCTCGACGAGCCGCTCTACACCGAGAAGCAGGCGCAGGACTCCCTCGCCCTCTTCCGCCCCATACCCTACGAGGAGGAGCGCGAGGTCGCGCCGGGCGTCCATGCGACGTACCTCGACGCCGGCCACATCCTCGGTTCCGCGATCATCCGCCTGCGCGTCGCGGATGAGCCCGGCGGCCCCGAGCGGACGATCGTGTTCTCCGGCGACCTGGGGCGGTGCGGCACGCCGATCCTTCGCGACCCCTCGGTCCTGACCGACGCGGACTACCTCGTCGTCGAGTCCACCTACGGCGGCCGCGAGCACGAGCCGGAGGGAGAGGCGGTCCGCATCCTCGCCGAGACGGTCCGCCTCGTGGACCAGGCCGGCGGCGTCCTGCTCGTCCCGTCGTTCGCGATCGGGCGGACGCAGGAGGTCGTCTGGGAGCTGGACCGGCTCGTCTCCCAGGGGACGATCCCCCAGCTGCGCCTCTACCTCGACTCGCCGATGGCCACGAAGGCGACCGACATCTACCGGCGGCACCCCGAGTGCTACGACGAGGAGACCACCCGGCTGCTCGCCGCGGGCGAGACGCCGCTCGACTACCCGAACGCCGTCGTCGTGAACTCGGCGGAGCAGTCGCGCGCGCTCGTGCGCGCGAAACGCCCGTACATGATCGTCGCGTCCAACGGGATGCTCACGGGCGGGCGCGTCGTCGGACACCTGCGCAACCTCATCGACGACCCGGGTGCCACCCTGCTCTTCGTCGGCTACCAGGGGGAGGGGACCCTCGGCGCGCACCTCCAGGCCGGCGCGAAGACCGTCCGAATCGACGGAGAGGTCCGCCACGTCCGGTGTCGGATCGTGTCGATCAGCGGCTTCTCCGCGCACGCGGACGAGTCGGAGCTGCTCGACTGGCTCGGCGGGTTCGTCGCGGCGCGCGAGCCGGGCGGCACGCCGCGGAGGTCGGGCGACCCCGGCGTCCCCCGGCGCGTCTTCGTGGTCCACGGCGACCCCGAGGCGCAGGACGCGCTGGTCCCGAAGGTCTCCGCGCTCGGGCTCGCGCCGTACGTGCCGGTCTGGCGGGAGGCGGTCGACCTCGACCTCGACTGAGGCGGCGGTCTCACGCTCCGGCCCTCGGTCGGGCCGTGTGCGCCGCCGGCGCGGGCCCCGGCGGCTGCTCTTCGGCTCTCAGCCTCCGTGCGCCTCCCGCACCATCGCGTCGGCCGCGGCCGCGAGGAGGCCGTAGTCCGTGGAGACCGTCGTGAACGCGAAGCCCTCCGCGAGGCGGGCGCGCGCCTCCGCGCCGGTCCGCACGTGGATGCCCACCGGGATGCCCGCGGCGCGCGCGGCCCCGAGCACCCGGGCGATCGCCGCGAGGTTGTCCGGGTGGTCGATGTCGCCGGTGTGGCCGATGGAGGCGGCGAGGTCGTTCGGGCCGATGAGCAGCGCGTCCACGTCCGGCGTCGCGAGGATCGCGTCGAGGTCGTCGAGTGCCTCGGCCGTCTCGATCTGGATGACGCACGCCACCAGCGCGTTGGCGCGGCCGAGGTAGCCGCCGTCGCGCCCGTACCCGCCCGCGCGCCGCGGCGCGATCCCTCGCGTGCCTGCGGGCGGGTAGCGCGTCGCGCGCGCCGCCCGGGCGGCGTCCGCCGCGGACCGGACCCGCGGGACGATGACGCCGCTCGCCCCTGCGTCGAGCGCGTGCTGGATGCGCGCCTGCTCGTTCTCGGCGACGCGGAAGAGGGCGGGGATCCCGGCCGCGCGGACGGCGGCGAGCACGGTGCCGAGGTCGGACGCCTCCACCGTGCCGTGCTCCCCATCGATGGCGACGAAGTCGGCGCCGGAGCCCGCGACGACCTCGGCGACGGCCGGGTCGGTCCCCGAGATCCATGTCCCTGCCGCGCCCCCGGCCGCGAGCGTCGCGTGGAAGTCGGGGACGAAGGCGGGTGCGGGCATGGGTGGCTCCTGGGTGCGGGTCGTCGGGCCGAGTCTACGGCGGCAGCGCGGTGCGCGACCGGCCGCGGCTCGTGGTGTCAGCCTGCCGGGGACACGGACGGCGTCGGTGTCGCAGCCGCCGAGGGTGTGGGGGTGGGCGAGGGGCTCGGCGTGGGCGTCGGCGTCGGGCTGGGCGTCGCCGTCGGCGTCGGCGTCGGGCCGGGCGTGGGCCTGTCCGGCCCCTGGGTCGCGAGCGGCCCGAGCGGGACGAGGAGCTGCGTGCCATCCCCCTCCACACGCCCCGACCATCCGCTCACGCGGAACGCCAGCAGCAGCGCGTTGACTTCCTCATCGTCCACGATCTGCGTGACCCAGCCTTCGACGGTCTGGTCTGCATGGAGCACACGGCCGGTCAGTGCCGGTTGGCGTCGCAGGCTGCCTCCGGTGAGTGCGCCGGCGAAGAAGGCGTCATCGGTCGCGAGCCTGTACGCCTCGGTCGATAGAGCGATGGACTTGAGACCCCTCACGCGGACGTAGACGGTCACGAGCGAGGTGCCGGAGGGCAGCACCCAGCGGCTGTCTCCCGCCCAGCTCTCCGCGCGGACGACGGTGACGACGACCTGGTCCGTGACGCGGACGGGCTCGCCGACCCTTCCGATCGCGCCGAGCGGGAAGCACCAGTATCCCGATCTCGCGCCCATGATCAGGGCGACTCCCGCGTTTCGGTTCCAGGCGGCGCGGACCTTCCGAGCCTCCGCTGCAGAGACCGCGACCGAGCGGGAGACGGACCCCCTCGAGCCGGTGGCGATGGTGCCCTTCACCGTGAGCAGCAGCGGCCCGAGCCGCGAGACGGTCCGATGACATCCACCAGAGTGGATCGACGCGGCATAGCGGACCCGGCTCGCGAGCGGTGTCTCGTCGGCATCGAACCGAAGCGTTGCACTTCCATCGGCGTAGACAGAGAGGACCGCGGCGTCCGACGCGGCCATCCCGAGGGAGGCCCGCCACGCGTAAGCGACCGTGGCCGCATCCGCCCGGGCCGGCGCAGCCATCGCCCACGAGGCCGACACGACGGTCGCGATCGCCGCGACAAGGAGGATCCGTTGGGCCGATCGACGCATCTGGTGCCCCCATGCGTGATGCTTGCACCGACGCGCGCCGGATCTCCGTCGAGGTCGCTCGGGTGGACCGTCGAGACCGGTGCCGTCAGGACCGCAGGGTCGCGTCGCCCGCGCACTCCTGCCAGTGCCGTTGGACCCGGCGGCACGTCCACGTCCGACGCACTCTGCCGCCGAGGCCCGCCGCCGCAGCGGTGTCACGAACCCGTCACAGGTCCTTGTGTACACTCCCCATCCCCCGCTGCTGGAGGAGCCCCGTCCGTGTCCGTCTCGTCCCCGCGCTTCGACCGCTCGCCGCTCACGCCGGACGAGCTCGCCGCGATCCGCAAGCCCTTCCGTGCGGCGAGCCTCCTGCCCGGACGCGTCTTCCAGGACCCGGCCGTCCTCGCGTGGGAGGTCGAGCACTTCTTCGCGAAGGACTGGCTCGTCGTGGGGCGCGCGGAGGAGGCGCCGGAGCCCGGCACGTACTTCCTCGTCGACGTCGCGGGCGAGAACATCGTCCTCGTCCGGGGGCGGGACGGTGAGCTGCGCGGCTTCTACAACGTGTGCCGGCACCGCGGGACGGCGGTCGCCGAGGAGCCGTGCGGGAAGGTCGTCCGGTTCCAGTGCCCGTACCACGCCTGGATCTACGACCTCGACGGCTCGCTCCTGAAGGCGAAGCACCTCGACGACCTCGAGGACTTCGACGTGAAGGATTTCGGGCTCGTCCCCGTCCGCGTCTCGGTCTGGCAGGGGTGGGTCTTCGTCTGCCTGTCGGAGGAGACCCAGCCGCTCGAGGAGTTCCTCGGGGACTGGATGGAGCACCACGCCGAGCGCGACATGACCTCGCTCCGGCGCGCCGGCCGCCTCGCGTACGACGTGAAGGCGAACTGGAAGATCATCGCGGAGAACTACTCCGAGTGCTACCACTGCCCCGGGGTCCATCCGCTGCTGAACCGGCTCACGCCGTACGACCTCGGCGGCGACTGGTATCCGACCGGGCCGTGGAAGGGCGGCTGGATGCCGCTCGACGAGGGCTACGAGACGATGTCGATGGACGGCGGGCGCGAGGGCCGGCCGCTCCTCCCGTTCACCACGCCCGAGTGGGACGGGAAGATCCTCTACCACATCCTCTGGCCCAACCTGATCCTGAGCATCCACCCCGACTACGTCCTCACCCACCACGCGTGGCCGGTGGAGCCCGGACTCAGCAAGGTCTACTGCGACCTCTACGTCACCGAGGAGACCCTCGCCGCCGGGTTCAGCGTGGCCAGCGCGCTCGAGTTCTGGGACCTCACGAACAGGCAGGACTACCACGTCTGCGAGATGCAGCAGCGCGGGACCGCCTCGCGGTCGTTCACCTCCGGCCGCTACTCCAACCAGGAGGCGTCGGTGCACGCGTTCGACATCATGGTCGCGGACCGCTACGCGATGGACGGCGTCCACACGAGCCGCGGGCAGCGGACGGGCGAAGGGAAGACGCGCTCGCGGAAGGGCTCGGCGGCGGCCCTCTGACCGGCGGAGCCGGCCCCGGGACCGGTCCGCCTTCGCTGCCGCAGGCGTGCCGCCGCGGTCTGCCCCGCCCTCCCCGGCCGCGACGGCCTCCCCGGCCGTGGTGCCCGTCCGCGTCAGGTGGTCGGCGGCGGCGACGGCGACGCGCTCGGCGACGGCGACCCGTCCGGGGTCTCATCGGCGAGCTTCCCGAGCGGCACATACATGGTCGGCTCCTCCCACGACCAGGCCGACACGTCGAAGCCGCCCTCGTACACCAGCGTGAGCGAATCGTGCCCATCCGGTGGGATCGCGATCGTCACCCATCCCTCGGCGCTCTCGCCGGGCGCGAGATCGCCCGAACCGAGGTCCGGCGACCGGAACCCGAACGCCCCGATCGGCCTGCTCCATGTCGTCCCGTCGGCAGCCAGGAGCCCGTAGGAAAGATGCGAGTACTCGGTCTGCTGACGCGCCGTGATGCGGACGTAGACGGTCGCGTAGATGCCGTCGCCTTCTATCGACACGCCGGCAGGGGTCGCCCAGTGCTCGGCCCGGGTCACGACATGCACCTGCTGGCTGCCCACGCGCACGGACACGCCCGTGCGGCCGACGGCCGCGAAGTGGGAGCACCAGAACTTCGACCTGCCCGTCAGAACGAGCACGACGCGGGATCCGGCATTCCATGCAGCACGGACCTTCTTCGCGGAAGCCGCGCCGACCGCGATGTTCTTCGCCAGGGCGCCGCCGGCGCCCGACGAGACGCGCGGAAGCGTGACGAGCGTCGTGCCGAGCATGAGGGACGTCGACGGACAGCCCCCCTTGCGGATCGTCGCCGCGAACGAGGTCCGAGCGGGCAGCCCGGTATCGACGGCGCGGATCCGCAGGGTCGCGTTCCCTGCCGCGTAGACGTAGAGCGTGGCCATGTCGGTGGCGCCGCTGCCCATGCGTGCCTGCCAGGTGTACGCCACGGTCGCGGCAGAGACGCCGCCGGCGGCGAGCACCGAGGAGACGATGAGAAGAGCGCCCGCCGCGATGGTCGCGAGGGCGACCCAGGCCCCGCGCGGATGCCTGGACATGTCCGCCTCCCGAGGCCGCGTGCCGAGCGCACGGGCGGTGGGCGAGCGCCCCTTTCGGCCCGTCGGCGAGCGTCGGCGCGACCCGCCGACCACCGTGGCGCCCCTGGATGTGCCGGGCCAGTGCCGTTCGTCGTCCGCGACGGGTCGGCGGTTCGCGCTCGGTCAGCTCCCCTGCGCGGCCCGCCGCGCCGCGAACCGCTCGTCCGCGCCCGACCAGCCCGCGTCGAAGGCGAGCCCCGCCTCGTCCACGTCCATCACGAGAGGCGCGTGGTCCGACGGGACGGGCTTGCCCTTCCGGGCCTCCCGGTCGATCTCGATCGCGACGACGCGCGCGGCGACCGGGGCGCTCGCGAGGAGGTGGTCGATCCGCATCCCCTCGTTGCGCTGGAAGTTGCCGGCTCGGTAGTCCCACCAGGTGAACCGACCGGGCTCGTCGTGCCGCTCCCGGTAGACGTCCTCCAGCCCCCAGTCGAGCAGGGCGCGGAACGCGTCGCGCTCGGGGGCGCTCACGTGCGTGGAGCCGTGGGCCTTCGCCTCGTCCCAGACGTCCTCCGGGGCCGGCGCGACGTTCAGGTCTCCGCCGAGCACCACCGGCGCACCCGGGTCCTGCGTCTCGTCGAGCCAGCGCCGGAGCCGCGCGAACCACGCGAGCTTGCCGGTGTAGAACGGCGTGTCGAGGGCCCGACCGTTGGGGGCGTACAGGGAGACGACGCGGATCCCGCCGCAGACGGCCGAGACCATGCGCGCCTCGTCGAACGGGTCGAAGTCCTCCTCGGCAGCGCTCACCTCCGCACCCGCCGCCGACGACCGCACCGGGCCGTCGCCGAAGTTCGTGACGACGTCGTCGACCCCCACGCGGCTCGCGATCGCGACCCCGTTCCACCGGCCCTCGCCGTGGTGGACCAGCGTGTACCCCGCCATCTGGAACGCCATGTACGGGGCGGTGTCGTCGGAGAGCTTCGTCTCCTGGAGCAGCAGGACGTCCGGCGCCGCCCGCTCCAGCCACCACTCGACCTTCTCGAGCCGCGCCTTGAGGGAGTTGACGTTCCACGTCGCGATGCGCATCGCGTGTCCTCTCGTGGGCCGGCTTCGTCGCGTCCGCCGGCGCTCGGGGTCTGCCGGGTCGGTCGGCCGCCCGGGCTCGGTGGGTCGGTCAGTAGCGTCGTCCGCGCTGCCGGGCCAGGTCGAAGGTCGCAGTCTCGGCGATCGCCATCACCGCCATGGTGCCGGCCTGCACGGGGTCGGAGACGACGAGGTCCACGTGGTCGGTGATCGACCCGACCATGTTGAGCGCGATGACCGGGATCCCCTTCGCGCGGAGCTCGTCGGCGGCCTTGCTGATCTCGCCGCCCATGATGGAGCCCGCGAGGACGAGCAGGCGGGCGCGGGGCAGGTCCGCCACCGCCCGGACCGCCGCCGCGATCTTCTCCTCCGACACGAGTGGGATGGTGTCCACGCTGATGAGCTCGCCGCGGAGGTTGTGGCGGTCGGCCTCGGTCACCGCGCCGAGCGCGACCTGCGCGATCTGCGCCCCGCCGCCCACGACGATGACGCGCTTGCCGAACACGCGGTCGAGGGAGCGGGTGGCCCGGACGCCGAGGACGCCCTGGACCCCGCCGATGGCGACCAGGAGGTCGTCCAGGCCGATCGACTCGACCTCGAGCTCGCTCTCCACGTGCCCGGTGCCGCCCTCCTCGGGGATCCGCCGGACGGTCTCGAGCGTCCGGACCGTCCCCCCCGCCTCCGCCACCCGCGCCGCGATCGCCGGCACCAGGTCGGGCCGGTCCGCGTGCTCGACCCGGATGGCGACGGTGGGGGCGGGTGCGGGGTCGCCACGACGCCGCGCTGTCATCGGTCGGCGAGGCCCGCGGCCATCCCGGCGATGCGCGCGCCGTCCTCGGACTCGTGCTCGTCGTAGGCGAGCCCCAGATCCGCGAAGGCCTCGCGCGACCGGGCCGGGTCGCTCGTGGTGAGCATGAGGGCGCCGTCGGTGTCCTCGGCGACCCCCACGATCCCCGTGATGTTCACGCCGCGATCGGCGAGGGCCGTCGCGACCCGGGCGAGCGAGCCCGGTGCGTCGTCGAGCGTGACGGTGAACCAGATCGACATGGGGCGCCTCCTTGGGCCGCGGCCCTCGCGGGCGGCTTGCCCGCCGGATGGTACCGCTCCCGTGCACGCCGTACCCTGTCGTCATGACCGCGCCCGCCGCACGCGCCCCCATCCAGGTCTTCGGCCGCGACGACTCGCAGCCCACCCGCGCCGCGCTCCGGTTCTTCAAGGAGCGGCGCATGACCGTCAGCTACGTGAACCTGCGGACGCGCCCGATGGCGCCGGGCGAGCTCCGCCGCTTCGTCGAGCGGCTCGGCGCGGCCGCGTGCGCGGACACGGACGGGAAGGCCTGGAAGGCGGCGGGGCTCGGGTACATGCGCATGGACGACGACGAGCTGGCGGCGCGGCTGCTGGCCGACCAGCGGCTGCTGCGGCTCCCGCTCTGCCGTGACGGGAAGGATGTCTCCGCCGGCATGGCGGAGTCGACGTGGAAGCAGTGGGTCGCCTCGGGCGTGGCCGCCGCGGGCGGCGCCGCCGGCCCCGCCGGCCCGAGCGGCCCCGGCGGCCGCGCTCAGACAGGGGGCCCCGCCGGGCCCGGGACGGGAGCGAAGCGATGACCGACTCCGGCGAGCCGATCTCCGAGCACCGGCGCTCGGGGCGGGTCATCCTGCGGGGGAGGGGCGTGGAGCTCGCCAGCCGCCACGCGGGCGGCGGCACCGCGGACATGCGCCTCCTGCGGAGGCCGCCGCGGCCGGCATTCCTCGACAGCGACCCGTGGCGCGTCCTGCGGATCCTCGGCGAGTTCGTCGACGGCATCGACGAGCTCGCGATCCTCGGTCCGGCGGTGACGGTCTTCGGCTCGGCACGGTTCGACGAGGACTCCGAGGCCTACCGGCAGGCACGCGAGCTCGGGAAGATCCTCGCGCGCGAGGGGCTCGCCGTCATCACCGGCGGCGGCCCCGGCGTCATGGAGGCCGCGAACCGCGGGTGCCAGGAGGCGGGCGGCCTCTCGGTCGGCCTGAACATCGAGCTGCCGCACGAGCAGTCGCCGAACCCGTACCTCGACGTCTCGATCGAGTTCCGCTACTTCTTCGTCCGCAAGACGATGTTCGTGAAGTACGCGGACGGCTTCGCGATCTTCCCCGGGGGCTACGGGACGCTCGACGAGCTCTTCGAGTCGCTCACCCTCGTCCAGACGAAGCGCGTCGAGCACTTCCCGATCGTCCTCGTCGGCGTCGACTACTGGCGCGGCCTCCTGGACTGGATCCGCTCCACGCTCGTGACCTCGGGGGCCATCGGCCCGAACGATCTCGACCTCTGCCGCGTGACCGACGATGTCGCGGAAGCCGCGGCGATCCTGACCGAGTACTCGCGCCGGCGCCACGCGCTCGCGGAAGCCGTGCTCGGCGAGGACCCGGGGGAGCCGCTCGGCCGATAGGCGGCGGCGCGAGGCGCCCTCCATGTACGTCGAACGGCCCCGGGCTCGAGAGCCCGGGGCCGTTCGCTCGTTGGTGTCGGAGGACGTCAGCCGTTCGAGTTGAGCGTCCGCGTCGTGAGGGTGATCTGGATGTTCGCCTCCTGGTTCCCACGCTGGACGGTCAGGGTGACCGACTCGCCCGGGGCGTGCGAGGCGAGGAGCTCGATGAGCGGGTGGTTGGTGTCGATCTTCGTGCCGTTCACGGCGGTGATGACGTCGCCTTCCTTGAGGCCGGCCTTCTCCGCCGGGCTGCCCGACTCGACCGCGCTGCCGTTGCCGCCCGACGTGATCCAGGCGCCGGAGTTCACGGTCAGGTTGTTCCGCGTGGCGACGCCGGCGTCGACCGGCTGGTAGCGGATGCCCATCCACGGGCGGCTGAGCTGCTCGCCGGCGAGCGCCTGCTTCATGAGCGGCTTGGCGAGGTCGATCGGGATCGCGAAGCCGATGCCCTGCGCGGAGCCGGCGATCGCCGTGTCGATGCCGATGACGTTGCCGTTCTGGTCGACGAGCGGACCGCCGCTGTTGCCGGGGTTGATCGCCGCGTCGGTCTGGATGAGGTCGTCGAGGTTGATGTTGGAGTCGTTGATCGAGCGGCCGAGGCCGGAGACGACGCCGGTCGTGACCGTGCCCGGGTACTCGCCGAGCGGGTCGCCGACGGCGATGGCGAGCTCGCCGACGCGGAGCTGGCCCGAGTCGCCGAGGGAGGCGGTCGGGAGGCCCGACGCGTCGATCTTCACGATGGCGAGGTCCGTGAGGGTGTCGCTGCCGTAGACCTTCGCCGGGAACGAGCGCCCATCCGAGAGCTGGACGGTGAGGTTCGTCGAGTCGGCGATGACGTGGTGGTTGGTGAGGATCCAGCCGTTCGCATCGAAGATGAAGCCGGAGCCGATGGCGGTCGGGGTCTGGCCGGACGGAAGGCCGTACACCGAGTCGCCGTTGCCGGTGGAGCCGTTGCCCTGGCCGCCGTTCTGGCCATTGCCGGAGCCGTTGTTGTTGCCGAACGGATCGACCTGGCCATTGCCGGAGCCGTTGTTGTTGCCGAACGGATCGACCTGGCCGTTGTTGCCGGAGCCGTTGTTGTTGCCGAACGGATCGACCTGGCCATTGCCGGAGCCGTTGTTGTTCCCGAACGGATCGACCTGGCCATTGCCGGAGCCGTTGTTGTTCCCGAACGGATCGACCTGGCCCGTGCCGCCCTGCGCGTTGGCCGCGGACGTGGACGAGATGATCGTCACGACGGCGGGGCTCACCTTGCCGGCGGCGGTCACGACCTGGTCGTTCAGGCCGGAGAACGCCGTGACGGGCGAGCTCTGCGTCGAGCCCGACTGCGGTGACCCGGCGCTCACCTGCTGCGCCTGGTTGCCCGTCACCACGGTGACGGTCTTCTGGTCGAACGTACCGGCGGCTGCGAGCGCGCCGACCGTCCCGCCCGCGGTGAGTGCGGCGGCGCTGATCGCGACGACCGCGAGGCCCGCGATGCCCCAGCGCTTCGAGGCGGACGGGGTGGGGGAGGCCGGGGCCGGCTGCCACGCCTCGGTGGCGTCGGTGGCCGGAGCCATCGGCACGTTCTGGGGGTTCTCTGTGGTGGGATCGGGCGCCGGTGCCGGAGCCTCAGCCCCCCACACGATCGGCTTCTGGGTCTCGGGATCCATCGAGGGTGTCATCTCCTCTGGTCATGGCCGGGCCCCCTTCTCGTTCGGTCCGGCGTTGCCAGAGTCCCGTCGTTCCCTGAACGTTCCCTGAAGGTTCAGGGTCCTTTACCTACCCGACACGGTGGCGACACGGAGAGGCCTCGAACCGACCCCGAACGCCCGCCCGACCGGGCCTCTGCGATCCCGGCGACGGGTCGCCCGACGTGGCGCCCGAGGCCCCCTAGCGCAGGACCGGGCCCGTCACCTCGTCCGGGAGCGCCACCTCGATCGCGCCGTCCGCGATCCGCACCGGGTAGAAGCGGACCCTGCGCGTGCGCGTGAGCCGGCGTGCGTCGGACTTCGCTCCGGGCGGGTCGGGCTTCGGCTCGGCTCCCGGCGGCGACCACGTCGGGTGGATCGTCCCGTCGGCATCGAGCCCGCCGGTCGTCGGCAGCTGGATCGCCTCGCCCGTCGACAGGTCGAACACGCCGCGGTGCAGCGGACAGGCGACGGCGCACCCGTCGAGCCGGCCGATCGAGAGCGGCGCGGCCATGTGCGGGCAGCGGTCGTCCGTGGCCACGATCCCGGCCGACGTGTGCGCGAGGAGGATGTCCAGGTCGCCGATCGAGACGCGACACATCGCGCCGCCCGGCAGGTCCGCCGCGGGGAGGAGGGGCCGGAAGGCGGCCCCGGCCGTCCCGGGCGCCCCGAGCCCGGGCGGCGTCGGGGCGACGCGCACGTGACCGGCCGCGGAGCCGTCCGCGGTGGCGTGGCGGGCGGTCACGGGACGTCCAGCGCGGCCCCGATCGCGAGATCCTCGGTCGCGATCTCGTCCTTCGCCTTCTCCGGGATCCGCGTCGCGGTCCGCATCGGCAGCTCGCGGATGAACAGGATCGAGACGAACGCGGCGGCCCCGCCGATGACGCCCAGCCAGAAGACGTTCGCGATCGCGATGGAGATCGACGCGTAGAGCGCGGCCACGATGTTCGGGACGATCGGCTCGACGATCGCCCGGAACTGCTCGGGCACGTTCGCGAGGATCGTCTGGCCGATGTCGCCGCCAACGCCGACGAAGTTGTTCGGGTCGAACCCGCCGCCCTGGAAGCCCGCCACGATCTGGGGCGGGACGCCCGCGCTGGTCATCTGGTCCGGGATCTGGTTGCGCAGGATGCTGCCGAACAGGGTCCCGGCGATCGAGAGGCCGACGACGCCGCCGATCTGGCGGAAGAACGTCAGGTTGGACGTGGCGACGCCCAGCTTCTTGAACGGGACCGCGTTCTGCACGACGATCGTGAAGGCCGCGAGCGTGGGCCCGATCCCGACGCCCAGCACGAACATCCAGGCCCTGATCACCCACCGGTCGGTCGTGGAGGTCATGTTCGTGAAGAACCACGACCCCAGGATCGTCAGGGCGAGCGAGACCAGGATGAGGATCTTGTACTTCCCGGTCTTCGAGATGATCTGGCCCGAGATGATGCTGGAGCCGATGACCCCGATGAGGAGCGGGAAGAGCTCGTACCCGCTCGCCGTCGCGCTCTCGCCCAGGACCACCTGGTAGAAGCGGGGCAGGAAGACCGTCGCCGCGAAGAACCCGAACGCCGCGAAGAAGGTCGCGACGATGGTCCCGGCGTAGGTGCGGCCGCGCCAGAGGTCGAGCGGGACGATCGGCTCCTTCGCCTTCCATTCGATGAAGAGGAAGACGATGAAGGCGGCGATGCCGAAGACGATGAACCCGCCGACCGTCAGCTCGGTCCAGTCGCCCGTCTGCTTGTTCGTCAGGCCCACGAGGAACGGGACCATCGCGATGACGAAGACGGCCGCCCCGAGCAGGTCGAAGGTGCGCGTCGCATCGGCCCGCTTCACCGTGGGCAGCAGCCGCGCGATGAAGTAGAGCGAGACGATCCCGACCGGGATGTTGACGTAGAAGATCCAGTGCCAGCTCCACGTGTCCGTGATGAACCCGCCGAGGGCGGGACCCACGAGCGCGGAGACGCCGAAGACGGCGCCGAAGAGGCCCTGGTACTTGCCGCGCTCCTGCGGGCTGAAGAGGTCGCCGATCACGGCGAGGCTGACAGGGAAGAGCGCGCCCGCCCCGAGCCCCTGGATCCCCCGGAAGAGGATCAGCTGTTCCATCGTCTGGGAGAGGCCCGAGAGCGCCGAGCCGATCAGGAAGATCACGATCCCGATGATCAGGAGCGGCTTCCGGCCGTACAGGTCGGAGAGCTTCCCGTAGAACGGGACGCTGATCGTGCTGGTCAGCAGGTAGATCGTCACGACCCACGTGTAGAGGTCGTTGCCGTGCAGGTCGGTGACGATGGTCGGGAGCGCCGTCCCCACGATCGTCTGGTCGAGCGCGCCGAGGAGAAGCGCGAGGAGGATCGCGCCCAGGATCTCCATGCGGGCGCGATGCGAGACCTCGATCGCCGGCCGCCAGCCGTGACTGCTGTACCCGCCGGGCGTGCCGGACTCGGGGATGGGTGTCGCTTCCATGGTCTCCTCAGGCCCCCTTCGCCCGGGGGCGGTCCCCGGCGCACCGTGGATCCACCGGCGCGGGGCCGGCCTCCTTCTCGACATCATCGACGACCCGGATGCACCGCTCGAGCGACGCGCGGTCCATCGCCGCCAGGACGCGCCCCAGGAGGTCGCGCTGGAGGCCGTCCATCCCGTCCGGGACCCGGCAGCCGGCGACGGTCAGCCGCACGTGGACCACCCGGCGGTCGTCCGGGTCTCGCCGGCGCTCGACGAGCCCCCGCTCCTCCAGCCGGTCCACGATCCCGGTGACGTTGGGAAGGCCGAGCCCCATGAGGGCGGCGAGTCCGCTGATCGACAGGTCCCCGTACAGCCGAAGCTTCATCAGGACGGAGACCTGCGCCGCGCTGACGCCGTCCCGCGCAAGGTCCGACGCGTAGTCGCCGCGTTGGCGCATGAGGACCCGCGTCAATGCGGCGCCGAGGTCCGCGCGCAGCTCGGCGTCCGTCGGGGAGGAGGTCTCCCCGACGATCACCGGAGCGGCGCGGTCGTCGGATGTGGGCGGTGTCATCCGCGGCATGTTAGGTCGTCTGAATGATTGCGTCAACCTGAAGTATCTCGCCTCCGGCATGGCCGCGTGCCACCGCGCGGTGTACCGTCGGGAAGCCGACGCCCGAGGAGGACCCGATGCGCTTCGCCCTGATGATCGAGCCCCAGATGGGGCTCTCCTACGCCGACCAGCTCGCCGTCGCCCGGCACGCGGAGGACGCCGGCTTCGAGGCGCTCTTCCGCTCCGACCACTACGAGAGCTTCCCCGGCGGGTCCGGCCGGCAGACGACCGACGCGTGGGCCGTCATCGCCGGCCTCGCCCGCGAGACGACGCGCATCCGGCTCGGCACGCTCGTCTCCCCGGTGCTGTTCCGCGCGCCCGGGAACATCGCGAAGCTCGCCTCCACGGTGCAGGAGATGAGCGGCGGGCGGCTCGAGCTCGGCCTCGGGGCGGGCTGGCACGAGGACGAGCACCTGCGCCACGGGTTCGCGTTCCCGCCCATCGAGCGGCGGGCGGACATCCTCGAGGAGCAGCTCGCGATCGTGCGCGGGCTCCTGGAGGGGCCCGACGGCTGGTCGTTCGCCGGGACCGCCTACCAGGTGGAGGACGCGCTCTTCCGGCCCAAGCCGTCGCCGATGCCGCGGATCCTCGTCGGCGGGGAGGGGACTCCGCGCGGGCTGCGGATCGCCGCGCGGTGGGCGGACGAGTTCAACCTCTCGAGCTCCAGCCCGGAGCGGGCGCGCGAGCGGTTCGCCCTCCTCGACGACGCGTGCGTCGCGATCGGCCGCGACCCGGGATCGCTCAGCCGCTCGGTGATGGCGGGGGTCCTCGTGGGGCGCGACCGCGCGGCGGTCGACCGCCGCTTCGACGACGTGCTGCGGGCGGTCGGGGGCGCGGCCGACGCCGAGGCCTGGATCGCGACGCGCCGTCCGCGGTGGGTGATCGGCACGCCCGACGAGGCGCGCGAGGCTGCGCGCCGCTTCGCCGACGCCGGCGCGGAACGCCTCGTCCTCCAGGACTTCATCGCGACGGACCTCGCCATGATCGACGAGCTCGGGGAGATGCTCGTCGGGCGGGTCTAGCGGCGCGTCCGGCCTGTGACTACTTGAATAGTCGTCTCAGGCCCGGGAGCGGGCGCGGACCGTTACGGAGGCGGCTCTCCGCCTCCATCTCGGCGACGGGGCCGGCGAGGGCGGCCGCCAGCGCGGCGGTCATCGCGCGCCCGGACCGCGTGAGGCGGCGGGGATCCGCCTTCGCGCTGCCGTCCGGGCTCGGAGCCGCGTCGCCTCCGGTCCGGGGCACCCTCGCCCGGGTCGGCCCGGATCGGCGCGAGCACCCGGACGGCGAACCGGGTCCCCAGGCCGGTCTCGAGGTAGCCCGCGAGTGCGACGGGGACCAGCGGGACGCCGCCCGCGAGCGCGAGCCACGCCGCCCCCGGCGCGATCGTCCGCGTCGCCCCGCGCGGGCTCGGCGGGCCCTTCTCGGGGAACGCGACGAGGACGCAGCCGCGCTCGAGCACGATCCGGGCCGCGTCGAGGTACGCGGACACCGCGCCCGGCGATGTGCCGGCGGCGATCGGGATCATGCCCAGCCGGGGGAGGAGGCGCCGCCGCCACCACGACCGCGTCATCGTGACCTCGTCGCCGAACCACGCGAGGTGCGGCGCGTCTCGCGGCCACGCGAGGAGGACGAGGAATGGATCGGGCCAGCCGCGGTGCGGCGCGGCGGCAAGGACGCACGGGGCGATCCGTCCGTCGCGTCCCGTCGGGAGGTTCCCGAGCCCGTCCACCCCGACGCGCCAGCCGACGAGCGTGAAGCCGGCGCGGACGACGACCCGGACCAGGCGATCCAGCATCCCGGGGCGCGCGGGGACGCGCCGGAGGGCGGCCAGGTACCGCGCCCGTTCGGCCGACGCGGCGTCGGAGCGATCGCGCACTCCCACGGAACCGATGGTAGGCTCGGCCGGCGCCGCCAGACGAGGGCCGTGAGGCCCGCGGCAGCGCGCGGTTCGCGGGGGCGTTCCGGGGGAGTGGGAGCGCACATGACGATGGACGTGGGGCTCATGGTCCCGCAGGGCTGGAAGGGCGAGTTCGACGGGTGGGACCCGCGTGATGCGTGGGGGCGTTCGATCGAGATCGCGCGCCTGGCCGAGGGGCTCGGGTTCGAGTCGCTCTGGGTCTTCGACCACTTCACGACGGTCCCCGACCCGACCGACGAGATCACGTTCGAGTCGTTCACGATGCTCGGCGCGATCGCACAGGCGACCGAGCGCGCACGGATCGGGCACATGGTCGTCTGCACCGGGTTCCGGAACCCCGCGCTCACCGCGAAGATGTCCTCGACCCTCGACGTCATCAGCGGCGGCCGCTTCGAGCTCGGCATCGGCGCCGGCTGGAAGGAGGACGAGTGGGTGGCGTACGGGTACGGCTTCCCGGACACCCCCACGCGCCTGGCGATGTTCCGCGACCACCTCGAGGTCATCACGCGGATGTTCGGCGCCGGGCACGCGACCTTCCACGGCGAGCACGCCTCGGTCCAGGGCGCGATCAACGTGCCGAAGGGCGTCCAGCGGCCGCGCGTCCCGATCGTCGTCGGCGGGAACGGCCGGCGCGTCACGTTCCGCCTCGCGGCCCGCTTCGCGGACGAGCTGAACCTGGTCTTCCTCGACCCGGCGGCGTGCGCAGAGGCGATGGCGGTGGCGCGCGAGCGCTGCGAGGAGATCGGCCGCGACCCGGCCACGCTCCGCCTCTCCCTCTACGCGCCGGACAAGCCCTTCGCGGAGGCAGGCGCCGAGCGCGTCGACCTCCTCGGCCGGTATGCCGCGCTGGGGCTGGACCGGCTCGTCGTCTTCCTCGGCGACGCCTCGGTCGAGGCCGATTCCATCGCAGCCCTCGCCGAGGACGTCCGCGCGGCCGGGCTCCCGCTCGCCGCGGCGGAGGCCGTCTCCGACTGACGTACGCGCCGGTCGCGCGCGGCCGGGGCCCGCGCGCACCACCGTCCTCGCCCGGGCCCACCCGGCGCGGGAACCCGCTGCCGATCGCCGGCGTCCCCTGCCTGACGAACCCGGGACCAGGTGCCCGGGCCCAGCGCCGGCGGGACCGGCGGAGGCCTCAGATGCGACGTCATCTCTCGCGCCGGCCGCAGCTCCTCCTCATCCTCGCGACCCTCGCGGCCGCCCTCGTCGTCGCCGCGTGCGGGGCGAGTTCCGAGCTCCGGACCGTCGGCTCGTCCATCGGCGACGGGGCCGGCGTCACCGGGCAGAGCCAGCCCGAGCTCGCGGCGCCGCCCGTGGACCAGGCGCAGGGATACGCCGGCGGGACGACCGCCGGGAACGGGTCCGTCGTGACGTCGGAGTCGACCGTCGGCGGCCCGATGATCATCCGGACCGGCACGATGGACCTCCAGGTCGGCGACGTGGATCGCGCGGTGAACGACGCGACCGCGGTGGTCACGAAGGCCGGCGGCTACGTCGCCGGCTCCCAGCGGTCCCTCGACGGCGACCAGCCGCGCGCGAGCCTCACGTTCCGGATCCCGGCGGACACGTGGGACGCGACACTGGCCGCGCTGCGCGCGACCGGCTCCAAGGTCCTCGCCGAGCAGACCTCCTCCGACGAGGTGACCGCCCAGGTCGTGGACCTCGACGCACGGCTGAAGAACCTCCGCGCCACCGAGGTCCAGCTCCTCGGCGTCATGCAGCAGGCCGTGAAGATCCCGGACATCCTCGCCGTCCAGGAGCAGCTCACGACGGTCCAGGGCGAGATCGAGCAGCTCCAGGCCCAGCGCGACAACCTCGCCGACCAGGCAGCGCAGGGGACGCTCACGGCGAGCTTCGCGCTCGCCCCGGCCCCGGTGGCCGCCGCGACGGGCTCCTGGGATCCGGCGACCGTCGTCGCCGATGCCACCGCCCAGCTCGTGACGGTCGGCCAGAACGTCGCGTCTGCCGCCATCTGGTTCGCGATCGTCTGGCTCCCGGTCCTCCTCGTCCTGCTCGTGATCCTCATCCCGCTCGTCTTCGTCGGCCGGCGGCTCGTCCGCCGCGCGGCGAGGACGGCCGGCCCGACCGATCCCACCGGTCCTTCCTGGCAGTCCCCCACGGCCGCCTGACGCGCGGTCGCGCTGCACGGAGCGCGGCCCGTACGACGACCACCTGAGCCCCCGGTCGCGACAGGCGCGGCCGGGGGCTCAGGCCATCCGCGAGGCCGGCCGGTGCGATAGGGTTGATGAGGCCGCGGCGTGGTGCCGCGCCCAAGGACCACGGGCGGCCGGGCCGCACCGAGCCGCCGGACCTGGAGGTTGCCCGCCCATGACCGCCGCCGCCGTCCCGTTCGAGACGACGTCGACCCCGATCCCCGAGACGCAGGCGCGCAGCCTGCACCGATGGAACATCGGACTCGCCCTCATCCACGTCGCCCAGGGGCTGCTGATCCTGGCGCTCTCGTTCGCGAAGAGCCCGATGGTCACCGCGCCGGTCGTCAGCACGTACCTGACGTTCGACCAGGCGACCCAGACGCTCGTCCCGGCCACGCGCACGCTCTTCGACCTGCCGATCGGGCCGATGGTCGCGCTGTTCTTCTTCCTCAGCGCCGCGGCGCACGCGCTCGTCGCGTTCCCTGCGCGCCGCTGGTACGAGCGGAGCCTCGCGCGCGGCCAGAACCCGGCGCGCTGGATCGAGTACGCGCTCTCGTCGAGCGTGATGATCGTCGTGATCGCGGAGCTCTCCGGGATCCAGGAGATCGGGACGCTCCTCGCGATCTTCGGGATCAACGCCGCCATGAACCTGTTCGGCTGGAGCATGGAGGCGGCGAACGAGGGTCGCACGCGGCCCCAGTGGCTGCACTACGTCTTCGGGTGCATCGCCGGCGTGGTGCCGTGGCTCGTCATCGCCATCGCGCTCTGGACGTCCGCGACGGAGCCGGGCGCGCAGCCGGCCCCCGCCTTCGTCTACGTGATCTTCGTCTCGCTGTTCATCAGCTTCAACGTCTTCGCCTTCAACATGATCCTCCAGTACCGGAAGACCGGACGCTGGGCGGACTACCTCTACGGGGAGCGGGTGTACATGCTCCTCAGCCTCATCGCGAAGACGATCCTCGCCTGGCAGGTCTTCGCCGGCACGCTCCGCCCGTAACGCCCAGCCGACGCGCGGCACGGCGCGCGACCCGCTCCACCTCCGAACGCCTCCGCTTCGCGCTCAGCGCGGACGGAGGCGTTCCTCTTCCAGCGTCCTGCGGGCGAACCCGCCGATGACCGCCGCGAAGAGCGCCGGCACGACGAGGAAGACGAGCGAGTGCGGCCGCGAGGAGCCCCGGCGGCTCGGTGGGCGACGCGAGGTCGACGCCGAGCAGGACCGCGGCGACGCGGACGGCGGGGATCGCGAGGCCGATCACGAGGCCCGCGGGGACGATCCCGTCCGGGCGGAGGAAGCCGGCCAGGGCGGCCGCGCAGATGAGGAGGACGAGGACGGGGATCACGGGCTCGATCGCGAGGTCGGCGGCGACGACGAGGACGGCGAGCGCCGCGATGGCGGCGAGGTGCGCGCGCCGCGAGAGGCCGATCCCGTGGAGCCGGGGGTCCGAGGTCATCGCCTGCGCGCGACAGCGCCAGGGCGCCCGACACGGCCCACCCGCCCGGCCCGCGTCCACGGCCAGTAGCGGAGCCATGCGCGTGCCACGAGCCGGTCCACGGGCACGGGTCCGTAGGCCCGCGAATCGATCGAGGGGCCGGGTGCGTCGCCCAGGAGCCACGCCTCGTCGGGCCGCAGGCGGAGGGGCCCCGCCGGCGTGGCCACGTCGTCGCCGCCGCGCGCGGCCACCCGCTTGATCGCGAGGACCCCCGAGCCGGGCTCGTGGAAGACGACGACCGTCCCGCGGCGAGGCCAGCGGCGGACGGTCGGGTCGAGGAGGAGGAAGTCGCCCGGCGCGAGCGCCGGAAGCATGCTCTCCTCCGCGACGGCGGCCCGCCAGGGCCGCCGTCGTCGGGTCTCCTCCGGCCCCGGGCCGGGCTCCGATCCCGTGCCGGCGGGCGGAGCGCCGGGCGACCCGGGCGCGCGGAGGTCGGTCGGTTCGACTACTTCTTGGTCTCCCAGAAGATCGCGCTGAACTCCTCGACCTTGGCGATGAGCTGCGCGGCAGCCTCGGCGTCGATGTTCTGCTTGTTCTTCCCGGCGAGCTTGAGGATGTTCCACGTCAGCTCGTGGATCTGCGGGAACTTCTCGAGGTGCTCGGGCTTGAAGTAGTCGCTCCAGATCACCTGCACGTCGCGCTTGACCTGCTCGGCGTGCTGCTCCTTGACCATGACGGCGCGGATGAACTTCTGGCGGTCGGCCGGGGTGCGGCCCTCGACGGGGATCTGGCCGATGAGCTCGACCATCCGGGCGACGGTCTTGGCGCCGAGCAGGGCGCCGGCCGGGTCGTAGATGCCGCACGGCACGTCGCAGTGCGCGCGGACGACGGTCTTCGGGGACAGCAGGGACGAGATCCGGGACATCGGGACTCCCTCTTCGCAGCACGGGGCCGGGACGCGTCGCGGTGGGGCGACGGGGCGCGCTTCGGCGCCGCTCGGTCCGCCACCGAAGTGTCCGGGCGCGGCCCATCGGCTGTCAATCGGCCCCCACCCGAGGGGCACGCGGCCGGCCCGCCTCGAGGTCCCCGGGGAGTACCCTGAGGAGGCGCAGCGGTAGCCACCGCGGCGCCATGCCCCCGGGCCGAGGAACCGGCCGCGGGGGCGCTCGCTGTCCGTGATGTGCCCGGGCCCCGGCGGGGCCGCGGCCGGCTCAGGGCTTCGTGGTGAAGACCCACGTGGCGGGCGCGAGGCGGTTGCCGGCGTAGTCGGCGATCGTCCCGGCGACCACGACCTGGTAGCGGCGCCCCTTCGCGAGCGCCTTCTTCGGCGTCAGGGTCGCGGTCCGCTTCGCCGTGTCGTACGTGACGGTCGCGGCCACGGCCTTGCGGGTCTTCGCGTCCCGCAGCACGATCGACTTCGCCGTGACGCCGGTGACCGGCTCGCTGAACGCGACGACGACCCTGGTGGTGATCGCGACCTTCGTGGCGTTCGGCCTGGGACTCCGTGCGACGATCGCCGGCTTCGTCCGGTCCGGCGAGCCCACGACGACCGCACGGGCCGCCGAGGCGCTCGCGGTGAACCCGCTGGCGCCGAGATAGCCGTCGGTCGCGCGCGAGTCGATCGGGAGAGCCACGCCGGTGGTCCAGATGAGCGGGAGCCCGACCGCGTACGTCCCCGGCGCGCGCAGGCCGACCGTCCACGGGCCGGCGGACGGGAGCGACGAGCGAGTACGTGCCGTCCCTGAGCGATGTCTGCGTCCAGAAGCACGATGAGCCGGCCCCGCACGCGACGACGACCCCGCCGCGCAGCGGCGAGCCGCCGCCCGTCGCCGTCCCGTCGATGCGCGCGACGGGGCGTGGCAGCGTCACGTCCATCCCGCCGACGGCCGCTCCCGCGACCTTCACCGCGGAGGCCGAGGCCCGGTTCGGGACGTATCCGCCGTCCCCGCGGTACCCGCCGACGTGGGAGGAGACGCCGTTCATCGCGTACACGACCGTCCACGTCCCGGGGGCGACGCCCCGGATCGTGAACCTGCCGTCCTCGTCGGTCAGCGTGGCGGGGCCGTAGATGCACGCGACGTCGGCACAGGCCTGGACGATCACGTCGCCGGAGCGCGGCGCCCCGGCGCCCTCGAGCGCCACCATGCCGCTGACGGTCCTGCCCGCCGGCAGGCCGATCGCGAGGCCGCTCGTGCCCGCGGTGACCTTGCGGGCTCCGGCCGAGGCCGGGGAGATCCCGGACGCCGCGAGGTAGCCGCTCGCGAGGCCGGACGCGGACGGCGCCTGGACGCCGATCCAGTACGTGCCGCTCCCGAGCCCCCCGACGGTGAACGTGCCGTCCGCGCCCGAGAACGTGCCCGTGCACGCGACCCCGGCGGGTGCGTCCGTGGCGCACGCCTCGACGAACGCGTCCTTCACGGTCGAGCCGGCCTCCGACTTCACCGTCCCGGCGATCGTCGCGCCGGCCGGGAGCTTGAGGTCGACCCCGGCCTTGTCCGCGGTGATGGCGATCTTCGACGCGGCGGAGCGCGCGGCGACGTAGCCGGACGCGCCCACGTATCCCGCCGCCGCGCCGGCCCCGGCGGACGCGGGAGGCGCCGCCCGGACGACGTACGGTCCCGGTGCCAGCCCGGTGATCGAGTAGGCGCCGGCGGCCGTCGTGAGCCCACCCTTGCACTCGACGGGGACCGCGCCCGACATCGACGCGGGGCATGCGGTCACGACGACCCCGGGGAGGGCGCCGGCCGCCCCGGAGATCGTCCCCGAGATGCGGAGCCCCGCCGGGCTCGCGAGGTCCGCGCGCTCCACGGTGGGCCCTGCCGCTGCCGCGACCCCGCGCGACGTCGGGACCGTCGCGGGCGCGGCGCCTCCGGCCGCCACGGTCGCACCGGCGGACGGCGCCGCGATGACGGTCGGGCTCGCGACGGCGATCCAGAGCGCCGCCGTGAGGATGGACGCGACCGCCGCGACGCGCGAGCGGGATCGGGAAGGCTGCATGGGGACCTCGGATGCCGGGAGGACGACGGCCGGTGCCGCTGGCGAGCGGGCACGACGCGGGTATGATGCCCGAGATGACCGATCGCAGCCCTGTGGAGCGGCCCACCGCCTGCCCGTTCCTCGCGTTCGACGACGACCGGGACTACCGCTCCGACCGGCCCGACCATCGGCACCGCTGCTTCGCGGAGCCGCGCCCCGCACCTCGCGCGATCAGCCACCAGGAGCTCTTCTGCATCGGTGGCGCGTTCGGGGAGTGTCCGACGTTCCTCGCGTGGGCCGCGCGGGAGTCCGCGACCGTCCGTCGTCCGACGGTCCGCCGGGGCGACGCCACCGCGGCGCCGCGTGGTGCGGCGGATCGCGGCCCGTACGACGCTCCCGTGCCGCCGCCCGACCGCGAGTGGCAGGCGCCGCCGCCGTGGATGGCCGGCGCAGCGGCCGGCGCTGCGCGGCCGGCGCCGCCGCGGATGGCCGGCCGCCGGCGGGGCCGCCTCGGAGCCGCCTGGGCGGATCGACGACGCGTACGAGACGCCCGCCTTCCTCGCTGGGCCGCACGTCCCGTCCGCCGGCCGCGGGGCCGGCCCCGCCTCGCCGGGCCTCGGGGTCCGGGGCAGAGGCAGCCGGGTACGCCGCCGCCGCGGGCGCCGCGGGCGCCGCCGGCGCGGCCGCCTCGTCCGCGTTCATCGGCGGGAGTCCGGGCCTCCCGGACGACGCGGACGACGACCTCGGCGCACTCGCCTCCGACGTCGACGCGCCGTACGCCGCCCGCGGTGGGGCGTACGCGGCCCCGGCATCCGCCGCTCCGCGGCCCGGCGCCCGCGGCACAGCCGCTCAGCGGGCGCTCCTCCGGTGCCTACGGCAGCCGGCCGCCATCGTCCGGGCGGCGGCGCGTCCGACACGCTCTGGGTGGAGCCGGACGTGGACCTCCCCGCGGAGGACGAGGCCTGGGAGGACCCGGTGGAGGCGGCGGCCGCCGCGCGGATCGCGCGGAACGCGCCGAAGAAGCAGTCCTCGTCGCGGTTCGGGTTCGGCAGGTCCTCCTCGTCGTCGTCCGGCCAGGCGCGGCCCCTCCCGCAGCGCGCCGCGGACCCCGCGGCCCCGGCCTGGGAGCGCCCCCGGAGGTTCGACAGCTACCCCACGATCAAGTCGAGCGGAGGCGGCGGCTCGCGCGGCATCCCCCGGATCGCCATCTGGCTCGGCCTTCTCGCGATCGCGGCGCTCGCGCTCTTCCTCATCCCGCCGCTGCTCCTCGGCGGCGGAGGCGGTGGCGCGGACGCGACGCCCACGCCGTCCGCGTCGGTCGAGGCCTCCCCGAGCGCGTCGGTCGCGCCGACGCCCGTCCCGTCCCCGACGCCCTTCGTCTACACGGTGAAGGCGGGCGACACGGTCTCCGGGATCGCGGCGAAGTACAAGATCACCGTGGACGACCTGCTCGCCGCGAACCCCGACCTGAAGGACCCGAACCAGCTCCAGATCGGGGACAAGCTGGTGATCCCGCTGCCCGCGTCGTCGGTGATCCCGGACGCGGGGACGCCGGGCGCGGAGGTGACCGCCGCGCCCTGACCCGGCCCGCGCGCCGTGGCCGCGCCGCGCGGGTCCGCGCGGCGCCGCGCGCTACCGCGGGGAGAGGTTGATCGTGGTGATCTTCCCGGCCTCGACGCGGAAGGTCGCGTCCAGGTGCTGGCTGGGTGCGCCCGGCCGGACCGCGAGGATGTCCGCCTCGTAGCTGTTGCCCATGTCGCGGACCTCGCCGGGGACCATCTTCAGGCCCCGGTCGGCGCGGAGGAACCAGCCGCCGACCTGCTCGGAGCCGCGGAGGACGCGCGCGCCCTCGCCCACGTGCACCCGCATCTCGACCTTCTCGTCGAGCAGCGCGACCGCGCCCTCGCGGTCACCGCCGTTGAGGAGCTCGAAGAAGACTTCCATCGTGTCGACTGCGCCCATGCGCGCAGTCTACCCGTCAGAAGCCGCCTCCGGCGCCGCCGCCGCCACCGCCGGAGCCGCCACCGCCGAAGCCGCCCCCGCCCCCGCCGCTCCCGCTGGAGCCGGGCGAGTCCCCGATCGTGCCGAGCGCGGCCATCATCCCGCCGAAGTCGGGGATCGCGGAGCCGGACATGAGGCCGGGCGCGACCCCGCCGCCGGCCTGGCCCCATCCGGACGTCCCGCTCGAGCCGGCGTACCACATCGGCAGCCAGATCATCGACGGCGAGCTGCCCGCCTGCAGGTCCTCCACGCTGCGCGCGAGGACCGCCTCGATCTCCTCCTCGAGCCCGAGGGCCGTCCCCCAGACGACCGCCCGGTCGGGGGTCAGGAGCCAGTCGAGCCCGGACTTCGCGACCACCTCGTCCATCGACCGCGCCTGGGCCATCGTCGCCTTGAGCGTCCGCAGGTAGCCGTCGAGCCACACGCGCGCGAGGGCGCCCGCCTGCGTGCGCGCCGGCATGACCGCGCCGGCGATGAACATGACGATCGCCGACGCGACGAGCGCGACCCCGAGGAGGGTGAAGCCGCCGCTCGGGAGGTTCAGCGCGACCACGAACATGATGATCCCGAGGACCAGCAGGCCGAACGCGCCACCCATCCAGCGGCCGCGCACCGTGCTCGGCGGCTCCGCGAAGAACCCACCCGCGACCGCCGCCTTCTCGAGCTTCGAGTCGAACGTCCCCTCGTCCTTGCCGAGCTTGAGGAGGTCGTCGGGATCGATGTGGCGCGAGGCCCCGCCGATCGACTGCAGGCGCCCGAGGATGTACTGCTCGGCCGGCCCGACGGGCGCGCGCCGGTTCAGCGACACCCGCGCGTCGCTCGGGTCGGGGTCCGTGATGTCGACGGAGAGCTTCTTCGACTTGAAGACGTGGCCCTCCTCCGTCTGCTGGAACGCGACCTCGCCGCGGCTCGCGAGGTCGAGCATCGCGGTGGTCAGCGAGCGTCGGGAGGCCTTCTCGTCGCGGACGACCGTCGCCACCGCCGGCGTCATCCCGTCCGGCGGCGCGGGCATGAGGAGCGACTGGCTCTGCGTCACGAGCGGATCGCGCCCGCGCCTGTACCACCGCCAGACGGCCCGGCCCGCGAGGAGGAGGAAGACGAGCGGCGCGAGGATGAGCCCGATCGCGGCGTCGAGGACACGGAAGAACTGGAGCTTCGCCGCGTTCTCCGGGGTCGCGAGCTCGTCGAGCTTCTGCATCGCGATGGTCATGGCGCCGTCGAGGTCGCCGCTCCGCAGGTACGGCATCATGTCGTTCTCGAAGATCGCCTGGCGCTCGCTCGTTGCTCACGAGGTTCCGGAAGCCCGGGCCGGCGTAGAGCTGGATCTGCCCGTGCTTCAGGCTCTCGTCGAGGTTCCAGAGGATGACGAGCCCGTCGTCGAAGCCCTTCCGCCCGACGCCCCAGGTGTCCATGAGGGAGATGGCGTCCTGCTCGGTCGAGTCGGCCGACGCCCCCGGCTTCACCTGCGTGTAGACGACGACCTGCGCGCCGGTCCGCTGCTCGATCCGGTCGATCGCGGCCTGCGTCGCCGCCTTCGTCTCCGCCGAGAAGACGCCCGCGTAGTCGTAGACGCGCTGGCCGGCCACGGGCTCCGGCCACGGCGGGCCGGCGGGCGGTGCGTCCGGGACGCCCGGCGCCGCCGGATCCGACGACCCCGACCCGGCGCCGGTCCCGCCCGCCGCCTGGTCGACGGCGTACTCGAGGCCGCCGGCCGCCGAGATCATGACCATGCCCGCGCGCTCGGTGGCGGCCGCGATCACCTCGGGGACCACGAGCGGCGTGGACGACCCGAGGACGCCGGCCTCGTCGTACACGACGGTGCCCGGGCTGTACGCCGCGGTGAAGTCGGCCGCGGCCGCGGCCGACGGTCCGGCCAGGGCGGCGGGCACGAGCAGCGCGGCGACGAGGGCGACCGCCCCCGCGAGGCGGAGGGCGGAGGAGGCCGTGGCGGGCGCTGGGGCGGGCTGACGCATGCGGCGGCTCATCCCGGACAGCGTACCGTGCCGGTCGAGCGATGCGGCCGCGGCCCCCGGCCACGGCGGGCACGGACCGTCGAGCGCGGCTCCGATCGCCGCCTACCCGAGCGACGCGAGCGTCCCGCGCCGGCGCGCCACGACGAGCCGCCCGTCGCGGTCGATGAGCACCTGCGGCGCCCGGGGCCGGCCGTTGTAGCGCGACGACATCGACGCCCCGTAGGCGCCGGCGTCGCGGATCGCGACGAGGTCCCCGCGGCGCAGCTCGGGCAGGTCGTGGACGCCGAGCGTGTCCGTCGACTCGCAGACGGGCCCCTCCACCGAGGTGGGACGGAGCGCGCCGGGCGCCTCCGGGTCCACCGGGCGCCCGAGCGAGGTGAGCGCGACGATCCGGTGGCGCGCGCCGAGCAGCGCCGGCCGGATCAGCTCGGCCATCCCCGCGTCGATCACGACGAGCGGCCCGCCGTCGGGGCCTCGGACGTCGCGGACGTGCAGGACCCGCGCGACGATCAGGCCGGCGCGGGCGACGAGGAACCGGCCCGGCTCGATCGCGAGGCGCCGCGGCCGGCGGTCGGCCGGGGCCGCCTCGAGAGCCTCCGCGACGGCCGCGGCGAACCGCGCCGGCCGCGGGACGCTCGTCTCGTCGCCGTCGTACGCCACGGGGAAGCCGCCGCCCACGTCGAGGGTGTCGAGGTCGCCCGATGGGCCGCCGAGCAGCGCCCCGACGGCGATCGCGCGGCGGACGGCGTCGCGCCACGCGTCGACGGCGCCGAGCTGCGACCCGACGTGCAGGTGGATGCCGCGCCAGCGCAGCGGCCCGCCGGTCCCGCCACCGGCCTCCATGGCCGCCGCGAGCTCGTCGTCCGCGAGGCCGAACTTGCTCCACGCGGCCCCGACCGCGAGCCCCCGGTGCGTCTCGGGGGCCACCGCCGGGTTCAGGCGCAGGAGGACGTCGAGGCGGTCGCACTCGCGGCGCCAGACCCGCGCAGCCCGCGCGATCGCCGCGAGCGCGGCTGCCTCGTCCGCGGACTCGACGGCGACCCAGCGGAGCGGCGCGCCGGACGCGGCCGCGGCGACGACCGCGCGGAGGTCCGCATCGGTCTTGCCGATCCCTTCGAAGGTGGTTCGCGCGTTGGGGATCCCGGCGCGCCGCGCGAGCGCCCACTCGCCGCGCGAGACGACGTTCGCGCCGAACCCGCGCGTCTGCCACCGCGGCCACGATCGCGGGGACGTCGTTCGCCTTGAGGGAGTAGGCGCGGAGCCACGGGTCGGGGAAGGCGTCGCGGACCTCGGCGGCCGCGTCGTCGAGCGCGGCGAGGTCGGTCACGTAGAGCGGGCGTCCCTGACCGGCGTGCCGCCTCGCGGAGCGCCGGCGCGAGCGCGTCGATCGCGGTCATCGACCCGCCGTCCCTCCCACCGCCGGCGTCCCGTGCGCCGGACGGTCCCGATGATGACAGTGCGGCGGCGAAGGTGCGGGCCGGGGACCGCCGCGCGGCTACACTCGGGAGACCATGACAGACATCGCCCCGCGCCTCACCGCGTTCATCCACGAGCTGCTCGCACTCGACCCGGTCGAGGCGACCGCCGCCGGCCTCCACGACCACGACGCCCGCTGGCCGGACATGACCGACGCCGGCCACGCCGCGCGGCTCGCGTTCCTCGACCGATGGGAGGTCGACGCTGCGCGCGGTGGACCCGGCATCGCTCGACGCCGACGGCCGGATCGACCGCGACCTGGTCCTCGGCGAGATCGCCGCGCGCCGCTTCGACGTCGTGGCGCTGAGCGAGGACCGCTGGGACCCGCTCTCCTGGGTCTACCTGATGGGCGCGGGGATCTTCCCGCTGCTCGCCCGCGACTTCGCGCCGCTCGCCGATCGGCTGGCGTCGCTCGCCGGCCGCTTCGACGGCATGGGCCGCCTGCTCGCCTCCGCCGAGCTCGCGCTCGTGCGCACGAACGGCCGGCCGGTCTCTCGCTTCCACACGGAGATCGCCCTCCGCCAGCTCCCCGGGATCGTGGACCTCGTGGACGAGGCCGAGACCGCCGCGCTCGAGGCCGCGGCCGACCCCGCCGTGGCCGCCGTCCGCCCGCGGCTGGCCGCGTCGGCCGGCGGCAGCGCGGGCCGCGCTCGAGCGGTTCCGCGCCCACCTCGAGGACGTGGTCCTCCCCGCCGCGGAGGGCGAGGGGCGGCTCGGGCCCGACCTGTACGCACGGAAGCTCGCGCACGTCTTCCGCCGCGGGCATCACGCCCGACGAGGTCCGCGCGCGCGCGACGGCCGAGTTCGCCGCCGTCCGGTCGGAGATGGTCCGGCTCGCGCGCGAGGCGTGGCCGACCTGGGTCGGCGACCGCCCGCTCCCGGATCCCGCGGAGCCCGACGCCGACGGCACGGTCGTCCGGGCCGTGCTCGACGCCGTGGCCGCCGACCACCCGGCCGGCGAGGCGATCCTCCGGTTCTGTCGCGAGGAGCTTGCGAAGATCGAGGCGTTCGCGCGGGAGCGGGACCTCGTGGGCCTGCCGGACGATCCCCTCGCGATCGAGTGGACCCCGCGATTCCTCCGGGCTCTCGCGGGCGCGATGTTCGACGCCCCGGGGCCGCTCGACGTGGGCCAGCGCAGCTTCTACTACATCACGCCGGTCCCGGAGGATTGGACGCCCGAGCAGGCCGACTCGTATCTCCGCGAGCACAACGACCGGATGCTGCGGCTCGTCACCGTGCACGAGGCCGTCCCGGGCCACTACCTCCAGCTCATGCACGCGATCCGCTGCCCGTCCCTTCCGCGCGCCGTCCTCGCGAGCGGGGTCTTCGCCGAGGGCTGGGCCGTCTACGTCACGCAGGTGATGATCGACGCGGGGTACGGCGCGGACGACCCGGCGCTGCTCCTGACCCATTGGAAGTACTACCTGCGCGCGGTGGCGAACGCGACTCCTCGACCTCGGCGTCCACGTGGACGGGATGGAGCGCGAGGAGGCGATGCGCCTCATGGTCGACGGCGCCTTCCAGGAGGAGTCGGAGGCAGCGCGCAAGTGGGACCGCGCCCGCCTCTCGTCCACCCAGCTCTCCACGTACTTCGTGGGGAGCGTGGAGCTGTGGGACCTCGAGCGCGAGGTCCGGCGCCGCCTCGCCGCCGCGTCCGGCGATCCGCGCGGCGCGGCGGCCGTGCCCGAGCCGCGGGTCGTCGGCGACCTCGGCGAGACGCCGGGGTTCGTCTATCGCGACCACCTCGAGGCGGTGCTCGCGCACGGGACGCCCCCGATCCCGCTCCTCCGGCGCCTCGTCCTCGGAGAGGCCTGATGAGCGGCACGGCGGCCCCCGGCCCCGGCATCGTCCTCGTCGACCCGACGGGGGCCTCCGCGCTCCCCGACGTCCCGCGCGGGACGTCGGCGCGGCCGCAGCCGATCGTCATCGACTGCGACCCGGGGCACGACGACGCCGTCGCGATCCTGCTCGCCCTCGCGCGCCCGGACCTGGACGTCCTCGGCATCTCGACCGTCGGCGGGAACGCCGTCCTGGAGCGCACGACCGAGACGGCGCTCCGGGTCCTCGCCCTCGCCGGCCGGCCCGACGTGGAGGTGGCCGCGGGCGCGGCGCACCCGATCGACGGCCCGCTGCACACCGCGCCGCACGTGCACGGCGACTCGGGCATCGAGGGGCCGGCGCTCCCCGCGCCCGTCTCGTCGGCGATCGGCGAGTTCGCGCCCCACGCGATGGCGCGCTGGATCCGCGGCGCGGAGGCGCCGGTCGTCCTCGTCCCGACCGGCCCGCTCACCAACGTCGCGCTCCTGCTCGAGGAGCACCCGGACGTCCGCGAGCGGATCGCGCACATCTGCCTGATGGGCGGGTCCGTCACCGAGGGGAACATCACCCCCGCGGCCGAGTTCAACATCTGGGAGGACCCCGAGGCGGCGGAGATCGTCTTCGACGCGGGGATCCCGCTCACGATGATCGGCCTGGACGTCACGCACCGCTCGATCGTCTGGGAGCGTGAGCGGGAGGCGATCGCGCGCGCCGGAGCACGTCGGCGAGGTGGTCGCCGGGCTCCTCGCGTACTTCCAGGCGTTCCACGAGCGCACGTACGGCTGGGCCGGCACGCCGATCCACGACGCCGTCGCGGTCGCGCACGTCGCGGAGGCCGGCCTGGTCCGGACGGCGGCGGTCGACGTGCGGATCGAGACGGCACGGGACCTACACCCGCGGCCGGACCGTGGCGGACCTGCGGCGCGTGACGGGACGGACGCCGAACGCGCACGTGGGCCTGGACATCGACCGCGAGCGGTTCGTGGGGATGCTCGTGGAGGCGATCCGCTCGTACGGCTGACGCCCGCGGACGAGCCCGGCCCGCGGCCGGGGGCCGGGGGCCGGGCCGAGGAAGGGGGCGCGGGTGCGCGCGCCTGAGCGGCCGCACGCCAGCCGCGCGCACCCGGCGGCCGCGCCCGGCGCTCAGGGGAGCGGCTGGCGGACCTCGATGAGGGCCTCGCGGTAGACCGTCGCGCCGTCGATCCGCCGCGCGGGCGAGGCGAGGAGCGAGAGGTCCTCGAGCAGCTCGTGCTCGATCCGCGTGCCGGCGAGGGAGTCGATCGTCCGGACCGCCTTCGCCGCGCACCGGAGCACGTGCCGCGTCTCCTCGCGCGCGGGGTCGTCCCAGTACCAGCCGTCGCTCGCGAACATCGCCAGGCGCCAGCGCTGCGCGTCGAGGACGCGCTCGAGCAGCGTCACGCGCTTCGCCGACCGTCCGCCCCGGAGCGCCTCGCGGGCGAAGGCCGTCGGCGTCCACGCGGCCGGCCGCCACGTCCACGTACCGGTCGCGCGCCTCCCAGAGGATGGCGGGGTCCACGCCCGCCGCGCGGAGGAGGTCCTTGCTCACCGCGTCGATCCCGCCGGCGAGCCGGTCGAACGCGGCGCGGAGCGGCCGCTTCCAGCGGCCGTCGATGACGCACGGGCACTCCGCGTGCCAGCGGAGGATCCCGTGGTGGCACGACCACGACGTCCCCTCGCGGAGCCGGACGAGCGGGAACGGCTCGCGCGGGCCCTCGCGGACGACGTCGCCGAGCCGCGCGACGTCGAACCCGCGCGCCGGGGCGTCCGCGCCGTCCGCGACGAGCCGGTGGAGGAAGAGGTCGCGGAACGCCTTGTGGTGGCCGTAGAGCTCGCCGTCGGTCGCGACGAGCACCAGCGGATCCGAGACCCCGAGCGGGAGCGGGCCCGCGAGCCGCGGGGCGACCCAGTCGCGCGCGAAGCGGTCGGCGTCCGCCGTCGCCTCGTCCTGGAAGCTCACCGCGCCGGAGAGCGCGCGGTCGTAGAACGCGACGACGATCGAGCGGCCGCCGCCGGGGTCCACGCGGTAGGGCCGGCGGGTGTCGATCTCCGCGTCGGACGCCTGCCACGGCGCGAGGATCGTGTAGCGGACGCCCTCCGCGGCGGCGAGGCGCAGGGTGGGGAGGTCCATCGCGGCCTCGGGGAGCCACAGGCCCTGCGCCGGGCGGCCGAACCGGGCGGCGAAGTCGCGCAGGCCCCAGCGGATCTCCGTCCGCCGGTCGCGCAGCGACGCCAGCGGGAGGATCGCGTGGTGGTACCCCTGCGCCATCGCGTCCGTCCCGTCGGCGACGATGCGCGCGAGCGTCGCGGGGTCGTGCTCGTCCATCCACGCGGCGAGCGTGGGCCCGAGGTCGAACGAGACCCGCCCGAAGTCGCCGCGCTCGGCGATCGGCCGGTAGCAGTCGGCGTCGATCCGCTCGTTCCAGTCGTGGAACGGCGCGGCGGCGCGGGCCGACGCCATCCGGCCGGAGAACGGGTCCCGGCGCTCGGGCTGGTAGAAGTGGCCGTGGACGACGAGGCGACCCCGGCTCACGGGAGGATCAGAGCCCTTCCTCGGCGGCCCGGTCGCGGGTCGTCGTCACGACGTTGCGGACGCGGAAGGTCTCCGACGCGCCGGGGGCGAGACGGAGCGGCCAGGTGAAGACGAGCGCGCTCCCCTGGTAGACGCGCTCGAACCCGCCCTCGGAGTTGGAGACGGTCTCGATCGGCCCCCAGAACGCGGGCGCGGCCGGCTCCGGCCGGGTCGTCGACCTCGATCCCGATGTAGGTGTTGCCGGACCGGACGACGGAGCCTTCCTGCGCCGAGCCCGCGGCGTCGTGCGCGGTGCGGACGCCGTCCACGTCGTAGTACGCCGCCGGGTTGCCGCCGCCGCCGAGCATCGTGGTCGCCCACTCGAGCCCGAGCACCGCGTCGATCTCGACGCCGCTCCGGTTCGCCAGCGTGACCGACTCCTCGAGCGTCGGCTCCGCGCGGTCCCCGCCGACCACGATCGTCTTCGTCACGCGGACGGGGATGCGGACGCCGCCGGACCTGATGGTGCCGTCGCGCACGAGGCGCACGTGGTCGTCCGTGAGCTCCTCGACCGCGTACGGCGCATCGACGAGGTCGCCGAGCTCCTCGAACCGGGCGTCGAGGAAGGCCTCGGCGGTCGTCCCGGCCGGGAGGACGTGGACGAGCCCGCTCCGCCGCTCGTACGCGTCGTAGTGGAGGCGGTCGGCGAGGCCGGGCTCCTTCGTGGAGACGCGATCGTGGATCGACCCCACGCCCGCCTCGCCGCTCGTCCGCGCCGCCGTGGTGGTCGGCCGCCGCGGCGAGGCTCCGCTCGTGCTCCACGAGGGTCTCGTGATACGCCTCCGGCCGGCGCCGCATGACGGAGGTGAGCGCGTGGGCGACCGCGCGGATGTCCCACGAGCCGATGCCGCCGCCCTCGTTCGGCTTCACCACCACCACCTGGCCCGGGGTCGTGAACAGGACCTCGTCGATCCCGTCCATGTCCGTGTCGGTCATGGTGCCGCGGTCCACCTTCCCGCCCCACGAGCGCGGCTCGCGGTCCGCGATGTCCTCGGCGAGGATCAGGTGCTCGTGCGTCGCCAGGCGCATGTGGCCGATGTAGATGCCGCCGAAGAGCCCGTGCCAGTAGCAGTCGTTCGACTGCCCGCGCATGAGGTGGTCCATCGCGACGGCCTTCCCGCGGCCGTTCGGCATCTTCTCCACCTTCAGCGAGACGCGGAGCATCTGCTTGTGGAGGTCGTTGATCTCGCGGTACTTCACCTGGAAGTTCCGCCAGAAGCCGCCGCGCAGGTAGCGGGCCTCCGGGAGCTTCTCCGCCTGGGCCCGGTGCAGGAGCCCGGCGAAGACCAGCGACTCGTTCGCGGGGAGGACCCACTCGCCCATCTCCGCGTACGACGCGGTCGGCAGGTAGACCCGCCCGATCGGCGCGCGCTCGGCGAGCCAGCCGCCGGGGGTGATGGTCGTGAGCCAGTCCGCGTTCGCCTCGAGCGCCGTGAAGAACCGCTCGACCCACTGCGTGGAGCCCCAGCAGTGCTCCCACGTGGTGGGCCACGACCCGAACTTCTCGCCGTCGTCGCCCATGACGCCGACGCGGTCGCCCTCCTCCGTCGCGTGCGCGCGCAGGAACGCGATGATGTCGTCCACGTCGCCGAACGGGATCCGGTAGCGGAGGCCCTGCTCCGTCCCGAAGACGCGCAGGATCTCGCCCTGGTCCTCGGTCGTGTAGGCGCCCCAGAGCGCGTCCTCCGGGATCGCCGCCGCGCGGAAGTGGTTGTCGTCGACGATCGTGTAGCGGTACCCGGCGCGGACCAGCGCGGTCGGGAGGTCCGGCTCCCAGACGCGCTCCGCGAGCCAGGCGCCCGTGGGCCGGATCCCGGTCAGCCGCTCGAGCTCGTCGGCCATCCGCACGAGCTGCGCCACGCGGTCGCGCTCCGGGAGCGATGCGAGGACCGGCTCGAACATCCCGCCGCCGAGCAGCTCCACCTGCCCGCGCGCGACGAGGGTCCGGAGGCGCTCCACGAAGTCGGGCCGCTCGGCGGCGAGCCACTCGAGGAGGGGGCCCGTGTAGTGGAGCCCGACGCGCACGCCGGGATGCCGCTCGAGCGCCTCGAGCATCGGCAGGTACGCGGTGTCGTAGACCTCCGCGAAGACCCACCCGAAGTTGCCCACCGGCTGGTGGTTGTGGAGCGCGAGTGCGAGGGAGATGCGAGGCGCCACCGTGGCTCGTCCTTCCATGCGGCGGCCCGCCGATCGGCGGGCCCGTTCGTGTCCTGTCGTGCGGCCGGTCCCGGGGCGCGTCAGCCGGCCTCGGTCACCGGGTGCGCCGCCGCGCCGGCGCCCGCCTCGGGCACCATCACGCCGGCCGCGGGGAGGTACATCTGCTCGACGTACTCGTGGAGCATCCGCGTCGTCGAGAACCGCCAGATCGTGCTGGCGATCGCCGAGCGGACCAGCTGGAGCCACGCGCGTCGGGAGCCCGTTCCTGTCGCGCTCGTAGTAGCGCGGCACGACCTCCGACTCGAGCAGTCGGTAGAGGTCCTCCGCGTCGGCGTGGTCCTGGGCGCCTTCGTCGGGGTTCGTCTCGCGCCCGCCGATCGCCCAGCCGTTGTCGCCCGTCCAGCCCTCGTCCCACCAGCCGTCGAGCACGGACAGGTTGAGGGTCCCGTTCTGCGCGGCCTTCATCCCCGAGGTCCCGGAGGCCTCGAGCGGGCGACGCGGCGTGTTCATCCAGACGTCCACGCCCTGGACCAGGTAGCGCGCGATGCGCATGTCGTAGTCCTCGACCATGAAGACGCGCCCGCGGAGCCGGTCGCCGCGCGACCGGCCGAAGATCTCCTGGATCACCTGCTGGCCCGGTCGGTCGGCGGGGTGCGCCTTGCCCGCGAAGATGAACTGGACCGGGCGGTCGGGGTCGTCGAGGAGCCGGGAGAGCCGGTCCATGTCGCGGAAGATGAGGCTCGCGCGCTTGTAGGTCGCGAAGCGCCGCGCGAACCCGATCGTGAGCGCGTTCGGGTCGAGCTCGGTCTCGAGCTCCGTCAGCACCGAGGGCGCCTCGCCGTGGCGCGCGAACTGCCGGATGAGCCGGCCGCGCGCGAAGTGCATGAGGTCGCGCTTCTGGCGCAGGTGCGCCTCCCACAGGTCCTTGTCCGGGAGCTTGCCCGACCTTGTCCCAGAAGCGGGACGCGTTCGTGCGGCCGTCGAGGTCGTCCAGGTCCGCGGCCGAGGTACTTCTCGTACAGCTGGCGCATGGGGCTGCCCACCCAGGTGGGCGCGTGGACGCCGTTCGTCACCGCGAGGATCGGCTGCGCCAGGATCGGCTGCCAGGTGGCGTTCGCCGTGTGCGCGTGGAGGCGGCTCACCGCGTTCGCGCCGTTCGTCAGGCGGAGCGAGAAGGCGGTCATGTCGAACTGGCCGCGGTCGCCCTCCACGCCGAGCCCGTGCTCGAGGATGTCGCCGATCGGGACCCCGCCGGTGCCGGGGCGCCCGTCACCGTCGAAGAGGGGCCCGGCGACACGCCGGACGAGGTCGGCATCGAAGCGCTCGTTGCCCGCCGAGACCGGCGTGTGGATGGTGAAGACGCTGTCGCGCCGCACCGCGGCGAAGGCGTCCGTCGACGGCCGCGCCCTTCGCGACCATCTCGCGCGTCCGCTCCGCGAGGAGGAACGCGGAGTGGCCCTCGTTGAGGTGCCACACGGACGGCGTGATCCCCAGCGCGCGCAGCGCGCGGACACCGCCGACGCCGAGGACCAGCTCCTGGTGGAGGCGCATCTCGCGGCCGCGGACGTAGAGGATGTGGGTGATCGGCCGGTCGGCGTCGTCGTTCTCCGGGATGTCCGTGTCGAGCAGGAGCACGGGCGTCCGCCCGACCTGCGCCCGCCAGACCGCGGCGGTCACCGTCCGGCCGGGCAGCTCCACGGGGACGCTTGAGCGGGTCGCCGTTGGCGTCGGCGACGGGGAGGATCGGGAGCGTCGTCGGGTCGTAGTCCGGGTACGCGTGCTCCTGGTGCCCGTCGGCGTCGATCGTCTGGTTGAAGTAGCCCTTGCGGTAGAGCAGGCCGACCCCGACGAAGGGGATCGCCATGTCGCTCGTCGTCTTCGTGTGGTCGCCCGCGAGGACGCCGAGGCCGCCGGAGTAGATGCCCAGGGTCTCGGTGAAGCCCGTACTCGGCGCAGAAGTACGCGATGGGGCCGGGGAGCTCGTGGCCGTGGCGTCGCGGGAACCAGTGGTCCGACCCGCCCGCCATGTAGGCGTCGAACCGGCCGAGGAGCTCGTCGTACTCGGCCATGAAGCGGGGATCGCTCAGGAGCGACGACCAGTCGACGCTCGCCTGGAGCGCGCGCACGGGGCTGTGATGGCGCGACCACGCCTGCGGGTCGAGGCGCGCGAACATCTTGCGCGCCTCCGGGTGCCACGCCCACCAGAGGTTGTAGGCGAGGCGGTGCAGGCCGGCGAGCTGCGGGGGGATGCGGAAGGCAGGACCCGGAAGGGTCGGGACCGAGACGAGAGGCTCCATGTCGGCCGGATGATAGCGCCGCCGGCGCGCCGCGTGTGAACCGGTTTAGTAGGCCGGCGCGCCGGGCCGCTCCGCGGCCCTCGTCGACGGCGACGGCCGGCGCCCGGCCCGCGGTGCCGCGCGCGGCGGGTACCATGGCGCCGTGCGCGTGACCATGGTCGCCTCCGAATGCGAGCCGTGGGCCAAGACAGGGGGCCTCGGCGATGTCGTGGATGCGCTCGCCCGCGCCCTCGGCACGGGCCGGGGACGCCGGAGCCGCGCGTCGACGGTCCCGTCGACGTCTTCCTCCCGCGCTACCGGCCCATCTCCGTCCCGTCCGACGCGCCCGCCCGCGAGGTGCGCGTCCCGGATCCCACCGCCGCGGACGGCGCCACCGACGTGACGATCCGGACGGTCGACGGCGACGGCTACCGGCTCCGGCTCGTGGACCTCCCCGCCGCGTTCGACCGGGACGGCTACTACGGGACGGCCGCCGGCGACCACGTGGACAACGCCTGGCGGTTCGGGATGCTCTGCCGCTCGGCGCTCGAGACGATCCGCGTCGAGGCGCGCCCGGTGGACATCGTCCACGCGCACGACTGGCAGGGCGCGCCGGCGATCCTCTACCGCGACGCGTGGTACTGGGGCGACTTCACCCTGGGTCGGACCGCGTTCGTCCTGACGATCCACAACCCCGCGTACCACGGCTGGACGCACGCGCCCGACGCCTGGACCCTCGGACTGCCGGGCGGGTTCGGCGACGCGTACGGCATCGACCTCCTCCGGACCGGGATCCAGCGGGCGGAGATGGTCAACACGGTGAGCCCCACGTTCGCCCGCGAGGTGCGGACCCCGGAGATGGGGATGGGCCTCGACTGGGCGCTCGCCGCCCGCGGCGACCGGTTCATCGGCATCCTCAACGGGATCGACACCGCGATGTTCGACCCGGCCACGGACGCCGCGCATCGCCGCGACGTACGGCCCGGGCGACATGAAGGGCAAGGACGCCTGCCGGGCGGCCCTCGCGCGCCGAGCTCGGGCTTCGACGCGGACGACGACGGACCCATCGCCGGGGCCGTCGGGCGGCTCGACCCGCAGAAGGGCTTCGACCTGGTGGCCGACGCGGCCGACCGGATCGTCGCGGCCGGCGCGCGCCTGGTGGTGCTGGGCTCCGGCGACCCGACGATCGCGGCCCGCCTTCGCGCGGTCGCGGCCGCGCGCCCGGGCCGCATGGCCGTTCGCGAGACGTTCGACCGCGACCTCGCGCGCCGCATCTACGCCGGCTCGGACCTCTTCCTCATGCCGTCGCGGTTCGAGCCGTCCGGGCAGTCGCAGATGATCGCGATGCGGTACGGCACCCCGCCGGTGGTCCGCGCGACGGGCGGCCTCGCGGACTCGGTGATCGACGCGGACGCGGATCCGGCGGCCGGGACGGGCTGGACCTTCACCGACCCGTCCGGCGACGCGCTCGCCGAGGCGGCGCAGCGCGCCATCGCGGCGCGGACCGCGGCCGACACGGCGGCATGGGACGCGGTGGTCGCGCGCGGGATGGCGCACGACTGGTCCTGGGAGGCCGGGCCCGCTGCGCGGCTACCTGGAGATGTACGCCCGGGCGATCGACGCCCGCCGGTAGGTCGCGCCCTTCGCCTGCGTCGGCCCCGCCGGGCTGGTGTGTCCGGAACGCCGCCCGCCCTCGGCCGGCCCGCCCGTCAGGGCAGGCGCGTCGCCGCGAGGATCCCCCGGATGAGGCAGAACGACTCGCCGTCCGCCGCGATGCGGAACGTCTCGCGCGCGCGCGGCGGCGCCTCGGTCAGCAGCCGTCGCGCGGCCGCCTCCCGCCAGGGGGCGGTCCGCGAGCGCGCGAACCAGTCGGCGGAGACCAGCTCGATGGGCTCCGTCTCGGCGACCTCCACGCGGAACCCCGCGGCCGTCGAGGATCCGCTCCCACTCGGCCATCGTGATGGTCGCGGCCGTGGCTGGGGTCGCGGAGCAGCTCCACGGCGTTGATGAACGAGTCGAGCGCGGGGTCCGCGGGTGCCACGGTGTCCACGACGACGATCCGGCGCGCCCGGTCGGAGGACGCGCGCCGCCTCGGCGATCCCCGCCGGGCACGTCCGGCCCAGTGGTGCGCCGAGACGCGGCTCACCGCGGCGTCGAACGACGCGTCGGGGTAGGGGAGCGCCCGCACGTCGCAGGCGCGGAACGCGATGTTCGCGATCCCGCGCTCGGCCGCGAGGAGCGCCGCCTGCTCGAGCATCTCCGGGACGAGGTCGATCGCCTCCACCCGCGCCACGTGCGGCGCGATGCGCACGGCCGAGTGGCCGGCGCCCGTCCCCAGGTCGATCGCGCACCTCGTCCCCGCGCGGCGCGAGGAGCTCGACCATCCGGTCGAGGTCGGCGCCGGTCGCGTGGACCTTCGACGTGCGGTAGGCGGCCGCGACGGCCGCGTACTGGTCGCGGACGACGGCCGTCGGGTCCGTCGTCCGTCGCTCACGGCTCGGGCCCCGCCTGCGTCGAGGTACGTGCCGTGGTCCGGGTCGAGCGTCCGGCGTCGCACGTCGTCGTCGACCCACGCGAGGTGGTCGTCGACGCGGAGGACTCCGCCGACGCCCTGCGCGACCGCGACGATCGTCTCGGCGAGCGACCGGCGCTCCAGCGTCCCTGCGAGTCGCACGACGCCGTCACGGACCTCGACCTCGAGGACCCCGGGCTCCGGCGCGACCGAGGTCTTGGCCGCGATCTCGGACGCGACCGCGGCGGCGAGGTCGGCGTCGGACCGCGTGAAGACGCGGACGAGGTCCGCGCGGGTGACGATCCCGACGAGCCTCCCGTCCTCCACGACGGGGAGTCGGTTGATGCCGCGCCGGACCATCGTGTCGGCGGCGTCGCGGACGCTGGCGTCCGGCCCGATCGTCACCGCCGGCGACGTCATCGCCTCGCCCGCGGTCCGCGCGGTCGCCTTCGGCGAAGGCCTGCGCCCGAGGAGGCGCGCGATGGCGCCCCCGCCCGTCGCGGCGCCGGCGTCGTGCGCGAGGAAGTCGGCCTCGGAGACGACGCCGAGCACCCAGCCGTCCTTCCCGACGACCGGGATCCCCGAGACCTTCCGCGAGACGAGGAGCTGCGCGACCTCGCGGAGAGGCCGGTCCGGCGTGACGGAGATCACGTCGACGGTCATCACCTCGCGCACGCGCATCTCTCGCGTCCCTCCCCTGGCCCGGCGACCGGGCATCCGGCCCGGCGCGCGCGGCAATCATCCCACTCGGCGATCCCCCGGTGAGCCGCAGGTGATCCGACGTCGATAGCCTCTCCGTCGGGAGGGCCTCGCTCCGCACCGCGCCAGGTCGGGGGGAGCGGGCCAGCGGGCGTCGGGGCTCCATCCCACCGCCGTCCGCCGGGTCACGGGCACACGCTCAGGCCCGGCGGACGGCCTGCGCCCGGGCCGCCGCACGTGGCACGGCACCCCTGGGGATCAGGGTCGGTCGCCACCCAGCAGCGCGGTCGCGATCGCGTCGCACGCGTGCTCGACGATCGCGAAGCCCTCTTCGAGCGTCGGGTCCCGGTCGGTGTAGACGGCGATGACGTACGTGCTGCCGTCGAGCGTGACGATCCCCGAGGAGTTCATCACCCAGAGGCCGTCCGGGCCGGTGACCCAGCCGACCTTCATCGCGACGTCCGCGCCCTCCGGCGCGGTGGAGCCGACGCCCACCCGATGCTCGGGGATGACGTGCCGCATGAGGTCGAGCGCGTACTTCGTGTGCTTCGCGTTGAGGAGCTTCCCCTTCTGGAGGAGCGTCAGCACGGCCACCTGCGCCCCGGGGGTGATCGTGCTCCAGCCCCACCCGCGCCACGAGGGCGAGGCGTCGAGGCCGCTGACGCCGATCCGCTTCATGTAGGCGGTCAGGCCGGGCGCGTCGCCGAGGAGGCTGTAGAAGTAGCCGGCCGCGTCGTTGTCCGACCGCGTGATCATCGCGGTCATGAGCGCGCGCTCCGCCGCCGTGGGCTCGCGGTGCTTCTTCTCGAGCGTCGAGAGGAACCAGGTGAGGACTCGACCTTGATCGAGCTCGCGATGAGGTACGGCCGGCCGGCGTTGTGCGTGTAGATCATGCCGCGCGAGAGGTCCCGGACCTCGACGCCCGCGCGCGTCCCGAACGATCGCAGGTACCGGTAGAGGTCGGCGTCGAGCGCGTCGATGGAGGCTGCCGCGACGCGGTCGGGCTTCGTGCGCGTGACCGACGCGAGGGGGACCCACGCGGTCCCGCTCCTGCCGGGCGTCGCCCAGCGGGCCTCGGCCCAGGTCTTGCCCGCGACGACGCGCGATCCCGACGTGAGGTCCAGCGGGAAGGCCTTCCCGACGTGCGCCACCGCGCTCGCGGCGTCGCCCGCCCGCAGCGAGGAGCGCGAGCGATCGGGTCGTCCATGCCGGCCCCTCCGCGATGGCGGGTGCAGGCGTGGGCGTGGGTGCGGGCGACCCGGACGGCGTGGCGCTCGGGGCCGGCGAGGAAGTCGGGGCCGGCGATGCGGCCGCGATGAGGACCGGCGCGGGAGCCGCGCCTCGTCCTGTCCCGTCGGGGCCCGCGACGATCCCGGCCACGGCGGGGCTGCAGCCGCCGAGGAGCAACGCCGCCAGTGCCAGGACCGCGATCCGTGTCCGCGGGGTGGCACCCGCCGCGCGGGCGGACCTCTCCGCCCCTCCTCGGACTCCCGTCATGAACCCCCCGACCCTGCGGCGTGGCGCGCCGTGCTTGCGGCGTCCCTTACAGCAAACCCGCCCGCCCGTCCCCGCGCATCACCCGCCGCGGGTGAGACGGGTGGGGCTCGTCGAGTCGAGTGGCGTCGGCGTGCCGCGCTTGGCTCCCGGATGCGCTCGGCACCGAGACGTGCCACCATCCTCCCATGTCTCACCCCGGCGCGCCGCGCCTCGCTCGCCGGATCCCGGCCCTGCTCGGTGCCGCTCTCGTCTCGGTCGCCCTCGCGGCCTGCGGGGCGTCCGGCGGCGACCCCGCTCGGCCCATCGCGAGCCCTGCGGCGATCCCGGCAGCGAGCCCCGTCACGCCGGGCGCGGTCCGCGGCCGCACTGCCCGCAGCGAGCCCTGGGGCGGCCGCGGTCGCGGCGGCCGAAGCCGTCCCCTTCGTGGTGGTCCGCGACTTCCGGAGCACCACCACCGCCGTCGACCTGGACGACATCCGCGCCGCGCTCGCCGGCTCCGGTGGGTACGGCGCCCTGGAGCTCGTGAAGTCGGACGCGAGCGCCCTGCTCGCCGCGCTCGGGCTCGACGCCGCGGCCGCGGATCACCTGGTCCTGGCGAAGTCGGCCGCGGCCCTCGCGAAGGACCTCGCGAAGCACCGCGACCGCCTGGGGCTGCTGCGCGCCACCGAGGTGGGGCCGGGCGTGCGGGCGCTCGCCTGGGGGAAGCGGTCGCTCTTCGGCGTGGATCGCGTCCGCGACCTCGCCGACTGGCCCCTGACCGCGCAGCTGCCGGTGCGCGACGGGGACGCGCCGTTCGACCCGTCCGCCGTCTGGACGATGGTGGCGGCGGGCGACGTCATGCTCGACCGCGGGGTCAACCGCGAGGTCGTCCAGCGCGGCCGGGGGATCGACTTCCCGTTCGACGGCGGGACCGCGAAGATCGTCGGCCGCACGTGCTGCTCGTCCATGGGGTGGGCGCTCCCGCGGACCGTCCGCACGGGTGACGCGGGCGCGGTGCGCGACCTGCTCGCCGGGGCGGACCGGTCGATCGTCAACCTCGAGGGGCCCGCGCCGGATCACGCGTCGTACCACGGCGAGGGGACCAGCTTCAGCTTCCGCCAGGACCTCCTCGGCGGGCTCGCGAACGCGGGGATCGACATCGTCTCGCTCGCGAACAACCACATCGGCGACGCCGGCCGCGCGGGGATCCTCCAGACGGTCGCCGAGCTCGACAGGATCGGCATCGACCATGCGGGTGCGGGTGCCTCCGCCAAGGCCGCGCGGACCCCCGTGGTCTTCACGGCCGCCGGCGTCCGGGTCGCGGTGCTCGGGTACGACGCGATCGCCCCGGGCTACGCCGCGAGGACCGGGACGCCGGGCTCCGCCGTCCTCTCGGTCCACGACTACGCCGCGGACATCCGCGCGGCGCGCAAGGCGGGCGCGGACGTGGTGATCGTCTATCCGCACTGGGGCGTCGAGTACCGGGCGAAGGCGACGGCGGCACAGCGGGCCTGGGCGCACGACATGATCGACGCCGGCGCGGACCTCGTCATCGGCAACCACGCGCACTGGGCCGCCGCGATGGAGGTCTACCGAGGGAAGCCGATCTGGTACGCGCTCGGGAACTTCGTGTTCGACCAGACGTGGTCGGAGGAGACGGAGGAAGGGCTGGTCCTCGAGCTCACGTTCCGCGGGTCCACCCTCGTCCAGGCGCGGATGCACCCGACCGTCATCCTCGACTCGAGCCAGCCGAACCTGCTCGATGCCAGGTCCGGGAAGATCGTGATGGACCGCGTCTACGAGGGATCGGGCGGCCTGCTGCGCTGGTGAGGTCGCGCCCCGGCCGTACGGTCAGGCGGGTCGGCGCAGCACGAGGGGCCCCGGCCGCGCCTCGGGGGTGCTCCCCGCCCGGCGGGCGCTCCGTGCCGCGATCGAGAGGAAGATCCGGTACGTGGTGAGGAAGACGACCGCCACGGCGCTCCCCGCGTAGATCGCGAACGCCCACGGCGTGGTGGTGTCCGTCCCCGAGAGGATCCCGTGCGCGGTCGCGCCCACGAACGCGAGGAACGAGACGTAGTGGAACGCCCGCCACGCTCGCTGCCCGATGCGGCGCCGCGCGTAGAAGCTGAGCGTCACGAGGACCACCGCGTAGAAGGCGAGCTGCCCGATCCCCACCGCGATCGGCCGGTACGGCGACGCGAACGGGAGGAGCAGGTCCGCGAGGGTGAAGTGGATCGTCCGGTCGAGCCCGAGCAGGGCGCCGTGGATCCCCGCGAGCCCGAGGCCGATGGCAGCGAGCTCCTGGTGCAGCGCGAAGCTCACCGGGCGGTGGGCGATCGCGTCGAGGATCTTCGTCGAGAGCAGCAGCCCGTAGACCACGGAGCCCGCGATCGCCAGGTACGCGACGAATGCGGTGACGCGCGACGAGATCCACGGCAGCTTCTCGGGCGTCGCGACGGCGAGCGTCGCGAGCCCCGCGGCCGCGGCCGGGAGGGTGAGCGCCAGCACGGCGCCGGCTGCGAGGCCGATGACGAGCGCGATGGCGATGCGAGCGGGCAGCGGGAGGCCGCGGTACGTCATGCGAGCAGCTCCGATGTGCGGGGGAGCGCGACGACGCGCCCATCGCTGAGGAGGAGGATGGCGCCGAGCGCGCCGGCACGGTCGAGGAAGTCGAGTCCGTAGGCGGCGCCGAGGACGACGGCGGTCTTCGCCAGTGCCTCGGCGACGCGCGCCGAGCCCGCGATGGTCGTGCACTGGACCACGTCCGTCGATGCCGGCCGGCCGGTCCGTGGGTCGATGAGGTGGTGCGTCTCGCCGGCTGCTCCGCGCCAGCGATGGACCGACGTGCCCGAGGTCGCCACGCCCCAGCGGGACCGGCCGTGCTCGGCCGCGAGGACCAGGACGGCGAGCCGTCGCCCGTCCTCACGGGGGTCGTCCACCGCGACGTCGATCGTCTCCCCGGGCGCGAGCCGCACGGCGAGTCGCCGTCGGCATCCACGATGGCACCCGGGTGTCGTGACGCGAGGGCGAGGGCACGGTCGGCGATCCACCCCTTCGCGAGGCCGTCGAGGTCGAACCGCAGGCCCGGCTCACGCTCGACGGACGCGGTCCCGACGCGCGTCGTGCCCGGCGCAGGGATGCGCAGATGCCACGACCGGGAGGTCGGCGAGCCGCACCGGACGCGGCGTCCCCGGCGTCGTGCGGGCGCGCGCCTCCGCGGCCCATTCGGCGGCGAGGCGCTCGTCCAGGAGCGTGGGGTCCACGATGCCGCCGGTCAGCTCCGCGGCGTCGCGCGCCCAGGAGAGCGCGGCGGCGAGGGTCGGGCCCACCGGGACCTCGGGTCGCGGATCGCGGTTCAGCCGGACCAGGTCGGAGTCCTCGCCGCGGCGCGTCAGCATGGCCGCCCACGCGCGCACGCGCCGGCGATGCGCATCTCGCGCCGCGCCTCCGCCTCGCGGCCCGCCTGCGTGGTCCGCGGAGGACGAGGCGCCCGCCCATCGCGGTGGAGGCGTGCAGCAGCGGCACGAGGTCGACCGCCGCGCGGCGGACGCGCGGCGGCCTCGCACGGTCACGGGATCACGACGCGCCCCGACTGGGTGGTCGTGACGACGACGACGCGCTGCTGGACCTGCTGGGGCGGCGCCGGCACCGGCGTGGCGTACACGACCTTGCGCGGCGGCGGCGTCGCGTCCGAGGGGATGGTCACGTACTGCGTGACGTGCCGGACGGGGACGGCCGCGCCTGGGGCGCGGCGGTCGCGCTCGGCGCGGCGGCCGGAGCGGCCGCGGCGGTCGCCCCGGCCGAGGCGCCGCCGGCGATCGCCGCGATGATCGCGGTCGTCGCGGCCGCGCCGGCCATCCCGATCGCGAGGCGCGCGGGCGTGGCATCCGGCTTCGAAGCGCGCGGCGCGCCTCCGGGCGACGAGGAGCCGCGGCCGCGACGGGCCGGGCCGGGCGGCTGCGACGGCCGGTCGTCGGGCGGGTCGCCGGGGGGTCAGTCGTCGGCCGCCGCGTCCCTGATGGAGCGGGGGCGCCCGGGGTCACGAGGATCGCGCACCGACATCAGTCGTCGCCCCCGCCTTCGCCGCCCTCGTCGCCTTCGCCGCCCTCTCGCTCGCCGCCGCTCGCGTCCTGGGGACGACGCGGACGACCTTCACGGGCGGGCGGGTGGGCGCCGCGGCGGCCGGCGCAGGGACCACGATCGGTCGGGGTTCGCGGTCGGCGCGGGTGCGTGGACGTAGACGGTGTCCACGACCACCTGCTCCGTGGGTGCGGGGGTGGCGGCGTCGGCGACGCTGCAACGGTGGTCACGGCCGCGACGCGTCAGGGGCGGGGATCCGGTGGTCGTCGCGACCGCGAACGCGGCGACGAGCGTCGCGCCGGACGCGACACCTGCGGCGACGAGGGCGGCGACCGGGCCGGGCCGGTCGCGGAGCCGCGGGACGGCGCGCCGGGCCGGCCGGGCGAGAGGAGGCGCCCGGGCCGGCCGCGGCGGCGGCGGAGGAGGAGGGAGGGGAGGAAGCCTCCCTCGGGTCGAGGATGTCGTCGTTCATGGTCCACCAGATCGGTTCGTCGGTTTCTCGTGGGCCGCCCCGGCGAGGCCGGCAGGGGAGGGGGATCGTCCGTACCGGCCCCGCGCCGGGGCGACCCAGCGAGACGCAGTGTCCGCCGGCCGATGAGGCGGTCCTTTGAGGCGGATGAGCGTTCCCACAGGAAGGCGGTCCGGCGGTTGACGCGGCGGCGCGGCGCCCCCGACGATGGCCGCGATGCATCTCCTCCTCGTCGAGGACGAGCCCCGGATGGCGGAGCTCGTCCGCCGCGTGCTCGTCGCCGAGCACCACACCGTGGACGTCGCGCCCGACGCCGTGACCGCCCTCGGCCTCGCCGGGGCGGCCGGGTACGACGTCCTCATCCTGGACCGCGGCCTCCCCGACCTCGACGGCCTCGAGCTCCTCCGGCTCCTGCGCGACCGCGGCGTCGCCGCGCCCGCGCTCATGCTCACCGCGCTCGGGTCGGTGGAGCACCGGGTCGAGGGGCTCGACGCGGGCGCGGACGACTACCTCGCCAAGCCCTTCGCGTTCTCGGAGCTGCTCGCGCGGATCCGCGCGCTCGCGCGGCGTGCGACGCCGGCCGGCGACGCCCGGCTCGCGGTCGGGGACCTGGAGCTCGACGAGGAGCGCCATGTCGCGCGGGTCGGCGGGGCCGCGGTGGACCTCTCGGCGCGCGAGTTCGCGCTCCTCGCGTACCTCATGCGCAACGCGGGCCGGGTGGTGACCCGGCAGCAGATCCTCGACGCGGTCTGGGGTGCGGAGCCGGACGTCTACTCGAACGTCGTCGACCTGTACGTCTCGTACCTCCGCCGGAAGCTCGGCGAGCTGGACCGCGCCGACCTGATCCGGACGGTGCGCGGCGTCGGGTACTCGCTGCGGGGCGCGCCATGAGCGCAGGGACGCGGGGCCGGGCGCGCACGACGGCGGACCCGCACGCCCGGCTGCTCGCGCGGACGCGTCGCCGCCTCGCCGTCGTCGTCCTTGTCCTCGTCGGGGCGCTCGTCCTCGCCATCGGCGCGGCGATCGCCCTCGCGGCGGTCCGCGTGCTCGACGACGAGGCGGACCGGGCGCTCCAGGCGTCGTCGGCCGCGTTCGTCGCGCGGCTCGACGGCGCCGTCGGCGGCGGCGGCGCCGGGGGCGGCTCCGAGGACGAGGGAGCGGCGGCGACAACGAGACAGGCGAGCGCCCGCCCGCCGAGTCGGACACGTTCCACCTCGTCCTCGCGTCCGGACGGAGCGCTCGTCGCCAACCCGGGCCGCGTCCCGCTGACCGAGCTCCCGGACGAGGACGCCGTGGCTGCCGCGCGGTCCACGGCTGCGACCTGCGGACCGTGGACGAGGGCGGGACGCGCGTCCGGCTGCTGACCGTCCCCGTCACGGCGGCGGCATACGGTCGGCTACGTCCAGTCGGGCTACGTCCTGACGCTCCAGGACCGGCAGATCCAGACGATCGTCCTGACCGTCGTCATCGTGGGCCTCCTCGGGCTCCTGGGGGCGGCGGTCGTCACCGTCGTGGTCGTCGGCCGCGCGCTCGTCCCGATCCGCGCCGCCTTCGACACGGAGCGCCGGTTCGTCGCCGACGCGTCGCACGAGATCCGCACGCCCGCCGCGATCATCCGGGCGTCCGCGGAGGTGCTCGAGCGCGAGGGCCTCGTGACCGAGGGCGGGCGGCCGCTCGTCGCCGACATGGTCGCCGAGGCCGACCGGCTCGGGCGGCTCGTGGACGACCTGCTCGCGCTCGACGCGTCGGACCGCGGGACGCTGGTCCTCGACCGGCAGCCCGTCGACCTCTCGCGCTCGTCGCCGACACCGCGGCCCGGGCCCGGCCGCTCGCGGCCGAGCGCGGCGTCGCGCTCGAGGCCCCGCCGCCGGGCCGCCGGTGGTCGTGGACGTGGACCCGGACCGGCTGATCCAGGCGCTGCTCGTCCTCATCGACAACGCCAGCCGGCATGCGCCCGGCCGGGACGACGGTCCGCGCGAGCGTCGTCCGGGCGGGGCCGACGGGCGTCCTCCGGGTCGACGACGAGGGGCCGGGGATCCCGCCCGACGCGCGCGAGGCGATCTTCGAGCCGTTCGCCCGGCTCCCCGGCGAGAGGCGTCGAGCGGGTCCGGGAGCGGCCTCGGGCTCGCGATCGCCCGGCGGATCGTCGAGATGCACGGCGGGACGCTGTCGGTGACGGATGCGCCCGGGGGCGGCGCGCGGTTCGAGCTCGCGCTCCCGCTCGCGGAGGGGTCGGCGGGGCGCGACGCGACGCCGAGGCGCGGCCCCCGGGCCTCAGTCAGCCGCGGGTGGGGAGGAGCGCCTCGCGCACGATGGACGCGTCGATGCCGGTGCGGTCGGCGGCGTCGGCGGGTCGCGGGCGCGCGCGGCGCGCGTCGTTGCCGTCGCGGCCACCGCCGCCGGGCTCGGCCGCCCACACGTCGTGGTACCGGCGCTCGAGGAGGAACCGCGAGCGGTCGCCGCGGAGGAGCGAGTTGCTCATCTCCACCGGGACGCCGGCGTGGTCGAACGCGACGCGGCGGAGCAGGAGGGCCGGCGCGTGGCGCGGGACGCCGAGCAGGTGGGCCTCCCGGGGCGTCGTGACCACCGGCTCGAACGACTCGAGCGCGCTCTCGAGCTCGCAGCCGTAGTCCTCGCGCAGGATGTCGTAGAGCGAGCGACCCGCGAAGTCGTGCGCCTCGAGGCGGGGGAAGCGGGCGAGGGGGAGCCAGGTCGAGTCGAGCATGAGGGGCTCCGACTCGACCGAGCGCAGCCGGTCCAGCCGGAGGAGCGGGTCGCCGGGCAGGCAGCCGAGGTCCTGCGCCAGCTGCCGGCTGGCGTCCTCGATCTCGACCGCCAGGACGCGGGTGGCGAGCTGCATCCCGCGCGCGCGGAGGGCGGCGGCGACGGTGAAGAAGCCGGAGATCTCGGCGGCGACCGGCGGGCGCGTGACGAACGTGCCGCGGCCCTGGTGGCGGGTGATGAGCCCGCGCTGCTCCAGCTCCGCGAGGGCCTGGCGGAGCGTGGCGCGGCTGATGTCGAGCACGCGGCAGAGCTCGCGCTCCGGCGGCAGTCGCGTGCCGGGCGCCCATTCGCCCGACCGGATCCGTGCCTCGGCCCTGCTCGCGACGATCGAATGGAGCGGTTCCTTGCCCACTCGCGCGGGTATCCTCCGGTGTGAGAGCCTGTCCCCGGAGTGTACGGCAGGATCCGGCGATAGGTCTGGACCAATCGAGGTGTGCGATGACCCCGCCCGGAGGGGCCGGCACGGCGGCGCCCGCCCGGCCGTGGACCGTCGCGCTCGACCCGGTCCGCCTGCGCGCGCGCCTCGCGGCCGTCGAGCCGCTTGCCGCCGCCGACCCCGGGCCGTCGTCGTCGTGCGGGCGCCGGGACGCGTGAACCTCATCGGCGAGCACACGGACTACAACGACGGCCTCGTGCTCCCCGCAGCGATCGACCTGGAGATCCGCATCGCGCTCGTGCCGACCGACGACCGTCGGGTGGAGATCGTCCTCGACGCGACCGGTGAGCGCGCCGGCGTCGATCTCGACGAGGTCGTCGGCGGTCGCGAGCGCCGCGGAGGGTTCATCGACTACGTCGCCGGCACGGCCTGGGCGATGCACGAGGCCGGCCTCCCGCTCCGCGGCTTCCGCGGGCTTCTCGCGAGCACACTCCCGCAGGGCTCGGGGCTCTCCTCGTCGGCCGCGCTCGAGCTTGCCTCCGCCTGGGCGCTGTCGCCGGCCACGGACCCGGCGGTGGATCCGCTCACGCTCGCGCGCATCTGCCAGCGTGCGGAGAACGCGTACGTCGGCGTCGCGTGCGGCCTCATGGACCAGTTCGCGTCGTCGTGCGGCCGCGCCGACGGCGCCGTGTTGCTCGACTGCCGGTCGCTCGACCACCGGCGGTGCCGCTCCCGCTGGCCGACCACGTCCTCGTCGTCTGCCACACCGGGTCGGAGCGCAAGCTGCAGGCGAGCGAGTACAACGCCCGCCGAGCGCAGTGCGAGCGGGCCGTCGCGGTCCTCGCCGGGCGCGGGCTCCCGGTCCGGGCGCTGCGCGACGTCACGCCGACGATGCTCGAAGGGCTCCGGGGCGTCCTGGACGACGAGACGTTCCGACGCTGCGCGCACGTGGTGCGCGAGGACGTCCGCGTGGAGGGACGGTCGCCGCGCTGGGACGCGGGGACCTCGAGGTGGTCGGGCGGCTCTTCGCCGAGAGCCACGCGTCGCTCCGCGACCTCTACGAGGTGAGCTCGCCGGAGCTCGACGCCCTGGTCGAGATCGCGGAGCGGTGCCCGGCGTCGTCGCCGCCCGCATGACCGGGGCGGGGTTCGGCGGCTGCACGGTGAACCTCGTGCGCCGCGACGCGGTGGATGCCCTCGCGGCGCAGTGCTCGATGAGTACCCGACGCGCACCGGCCTGACGCCCCGGGTCCTCGCGGTCGATCCGGCGGCGGGCGCCGGGGTCACCTGACGCGGGAGCCGGGAGCGACCGGGGTGACGGAAGGCCCTCGCCGCGGCCGGGGGCCCGGCGGAACTGTCGGGGACTCATACCGATTCGCCGGCCCCGCCGGCAGGAGGGTCCACCGATGAAGGCACGCAGAGCGGTCGCCCTGTCCCTCGCGCTCTCGCTCGCGGCCACCGGGGTCGCGGTCTACTACGCGCGCAAGGTCCGGCCGGTCTTCCGTAGCTGGGGCGCGACGGAGGAGGAGCTCGCCGCCCCGATGCCGGGCGACGAGGTCGTCACGGATCCGAGCTGGCAGGTGACCTACGGCGTCACGATCGACGCGCCGCCGGCCGACGTGTGGCCGTGGCTCGTGCAGATGGGCGTCGGGCGGGCCGGCTTCTACAGCTACGACATGATCGAGAAGCGGCTCGGCCTCGACGTCCACTCGGTGGAGCTCATCGTCCCCGAGCTCCAGGGGCTCAAGGTCGGGGACTCGATGCCCTTCGGCGCGTTCGACCTGCCCGTCGTCGCGCTCGAGCCGGACCGCCTGCTCCTGCTCGAGGCGGAGGATCGAGATCGGCGCGGGCTCGTTCTGCTTCGAGCTCCTCCCCACGCCCGCGGCGGGCACGCGGCTCGTGTTCCGGGGTCGCGCCCGCTTCGCCGACTGGGACGCGGAGTCGGCCACCCGATCCGCCGCCGGGCTGCGCCAGCTCCCGATGATCCTCGGGTTCGAGCCCGGCAGCTTCGTCATGTTCCGCCGGATGCTCCTCGGCCTGCGGGAGCGCGCCGAGCGCACCCGCCTCGAGGGGCGCGACGCGATGACGGCGCCCGACGGGTGGTGGGCCGAGCGGGTCATGGAGATGGACAAGGAGCTCGCGGAGCGCGAGTCGATGCTCGACGAGGACCAGGCGGAGATCGACGCCGTCGTCGGCGAGGCGGCCAGCACGAAGGAGGCCGTCCTCGCCGGGGTGAAGGAGGAGGTCGGCCGGGCGAAGGGGCGCATCGAGAAGGTCCGCGCGGGGCTTCGCGCCGAGGCGCCGGAGACGCCGGAGACGCCGGGCGACGATGGTCCCGGGCCGGTGCACGTGGAGACGCCGCCGGCGCCCATGCCGGCCGAACCGGAGTCCTGATCCGCGGATCCGCCCCAGGGACGAGGGCAGAGGCCGCCGGCCGACGGGCCGGCGGCCTCGGCGCGTCGGCCGGCACGAGGCGGGCGGCCCTACGAGGCGGGCGGTCGCGCCGTGCAGGGAGCGGCCGCCCGTCAGTTGTCGAACGTCGCCACGCGTCTCGCGAACACGCCGACGTTCCCGCCGGCATCCCGCGCCTTCACCTGGACGACGTGTTCGCCGTCCGTGAACTTCGTCGTATCGAGCATGAAGGCGAACGCGCTCGTGACCGGGGGGCCTCCTCCGAAGTAGTCGGCTGACATCGGGACGCCGCAGGTTCGCGACGCCCGACGCGACGCGCTTCCCGTCGACGTAGAGCCCGACGGTCGTGCGGCCGCCGCGGCCGTCGAATGCGAACCCCTCGACCGGGACGGTGCCGGAGATCGTCGCGCCCTGCGGCACGACGGTGCGGACGCCCTTCGGGTACCGCACGAGCTCGACGGCTCCCTCCGGCGGGGCGGTATCGGGGAACGGCCCGAGCCGCCGCGCGATGTCGTACGTCTCGCGCTGGAGCGTGCGCATCTGGCCCAGCATGAGGAACGTCGTGAAGTCGACGATGCTTCCGGGCGAGAAGCTGTACGGCGTGAGGAACGAGAAGACCGACACGCGGTCCGTCGGGCTGATCTCGGCCCGCGACGCGGTCGCCGGTGGGCCGCCCTGGGGTGCATAGGCCGCGAACCCGAACCCCTGCGCGTCCGCCCATCCGCCCCAGAACTCCGAGAGCCAGCGGATCCGCGTGGCCGCGGGCCACAGCGGGAGGTCGGCCGGTCCGACCGTCGTCAGTGCGCCGCCGGTCCCGGGCTTCTTCCCGGTGTAGTAGACCCAGCTGCTGTAGTCGGCACTGATCTCGTAGCTCGCGATCGCGTTGTTCGCCTCCGCGTGGCTGTCGGTTCCGGTGTGCGTCAGGCGGTAGCGCTCCTGGAAGACGTACGGGTGGTTCGGGACCGGCGTGATCCAGCGCTCGACGACCAGGTCCGAGGCGACCACCTTGTCGGGTCCACCGCCCTTGTCGTCCGGGCGACCATTCCGCAGCGGCGCTCTTCACGTAGATCGAGCCGTCCGTGACGCTCTGCTCGAGGATCGGGCTCCCGTGCCGGTAGATGTCGCACGACTCGGTCGGGTTCCAGCCGATCGCGCCCGAGCAGCCGAGGCAGTCGTCGTACTTGCCGTCGCCGTCGTAGAGGCCGACCGCGATGAGGTGGCTGCCCCATCCGGCCTTCGCGACGACGTCGCTTGCCCGTTGAGCGAGAAGAGGGCGACGGCGGCGCCGAGGGTCGTGTCCACGCCGATCCGGACGACGTCCGATCCGGCCATGTTCTCGAGGACGAGAAGCGAGCCGTCCTGGTAGCCGCGCGTCGTGAATGCAGGCTGGACGGTGACCGACGCGCGTCCCGAGACACTCCCGATGGTCGCAGAGATCGTGGCCGTCCCGGGACCGACCGCGGCGACGACGCCGGCGGCTCCGACCGTCGCGATCGTCGCATCCGATGACGTCCAGTGCACGCCCGCGGCGGAGGTCGCGCGCCCGTCCCTCGTGCGTGCCGTAGCGGCGAGACTCTGCGTGGCGCCGACGCTCAGAGTGACGAAGGACGGCGCGACGGAGATCGAGCGGATGCGGGTCGCGGCGGCTCCGGGCGGAGCCGTCGCGAGGACCAGCAAGCACACAGAGAGCCGCGGCCAGGCGGATCCTTCGCATCCCCGACCCCCGGTTCGACGGGACGCGCGACGTGCTCGAGGGTCACCCGGCGGATCTGCGCGGACAAGGGCCGGAAGTCGGCCCGTCCGGCCGCCCGATCGTGCCTACGAGGCCTCGCCCGCCGTGGTGCGATGCGGGCCGCGCGCGACGAGCGGGAGGTCCGGCCACGGGCGCGGGTCCGGGTCGGGCTCCCACTCGTGGGTCGTCCCGCTCAGGGCGTACGTCCAGCGCGGCCCGTCGGACGCGATCGCGGCCAGCGCGCCGGCGACCGCCTCCACGTCCGCCGCGGTCGTGCCCAGCCCGAAGCTCATCCGGATCGCGCCGGGGAGGGCCGGGTCCTGGCCCGCGCGCAGCTCCGCGCGGATCGTCGCGGCGACGCTGTCGTCGAGGTGGAGCAGGTGGAGCATCAGCGGGTGCGCGCAGAAGCAGCCGTGGCGCACGCCGATCCCGTGCTCGGCGCTGAGGATCGCGGCGACGTGGCCGTGCTCGAAGCCGTCGACCGCGAACGTCACGAGGCCGATGTGCGGCTGGTCGAGCCCCCACGTGAGGTGCACGCGGACGCCGTCGATCGCCGCGAGGCGCTCGACCGCGAGCGCATGGAGCGCGAGCTCCTCGGCGGCGACCTCCTCCATCCCGATCGCCGCGAGCGTCTCGCAGGCGATCCCCATCGCGACCGCGCCCACGACGTTCGGGGAGCCCGCCTCCTGCCGGTCGGGGAGGGGAGCCCACATGACGTCGTCGAGCGTGACGAACCGGACCGCCCCGCCGCCCCAGAGGAACGGCTCGGTCTCCTCCAGCCAGTCGTGCCGGCCGACGAGCGCGCCGGCGCCGTACGGCGCGTAGAGCTTGTGCCCGGACATCGCGAGGTAGTCGATCCCGTCGCGCGTCATGTCCACGGGGAGGTGGGGCGCCAGCTGGGCCGCGTCGACCATGAAGCGCGCGCCGTGCGCGTGGGCGGTCGCCGAGATGCGCGCGATCGGCCAGATCTCGCCGGTGACGTTGGAGGCGCCGGTCGTGGAGACGAGGATCGGGCCCGCGCCGGCGCGCGGGGACTCCGTCGGGCGCGGTCCCGCCCGCGCGCTCCTCGCGCAGCGCCGCGTCGAGGATCGCGACGAGGTCGTCCGGGGAGGCGGGGACCGGAAGGTAGCGGACGCGCCCGTGGCGCGTGCCGTGCCGCCACGGGAGCATGTTCGCGTGGTGCTCGACCGCGAAGACGAGGACGGTCGTCCCCTCCGGCAGGCAGCTGGCGAGAGGTTGATCGCGTCGGTCGTGTTGCGGGTGATGACGACCGCGTCGTCCGGCCGCGCGCCGACGAACGCCCGGATCGCCTCGCGGGCGCGCTCGTACAGCTCGGTGGAGACGCGGCTCTTGAAGCCGGCGCCGCGGTGGACGCTCGCGTACCAGGGAAGGATCTCCGCCACGCCGTCCGCGACCGCGCGGAGCGCCGGCGCGCTCGCCGCGATGTCGAGGTTCACGTAGCGTCGCGTCCCGCCCGTCACGAGCGGGACCTCCACGTCGGCGCCGACGAGGGCGCGCAGCACCCTTGCGTCCCGCTCGGCCGTCATCGCCGCCCCCGTCGCGGCGTTCGCCCTCATCGCGTCCCCGTCCGCCCCCGCCATCGGTCCCTCCTCGGTCGTCCCCCGGCGCAGCCTAGCCGACCCGCGGTACCCTGTGGCCGCCCCATCCGCCCTCCGGAGGTCCGATGACGTCGGTCGATGCCCGCGCCCTCGCCGAGACGTTCGCCGGCGCCGACCCCGCCCGCCCGCTCGAGCCCTCGCTGCTGCCCGGACGCCCGCCCTGCCCGCGGGCGCCGACCCGACCGAGGCGGACGCCGTCCTCGCCGACGGCGCCGACCAGGGACCGCGGATCCTCGCGGTCCTGCGCGAGCACCTCGGCGCGCAGCCCGAGTGGACGGTCGAAGCGGACCGTGGCTTCACGTGGTGGCCCGGCCGGCTCGCGCTGACGGTCGAGTGGGGACCCCGGTCGTCCTGCACGGCCTCTCCGCCGTCCGCGTGCGCACGACGACCCCGCTCCTGCGCGACGTCCCGGCGACCCCGGAGGTCGCGCGGCTGATCGCGGCCCAGAACGCGCGGGCGGCGGTCGACGGGCTCGTGTGGGACCCGGACGCGCGGGACCGTCGTCCTCGCGACCGACATCTGGTGCCATGCGGGGGACGCGTGGCTGGACCCGCTCGTCTACTCGGCCAGCGGCCTCCAGGCCGCGATCGCCGAGTCGAGCGTGGACGCCCTCCGGGCCGAGGTCGGCGGGGAGATCGCGCGTCCGCACCACCCGTCCTCGGGGGCGCGCACCGAGCCGGACGAGCTCGTGGACGCCGGCGCGGCGTTCGCGGCGGCGGGCGACCGCTCCACGCCGTTCACGGAGGGCGACCTCCGGCCGCTCGTCCGCGGCGATCTCGGGATCCTGCCCTTCGCCGTGCACGGCCCGACGCGCTCACCGCGGAGGTTCCCGCGGCGAACGGCGACGGGCTCATGCCCGACCTCCGGACCGCGACCGGACCCGCGCGCTCGTGGACGCGGCCCGGCGCGAGCGGACCGACCCGGCCCGCGCGCACGAGGCGGCCTGGCTCGCGGCGTTCGCGGGGGACGGCGCCGGGCCGCGCCCGGGCACCGCGCTCCTGCGCATCTCGTTCGGTGACCGCCATCCGGATTACGGCGCCGGGCTCGCGATGCGGCTCCGGCTCCCCATCCGCGCCCGCGTCCGCGGACGACGCCGCGGAGCTCGCCTCGCGCCTGAACCGGCGCGAGCTGGTCGACGTGAAGCTGGCGCCGTTCGTCGGCGCATGGACGGCGGAGGGCGATGCGCCCGTCTTCGTCGCCTTCTTCCCGGTCCCGCTCGCCCGCGGGCTGGGGTCGGACGACCGGATCGCGATCCTCGCGACGTTCGCCGCGTGGATGCGCGAGCGGGCCGCGTGGGCCGCCGCTGTGGCGGCCGACGGGCCGGAGGGAGCCGCATGAGCGACCCGCACGCAGCCGAGCACGCGTCCGAGCGTGCGCGCCTCGCCGCGGAGTCCGCCGCCGAGGAGGCGGCGGCCGACGCCGTCGCGGCGGACACGGCGGTCCGGCGTCCGTCGCTCCTTCCGGTACCCCACGGACCACCTGCTCGGCGTGATCGACCGGCCCGAGGACGGGCCCGCGGCCGTCGCCGCGCTCCGTCGCCTGGGCGTCGCCTCGAAGGACGTCGAGGTCCTCGCGGGCGACGGCGCGGACGACCGCCTCGACCTCCTCGCGGCGGACAGCCTCGTCCAGAAGGCGATGAGCGCGGTCCGCTTCATGACGATGGACCAGCAGCCCGACTTCGCGCTCTACCTCGCCGCGCTCCGCGACGGCCGCGCGGTCGTCGCGGTCCACGCATCGGACGGCGCGCTGCGCGGGCGCGCCGTCGAGCGCCTGAAGGAGCTCGGGGCGCACTTCCTCAACTTCTACGGCCGCGTCGCGACCGAGGAGATCACCCGCTGGCGCGGGGACGGAGCTGCCGCTCCCGGGGTGGCTCCGCCGGTAGGGTCGAGGAGGCGCGGAGGCACGGCCTGCCGCGCTGGCTGTTCTCAGCGGCTGAAGGTGCGTCGCGCGCCGGGCATGAGCAGGTAGACGAGGATGATCGCCGGCGCGATCGACCCGGCCACAGCCATCGCGACGGTGGGGCCGCCGACCACGTAGCCCGCCACGTTCCCGACGATGTGGAGCGCCGCGATGGCGATCGCGAGCCACCACGCCCAGCGGTGCCGGTCCCACAGGCCGAAGGCGACGAGGAAGTACAGGACCGCGCCCACGAGGCCGCCCACCCCGATGATCGAGCCGAACGGTCCCGTGTCGAGGCCCTGGTCGACCGGGCTGGAGACGGTGGCCGACGGGAACATCGTGAACGCCTCGAAGAAGGCGACGACGCTCCAGACGAGTGCGAGCATCGAGATGAGCGTGACCCCGATCGGGCGTTCGTCGAGCGACCGCTGCTCCTGCGTCACCGGCGTCCCTCCTGCGTGGGGCCTCCTGCAGCCCCCACCGTCCGCGGCAGCGTGGCACGTCGCGCGGCGCGCCGCAAACGGCCCCTCCGCGGCCCTCCGCGACGCGACGCCGTGCCGAACGCGCCACGGGGCGTCCCGACGCGACGCCGTGGTACGGTGAAGGCGACGTCCGTCGTGCGCGACGGGCCGTCGGCGGGCGGGAGTAGCTCAGTCGGTAGAGCGTCAGCCTTCCAAGCTGAATGTCGCGGGTTCGAGACCCGTCTCCCGCTCCAGTTCCTCGGTTCCGTGGTCATGGCGACACTAAGCCTGCGATCACTGGACATCCGCACGGCTCGTTCCGTTCCGCTGAGCCGCCGAAGAGTGCCGCCACAACGCTCGCAGACACGCAGCCGCGCAGATTCTCGACCGTATGGCGCCGTTGTGGCTTGCCTCCGCCCCGCTTACGGTGTCGACGCCGCCCGAACACTGAGCACTCCTCGCCGGTCGAAGCCTGAGCAACCCTGACGGTCTCGACTGGCACCCTCTCGCGATCGTCGTCAACGCCGGAACGACCGTCTACCGGGCGACCTTGGCAGCAGGCTGGACGGCAGCGCGGACGCGATGGTGCGCCGCGGCCGACTGGGCAGCCTCCATGCTCACCCTGGGCACCATGGTCCTCGCGTCGATCGTCATCGTGCTCGGCCCTGCGCCGGACCTCGAGGCGGCACGCTCCTTCGCGGTCGTCGTGCTGATCCTGGTCGGGGCCGCATGGCTCCTCCTCTCGCTGGTCTCTGCCCAGCGACGCCCGGCGGACGGCCGACTGCGGTCCCCGACGACGACCGGCACTGGCGGCCGAGCCTCGTCTGGCGCACGTTCGGGAGGCGAGCGGGAGGCATCGACGCGCGGCCCACACCCCGGCCGCCGGGACCGCGCCGAGCCACTGGCGAGACCGACCCGCACGACGGCGTCCCAGGAGGGTCTCGTGGAGTTGCTGACGTGGAGGCTCAGGGTATCGACACTGTGGATCTTCCTCGCTGTCGGCACGCTGGCCGCCTTCTTCGCTGTCGTTATGCCGGCGGACGTCCTGAGTGAGTACCTCGCGACCGGGCAACTCGAGGGCGAGGCGATGGACGCCACGATGCTGGCCCTGATGGTCGGGCTGTTCGTCCTCCTGCCTCTGGCGATGGCCTTCCTCACGCTGGCGCTGAGGGATCCGGTCGACCGCTTGGCGAACGGCATCGTGGGTGCTCTCGCCGCTGTGATGTGGACGTGGGATCTGGCTGAGTCCGTGAGCAAGGAGCCCGCGATCAGCGGTGGGCCTGTCCTCACGGCGACCTTGATCCTTGCCGGGCTGCTGATCGTCTGGCACGCTTGGAAGTGGCCCAAGACGGCGGAGCAGGGCCTGCCCGGCCGGCGACCGGTGACCGGTCCCGACCTGGGAGCCGCCAAACCCGTGTAGGCGGCAGGTCTCCAGCTGGAAGACGACAAGCAGGACGGCTCCGGCCTGCCCCGAGACGGGCGACCGGGGCCGTTTCGTGCGGGGCAGCGGGCCAGCGCGGCTCGGCGAGGCGTCCGGCGGACGGCTGACTGCCGTCCCCGACGACGCACGGCACTGGCGACGCGTGGCCCGACGGCCGAGCATGACGGGCGAGCGGGAGGCTCTGACGCGCGGCCCACGTTCCGGCCGCCGGGACCGCGCCGAGCCACTGGCGAGACCGACCCGCTCGCGCACGGAGGGCCGCGCGATGGGACTGCGCAGATCGTTCTGGCTGCCGTTCTTCGGGGTGCCGCGCGGTCCGCTCGGGTGGGTCGGCGCTCGGCTGCTGCCGAAGGTCGCCCGGCCCCTCTATGCGATGGTGGCCGGGCAGCTGGACCTCCGGCCCGACGATTCGTTGCTTGAGGTTGGCTGCGGCTCCGCGGGGTTGCTCGTCGAGCACGCCTCCCACGTCCGCCACGTCGCCGGCCTGGACGCATCGGAGATCCAGGTGGACATGGCCAGGAAGCGGCTGGCCGACCGCATCTCCGCTGGAACGGCCGAGATCGTCCTTGGCAATGCGATGGCGCTGCCGTGGGAGGACGGCCACTTCAGCGTCGTCGCCTCGGTCAACTGCCTGAAGTTCGTCCCCGATCCCCCGAAAGCCCTGAGCGAGATGCATCGGGTCCTCGGTCCCGACGGACGGCTGGTGCTCACGATCGACAAGCAGGCCGACAAGTGGGGCCGGTCGGGCAAGATCGACGCGTTCGGCCAGTGGCAGTGGAGCGTGGATGACATGCGGCGGATGGTGGAGGAGGCCGGCTTCGCCGACGTCTCCGTGGCCGATATGCCGACCAAGCTGGGCCTTCAGTTCGTCCGTGGCGCGAAGCGCGCGGCGATCCCCGCCGCGGAGGTCGCCGAGACGCCAGAGCTCGTCGGGGCGGCGCCACGGTGAGCACGCACCTGACCGGGGACCGCCGCGCCGGCACGCCGCGGCCGCCCTCCCACCGGATGATCCGTGCCTTCGGAGTCGTCCACCTCGCCGGCCATCGGCTCACGGGCGGGAGGCTCGGGCTTTCGCGTCCGACTCCCGCCCGCTGGGGTCACATGTGCCTCACCACGACCGGGCGCAGAACAGGCAAGAAGCGGCACGCGATGCTCGGCTACTTCGATGACGGCCGGAACCTGGTCGCGCTGGCCGTGAACGCATGGGCGGATGCCGAGCCCGCCTGGTGGCTCAACCTCCAGGCGCATCCCGACGCTATCGTCGAGCTCAAGGACGGATCTCGGCAGGTCAGGGCGCGCGCGGCGCAGGGCGAGGAGCGGGCGCGCCTCTGGGCGCGCTGGCGCGAGCTGGGAGAGCGGTCGGGCGTGGCCGAGATCGCCGACATGGATGCCTACACCGCCCAGTTGTCGCGCGAACCGGCGGTCGTGGTGCTGGAGCCGCAGCCCGGCTGAGGACCCTGGCGCGATCGCAGCGCGACCGCGCCAGGAGGAGGCGACGAGATGAAGCCGTCGACGGATCCGGTCGGCATGTACGTGGAGGAGTCGGGGGCTCCGGGCTCTCCAGCCATCGTGTTCCTTCACGGCGCAGGCCAGAGCTGCCGGGAGTGGCGCGGGCATATGGCGGGCCTCCCAGCCTTCCACTGTCTGGCTCCGGACCTGCCCGGCCACGGTCGGAGCAACCATCTGCCGCTGCCTTCGCAGGAGCGCCTGGTCGATGACATCGCCGTGCTCATCGAGAGGCGGGTGCCCGCGGGACGCGCACACGTCGTGGGCATCTCGTGGGGTGCCAATCTCGCCCAGGTCCTCATCCGGCGGCACCCCGACCGCGTCGACCGCGTGGTCTCGGACGGCACACTGATCGCCTGGCCGGGCGGCCTGGTGAGGACTCTGCTGCTCGGGTTCTACGCACTGATGGTGCCGTTCCTGCACACCCGGCCGGTGCGGGCGCTGTATCGGGACATCGTGGACGCAGCGGACCTTCGCCTCGCGTCTCGCACGGCGTACTGGCGCGCCGTGCGGCAGTGCATGGAAGGCTTCGACGCCGTGACCGAGGCCCCATGCCCGACCCTGCTCGTCGCCGGGGAGAGGGAGGGCTACGTGCGGCCGCCCGACGCCGCGCTGGCCGCGGTCATGCCCCATGCCGAGGCCTGGTACGCACCCGGCCTGGATCACTGCTGGCAACGCAGGGCGCCGGACCTCCACATCCGGATGGTCGAGGCCTGGTGCACCGGCCAGGTGCTGCCACCCGGACTCCGGCCCGAGCTGACGCCGAAGACCGAAGCGGTGGAGCGGATGCGACGGAACATCCCGGCAGGCGCCTGACAGGAGGTCCGACCCATGCGACTCGCCCCATCGCTGCATCGGCTCGGCGAGGAGATCGTCAGCTGCTACCTCCTCGAGGAAGCCGGAGCGGTCACGATCATCGACGCGGGCGTGCCCGCCTACTACTCCGACCTGACGACCGAGCTCGCGGCCATGGGCCGGACGATCGAGGACGTCCAGGCGCTCGTGCTGACCCATGGCCACGACGACCATCGCGGGTTCGCCGAGCGGCTGCGAGTGGAGCACGACGTGCCCGTGAGCATCCACGTGCTCGACCGGGCGCTGGCACAGGGCGAGGTCGGGAACCCGAGCGCCGGCATGGGCGAGCGCAAGCTCGGTTCCCTGCTGCGCTACATGCTGTGGCTCATCCGTCACGGCGCGATGCGAACCAAGGCTCTGACGGCGGTCGGCACCTTCGACCCAGGCACGACGCTCGACGTGCCGGGCGCGCTGCATGTCATCCACACACCAGGACACACGCCCGGCAGCGTCACGTTGTACGCGCCGGGACACGACGCCGTCTTCGTCGGCGATGCGTTGGCGACGGACGCCGTGATCAGCGAGCGGCACGGTCCGCAGATCTGTCCCTTCGCTGCCGACCCCGACGTGGCCCTTGCATCCCTGGCGAACATCGAGCGGCTCGAGGCGCACTGGCTGCTGCCTGGACACGGCAGCCCCTGGACCGACGGCGTCGCGGCCGCCGTGGCCGCAGCGCGTGAGGTCGGGGTCGGACACTTGGCCCGCGCGAAACGCTGATCGGGCAGGGGACCTCACCCCGCCCACGCGCATCGCAAGCGCATGGCCCAAGCGGCCGAATAGGAGTAGCGGCCCGCCGGCGCGACCCTTGGGGGCCTTACGGCACGCCGGTCTGATCCACACCGGCTACCGGGTCTCCCTGCCTGTTGCGACGCCGGGTACGCCCGCGCCGTCACCGCCCCGTGAGCGGCGACGAGCCTGGCGCGGCCGGGATCACGCAGCGCGACCTCCTGATCGAGATGCGCGAGGACATCCAAGCGCCGCGCTCCGTCGCGGAATCCGCGGCCCGCGACCACCGCACATCGAGAAGCTGTCGGCGATGAAGGGAGCTCGCGACTCCTACCGGTCTGTCCGACGGCCGGCCATTGAGGGTCCGCTCCAGACACCAAAACTGGACGCCCTCCGCTCGCGTCCCCACGCTCGCCGTCACAGTGCTTCGGCGCCCCGGCCTTCCAAGCTGAATGTCGCGGGTTCGAGACCCGTCTCCCGCTCCAGTTCCCCGTTTCGTGCTCAGCACGACACGATAACTGGGTGGCCCGCCTTCTGCGCGACGGGTCGAGGATGCCGAACCGAGTGCTGAAGCGCTCGGCCACACTCTGCCGGCATACCATCCTCCGAGATAGGCGGCGGCTCGCGACGTACGCTGTCCGTGTCGCGGACCGCGCTCCTTGCGCTGCGCCGCCATGGCTGCCGGAGAGTCCGATGACTGACGTCCTGCCCTCGTGGAACGAGGGGACCGCCAAAGCGGCGATCGTCGGGTTCGTCACGGCGGCGACCACGGTCGGCGATTGTGCCTACATCGCGCCCGCCGACCGGATCGCCACGTTCGACAACGACGGCACGCTCTGGGTGGAGCAGCCCATGCCGCCCCAGTTCGACTTCCTGCTCCGGACGTGGACCACCGAGGCACAGGCGGACCCGTCCCTCGCGAGCCGGCAGCCGTACAAGGCCATCCTCGAGAAGGACCTCGCGTTCTTCGAGGGCCTCGTGACGCAGGACCCGACGGTCGTGGCGTCCCTGGAGGGCGCTGCCGGCCGGTCCTGGGCCGGCTCGACGCCGGACGTGTTCGATGCCCAGGTGCGCGACTGGATCGACACCGTCACGCAGCCGCGGTTCGGCGTCGGCTACACGCATCTCGTCTACCGGCCGATGCTCGAGCTGTTCGACTACCTCAAGGCGCACGACTTCCGGGTCTTCGTGTGCTCCGGCGGCGGCCGCGACTTCATGCGCGTGTTCGCCGAGGAGGCCTGGGGCATCTATCGCGAGGACGTCATCGGCAGCGCGCCGGAGTACACCTACGCGGACGGGAGGATCGTCCGTACCGACCGGCTGCTCGGGGGCCTCGCCCTGGGTCCGGGCAAGCCCGAGCACATCTTCGCCCGGACGGGCCGGCTGCCGGCCTTCGCGGGCGGGAACGCGGACGTCGACATCGAGATGCTCGAGACCGCGAGGTTCGCCTTGCTCGTGGACCACGACGACCCGGAGCGCGAGTACGCCTACACGAAGGCCGCCGAGCGGTCGCTCGGAGCGGCCGCGAATCGCGGCTGGACCGTCGTGAGCATGAAGGACGACTGGGCGACGATCTTCTGAGGAGCGAGTCACGTGGTCGACCTCACCGCCATCGACATCCTCGTCAACCCCGACAGGGAGACGCTCGAACGCGCACGCGAGCTCAACGCCCGCATGCGGCGGAGCGTGCCCACCGGCTTCGCGCTCGATGCGACGCACCAGCCCCACATCACGACCGTGCAGCGATACGTGCGGACGGCGGACCTCACGACGGTCTACGACGCTGTCGAGATGACGATCGCCGCCACCGATGCGGCCTCGCTCGCGTATCGCGCCGTCGCGATCCGGCACGCGGACTGGGGTGTGCCCGGCGAGGGCCTCGCGGTCATCGTCATCGAGCCCAGCCCGCAGGTGCTCGACCTCCAGGCGCGCCTCCTCGCGGCCGTCACGCCCTTCGTCGGGTCCCGAGGCACCGCTGCGGCCTTCGTGACCGATCCGGGCGAGGAGATCAGCCAGAGCACCCGCGACTGGGTTGATGGGTACGTGCCCGACCAGATCGGCCCCGGGAAGTACATCGCCCACATCACGGTCGGGTTCGCCACGCTCGACGACCTGAAGGTCATCGAGGCCGAGCCGTTCGGCCCGTTCGACGTCCACCCGGCCAGCGTCGCCGTGTACCACCTGGGGAACAGCGGCGCCGCACGCACCCTGCTCAGGGAATGGAGCCTGCTGGCGTAGCGCGGACGTCCCGCGGAGTGTCGCGGGCGATGCGCGAACCGGCCCGTGACGACACGATAACTGGACACGTTTCGCTCGGGCCCCTGAGCACGATGCTGTTACGCACAGCCGCCGAGGCCTGCCAAGCTGAATGTCGCGGGTTCGAGACCCGTCTCCCGCTCCACTTCCTCGGTTCGTGCTCAGCACGACACGATAACTGGACGGCCGACTATCTCGACGAGCGGGTGATGCGGCCGAAGCGCCTGCTGTAGCGCTGGCGAACGGGACAGATGCGTTCGCGACGAGCACCCGGATGGCCCAGTGCACGTCGCGTCCCGCTCCCCGGTGCCACGCCCCGGTGCCACGCCCGGTGCGACGCGGCGTCAGTAGGTGAAGCCCCGGTCGATCGTCTCTGGGGTCAGGATGAGGCCATGGGCGGAGTCCGCGATGCTCACCTTCTCCCATCGTTCGTGCTTCGCCGCCCACGGCGAACTGGGGTCCGTGGGGCAGGACTCGGCAGGGGGTGCGGCGACGAGCGAGACCCGGGCGGCGACCGTGCCGTCGGTCCCGGCGACCGCCTGAGCGGCGGCCGTGGCTGTCCCCTCCGTCTTGCGGGAGGTGCTGGGCCCACAGCCGAGGTCGCCGCACGGCTCGGGCGCGGTCCCGCAGATCCATTCGAGGATTTCGTACCTGCCCGCGGCATTGAGTGAGACGACTTCGCCGGGTGCTAGCCCGGTCACGGTGATCGAGAGTCGCAGGCGACCGTCCGTCTCACCGGAGTCTTCGACGGCGCCGGCCATGGTGATCCCCGCCCGGCTGACGGAGGGCCAGCCCGCCAGACTCGGCGATCGCGCCGGGTACGCCTTCACGCTGGTGAACGCGACGATGGCTGCCGTGGAGACGGGAGATTGGGATTGGCTGCAGGGTGAGATCGAGACAGCCGTGGAGACCGCGCCGGAGGACGTGGAGCGGGCGTTTCTGACGTGGAGTCGTCTCATGATCGGCTCCCTGCGTGGGGAGGATCTGGCCGGGGAAGGGCGCTGGCTCGAGGGGTTTCTCGGCGGCTCGGACGAGAAGTCGTGGCGCGACTGGATTCCCGAGGTGCGCTTCTGGGTCGCCTTCGGGGCGGGCCGGCTCTCCGAGGCCTACGACGCAGCGACAGAAGTCGGGCACATCTACCCGGACGAAGCGAGCTGGTTCTCCCCCTACGCCGCCATCTGCGCGCTCTGGGAGCGCGACGGCGAGCGGGCGGCCGCCGCGCTCGCCGCCCTGGACGCGACCCGGGCACATGGACGCGTCGTCGACATGAACCGCCGGACGATCCGGGCCGGGCTCGCGGCGCTCGAGGGGCGTGCGGGAGATGCCATGTCGGCCTTCCGGGAGGCGCTCGCGGGCTGGCGCGACCTCGGCTCGCCCTGGCGCGAGGCGCTCACGGGGATCACCATGGCGACGCTGCTGGAGCCGGCCGATCCCGGAGGTTCGGTCGGCCGCGGGGACCGCCCGCGAGATCCTCGTCCGGCTCGAAGCCGCGTCGTTCATCGCCCGACTCGACGCGGCCATGGCTCGTTCATCGGACCAGGCCGGTCAATTCGCCGCGCCAACGGCGGTCTCCGTCACGCCCCCGTGACGACACGACAACTGGACACGTTACGCTCGGGCCTCTGAGCACGGTGCTACAGCGCTCAGGCGTCCCGGCCTTCCAAGCTGAATGTCGCGGGTTCGAGACCCGTCTCCCGCTCCACTTCCCCGGTTTCGCGCTCAGCAGGACACGCAGCCTGATATCCGAGCGATGGCGGCAGGCTGCTTCGGCCGTCTGCCCGGGACCGCCTCGCCATGGCAGGTCCCTCCATTGCTGGCCAACGCGGCGGTCCGCCCCGGAACCCGGCGCAAGTCGGGTTGCCCCGCGACGAACCACCTTCCGGTAACGCCGCGCCTGGCCGAGCCGCCGGAGCCGTGCGAGTGGCTGCGGAGCGCATGACGCTACTGGCGGGCCATCACCAGGCGGAACCAGTCGTCCGGCGAGACGAGGTGGTCCGGGTCCTCGGCGTCCGCGCCGATGCTGATCGCCACCCGGTGCACCGTGCCCGTGAACCCGTTCTCGCCCGCGTCGTAGTCGTCGCTGACCGGCGTGCCGGTATCGGCCCCGACATCGGTGGTCTCGTCGCCCGAGAAGATCATCGGCTCGGTGCCATCCACGCGGCCCTCGCCGACCTGCTCTCCGTCGACGTACAGCGTGACGGTTCCGCCCTTGGCGAGCCCGCCGCCGTCGTACGCGAACTCGGCACGCACCTGGTGCTCGCCGGCCGGGATCGCGCTCGCGCCGTAGACCTTGAACCGGCGCAGGCCGAACAGGTTGTAGCAGTACGCCGGCCGGCCCTCGACGAGGTACACGGCCCAGCCGCCGAACGCCGAGCCCTGGGCCACGACCACGCCCGACGCGCCCCCTTCCGGCACCGAGATATCCGCGGTGATCGAGTGGGACCGGTTCTTGATGCTGATGACCGACGCCTCGGACAGGCGCTGCATGCCGCCGTACAGGACCTGCGTCGTGCCGTGGATGAGCTGCGGCCGGCCGGCCAGGTCCGCGTTGAACCGCTCGATGCGCCGGTCGTCGAGGGGCAGCACGTTGTACTTCGCCGCCTCCTCGAGGAAGAGGGCCTGGAGCTCGGCGAGCTTGTCGGGCATCTCGGCGGCCAGGTCGTGCGCCTGGGTCCAGTCGTCGGGCCCGTAGAGCTCCCAGCGGTCGTCCGCGATCGGCGGCAGCGGCGCCACCACCCATGGTGTGGAGTGCCGGGTCACGGCGGTCCAGCCCTCGTGGTAGATGCCGCGGTTGACGAAGCACTCGAAGTACTGCGTCGTCCGCCGGTCGGGCGCGGCCGCGTCGTCGTACGTGTAGGCGAGAGACGTGCCGTGGAGCGGCATCTGCGGGATGCCGTTCACCGTGGTCGGTGCCGGGAGGCCGGCCGCCTCGAGGATCGTCGGCGCGAGGTCGATGACATGGTGGAACTGCGTCCGCACCTCGCCCCGGGCGGCGATCCGCGCCGGCCAGTGGACGACCATGCCGTTGCGCGTGCCGCCCCAGTGCGAGGCGACCTGCTTGGTCCACTGGTAGGGCGTGTCCATCGCGTGGGCCCAGCCCACGGCGAAGTGGTTGTACGCCGCCGGCCCGCCGAAGTCGTCGATGTGCGACGCCATGAACTCGGGCGTCTCGAGGGCCGCCGCCCCGTTGAACAGGAACATCTCGTTGAAGGAGCCGTTGAGCGTGCCCTCGCCCGACGCGCCGTTGTCGCCGACGATGTAGAAGACGAGCGTGTCGTCGAGGACGCCCAGGTCCTCGATCGCGTCGATCAGGCGGCCGACGTGGTGGTCCACGTGCTCGAGGAAGCCCGCGTAGACCTCCATCTGCCGCGCCAGGATCGGCTTGAGCTCGTCGGGCATCGCGTCCCAGGCCGGGATCTCGGCCGGGCGGGCCGTCAGCTCGGCGTCGGGCGGCACGACGCCCAGCTCCTTCTGGCGGGCGAACATCCGCTCGCGAAGGGCGTCCCAGCCGTCGTCGAACCGGCCCTTGTACTTGTCGCTCCAGGGCGCGGGCACGTGGTGCGGTGCGTGCGTGGCGCCCGGAGCGAAGTAGGCGAAGAACGGCTTGTCGGGCGCGAGCGAGTGCGCCTGCCGGATCCACGTGATCGCGTGGTCGGTCAGGTCCTCGGTGAGGTGGTAGCCGTCCTCCGGGCTCCGAGGCGGCTCGACGGGCGTCGTGCCGCTGTACAGAGCCGGGTAGTACTGGTTGGACTCGCCGCCGATGAAGCCGTAGAAGTGCTCGAACCCGCCGCCGCCGGTCGGCCAGGCGTCGAACGGGCCGATCGGGCTCGTCTCCCAGACCGGGACTTCGTGGCACTTGCCGAACTGCGCCGTGCTGTACCCGTTGAGGCGCAGGACCTCGGCGATCGGGGCCGCTGCCTTGGGCCGGATCGAGCTGTAGCCCGGCGCCGAGGTCGCGACCTCCGGCACGGCGCCCATGCCCACGGCGTGGTGGTTGCGGCCGGTCAGCATCGCCGACCGGGTGGGGGCGCACAGCGACGTCGTGTGGAAGCGGTTGTAGCGGAGGCCGCCTGCGGCGAGCCGGTCGGCGGTCGGCGTTGCGACCGGGCCGCCGAAGGTGCCCGCGGCGCCGAAGCCGACGTCGTCGAGCAGGACGATGAGGACGTTCGGCGCGCCCTTCGGCGGCCGCAGCGGCTCGATCGGGGGGAACGTGGCGCCCGGATCCTTGGCGTCCAACGCGGTGGACGGGGCCACGGGCCGGTCGGCGATGGGCAGGACGTCGCGCAGGAGATCGCCGCTCATGTTGTCGCTCCATCCGGCAGGTGGGTGTCTGGGTCAGTGATACGACTCATTTTAGGCGCGCACTGTCCCGTTCAGGCCCCGCCGCTTGCGCGGCAGGTCGCGCCACCGATGAGACGGGTCAGGCCGGCCACCGGTGGCGCCCCCGGTCGACGTCGATCACTCCAGCAAGACTCGCCCCGGCCGGCCAGAGGCGTTCGGCATGAAGGTCGAGCGCGAGATATCAGGCGAGGCGGTGGGGCGGTAACGTCTCGGCAACCACGGTCATCGCGACCGACCACGACCAGGGCTCCAGCATCCCCCGCGACGACACGATGACTGGACACGTTTCGCCCGGGCCCCTGAGCACGATGCTGTTGCGCCTAGGCGCCGGTGGCCTTCCAGACTGGATGTCGCGGGTTCGAGACCCGTCTCCGGCTCCACTTCCCCGGTTCGTGCTCAGCACGACACGCAGCCAACAGCGGTCGGACGCCCGCGCGGCTGGTCTTGCCCCTCTCAGCCGGGCCGTGTCGCTGCCGCAACGCTTCGGGACACTGAGCCTCGGAGTCGAAGCGACCGCCGGTCGTGAGCGCAGTCGTGTGTACGGCACCGCTGAGGCCGCGAACGACGACGCCGGTGCGGGAGTCGTCGGTCCGTGGAGCGGCGACACGGGCTGCGATCCCGCCGGAGCCTGGTTGCGCCGACTCGGCGCGCCTCAAGGGGCATGCGCGTGGGTCAACCGGGCTGGCACCAACGCCCGCGCCGTTGGGCGAGGCCGTACTCATCTTCTTCTCATCGAGCGCTCACCCCACGACGACCCCGCGGCCATACGGTCACCGGGATAGACGCGGGAGGCGTTGACGCACGGTCCCCGACCTGGTCGCCTTGGATCGTGCCGAGCCAATGGCGAGACCGCCCCGCACCGGGAGGTACACAGATGCGCTCGACTCGCAAGTTCGCCTCGGTGGCCAGCACCTTCGCCGCGGCCGCCCTCCTCGGGGCGACGGTCCTGACCCTCGCTCCACCCGCGCTGGCATCGACGCCACGGTACGGCAACCTCCACGTCGTGAAGGAGTGCACGGCCTACACCGGTGCCGCCGGCGGCTACTGCACCGTCACGTCTTCGAACGTCCCCGCGATCAAGGTCGGCTCGAAGATCGTCTACGGGCAGGCGGCCGGCGCGACCGCGCTCAACAGCGACATCGTCCTCACGTCCGGGGCCGGCAACAGCGCGATCGGCCACTGCTACCTCGGCTTCGCGGATGGCCTGGGGCTCTGCACGATCGCGGGCGGGACCGGCTCATTCGCCGGGTTCGAGGCGAGCGTCACCGTGACCGCGAGCTCCACCGTCACGAAGGGCTGGAACTGGGACGGCACGTACAGCTTCGACAAGATCAACTGAGGCGGGACTGGCCGCCGCGCACTCCACGTCAGCCAAAGGAACGATCGCCGTGCATGTCCAGATCGTCATCTTCAAGCTGAAGGACCTGAGCGACACCGACTACCGCCGCACCTGCGAGGAATCGGCGCCCGCCTTCTCCGAGATACCCGGCCTGCTTTCGAAGGTCTGGCTCGCCGACGAGCGGACGAACACGTACGGCGGTGTCTACACCTGGGTCGACCGAGCCGCGATGGAGGCGTACGTCCAGAGCGACCTCTTCAAGGCCATCGCGGCAGATCCGGACTTCACCGACATCACGTCGCGGGACTTCGACATCATCGAGGGTCCGACCCGCGTGACGTCGGGCATGATCGCCGTCCCCGGATGATCGACACGACGCACCGGCCGCATTGACATGGCGCCCACACTCATCCGATGAACCGGACCGTTCGCCAGCTGATGGAAGAGCGGACCACAGAGCTCGTCGGACGCGACGACGAGAGGGCCGTACTCCGGCATCTGATGGGCGAGGATGGCCCGATCGTCGTGTTCGTGTACGGCATCGCCGGCGTCGGCAAATCATCCCTCGTCGACGCCTTCGCTGTCGAGGCGCGCGACGGCGGCACAGCTGTGGTGCGTCTCGATTGCCGGGCGGTCGAGCCGACGGAACGCGGATTCCTCGCCGCCCTCGAAGCCGCGATCGGTGGCGAGCTCACGACCGCAGAGGCTGCGGCTGCCCGGCTCGGCAGTCTTGCCGACCGGGTCGTCCTGGTTCTCGACACGTACGAGCTGCTCCGGATGCTGGATTCATGGCTGCGACAGGCGTTCGTCGTCGCGCTGACCGACAACGTGCGGATCGTCCTCGCCGGCCGCGACCCGCCGATGACCGGCTGGCCGAGCGAGCTCGGAGGGCTGTTCCGCAGCGTCCCGCTCGGCAGCCTGTCGCGCGAGCACGCCGAGGCGTTCCTCCGCCAGGTCGGCGTCGATAGGTCGGATGCCGCCCGGATCAACCACGTTGCGCGAGGGCATCCGCTGTCCCTGAGGCTCGCCGCGTCGGCAATGGCAGAGCGACCCGACATCAGCGTGGATGCCGTCACGGTGAAGGCGATCGTGGAGGAGCTGACGGAGCTGTACCTCGAGGGCCTCGACCCGCTGACTCGCGGGGCCCTCGATGCCGCCGCCGTCATCCGCCGCCCGACGCTCTCGCTCCTTGCGGCCATGCTGCCCGAAGCCGGTCCACAGGACGCCTTCGATCGTCTGCGGCGGCTCCCGTTCGTCGAGACGGACTACGACGGGCTCCTCCTGCACGACACCGTCCGCGAAGCCGTGGCAGCGATCCTCCGGTCGTCCGATCCCGACCGCTCCCGGCGGTATCGCGGCGCTGCCTGGCGCCAGCTCCGCGAGGAGGTCGCCCACGCGACGAGCCAGGAGATGTGGCGCTACACCGCCGACCTGCTGTACATCCTCCAGAACCCGATCGTCCGTGAGTCGTTCTTCCCCACGAGCGATCACATGTACTCCGTGGAGACGGCGACGCCGAGTGACGCCCGGCCGATCGCCGAGATCGTCGGACGATACGAGGGAACCGCCTCGGCTTCGGTCGTCGACGCATGGTGGCGACATGCCCCCGATGTCTTCCGGGTGGCTCGCGATCGCCTGGGTGGTGTCGCAGGCTTCTACGTCGTCTGCCAGGTCGACCGCATCACTCATCGTCTCGTCGAGGCCGACCCGGTCGCCCGTCGCTGCTGGGAGCACCTGCGGGCCCAGCCGATCCCGCGAGGTCAACGGGTCCTGTTCTGCCGCTTCATGCTCGCTCGTGAGTACGGCGAGTCACCCTCGCCCGTGCAGGCGGCCATGTGGCTCGACCTCAAGCGCTACTACATGGAGCTTCGGCCCGGCCTCCGGCGCATCTACTCGACCCTGAAGGACGTGGCGACGTGGGGTCCGATCGTCGCCCCGCTCGGCTTCGAGGTCCTGCCGGGCGACCCGCTCGAGTTCGACGGCTCGCCCTACTACACGGCGGTCCTCGACTTCGGGCCTTCGTCGGTGGATGGCTGGCTCGCGAAGATCATCGCCGCGGAGCTCCAGATCAAGGATGATTCGATCCTCGATCTCGTGCAGCGTCAGCTCGTGCTCGACGGCCGCCGGATCGACCTGACGCGGCTCGAGTTCCAGGTGCTCGACTACCTCTACCAGCGACGGGGGACCGCCGTCGAGCGATCGGCGCTCCTGCGCGACGTGTGGGGCTATGACTACGCCGGCGGCAGCAACGTGATCGAGACACTCGTGCGATCGCTCCGACGGAAACTCGGCGACCGCGCCACCTCGATCGAGACCGTCCGCGGCATCGGCTACAGGTTCGTGCCAGCCGGCTGACGCGTGCTCAGCTCCGATGCGGCAAGAGAGGGTCAGCGCCGTGGCCGCGTACGCACCAAAGCCGGACGAGGTTCGCTCCCGTTCCCACGCTCGTCGCCGCACTGCTCACCGCCGCTGGCCTTCCAAGCTGAATGTCGCGGGTTCGAGACCCGTCTCCCGCTCCACTTCGCTGGTTCGTGCGTGGGTCGACCCGGCAGGTTCGTGCTAGCCAGTCCCGTCGACACTCAGGACGGCCGGATCGACGCCATGCTCGGCGACACGCAGCCTGTGCGATCGGGGACCTGGTCCCAGCTGCCGGCCTCGACCGTGAAGCACCACCTGGCGACCGCGCGGTCGAAGGTGGGCGCCGAGACGACGGCGCAGCTCGTGTGGATCCTGGCCCCGCGGCTGCCGGAGTCCGAGGGCGAAGGGCAGACGGACGCGTAGCAGTCGGCTCGATGCGAGCAGCATCAGCACGAACGAAACCGGCGGCATCGTGGAGTCGCACCGGGGCGGCTCGCCCGCCAGGAGGAGTTCGTAGCGAGAGGTCGCCGAGGTCGGGGTACCTCGCTTTGTCCGCGCTCGCCGTCAGCCGCTGTGGGCGGCGGACTCCACCTTCGATCCGAGGGCCCGGCGCAGGAGCCCGATGAGCGCCTCCTGCTCGTCTCCCGAGAGGTCCGAGAGCCCGGGGGCGGCGGTCACAAGCTCCTCGAGCCGGCGGAGCACCTCGCGGCCGGCATCCGTCAGGACCAGCTCCTTGACCCGGCGGTCGGTCGCCAGCGTCCGCCGCTCCACCAGGCCCCGCTTCTCGAGCCGGTCGACGATCCCTGTCAGGTTGGAGGCGTCGCAGCGGAGTGCCTCGGCCGCGGTCCCCATCGACATCGGCTCGCGCAGCCGGCGGATCAGGAGCGCCTGGGGCTCGGTGAGGCCGACTGGTGCCACGGCGCGCGTGATCCATGCCTCGAGGTCCGAGGCAAGGTGGATCACGAGGGCGGCGACCTGCTCCTCGGGCCCCATCGGTCTCCCGGCCTTCCCTGGAGGAGCGTCGCAGTCATCGTGTCGTGGCGGTCTTGGCGACCCGTCGAGGCTGCCGACTCGCGTGCTGTGACGCTTCGCCGACCACCATCGGAGCGGGAGCAGGCCTCAGTCGAAGGCTGGAGGCACGGCTGGGAAGGCAGCCTCAGGCCATCGGCCTTCAGTCCGCGGCCGAACCACCTGAGCTACGCGCCGGAGTCGCGGCGATCCACGCTCCGCCCATTTCCGCGGCTCGCCACAGAGGCAGTCGTGTCAAGCCCCCTTTACATCATGCTACGCGATCACGCGTGCGCGCGTGCTTCAGGGGATGCAGGAGGAGGAGGCCGTGGAGAAGGTGAACGCGGGACTCAGATACGGGCGCCACGAGCGCGTCCCGGCCGACCGCAACCGTCGAGAGGTCGCGTGGGACGAATTGCCCGCCGGCCGGCCAGGGGGGTGAGGCACGCCGCCGCCTCGAGCCCCTCACTCCCAGCGGAAGAACCGCGCCGACACCAAACCGCACACGACGAGGACGGCGGTCAGCACGGCCACCTCCAGCCACAGATCGGACCATGGCTCGCCGACCCAGAGTCCCCGCATGAGCCTGACCACGTACGTCAGGGGCAGGAACGCGGCGATCTGCTGGACGCTCGAGGGGAGCATCTCGAGAGGGATCGTGGCCCCGCAGAGGAACATCATCGGGTAGGCGATCACCATCCCGACCGTCTGGGCGACCCGCGCCGACGGGGCGAAGCTCGCGATCACGAAGCCGATCGCGAGGAAGGACAGGGTGCAGAGGGTGAAGCCGGCCAGCACGCTCACGATGTCGCCCTCGAATCGCACGTCGTACACCAGCTTCCCGACGATGACCAGGAGCACCATCCCCACCAGTGCCATGACCCAGTAGGAGGTCACGTCGGCGACGATGTAGGTCAGGGGGCGCAGCGGGGTGACCCGGTACCGGCGCAGGATCCCGAGCTCGCGGTTGACCGACGTCTGGATCGGAAGACCGATGAGACCCACGGTCACGATGATGATCCCGAGGTAGGCGGGGACCGTGACGTCCATGGACCCTAGGCCGTTGAAGATCTGGTTCGGCTCGTTGCCGTAGATGAGCCCGAACAGGACGAGCATGAGCGGTGCGAAGAACATCGTGAAGAAGGTCGCGATGGGCTCGCGGAGGTAGAGCTTCCCCTGTGTCCAGGTGAAGATGGACAGTCCGCGGATCGTCATCGTCAGCGCGCCCTCAATCCCGCATCTCTCGTCCGGTCAGGGTCAGGAAGACGTCCTCGAGGTTCGGCTGCTCCGTCTGCAGGTCGTGGAACGACTGGTGCGCCTCCCGGAGAGCGTCCAGCACCGGCACCAGGACCCGATCCGACTGTCCATACACCACCACGCGGCCGCCCGACCGCTCGACGCGCTCCACCCCGGGGATCGCCCTCAGCGCCCCGAGGGTCTCGTCGGCCATTCCGTCGGCATCGAAGGCGATCCGCTGCTCCACGCGAAGGGCGCGAACAAGCGCCGCGGGGGTGTCAAGCGCGACGATCCGACCTGCGTCGATGATCATCACGCGGTCGCACAGCCGCTCGGCCTCCTCCATGTAGTGCGTCGTCAGAAAGACCGTCTTCCCCTTGGCTCGAACATCGCGGACGAGGTCCCAGGTCGCGTGGCGAGCTTGGGGATCGAGCCCGCTGGTCAGCTCGTCGAAGAAGACCAGCTGAGGATCGCCGACCAGCGCCAGCGCGATCGAGAGACGCTGCTTCTGGCCCCCGGAGAGCTCGGCGTAGGCGACGTTCTTCCTGTCGGCGAGGCCGAGCCCGTCGAGGATCGGCCCAGGCTCGAGCGGGCGGGCGTAGAAGGACGCGAACAGGCGCACGGCCTCTCCGACCTGCAACCTGGCCGGAAGGGCGCTCGACTGGAGCTGCGCCCCGATCCGTTCCCGGAGCGCGGCGCCGTCGCGGCGCGGGTCCAGCCCGAGGACGAGCACACGTCCGCCGTCGGGTGCGCGCAGCCCTTCGAGGCACTCGATCGTGGTCGTCTTCCCGGCCCCGTTCGGACCGACGACGCCGAAGATCTCGCCCTCCTCGACCTCGAACGAGATCGCGTCCACGGCGCGGACGGAGCCATAGGACTTCTCGAGCGACTCGACCGCGATGACCGGTCCAGCCATGCGCGAGGCTCCTCCCGACACGCGCCCGGCTCCCGCTCCTGTCGCCGTGCCCTGGTGTCACTGACGAAGCCCGGCCGGGGTCCCTAGTGCTCGAAGCGGCCGCGCTGCGGGCGGCGCCGTCTTGTCGGCGGCTTCGCAACGAACCATGTCGCGGTGGTGGTCACGGCGCCAGAGGCGCTGGTCGCAAATGTGACTCGCCCTGCGTGGTACGGGCCTCACGACACGATAACTGGACACGTTACGCTCAGGCCCCTGAGCACGGTGCCACAACGCTCAGATGTCCCAGCCTTCCAGGCTGGATGTCGCGGGTCCGAGACCCATCTCCCGCTCCAGCTTCTCCGACGGCGGCGCCGGCCTCAGGGGGCCGGCGCCGCCGTCGGTCGGTCCGCGACGTCCGCGAGCACCGCGCGTCCAAGCCGGCCGGACAGGGCGGCCGCGAACGTCGCTGTCATGTGGCCTCCGTCGCGATAGACGAGCAGGTCGCCGAGAACCGCCGGGCAGGGGCTCGTCGGGCAGACCCATGGCGTCGGGTCGATGAACCCCGCCCCGCCCGCGGCGGCGGCTCCCCGCTCCACGGCGAGCCAGCCGGGGTCCAGGGCGTCCTCCACGGGGGTCGCGCAGTCGAGGACGCTCGTCGGGTGTGCCGAGAGGCAGACCGGCGGGTCCACCGCGGAGCGCGGCGTGTCGGCGAGGAGGATCACCCGTCCGGCAGACGCCCGCAGACGGTCGAGCGTCCGTGCCATCCCCGCCTCCCATGCGGCCGTCCGCGCGTCGCCCGCCACGACGGTCCCGTTGGCGTCGACGGTTGCGAAGCCGCGCGTTCCCGCGACCACCACGATGTCCGGGTGCTCCTGCGCGAGGCGTTCGAGCGCCCACGTCCGCCACTCGTCGCACGCGGGCACCACGCTCTTGAGCGTCGGGTTCCACGCCCGGATGTCGGCGGGCGAGCAGGCCGACATCGTGAGGTCGAGCAGGCGCCAGCCCTTGTCGGTGGCCAGGCCCTCCATCGTCGGGAACCAGGCGAGCGCGTGGCTGTCGCCGAAGAGCACGATCCGCGTCTTCCCGTTCGGGTCGCCGTAGATGCAGGAGCCCCTGGGCCGGCCCCCGTCCTGCTGGACGTGGCACCGGTCGAGGTACGCGCCCGGGAGGTCGCCGCGGGCGTCGGCGAGCGCGGGCGACAGGTCCGCCGGCACGGGGCCGTCCGGCGTCTGCCGGGTGGGGGCGAGCGGGAGACCGGTGGACGCGGTGGAGCCGGCCGATGCCGGGCTCGCCGAGGCGGCGTCCGGCGAGGTGGCCGCCGAGAGGGTGCCGGCGGTCGCCGTGCCGGCAGAGGCTCCGGTGCCCGCGGTCCCCGTGCGCGATGGGGTACCCGACCGCGGGGTCCTGCTCGGCCCCGGCGCGCCGCTCGGCCCCGTCGCGCCGCCCGGGGACGCGCCCGCAGGGTCGCTCGCGACCGGGCCCAGGAACGCGTCGAGCTGCTGCGCGGCCTCGGCGGCCCCGATCGTCCGTCCCTGGCCGTGCAGGCCGGCCGCGGCCGAGACGCCGACCGTGACCGACAGCATGACCACGGCGACCGTGAGCCCACCGGCCATCGCGAGGTTCCTCCGCGGCAGGGTCCCCACGACGCGCCCCCGCCGGATCGGCTCCTCCACCCACCGCTGCGTCGCGGCCGCGAGGGCGATCGAGATCCCGATGAGGACGAGGCGCTCCCACAGCGGCAGCGGGACGCCCAGCGCGATGATGGGGATCACGAGGACCGGCCAGTGCCACAGGTAGAGCGAGTAGGAGATGCGGCCGAAGAACCGCGGGATCGCGGTCCCCAGGCACCGCGCCGGTCCGAACCGCGTCGCCCGCGACCCGGCCACGATGACGAGCGCAGCTCCCACGGTGGGCAGGAGCGCCGCCATGCCGGGGAACGGGGTCGCCTCGCCGATCGCGACGGCGGCGATCGCGATGAGGGCGATGCCGGTCCACCCCGCCACCGCGGCCGCCGGGCCCGGGATCCGCTCGAGTCGCGTCCCCGCGACGGCGAGCAGAGCGCCGAGGCCGAGCTCCCAGGCACGCGTCGGCAGCGAGAAGAAGGCCCAGGGCTGGTTGACGGACGTCAGCCAGAGGGCGAGGACGAACGAGACCACGCCGATCGCCGCGACGATCGCCCCGACCCGTCGGCCCGGGCGGAGCGCGCCGCGCGCGACGACGAAGACGATGACCGGCCAGAGCAGGTAGAACTGCTCCTCGACGCCGAGGGACCAGAAGTGGAGGATCGGCGAAGGCGTCTGGCTGGCCGCGAAGTAGTCGGTCGCCTGCGCCGCGAAGCCCACGTTGGAGACGAACAGCGCGGCCGCGGCCGCGTCTGTCGCGGCACCGGGCACGAGGAGCGGCGGAAGGAGGACGACGGAGGCCGCGACGGTCACGAGGAGGACGACGGCGGCCGCCGGCAGGATGCGGCGCGCTCGTCGCGCGTAGAACGATGGGAGGGAGAGCGTCCCCGTCTCGCCGATCTCGCGGAGCATGAGGCCGGTGATCAGGAACCCCGAGATCACGAAGAAGACGTCGACGCCCACGAATCCGCCAGTGAACCCGGAGATCGATGCGTGGAAGAGGACCACGAGCAGGACCGCGATCGCCCGCAGCCCCTCGATGTCCGCGCGGCGTCCGCCGGCCGGGGTGACGGGCCGCCCGACACGGTGCGCCATCGGCGCGCGCCGATCGATCGGGTGCGCCATGAGGACGGGTCGTCGCGGGGCAGGCGGCTGCGGGCCCCGGCGGGGTACGTGCCGGCGACCCGCGTCTCTCTTCGTCGCGGACGCTCCGTCCGCGGGAGTGGCGGCCAGGTGGGACATCGCCCTCGCTGCCGGGCCGTCGGGCACATCCGACCCACTCGCTGAGATCGCCGGTACAGGCCCGGCGGCCTCAGAGCGTATCACCCCGTCAACGGGGCCCGAACTTCGACACGGCCGGGCGCCGGGGCCGGGCCGGCGACCGGCGGCGGCCGACTATCCGGTTCGCCCCAGCCTCCTCATCCGCGCCACGGCGGCACCGAGCAGCGCCAGTCCCACGGCGAGCAGCCCCGCCAGCCTGCGTCGTTTCGGCGGACGACTGATGCGGTCGGAGAGCCTGACCTCTGGTCGAGCGCCGGAATGCGCGGAGTAGGCTGCGATCCATGGACTTCGGATTCACGCTCAAGCCTGACCACGACATCGAACGCTTCATCGCGCTCACGAGGCGGGCGGAGGCTGCCGGGTTCAGCTACGGCTGGGTGTTCGACAATCACGTGCCGTTCAGGGAGGTGTATCCCCTCCTCACGCTGATGGCCATCAACACCACGCGCATGCGCCTCGGCACCTGCGTGACGAACCCGGCAACGCGGGACCCGAGCGTGACAGCGAGCGCTCTCGCGACGCTCGATGAGATCTCGGGTGGCCGCATGGACCTCGGCATCGGCCGCGGTGACGCCTCGGTCCGCTCGCTCGGCAGGCCTCCCACGACCATGAAGACGCTGGAGCAGGCGGTGACGGTCATCCGCGACCTCGTCGAGGGCCGCACGACCGGATACGAGGGCGCCAGCTTGAGCCTGCCCTGGGCCAAGGGGTGGCAGCTGCCCACATGGATCGCCGGCTACGGTCCGATGGCGCTCGCCCTGGCCGGCCGCACCGCCGACGGCCTGATCCTCCAGCTGGCGGATCCCGACCTGATCCGCTGGATGGTCGGCCTCATGCGTGATGCGGCCGAGACAGCCGGCCGGGATCCCGCCTCGATCAAGGTCCAGGCCGCGGCCCCAGCACACGTCGGCCGCATCGAGGAGTGCCGTGAGCATGTCCGCTGGTTCCCGGGCCTCGTCAGCGGTCACGTCGTCGACCTCGTGAACAGGTATCCAAGTGACCAGCTGCCCGGATCGTTGACCGGCTACATCCGAGATCGCGAGGGCAGCCACGATCGCCGCCGTGGCGAGTTCGGCGCTGCGAGCGCGGCGTTCGTCACGGACGATGTCGTTGATCGCTTCACCATCGTCGGCCCGCCCGAGGAGCACGTACGACGGCTCAGGGAACTCAGCGCGACCGGCGTCGACCAGTTCAACCTTTATCTCATGAGCGGGGACGAGGAAGCTCAGCTGGAGTGCTACGGCTCCACCGTCATCCCGGCGCTCAAGGCAGCGCTCGACGACGCCTGACCCGGGACGCAGCCTGCTGAGCAGGCCCGCCACCCGAGCTACGCGTCAGAGTCGCGGCGATCGATGCGCCGCCCATCGCCGCGTCTCGCCACGGCCGAGCCGATGACGACGCCGAAGCCGGCGCCGAGCGCGATGCCAAGCGCGATCTCGCCGAAGATGACGCCAAACGCGATCCCGACCCCGGCGCCGATGGCGATCCACACTCCCAGCGCATCCGTCTTCCTCTTCGCGTCGGCCTGCGGCGTCTTGTCGCTCTCCGCCATGACGTCCCCTTTTGGTGCGTGTCAGTGTCTGGCCTGGTTGTAGACGACGCCGCCGAGGAACGAGCCCCAGAGGGCGACGAGCAGCCAGAACGAGCTGTCGCCGGCGTTGCCCAGGCTCGCGAACTGCCAGGCCCAGTACGCCTGCACGGCGACGGCCATGACGCAGAACGAGAAGCGCATCGCGTTGCCGACGATGAACGTCTGACGCTCGTCCTGGGTCTCGTCGATGCGCTTGCCGCGCCATGCCATGAATGCGGCGGCGAGCCCGCTTACCACGAGCAGGAAGATGCCGCCGGCGATGAGTCGTCCGGCGTTCGGGCCGTCAGACCACAGGCCGATGACGAGATAGGGCAGCGCGAGCACCGCCGCGATGAGGATGGTCAGGCGTGCGGTCCTCATGTCAGTCTCCCTGCGTGAAACAGAAGAGCTCCTCGATGGTCACGCCCAGCATCCTGGCCAGCTTCCAGGCGAGCTCGAGAGACGGGTTGTAGCGGCCGCGCTCGATGGAGATGATCGTCTGGCGGCTGACCCCGGTCTTGGCAGCGAGGTCCTCCTGGCGCAGACCCGCCGCCACGCGCAGATCCTTGACCCGATTGACCATCACAGGTCCTCTGTCTCGCCGTGTAAAGTTGGCTTGACATGACTCTAGCAAGGAGAGGCACGCGCGTCAAGCCTCCTTTACATCACGCCAGGTGAACTCGCGTGCCCAGGTGCTGCCCTGTTCGAGCGGCAGGGGCGTCGGTTTTCCCGTGGCGACCCCCGACGTGGGGAGTAACCTTCGGTCCATGAAGGGCGATCGGGTCGAGGCAGTGGTCGACACGGGGCAGGGCGTGCAGACATTCGACATCGTCGCGACGCGAGCCGGTCGTCGCATCGAGGTCGTCACCTCCCGCGGGGTGGTCGAGGTGCGCGAGGTGACGCGGACGGGCACTCCGGTGCGCACCGGCCGGTTCATGACCAGCCGCCTCATCGCCCTCGTCGAGCATCCGGCGATCGACGAGAGGGGCCGTGTCGAAGTGACGACCCGGCACCGGCTCGAGGCCCGCGATCACCGATAGTCGGCCGGCCGTTCGTGATATCGGTCTGCGGACGGTGGCAGAGCCTCTGTCCGTGACGGGTTTCCTGCGCTACCCTCGGTCGCACACGTCGCGTCGGGGTGCCGGGTGGTCTGCTCGATCTGCGGGACGGAGAACCGACCGGGACGGAGGTTCTGCGGAGGCTGCGCGGCCCCGCTCGCGCTTGTCTGCCCGTCCTGCGGCGTCGCCAACGAGCCGGAGATGCGCTGCTAGGCCGCCCGGGCGGTGGCTTCCCCGACGAGGACGGCCCCGGGCGGGGCGACCGCCTGGAGCCGGGCCGCCGTGTTGACGAGATCCCCGGCCACCATCCCCTGGCCGGTCGCGCCGACGGTCACCGCCGCTTCACCGGTCAGGACCCTGGCGCGGGCGGCGAACGTGGGGCCGAGCCTCCGGACCGCAGCGACGAGCTCGAGGCCGGCCCGCACCGCCCGCTCGGCGTCGTCCTCGTGGGCGACCGGGGCACCCCAGACCGCCATGACCGCGTCGCCGATGAACTTCTCGACGCTCCCGCCGTGGCGGGCGATCACCTCGCCGGCGAGCTCGAAGTAGCGGGAGAGGATGTCGCGGACCTCCTCCGCGTCGCGCTCCTCGGCGAAGGGCGTGAACCCGACGAGGTCCGCGAAGAGCACCGAGACGTGCCGCCGCTCGGCCACGGGAACGGGAGCGCGTGCCGGCGCTTCGGCGCGCCGCGGTGCCGGAGGGGACGGGGTCGCTCCGGCCTCCGTCGCGATCGTCTTCGAGCCGGCCGGGGAGCAGTGCTAACGGCCCAGGCATGCATCGGACGACACCAGTCATCCCGGTGCCCGCCACAGCCGGGCATGTGAGTCCAGCGCGGCCGTGAATTACCCTCATCGGCGCACGGGCGGCAGGTGGTCCACGCTGGAGTCTGGCTCGACCGGTGAGGCATCCCGGCGAATGGGCCGATGACCCATCGCGGACCGTCGACGGCGCCTCGAGAGCTCGGGGCGCCGCCTTCAGGGCCAGCCCCGGTTCGCGAGCTAGGCGAGGAACCCCTCGACGAGTGCCGCCGTCTCGTCCGGCTGCTCGAGCTGCGGGAGGTCCCCGGCGCGCTCGATCGTCGTGCGCGAGAGGTGCTCGTTGGCGGCGGTGAGAGCATCCGATGCCGCGGCGTCGGTGAAGCGCGGGTGGTCGCCGAAGACGAGCAACGTCGGGTTCGCCAGGCGCCCGTACGCGTCGCCCGCGCGCGGGTCGTTGAGCAGCCCAGAGACGAAGGCGAGCGGTGCCCGCCAGGCGCCCGGCTGCTGGCAGGTCCGCCAGCAGTAGCGCTCGTACCCCGGGGGGATCCGCGCCGGGTCGGCGAATGTCTGGGCGAGGAACCAGCGGATCACCCGGCGGCGGGCGAGGATCGCGAAGAGGAGCCTGCCGACCCCCGTCGAGCGCAGGAACCTGTAGAGGGTCTGCGGGGCTCGGCCGGCGCCGCCCTCGAAGCGTCCGAACCCGGTCGGGCTGATCAGGACGATGCGCCCGAACCGCTCCGGATGCTCGGCGGCCGCCACGACCACGTACTGCCCTGGCAGAGACAGGGCGACGACGTCGACGGAGGTCTCGCCCGGCTGCAGGGCCGCCGCCCGGATGGTCTCGAGTTGCTCGTCGTAGAGCGCGGGGCCGTAGGGCGCATCGGGCCGCTCCGACGTGCCGAAGCCGAGCCAGTCCACGAGCACGACGCGCCGGTGCGCGGCCAGCCGCGTCGCGAGGGGCGCGAGCTCCACGCCCGTCCCGGCCGCGTTGAAGCTGTGCAGGAGGAGGGCGGTCGGTCCCTCGCCGAGGACGTAGCCCGCGACCCGGCCTGCGGGTGTCGCCACGTCGAGCGGGAGGCCCTGGACGGGAGGAGGAAGGGGGATCGTCATGGGGCCGATCATCCCACGTGCACGGGCGGGACGGCGGCGATGCCGCCGAGGACGCTCGACGCACCGCTGCTCCCCGAGGTGGGCTGCGTCGTCGGCAGGCCCGGCCGTGAACAGGCATCCGCCCGGCTGCGTTACGCTGAGCGCAGGGCGTCGCGCTGGGCGTGGCCGCGGAAGCCAGGGGGAGCATGAGCCTTCAGTCCGTCGACGCCGTCACCGGCCACGGTTCGTACATGGCCCTCGCGCCGGATGTCCGGGTCGTCGCCGGACGGCTCGACGACCTCCCGTCCGACGTGCTCGACGGGCTGCGCCACCACGTCGCGGGCGGCGGATCGCTCCTCATCGCCCCGGAGCCCGGCGACGCGATCGCCGCCGAGATGGCGGGCGTGGCGGTCGCGGGCGTGCATCCGGCCGCGGAATGGTTCGTCATCCTCGCCGCTCGCCCCGAGGCGGTCCGTCTCGATGCTGAAGCGCCGCTGACGTCGGTCCTGCGATCGCTGGCCCCCCTCTCGGCCGACGTCGCCGTGGCGGCGGCGACGAGCATCGCGCTCACCGACCGGCCGGTGATCACCGTCCGGTCGGTCGGGTCCGGGCGGGTCGTCGCCGTCGGGGTCGCGGACCTGGAGCGGGTCATCGCCCACCCGACGCTCGGTCGCTACGTGGGACGACTCCTGCGCACCGTCCCGCCCGACGCCGCGCGGGAGATCCGCGTCGCGATCGTGGGCTATGGACCGTACGGCGGGATGGGCTACCTCCACGGGCTCGCGTGCGCGGAGACAGAGGGGCTCCGGCTGACGGCGGCCGCGGACCAGGTCCCGGAGCGCCTCGCCGCCGCCGCCGCCGACTTCACCGGTCTACGCACGTATCCGGACGCGGCATCGCTCGCCCGCGACGACGCGGTAAACCTCGCGATCGTCGCGACGCCCCCCGCCAGCCATGCGACGATCGCCATCGAGCTCCTGCGCGCCGGCCGGCACGTGGTGCTCGAGAAGCCGATGTGCCTGACCGTGGCAGAGGCGGACCTGCTCGTCGCGGAGGCCACACGGGCAGAACGGATGCTCACCGTCCACCAGAGCCGGCGGTGGGATCGGGACTTCTTGGCTCTTCGCGAGGTCGTGTCGAGCAGCCGGATCGGCGAGGTTTTCAACGTCGAGACGTTCGTGGGCGGCTTCGACCACCCGTGCCGCCTGTGGCACTCGGACGAGGACGCCTCCGGCGGGGCGATCTTCGACTGGGGCTCGCATCACGTCGACTGGATCCTCCGCCTGTACGGCTCGCGCCCGGTGCGGGTCCTCGTGTCGGCCCACAAGCGTGCCTGGCACGACGTGACGAACGCCGACCAGGTAACGGTGTGGATGCAGTGGTCCGACGGCCGCGAGGCCACGTTCCGCCAGAGCGAGATCGCGGCCATCCGCCGCCCCAAGTTCTACGTGCAGGGGACCGCCGGCACGATCGAGGGCCACTACCGGCCTCTCGTCGCGGAGACGGTCGAGCCGGGCCGCGGGTACATCGATCGTCACGAGCACCATGCCGAGGCGCCGGTCGCGCTCCGCATCGCCCGGTACGAGGGTCCGGGCCGGATCGGGCAGGAGGTCGTCCAGCCGGCCGCGAGCGCCGGCTGGACGTTCCACCGCAACCTGGCCGACCACCTGCTGCTCGGCGAGCCCCTTGCCGTGCCACCCATGGAGAGCCGCGAGGTCGTCGCCGTCCTCGAGGCGGCCCAACGGTCGGCGGCCGCCGGCGGTGTCCTCGTCGACGTGGGCTGAGGACGTGGACCCCGTCGGCTTCGGCGTCATCGGGGCGCGCTCGTTCGTCGCGACCCGGGCGGTGATCCCGGCGATCCGGGCGTCCGCCTCGGCGCGGCTGGTCGCCGTCGCGAGTCGAGGCGGACCGGTCTCGGCAGGCCTCGAACCGGTCGACGCCGGATCGTACGCGGCGGTGCTTGCGAACCCTCAGGTCGAGGCCGTGTACATCCCGCTCCCCAACGGGCTCCACCGGGAATGGGCCGAACGGGCGGCGGCGGCCGGGAAGCACGTCCTCTGCGAGAAGCCGCTCGCGCCGAGCGCCGCGGATGCGGACGCGATGTTCGCCGGTGCGGCGAGGTCGGGCGTCCTGCTCGCCGAAGCCTGGGCCACGCCCTTCCAGCTTCGTTGGCGGCGCGCGCTGGAGATGGCCGGCTCGGGCCGGCTCGGGTCGGTCCACCACGTCCGGACCGAGTTCACGTTCACGATCGCGCCCGACCGGGCAGGGGACTTCCGCTGGGACCCCGCGCAGGGCGGGGGCGCGCTGCTCGACGTCGGTGTCTACTGCCTCGGGCCGGCCGTCGGGCTCTGGGGTGCCGAGCCGGTGGACGTGTCGGCGAGCGTCTCCCCGGGACGGACCGGCGTCGACATCACGACCGCCGCCTGGTGCGACTGGGGGGATGGCCGGACGGCGTCCATGCTCGCCTCCTTCGAGCTGCCGGAGCGCCAGCTCCTCGAGGTCGCCGGGACGGGCGGTCGCCTGGTCATCGAGGATCGGGCGCACACGGGTGGCGTCGGCGCGAGCACGATCGAGCTCGTGCTTCGGGACGGCCGGCGCGAGACGCTCCACCTGCCCGACGACGATCCGTACGAGCGGATGGTCGCCGCCTTCGCCGCGGCGGTCCGCGGCGAAGCCGTCTGGCCGCGCCCCGCCTCCGACGTCCTGGGATCGCTCGGCCTGCTCGACCGCATCCGCTCGAGCGCCAGCTGACGAGCAGCGCGGCGTGGCCGCAGGCCGCCCGCGAGGGCCGGGACGGCCACGCGCGCGGTCGACAGGAGCGCTTTCGGGGTCACCGACGACGCCTGCCTCGCTGGATGGCTCGTGTTCGAGACCCTCTCCCGCTCCATCTCCTCCGGTCCGTTCACGACCGATGCCTCTAGTCCTTCCGGGCGGCGCACGCCACTCTCTGCCCGTGTGCGCGGGGCTGCCACACGGCGTCCACTCCCCGGCGGCCGCGCGGACCATCCGGTCCCACGGTCGGCTCGACGCCAAGGGAGGATCCGATGGAGACGCCCCACTCGCCCCTCGACTCCGGTCCGGCCCCCAACTGGGGCTATCGGGCGCAGGGGTTCGGCAATCTCCTGCGGATGGGCCACTGCGCCCCGACCGTCATGCAGACCCTCCTGGACGTCTCGTCGACGGACGAGGAATGGCTGGTCCGGCTGAGCGCAGGCATGCCCGGGGGCATCGGCAACACCGGGCACGAGTGCGGGGCGGTCACCTCGCCCCTCGTGATGCTCGGGATCCGGGATGGTCTGCGTGAGGTCGATGATGGCCTCCCGGTGATCTTCGACAAGGGGCACGCGCTGTGCGGCACCTTCCTCGCCTGCCACGGCACGCTTCAGTGCAAGGAGATCCGGAGGAAGGACCACTTCCCGCGGCACTGCATCGGGCCGGTCCTCCGCGCCCCGGAGCTCTACGTGGATGCCCTCGGCGGCGACCAGCGGGCCGCGATCCCGCCAGCCACGCGGGCGGGCTACGCGCGGCTGTACTCGCACATGGTCGAGAACGACTTCCACTGCGCGCAGTCCGTGCTCACCGATCTCGGCTACACCCCCGCCGAAGACCGGGAGCTCTTCGACGGCACGTCGGCCTTCATGGGCGGGACCGCGTTCATGGGCAGGACCTGCAGCGCGTTCACGGCGGGCGTGATGGCGCTCGGCCTCGCGGCCGGCGAGATCGAGGACAGCCGCCTGCGCGTCATCCGCCTGCTCGGGATCATGACGGTCGGCGGAGATGCCTTCGACGATCGCCTCAACAGGTTCAACCCCAGCATGAACCGCGGGTATCGACTCTCGAAGTGGTTCGCCGGCGAGTTCGGTAGCACCCAGTGCCAGGCGATCACCGGATGCGACTTCGCCGACCCCGCGGGCGTCTCCGACTTCATCGAGGGCGACCGGATCGCGAGGTGCAGGGCGATCGGCTGTCGGGTCGCCGAGCAGGTCCGGACGATGCTGACCGAGACGAGCGGGCGCGCCGCCGCTCCCCGGAAGGGCCGGGACGGCACTTCGCCGGGTCGTGCCGGCGTCGCGTGATGGGCCAGGTGATGCGCATGGGTCGCACTCGCTCCGTCCCTGTTCCGGCTGGGCTCCCGGCGGGGGTGCTCGCCACGGTGGGCATGGACGCCGCCATCGTGGCCGCGAGCGTCATCGGGGGGCGCGCGTTCACCTCCGAACGAACGGACGTCGATGTGATCGGCCGGTGGGTGGCCGGCCTGCTGCGCGGCCAGTGGCGCCGCGACGACATCGCGAGCGAGCCGCCGGTACGCGGGGAGGTCGCCCTGGGCTTCCTCACGCACTACGCCACGGGGTTCCTCCTCACCCAGGCGTTCCTGCTGCTCCCGCGGCGTGGGGACGGGCGACCCACGTTCCTCGGAGGGACGGCGTACGGCATCGCAACGGCCGTGCTGCCGCTCCTCGTCATGTTCCCGTCGATGGGCTACGGCTGGTTCGCCCTCCACTCCGGCGAGGCCGCCCGGGTGGACCGGATCATGCTCGTCGGTCACACCGCGTTCGGCGTCGGGATCGGGCTGTGGGCGCCGCGGTTCGCGGCGCGCGGGTCTCGCTAGCGCCCCGGCCCCGCCTGCCGACGCGGCGCGTCAGGCAGGTGCGGGCCCGGTGCTCTCCCGGATCGCGAGGATGCAGGGCACCTCGACGATGGTCGCATCGGGCGCGGGGTCGCCCCGGTCGAACGCCTCGATCCGCTGCTGGATCCGCTCCACCGCCCACGTCGCCATCTCGGCGACCGGCTGTGCCACGGTCGTGAGCGCCGGCTCGAGCATCGACGCGAGCGGGACGTCGTCGAAGCCCACGACGCTCAGGTCGCGCGGGACGACGAGGCCGGCGGCGCGGGCGGCCTTCAACGCCCCCGCCGCCACGAGGTCGTTGTAGCAGATGAGGCCGGTCGGCCTGGGCGACCGCGCGAGGAGCTCCGCCGCCGCGGCGGCCCCCGACGCGAAGTCCCCGTCGCTGTGCGCGACCGCGAGCGCTTCCGGCGGCAGCCCCGCCGCCGCCACGGCGTCGCGGACCCCGGAGCGGCGCTCGCTGGTGGCGGCGCTGCGGGCCGGCCCGGCGATCTCGCCCAGGCGCCGGTGGCCCAGGGCGACGAGGTGCTCGACCGCGAGGCGCGCCCCCTGGCGGCTCGCCGCGAGGATCGCCGGGAGCGGGACGTCCGGCGCCTTGCACGAGAGCAGGACGACCTCCACGGGCGCCTGGGCGAGCCAGTCGATGTGCCGCGCCGTGATCCCCCACGACGCCACGAGGATCCCGTCCACGCGCCGCTCCGCCAGCAGGTCGAGGTAGCTCGCCTCCCGCTGGGCCTCGCCCGCGCCGTTCGCGAGGATGATCGTGTAGCCGCGGGCCTGCGCGGCGGACTCCACGGCACGGCCGAGCTCCGCGTAGAAGGCCTGCGAGAGGTCGGTCATGATCAGTCCGAGGGTCCGCGTGCGGCTCCCCGCCAGGGCGCGCGCAGGTCCCGACGGCCGGTAGCTGAGCGCCCCCACGGCCTCGAGTACGCGCCGTTCCGTCTCCGGGCGGACGGCCTTGGAGGCCGACAGGACGCGCGAGACGGTGGCCGTGGAGACCCCGGCCATCCCGGCCACGTCGCGGATCGTGGGCGCCCACCCGCCGGTGCGCGTGGGCCGGCTCCGACGTCGTCGCGGGGTGTCCCGGTCGGCCGCGCCAGCGGCATCCGCGGGGCCGCGCTGCTCGTCCGCCCCAGGGGCGTCGACCGATGCGACGCGCCCCATGAGGCCTCCTGCAGCACCCGGCCGACCCTTCACACCCGTCCCTCGTCGTGACGCTCCGCGCGCGCTGCGCGTGCGCCCTTGCATTCGGAGAGGTAAACGCTTACATTCTCCGCACCGGACACGATAAGCGCGTGTTCGCGTTTCGTCCAGAGCCCGTGGCGGCGCGATGCCGATGCCGGGGCGGGAGCGATCCACCAGGTTGGAGGGCTCGGGGTGAGCACAGTGCGTTTGACCGTCGGCCAGGCGATCGTCCGCTTCCTGGCGGCGCAGTACGTGGAGCGCGACGGGCGCGAGAACCGGTTCATCGCCGGTGTCTGGGGGATCTTCGGCCACGGCAACGTCGCCGGCCTCGGTCAGGCGCTCGAGGAGCTGGGCGATGCGTACGACATGCCGTACTTCCGCCCGCAGAACGAGCAGGCGCAGGTCCACCTCGCCGCCGCGTACGCGAAGCACCTGAACCGGATGCAGACGTTCGCGTGCACGTCGTCGATCGGCCCGGGCGCCACGAACATGATCACCGGCGCCGCCGGAGCCACGGTCAACCGGCTGCCGGTCCTCCTCCTGCCTTCTGACTACTTCGCTAATCGGCTGCCCGACCCCGTCCTCCAGCAGGTCGAGCACCCGGTCGAGCGCGACGTGAGCGCGTCGCGACGCCTTCCGCCCCGTGAGCCGCTACTTCGACCGGATCAGCCGCCCGGAGCAGGTGCTGTCGAGCTTCCCGGAGGCGTTCCGCGTCCTCACCGACCCCGCCGAGACCGGCGCGGTGACGATCAGCCTCCCCGAGGACGTCCAGTCCGAGGCGTTCGACTGGCCGGAGGAGTTCTTCGAGAAGCGCGTCTGGCACGTCCGCCGGCCCATGCCCGAGCCGGTCGTCCTCGAGCGCGTCGTCGACCTGATCCGCGCGGCGAAGAAGCCGCTCATCGTGACCGGCGGCGGGACCATCTACTCCGAGGCCACCGGAGGCGCTCGACGCCTTCGCGACGCGCTTCGGCATCCCCGTCAGCCGAGTCGCAGGCGGGCAAGGGCGCCCTGCCCTGGAACCATCCGATGAACGTGGGGCCGATCGGCGCCGCCGGCGGCCTCGCCGCGAACCGCCTGGCGCGCGACGCCGACCTCGTCATCGGGATCGGCACGCGCATGGGCGACTTCGTCACCGCGTCCAAGACCGCCTTCGCGAACCCGGACGTCGAGTTCGTCGGGATCAACGTGACGAGCTTCGACGCGAACAAGCTCCGCGCCACCGCCCTCGTCGCGGACGCACGCGAGGCGCTCCGGGCGCTCACCGCCCTGCTCGACGTGGCCGGCCACGCGGGGACGGACGCCGCGTACCGCGGGCGGGTCGCCGAGCTGAAGGCCGAGTGGGACGCGCGGGTCGACCTCCATCGGACCCCGTCGGGCGAGACACCCGAGCTCGCGCAGCCCGAGGTCATCGGGATCGTGAACGACGCGGTCGGCGGCCACGCGACCGTCATCTGCGCCGCGGGCTCCCTCCCGGGCGACCTCCTCAAGCTCTGGCGCCCGGAGGACCCGAAGGCCTATCACCTCGAGTACGGCTACAGCTGCATGGGCTACGAGATCCCTGCCGGGATCGGCGTGAAGATGGCCGAGCCCGAGCGCGAGGTGGTCGTCGCGATCGGCGACGGGACGTACCTCATGCTCAACAGCGAGATCGTCACGGCGGTCGCCGAGGGGATCCGGATGACGGTCGTCGTGTTCGACAACCACGGCTACCAGTGCATCGTGGACCTCGCCCGCTCCGTGGGCGTCCCGCAGTTCGGCAACGAGCTCCGCTTCCGCGACGCCGGCCGCAACCGCCTCGAGGGCGGCTACGTGCCGATCGACTTCGCGAAGCATGCCGAGGCGATGGGCGCCGTCGGCGTCACCGCCACGACCGAGCAGGAGATCCGCGACGCGATCGCCGCCGCGCGGACGGTCGACCGGCCCACGGTCATCCACGTCCTGGTCTCGCCCACGAAGCGCGCCCCCGGCTACGACAGCTGGTGGGACGTCCCCGCGGCCGAGGTCAGCGGCTCGGACGCCGTCGTCGCGGCCCGCGGGCGCTACGACGTGGCCGTGTCGAAGCAGCGGAAGGAGCTGCTGTGAACCGCATCGGGACGGCGGTCGTCAACTGGAACACCCCCGACATCCCGGAGATCTTCCCGTGGATGCCGTACGGCGACGCCCTGGACCACATGGTGGAGACCGGGTACGACGCCACCGAGTGGGGTCCGAGCATGCCCACGGACCCCGTCGAGCTCGACGAGGCCCTTCGGTCGCGCGGCCTCGGCATGATCGGCGCGTTCGTGGGCCTCGGGTTCCGCGACCCGGCCGCCTACGACGCGGAGATGGCGAAGGCGATGGGGATCGTGGAGCGCGTCCACGCCACCGGTGGCCGTCTCCTCATCGCCGCGGAGGCCGGGGACGACCGCCGCCGCGGCGAGGCCGGCCACGTGGACGAGTCCCGCGGGCTGACCGACGAGCAGTGGCGGAACCTCGCGTCCGGCCTCCACGACCTCGCCGATCGGATCGCGCCGCTGGGCATGTCGGTCGTCTTCCACAACCACGTGGGGACGTACGTCGAGACGCCCGCGGAGACCGCGCGCCTGCTCGACGAGACGGACCCGGCGAAGGTCGGCTGGTGCCTGGACATCGGCCACCTCGCGTTCGGCGGGGGCGACGCGATCGCGATGCTGCCGCGCTACGCCGACCGCGTGGGCCACGTCCACGTGAAGGACGTGGACGGCGACGATCCTCGCGCACGCGAAGGCGGAGGAGTGGAGCTTCGGGCAGGCGCTCGCGCACTACATCTTCCCGTCGCTGGGGCAGGGGATCGCGCACATCCCGGAGGTCGTCGGCGCGCTCCAGGCGCAGGGCTACGACGGCTGGTACGTCATCGAGCAGGACACCTCGCCCGACCCGACCGGGGTCGCGCGCGAGAACCGGCTCTACCTGGAGGGCCTGCTCGCGTCCGTCGACTGACGCGCGAGCCGTTCGCGCGGCCGGGATCCCGCCCGGCGCGCAGAAAGAGGACGCATGACCAGCTGGAAGCCCCGTGACCCGAACAGCATCGGCGTCGCGTGCCTCGGCTCGGGCCGGATGGGGATCACGCACGTCCGCAACACCGCGGCCGTGCCGAATGTCCGCGTCGTCGTCGTCGCGGACCCGAGCCCGGAGAACGCCGCCCGCGGCAAGGCGGTCGCGAACGCGGACCGGTCGGTCGCCGACCCGTTCGAGGCGATCGCGGACCCCGACGTCGAGGCGGTCGTCATCTCGACGCCCACGGACACCCACGCACCGCTCATCGAGGCCGCCCTCAAGGCCGGCAAGGCGATCTGGAGCGAGAAGCCGATCGCCCAGGAGATCGCCGAGACGAAGCGGATCGTGGACCTCTGGCGCGACGCGGACATCCCGGTCCAGATCGGGTTCATGCGCCGCTTCGACCCCGGCTACGTCCGTGCGAAGCAGCTGATCGACGCCGGGGAGCTCGGCCGGATCGAGCAGTTCCGCGCCCTCTCGCGCGACACGTTCCCGCCCCCGCTCGAGTACCTGCTCTCCTGCGGCGGATCGTTCCTGGACATGTCCGTCCACGACCTCGACCTCGCGCGCTTCCTCGTCGGCGAGGTGGACGAGGTCCACGCGTGGGCCTCGGTCCTCTTCGACGACCGGTTCGCGCAGGCGAACGACTGGGACACCTCGCTCACCGTCCTGCGGTTCCGCAACGGCGCGCTCGGCGTCCTCGAGACCGCCCGGCACTCGGAGTGGGGCTACGACATCCGCACGGAGGTCGCCGGCGCGAAGGCGAAGGTCGTCGTCGACGGCGCCCAGAAGACCCCCGCGACCGTGTCGGGCACGATCGACGGCGAGTTCAGCTCGAAGGGCGACCTCTACGCGAGCTTCCCCGACCGCTTCGAGGTCGCGTACCGCCGCGAGATCGAGGTCTTCTTCGAGGACCTCGCGGCCGGCCGGCCGGTGGGCCCCGGTCCCGACGACGCCCTCGAGACGCTGCGCCTCGCCGTCGCCGCCACGCGATCGTGGCGCGAGGGGCGGGCCGTGAAGGTGGACGAGATCGTCGCCTGAGGCGGGGTCGGCGGCCGGCCCTGCCTTCGGACGCTGCCGGCGGGCCTCTGCGTCCGGAGCACTGCCCGGCGGCGCGCCGCCGGGCTCAGGGGCGGGCGTCGGCGAGCCTCGCGGGCAGGCCGAGGAACGCGCCGTACGCGTCGGCTGCGCGCGCCAGCCCCGCGAGGTGGGCCCGCGAGAGCCGCCCGAAGGGGGCCGGCTCCACGACGACCTCGCGCCTCCCGGCCGTGCGCCGCCACGTGCCCACGACCTCGCCGTCGGCGACGATCGTGGCCTTGAACATCCCGTTCCCGCCCGGGATGATCGCGTCGAAGCGCTCCGGCGCCAGGACCGCGCTCCGGTCGCGGTACCCGAGGATGTACTCGTCGAAGCCGGGCAGCAGGTGGACGCTCGAGGGGGGCGGGGGAGCGTCGAGCGTCTCGGGCGCGACCAGGTACGTCGTCCCGTCCACCTCCATCGTCGCGATCCGGTCGCCCGCGACCGAGATCCCGCGACGCACGTCCGCCATCGTGAGGCCGCACCAGCGGGCGAGGTCGGCCGTCGTGGCGGGCCCGTGGCTCCGGACGTACCGGCTCGCGAGCTCGCCCAGCGCCTCGTCGCGCTCGGGTCGCCGGGGGTGCGGGACCCACTCGTCGAGCAGCACGAACATCTGCCGTCCGCCGTCCGCGGGCCCCATGACGAGGGTGCCCGTCTGCGCCAGGTACCAGAGGATGTGATAGCCGCGCTGCCCCTCGGTGCTCACGCCGCCCGCGGCGATCGCCGCGAGGAGGGCGTCGCGGGTCAGCCGCCGTCCGCCCGCGAGCGAGGCGATCGACACCTCGCGCGCTCGCTCGACGTCCGCCTCGTCGATCCCGAGCGCCGCGCGCCGGGACGCGACCGAGGCGACCGACCGCGGCGTCGTCAGCGCCAGCAGCCACGCCGCATCCTCGGCGGGGACCACGTGCAGCGTCCCGCGCATCGGCCAGGTCCGGACCACCTCCCCGGCGTCGCACGCGGCGTCGACCGTCGCCCCCGTGGCACCGGGAGAGCGCAGACCGATCGACCAGCGAGCTCCCGGCCAGTCCTGCGCCTGCATCGCGAGCATCCACCGGACCGCGTCGGCGGGCGTGGGCGGGCCGGGCACGGCGATGCGCTGGGCGACCAGCCGGAGGGTCGCGAGGCGATGCCGGCCCCGGCCGGCCGCGGTGGCGGACACCCCCGCAGTATCCGTCGAGCGCGCGGCGCTCAGGCGGGCGGTCCCAGCGCGCTCCAGTCGATCAGCGGCTGCACCGCCTTGGCGAGCGCCGGCTCCGCCTCCGCGATCTCGGTCGCCATCGTGCTCAGGGTGCGGGAGGGATCGGGCCCGAGGTCCACCGGCTCGAACGTGACGCTCGCGACCGTCCCGTCCCCCAGCTCGAGGGTCGAGAGGTGGCGGGCGAGCGGGCCCAGCACGTGCTTCATGAGCCCGTACAGGGGCCGGACGAGGATGCCCTTCTCGTCGACCGGCTGGTAGAGCGCATCGAGGACGCGGAAGATCGCCTGGTACGACGCGTTCGCGAGGGTCGCGATCCGGGCCACGTCCGCCGGGTAGTCGGCGACGCGCGGGTCGGTCCGGACCGGGAGGACCTCGCCGATGTCCACCCTGCCGTCCGCGATGCGCAGGAGCTTGGCGTAGTGCGTGAGCTCCTGGTGGTCGGGGTCCGCCCACCGGTGCTCGCCCAGCCCTTCGCCCTGATGGACGATGACCTCGATCGCCGCGCGGGCGCTCGCGAGGTCCGTGACCATGACCAGGTCGCCGCTGTCGGCCGCGTCGAACTCCACCGGCCCGTAGAAGTGCCCGCCGGCGAGCTGGCGGTGCTCGCTCCCGGAGACGAACAGCGGCCCCGCTGCGGAGAGACGTTCGAACGCCGTCTCGATCGCGCCGTAGAACTGGCCCAGCGAGTGGTACTCGTCGTCCTCCGGCGGGGCGTTCCGCGCGCCCGGTCGCTCGATGACCATGAAGGTCGACCGGACGGCCGCGACCGACATCGGGACAAGGTGGAGCGGAAGCTCGGGCTTGTGGTGGGCGAGCCTGCCCGGGTATGCCGGCTGGAGCCCGGGATCCAGGAAGTCGGGCTCCCCGCCGATCGCCGCCAGCAGGTTCGCCGCGAGCGCGAGGTGGAGCATCTCCTCGGCGACGATGCTCAGGATCAGGCGCGCCGACTCGGCATGCGGGTCGGCGATCGAGTACATCGCGTACAGGTAGGGCGGGATCGTCGAGAGCTCCACCTGCATGGCGACCTTCAGGTGGTCGCGCAGGTCCTCGGTCGTCGTGATCACGTCGGCGTCGTCCCTCTCCGACGGCTCGTCGCGTCCCCCGCGGTCGAGCCGTCGGGCCGGCCGCGCACGTCCCGCTCGGTCAGGCGCCCGTCGGTCCGGCCTCCGCCATCTCGAGGCCGGCCTCCTCGAGCTCGACCTCCGCCTCGCCTCGGTCGCGGTGCCGGAAGTACAGCCACATCGCGATGGTGACTCCCATGAAGAGGAAGAGCGAGGTGATCAGGATCCTCAGGCTGGTCTGGCCGAACGCGTCCGCGTAGGCCTCGTCGCGGTTCAGCAGCAGCTGGCACCAGAGGAACATCGCGGACCCGAAGAGGAAGGCCCACACCCACTTGTTCCACCGCATGACGGCGGCGCCGTTCATGAACCGGAGCGGGAGCATGGTGAAGACGAACCCCTCGAGGCCGACGATGAAGACGACCGCGAGCACCGACTCCACGAAGGAGTCACCCAGGTGCTCCAGGTTCGCGTGCTTGCTCGCCTCGCCGAGAAGGAGGAATGCGCCGAGCGAGAGGAAGAGCAGGGCGAACGACGGCCAGAAGACGAGCTGGGCCTCGTCCTTCCTGCTGAGCGCGATCGGCCTGAGGATGAAGCTCGAGGCGACGAACCCGAACACGAGGCCCGGGGCGAGGCCCATCGCCCGGGAGATCACGACCGCACCGACCGCGACGATCACGGCCGTCCCGTACATCCGGACGGTCGCCGGGACGCCGTAGCGCTTGCGCACGAGGAGGGCACGCAGGCCCTGCGTCATGTACGTGATCAGGCCGATGCCGACGATGAACGACAGCACGAGGACCAGGCCGCGCTCGTCGAAGGTGAACTCGCGGGCGAGGAACCCGTAGATGAAGCCCACGGCGACCAGGATCCCGAGCGCGTGGAAGAAGGTCTGCAGGCGTGCGTGGCTGCTCCCGATGTTGTCCACGTACGCGGCCCCCGCGAGGACCGGGGCGAGCAGCCGCGCCGGGCCCGCGGTGAGACGGGACCACGTCGCGCCGAGCGTGCGCCGGTTCTCGTCGATCGTGGCGTTGAAGATCTCGGCCGTGATCCCGAAGAGCAGCACGAAGAGGGCGGAGAGCCCGGCGTTCGTCGCGACGACCTCTGGCTTGAAGCTCAGGGCGTCCGGGCACGGGAGCGCGGACATGAGACTCGAGAGATAGGGGCTGGACCCCCAGCCGGCGCACGGGGAGGCGGGCGGCGGGGGCGGCGGCGCGATCGCGGCGGGCGGCACGGGCGCCGGCGGGCTGGCGGTGGGCGACGGCGCGCTGACGATCGCGAGGACCTCACCGGTCGGCGTCGGGCTCGGCGTCGGGGTCGGGCGTCGCGGACGGGCTCGGCGTGGGCGCGGGCGGCCGGCGCGGCGGCGCGGGCGGCGGCGGCGCCGGACCGCTCACGACGCCCAGGACCGCGCTGGTCGGGGCGGCCGTGGGGGTGGGCGAAGGCGTCGGCGTCGGCGTGGGGGTGGGTGTCGGTGTCGGTGTCGGCGTGGGGGTGGGGGTGGGCGCCGGCGTGGGCCGCTGTGTCGGCGCCGGCGTGGGCCGCTGTGTCGGCGCCGGCGTGGGCTCGAGGCGTGGCCGTCGGGCGTGGGCCGAGGCGTCGGCGTGGGCCGAGGCGTGGCCGTGGGCGTGGGCCGCGGGGTCGGCGTGGGCCGAGGTGTCGGCGGCGGCGTGGGCGGCGGCGTCGACCGCGGGGTCGGCGTGGCCGTCGGCGTCGGTGCCGGCGTTGCCGTCGGCGTGGGCTCCGGCGTGGCCGTCGGCGCCGGAGTGGGCGTCGGGCACTCGTCGTCGCCGTCGAGAGCGGTCGGGGTGTCCCCTTCGCCACCCTCACCGCACTCGTCGGGAGAGGGCGTCGGGTGCGGCGTCGCCGAGGGGCGCGGGGTGTGCGTGGGCTCCGGCGTCTCGGTGGGCTTCGGCGAGTGGGTGGGCCTGGGCGTGCCGGTCGCCTCCGGCGTCTCGTCCGCGTCCAGTGGGGCGGGCGCCAGGACCGGCGCGGACTCCGCCCGTCACCAGGACCGATCCGGCGGGGACGCCGGCGGCGGATGCCGTCGAGGAGAACGCGAGGCCGGCGCTCAGGACGATGCCGACGATGGCGAGCACCGCGACTGCGCTGGACAGCGCCGCCCGGTGCGTGCGCCTGTGGCGACGCCGGCTACCACTCCTCATGTCTCCCCCCGGAGGCGTGTCGTGCGATGTCAGCCGATCAGGCGTCCCGGGCAGGAGAGGAGTTCACGCATGGCCACCGCCCCGGCCGGTTCGACGTGGGACGCGTCGGAACGTAGTGTGGAGTGTCGGTCGCGATGGCGGCCTTGTCAACTGCTGCGGAACAAATGACCCGCCACTTGTCAAGGGCCTATCGGGGGTAATCGGGTCCTGCAGAATGTACTAGAGCCGGGACGACGTGACGAACCCCCGGGACGGCCGTCCCGGGGGTTCGTCAGGCGAGGTCGGTGGCCCTGCCGCCGTCCGCGTCACGCCGGCACGGGTGCCGTCGACGTGGGCCGGTCGGTCCCGAACGAGACCGCGAGGGTGACGAGGAGTGCGACGAGGAGCGAGCCGGCGAGGAGGACGACCGCCGGGACGAGGTCGCCCGTCGTCCCGGTGATGCACGCGCGGAACGCGTCGGCGGCCCACGTCACCGGCAGGAACGGGTGGATGGCCTCGAGAGGGACGGGGAGCGTCGAGAAGGGGACCGGCGATGCGCACGCGGCCGCCTGCACCCCGCCGAAGAGGAGCCCGACGAGCCAGCCGCGGTCGCCGAACGCCACGACGAGCGCCTGGATGATCGCGGTGAACGCGGCCGCCGCGAGCGCCGCCACGGCGATCAGCGCCGGCAGCTGGGCCACGTCCATCCCGACCGCGAGGTCGAGCCCGGCGATCATGAGGACGGACCCCACGATCCCGAGGCCGGCGGCCGCCCCGAACGATGCGACGGGCCCCGCCCACCAGCGCCGGCCGCGGCCGCGACGCCCGGCCGGCAGCACCAGGAACGCGACGAGCGCGCCGAGCCAGAGCGCGAGCGCCATCACGTACGGCGCGATCCCGGCCCCGGTCCCGCCGGACCCGGCTGCCGCGGAGGACGCGACGACCACGGGGTCGGCCGCGCGCTCGGCCACCGCCGGACGGGCGTCGCTGGACACCGCGCCGGACGAGGCCTTCGCCGCGTCGAGCCCCTCGGCGACCGTGGTGGCGTCGCCGGAGATGGTCGTGCCGTCCTGCGAGAGCAGCCCGGAGCGGGTCTCGATGACGCGCGCACCGTCGGCCATCTGGCCCACGGCGTTCTGCATCTGCGCGAGGCCGGACGCGGCCTGACTGGTCCCCTCGGCGAGCTTCGAGGCGCCCTGTGCGGTCGCGTCCGCCCCCCGCGCCACCGTGGAGGAGCCGGTCGCGAGCTGGGCGAGGCCCGACGAGAGCTGCGTCGCGCCCGACGCGACCTCGGCAGCGCCGGAGCTCGCCGTCGCGATCCCGTCGGCCAGCGCCGGCGTCCCCTCGGCGAGCGTCGTCGTCCCCGTCGAGAGCTGTGTCGCGCCCTCCGAGACCTGCGTGACGCCGGTGGAGAGCTGCGCCGCGCCCGTGGCCGACGACGCGATCGACTCGGTGAGCGTGGGCATCCCGGCCGCGAGACGCTCGGTGCCGGAGCTCAGCTGTGCCGCGCCATCGGCGAGTGCGGCCACCCCGTTCGAGAGCGCGACCGCTCCGGCCGCGGAGTCGGCGATCGCCGACTCGAGCTGCGGCGCCGCGGCCGCGGACTTCGCGGTCCCCTCGGCCACCGCCGCGGTCCCCTGGGCCAGACCGGCGGTCCCCTGGGCGACCTGGGACGTCCCGTCGGCGACGCCGTGCGCGCCCGTCGCGACCTGCGTCGCGCCGCCCGCGAGCGTCGTCCCCTGCGCCGCGAGGCCCGCGAGCTGGGCGCAGAACATGGCATTCGCACCCGACGTCGCGCACATGGCCGAGAGCCCGGAGACCCCCTGGGTGTACGCGCCGACCGACCCGGCGAACGTGTCCGTCTGCGTCGCGAACGCGGCGGCGCCCTGCGCGGTCGCGGTCGCGCCGTTCGAGACGGTCGTCGCGAGCGATGCCACGTCCGCCGCGCCCTGCGCCAGCTTCGCGGCCCCGGCGCCCATCCCGGCCGTCCCCTGGGCGAGCGTCGTGAGCCCGGCGGCGAGCTTCTGCGCGCCGTCGGCCGTCGCCGTCGCCCCGTTCGGCGAGCTTCTGCGCGCCGTCGGCGAGAGCCTGCGTCTGGGCGGGGAGGTCGGCCGTCCCGCTCTGCAGCTTCGCGAGGCCGGCGGCGAGCTCCTGCGCGCCCGCGGCGGCCTTGGAGGCCCCATCGGCGAGCTGCGCGGCCCCATCGGCGAGAGCCTGCGTCTGGGCGGGGAGGTCGGCCGTCCCGCTCTGCAGCTTCGCGAGGCCGGCGGCGAGCTGGTCGGAGCCGCTCGCGAGCGAGGCCGCCCCTGTGGACGCATCGGAGACGCCGGACGCGACCTTCGTGGCGCCCTGTGCGACCTGCTCGGTGCCGTCGGCGAGCCCGTTCATGCCGTCCACGAGCTTCGTGGAATCGCTCGCCGCCGTCGACGCTCCCTCCGCGAGCTTGTCGAGTCCGGAGACGAGCTCGCCGGAGACGGTCTGGATCCCGGACGCGTCGTCGGCGAGCGTGGAGGAGCGGTCTGCGATGGTGCGTGCGTCGCTCGCCGCGCCGCCCATCGCGGCGTCGGCGGAGGAGACCGCGACGAGGACGTCCTCCACGTACGATGCGGTCGCGGTCCGCCCTGCGGAGGCCGCGATCGCCGTCTTCACCTCGCGCGCCACCTCGCCCACATCGGCGCCCGACCCGGCCCCGACCGCCAGCGAGATCTGCGCCTGCGGCTCCGCGCCCGTCGGGTCCGACTGGATCGCCGCGATCGACCGCGAGAAGCCCGCGGGGATCGTGAGGACGGCCTGGTACGCCCCCGAGGCGAGGCCGTCCGCGGCGTCCGCCGCGGACGTGGTGGTCCACGTGAAGCCGTCGGTGACCTCTCCGGCGGCGAGCTGCGCCGCGAGGTCGGCGCCGAGGTCCACGGTCCGGTCCGTGCCGTCCGCCTGCGGGACCGTCGTCCCTTCGTCGAGGTCCACGACGGCAGCCGGGGTCGTCGCCCCGCCGCCCTGCATCTGCGACCAGACGAGCAGGCCGGCGAAGGTGAGCGGCACGAGCGCCGCGAGGACGAGGGCCACGGCGAGCCGCGGGAGCGAGCGACGTCCGGGCTCGGTGGCGGCCTCGAGGACGCCGCCCTCGGCGACCGCGACCGGCACGACCGCGCCGGCAAGCTTCGCGCCGGACGGCCACCACGCGCGGTCCCCGACGAGCGTCGTGATGGCCGGGACGAGGATCGACCGGACGAGGAAGGTGTCGATGAGGACGCCGATCGCGACCGCGACGCCGACCTGGAACAGGACGATGAGCGGGGCCGTGGCCATGGAGCCGAAGGTCCCGGCGAGGATGAGGCCCGCGGACGTGATGACGGCGCCCGTGCGGCCGGACGCGATGCGGATCCCGTCGCGGATCGGCCGCGTCTCGCTCTCCTCGCGGACGCGGCTCATGAGGAAGATGTTGTAGTCCGCCCCGAGCGCGACGAGGAGCACGAAGACGATGAGCGGCAGGTAGAAGCTGATGCCCGGGTGCCCGAGCACCTCCTGGAAGATGAACGCCGAGAGCCCGAGGGCGCTCCCGTACGAGAGGAGGACGGTGCCCACGAGGTAGAGGGGCGCGACGAGCGCGCGCAGGAGGACGATGAGGACCAGGAGGATCCCGAGCACGGTGATGATGCCGACGCGGAGGAAGTCCTTCTGGAGGACGTCCTGGACGTCCGCGAGCTGGGTCGTGGACCCGCCGAGGTATGCCGTCGCGCCCATCCCGAACGCCGGCGCCTCGCCCGTGAGCGTCTCGCGCACCGCGCGGACCGTCCGGAAGGCCGCGATCGAGTACGGATCGTCGACCGTCGTCACGTAGAAGCGGGTCGCGGTCCGGTCCTGCGAGACGAACGCGTCCACTGCCTGCTGCAGCGTGGCCGCCTGGTCGCCGCCGAGCCCGACCGGGATGAAGAGGTCGTCCGGGCGGCCGGCCATGACCGTCGAGAGGTCGCGGAAGGCGACGGGCAGCGCGGCGAACGTCGCCTCGGCCTTGCGCTTCGCCTCCTTCGCGGCGTCGGTGTTCGCGAGGCTCTGCGGCGTGAGGGTCGCGTCCGGCTTCGCGTCGAAGTACGTCGACGAGCGACTGGAGCGCGTTCGAGGCGTCCACCGCGGCGGCCGCGGTCGGCTCCTTCGCGATGATGGCGGCCGCGGCCGCCGCGTCGGCGTACGCGGGGAGGCTCTTCACCTCCGGGTAGGCGGCCGCGAGCTCGTCGAGGTAGTCCGCCAGCAGCGAGGTGTCCGCGCTCCCGCCCGATCCGGCCAGGGCGCTCGTGGAGGTCATCGCGGAGGCGAGGGTCCGCAGCTGCGTGGAGACGACGCTCTGCTCGCGGACGCTCTTCACCACGTCCTGCGCGTCCGTGAGCGCCTGCGTGGTCGCGCGGTACTCCCTGCGGGCGGCGACGTCGGGGAAGGCCGCCCCGAGCGCGGTCACGTAGTCGAGGGCGGACGACAGCCCGTCGGAGACCTTCGTGCCCAGGAGGGCGGACGAGTCGGTCGAGGACGTGCCCCCGCTCCCGTTCGCGTCGAACCCGTCCGCGATCGTCGTGAGCTGGACGGACGGCCGGAAGCCGTCGGGGACCTTCCCATCGCCGTTCGGCGTCACGAGGCTCGTGACCGTGTCCACGCCGTCCGTCGCCTCGAGCGCGAGGACCGTGTCGCGCAGGCGTGCGAGTGACGCCGGGGCGAGCATGTCGGTCGAGCCCGTGCCCGCGATGAGCGCGGTGGACTGGGTGATCCGCCCCTTGCCCAGGTGCTGGGCCACGATGTCGTAGCCGGCACGGGCGTCGGAGGTCTTCGGGAGCTCGGCGAGCGTGTCGAAGTTGGTCTTCGCCTGCGGGACGTAGAGGATGGGGACGAACAGGAGGGCGACCAGGCTCACCGTCACGGCCGCCGGATGGCGCGAGACCCATGCGGCCAGGCGGGCGAAGAACCCGTCGGGCTCGCCCTCGGTGCGGGTCTTCATGTGGAGCGGCCAGAAGAGGTAGTGGCCGAAGATCGACAGGAGTGCCGGAGCGAGCGTGAGGCCGGCGATGAGGGTGACGAAGACGGCGACCCCGAGGGCGGGGCCGGTCGTCTGGATCATCTTGAAGTCCGCGAACGCCATCGCCGCGAGTCCCACGATGACCGTCGCCGCGCTCGCGGTGATGACCGCGCCGATCCGCTTCACCGTGTCGCGGACGGCCAGGTGCCAGTCCTCGTGCCCGACCTCCTCCTTGTAGCGCGAGATGAGGAAGATCGCGTAGTCGGTCCCCACGCCGAAGACGAGCACGACGATGAAGGTGTCGAGGAGCGACGAGACCTCCCAGCCGGCGGCGGCGAGGACGCCGAGGACGCCCCGGGCGACGACGAAGGCGGCGCCGATCGTGGCGAGCGGGACGAGGGCCGCCAGCGGCGCGCGGTAGATCAGGAGGAGGATGAGGACGACGAGGATGATCGTGACGATCGTCGTGCTGTCCGTCCCCGACTTGATCGAGCGCAGGTAGTCGGTCGTGATCCCGGCGGAGCCCGTGACGTGCGCGGCCAGGCCGGAGGGGGCGGTCGCCGCGAGATGGTCGCGCATCTGCGTGACCACGACGTCGGCCGCGTCGCCCGCCGAGGCGATGTTCAGGTTCACCGTGAGGAGCTCGAGGACCCCGTCCTTGCTCCGGAGCATCGATGCCAGCTCGGGCCGGGAGGTGGCCGAGTCGACGCTCGTCACGGCCGCACGGAGCTCCGCCGGCGCGTCTGCGCTCGTCACCCATGCGGCGACGTCCTGCACGTACGTGTGGTCCGCGTCCGTCAGCCCGGCGTCGCGCGAGAACGTGAGCGTGGCGGAGCTGCTGGACGACGCCCCGGGGAAGGCCTTCTCCACTGCGCTCTCCGCCTGGACCGACGGCGCGTACGCGGGGAGGAAGGAGGCCTGGTCGGCGGCGCCGGAGGAGGCGAGCGACGGCGCGAATCGGACGGACAGCACGGCAAGGACGACCCAGGCGATGACGATGAGGAAGCGGAGCCTGTACGTGAGGATCCCGAGTCGTTCGAACATCGCCTGCCTCCGTCGCCGGGCGTCGCGTCTCCCGGCCCGCGTCTGATCGCGAGGGTTGCGCCGTGCTGGGGCGACGATTACGATACGAGTGTGTATCCGATACGTCAACGTATCGAGTACGACCCTGTATCCGGGGAGGGGAGCACGGCGTGAGCCTCGAGACGAAGGAGCCCGTCCGGTCCGCCCGGCGCGACGCGACCCGCGAGCGCGTGCTCGACGCCGCCCGCGAGGTGTTCGCGGAGCGCGGCGTGTTCGGCGCCACGGTCGAGGAGATCTGCGAGCGCGCCGGCTTCACGCGCGGCGCCTTCTACTCCAACTTCACCGACAAGGACGACGTCCTCGAGGCGCTGATCGATCGCGAGCACGCCCGCCTGATCGCCTATCTCGACGCGCACATCGACGAGGCGGACCTGGGGCTCGGCGTGATCGGGCCGGTCGACGCGCGCGACCTGGGGAGCATCGTCGGTCCGCTCGTCGAGCGGATCCTCGCCTCGGTCCCCGGCGACCGCCAGATCTCGCTCGTCCAGACGGAGCTCGAGATCCACGCGATCCGCCAGCCGGCCGCCTCGCGGGCGTTCCTCGAGGCGGACGTGCCCTTCCGCGCCCGGGTGGCGAGCTTCATCGAGCGCGGGATGACGCTCATCGGCCGGGAGCTGACCCTCGACGCAGCCGACGTGGCCGACGCCGCCGTGGCGATCGTCGAGCGCAGCGTCCGCGCGTCGCTCATCCGCGGCGACGACGATCCCGACGCGATGGCGCGCCGGGTGCTCCCCGCGTTCATCCTCGGCGTCTCGCGGCCCATCCCGGAGGCCTGACGGGACCGGGCCGTGGCCCGCCGGCCCCCGAGAATCGAAAGACCCCGGCCGCCGAGGCGACCGGGGTCTTTCGTGTCGAGGGTCAGCTGATGAGCTTGGCCTTGAGCTTGTCGTAGTCCGCCTGCGAGATCGTGCCGGCGTCCTTCAGCTGCTGGAGCTTCGCGAGCTCGTCCGCGGTCGACACCTGGGAGGCCGCCTTGTTCGCCGCCTCGGCCTGCGCCGCCATCTGGATGTCCTGGGCGGTCACCTTGGGCCGCGCGATGATGTAGACGAGGGCGCTGATGAACGGGACGATGAAGAGGAAGAGGATCCAGATCACCTTCCAGGCGCCGGACAGGTCGTTCCGGCGGAAGATGTCCATGAAGATCGAGATGAAGATGAAGATGTAGAGGACCCACACGAAGAAGACGACCATCGACCAGAAGATGTCCCAGAACCCGATCTGGCCCTGGTCGACGCGGTTACAGGCCGCGAGCAGGATCGTCATCGTCGCGAGCGCGAGCAGGACCCCGCCGCGCCGGATCACGTTGCGCCAGGCGCCGAACGGCGCCATCAGAGTGTTGATCACGTTTCTCCTCCATCCCTGACGGGCCTGCGTTCGCGGGCCCAGAACCTCGACGTACAGAGTACCGGACGCGCCGATCCGCAGGGCGTGAGCGTCGCGCGGTCCGGGGACGCGGCCGCCGACCGTCAGGTGGGTCGGACCGCGCCGGCCCGCTCCGTCACGGAAGCGCGAGCTCGTCCTTCACCTTCTTCGCGAGCGACTGGATCGTCTTCTCCAGCTTCAGGATCTTCGACTGGTTCGCCTGCACCGTGTCCGGGTGCGCGGCCGCCTTGTTCAGGAGGACGACCAGCTGGTCCTCGGCATCGAGGAGCGCGAGGATGTCGGCCCGGGCGGCCTCGGGCCAGTCGACCGCCTTCAGCAGCTTGATCGACGACCGATATGCCGCGAGGTACTTCGTCCACGCGGCCTTGACGGCCTTCTCGGATCGAGCCTTGGACAGCTCCGCCTGGAACGTCTTGGCCGCCGCCGTCAGGGTGGCGGAGATCTTCGCGTACTTCTTCGCGAAGGTCGCCGCGGAGATCGTCGGCGACGGCGCGATGGTGGGCGCGACCGTCGGCGCCGGGGTGGTGACGACCGGCGGCGCCGGCGTGGGGGTCGGCGGCGCCGGCGTGGGATTCGAGCCACACCCTGCGGCGACCAGGGCCAGCACGATGAGGCTGGCGGCGAACGCTCGACGCATCGGTGGATCTCCCCTCGTCCAGATCGTGGCCATCACCCGTCGGGCGCAAGAGTGCGCACTTCGGTGCCCCCCGTCTTCACGCGGGTCGGATGAACGCGGCGCCCAGCACGCCCGGTCCCAGATGCGGGCCCGTCGTCGCGCCGACCAGGCCGATGGTGACATGTGCGGCATCCACGCCGCCCGGGACCGCCGCCACGATCCGGTCGCGGAACGCGGCCACTTCCTCGGCGGTGCTCGCGGGCGTCCCCACGATCGCCAGCCGCTCCACCGGCCGTGCCGCGACGAGCTCCACGATCCGGTCGCGGACCCTGCTGCGCGTCCGCTGCTGCTCGGCCACGACGACCTCGCCGTCCCGGACCGTGATGATCGGCTTGACTGAGAGGACGGTGCCGATGGCAGCGCGTGCTGCCGACAGGCGTCCGCCCTTCCGCAGGTACTCGAGCGTGTCGACGGCGAACAGGACCTCCGTCCGGGGCAGGGTCCCGCGGACGGCCGCGTCCACGTCGGCGCCGGTCGCGCCGGTCGCCGCCGCATCGGCCGCCTGGAGCACGATCGCGCCGAGCGCCGCGGAGGTCGTCCCCGAGTCGATCAGGTGGATCTCGCGCCCCGGCATCCCCTGGGCTGCGAGCGACGCCGACTGGAAGGTCCCCGAGAGCTTCGACCCGATCAGGGGGCAGACGACCGCGTCGTACCCATCGTCGAAGCACGCCGCGAATGCCTCCGCGAACGTGACGGGGGTGGGCTGCGCGGTCGTGGGGAAGGGCGCGCCGGGCGCGACGAGTCGCTCCCAGAAACCCTCCGTCGTGATGTCCACGCCGGCCTGGAACTCCTGGTCCCCGAACCGCAGGTAGAGCGGGACGACACGGACCCCGGCGGCGGACGCCTGCGCGGGCGTGAGGTCGGCGGTGGAGTCGGTGACGATCGCGACCCTGGCCATGGCCTGCATCCGTCCCGTCAGCGCTTGTGGAGCGGCACGTAGTCGCGCTCCACGACGCCCGTGTAGATCTGTCGCGGCCGCCCGATCTTCGTGTCCGGGTCGTTGATCAGCTCCCGCCACTGGGCGACCCACCCGGGCGCGCGGCCGATGGCGAAGAGGACCGTGAACATCTCCTTCGGGAACCCGAGGGCGTGGTAGATGAGGCCGCTGTAGAAGTCGACGTTCGGGTAGAGCTTCCGCGAGACGAAGTAGTCGTCGTGGAGCGCGTGGTCCTCGAGCTCGAGCGCGATGTCCAGGAGCGGGTCGCGCTCGCCGGCCGCCATCTTCGAGAGGATCGTGTCCGCGGCCTTCTTGATGATCCGCGCGCGCGGGTCGTAGTTCTTGTACACGCGATGGCCGAACCCGAAGAGCCGGAACGGGTCGTCGTGGTCCTTCGCCCTGGCGATCGCCTTGTCCACGTCGCCGCCGTCGGCCTGGATCTGCAGGAGCATCTCGAGGACCTCCTGGTTCGCGCCACCGTGGAGCGGGCCCCACAGCGCCGCGACCCCGGCGGCCACCGACGCGTACAGGTTCGCGCGGCTCGATCCCGACGAGCCGGACCGTGGACGTGGAGCAGTTCTGCTCGTGGTCCGCGTGGAGGATCAGGAGGACGCGGAGGGAGGCCGCGAGCTCCTCATCCACGACGTACGGCTCGGTGGGGACGGCGAACATCTGCCGGAGGAAGTTGCTCTCGTAGTCGAGGGCGTTGAGGGGGTAGACCTGGGGCTGCCCCACCGTGTGCTTGTAGGCCGCCGCGGCGATCGTCGGGAGCTTCGCGAGGACGCGGCGGGTCGTCACCTCGATGTCGTCGGGGTCGAACGGGTCCCTGGAGTCCGGGTAGAACGTCGAGAGCGCCATGACGCCCGAGCCGAGGACGCCCATCGGGTGGGCCTTCCGGGGGAAGCCCATGAAGAAGCGCCGGTAGTCCTCGTCGATCATCGTGTGGTAGCGGATGTCGTCCTCCCACTGCGCGAGCTGCTCGGCCGAGGGGAGCTCGCCGTAGATGAGGAGGTACGCCGTCTCGAGGAAGGTCGACTGCTCCGCGAGCTGCTCGATCGGATAGCCGCGGTAGCGGAGGATGCCGGCATCGCCGTCGATGTACGTGATGGAGCTGCGCGTGGAGGCGGTGTTCGCGACGCCGTAGTCGAGCGTCGTCACGCCGGCCTTGGCGAGGAGGCTGCCGATGTTGAACGCCGGCTGGCCGACCGTCGGATGCTCGAGCGGCAGCGCGTACTCGTTCTCGCCGACCCTCAGCGTGACGGCGGTCTCCCCCAGGGCGGTGTCTGCCATGTCGTGCTCCCTCCACGCGGTGACGGCGAAACGGACTCCCGGATGCGCCAGCCTAGAGCCGGTCCATCCCCCCGGTCCCGGGCCGGATGGGCCGTCCGGACAGGCTTAGGCGCACGTCCGCCGACCGCATCGGCGGCGCCCGCTCGGCCCACGCCGGAGGGTATACCCACCGACGGCCCGGCGCGCCGTCCGCGTGACGCTCGACGCCCCGCGCTGATCCCCATGGTCGGGCGCCGCAGCGCGCGGCCGACCCCGCGGCGGCCCGCGATACTGTCGCGATGACCTCGTCCGCCGACGCCGCGCCGGCGTCCGCCCTCGCCCGGGTCCCCTGGCAGGCATGGTTCGTCCTGCTCGCCCTCATGTGGGGCTGCTCGTTCTGGTGGATCAAGCTCGGCCTGACCTTCCTCGCGCCGGCGCAGGTCGCCTTCGGGCGCACCGCCCTCGGCGCCGCCGCGCTCGCGGCGATCCTCCTGGCCTCGCGGGGCCGCCTGCCCCGCAGCCGGCGGACCTGGCGCGACCTCCTCGTGGTCGGCCTCCTGATGAACGCGATCCCGGCCACGCTCTTCGCCTACGGCGAGACGCAGGTCTCGTCCGTTCTGGCGGGGATCATCAACGCGAGCACGCCGCTCGCGACCCTCACTGTCGTCCTCCTCGCCTACCGCGAGGAGGAGGTCACGCGGGAGCGGGTCGCGGGCCTTGGGATCGGCTTCGTCGGCGTTCTCGTCGTCATCGGGGTCTGGCAGGGCCTGGGCACCTCGGACCTCCTCGGGATCCTCGCGATCCTCGGCGCGGTGCTCTGCTACGGCCTCGGCTACCCGTACACGCGCCGGCACCTGGCGTCGCTGCCGGAGGGTCCCATCTCCATGGCGACGGGGCAGGTCGCGCTCGGCGCCCTCGTCCTCCTGCCCCTCGCGCTGCTGGCGACCGGTCCCGGTGTGACGCCCGCGCCCGACGCCCTGCTCGGCATGCTGGGGCTGGGGGTCTTCGGGTCCGGGCTCGCGTACGTCCTGAGCTACCGGATCGTGGCGGTCGCGGGGAGCACGACCGCGAGCACGGTGACGTACCTCACCCCGATCGTGGCGGTCGTCGTGGGCACGGCCTTCCTCGGCGAGACCATCACGTGGCACGAGCCGGTCGGCGCGGCGGTGGTGCTCCTCGGCGTCGCCGTCTCGCAGGGGCGGCTCCGCCTCGGCCGGCGCGCGCGCGTCGACGCGCTCCCGGAGATCACGACGGAGATCCCGCCGGAGGCCTGAGGTCTGCCGACGACAGGGGCAGCCTCGCTGGGCGCCGTCGCGGAGCGAGGCCTGTCCGCGGCGACCATCGGCTCTGGCGGCAGGCCGGCGCGAGCCACATCCTCCCGACGAGGGGGTGTCGCGCGTGGAGACCCAGGCAGCGCTTCCCGCCAGGCCGCGCCGGTGGCCACGCCGCCGATGGGTCGCGGTCGCTGCGCTCGTCGCCGTCGTCGTGCTCGTGGGGCTCGCGGTCTGGTTCGTCGCCGGGTACCTCGCGTACGGCGACCTCTCGTCGGTCCACGCCCGCTGCGCGGGGCGCGAGTTCGCGGCGCAGACGCCCGCCGACTTCCAGGCGTACGACGGCGACCACAGCCTCGTCGTGGACGCCGCGCCGTACCGCTTCACCGACTTCACCGACGTCTCGTTCCCGTCGCGTGGCTCCGATCTCACCATCCGCGGCTGGTGGGCGCCGGGACCGGGCGGCTTCACCGGTCCGACCGTGATCGTCGTGCACGGGCGGGACAGCTGTCGGCGGGACCCGGTCGTCCTCCTCCCCGCAGCGATGCTCCATCGCGCCGGTTTCGGCGTCCTCGTCATGGATCTCCGCAACCACGGCGACTCGGACCGCGACAACGATCGGTGGGCAGGAGGGGCGAAGGAGTTCCGCGACGTCCTCGGCGCGTGGGACTGGCTGGTCGCCCAGGGCGCCGATCCGGCCAGGGTCGGGCTGTACGGTCCGTCGCTCGGGGCTGCCACGGTCACGATCGCGACGGGCGAGGAGCGGCGGATCGCCGCCACGTTCGCGGACAGCAGCTACTACTCCTTCGACGTCGCGGCGCGCGAGTACACGGAGTCGAAGGGCTATCCGGGCTGGGTCGTGCCGGCCGGGATCTTCGTGGGGCGCCTGCTCGGCGAGTCGGAGCTCGGAGCGCGCGACCCCGCCTCGGAGATCCTCCATCTCGCAGGTCGGCCGTTCGACATCGTCCATGGCCTGTCGGACACGACGATCCTGCCCCACAACGCGGTCGAGCTCGCCGCCGCGGCCTACGCGGCGGGCACGCCGGTCGAGCCGTGGATCATCCCGGGCGCCGAGCACACGCAGGGCATGCTCCTCCGGACCGCCGACTACGAGAGGCGGCTCGACTCGTTCTTCTCGCGCGCGCTCGGCACACCGCCGACGTGAGCCGCGACCGCCGGGGCTCGGGCGTGCCGGCGCGCCCGAGCGTACGCCCTGCCGCCCGCGGCGCCCCCGCCCGCGCCCCCCGGCGGTTCCGGCCTACGCCTTCGCGAGGCGGACGACGAACTCGAGCGTCCCCTCGTCCTGCACCTTCACGAAGTCGCCGACGTTCGGCGGCTGGATCGAGAAGTCGGAGAACGGGAACGTGATGGAGCCGGCGACCTCGATGGCGCCGTCCGCGAGTCGCGCCTTGGCCGGGATGCTCACCGACTTCGTCACGCCGTGGAGAGCGAGGTCGCCGACGAGGGTGACGTCCACGGTCGCGCCCGAGAGCGCCTCCGCCGGGACCGCGACCGGGGCCGTCAGCGTGAACGTCGCGGTGGGGTACGTGTCCGACTCGAGGCCCATCTGGTGGAGCCGCTGGTCACGCATCCCCTTGTCCGACGCGAGCGTCGTGAGGTCCACGGTGAAGGACGCGTCCGTGACGCCGATCGCGTCGCCCGTCGCCGCGAGGGTCGCCGTCCCGGAGACGCTGCTCGTGCGGCCCACCGCGTCCGTGAGGGCGGAGACGCCGCCGAGCTGCTCGCGGACGCGGTAGCCCGCCACGCTGCCGTCGGCGATCTTCCACGCCCCGGCGAGCGATGCGGCCGTGGCCGTGCCACCGGCCGCGCCGGCCGGGCCGACGTCGCGGGCGCTGCCGTCGTCGCCGGAGCCGCCGACGTCGCGGCGACCGCGCCGGACGGGACGGGCGTGCCGGCTCCGCCCGCGGCGCCGGCGGCGGCCGAAGGCGCGGGGGTCACTGCCGGCAGGGCGAGCGGGGCGACGTCGTCGCCGCGGAGGAGCTGGTCCCAGGCGACGTAGCCGCCGACGGCGAGGACGACGACGAGCAGGCCGACCGTGACGGCGATCCACCGGTTGCGGGTCATGCGGGGTCCCCCTGCGTGGCCGCCGCGGTCGGCCGTGGATGGGACGCGGTCCTGCCGCCTGCAGGCGGTGGAGCGCGGAGTCTCCCATCCGTCCCTGAAGGCCGGCTGAAGCGAGGGCCGCGCACGGGCGCCCGCCCGGACCGGTACGCCGTGCGGGGCGCTGCGGTTCTCGCCTCGGCCGCGCGCCGTGCGGCGGGCTCGGGGACACTCACCCGATCCGGTGGGTCAGACCGCCTCTGCGAGCGCCTCGCCGAACTGGCTCTGGTAGAGCTCCGCGTAGAAGCCGTGCTTCGCGATGAGCTCCTCGTGGCGCCCCTGCTCCACGATCCGGCCGTGGTCCATGACGAGGATCGTGTCCGCGTCGCGGATCGTGGAGAGCCGGTGCGCGATGACGAAGCTCGTCCGTCCCTGCATGAGGGCCTTCATCGCCTTCTGGACGAGGACCTCGGTCCGCGTGTCCACCGAGCTCGTCGCCTCGTCGAGGATGAGGACCTCGGGGTCGGCCAGGAACGCACGGGCGATCGTGAGGAGCTGCCGCTCGCCCTGCGAGAGGTTCGACGCGTCGTCGTCGATGACCGTGTCGTACCCGTGGGGGAGCACCCGCACGAAGTGGTCCACGTGCGCGGCGATCGCCGCCGCGACGATCTCGTCGTCCGTCGCGTCCTCGCGGCCGTAGGCGATGTTCTCCCGGATCGTCCCGCCGAAGAGCCACGTGTCCTGCAGGACCATCCCGAACGTGCGGCGCAGCGTGTCGCGGGCCATCGTCCGCGTCTCCACGCCGTCGAGCCGGATCTCGCCGGCGTCGATGTCGTAGAAGCGCATGAGCAGGTTCACGAGGGTCGTCTTGCCGGCGCCGGTCGGCCCGACGATCGCGAGCGTCTCGCCGGGGAGGACCACCTCGGACAGGTCCTCGATGAGCGGCTTGTCCGGCACGTAGCGGAAGGAGACGTCCTTGAGCTCGATCCGGCCGTGGACCTCGGCCGGGGCCTGGGCCGGGACCGGGTCGGGGACCTCCTCGGCCTCGTCGAGGAGCTCGAAGACGCGCTCGGCGGACGCGGCCGCCGACTGCATGACGTTCATGATGCTGGCCGTCTGGGTGATCGGCATCGTGAACTGCCGCGAGTACTGGATGAACGCCTGGACGTCGCCGAGCGACATCGTCCCGTTCGCCACCTGGATGCCGCCGATGACCGCGATCGCGACGTAGTTCAGGTTGCTCACGAAGTTCATCACCGGCTGGATGATCCCGGAGATGAACTGCGCCCGGTAGCTCGCCTGGTAGAGGGACTCGTTCTGCGCGTCGAAGGTCGCGATGGAGTCGTCCTGGTGGCCGAACACCTTCACGAGGGCGTGCCCGGTGTGGATCTCCTCGACCAGGCCGTTGAGGTCGCCCGTCCGCTCCCACTGGGCGGTGAACTGGACCTGCGACCGGCGCGCGATGAGGAACGTGATGACGATCGCCGTCGGCACCACGAGGAGGGAGATCACGGCGAGGAGCGGGCTGATCGTCAGCATCATGATGAGCACGCCCACGACCGTCAGGATCGCCGTGATGAGCTGCGTGAGGCTCTGCTGCAGCGTCTGCGCGATGTTGTCGATGTCGTTCGTCACGCGGCTGAGGATGTCGCCGCGCGCGTGGTCGTCGAAGTAGCGGAGCGGCAGGCGCGCGAGCTTCTCGTCCACCTCGCGCCGCAGGCGGTAGACGACGCGCTGGGCGACGCCGGCCATGAGGTACGCCGCCCCCCAGGTGAAGACCGCGGCGAACAGGTAGACGACGCACACGAGCAGGAGCTGCTGCCCGAGGGCGGCGAAGTCGATCCCCTGGCCCGGCGTGACCGTCATCCCCGAGAGCATGTCCGCGAGCTGGCCCTGGCCCGGCGGCACGGAGCATCTGCTCGACCTGCGCCTGGGTCATGCCGGCCGGCATCTGCTTCCCGACCACGCCCTCGAAGATGATGTTCGTCGCGTTGCCGAGGAGCTTGGGCCCCGCGATGTTGAGCGACACGGCGATCACCGAGAGCGCGATCGAGATGACGATCTTGAGCCGCTCGTGACGGAGCTCCCCGACGAGCCGGCCGAGGGCGCCCCTGAGGTCCTTCGGCTTCCCGGCCGGGGCACCGCCCCCCATCGGGCCGAACCCCATGCCGCCGCCGCCGCGCGGGCGTCCGCCGGCCGGTCGCGCCGCCGCCCCGCCCATGCCGCCGCTGCCGTGCGCCCCGCTCACGCGACCTCCTCCGCGGTGAGCTGGGAGAAGACGATCTCGCGGTACGTCTCGCAGGTCTCGAGCAGGTCGCGGTGCGTGCCCACCCCCACGACCCGCCCGGCGTCGAGGACCACGATCCGGTCGGCGTGCATGATCGTGCCGACGCGCTGGGCCACGATGATCACCGTCGCGTCGCGCGTCTCCTCGCGGAGCGCGGCGCGGAGGCGGGCGTCCGTCGCGAAGTCGAGCGCCGAGAAGCTGTCGTCGAAGACGTAGATCCGCGGCCGCCGCGCGATCGCCCGCGCGATGGCGAGCCGCTGTCGCTGGCCGCCGGAGACGTTCGTGCCGCCCTGCGCGATGTGCGCGTCGAGGCCGCCCTCCATCTCGCCGACGAACTCCGCGGCCTGCGCGATCCGGAGCGCGTCCCAGACGACCTCGTCGGTCGCCTCGAGCGTGCCGTACCGGACGTTCGACGCGACCGTGCCGCTGAAGAGGAAGGCCTTCTGCGGGACGATCCCGAGGAGCGCCCAGAGGTCCTCCTGGCGCATGTCGCGGACGTCCACGCCGTCGATCGTGACCATGCCCCCGGTGACGTCGTAGAAGCGGGGGAGCAGGTTGACCAGCGTCGACTTCCCGCTGCCGGTGCTGCCGACGATCGCCGTGGTCTCGCCGGGCCGCGCGATGAACGAGATCCCGTGGAGGACCGGGTCCTCGGCGCCCGGGTACCCGAAGTCGACGTCGCGGAACTCGACGACGCCCAGCGGCCGCTCGTCGACCTTCGGCGCCGCCGGGTCGTGGACGGAGAGGTCGGTGTCGAGCACGGCCGCGATCCGCTCGGCCGAGGCGGCGGCCCGCGGGACCATGACGAACATGAGCATGGCCATCATCACGGACATGAGGATCTGCATGACGTACTGCAGGAAGGCCGTCAGGTTGCCGATCTGCATGCCGCCGCTGTCGACCTGCATCGCGCCGAACCACATGATCACGACGGACGACAGGTTGAAGATCGCCATGATCACCGGCATCGCGAGCGCGAACAGCCGGGTGACGGAGAGGGCGGTCACGTAGAGGTCGCGGTTCGCCGCGTCGAACCGCTCCTCCTCGTGGCGCGTGCGGACGAAGGCGCGGATGACGCGGATGCCCGAGAGCGTCTCGCGCATCACCTGGTTGATCCGGTCGACCTTCACCTGCATCGACCGGAAGAGCGGCATCGCGCGGCGGATCATGATCGCGACGAAGCCGAACATCACCGGGAGGATGATCAGGAGGGTCGCGGAGAGCGGCACGTCCTCCCGGAGCGCCATGATCAGGCCGCCGACGGCCGTGATCGGCGCGAGGATCATGATCGTCAGGGAGATGACGAGCAGCATCTGGACCTGCTGCACGTCGTTCGTGTTGCGCGTGATGAGCGAGGCGGTCCCGAAGACGTTCGTCTCGGTCTGGGAGAACGCGAGGACCTTGCGGAAGATCGCGCCGCGGAGGTCGCGCCCCACGCCCATCGCGGTCCTCGCGGCGAAGTAGACGCCGATGATCATGCAGACGACCGAGACGAGCGTGACCACCAGCATCACGGCGCCGGTGCGCAGGATGTAGTCGATGTCGCCCTTCACGACGCCGTTGTTGATGATGTCGGCGTTCAGGCTGGGCAGGTAGAGGTTGGCGAGCGCCTGCACCGTGACCATGGCCACGACGACGAGGATCGCCAGCCGGTAGCGCGGCAGGTAGCCGCGCAGGAGCCGCATCACGGCAGGTCCTCCCCGGGAGGCCGCCGGCCAGCCGCAGCCGTGGCAGCGGTGGCCGGACCCCCGTCGACGTTCGCGTGCAGGCGGACGACCGCGGCGCGGAGCGCCCGCAGGCCCGAGAGGAGCCCCGCGACCTCCCCGTCCGAGAGCTCGTCCACCACGCGCGCGACGCGCTCGCGCCTGCGCAGCCGGTGCTCGCGGAAGATGGCCTCGCCCTCGTCGGTGAGCGCCACGATGACGAGGCGCCGGTCGGCGTCGTCGCGCCGCCGCTCGACCAGGCCGCGCCGCTCCATCCGGTCCACGATCCCGGTCGCGCTCGCGTCGGAGACGTCGAGCGCCTCGGCGAGGCGCGTCATCGGCACCGGCCCCTGCGCCTCGAGGATCGTGATCACCATGAGCTGGACGAGGCTGAGCGAGCCCTGGTGCCAGCGCGTGAACGTGCGCAGGCGCTCCTCCGGGCCCCAGCCCGTGAGCTCGTCGATGAGGTCGTCGGCGACGGCCGCGCGGAGCCCGGCGCGCGGCGCCATGTCTCCGTTGGGCGCGACGTTCAGTGTCACGTGGAAAGTATGCCTCACGTTGACCTTCCGTGAGCGCCGGGCGCGCATCGGGTCGGCGACCGCCCCGCGCCGGACCACCCGCCGCCGGACATGCGACCGCCCCGAGCCACGAGGCTCGGGGCGGTCGCCGGGGGCCGGGGACGCGCCGGGAGGGGGAGCCCCGGCACGTCCCGGTCCGTCAGCCGCCGGTCGTCACGGCGCCGGCGCAGTCGTAGAGCGACGAGCTGCCGGTCCCGGCGTAGTCGACCTGCGTGCAGTTCGCGGTGACCCATGCGGTCCGGGCCGAGGCGGTCGCCTCGGAGTCGGCGCCGGACGTCGCGCTCGACGTGCCGCCGGGCCCGCCCATCCCGCCGCCCTGGCCGCCGACGATGACGTACCGGAGCTGGCCGGACGCGATGTACGACTGGAGCTCGGCGACCGTCGGGGCCGGGTCGGAGCCCGTGAAGCCGCCCATCGCCATGACGGGCGCGCCGGTCGCGAGCTCGAGCTGCGCGGCCGAGGTGGACGACGTGACCGCGGCGATCCACGTCGCCGTCCCGCGGTTCGCGAGGAGGTAGCTCGCGAGGGTCGCGTCCGTCTCGCCCCCCATCCCGCCGGGTGCGCCCATCCCGCCGGGCGGGGTGCCGCCGGACGGGGCCGTCCCGCCGGACGGCGGCGTCCCGATCGAGGCCATCTGGCCGCCCATCCCGCCGGGGCCGCCCCGGTCGGTGCTCGCGACCTGCGGACCGGCGGACGGGTCGCCGCCGGAGTAGGCCTGGCTCACCGTGTACGTGGAGTACGCGACGGGGCCGGCGAGGAGCGCGGCGAGCCCGATCGTCGCGAACGCGAGCCGGAGGCGCGACGCGCCGACGCCGCCGTCGACGGGGAGGGCGACGACGACCGCCGCGGCCATCCCGACGAGGAGGACGACGATGCCGAGGCCCGGGACGAGGTCGGCGCTGCGCTCCAGGAGGATCGTCGCCACCGCGGCCGAGGAGAGGATGGCCGCGGCGAGCGGGATCCCGCCGAGGCGGCTGCGCTGCCGCAGCGCCCACATGTCCACGGCGCCGGCGCCGACGAGCGCGGCGATCGCCGGGACCAGCGCGACGGCGTAGTAGCTGTGGATCGTCCCGGACATGAAGCTGAAGACGAGGCCCGTGACCAGGAGCCAGCCGCCCCACATGAGGTAGGCGGCGCGGCGGAGGTCGGTGCGCGGCGCGCGGCCGCGGAGGGCGATGCCGGCGACGAGGGCGATGAGCGCGAAGGGCAGGAGCCACGCGATCTGGCCGCCGAGCTCGGCGTTGAAGAGCCGGAGGATCCCGGGGGTGCCGGAGAAGCCGCCCCCTCCGCCTCCGCCGCCGCCCGCGGACATCCCGAAGACGCGGGCGAGCCCGTCGTAGCCGAGCACGAGGTCGAGTGGCGGAGTTCGTCGTGCTGCCGCCGATGAAGGGGCGTGCCGCCGCGGGGATCAGCTCGACCGCCGCGACCCACCAGCCCGACGCCACGACGACCGCGACCGCCGAGGCGGCGAGGCCCGCGACCCGCTTCCTCAGGCTGCCCGGGCGCCGCGAACGCCCAGACGGCGACGAAGGCCGGGAGGACCAGGTACGCCTGGAGGAGCTTCGTGTTGAACGCGAGGCCCACGAGGACCGCCGCGAGGACCGCCCAGCGGATCCGTCCGTTCTGGATCCCGCGGAGGAAGGCGCCGGCGGCGCCCACGAGGAGGAGGGTGAGGAGGGCGTCGGGGTTGTTGTAGCGGAAGATCAGGACGGCGACCGGGGTGACCGCCATGACGACCCCTGCGATCGTCGCGGCGACCGGGCCGGCGCTGCGCTTGACGATCGCGAAGAGGAGGGCGACCGCCGCGATCCCGCAGAGGGCCTCCGGCAGGAGGATGCTCCACGAGGAGAGCCCGAAGAGGCGGACGGAGAGCCCCATGAGCATCGTCGCGAGCGGCGGCTTGTCCACGGTGATGAAGTTCGCGGCGTCCATCGAGCCGAAGAACCACGCCGTCCAGCTCTGCGAGGCCGCGTACGCGGCACCGGAGTAGAAGACGTTCGCGTAGCCGCTCACGGTGAGGTTCGCGAGGTAGAAGACGGCCGCGAGGAGCGTGACGCCGATCCAGGCCGGCCGGACCCACGCGGCGTCGGTCCCGCGGAGGCGGGCCGCGAGCCGTGCGGCCTGCGGCACGGAGCCGGGCGCGGTGGCAGCGCCGGGGCGCGCGACGGTGGTCATCGGACGGTCCTTTCGAGCTGGGCCGGGCGCAGCGAGGCGCGCGGCGTGTGCGAGATCCACGAGCGGAGGACGAAGAAGCGCGTGACGGTCGCCGCCGCGTTCGCCGCGATGAGGACGGCGAGCTCCACGGCGCGGGCCGCGTCGGGCGCGAGGAGGCCGAGCGCGTCGATCGAGGCGCTCGTGATGACGAGCGCGATCCCGAGGGCGACGAAGCCGCCGACCTGGTCGCGGAGCATCGAGCCGCCCGCCGCGGACGCCGAACGTCAGGCGCCGGTTCGCGGCGGTGTTGCCGATCGCGGTGACGACGAGCGCGAGCGCGTTCGCCGGCGTCGCCTCCATCGACCCGCGGAGCCAGAGGTAGAGGACCGCGTACGCGAGCGTCGAGACGACCCCGATCGCCGCGAAGGCGAGCGCCTGGCGGAGGAGCGCCGAGCCGCCGGCCGCACGCGGCGGAGCCCGGGCGCTCGAGGACGGGGTGGTCGGGAGGAGGTCCCTGCCCGCCCTCGGCGGACGAGCCGCCGGGGACGAGCCGGGCACCGCGGGTGGGGAGGGGGTTCGTGGTGTCCATGCACGGCAGTCTCGGCCGCCGTGCCTGTCGGAACGGTTACGCGCTCGCGGACGCCTCGGGATCCGCCTGGCGGCTCGTCCCGCCCGCGTGCGGCCACGCTGACGGACATCCGCGCGCCGCCCGCAGGGGAGGTCGCGACGCTCCAGCGGGCGCCGGTCGCCCGGACGATCGCGTCGGCGATCGCGAGGCCCAGGCCCGCGCCGTTCTCGCTGTCGGTCGCGCGGTGGAACCGGTCGAAGATCAGCTCGCGCTCCGCCTCCGGGATCCCCGGGCCGCTGTCGTCCACGATCAGGCGGGTCCGTCCGCCGGTCGCGTCCACCGTCACGTCGACCGTGCCCCCGTCGGGCGAGTACTTGCACGCGTTGTCCAGGAGGACGCCGACGAGGCGGTCGATCCAGTCCGGCGGCGCGGCGACGACGGCCCCGTCCGGCGCGTGCACGGCGATGCGCAGCCCGCGCGTCTCGGCGACGGCGGCGAACCGGTCGGCGGTGCCCGCGACGAGGATCCCGAGGTCCACCGGCTCGGCGGCGGGCGGCGCCTGCGCGGCGTCGAACCGCGCGAGCCAGAGGAGGTCCTCGAGGAGCCGGCGCATCCGCCGGGACTCGCCGTCCACGCGGACGAACGCGGCGCGGTACCACTCCGCCGAGCGGTCCTGCGCGAGCGCCAGGCTGGTGTTCGCCTCGATGACCGCGAGCGGGGTCCGCAGCTCGTGGCTCGCGTCGGCGGTGAACTCGAGCTGGCGCTGGCGCGCACGCTCGATCGGGGCGGCGACGCGCCGCCCGATCGCGATGGCGCCGAGGAAGACGACGAGCAGGAGGATCGGCCCGATGATCAGCTCGGCCCGCAGGATGGTGGCCTGGGCCTCGGAGACCGCGTCGAGCGTCTGGCCGACCACGACGTAGTCGCCGCCCGAGGCCGCGCCGGCGGGGGCCCCGGCGACGCGCATCTCCGTCCCGTCGATCGTCACCGTCCGCGGCGACGTCACCGCGCGGTACTCGACGGGGAGGTCGGGGATGCTCGTGGAGCCCGTGACGACGGTCCCGTCGGCCTTGATGGTCCACGACAGCGTCTGCGGCCCGAACGGGCGGTCGCCCGGCGGCGGCTCGAAGCCCCCTCCGCCCGGGAACCCCTGCTGCGGGACGTGCTCGAGCGACCGCACGAGGCGGTCGTCGATCTGCGCCGTGAGGTTCTGCGTGACGATCGCGACGACCGCGAACGCGATGACGGTGTACGCCGCGGCGACGAGGATCGTGGCGGCGAGCGCGACGCGGATCGAGGTCCGCCGGACCTCGTGGGACTGTGCGCCGCTCATCCCGGCTCCGCCCGGTACCCCGTCCCGCGCACCGTGACGATGCGGACGCCCGGCGCCGACGAGCTTCGCCCGCAGGCGGCTCATCTGGACGTCGATCGCGTTGGAGCCGAGCGGGTCGGTCTCGTCCGCCCACGCGTGCTCGGCGATCGCCTTGCGGTCCACGACCGCCGGCGCCCGCCGCATGAGGAGCTCGAGGATCAGGTACTCGGTGTTCGTCAGCGACACCTCGGACCCGCCGGCGGCCACGACGTGGCTCACGGGGTCGAGGCTGAGGGCGCCGAGGACGAGGACCGGCTGGTCGACGCCGCGCGGACGGCGCTGGAGCGCCCGGACCCGCGCGAGCAGCTCGCCGAAGTCGAAGGGCTTCACCAGGTAGTCGTCCGCGCCCGTGTCCAGCCCGCGGATCCGGTCGGCGGGCGTGTCGCGCGCCGTGAGCATGAGGATCGCGGTCGGGCGGTCGTTCTTCCGCGCCCACGCCACGACGTCGATCCCCTCGGCCCCCGGCATCCGCCAGTCCACGATCGCGACGTCGTACTCGTACCAGCGGAGCTGGTCGATCGCGTCGTCGCCGCGGTCCACCGCGTCCACGTGGTACCCGGCGTCGCGGAGGCCGAGGGCGAGGATCTCCTGGAGGCCGCGGTCGTCCTCGGCCACGAGGATGCGCATCGTGTCAGCCCTTCTCCGTCGTGCTCATGCCGGCATCGTCGCACGGTCGCGGCCCGCCGTTCTGTGCCCCCCGCCGGCGAGGACGCGCCACGCCGCCGCGCCGGCCACCAGGCCGATGCACAGTCCGTCGATCGCGATCATCCACGCGGTCCGCGAATCCGTGCCCGCCCCGATCCCGTGGACGAGGGCGAGCGGCCAGGCGGCGTACGCGGCCCAGTGGATCGCGCGCCACGCGCGGACCCCGATGTGCTTCCGCAGCTCGCTCGTGAGGACGAGCGCGATCCCGAGGTCGAGCGCCACGACGCCGATGCCCACCCAGAGCGGCCGGTACGACGAGGCGAAGGGGACGATCGCCGCGAGCGGCCCGAGGGCCGTGAACGGATCGAGGACCGCGGTGACGATGTGGACCCCGAGGAAGACGACCGAGAGGAGCGCGACGTTCCGGTGGAGGCCGCCGGTCAGCGCGCGCGGCCAGCCGGGGCGCTGCCAGCGCCCGGCGCCGAGGATGCCGAGGAGGACGACGCCGGTGAAGAGGAGGAGGGAGACGATCCCCGCCCCGCGCGTCGCGAACCAGAGGATCTGCGTGCTCATGCCGCGGTCCTTTCGCTCGTGGGTGCGCCGGCGACGGGCTGCGGCCAGCCCCCGACGCGGGTGATGGAACCGTCGTCCGCCACGAGGCGCGCGGCGAGGCCGAGGCCGGCGAGCCAGGACGGCGCGTCGGCACCACGGACGATCGCGGCGGTCGCGGCCGCGTTGGCGTCGGTGCACGTCGCCGCCACGACCGTGACGGTCCGCCACGGTCCCGCGCCGGCGCGCCCGTGCGCGGGTCGACGATGTGATGGAGGTCGGCGCCGCCGCGGCGCCAGCGCCGGACGGTCGTGCTCGACGTGGCGATCGCGCCGGCCGAGAGCGCGACGACCTCGTCGAGGCCCAGCGGATCGGCATCGCTGTCGTCCCCGACCGAGACGCGCCACCCACCGTCGGGCGCCCGACCGGCGAGGGCGATGTCGCCGCCCAGGCTGAGGAGGACGCCGGCGTCGGGACCGAGTGTCCGGGATGCAGCGCTCGCGGCGATCTCCGCGGCGAGGGCCTTCCCGGTCGAGCCCAGGTCGAGCTCCACGCCGCGCGGGAGGGTGACGGCGCTCGCGCCAGAGTCCATCCGGACGGCGCGCCAGCCCGCCACGCGCTCGAGGCGGACGACCGGGCTGCGGCGGGCCCATGCGCCGGACCCTGGGAGACCGCCCCCGGCCCCCGTGGGATCGGCCCCGGCGCCGGCGATCGCGGCGAAGTCCGCGTCGTACCCCACTGCGCGGACCGCGCGGCCGACCGTCGGGTCGACCAGGCCGTTGGTGGCGGCCGCCGCGTGGAGCGCGTTCGAGATCGCGCGGGCGAGCAGGGGGCTCACGGGGACGGACCGGCCCTGGCGTGCGTTGAGGAGGCTGAGCTCGCTGTCCGGGCGGAACCGGCTGTAGGTCGCGTCGACGGCGGCGAGCGTCGCTTCGACCGCTCGGCGGGCGGCGTCGATCTCACCATTCACGACGAGGAGGTGGACTCCGGTCCCGAGCGCGCGCCAGCATGCCTGGGCGGTCATCTCTAGGACCCGCCCGAAGTGACCTGGCCCGCCCCGCTCGCTGCGGTCACCGTGCCGGACGCCGCCTGGAGGGTGGTCGTCGAGGTCGTCTGCGTCGTGGTCGCTGCCGTGGTGGTCGGCCCGGCCTGGGTCGTCGTCGTCGCCGACGTGCCGGTGTTCGTGGAGGCGACGGCGCCGGTCAGGGTGCCGGCTGCTGCGATGTACCCGAAGCCCGCCATGCCGCCCGCTCCGGCGATCGCCGCGGCGATCGTGAGGTTCCGGAGCCGGCGGGCCGTCGCGGCTCGGTCGTATCGACTGGTGGGCGGTGTGGCGGCGCCCGTCCGCTTCGCGTTGCTGTCCATGTCCGGCATCGTGCGGTCCCGGACCTTTCGACTCGATGACACGCCCCGGCGATGCGGCGGCCCGGGCACAGGGAACGGCGCGACGACGCGGCGACCCCTCCCCGGTGCGCCTCGGCTACGATCGGCACAGGGTCGCCGCACGTCCGCAGGCGGCGCGATGGGGGAGTCGGGGCGTGGTCGTCATCTGCGGGTTCGGCGGAGGCTCGGCGCAGGACCTTGGCGAGGCGGCACCGGCGCGCTGTCCCAACTGCCACAACGACGTCTACCTGCACCACGTCCGGTCGCAGAAGTCGTTCAGCCTCTACTTCGTGCCGATCGCGCAGTACGGCACCAACGAGTACCTCCTCTGCCCCATCTGCCAGCGCGGGCTCCAGGTGACGCCCCAGAACCGCCAGGCCGTCACGTCGATCGCGCTCGCGACGCGGTCGTTCCGCCAGGGTCACCTGTCGGTCGATGCGTACCGCGACGAGGTGGCGCGCTTCTGGGCCGCGCTGGGGATGCCGGCGCTCGTCCCGGGCGGGCCGCCCCCGGCCACCGGGGCGATCCCGCCGATCGCGGGGGCTCCCGTGCCGCCGTCCGGCGCCGGTCCAGCGAAGGCCCCGGGCGCGGCCGGGGGTCAGCGCGCGGGGGTGGCTTCGGGCGCTGCGGGGGGACCCGCACTCGCCGACCAGCTGGCCGACCTCGCGCAGCTCCACGACGCGGGCGTCCTCACCGACGCGGAGTTCGAGGCGGCGAAGGCGCGCCTGATCGGCTCCTGAGTCGTCGGCGCGTCATCGGCGCGTGCCCGTGCCACTGTGACCGACCGCGTCAGCGCCCCTCGGCGACTCGTCGGTTGGAGTCGGGACCCGGAAGCCCCGGCCGACGCGCAGGGAGTCTCGCCGCCGGCGCCCACTGCCTCAATCCGATGCGGGCCGCACTCGGCGAGCGACCTGTCCGACCAAGGTTCCCGCGACGAGCCCGATGGCGAGGCCCGTCAGGTTGTCGACGACGTCCGCGCTCTCGCACGCCCGGTCCAGCCGCGGCACGACCAGCTGGATCATCTCGATGGCGAACGGCAGCGCGATGGCGCCGACCACGATCGCCGCCTTCCGCCGGGATCCCGGGACGAGGCCGATCGCGACCCCCAGCGGGATGAACATGAGGATGTTCCCGCCTGCATCGCCGGCCGAGAGGACCTCCCGCCATGATGCGAGCCCGACCCGCGAGAAGTCGCATGAAGCGGAGCCCCGAGCACCGAAGTCGAGGGCGGCAGCCTGGGGCGTCAGCGTCGCCGCCAGGATGATCCCGAGGCTCAGCAGCATCACCCACGCGATCGCCCGCCGGACACCCAGCGCCCGTCCGACGGCGCCGCCCGCGGCGAGTGCGACGACGACCGCGATCGCGACACCGGGAGGGAACCACGGGAGCATCAGGAGGCTCGCAGGTTCACGATGCGCCTTCCGGCGGGACAGGGATGGGCGAGGCGGCGCGCCTGCTGAGGGAGCTGATCATGCGTCGAAGCGTAGCGGCAGCGCCGGAGGGTGCGGGTGCACGGGGACAACGCGACACGGCCGGGACCGAGACGTCGCCGATCGCCGGCTAGTGGATCGCAGCGACCGCCACGCCCGTCGACCGGGGTCGACCGGCCGCGACGGGGAGAGCGTCCATCGACCCGGTCGTGACCTCCCGCGCGGGCCTGGCGTCCCCGTGCGTGCGCACGTAGCCGAGCAGCGCCTCGCGGAGCGCAGCGTCGTCGGCGCCCGAGGCCAGCGCCAGCATCCCGCGCACGTCCTCGCGGATCGCGGGGGGAGGAGACGGCGCATGCGCCCTTAGGACCTTGGCGCTCGGAGTCGGTTCCACGCACTCCGCGGCGTAGAAGAGCTGCTCGTGGAGCTTCTCGCCCGGCCGGAGGCCGACCGTCTCGATCGGCTGGCTGTCGGGATCGCGGCCGGCGAGACGAACTAGGTCGCGGGCGAGATCCATGATCCGCACCGGCTCCCCCATGTCGAGCACGAACAGGTCGCCGTCTCGGCCCAGGGCCGCCGCGTCGAGGATCAGCCACGCGGCCTCGGGGATGGTCATGAAGAAGCGCGTCATGTCGGGATGGGTGACGGTGAGCGGCTCGCCGTTCTCCAGCTGCTCCTGGAAGATCGGCACGACGCTCCCCGCGGAGCCCAGGACGTTCCCGAAGCGGACCGACACGTACGGGCGTCCGGTGCGATGGGCCGCGTCGGCGACGAGCATCTCGGCGACGCGCTTGCTGGCGCCCATCACGCTCGACGGACAGACCGCCTTGTCCGTGGACACGAACACGAAGCGGTCCACGCCCGCAGCCTCCGCGGCGTCGAGCATCACCATCGTGCCACCCATGTTCACGTGGGCGGCGTCCGATGGGTGCTCCTCCATCATGGGCACGTGCTTGTAGGCGGCGGCGTGGAAGATCACGCTTGGCGCCTCGCTGGAGACGAGCCGGTCCATCGCGGCGCGGCTCGCGACGTTCGCGAGGTGCACCCGCAGCTCACCGCTGCCGCGCCCGTGGTGGCGCCGCGTCTCCAGCTCCCGCTGGACCAGGTACAACGGGCTCTCAGCCCGGTCGACGAGAATCAACCGGCGCGGCCCCAGCGCGAATACCTGGCGAGCGAGCTCGGACCCGATCGACCCTCCGGCTCCCGTGACGAGCACCGTCCTGTCACGGATGATCTCGTCGACGCCGGCCGCGTGCTCCGTCACCATGGTCGTCGGAGAAGATCCTCCACGCGCACGCGACGCACCCGGTAGGCGTCCACGCTCCCGTCCAGCAGGTCGGTCACCGAGGGCACGGTGCGGACCTCCAGATCGAGAGCCATCGCGGCATCCACCACGCGTCGGACGGCGCTCCCGGTGGCGCCGGGCATCGTGATGAGGAGGGTCCGCGCGCCCGTCTGGGCGACCGCGCCGCGCATCGACTCGACGCCGCCGAACACCCGGATCCCGGTCACCGTGCCACCCCACAGCGACGGGTCGTCATCGAGGAACCCGACCGGCACCACGCCGCAGCGAGGATCCCTGCGGGCCGACCGTGCAAGGAGGACGCCGGTCTGCCCGGCGCCGTACAGGAGCGTCGCGCCCTGGTCGTACGCGACGGAGCGGGCCCGGCCACTCGGCAGCTCGCAGGCCGCGCGGATCCCGAAGCGAACGCCGCCGAGGATCGCGATGGTAAGGAGCATCTCGGCAAGCCAGAAGGACCTGGGGAATCCGTCAGCCCAGGTCGTACCTGCCAACGGCGGCCGCCCCGGCGATGCCGGCCGCGACATAGAACAGGGCCATCGAAACGAGCGATCCGAGCGCGACGGCCGCCACGATCCGCTCGAGGTCCGGAACGCTCGCGAATCGCCAGCGGCGGGTGTAGAGGCCAAGCCGGATGTTGGTGATCGTTCGGGCGCCGAGGAGCACGCCGACCACCACCGGGAAGGCGGGGACGAAGAAGGGACCGCTGATCCGATCGAAGCGAAGCGCGAGGGCGACGTAGGCGGCCACCACGATCCCGAGCAGGTCGATGACGAGCAGGTGGCGTCCCCGGACGTGGCCGGGGAACGCCGGGACGGCGCGGTCGTGCGTAGCCGGGGACGACCCGGCGTGTGCACCGTCCGGCAAGAGCGGCGAAGGCGCGGGGATCGCAGGGACCGACGGCCGGGCCGAGCGGCGGACAGCCAATAGACCCCTCCAGACGCTCCCGACAGGCGGCGGCACTCCCTGACGAGCGACACCGACTTCGCCCCCTCGATCGCTCGAGGAGCACCGACCCGGAGGGGACACGAGGCCGCAGCGTTTCTCGCACACCGCGGGCCGACCCGGACAGACAACCTAGGACGAACGGCGGGGTGCGTCCAGTACCAATGGTCCTCCCCCCAGCGCTCCTGTCGAAGGATCCCGTTGCTCGGACGGCACCACGATCCGATGGGCTCGGTGCGGCCGTGCACCACTCGCCGGATCCGAGAAGGCCTGGATCGGCGCGTCGGCACCTCCGACGCCGGACTATCATCGGCCGGGATGGACCACGTCTCAGTCCGACGTTCCTGATCCGATCGTGTGCCCCCTGATTGGGCTGGCCGCCGATCGTCCCACCCATGCCTCGTACCCGCACCCGGGCCATGCCTGCTTCGCGATGGAAGAATCCTCCGCGACGCCGGACGTCCGCGTCCAGGTCGTCGCGCTGTCTCACGAGGAGTTTCCTCGCTTGCGACCGCTTCCAGGTGTACGTCGACCAGCTCTGGCAAAGCGCTCAGCCCTCCGGTCGACGGGCCCAACCGGGCTCGCCGCCCGGGTGACCCGGTCCCACGGGCGTGCGCGGGCCCAGCGCGTTGGTCCCGTCACCCGCCACGGCCCCTGCGGGGCGGCGACCAACGGACGGCGTCGTCGCCGGATGGTACCTGCGGCTGGTTGACGGCCCCGATCGTCGTGGTCGATGCTTCACCGTGCCTGCGTCCCCATCGTCATGGATCATGAATGTGGTGCGGACCGCCCCTAGGGTTTCGGGGCAGGAAGAGCGAGGCTCCGTGGACCTCCGGCGCCAGATCTCGATCACCCGGGCGTGGTTCCCGCTCCTGGTCGCGAGCGTCCTGCTCGCGGCGGGCGCGGCCTTCATCGGCAGCAGCCTCCTGCCGAAGTCCTACGAGGCGAAGGCGACGCTGAACGTCGGCCAGTCGCTCTCCGCTGTGAACCCCGACTACAACCAGCTCCTCGTCTCGCAACGCCTGTCGACCACGTACGCCGCCGTCGCCACCAAGCGTCCGATCCTCCAGGCGGTGGTCGACGAGCTCCATCTCGACACGTCGTCAGACGAGCTTGCGCAGCGTGTCCAGGCGAACGCGCCGCTGGACAGCACGCTGCTGACGATCTCCGCACAGGACTCGGACCCGTCTCGCGCCGCCGCCATCGCGAACGCGGTGGCCGAGCAGCTGATCGTGGCCTCGCCCGCGATCCAGGGCCGCCAGTCCGAGTTCCAGGCGTCCGTCGAGGCGGACCTCAAGGCGACGCAGGCGCAGATCGACGCCACTCAGTCCCGAGTCGCCGCGCTCGCCGGCGTGGTCAACCGGACCGCGGACGGGGACGCGGAGCTGGCCGCGCTCGAGGACAGGCTGGTCACTCTCCGGTCCACGTACGCCACCCTCCTCACATACGCGTCGGGCGACGCGTCAAATCTCCTCAGCGTCGTGGAGCCGGCCGTGGCGCCCGATTCGCCGGTCTCGCCAAGGCCACTCCTGAACGTGCTCGCTCGCCGCCGTGCTCGGCCTGCTCCTGGCCTTGGGGATCGCCTTCACGGTGGAGTACCTCGATGACTCGGTCAAGGACCCCGAGGCCGTCCGGGAGGTCACCGACCTGACCACGCTGGGCACGATCCCACGGATGAAGGGTGACAAGGGTCGCGAGGAGATGTACCGGCTGGCGACGCTCCTGTACCCGCGCAGCGGTGCCGCGGAGGACTACCGGACGCTCCGAACGAACATCGAGTTCGCTTCCGTCGCCTCGCCAGTTCGCTCGCTGCTCGTGACGAGCGCGGTCCCGGGCGAGGGCAAGACGATCACGGCCGCCAACCTTGCCGTCGTGTTCGCCCAGGCCGGCCTCCGGGTCCTCCTGGTGGACGGGGACCTGCGAAAGCCGGGCGTCCACAAGGTCTTCGACCTGCCCAACGCGCACGGGTTGACGACGATGCTGCGCAGCGACGACGTGAGCCCGGATGGCCTCGACAACGCGACCGAGCAGGCGAACCTCCGGATCCTCACGACGGGCCCCCTGCCGCCCGATCCGGCCGAGCTGATGGGATCCCAGCGGATGCGGACGGTCCTGGAGCGTCTCAGTGCCGCTGCGGACCTCGTCGTGATCGACAGCCCGCCTCTCCAGGCTGTGACCGACGCGGCCCTCCTGAGCTCGTTCGTGGACGGCACGCTGCTCGTGATCGACGCCCGCCGCGGTCATCGACGCGCGGTGCGCCTTGCCCACGAGGCGCTCGATCGCGCCGGGGCCCGCGTGTTGGGTGCGGTGCTCAACGGGATCCCCGACGGTGATCGCTCGGGCTACACCCAGTACTACGGCCGCTACGGATACGGCGCCTCCGAAATCGGGCACGGAGAATGCCGCACCCGAAGCCGCGCGACGGGCGATCGAGTCCGGCCTCGATGCTTAGGGCGCGCGGTGGCGCGAGGCACCGCCGGCCCGGGGGAGTCGAGGGGGGCGGGGATTGGACTCAAGGGGTCAGAGCGATCGACTGATACTCGGCGATCTCGCCTGAGGGGCCCTTGCCATGCTCTTCGACATCGAGACTGGCTTCTCGAACACGACCGGCTTCACGAGAGTCGAGGTCGGCGACTCGGTCTACTACTACAGCGGCATCTTCTACCTGCGCGGGCGGAAGGCTGGCGACGACAGCATCGTCGCGTTCGCGCGCGAGTACGAGGAGACCGGCGCCCTGCCGCTGGCCAAGGTCTTCGGCGCGTTCTCCTGTGCGCTGGTCCAGCCCAACGGCGACACCGTCTTCTTCTCCGACAACAGCAATCTTCGTTGCCTGTACGTCGGCGAGAGGACCATCGGCGACAGCTTCCTGGAGGTTCTTCGCTCCGAAAAGCGGACCGCCTTCGACCCCGACGCACTCTGTGAGTTCTTCGCGCTGGGCGGCGTCTTCTTCGGCAAGACACTCGTCAGTGGCATCTCCACGACCGCCAATGACGCCCTGTACATCTGCTCCACCGGTACGATCCGACAAGAAGACAAGGGCATCGGCGACATCGATGCTCCCGCGGCCATCAACGACGTGGCAGCCTTCTTCCGGGACATGGCGTACGCGCTGTCGGAGGACAACGTCTCCCTGTCGCTGACCGGTGGATACGACAGCCGATTGGTGCTGGCGTCCCTCATGGATCATCTGCCGATCGACGTCTTCATCAGCGGTTCCGACGAGAACGATCCAGACGTGCACTGGGCGAAGAAGGCAGCCCAGGCGGTCGGGAAGAGGCTTGAGATCGTGAAGGTCGGGAAGCCCGCGATCAGCGAGGGGTACCTCAGGCAGTTGTTCGCCCAGGCCGACGGGATCGGCCTCTGCGTCGATGACAACTTCATGCGCATCAGCGCTTTCATGCAGGACCGGCGCGAGCGCGGATACAGCTGCTATCTGACCGGCGACGGCGGGGTGAGGCACAAGGACTGGTACTGGATCCAGGATCTGCCCTTCTACCGGCGACGGCACACGGACGTCGCTCGTTTCTTCGATCAGCGGATCCAGGTCATCGCTCCCTCCATCCCGTTCGGGAAGAGACTCGAAGGCCCAAGCCAGCAGATGCGTCCACGAATGGTCAGGACGATGCGGCGCCACGTCATGCCCATGAACACGCAGTCCTACGACTCGATCGGGTTCCATGTCCAGGGCGATCTGGTGAAGGTGAAGTACGGCGTCCTCTCTCGGGCCGTGCCATCGTATGCCCCCCTCTGGGAGCTGGAGCTCGTGCGGTATTCGTTCCATCTCCCCAGGATGAAGCGCTTCTACTACAACTCGATGAGGGAGCTGACGACCGCCCGTTCGAAGGCTCTCGCCCGGACGCCGACGGTGTACGGAACGACGGCGTCGAGCGAACCGAGATACGTGGCGCGCGACTCTGTGTTCCAGGGCATCGACTACGCGAGGAAGGCCGCGCGGCTTATCGGCCGCAAGACCCTCCGCAGGAACGTCTTCATCGGTCACCCCACAACCTGGTCGGCCGAAGCCGACGTTCGCGCGCTCGACATCTCCCGACGGGCTCTCGCGTACTGCGTGGAAGAAGGGCTGATCGCGGCAGGGGCACGACACACTGACGTCGCCTACAGCACCCTGGGTCGCATGATCCAGCTGCACCTCCTCGCCGAGGAGATAAATCTGCGCGGCGGACAGCAGCCGGAGTCGGGAACGGCGACGTTGCAGGCATCCTGATCACCGCCGCCGGTCGCTTTCGGGTCAAGCGCTACGCCGGCCGGGCGATCTCCTCGACCAGGTCTCGCGTAGTGCGTCCGCCGTGCCGTCCCCACAGCGAATCGTTGTGGTAGAGGAGGACGGCGTCACCTCGATGCCGTCGACAGGCGTCGACGATGGTCCGGGTCCGAGAGGCCGCTTCGTCCAGCCCCAGGCCGAGGTAGCCGAACAGCGTCGCGTCCATGACGATCAGAGGGCGTTCTCGCAGCCTGAGCGGCCGGCTCTCCAGGAGGTCGAAGAGCGGGTACTCCCGGCACGTCCCGGCGCGGAACCCTATCTGGTCTGCGTAGCCGAGGCTCGAGTCATGGTCGAGGCCGGCGGCCTCGTGGTTCCGCCAGGTCAGTGGGATGTCGAGGCGAAGGAAGTGCTGGCGCACGCCCCACGACGCCTGGTCGAATCCGGCGTTCGCGCAGGCCGCCCGGAGGGCTTCGAACTCCGCTCGCGTCCTCTCGGGGGACCGGTAGCCCTGTAGCTCGTGTGCAGGCCCACGACGTGTCCTCTCTCGTGGATCTGCCGCAGGAGGCTCTCGATGGGCGGGTCGGAGAGTCGGTACCTCGCATGGGAGCCGTCGAGGCCACCCTCGGCGCGGAAGTAGAACGTGCTCTGGAGGCCAAGGCGCTCGCTGACATCCATGAGGAAGCCGAAGGTGTTGAAGGGGTCTCGGTCGAAGTGACCCGACCGCGCGTCGACGAACGATCGGAGGCGACGAGCGGCGAGGGCGGTGTCGCGCCGGCGGAGCAGGTCGCCGACCAGGGCGCGGCGCGCGAGGGCGGCCCATGGGAGGTCGACGTCGTGCGTCGGCCGCAGACGGAAGGCCGACGGCCGGCGACCCAGTGACGGCCACAGGGTCTCCAGGGCCGCCCACAGGAGGTCCACGTACTCGTCGACGACGGGACGATCGAGGAAACCCTCGCTCGTGGCGATCGAGGAGGAGGCCGCGAAGCGATCGTGGCGGTCGCGGTCTCGCCGGACGATCTCCTCGTACCGCGTGAGGAAGAAGAAGGCGCTCCCGAAGACATCGAAGGAGAACGCCAGCCCCCCTTCCGACTGCTTCCAGGGGCGACCATCCCCGTCCGCAGCGGCGAACGGCACGGGCAGCGGCTGCGTCGATGCCATCAGCCGGGTCTCGTCGACCCCCGGTGCCGCGATCGCCGCGACCGGGGCCTCGACGGCCAGGCGCGCCAATGGCGCGGCAGGCATGGACCGTTCCGTGAGCCAGTCGTCGGGGGGCGTCGAGAAGAGCGTGTCCGGCAGCGTCAGCTCCCGGCCCTCAGGGTCGCCCGCCAGCCGGATCGTGACGCGGGTCGCGTCCGCGATCTCGAGCGCATGGTGGAGGCCGAGCCACTCGGAGAAGACCGTATCCAGGACGTACCGGCGCTCCGCCTCGTGGCCCGGCGGGGCGCGGATCGCCAGCGTCGGGCGACCAGTCGCCGGCGGCGGAACGGTCATGGGAGCGGCTGACCCGTCGCGTCGTGGCCCGGGGCCGCGTCGCCGGCGGGATCACGGCGCCGGGCGGACGCTTGTTCAGGATGGCCCACCAGGAGCCGAGGCCGTAGAGCGCGTAGGTCAGGCAGCCGGCGATGCTGATGACGGCGACCGCCCCCGCGGGCGGAAGGTCCGTCGCCGACGCGAGAACGATCGCGCCGAAGGTCAGGGCCAGGCGGAGAACGCCCAGCACGAGCTGGAGGTCTTGTCGCTCGAGCACGTCGAGGGTGCTCGAGGTGGGACTGGCGACGAGGACGACGTAGAACATCGGGGCCAGGATGGCCACGTACAGTCCGACCTCGGCCCAGTCGGCGCCGAAGATGGGCCCGGCCAGGAGTGGCGCGAGCACGGCGAGGAGGGCGAACGGTGCGATCGCGGCGCGCGCGAGCGACACGGTCGTCCGCGCGAACAGGTCGCGCAGCGCGGCCGGCTGATCGCGTGCCACGCGGGCTGCCTCGGAGAAGTAGACCCGCGCTACGGCCGCCGCCAGGAGCGTGACGGGGAGGCCGCAGATGCGGTCGGCGAGCGCGTACTTCCCTCCGACGTCCGTCCCATACAGAGCGACGAGCAGGAGCAGTGGGGCCTGGAGGCCAAGGGCGGTCACGATCGACGATGGGGTAGAGAGGATCGCGAACCGTCGGTATCTGACCGCGGCCCCCCGGATCCCCGGTCGCGTGACATGCCTGAAGGCGTCGGCGTGCGTGCGCCAGGCCGCTCGCGCCAGTCGGATGGAGCCCGAGAAGCGCCCGGCCACGTCGCCGAGGAGGAGGCCGACGGCACCGAGCCCGACGACCCCCAGGCCGACCTGCACGGCGACGAGAGTGCCGCTCTGCGTGAGGTTCGTCGCAGCGATCGCCGAGAACTTCCGGGTGCGCACCGCCCAGTACGTCAGAGCGGCAACGAAGGCGCCGCCGATCTGACCGAGAGCGATGAGCAGGACGTAGGGACGCAGCTCCGCCGCGCCCAGGAGGCGCAGGAGCTCCGGGCCGGCCAGCCAGAGGACGACCGCGGCGCCGGCGCTCATGACGAGGGTCGTGAGGAGGCACAGCGCGAGGACGTTCGCGGCCGCGACGTCATCCTCCGGGAGCGGGATCGCGAACTGGTAACTGAGGCACGAGACGGTGATGAGGATGGCCAGGATCGAGATGGCGACGGAGTACGTGCCGACCTCGGATGGAGAGTAGAGCCGGGTCAGGATGGGCGCGCTCGCGACGGCGATGCCCTGGGCGATGGTCGTGCCGGCGAAGAGGGTGAGGACCCCCCGCTTCAGCTCGCCTCGGGGCACCCATCCTCGCGCCCGGCGGAGAAGTCCCATGGGGCCGCCCCTCGTCGCTCGCGGGGGTCGAGCGTCATCGGGCCGTCGCGGCCCTAACTGTAGCCAACGCGGACCTTGCTCAGCAGCCATCGGCGCTCGAGGGCGCTGCGCTGCCGCGCCGTGATGACCGTCTCTCCGTTGAAGGCCTCGAGGTGGTCGAGCAGGGTGGCGACCGGGACGAACCAGCCGTTCCGGCGTGCCATCCGCCGCATGAGCGACTCGAAACGCGGGTCCAGCCGCCCATCGCGAACGAAGCCGGCGGCGAAGTGCGTGTACATGATGCACGCGCCTCCGCCGGCCTCGAGCCGGTCCTGGTTCGCCTCCGACGCGCAGCGCACGAAGGCATCGACGTCCGCTCCCTCGGACGACGCGAACCACCGGTCCACGAACGGCCTGGCCGGGTCGTGGTAGGGCATCCAGGGACACGCCGCCAGCGTGTCGATGTCCCGGAACGTGAAGTTGCGCACGTACTTCACGGTCGATCGGCAGATGTCGCCCCAGAAGAGGGGGTCTCCCTCGCGATGTCCCCTGAACACGCCGCTCGCGCGAGAAGCGAGTGAGGACGTTGTATGCCAGCCGGTTGGCCCCGGTCACCCGATCCGGCCCCCAGTAGATCGATTCCTGGCAACCGGAGTGATTCGCCAGCGAGATCGGATAGTGGCCGTAGATCTCCCGGAAGCGCTCCAGGGACCGGATGACGACTGGGCGCGGTGACGTGACGTAGGTGGCACCGTGGGAGGCGATCTCGAAGCCCTCCGCCTGGAGGCCGCGCGTCCAGGCGAGATACGCGTGATCGTCGGCCGTGGAGCCGCCGATGGCCGGGTTGCCTTCGCCTCTGATCGCCCACACGGACTTCGTCGTGCGCAGCCCGAGGTCGCCGAGGAGCGCGTACACCGGTGCGACGTTCTCGACCGTCGCGAGGTCCGTGTCGTCGAAGACCGTGAAGGCGAAGTCCTTCCCCTCCGGCCACTCGATCCGCGCGCTGGCACCCAACGTCCGCTCCTCCGATGGGGAACCGACCGTGTCCGCAGTATGCATCGTTGTCCTCGCCCCTCGGTGCTCAGGGGCGCTCCGTGCCACGCGGCACCCGGCGCCCCGGCCGGTTGCGTCGCCGGTCCGAAGGGACGATGCTGTCGATCGAACGCGATCCGCCCGCCTCGCTGCGGTCGCTTCGCCCGAGACGCAGCGTCCCTGGGTGTCGACCATGTCGGACGATCTGGAGAAGAGCGGCGGGCACGCGGTCGTCCTGGAGCGGATGCCGTACGACCCGGTCGCGTGGGAGGCCATCCTCGAGGAGTGGCCCGAAGCGGAGGTCTTCCACGGCTCCGCCTGGTTCGCGTTCCTCGCCGCCTCGCAGGGTGCCGAGCCGGTGGTCGCGATCGTCCGGGAGGGAGGGCGGCCGGTCGGCTACTTCGTCGGGGCGATCGTCCGTCGATTCGGGCTGCGGATCCTGGGGAGCCCCCTGAAGGGCTGGAGCACGACACACATGGGCTTCCTGCTCGAGGAGGGAGCCGACCGCAGGGCAGCGGCGGAGGCGCTCGTGCAATTCGCCTTCCAGGACCTCGGATGCGTGCACGTCGAGCTCGCGGACCGCTGGCTGACAGCGGATCAGATGGCTGGATCAGGGTTCGCCGTGGAGCCGGCGTCCACCTTCATCGTCGACCTGACCCCACCCGAGGAAGCGATCCTGGGCCGCATGCGAAGGACGACCCGCCAGGCGATCGGGAAGGGGCGGCGACTGGGCCTCCGGACCGAGGTCGTGACCGGGAGCGACTTCGCGGACGAGTTCCACCGGCAGCTGAGCGACATCTTCGCCCGACAGGGCCTGGCCCCGACCTACGGCGTCGAACGGGTCCGCCAGCTCATCGAGGCACTTCAGCCGACGGGGCGATCGCTGCTCATTCGCATCCGGACACCCGACGACAGGATCGCCGCCACCGGCATCACCGTAGGACGGAACGAGACGGCCGTGGCCTGGGGCGTCACCTGGCGCCGCTCCACGGGCGAATTCCATCCGGTCGATCTTCTGTGGTGGGAGATGATGCGCCTGCAGCGGGCAGGGGGCGCTCGCCGTTTCGACTGCGGCGGCCTCGGCGACTACAAGGCGAAGTACGGCGGTGAGGCGGTGCCCACCTACCGGTTCCATCGCTCTCGATACCCGCTCCTGGGACACGGCCGGTCGGCCGTCCGTCGACTTGTGCGGGCCCGGCAGCGGGCGCGCGGCTTCCTCGACCGGGGACTGCCGGGCGCTGCCCGGGACCGGCGTGCGCCAGCGGACGCCGAGACAGGATGAACGAGCAGACCGGGCCGGTGTCGGTCGGGATCGGACGGCCCGCCACCCTGCCCGGCTCGGTGATCCGGTGGCTCGTCGCGCTCACCGCGTGCGCGTCGGCCGGGATCGCCACGGCGGTGGCCGGCCCCGCGTTCGCGGTCGGCCTCGTCCTCGCGGCGCTCGGCGCGATCGCGTTCACCTACCTGCCCGGCACGCTGTTGGCGGCCTACCTGTTGATCCCGTTCTACAAGGGGGCCGTCCAGCCGTTCAGCCCCGTCGATCTCAGCGTCCTCCTCGCGGCGGCGAACGCCTTGCAGGTCATCCCGCTGGTCCTCGACAGCCGCCGGCCCCACATCTCGCGCACGGCGATCGTGCTCTGGGTCGCGCTGGCCTGCCTCGTCCTGTTCGGCGTCGTGTACGCACCCGACCAGCGACTCGCCACGAGCCGCGCGGCCAACTACTGGGCGCTCGTGTTCCTCCTCTGCTTCCGGCGGCGTTGCGGGTCGGGTCGGATCCAGGTTCGTCAAGCAGCTGCTGTGGACCTTCTTCGGGATGGGAGTTGACGGTCGTCCTCGGTCTCGTCCAGATGACCGGCACCCGGAGGCTCGTGGTCCTGGACATGAACACGATCCAGACCGCCCGCGTCGCCCTGCTGGAACCGCTCATCGGCGTCGCCTTCGTCTGGCGGGAGCGATGGCGGTCCCTGCGCATCCTGGCCATCGTGCTCGTGCCGGCCGCGATCCTCGTCGCGGTCGCCTCGGGCGCGCGCGGACCTCTTCTCGCGCTCGTCATTCTCCCGCCGCCATCGGCGCCCGCCGCAGCCTTGACCCCCGGTCGATGGACTGGCGACTGACGGGCGTCCTGGCGGGCCTGGCCTTCGCCTCGATCCTCGCGCTGTCCATCGCCGTCCCTGACCTGCCTGCCCTGTCGACTGAGCGCATCTCCCGCATCGGAGATGTCGTCGGCAACGGCCTGGTGGGCGGCGCGGACGTCAGGCGGCGAGTCCCGCCTCAGGCTCTACGGCCTCGCCGTGTCGCTCTTCGAGGAGCGGCCGATCCTCGGGGTCGGCACATCCGGGTTCCAGGCACTGAGCCCTCGGACCCTGGGGCCGCTCGAGGCGGACGCCTACCCTCACAACGCCCTGTTCCAGTTCGGGGCCGAGTACGGGCTCGTCGGCGTGGCGCTCTTCGTGACGATCGTCCTGCTGGGGCTGACCCGCAAACTCCCGTCCGGGAGCGCGTTGAGCACGCTGAGGATCGTCTTCCTCTTCTTCCTGCTGAATGCGATGGTGAGCGGCAACATCCTCGACGACCGAACCCTGTGGGGCCTCCTGCTGGTGGTGCTCTTCGCCGTTCCGGGTGGAGGCGGAGGCGGCTCCCGTGCCGGCGGCGCCAGCCCCCGACCATCGGAGGCCCGCGCCTGAGCGACCGGGTCAGCCTGCGGTCCGCTAACCCAAGCGAACGGGAGTGATCTGCGTTCGTCAAGGATTGCCCCAGTTCGGCCACCGGCCCGTGCCCAGTCGTTCACATGGCTGCCTCCAATCTGTCCGGTTGGGTCTCTCCTCCGGCAGCACGGGAGAAGCGCCCGCCGACGGTCCCTGATCCAAGCCGCCACATCGATACACCCAGAAGCCCGACGCCCACGAAGAAGGGCCCCGAGAAGCTGGTGAACGGCAGTGCCAGTGGGAAGAACGCGAGGAGGGACCATGGGCGCGCCCCCTCGTCACGCAATCCGACGAAGAGGAATGGAACCAGGACCGGCAGAGCGTACTTGGGGAGGAAGCCTGGCAGCAGCAGACCCGCAACCACGGCGAGGTAGAGGGCCAGCGGCCAACGGCTGGGCGCGAGGACGAGGGAAGCGAGCAGAGAGGCTACGACGACCGCCAGGGCTGCGTAACGCCAAACGCCCGTCGGGGCAAGCGTCTCGTAGTCGGCTCCGCCGAGGAACTGGTTGACCAGCACTGTCGGGAACTGCCACCAGGCGACAGGAGAGACGACAACGGATGCTGCCAACAGCGGCAGCAGCACGGCTCCCGAGAGCACAACGGCGCGGGGCATTCGGACAAAGGCTGCGGGCAAGGCCAGAACGGGCGTGACCTTAAGGACGGCGCCAGCCCAGATCGCGATCGCCGATCCACTCAGGGCGAAGGCGACAGCGAACGCAAGAAGACCTGTCACCTGCCCCTCCCAAGCGGCGTAGTAGTCGGGGAAGAAGGCCAGTCCCAGCCAGACTGCAAGCGCCGCGTCGCGGAGACTCCGGGCCAGCACCAGGGCAGCGAGGAAGCTGGTAGCGACGAGGGCACCCACGAACAGCCACTCCGTCCCTGTCAGTACGAATACCTCTGCGACCTGGGCGAAAGGAGGGGGGTATCGGAAGGTATCGGACGGTGTTACCGCGCCATACGGTCCGGCAAGTTGCCAGTCCTGATAGGGCGACCCCGTCGCCATGAGACGCGTGGCACTGGTGAGATACCCGATGCCGTCCTCGAAGGTGTTCGGCTTCGTGAAGATTGGGTTGAGGACGAGGAAGTACAGAAGCGGCAAGGCCAGGCTGAGCACGAAGAAGGCAGCGCGGGCCGCCGTTGTGACGCGGCTGCTCATCCCGTGTCGATCCTCCTCCGTCCTAGGCTAGTCGACGTGGAGTTGTCGGTTGCCCGACGATGCGATCGTGTCTCGTCGTTGCCTTCGGGTACGGTGGTCGGCCTCGGTAGGGAGGTGTGGCGAGGTGCGCGGTGCGGTACGCGCAGTCGCGCGCCGCTGCGTAGACCACAACCCTGTACTCCAGCCGACTGCGGTTGGGTGAAGGAGGGCGGCCGCCCCGCCATCCTCGCGTCGCGTGAGGTGCAGACCGACAACGGACCGAATGCCACGGTGACCGACGAGAGCACGATCCTGATCAGATGCGAGACCCGCTGGAGTTCTCCTGCGCGGATGAAGGCGTCGCCAACCTGCTGCATGTCGGCCGTCCGGTATCGCCCGTCGCAGTGGATCGAGAGCATCCGGCGACTCAGCTCTCGCGCTTCGTGGCCGATGGGCAGGACGGTCTGTTCGAGCGGCCACAGCACGGCGGGGAAGATGCCGGCGTCGATGAGCCTGATGCGGACGCGCTCGCGTCGCTCGGCCGAGTCCAGGACGACGACGAACGAGAACGGGACGCCGGAGCCGTCGGCCGGCGCGAGGACGCGTGCCCATGGGACGTCTCGAGGAGCGAGGCCAGCAGCGCATGGTTCGCGGCCCGCGCCCGCCGCCAGGGCTCGACGGGGAAGGAGCCGAGGAGCGCGGCGGCGACATCGCTCATCGCGGAGATCCCGGGCACGGCGAGGCCCCGCTCTCCGCGCAGCGCCAGTGCTCGGTACTCGGCCTTGTCGACCGGGTGTCCATCGAGGTACATCGCCTTGAGGATCATGGCGGCGAGCTTCGTCGATGCGGCCCTCCGACGCTGTGCGGTCAGCCGCGGGGCCGGCGGGAGCGCGTGGTCACGCGGCGACCAGAGCACGCCGCCGTCGGTGAGGGGCAGCGTCTTCCGCAGAGAGGCGATGCAGAAGTCCGCCGTGCTCGTTCGCGCCCAGGGGGACCATGGATCGTGGGAGTGGTCCTCGACGATGTCGACGCCGTCTCGAGAGGAGGCCCGGAGGGGCGCTCTCAGGCCGAAGTAGTCCACGACGAGGATGGCGTCGCCGCGTTCTGCCGTCGGGGAGATCCGGCGCCGGGCGCAGGGGGTGGTCCGGGTAGGGCAGGAGCTCGAGGTCCGGCCGGACCAGCGACGCTGTCACGTGCTGGCAGTAGTACTCGGGCACCCAGAGTCGACGCCACCCACGGTCCCGACCCCATGTCCGAAGGAGCATGCGCAGCGCGTCCCGCCCGGAGAAGACGCGCAGGCCAGACGCCCAGGGCGCCGGCTCCTGGCTGCTCGGGCGCGCCGAAGCCGAGCCAGTGGTACTCGGAGCCGTTCTCCCAGCGCTCCGGGATCACCGGCTGCGATCCTCTCGTCCGGGTGTCGTCGGCGGCGCGAACCCACGCTCGGTGCCGTCCGCCCCGCCGGCAGCTGTCGGCGCCGGGTCCGTCCAAGGGCAGGCCGCCCACCCCGGGGAGGGGGAAGCCGACCTCCTCGAGATCCTGGGTCGTCGACACGTCCGTTCGGCGCAGGACCTGAGCCGCCGTCAGCGCGATGATCCTGAGGTCGAGGCCGAGGCTCCAGTGGTCGACGTACCACACGTCGAGCTGGAGCCGGTCCTCGAACTTCAGCGCGTGACGCCCCTTCACGGCCGCCCAGCCGGTGATCCCCGGCCGCATATCATGCCGACGCCGCTCCTCCGGCGTGTATCGTGTCGAGGTACTCGGCCAGGAGCGGGCGGGGTCCCACGAGGCTCATCTCTCCGCGGAGGACGTTCCAGAGCTCGGGCAGCTCGTCGATGCTGGTCGAGCGCAGGAATCGCCCAAGGCGCGAGATCCGTGCCTCGTCGGTCATGTACCAGACCTCGCCCGGCTTCGGTAGACGCATCGTCCGGAACTTGTAGATGGTGAAGGGCTGTCCGTGGAGGCCGGGGCGTTCGCTGTCGGAACAGGATGGGGAGTCCCTCCGTCGCCGCTGCCGCGAGCGCGGTCCAGGCCAGCACGGGCGACAGCACGATCGTCGCCGTCGCCGCGCCCCCGACGTCCATCGCGCGCTTCGCCGCGAGGGCCATCTTCCCTGACCCGGTCACGTCGTGCGCCCCGGAGCCGGTCGACCGGGTGCGTCATCCGGCGACGGGCTCGCCTCGACGTGCTGCAGCCAGGCCTCCCGCCAGAGGAACGGCATCCCACGGGCGCAGCCGAAGTACCGATCGCAGGTGGAGCCCTCGAGGATCACCGTGTCGTGCACCGGACGGAGCCTGCCCGAGCCCTCCGCGATGACGCGATCGACGCGCTTCTGGACCCTCATCCGTCGACCGCATTGCTCGTACATGTCGCCGCCGAACGAGAGCCCCTTATGCATGCGATCGGCATCGAGTGTCCGGAGGATCTCGTCCCGACCCCTGACCTCGACCCAGTCGCCCGCCTGGAGCCCGAGCGCCACGTCTACCGGACCCGTAGCCACGGTGCCGCGCCTGATGAGCGAGCGCCACAGTCGCCCGAGCCTGCGCCGGGCGGGTCGGCCGAACATCCAGACCAGCTCCCGCACGGTGAAGGTGCGGACCTGGAGGAGCCGCACGTACTGGCCGGGCCGCCAGACCGGGTCTCCCGGTGCGGTCGCTCGAGGGAGGGCCGTCGCCTGACAGAAGTAGAGATCCGGGTCGGCGCGACTCGTCGCGCGCAACGGTGGCGGGGGCGCGTCCTCTGTGCGGAGCTCGGCCGAGCGACCGCCGGGGGCGGCCCGCAGCCACGCCTCCTTCCAGAAGATCATGCAGCCGAGCTGGCAACCCCCGTGGAGAGAGCCGTCGCAACGGAGTCCCTCAAGGACGACGGAATCCTCCAGCCGGCGGAAAGGGATCTCCGGAGGATGGAGACACGTCCGCTCCGCTCGGAGGGCGACCCGGAACCGCTGCCCACAACGGGGCAGCATCTCGGGCATGAAGGGAAGCCCGTCGAGGGACTGGTCGGCGTCGAGGGTTCGCAGGATGTCGCCCGCGGGAAGGACCTCGACCCACTGACCGGGAAGCAGCACAACGGCCTCTTGGAGGACCTGCGTCACCGGTCCGGGCACCCGTTCGGCCCCGTCGACCGGAGTCCACGCTCTGAAATCATAGATGTTCCGGTCTGTCACGAGGTGGCCCCTCTCGCCGCCAACGCTCGTGATCGGACGCTGCTCCTGTCCGGTACTCTGGTCGGTGGGTGGTACGCCGGGCCCGACCGCTCCCAGTGGCCACCCATGGAGGCTGGGCGATCATGGACAGGAGGCCCAACGGACGCATCATCCCCCTCGCCCGGCCCGACATAAGTGCCCGGGAGCGGGATCTCGTATCCGAAGTCCTGGGAAGCGACGTGCTGGCCATGGGTCCGTACACGAGACGTTTCGAGGCCGGCCTCGCGGCGGTGGCGGGTCGCCGCGAGGGGGTCGCGTGCTCGAGCGGGACGGCGGGGCTCCATCTCGGCGTCCGCGCGCTGGAGATCGGCGAGGGCGACGAGGTCATCACGACGCCCTTCAGCTTCATCGCATCGGCCAACTGCCTCCTCTATGAGCGGGCCATCCCGCGCTTCGTCGACATCGAGGAGGACGGCCTCGGGATGGACCCGGGTCTCCTGGAGGGCGCTGTCACGGGCCGGACGCGGGCGGTCCTGCCCGTCCACGTGTTCGGACGGCCCTGCCGCATCGACGCGATCACCTCGATCGCACGGCGGCGCGGCTGGGCCGTCATCGAGGACGCGTGCGAGGGACTCGGCTCCTCGGTCGGGGGGCGTCCGCTCGGCAGCTTCGGCGACGTCGCCGTGTTCGCCTTCTACCCGAACAAGCAGATCACGACCGGCGAGGGCGGGATGGTCGTGACCGACGACCCCGCACTCGCCGAGGTCATGCGGAGCCTCCGCAACCAGGGTCGGGACACGGACGGGACTTGGCTCCGGCACGTGCGGCTCGGGTACAACTACAGGCTCGATGAGCTCTCGGCTGCGCTCGGGGTGGCGCAGCTCGAACGGCTCGCCGAGCTCCAACGCGGCCGGGCCCGCGTGGCACGTGCATACGAGCGCGCGCTCGGCCGCCTCGACTGGGTGACGCTGCCACGTGCCGGTGCGGGCGAGACCGTCGACTGGTTCGTCTTCGTCGTGCGCCTGCACCCGGACATCGATCGCGACCACCTCATCGGCCGGCTCGCCGAGCGCGGAGTCGGGTCGCGGCCGTACTTCTCCCCCCTTCACCTCCAGCCGCTGTACCGCAGGACGTTCGGGTATCAGCCCGGCGACTTTCCCGTCACCGAGCGGGTGGCCGCATCCACGCTCGCTCTGCCGTTCTCGAGCCGGCTCGCGGACGACGACGTCGCCTACGTGGCTGCCACGCTGACCGACGCCGTCGAGGGACGCGACCGGTGACGAGCCGCGCGATGCCGAACGCCTGTCGCGTCTGGATCGTGAACCATTACGCGGCGGCCCCAGATCGCCCCTCCGGGACCCGCCACTTCGATCTTGCGAGACAGCTTGTCGCTCGCGGGCACGACGTCGTGATCTTCGCGGCGGGCTTCAACAACACGACGCACCGCGAGGAGCGGCTCACTCGGTGGCGGCTCTACAGGACCGAGCGGTTCGACGGAGTGCAGTTCGTATGGCTCAGGACCTTCCCGTACCAGGGCAACACGTGGCGACGCCAGGTCAACATGGCCACGTTCTTGATCGCCTTTCTCGTTGTCCAGACGCGCTTCCCGGCGCCCGCGACGGTCATCGGCTCGACCGTGCATCCGTTCGCGGCGCTGGGAGCGTGGCTTGCCGCCGGGCGGCGCGGTGCACGATTCGTGTTCGAAGTCCGCGACCTGTGGCCGCAGACGCTCGTGGATCTCGGCGCTCTGCGCGTCGGCTCACCCGGAGAGCGACTTCTCCGCACGATCGAGGCATTCCTCGTGCGACGCGCGTCGGTCGTGATCACGCTGTTGCCGGGCATGCAGGACTACCTCCGAGAGCGAGGTCTGCCGACCCGGCACGTCGTCTACATCCCGAATGGCGTCGACCTCACGACGTTCGACGCTCCGGTGGCCGGCGACGGTGGCGTGCCGCACGCGGTGGCAAGCTCGTTGGAGGTGATCGATGAGATGAAGGCGCAGGGGCGACTCGTGTTCGGCTATGTCGGAGCGTTCGGACGCGTGAATCATCTCGAGGTCATCGTCCGGGCGGCCTCGCTCGCGGAGAGCGAGGCACCGGGCCGTGTCGGCCTGGTCCTCGTTGGAGATGGCACGGAACGTGCCGAGTTGGAGCGACTCGCGGGTCCCTCAGGTCCGGTCGTTATCTGTCCGTCTGTGCCGAGGAACCACGTGCCGACCATCCTTCGAGCCTTGGACGCCACGATCGTCCACGCGACGTCGACGCCGGTCTACCGGTACGGGATCAGCTTCAACAAGCTGTTCGACTACATGGCGGCGGTGCGCCCGGTCGTGTTCGCGTGCACGAGTGCGTACGACCCTGTGGCGGCGGAAGGGGCGGGCATCTCCGTCCGACCCGACGACCCCCGCGCCGTCGCGGAAGCCTGTCTGGCAGTGGCTGATGTCGGACCGGTGGAGCGCGCACGGATGGGCGCCGCCGGCCGTGCGTACGTGGTCCGCGAACACGAACTCGGACGCCTCGGCGGCGTGCTTGCCACGGTCGTTGCCGGCCGCCGTTCGTGAGGCCGCAGACCCGACCCTGTCTTCGGTCGCGGGTGCCTTCGGCAAGGTGGAGCCCACTGCTGCGGTTCTAGGCGCCGGCGCGACATCAGGCAACCGGCTACGGCCGCTGCCGGCGTGGTACCTTGCTGACCGGCCACCGAGTGGGGTGCGCCCTTGTCGAAGGCGTTCGATTCGTCCCGCTGGACGGGATGACGGCGTCACCGCGATTGAGTGGCGAGGGGCAGAAGGCTCATGGAGCGTCCGTTCCCGGTCGGTCTGGTTCGCCCGGACGAGCCGGCTTGGGACGCCTGGCTGGGCGAAGCCCCTCGAGACATCTACCACACGGCCGGCTACCACACGTACGCCGCTGGCTCCGGCGAGGGCGAACCGTACCTCATCGTCGTCGGAGACCGACATCGGGGTTTCGCGTGGCCGTACCTGCTCCGCAAGATCGGCGACGTCGCCGAACTCGCCGGGACGGACGCGACCGATGTGAATTCCGTCTACGGGTATCCGGGCCCGCTGGCCTGGGGCTGTCGCCCCGGCGACCGTTTCGTTGTACGCGCCTGGTCCGAGGTCGTTGGCATCTGGCGTGAGCAGGGGGCCGTCTCGGCCTTCACGCGGTTCCATCCGATCCTCGACAATGCGTCGTTGTTGTCCGGCCTTGACGCGCCGCCGGAGGGGGCGGCCGGGCCGAGGCCCGTGGTCGCGATCGGGCCCACCGTGTCCATCGACTGCACGGTAGGGGACGACGCAGCGTGGGGGGGTTACGCCCGCGCCCTGCGGCAGCACATCGCTGCCGGCCGCCGCAGTGGGTTGGTCACGGTGCACGACGAGGAGTGGGGTCAGCTCCCGGAGTTCACTCGGCTCTACCGCGAAACGATGGCTCGAAGTCACGCCGACGACTACTACTTCTTCGATCAGACCGACTTCGAGCGCCTCCGAACTGCGCTGTCCGGCAGCCTGCACCTGCTCGTGACGCGGCTCGGCGATCAGGTCGGTGCAGCAGGACTGTTCACCGAGTTCGGGGGGATCGTCCAAGCTCATCTTGTCGGCACGAACAGCCGCCTGCGCGAGCTGTCGCCGTTCAAGATCCTCCTGGATGACGCGCGGATGTGGGCACGTGCGCGCGGCAACACAGTCCTGCACTTGGGTGGCGGACGCGGCGGTCAGAAGGACACCCTCCTGTCCTTCAAGGGCGAATTCTCGGCGCGTCGACACCTGTTCCACGTTGGACGATGGACTCTGGACGAGGCGCGCTACAAGGAGCTGCTCGAGGCGCGCCTCGCGAGCGCGGCGGACGGTGGACTCCTTGACAGCACCTTCTTCCCCGCATACCGGGCACCGGCAATCACGCCCGACACGTTGTCTGCCCTCCTTCGAGGCGCGTAACTGGCGCGCCAGGCCGCGTGAGCAGCAAGGCGCATCTGGGGAGGGCCCCACGAGACCGTGAGGGGCGCCGGTCCAGGGACTCGTGCAGCGGGAGACGAGCGCATGCAGAGGCCGCAAGGCAGGAGGCGCCCGAGGGTGGGCATGGCCCTGTACGGCGATCTCACCTACGACAGCCGCGTGAGGAGGGAGGCGGCGACTCTCGCCGATGCCGGCTACGACGTCTCAGTCGTATGTCTGGCATCAGTGCAGTCCAACGACTTGCCCGAGAACGTGAGAGTCATCGTACGGCAACCCACCGCCACCTCGGTGCTGCCGGGAACTCCGGAACGATCTGCCCTGCCGTCCGGTGGCCGGCTAGTCAGGCTCGGAAGACGGATGGAATGGCTGCGCGGCTACACAGCCAATCTGCGGTCGTGGGGGCGGCAGGCTGCCCGCGCCTGCGGGCCCGTGGACATCTGGCACGCTCATGACCTTCCGGGCCTCGCGGCGGTGGCACCCGTGGCGGGCGCGCTCGTCCCGGTCGTGTACGACTCGCATGAGCTTTTCGTCGATGCAGGGACGGCCCGGCTGCTTCCGGGGCCAGCTAGGATGCTCCTCCGTGCCTATGAGCGACACCTCGTATCGGGTGTCGCGGCGGTCCTGACTGTCAATGAGGCACTCGCCGGAGTCATCCGGCGCCGGTATCGACCGCGGCGGATCGAGGTGCTCCACAATTGCCCGGATCGATGGGCACTCCCGACCGAGGACCCGGGGCTGCTTCGACGGGCAGCGAACATCCCGACCGACGCACAGGTGATCCTGTACCACGGTGGGTTGGGCCCAGACCGCGGGATCGAGCAGCTCATTGAGGCGCTCGGCCGGCCAGGGCTTGAGCGGGCGCAACTCGTGCTGTTGGGATCGGGAGAGAAACGGGACATATTCGCCGCCATCGCCCGAGAGCCTCGCTTGGCCGGCCGGCTGCATGTCCTGGACCCGGTGCCCCCGGCCGAGCTCCTGTCCTGGGTCGTATCTGCTGACGTGGGCGGCGTTCTGATCCAGAAGTCGACGCTCAATCACTACCTGTCGACGCCGAACAAACTCTTCGAATGCCTTGCCGCGGGCGTTCCGGTGATCGCCAGTGACTTCCCGATGATGAGGAGGGTCGTCGTGGACGATCCCAGGGGTCCGCTGGGGGCGGTCTGCGACCCTTCACGCGTGGACGACGTCGCCGCTGAGCTCCGTCTGATCCTTGGTCTCGACGCTGTCGCCACCAGATCCCTCCGCGCTCGCTGCGCAGATGCCGCCCAGAATCGCTGGAACTGGCAGGTCGAGTCGCTCGCCCTGACGAGACTCTACGAGGACCTCCTCCTCGAGGCCCGCTGACGGACACCGATGCGACCCCAGCTGTCGCGATCACCCGGCCTTCGATCCCGCTGATCCATCGTCCTCCTTCGTGTCGACTCGTGCGAGTCTCCGCGAGTCGAGCCAGTCGGCGACGATCCTCGCAGCCGTTCTCATCGTGTAGGTACGGACGCCGTAGTTCGTCACGAGGCGCCCACCCCAGTGGGATTTGAAGGCCGCGATGGAAGCCATGTTCGCGCCACAGAGATCGATGCCACTGGCGCCTGCAGAGGACACGTCGTCGAGAGAGGCGCGCCAGACGAGGTGGCTCGCGCCATCTCGCAGACGCTCGGACAGAGCGCCGGCCATCCACGAGATGGCGCGGGCGCCGGGAGCATGCAGGATGACATGGGACGCTACGGCGCGCCCCTCGGCGTCGAAGCAGACGTACATCCTGAGGTGTTCATCGCCAAGGAGATCCCGAGCCGCGCTCAGCTCACGCCGCCCCATCCCTTGCGAGAACCCTTGCCGGGCCTCTGTCTCGGCGAGGCACTCGATGACCGGATCGACGTCGTCCACTCTCTTGGCCCTCAAGCCAAGCGCGTCTGCTCTGTCGCAATGGCGACGTGTCGCGCGGTCACGTACCGCGTGCTCGAGCGGGAAATCGAGATAGTACGTGTAGCGAACGCTGACGAAGAACCCCTGCCACTGCCAAGGTCGGACGTCGTCTACTTCGGGGGGCAGGTAGAGCTGATTTGCGGAACCGCGTCGCCTCATCTCGTCGACAAGTGGCGCAGCGACCCTGTGCCAATCGGCCGTGCGACCGCTCGAGCGCTGACGCGCCGACTCGAAGCTCACCGAGAGGTAGGGATTACCCCTGGGCATCTTCACCCGGCCTCGGCGGTCGAGATACAGCACGGCCCGTGCTTCCGGCCCGTCTGGTGAGAGCGCATGGCAGAACCGGTACGGCTTTAGGCCCGTCCGCCATTGGTTGAACTCGAGCCACGCGGGAAGCTCCAGCGGAGTCAGGATCCGACTCATGCTCCAGGTCCTAGCGTCGCAGCCTTCCGGAGCGCCGCCGGAGGCGCCCGGGGGGACGATTGATTGCCCGTCGCATCAAGGGGTTGGACAAGCGAGTGTAGAACGGCCGGTGGCTGCTCGTCGGTCGTCGCTATGCCCGGCACTGAGAGCGTGAACCAAGGACCGCCGGTGGGCAGCCTGCTCGGGGAGACGGGCTCCAACCCTCCAGGGGTCACACGTGCGTCGGACCTCCGCCGCTCACCGGAGGTAGAACTGGAGGTCGCCTTCGTCGATGTGCGTCATGCCGTAGCCGAAGTACTCCCAGCCGGCCCCGTCGTTGTACTGGGCGACGCCGTCGGCGAAGTACGTCGCGGACGGATAGCCGTAGGAACTGCCTCCCCGGATGGCGAAGACGGAGTAGGTCGTGCCGGCGGGCGCCGAGAGGACGAGGTTGTAGCCCTGGCCAGAGGCGAGGGCGGCGAGGAGCGCCGCACTCGCCCATGTCGGAGTGGTCGTGCCGGGGACGCCGACCGGGACGGCCGAAGCCGGGACGGACGTTTCGGCCACGAGGACGCCGCTCGCGGTCTCGAGGCGGATGGTGAGCGGGCTCGTCCCGGTCACCCGCATGAGCCGCAGGCCGACCGAGGAGACGGTCCGGGTCGCCCCGCTGACCGTGAACCTCTCGCGTGCCGTGGCGACTCCCGAGATGTCCTGGTACGTGTAGGGCCACACCTCCATGTAGCCGACCCCGGCGGTCCTCCCGTTCGCATACGTCAAAGCCATGATCGGCGTGAGCTTCCGCTGTGCCTCCCAGGCATTCGGCTGGAAGCGGACACTCTGGCCCCAGTCGTCGTCGGCCATCGACGGCTGCATGGGCGTCGTCGGCGCGAAGTCGTACAGGCCGTCGACGGACGCGAAGTTCACCGTCGGCGACGGGTCGATGTTCGTGAAGACGACGTGGTAGAGCCTGCCTGCGACGAGGGTCGCCGGAGACGGGAAGGTGATGACCAGGCCGACGCCGTCGACCGGGGTGATGGTCTGCGTCGCGAGGACGGTCCCCGACGGGAAGTGGCCGGCCGTGCCGTCGTCGGCCTGGACGGTGACCCGGAAGGTCCCGCCCGTGCCGCCCGCGTAGCCGGGATGGCCGGGCCCGATGATGTAGACACGGATGCTCGTCAACGCCGACGACTCGGTGGCGCGGAAGCGGTACGCCACCTCCGTGTTGGGAGCGCCGCCCGCCGTCCCGCCGACCTGCTGGTTGCCGAGGCTGTCCGACCCGATCCCCGGGCCGTACAACGCGCTGCCGCCTGAGGGCGGCGTGGGGGTCGCGCTCGGCCTCGGCGTCGGCATGGGGGTCGCGCTCGGCCTCGGCGTCGGCACGGGGGTCGCGCTCGGCCTCGGCGTCGGCGCGGGGGACGCGCTCGGCCTCGGCGTCGGCACGGGGGTCGCGCTCGGCCTCGGCGTCGGCACGGGGGTCGCGCTCGGCCTCGGCGTCGGCGTGGGGGACGGCACGGGCGTGCCGGTGTACGTGTTCGTGATCGTGCACGTCGCGTTCTGGCCGAACTGCAGCACGACGGTCAGGCCCGTGAAGGAGACCGGCGCGCCCATCGGATCGATGCAGGCCCACGCGCTCCTGATGTAGCCACTCGACGGTCCGCCGGTCTCAGACAGGCTGTAGAGGGCGCCGGCCATGACAGCACTCGGCCCGACGACCGGGCCGGGTCCACTGAACGAGCCTGTGATGCCGGTGGCTTTCAGGGTCCAGGCACTCGGGAGGGCGGGACCGCCACGCACCACGTTCGCAAGCCTCAGCGTCGTCGTAGACGCCCCGGTGACGACGGCCGTGGAGGGGGAGGGCAGGGCACTCCCGACGCTGAGGAGCGCGACGAGTGAGATCGTGCCGATCAGGTGCCACGGCAGCGATCGCCGAGACGCCCTCTGGGCGCCACTCATCAGGAACAACAGACGTACCTCCTATCTGCCGGAACGCCGCGCGGGTGACGCGGCGACGGAATGACGAGCCGTGCCAGGGAACGCGAGGGCACCGGCAGCAACCGCAGGGGTCGCCGCGAGGCTCCGGTCTGCGCGATCGCATCCGATGAGCGAGCGCACTCGGCGAGCGTCCCGAGGCCCGACCGGGCAACGCGCAGAGAGGGCCTGGCCTCTGCCGGCGTGCGGGGACGGCGGTCTTCGGTTGGTGCCTCGTCGGTGGCCGGCGGCGTGCGGCGCCCGCCGCCTGGTGCAGTCACCAGCCCGGTCACGGGGCACGCCCTGGGAGGAGCCCCGGTGCCAGGAGGCAACGGGCGGAGTATCGCCAATCTCGCCGAATCGCGCAGAGAGAGGCCTTCACACCCGTGATGCGCCACCACCGACCGGTGATCGCCGGTGGGCGGTGGCGGGTTCAACCCCTCGGCCCGGTGGGGTCGGTGCTCAGTGCGGGAGGCTCTGACCATGGTGGAGGCTCACCGGAGGTAGAACTGGAGGTCGCCTTCGTCGATGTGCGTCATGCCGTAGCCGAAGTACTCCCAGCCGGCCCCGTCGTTGTACTGGGCGACGCCGTCGGCGAAGTACGTCGCGGACGGATAGCCGTAGGAACTGCCTCCCCGGATGGCGAAGACGGAGTAGGTCGTGCCGGCGGGCGCCGAGAGGACGAGGTTGTAGCCCTGGCCAGAGGCGAGGGCGGCGAGGAGCGCCGCACTCGCCCATGTCGGAGTGGTCGTGCCGGGGACGCCGACCGGGACGGCCGAAGCCGGGACGGACGTTTCGGCCACGAGGACGCCGCTCGCGGTCTCGAGGCGGATGGTGAGCGGGCTCGTCCCGGTCACCCGCATGAGCCGCAGGCCGACCGAGGAGACGGTCCGGGTCGCCCCGCTGACCGTGAACCTCTCGCGTGCCGTGGCGACTCCCGAGATGTCCTGGTACGTGTAGGGCCACACCTCCATGTAGCCGACCCCGGCGGTCCTCCCGTTCGCATACGTCAAAGCCATGATCGGCGTGAGCTTCCGCTGTGCCTCCCAGGCATTCGGCTGGAAGCGGACACTCTGGCCCCAGTCGTCGTCGGCCATCGACGGCTGCATGGGCGTCGTCGGCGCGAAGTCGTACAGGCCGTCGACGGACGCGAAGTTCACCGTCGGCGACGGGTCGATGTTCGTGAAGACGACGTGGTAGAGCCTGCCTGCGACGAGGGTCGCCGGAGACGGGAAGGTGATGACCAGGCCGACGCCGTCGACCGGGGTGATGGTCTGCGTCGCGAGGACGGTCCCCGACGGGAAGTGGCCGGCCGTGCCGTCGTCGGCCTGGACGGTGACCCGGAAGGTCCCGCCCGTGCCGCCCGCGTAGCCGGGATGGCCGGGCCCGATGATGTAGACACGGATGCTCGTCAACGCCGACGACTCGGTGGCGCGGAAGCGGTACGCCACCTCCGTGTTGGGAGCGCCGCCCGCCGTCCCGCCGACCTGCTGGTTGCCGAGGCTGTCCGACCCGATCCCCGGGCCGTACAACGCGCTGCCGCCTGAGGGCGGCGTGGGGGTCGCGCTCGGCCTCGGCGTCGGCATGGGGGTCGCGCTCGGCCTCGGCGTCGGCACGGGGGTCGCGCTCGGCCTCGGCGTCGGCGCGGGGGACGCGCTCGGCCTCGGCGTCGGCACGGGGGTCGCGCTCGGCCTCGGCGTGGCGGTCGCGCCAGGTGCGGGCGCGGGCGTCGGATCCACAGGGTGCCCGACGATGATCTTGATGGACGCCAGGACCTCCGACGACCGCTTACCGCCGAGGGCTGCGATCGTATGCTCGCCGCCGGCCGCCGTCGATGGGATGCGGACCGACACCGAGAAGGCGGACCGCGCGTCCACGCGGGCGACCGGCATCCCGCTGCCGGACCCGTCGAACGTGAGCTGGATCCGGTCCCACTTCGGGAACCCGGCGCCGACGACGAGGATGGTCCCGCCGGGAACCGGGGTGCCGGAGACCGAGAGCATCGGCGCCGCCGCGCCGGCCGCCGCGAACGGCATCAGGATGGCCGCGACAAGACCGACGATCGAGACCGTCGCGACCCACGTTGTGAGGCGCGTGACGTGACGCCCGAGACGCGGAAGCCGGCTGTGGCCGGTCGGTCCGCCGCCCTGCGTGGTCAGATCCCAGAACATCCCGACGTCCTTTCGGCAACCCGGCTGACTGCGAGAGTCCCGTGGCTTTGCGGCCCCGCCTCGCGACGGGTGTGCGGTTTCGAGGAGGCCGGCCGGATGTACGCGGTCAGCCAGACGTGCGTGTGCGACGCAGGGCGAGGGTACGGATGCCGAGCGCACCCGCCTATCGACCTTTGGTACCGAGTGCACCGGCGGAGGGACTACGGACACCGATTGCAGCCGCGCGGCACACACGCGATCCGCGGGTGCATGCGCGAGCCTGTCGCCAATCGCGACGGAGGCATCAACCGTGCCTAGTGCTTCGATGCGGGCAGTGATTCGCTCCGCACTCCGGGCAGGAAGGGGCGGTTATCCCGCGGGGGCCGCCTGCCTGTTACCTGGACCGGGCGACGTCACTCCTTCGGTACCACGTCCACGACCATGAGCAATTCGCCGCGCTCTTCGCCCCGATACTCGTAGCCGAGCGTTTCATACAGGCGTCGGGCACGGAAGTTGTCCGGATGCACCCGCAACCGGACTCGCGCGGCCCCGCGCCGTCGCGCCTCCGCATGCAGGTGGGCCATCATGAGCCGGCCGTAGCCTCGCCCCTGCGAGTCGCTCCGTACCGCTACTCCCAGGGACGGAGTGTCGAAGCCTTCGTCCCATCCCCGGAGCAGCCCGTATGCGACCGGCCTGTTCCCGTCGACCAGAAGCGCGTATACGTCGCGCCCGGAGTAGGTACATAGCTTCGAGGCCTCATCGGCCGTGAACGGGTGCGGCCGGAAGTAGGTCTCGTCGATGTCACCGAACAGCTCGGTCAGTGCTCGTTCGTCGCCAGGGCCCGCAACCCGGAACTCCACAGCGGTCTCCGACACAATTCGGCCAGTCACATGGCGAAAGCGTAGACGAACTTGCGTCCGCGGTCCCCGGTCCGGCCGGCGGTTCCCCTATCACCAGTTTGTCGACGCCGCCCGAATACTGAGCACTTCTCGCCGGTCGAAACCTGAGCACCCCCGACGGTCTCGACTGGCACCCTCTCGCGAGCGGGAACTCGTGGCGAGGGAGGAAGGAGTGCACCAGGTGGAGGACTGGGCCGAGGTCCATCGGCTCTTCCATCGCGAGGGCCTCGCGAAGGCCGCGATCGCCCGGCGGCTCGGGATGAGCCGCAACACCGTCGACCGCCTGCTCGACCTCACGCAGCCGCCGCGGTACCGGCGGGCACCGGCGGGGTCCCGGGTCGACCCGTTCGCGGACGCGATCGCCGCGATGCTCGCGGAGGACGCGACCGTGCGCGCGACGGTGATCCGCGAGCACCTCCGGCCGCTCGGTTACGCCGGTGGCATCACGATCCTCAAGGAGCATCTCACGAAGGTGCGCCCGGCGTACCTCGCCGCGCGGACGTACCAGCGCACCGTGTACGCCCCCGGCGAGATCGGCCAGGTCGACTGGTGGCACACCGGAGCGCAGGTCCCGGTCGGGCACGGCCATGCGCGCGAGGCGTTCGGTCTGGTGACGACGCTGCCCTTCAGCGCGGCGCACGCGATCACCTTCACCCTTGGACGGACGACCGCGGACCTGCGGACCGGCCTCGTCGGCTGCCTCGGCCGCCTCGGCGGGGTGCCCGGCGCCATCGTGTTCGACAACGACACCTCCGTCGTCGCCTCGGGCACCGGGGCCCGGGCCCGTCTCCACGACGACGTCACGGGGTTGCTCGGCGCGCTCCATGCGCGGGCGGTCGTCCTCCGCCCGGCGGACCCCGAGGCGAAGGGCGGGGTGGAGCGCACGATCGGGTACGCCGAGACGAGCTTCCTCCCGCTGCGCACGTTCGTCTCCCTCGACGACCTCCAGGACCAGCACGACACCTGGGCGGCCGAGGTCGCCTGGCGCCGCCACATCCGCCGCCTCGGCGGGACCGTCGCCGACTGGCCGCCGTGCCCGACCCGCTCCCCGACACGGACGTCCGCCTCGAGGCCCGGGCCGGCCGCGACGCGTTCGTCCGCGTCCTCGGGGTCGACTACTCGGTCCCGCCCGCCTTCGCCGGGCGGCGGATCGCCGCGAGCGCGAGCCCGACGACGGTGCGCCTCTGGTGCGAGGGGACGGAGGTCGCGCGCCATGCCCGCAGCTTCGCCCCCGCCGACGTCGTGCTCGACCCCGCGCACGCCCATGCGCTCCACCTCGCGCGCGACGCCCGGGACCGGCTCGCCGCACGCGAGCCCGATCTCCCCGCGGTCGACCTCACCGCGTACGACGCCCTCTGGGAGCTCCCGGCATGAGCGAGACCGCGGCAGCCGAGCTCGCGTACCTCAGCCGTGCTCTCAAGGCCCCGCGGATCAAGGCCGTGTCGGACAGGCTCGCCGCGAAGGCCCGGGACGAGGGCTGGGCGTACGAGGCATACCTCGCGGCGGTCCTCGCCGAGGAGGTCAGCGCCCGCGACAGCCATGGCGGGAGCGCGCGGGTGAAGGCTGCCCGCTTCCCGGCGGTCAAGACCCTCGACGACTTCGACTTCACCGTCCAGACGAGCGTCAGCCGCCAGGCCATCGCCCACCTCGCCCAGCTCGACTTCCTCGCCGAGGCGCAGAACGTCGTCTTCCTCGGACCCCCGGGAACGGGGAAGACGCATCTCTCCATCGCGCTTGGAGTGCAGGCCGCCCGGCGGGGTCACCGGGTCGCGTTCGCGACCGCGCACCAGTGGGTGAACCGACTCGGGGCGGCGAAGCGGGCAGGACGTCTCGACGACGAGCTCGAGCGCCTGTCGCGGTTCCCGCTCCTCATCGTCGACGAGGTCGGGTACATCCCGTTCGACCCCGAGGCCGCCGCTCTGTTCTTCGCGCTCATCAGCAGTCGGTACGAGCGCCGGTCGCTGATCGTGAGCAGCAACAAGACCTTCAGCGCCTGGGCCGAGATCTTCGGGGATCCGGTCGCCGTCGCCGCGATGGTCGACCGCCTCGTCCACCACGCCGAGGTCATCGTCCTCAAGGGCGACTCGTACCGCCTGCGGGGCAAGCGCGAGGAGGTGCTCACGGGTCCGAAGCAGCGTTGACCTGCTCAGGTTTCAGCCGGCGATTCCTGCTCAGGTTTGGACCGGCGTTGACACAGTTGGAGCGCCACTTCGGCACCACAGCGTCGCGAGGCCTACAGCCCGCCGTTGCTACCGACACCCTGGAACCCGCAGCACCGTCACGCGGCCCCGCCGCCAACCACGCACGACCCGGGAGTGATGCTCATCTTCCGTATAGCAGGCCGACGACGATGTCCCGGTCGAGCGTGGTCGTGAGTGCGGCCAGCGCGCCCGAGACCCGGAGCTTCGGGCTCGCGGCGGTGACTCGGAACCCGTCCGGCACCCGAATGGTGACGATGAGCGGCCCGGCGGCCATTCCGGGCTGCGCCTGGATGGTGAGCCGGTAGGCGCCCCCGGTCGCATCGACGTCCGCCGCATACGGGCTCGTCCACGTGTATCGGAGCGTCGTCGTGCCCGGCGGGATCCTGAGGTACTTGCCGATGGCCATGCGACCGACTTCGTCGTCGACCACCGCGGCGAGGCCACCTACGGACACCCCGTCGATGCGGCTGCGCACTGGGACCAGAAGGCGGAAGTACATCCCGAGGGTGCGTTCCTCACGGGAGACCATGGCGCGGTAGACCGCCCACTCGGGTGCGTTGACCTTGTTCTGCCACGTCACCTTGATCGTGTTCCGGGCGTTCCCGACGGCGTCGATCTGCACGTCGACTTGGAGCGTCCGGGTCGTGACCAGGTTCAACTTCGAGGCCGGTGCCACGTTGGCGTCGACCGGATAGAGGTAGTCTCCGGGGTCCTGGCGCACGGCCCCGTCGAACCCGCTCATGGTCACGAGCTCCTCGTCCGCCGCATCCGGGAACCAGGCAAGCAGCAGGTGGCGCCAGCCGAGCACCTCCGTCGCACCGACGAGGTCGGCCCACGCCCCGGGCGGCAGCGCGACGATCGACGCGAAGAGCCGGTCGGCGAACGCCGACAGGAACGCCTTCCTGCTCTGGCCCGGAACAGGCGCTGCCCGTGTCAGTTGGAGGCCCTTCAGCGTCGTTTCCCCGGAAGCGATCGTCACGTTGTAGTCGGGGACGGCGACCGGTCCGATCACGGTGAGCAGTTGATCGATCGTGTACGTCGTGACCCCGAAGACGCCGTCGATGTCCGCGTCCCCGGACTCGTTCGTGTACAGGCGGAGCGCATCGCGAGCGCTCGTCGGGAAGTCCGGCGACCAGTTGCCGTCCGCGAACTGCCACGGCTGCTTCGGGCCGAGGAGGTAGTCCGCGAGCTCCTGCGGTGGCCTGATCACCGGGTAGTCCCAGGGGAAGTCCAACGGATCCGTGTCCTGGAAGCGGTGCTCCGTGAGGCGCCCTCGGTCGAACGCGATGATGCCGTAGCTCCCGATGAACCCACCCGTCGGTCGCAGCTCGGCGGGATCCTGCGTGAGGACCAGGTAGCGCCTCGGGCCATCCCAGCCGAGGATCGCCGGTAGCCGGGCGCTCACCGTGAGGTACGTCTCCAGGAGCGGGTCGTACTTGTCGATCCGCGTCAGCATCGCGTTGCGGACGCTCTCGACCGGGCCGATGAGGCCATCCGGGACCGCGGCCGCCGTCCGCCGCGCGCTGTCGACCGAGGCTGCAGCCGCGACGGCGCGGTCGCGCGTCGTGGCCATGAGCTCCACCAGCTGCGAGAGCGCCGACGCGGTCCGCGGATCGGCGGCCTGCGCCTCGCGGATCTCGACGAAGCGATGCCCGACCGCCAACCCCTGGCCGACCGCATCGAGCAGGTCCCGGGCCGCTGCCGCGACGCCGTCCGCCCCCCGGACGTTCGCCGCCGTGGGCGGGAGCGCCCGCGCCACACCGATGAGGGGATCGCTGTCCAGGAGGTGCCTGAGGTGCCCCAGGCGCTCCTCGGCCGACGCGAGGTCGGCGTCCAGCGCGTCCATCGTCGCCCGGTCGATCCCCATGCCGGCCCCTTCGACGCGTCCGACCATCGACTCGAGGTCGGTCCGAAGCGCCCGCGCTTCGTCGAGTGCGGGGAGGTAGCGGAACGCCGCGAGCGCGGTGCCGGCGAGGAGGAGCAGGGCCGCGAAGGCGAGACCGAAGCCGAGGCCCAGCACCAGGGCCCGCCGGCGCGGACGGCGTGGCCGCTGGGCCTTGCCGACGGGGATCGCGTCGCCGGTCACGGCGCCGGGACGGCGATGACGACGAAGCGCGGCGCCGTCGGGTAGTACGAGGTCGATGTCTGGAGCGTGAGCTGCTCGGTGGCCGTCGGTCCCACGTATCGGAGCGCGTTCCACGGGACCCGCGGAAGGACCTTGGTCACGACGTATGCGCGCGACGTCCCATCGGCGAGGTCGAGGTCGATCACGTCACCCACCCTGGCCTCCCAGAGGCGCAGGAACATCCCCTTGCGGGCGTGGCCGTAGATGTACGTGTTCGAGCCGGCGCCCGGCCACGCCGAGCCCGGGTAGTGGGCCGCCTTCCCGATCGGGGCGTCGATCCCGTCCCCCTCGATGATCGCGAGGTCGATCCCCAGCCGGTCGATCCTGATCCGGCTCGCCCGGATCCCGACTCCCGCGGCAGGGGTGGGGGAAGGTGACGGTGCGGCGGGGCTCGCGCCCGGTCGCGACGGAGCCGTCGTGACGGCGACCAGCGGGAGTTCGCTCCACGCGGGGGTCGTGAGGGCACCGGTCGCGATCGTCGCGGCGGGACCCGTGGGCGCCGTCGCGACCGTGCCGGACACGGCGGTCGCGGGCGCCGTGCCGGTGGGGGTGCCCCCGAGCGACAGGGCGAGGCCGATCGCCACGAGGACGGCCAGGACACCAACCGATGCGACGACCACCGCGACGCGGCCGGATCCCACCCGGCCGGGGCGTGGCTGCGGCTCGGTCATCGAGACGGCGCGCCGGACCCGCTCATCGCCTCGCGCGCGAGGGCCCGGCGGGCCACCGGCTCAGCGGCGTGTCGAGCCGATGCGTCGAAGCGTCAGTCCGCCGACGGAGAGGGCGACGATGAACAGGAGGATGGCCGGGAGCGGCCCGCCGCCACCCGGCATCTCCGCCGGGATCGTCGACGTGTTGGGCAGCCCGCCGCACGACGGGTTCAGGATGGCCGACGCGCTCACATCGCCCGCAGTCGCGCGGATCTCCCGGGTCCCGCCGACGGGCGCCAGCGTCACCGTCGTCGTGGTGACGCCCTGTGAGTCCGTCATCGTCGGCGTCTCGTCGATCGAGTCCGAAGGCGATGGGGACGTCACGAAGGACCAGGCGACCGACTGTCCCGTGACCGGAGTCCCGGCCGCATCTACGAAGGTAGCGGTCACCGCGACCGTATCGCCACAGCCGGGGTCCTGCCCGGCGATGGAAACGCTTCCGGCGACCTGGCCCGTGTACCCGAAGACGGTCGCCGCGGCCATCGACAGGACGAAGACGGCCGAGAGACCGGCGATCCACCACGTCCGGCCCTTCATCGATGCATCACCCTCGTCGCGGGCCTGCCGCCTGGGGACGCGAGTGTCTACCCCGCACCGTCCGCGGTCGACGCGACAGCGCGCGCCGACGGCCGAACCGGTGCCTCGCCTCCATGGTACGCCGCCCGGACAACAGCGGGCGCTCATCCCGGGCCGCGACCCGTCTACCCGGTGCGTACTGGCACCGCCGCGGGGAGCGCCGCTCCCGTGCGCCCCTACGCACCCCTCCCGATTGTGCCGGGCCGGGCGGTCAGCCTAGGCTGCGCCATGTCGCGATCCGCCGTCTCAGGTTCGGTGCGAGATGTTGCTGGAGGTGCTCTACCACGGCGGCCTGCTGCTCGCGGTGGCAGCGGCCGCGTTCGCGATCAGCTCCGTCTTCGGGATGCTCGTCACGTGTCTCGGGGCTCCCTCGCGGGCGCTCGGCACGCCGCCCGACGATCCGGGCTCGCAGTAGGCTCGGCCGGCCGTCACGTCCGGGGCGTCGACAGGGTGGACGCCCCGGTCAGCGGTCGCGTCAGCCAGAGGCCGGTCGCGCAGGAGCTCGGTCCTGCCCTCCCGGCCCACGGGCGTCGCGGGCGACGAGGCATCGCGCCGGTTCCGGCGTCCCCCGTGGTCTACGATCGGGAGGAACGGCCCGGTGCCGGGCCCACGGCGGCAGGAGGTTCCCGAGCGTGCGCGACGACGATTGGCGCCGCCGCTTCAACGCCGCCGAGATCGGTGGCGTCAGCTGGTCGGCGGCGGCCCCGCACCGACTCGCGGTGGTCTCGACCGAGGGCGGTCTGCGAGGCGCGTGGGCGTGGGACCTCGCGACCGGCGAGCGCAGGCGCGCGTCCGGCGCGGCGACCGGCGCGGAGGAGGCGATCGTCACGCCCGACGGAGCGGCCGTCGTCTGGTGGCATGACCCTGCGGGCGACGAACGCGGCCGCTGGATGGTCACGCCGTTCGTCGGCGGCGAGCCGCGGCCACTGCTGCACGGGCTCCCCGACGCATGGGCAGCCGGCATCTCGATGGTCCCCGGGCGGGTCGCGGCGGGCTTCGCGACGGACGACGCGTACGTGGTGGTCGTCGCGACCGGAGATGGTCCGCCCACGGAAGTGATGCGCCGCCCGTATCCCATCGGGGTCGGGCGCGACTGGCCGCAGGGATCGGGCGGGCTCTCGGCGGATGGCCGCCTCCTCTGCGTCCGTGATGCCGGTCGATCGGACATCGCGCACCCGGCGCTGCGCATCCTCGATCTCGGCGACGGCGCGACGCTCGGGGAGATCCTCGACCCCGGGCGCCTCGCGGAGCCCATCGCGTGGTCACCGGTCCCGGGAGATGCCCGGCTCCTCGTGACCCGCGAGGTGGGTGACCGACGGCGCCCATTCATCTGGGATCTCGCCGCCGGCGACGTCCGGGATCTCACGCTCGACCTCCCGGGCGACGTCGCGGGTGGCTGGTGGTATCCGGGCGGCGAGGCGCTCCTGCTGTACCACGAGGAGGGGGCGCGGCCGTCGCTGCATCGGTTCGACCTGGCCGAAGACCGGCTCGAGACGCTGGTGGCGCGCGGCGGCACGATCGAGGACGCCCGGGTCCGGCCGGACGGCGAGGTCTGGTACCGGTACGACGACGGCGCGACCCCGCCGGCATGGCTCGCGGCCGACGGCACACCGCGGATCAGGCCGCCGGGAGAGCCCCCGCCCGCCGGGCGCCGATGGGAGCCCATCGCGTGCCGGAACCCCCACGGGGACCCGGTCGATGCCTGGCTCCTGCGGCCGGACGGCGCTCCGCCCTACCCGACGATCCTCCATGCGCACGGTGGCCCCGAGTGGCGCGTGACCGACGGCTGGGACCCCCTCGCGCTCGCGTACGCCGACGCTGGATACGCCGTCCTCGCGCCCAACTACCGCGGCTCCACCGGGTACGGCGCGGCCTTCCGCGAGCGCCTCCGCGGCGACCCGGGGTTCCCGGAGACCGAGGACCTCGTCGCGTGCCTCGACCGGCTCGTGGCGGACGGCATCGCGGACTCCCGCCGGGTGGCCCTCGAGGGATGGTCGTGGGGCGGATACCTGGCGACCCTCGGTGCCGGCCTCCACCCCGACCGCTGGCGCGCCGTCGTCGCCGGGATCCCGGTCGGCGACCTGGTGGCCGCGCACTACGAGTCCGCGCCGCCTCTGCGGGCGTGGGACGTCGCGGTCTTCGGCGGCGACCCGATGGAGGTGCCCGCGCTCTACCACGAGCGCAACCCCATGACGTACGTGCACCGCGTCGCCGCCCCCGTCCTCCTCCTCGCCGGCGAGCGAGACAGCCGGTGCCCGCTGGGCCAGGTGATGACGTACGCGCACGCGCTCCGGCGCCGCGGGCACCCCGTGGATGTCCACCTGTACGCGGCGGGCCACCACGCCCTGGACGACGAGGAGCGGCTGCTCCAGGCCGACGTCATCCTCGACTTCCTCGACCGCGCCCTCGCCCCGGAGTGACGTCCGCCTCTGGCGCCCGCTGGCCCGCCGGCGTGTGATGGCGGGGAGCACGGCCCCTGGGGGTCGGCCATGCCCGGCTCGAGGAGGACCGACCATGTCGCCGTTCCCGAAGGGCTTCGCGGCGCTCACGCTCGCCGCCGCCTTCGCGCTGATCGTCACCAGCGCAGGGATCGTCCCGGGGCCGGCCGCACCCCTGCGTGGTGCGCTCGCTCCCAGCCCTTCGGCCAGCCCCCCGTCCGGCCCCGTCCCCGCGTCCGCGGCACCGATCGCCTTCGTCGCGACGACGTGGTGCACCGCCGGTGCGGCGCACGACATCCTCACGATCGATCCGGACAGGACCGACCTGACGTCCGTCAGCTGTGCCCGGGGCCAGGACATCGACCCGGCCTGGTCTCCCGACGGGAGGCGGATCGCCTTCGCGTCGAACCGGACCGGCGACTACGAGATCTGGGTGATGAACGCCGACGGCAGCGGCGCCACGCGGCTGACGAAGGACGCCGCGGCCGACCAGCACCCGGCGTGGTCGCCCGACGGGACGCGCATCGCGTTCGCATCGGGCCGGTCCACGACGAAGAACACGACCGACCTCTGGGTGATGAACTCGGACGGCTCGTCGCCCACTCGCCTCCTCGCGATGCCCGGCAACGAGCGGTACCCCGACTGGGCGCCCGACGGCTCGCGGATCGTCTTCTCGCACTTCGGCGGCGCCGAGGCCCCGGGGATCTGGACGGTGCGCCCCGACGGGACCGGGGCGGCCCTCGTCGCAGGCGGGGCGCTCCACAACCCGCAGTGGTCGCCGGACATGTCGCGCATCGCGTATGACGGCCAGCCTGCCGGTTGCTCGTTCGCCGTCTACACGATGAAGGCGGACGGTACCGACCGGGTGAAGCTCGTGAAGAACCCGGACGGGTGCGGCTCGTACGACAAGCACCCGAGCTGGTCGCCGGACGGGAAGGAGCTCGTCTACTCATCGAGCCGGAAGACGGCGACCGGGCAGCAGACCCGGCTCTTCACGATCGGCGCCGCGGGCGGGCGCCCGACCCTGCTCGTCGCCTACACGATCGCGAAGAAGTACATCGGCCCGTACGACCCGGACTGGTCGTGGGCTCGGCGCCCGTGACGCGCCGCTCCGGCGCGCGCGCCTGAGCCGGGTCGGGGCGCGCGGCCACCGCCCACGGGGCCCAGGGTCCGGCCGGTACCCTGAGCGGGTGAGCAGCACCGGCCCCTCGATCGCGCGCGTCGTCGCTGCCGGGGTCCTGCTCGGGACGACCGGGACGGCCTCCGCGCTCGCCCCCGCGGGCGCGACGCCGGCGGCCATCGGCGTGCTCCGCCTGGGGACCGGCGCGCTCGTCCTCCTCGCGGTCATGCCGATGCTCGGCGCGAGCTGGGGCCGCCTGCCCGTGCTGTGGCGCCGGCAGACGGTCTGGGTGATGGCGATCACGACCGGCGTCTACCAGCCGCTCTTCTTCACTGCCGTCGCGCAGACGGGCGTCGCCCTCGGGACGCTCGTCGCGATCGGGACCGCGCCGATCTTCACGGGGATCTTCGGCTGGCTCGTGCTCCGCCATCGACCCACGCCCGCGTGGCTCGTGGCCACGGGCGTCGCGATCGTCGGCCTCGCGCTGCGGTCGTGGGGGCAGATCGACGCGATCGACGCGGTCGGCCTCCTGTTCGCGACCGTCGCGGGCGCCTGCTGGGGTGGGTACATGGTGGCGGCGAAGGTGGAGCTGGACCGCGGGACGACCGCCCTGGAGCTGCCGGCCGCCAGCTACGTCATCGGCACGCTCCTCATCCTGCCGCTGCTCCTCGCGCAGCCGGTCGGCTGGGTGGCGTCCCCGGATGGCCTCGCCCTCGTCCTGTACCTCGGCGTCGTGACGGTGGCGATCGCGAACGTCCTCCAGATCCGGGGCCTCCACGGCCTCCCGCCGGGCCCGGTCTCGACGCTCATGCTCGTGGACCCGCTCACGGCGACCCTGCTCGGCGTCTTCGTGCTCGGCGAGTCGCTGACCCCGATCGCCGCGGTCGGCCTCGTGCTCGTCCTTGCCGGGCTCGTCATGCAGGGGCGGGCCGTCGCGAAGGCGGAGCCGGCCGACCTGGAGCCGGTGCCGGTGCTCTAGCGGGGCTCAGCCGGCGGCGAGCTCCCGGCCCACCGCGAGGACCTCGTCCACGAGCGCGTCGGCGTCGTCGAGCCCGCTCCGCGGGTTGATGAAGCACGGCCGGATCGCGAAACGCCCGTCCACGCGGGTGCTCGACGTGACCGTCCGCCCGCGCACGCGCACCCCCGTGAGGATGCGGTCGTTCAGGTCGTCGAGCGTCGCCTCGTCCGTCACGCCCGGGGGCCGGTAGCGGAAGCAGCAGATCGACAGGACCGGCTCCATGAGGAGCTCGAGCTCCGGCTCCATCCGCGCCCGCTCCGCCACGCGCCGCGCGCAGTCGTCGTGGCGGACGATCCGCTCGCGCATCCCGTCCGCGCCGATCTCCGAGAGGATCGCCCAGACGGCGATCCCGCGCGCCGGGGTGGAGAAGTCCACGCCCATGTCGGGCGTCCCGTGGCCCAGCTCCTCGAACGGCGAGCCCGTGTCCGGGGCCCCGGAGAGCGGGCGGTCGCGCTCTCGGTCGTACGCGCCGGTCTCGATCGCGAACGCCCGTGCGAGCATCTCCTCGTCCCGCACGATCACGGCGCCGGTGCCCACCGGGGCCGCCATCCACTTGTGCGGGTCGATCGCGAACGAGTCGTAGGCCGCGATGTCGCCGTACAGGTCGCGGACCCGGTCGTCGAGCAGGCCGAACCCACCGTACGCCCCGTCCACGTGGAGCCAGATCCCGCGGTCGTGCGCGATCGCAGCGAGCTCGGGGAGGGGGTCGACTACTCCAGTATTCACATCGCCGGCGCATCCGACGATCGCGACCGCCGTCCGCCCGGCCGCGGCGTCCTCGTCGAGCGCGCGTCGCAGCTCGTCGAGGTCGATCCTGCCGGACCGGTCGATCCCGATCGAGCGGAGGTTGGACCGCCCCATCCCCAGGACGCCGAGGGCGCGCCCCACCACGTGGTGGGTCTGGACGCTCGCGTAGACGCGCGGCTCGCGCAGCGCGGCGATCCCGTCGAGCGACGGGTCGAACCCCAGGCGCTCGCCCGCGTGCTGGCGCGCGGCCCCGATCCCGAGGAGGTTCGCGGTGGATCCGCCCGCGGTGAAGACCCCGCCGAACGACGCAGGGAAGCCGAGCAGCTCCACGAGCCAGCGCATCGCGATCGTGTCCAGGAGGTTCCCCGGGGTCACCCACCAGCGCTGTGGCGAGGCCACCGTCTGGGCGAGGTCCGCCGCCGTCGCGATGGTGGACGGGCCGGTGGTCACCCAGCCGCTGAACCCCGGGTGGCCCACGCGGAGGCCGTTGGGGATGAGGACGTCGCGCATCTCGGCGAGGACCGCCTCGCGTCCCGCGCCTTCGCGCGGGAGGGGGCGGTCCAGGCGTGGGTACCAGGCGGAGCGGTGCGCCGCCGGGTCCGGGCCATCGAACCGGAGGAAGCTCTCGAGGGCGGGGAGCAGCGCCTCGATGGATGCGGTGAGGTCGTCGGTGGACGCAGGGTCGGGGCCGGGGCCGTTCTGTCGCATCCGCGGAGTATCGGGGGCGCGCGGCGATCGTTCCAGCCCCCGCGGCGCCCCTGTGCGCCGGGCGGCGCTCAGCTGCTTCGCGGAGCGGTCGGCGGCCGCGGCCTGGCGGGTCGCCGCGGCTTCGCGGGAGGAGGCGGCCCGCCGGGACGCGACGGTCGGGCGGCGCCGGCGACGAGCGGGGCCAGCAGTCGTTCCATGGCGACCGCCTGGAGATCGGCCGGGACGCTCGCGGGGTCGATGAGCGCCTGGAACCCGAGACCGATGCCGAGGGCCTCCACGAGGATCGCGAGCTCACGCGGAGGGAACGGGGGTGTCGCACCCGCCTCGACGTACTTCGACTCGATCATCGCCGTGCTGAGCCGCCGGGCGCCTTCGTACTCCTTCGCGAGCGCGACGCGCGCCGACTCATGCCGCATCGCGTAGAGCATGAACTCGCCGATGAGCATCATCCACTCGCGGTCGAGGCCGGTCGGCGTCCGCGTCTCGAGCTCGCGCAGTCCCTGCTCGAGCGGGACCCCGGCGAACGAGTCCGCAACGACCTCCGACTGGCGCCGGATCCGATCCTCGATGACGGCGAGCATCAGGTCCGTCTTGCTCGCGAAGTTCGAGTAGACGGCGCCCTTCGTGTAGCCCGCCGCGTCCGCGACGTCGTCGATGCTCGCGCCCGCGAAACCCTTCTCCGCGAAGATCCGCGCGGCGGCGGTCACGAGGTCCTGCCGCGTCCGTTGGCGTCGCTCGGTCCGGCTGAGTCGCGGTCCCATGCCGTCAGTCTACCACGTACGGATACTCGCGAGTGTTGTGATACTGAAGAGTATTGACATGGATTACGGTATGTGCATACTCGATCGGTATCCGACTTGGATGCCGTGATAGGGCCGCACTGGCGAGGCGTGGACGATGCTCACGATCGACGGGCTGACGAAGACGTTCCGTGGGGGCGTCCGTGCGAACGACGGCGTCCACCTGACGGTCGGGGACGACGAGGTCTTCGGCCTCCTCGGCCACAACGGGGCCGGGAAGACGACCCTCGTGAACCAGGTCGTCGGGCTCCTCGCCCCCGACGCGGGCCGCATCGTCCTGGACGGGCACGACCTCGTGGCTGACCCGGGGCACGCCCGCCGCGTCTGCTCGGTGCAGCCCCAGGCCCAGGTCCCCATCTCCGGCCTGACGCCGCGCCAGGCGATCGACCTGACCGGCCGCCTGCGGGGCGGACGGCCGGGGATCGTCCGGGAGCGGACGGCGGCGCTCGCGGATGCGCTCGACATCAGCGAGTGGATGGACACGGATGCCGCCCGACTCTCCGGTGGTGTGAAGCGACTCGTCTCGTTCGCGATGGCCGCGGTGGTCCCCGGTCGGCTCGTCGTCCTCGACGAGCCGACGAACGACGTGGACCCGGTCCGCAGGCGCCTGCTCTGGGCTTCGGTGCGCGGGCTGGCAGAAGGCGGCTCGTCGGTCCTCCTCGTCACCCACAACGTCGTGGAGGCCGAGCGCTCGGTGGATCGGCTCGCGATCCTGGACCGCGGCCGCGTCGTCGTCGAGGGGACGCCGGGCGATCTGAAGGCGGTGGTGGCGGAGGATCTGCGCCTCGAGCTGGTCCTCGAGCCGGGTGCGGCGCGCCCGGAGCCGCCGGCGTGGGCGGGCCGTGTCGCCGGCAGCGCGCACCGGCTCGTCATCACCGTGCCCTCCGCGGCGGCCGGCGACGCGGCCGCGTGGGGGCGTGACCGCCAGCGCGCCGGCGTGGTGGAGGAGTTCTCGCTCGCGCCGGCGACGCTCGAGGACGCGTACATCGCGCTCGTCGGCGGGGAGGAGCTCGATGTCCGCGCTGCGTAGCTACCGGCTCCTCGTCACCTGGCAGGTCCGCCGCATCCGCGGTCTGCTGCCCCTCGCGATCGTCGTCCAGGGACTCCTCGCGGTCGGGATCGTCCTCGGCTACCCGCTCCTGTTCCCGGCCCTCGATCGCACCACGACGCTCTTCCTGGCCACGGCCGCACCCACGATCACGCTCGTGACGATGGGTCTCGTGCTCGTCCCACAGGTCGTCGCCCAGGCGAAGACCGAGGGCAGCCTGGACTTCCTCCGCTCGCTGCCGGTCCCGCGCGTCGTCTTCCTCATCGCGGACCTCACGGTCTGGCTCGTCGTGGTCCTCCCCGGCGTCGTCTTCGCGATCGTCGCCGCCGACCTGCGCTTCGGCCTCCACCTCCAGGTGAGTCCACTCGTCGTGCCGGCGTTCCTCCTCGTCGCGCTGACGGCGACCTCGGTCGGATACGCGATCGCGTCGGTGCTGCCGCCGATGCTCGCGAACCTCATGACGCAGGTGCTCGTCGTCTTCGTGCTCATGTTCTCGCCGCTCACCTTCCCCGCCGACCGCCTGCCGGGCTGGCTGGCCGCGATCCACGGGGTCCTCCCCATCCAGGCGATGGGGGAGGTGGTCCGCGGGACGCTCGCATCGAACGCGTTCCCGCTGACCGTCGGGGCGTTCCTGGCGCTCGGCGCGTGGTGCGCCGCGTCGTTCACGGTCACGAGCCTGGTGCTCACGCGCCGCGCATGAGCACCGACGGACAGGCGGCCAGTGGCCGCGGGGAGTGAGGAGATGATGGACCGCACGTTCGCGATCGCACTGGTGATCTTCGTCGGGCTCGCCGTCGCCGGCGTGCTCCTCATCGTGGGCGGGCCGTCGCTCGCCTCGTCGGCGTCAGACGCCGAGGCTCTGCGCCTCGTCGGCACCGCCATGCTCGGCGGCGGCCTGGGCGCGTTCCTCGTGGAGGCGCTGCAGAGCGATCGCGCCCGCCGCACCTGAGCCCGCCTCGGCCCACGGCCCCTCCGTGACGGCGGACTCGTCGGCCCGGTAGCCCGCGTCGGCCTCCGCCCGTCGGTCGCCGACGACCGGCTCGAACTCGGTGTCGCGCGCCGGCACGAGCCAGAACGCGAGGACCGTGGCGATCGACGCGGCGACGATCCCCATGACGACCGCGGCGTCGATCGAGACGGCCGCGAGCGACCCTGAGATCGCCGCACCGATCGGGAAGCCGGCGAAGTTGAACGACATGGAGACCGCGAACGCGCGCCCCATCCATGCCGGGTCCGTCCGGCGCTGCCGGATCGTGAACATCCCGATGTCCATCGGGCCGTTGAGCATCCCGCCGGCGATGAGGCAGAGGGCGACGGGCACGATCCCCGCGTCGGGCAGCAGCAGGAAGAGCGAGAGCGCCATCCCGAGCGTCGGCCAGGCCATGAGCGCCTTCTCGCGGCCGCGGGTGTCCATCCGGCCGAAGACGAAGGCGGTGACCATCCCGCCGAGGCCCTGGAGCATGAAGAGGATCCCCACGACGCTCTCGTTCATCCCGAGGCGGTCGAGGACGATGAGCGGGATGACGATCGAGAGCATCCCGCCCGAGAGGTTGAGGATCGACAGGAAGAACCCGATCCCGCGCAGGGTCCGGTTGTTCCACGTGTAGACGACGCCGTCCCACGCGTCGCGCAGGAGCCTCCCGGTCGACGCGATGGGCCCGGACGGGTCCTTGATCCGCACCAGGACGATCGCCGCGGCCCCGTACACGAGCCCGATCCCGATGATCGTCGCGGGGCCGCCGACGAGCTGGACCAGCGCCGCGGCGACGGGCGGCCCGATGATCGTCGCGACGACGTACCCGTTCGAGTCGAACGCGTTCACCCGCTCCCACAGGTGGCTGGGGACCATGCTCGGGAGGAGGGTCCGCAGGCCCACGTTGCTCAGCGGGCCGGTGAACGACGAGACGAACGCGATGAGGACGAGGAGCCACGGCGGAAGCGCGCCGGCGAGGGCGAGGACGCCGATGAGGACCATCGAGCCCATCGCCACGAGGTAGTCGAGGACGACCAGCCGCGCCCGCCCGTGGCGGTCGAGGAGGGCGCCGGCGATCGGGCTGACGAGGAGCCCGGGGAAGATCGAGACGAAGGTGACCAGCCCGGCGATCTCCGGCGACCCGTACACCTGCAGGGTGAACAGGACGATCGCGACGCCCGTCATCATCTGGGCGATGCGCGAGAGCTGCATCCCCAGGAGGACCCGCGGCAGCTGCGGGACCTGGAGCAGGGCGCGGTAGGACGCGTCGTACGTCGTGGGGGTCACGGACCTAGGGTAACGCCGCGCCGGACGGCGCGAGGGAGGGGAAGGACGTGGTGCTGCGGGTCTCCGAGATCATCATCGACTGCGCGGAGCACGGCGCCGTCGTCGACTTCTGGGTCGCCGCGATGGGCTACGAGCGACACGACGAGAACGACCAGTACGTCTTCCTCGTGCCTCCCGATCGCGGCGTCGCCGGACGACCCGTCATCGGCTTCCAGAAGGTCCCCGAGCCGAAGGTCGTGAAGAACCGCATCCATCTCGACCTGCACGCCGAGGTGATGGCGGACGAGGTCGCCCGGCTGCAGGGCCTGGGCGCCACGTTCGTCGCCGAGCGGTCGCTCGGCGAGATCCGGTGGACCGTGATGGAGGACCCGGAGGGGAACGAGTTCTGCGTCGCGGGCGACCGCTAGGGCGGGGCCGGCCGGCAGTGGCCGACCGGCGGGGTCCGCGATCCGGCCGCGCTTCGGCCTACCGCGGTCGGGTGACGAAGACCCCCCAGCCGAGGTAGCGGCGGCCCCACGTGAGGTACGTCCGCCGGCCGTCCTCGAGGAAGCGGACCATGGCGTCGTGCTCGGGGTCGTCCGGGTTCGCGGCGAGCCAGTCGGCGATCGTGATCCACTGGGACGCCTCGTACCGGTCCCAGCTGTGGTGGTCCGCCACGACCATCTCGAGCAGCTCCACGCCGGCGGACTCGAGCCGGCCGAGGGTGCCGGCGAGGTCGAGGTACTCGCCCTCCTCGAAGCCCCAGGCGGCGAACGCCTCCGGCGGCGCGGGCTCGAGGAGGAACGGCTCGCCGACGAGCACGAGGCCACCCTGCCGGACAGCCGGCTTCAGGAGGCCGATCGTCCCCACGATGCCGTTCCCGATCCACGTCGCGCCGAGGCACGACGCGATGTCGTAGGCGCCGTGCACCGGCTCGAACGCGGCCGCATCGCCCTGGTGGATCGAGACGCGGCTCGCGACACCGAGCTCGGCGGCGCGCTCACGGGCCGCGGCGGTGAACACGTGCGAGAGGTCCACGCCGACCCCGTTCGCCCCGAACCACTCGGCCCACCGGCAGAGCATCTCGGCCTTGCCGCACGCGAGGTCGAGGATGCGCGTGCCCGGGCCCACCCCGGCGACCTCCCCGAGGAGGCGGAGCTGGCTCTCGACGAGGGGATCGAGGATCCGGTGGTTCGCCTCGGCGATCTCATGGTGGCGGAGCACGGTGGCGATCTCCTCGTCGGTGAAGGGCATGGTCGGGGCTCCGGGTCAGTCGGCGTGGGGCGTGGCCGGGGCGCGGCCGGGTCGTCGCCGGCCGGTGCCACCGCGGCCGTCCGGGCCTCGATCCGCCGGACCAGCGAGATGGGGCCGGGCCACTTCCACGGCGCGTCGCTCACGAGCTCGAGCGGCGTTCCCTCGAGGTGGTGACCCGGGTCCTCCATCCGTTCGTGGAGCGGTGCGGGCGCGTCGCCGAAGTCCCAGATGAGCAGGCGGCCGCCGGGCCGCAGGACGCGGGCGATCTCGGCGAGGCCGGCCTCGACGTCCGCCCAGTGGTGGAGCGACAGCGTGCTCACCGCGACGTCGAAGGATCCCGTCGGGGAACGGCAGGGCGGCGCTGCTGGCCTCCACCACCTCCGCCCGGGTGCCCAGCCGGGCCGCGGCCCGCTCGACCATCGCGGGGTCCAGGTCGATCCCCGTCGCCGTCGAGCCCGCGGTCGGCGAGGCGCTCGAGCAGGTGGCCCGGCCCGCAGCCCACGTCCAGGACGCGCGCGCTCCAGCCGGCCGTCGTCGAGGACGTCGTCCGCGATGCCGCTGTAGAAGCGGCCGAGGAGCGGCCCCGCGAGCCGGTCGTACATGCCGGCGTTCCCGACGAGGATCCCCTCCGTCGTGTGGACGCCGAGTTGCCGGCCGTTGCGCTGGATGACGGCAGCGGCGGCGGCGGTCGCTGCGATGGGGACCCCGACGAGGAGCAGGAGGCGGGTCGATCGGTTCATGTCCCGCATCGTAGTCCGGCCGCGGCCGCGCGCACAGGCGCCCGCGCGACATGACGACGGCGCCGCCCGAGGGCGGCGCCGTCACGTTCTTGCGCGTCGCGGCAGGCGCTCAGCCCATCGTGAGCGCCATCACCGCCTTCTGGGCGTGGAGCCGGTTCTCGGCCTCGTCGTAGACCACGGAGTGCGGGCCGTCGATGACGGCATCCGCGACCTCGACGCCCCGGTCCGCGGGGAGCGGGTGCATGTAGATCGCGTCGGGCTGCGCCAGCGCGATCCGGCGCTCGTCCGCGATCCAGTCGGTGTACCTGTTCGCGATCGCCGCGCCGTCCGCCTCGTCCTTCGCGGTGAGGAGGGCGCCCCAGCTCTTCGCGTAGACGATGTCCGCGCCGGTCATCCCGGCGTCGAAGTCGTCCATCACCTCGAACGACCCGCCGGAGATGCGGGCGTTCTCCGCCGCCTGGGCGACCATCTCCTCCGGGAGGCGGAACTCCGGCGGGTGGACGAGCCGGACGTTCATCCCGTACCGGGTGGTCAGTCGGGCGAGGTCCACGGGGACGCTGATGGGCTTCTGGTAGCTCGCGGCGTACGCCCAGCTGATCGCGATCGTCCGGCCCTTCGGCGACCCCTTCTTCTCCATGATCGTCATGAGGTCGGCGAGGGACTGGTGCGGGTGGAAGAGGTCGCACTGCATGTTGAGGACGGGGACCCGGCTCGCAGCCGCGACGTCGCGGATGTAGCGGTTCCCGAGGCCCCAGTCCACGTTCCGGATGGCGATCCCGTCGTTGTAGCGGCCGAGGATCTCGCCGATCTCCTTCGCGGTGTCGCCGTGGGAGATCTGCGTGGTCCGGCTCTCGATGAACTGCGCGTGCCCGCCGAGCTGGGCCATCCCGGCCTCGAACGAGGCGCGCGTCCGCGTGCTGGAGAAGAAGAAGAGCATCGCGAGGACGCGGTCCCGCAGGAGCGGGTGGGGGATGCCCAGCGCGCGCTCGCGCTTCAGCTCGAAGGCGACGTCGAGGATGGTGTCGACCTCCTCCTTCGTCCACTCCTGGAGGTCGATGAGGTCGCGTCCCCGCAGGTGGGTCTGCATCGTCGGCTGCCTATTCCATCGCGCCGAGGACGAGCGACAGCAGCGCCATCCGCATGACGACCCCGTTGAACGCCTCGACCCAGTAGCGCTGGTGGCGGGTGCCGTCCACGTCGACAGGGAGCTCATCCATCCGCGGGAGCGAGTGGATGACGATGGAGCTGCGCTTGCCCTTGTCGCGAAGGAGCTCGCGGGAGACGACGTACTGCGGCGGCGTGAGCCCGTAGTCCTTCGGGACCTCGGTCCGGCACGCGGCGTAGTCGGGCTGGACCACCGGCTCCATGTAGATGACGTCCGCCTCGCCGATCGACGTCGCGGACGTCGTCGGCCTCGCGGTAGGCGACGTTGAGCTCGTCGAGCTCGGCCTTGAACTCGGGGAGGAGCGTCATGTCGGGCGGGCCGACGACGATCGCCTCGGAGTCGAACTGCGAGAGCGCGTAGAGGATCGAGTGCATCGTCCGCATGCGCATGTCGCCGACGAGGAGGAACTTCAGGCCGTCGAGCGTCCCCATCTCGCCCTTGATCGTGTACAGGTCGGTGAGGACCTGGGTGGGATGCTCGCCCCAGCCGTCGCCGCAGTTGATGATCGGGACGGACGACCACTTCGCGGCCTCGGCCGGCGCGCCCTGCTGGAAGTGGCGGATCGCGATGACGTCCCCGTAGTACTCCAGCATGTGGAACGTGTCCTTGAGCGACTCCTGGTAGAAGTCGCCGGCGCGCGTCATCTTCGCGTCGGAGAAGCCCAGGACGTGCCCGCCGAGCCGGTGCATCGCGGCCTCGGTCGCGAGGCGCGTCCGCGTGCTCGGCTGGTAGAAGGCGGTGAGGAGCGTCTTCTCCTTCAGGAGGTCGGTGTTGCGCCGGTCGCGCGCGATCGGCTTCAGGTCGTCGGCGACCTGGAAGACCCGGTCGAACTCGGCGCGCTCGAACCCCTTGAGCGAGAGGATGTCGCGCCCCTGGAAGCTCCTCATGGTCGATCTCCCGTGCGTGCTCACGATGGGCTGGCTGGCGGGGTCCGACGGACCCCGGTGAAGAGGACGGCGACCGTGTCGTCGGGCTCCACGAGCCCGGCGTCGATCGCCTGGATGAGGCCTGCGAGGCCCGACGACCCCGTGTGGTCCACGTCGATCCCGGTGGCTGCCCGCGCAAGGTCGTTCGCCTCCGCGAGGGTCGCCTCGTCGACGACGAGCGGCGTGCCGCCGCTCGCGAGCATCCCGCGGACCACGGCGAGCCAGTCGTACGTCTCGTCGTCGAGGATCCCGCCCGCGATGCTGTGCGGCTCCGACTCCCACGGCCACATGTACGCCGACCGGTGGCGCGCCACGTCCGCGAGGACGCGCTCCGCACCGGAGTCCGTGGGGTCCAGCGGCCAGTCGCCGCCGTGCGGGCCCGACCTCGCTGCGGATCCGCTGCGATGACGCGGTCGTACGCGCGCGCGAGCGGCGCCACGCCCTGCGCCTGGACGGCGTGCAGCCGGGGGATCTCCACGTCCGCACCGAGCGCGCGCGCGTCGAGGAACGCCCCGATCGCGGACGCCGCGAGCGCGCCGCCGCCGACCTGGACGAAGAGCCGGTCGATCGCGGCCCTCGGGCGCGCCGTCCGACCCCGCGCCACCTGCGCCGGCCGCGAGCATCGCCGTCACGATCTCCCAGCCGAGCGTCTCGCCCCCCTCGATCGCGAGGCCGTTGAGGTTCCCCTGGCACGTGAACGGGACCGCGCCCGCGTCGATCGCCGCGAGGAGCCGGTGATACGACGGGATCGCCCGCGACGCCCGGCTCGCGCGGGCAGGCCTCCACGCGCGCGCCCAGCGCCTCGATCCGCGCGACGACCGCCGGGTCCGCGTCCTCCGTCACGTAGACGTCGAGCGTCGCGGCCGGCGGCGCGCGCGACGACCGCGGCCGCGAGCGCGGCGTTGCCGCAGCTCGCGATGGCGAGGCGGGGGCGGGGAGGGGCGCCCGCGCCGGGCTCTCCGGCCGCTGCGGCTGCCGCGGCCACGAAGGCCTCCTCGTCGCCGGCCTGGCGGCACGCACCGCGTCGGCGACCTGCAGCTCGATCATCGTCCCCATGAGGTGGCGCGCCTTGTGCGAGCCGGAGACGTTCCCCGTCTCGTCCTTCACCCAGACGCCGCCGGCCGCCGAGAAGCCCAGCCGGTCGGAGAGCGCGTCGCTCCGCGCGAACGGCGTCTCGCGGAACCCGTGCCCGTCCGCCGCCGCGACCGCGTCGTCGAGCCGCTCCACGAGCGCGATGAACCCGGCATCGTCCCCGCCGGCCTCGATCCACGCGTGGTACGCGTACAGGAGCGTCCGGTACCGGACGAAGGGCTCGGGCTCGCGGCCGTCGGGGAAGCGGACGAGCGGCGCGACGAGGTGTCGCGTCAGGACGTGGTCCACGTCGTCGCCCGGGACGGCCGCGGGGCACCGGAGGACGGCGGGCTCGCCGTCGGGCAGGCGCCAGCCGCACCCCGCGCAGGCGATCCGCGCGGGGCGGACGTGGTCGCCCACGTGCATGGCGCCGTTCCGCTCGCGTCCGCGTGCCGCGTCGCTCATGCGCCGGCCCGGAGCCCGACGTGGCCGTTGAGCTCCTCGATCATCGCGTCCCAGGCCGGGACCAGGTCCAGCAGGTCGTCCCAGAAGTCGGGGCTCCGGCGCGCATCGAAGTCGGCGAGGGGGATCCCCTGCTGCTCGACCCACGTGTAGTAGCCGAGGTTGAAGATCCGCTCGCGGTCCTCGGTCGTCAGCTCCAGCATGTCGTCCGTGCCGAGGCCCAGGATGTGCTCGCCGAAGACCTCGCCCGCCGCGGCCTCGTCGAACCCGCCGTGGAAGTACCGGCGCTCGGCGTGCTCGCGCTCGGCGTCGTACATCCCCGCGCCGTCCGTCGCGACGGTGACGATCACGTCCTCCGGCCCCAGGCCCAGGAGCTTCGCGGTCTTGATCGCCGCGAGGACGTTGCAGATGCTCGACAGGCCGAAGGAGCGGAGGCTCGCGACGATGGCGTCCGGGACCCCGCGCCGGGCGACGAGGTGCTCCTTGCCGACGCGCGTCCCGAAGAGGACGTCGAGCCGGTCGGTGGCGCGGTCCGAGACGTCCACGACCAGGTCCGTCCGCATGACGTCGTGGATGAGCGGGATGTGCTTGTCGCCGATCCCCTGGATGTTGTGCTCGCCGTACCCGTTGCGGAGCATCGTGGGGCACTCGAGGGCCTCGACGGCGACGATGCGGGTCCCGAAGACCTCCTTGAGGTGGCTCCCGGCGCCGATCGTCCCCGCCGACCCGGTCGCCGAGACGAAGGCGGCCAGGCGCAGGCCGGGCTCCAGCGACCGCATCGAGCGGAAGACGCGCTCGAGGGCGGGACCGGTGACGAGCCGGTGGACCAGGTGGTTGGGGTACTCGGCGAACTGGTTGAAGATCACGTTCTCCGGGTCGCGCGCGAGGATCGCGCACCGGTCGTAGATCTCCTTCACGTTGCTCTCGGTGCCCGGGGTGCGGACGATGTCCGCGGGGTCCGCCACCCAGCGCTCGAGCCACTCGAACCGCGCCCGGCTCATCCCCTCGGGGAGGACCGCGACGCCCCGGCAGCCCATGATCCGGCTGATCGCGACGCCGCCGCGGCAGTAGTTGCCGGTGGACGGCCAGACGGCGCGGTCGCGGGTGGGGTCGAACTGGCCGGTGACGATCCGCGGCGCGAGGCAGGCGTACGCGGCGAGCACCTTGTGCGAGGCGATCATCGGGAAGCGGTCGCCCAGGGCCACGACGATCCGCGCGTCCACCCCGGTGAGGGACTTCGGCAGGACGACGTGCTGGGGGACCTCCGCCACGGACCGCCGATCGTGCCCGTCGTGCCAGTGGCAGCGGAAGAGGTTGAGGGGCGACGGAGCGTCGGGGTCGACCCCGGCGAGCGCGGCCACGATGCCCGCGGGGATCCGTTCCGGGTCCGCCATCTCGGCGAAGGTGGGCATGACGACCCGCATCTCGCGGAACCGCGCCACGGTCCGCGCGTACGCCGCGCCGTCGACCACATCGCGCTCGAGCCCGAGTCCCTGCATCGCACGCTCCCGCATCTCGTCGGTGGATCGCGCGGCCGCGGTCCGCCGAACGGCGGTTCGGGACCGACAGGGCGCGCGAGAGGGCCGGACGGCACGTCGGTCGCCCCGCCCACCGACCCCAGAATCGGGGGCATCCCCGCCGCCGGGTAGGGCCGCTAGACCCCTCCGGGGTGGGCAAGGAGGCGTCCGATGGAGCTCGTCGTCGACGGCCGCCGCGTCCAGGTGGACGCGCTTCCCGGCGAGAGCCTGCTCGACGTCCTCCGCGACCGGCTGGGCCTGCGCACGATGAAGGACGGCTGCGCGCCGGAGGGATCGTGCGGCGCCTGCACGGTCCTCGTCGACGGCCGGCCCGTGGTCAGCTGCGCTCAGGCCGCCGAGCGGGCGGCCGGGCGCGAGGTCGTCACCCTCGCCGGCCTCCCTGACGCGCACCGGGAACTCTGGGCCGACGCGTTCGTGGCGGCCGGAGCCGTCCAGTGCGGGTACTGCACGCCGGGGATCGTCATGAAGGCGGAGGGCCTCCTCCGGCGCGACCCGGCCCCGTCGCGCGACGACGTGATCCGTGCCCTCGCGGGGAACCTGTGCCGGTGCACCGGCTACATCCCCGTCGTCGAGGCGATCCTCGCGGCGGCCGCGGCGCGGCGCGGGGATGCGGCGCACCCCGTCCTCCCGGACGGCGCGCGGGCGGGGGAACGGGCCCCGCGCTACGAGGGGCGGGAGCTGGTCCTCGGCGAGCGGCCGTTCGTGCGCGACATGACGGCGCCCGGGATGCTCCATGCGGCGATCCGCTTCAGCGACCACCCGCGCGCCGTCGTCCGGCGGATCGACGTCGCCCGCGCGGTCGCCGCGCCCGGGGTCGTGCGCGTCGCCACGTGGCGGGAGATCCCCGGCGCGCGCTTCCAGGGGCTCATCGACCGTGACTGGCCGCTCCTCGTGGCGGAGGGCGAGACGACGCGCTACGCCGGCGACGCGATCGCCGTCGTCGCGGCCGAGTCGCGTGCCGCCGCCCGGGCCGCGGCCGCGCTGGTGGACGTGGAGTACGACGTCCTCCCGCCGGTCCTCGACCCGTTCGATGCGCTCGCCGATGGCGCGCCGTCGCTCGCGGCGGACGGGAACGTCCTCTCGCGATCGGTGGTCCTGCGCGGCGACGTGGACGCAGCCTTCGCGGGCGCGGCGTTCGTCGAGCGGGAGACGTTCCGGACGCAGCGGATCGAGCATGCCTTCCTCGAGCCGGAGGCTTGCCTCGCCGTCCCGGGCACCGCGCCGGACGAGCCGGCCGTCCACCTCTTCTCGCAGGGCCAGGGCGCATGGGAGGACCGCCGCCAGGTCGCGTCCCTCCTCGGCCTGCCCGAGTCGCGGGTCCGCGTGACCGGCGTCCCCACGGGCGGAGGGTTCGGCGGCAAGGAAGACCTCGGTGCGCAGGGCCATGCGGCGCTCCTCGCCCACCTCACCGGCCGGCCCGTCCACCTCGCGTTCACCCGTGCGGAGAGCCTCCGGTTCCACCCGAAGCGCCACGCGATCACGATGGACTACACGGTGGCGTGCGACGCGGACGGCCACCTCGTCGCGGTGCGGGCGCGGATCGTCGGCGACTCCGGGGCGTACGCGAGCGTCGGCGCGAAGGTCCTCGAGCGCTCGGCCGGGCACGCCTGCGGCGCCTACCGCGTGCCGAACGTGGACGTGGAGTCGCTCGCCGTGGTGACGAACGGGCCGCCGTCGGGGGCGATGCGCGGCTTCGGCGTCGTCCAGGTGACGTTCGCGCTCGAGGGGATGCTCGACCGCCTCGCGGAACGCGTCGGCATCGACGGCTGGGAGATGCGCTGGCGGAACGCGGTGGAGGCCGGCGACCGCTTCGGGTCGGGCCAGGTCCTGGGGCCCGGCGTCGGCGTGAAGAAGGCGCTGCTCGCCGTCCGCGACGCGTACCGCGGTGCCCGGTACGCCGGGATCGCGTGCGGGGCGAAGAACACCGGGATCGGCAACGGGATGACGGAGCACGGCCGGGCGATCCTCGGCGTGGAGCCCGACGGGTCGGTGACGCTGCGCCACTCCTGGACGGAGATGGGGCAGGGGATCCACGGCGCCCTCCGGCTCGTCGCCGCGACCGAGCTCGGCGTGCCGCCGGACCGGATCCGCGTGGTGCTGGACACCGAGCGCGAGCTCGACACCGGCGAGACCACGGCGTCGCGCGCGACCGCCCTGGGCGGGAACGCGGTGATCGCCGCCGCGCGTGCGCTGCGCGAGGCGCAGGGCGACGGCCCGCTCCAGGCCCTCGCCGGCCGCGAGTTCGCCGGCGAGCACGTGGTGGACTGGACGACCTCGCTGGAGGACGGCGGCCCCGACCCGGTGATCCACTTCGCCTACGGGTGGGCCGCCCAGGTCGTGATCCTCGACGACGCGGGCCGGCTCGCGAAGGTCGTCGCCGCACAGGACGTGGGACGGGCGATCGACCCGGAGTCCCTCCGCGGGCAGGTGGAGGGCGGGGTCCACATGGGCCTCGGCTATGCGCTGACGGAGCGGCTCGACCTCGTGGACGGCATCCCGGCGGCGACGCTCAAGTCCATCGGGATCCTCCCGGCAGCCGCGATGCCCGAGGTCGAGTGCATCCTGATCGAGGAGCACCAGCCGGAGGGGCCGTACGGCGCGAAGGGGGCGGGGGAGGCCGTCCTCGTCCCGACCCCGGCGGCGGTCGCCGGCGCGCTCCACGCCTACGACGGCATCCGGCGGACGACGCTGCCGATGCGGGACTCGCCCGCCGCCCGGGCGGCGCTGCCGCGAGTGGCACGGCGCAGAGGCCGCCGCCTCCCGGTCCGCGGATCGGTGAGCGCGCCGCAGGGGCCCTGGCCGTCGGCGAGCTGGGACCCCTCGTTCGCGCCGCGCTCCGAGGGCACGTGGCGGTCGCCCGGGCTACCGGCCCTCCCGCGGGCGCGCCCAGGTCGCGATGGTCGCGATCGCCGTCGCCACGATCGCGGACTTCGCCGTCATGGGGATCGACCTGCGCGGGGTCGGCATCCTCGAGTCCGCGCGACAGGGCGTCCTCACGGCCGACCAGGCGACCGCCTTCGACGAGGCGATGGCCACGGCCGGCTTCGTGCAGGTCATGCTCCTGATCATCTCCGCGGTCTGCTTCCTGGCCTGGCTCTCCCGCGTGGTCGAGGTCATCCCGCCGCTCACGGGAGGCACGCCACAGCGCGGGCCCCGGCAGGCGATCGGCTGGTGGTTCGTCCCCTTCGCGGCGTGGGTCATCCCGTATGCGATCGTCGGTGACGCCGCCCGCAGGCTCCGGCCCGCCGGGTCGGGGGACCTCCGCGGGATGCGCCGGGCCTGGTGGGCCACCTGGCTGGTCGGCTACTACGTCGGCAGCGCGCTGACGTCGGTCACCGACGTGGCGATCGGCGGCGTTCGCGTGTGGCTTCTGCGCTCCGCGATCTTCGACGCGTCGCTCGTGGTCGCCGGGATCCTGCTCGTCCTCATCGTCCACCGGATGGAGGCCTGGGTGCAGGAACGGGCCGTGGCGCTCGGGTCCGGGGCCGCCGTCCGGGCCGCCGTCCCGCCCGCCCGGGTCCTGCCGCCGCCGGCAGGCCCGGCCGACCTCGCCGACGAGGGCGAACAGCACGAGGGTCCGTCATGACCGCCATCACGCCCGGGCTCGTCTGCGCCCACCACCACCTCTACTCCGCGCTCGCCCGCGGGATGCCCGCGCCGCCCCGGACGCCCCGCGACTTCGCGGAGATCCTCGAGCTGGTCTGGTGGCGGCTGGACACGGCCCTCGACCTCGAGATGATCCGCTGGTCGGCGATGCTCGGCGCCCTCGAGGCGCTCGAGAGCGGGACCACCGCGATCGTCGACCACCACGAGTCGCCGAACGCGATCGAGGGGAGCCTCGACGTCATCGCGGAGGCGTGCGCGGAGGTCGGCGTCCGCTCCGTCCTCGCGTACGGCGTCACGGATCGCCACGGCCCGGACGGCGCCCGGCGCGGCCTCGCGGAGAACGAGCGGTTCCTGCGCGCCGGCGGCCGCGGCCTCGTGGGGATCCACGCCGCGTTCACGTGCTCGGACGAGACGCTGCACGCGGCGGCAGGCCTCGCGGACGACCTGGGCGTCGGCGTGCACGTCCACGTCTGCGAGGGGGTCGGCGACGCCGACGCGCCCCGCCGCCTCGGCGGGCTCACGCGCGACGACTGGCTGCTGGCGCACTGCGTCCACCTCCCCACGGACCACGACCTGCGCGGGACGATCCTCCACAACCCGATGTCGAACCTGAACAACGCGGTCGGGTACGCGGACCCCGCGCGCTTCGCGAGCCCGGTCGCGCTCGGGACGGACGGGATCGGCGGGAACGTCCTCGAGTCCTTCCGGCTCGCGTACGTCCTCCAGCGGTCGGTCGACGTCACCTGCGCGCCCACCACCGCGTGGTCGTGGCTCGAGACGGGCTGGTCGATCGTCCCGGAGGCGCGCGACGACGAGGTCGTCTGGTCGTACGACCCGATGGACCCCTGGCATGTCGCGTTCACCCCCGGCATCCGGCCGCTCCGCGTGACGGTCGGGGGCGAGGTCGTCCTCGACGAGGGGCGCGCGACGCGCGTGGATCCCGTCGAGGTCCGCGCGAAGGCCCGCGAGCAGGCGGCGCGCCTGCACGCGCGGCTCTGAACGGTGGCGAGCGGGTCGATGGCGGACGGGCGTCCCGTCCCGGCGCGAGGAGGGGGACCACGATGAGCGACCGCTTCCGGCCGACCTCGGTGGAGACGCTGGTCGACAGGATCTTCGACGAGCTCGAGGCCGCCGACTCGATCCTCGGCATCCCCCGGGCGGCGTTCTTCGTCCCGCGGACCGACCACCGCTTCCGCGTCCGCGAGAACGGCGTGGACCTCGAGACGCCGTGGGGGGTCGCGGCCGGGCCGCACACGCAGATGGCGCAGAACATCGTGGCCGCGTGGCTGGTCGGCGCGCGCGTGATCGAGCTGAAGACCGTGCAGACGCTCGACGAGCTCGAGGTCCACAAGCCCTGCATCGACGTGACCGACGAGGGCTACAACGTCGAGTGGTCGCAGGAGCTGCGCGTCCACGAGTCGTTCGACGAGTACCTCCGCGCGTGGGTCCTCGTCCACGTCCTGCACTCGCTGCTGGGGTTCCCCGGCGAGCGTCCGGGCGTCCTCTTCGACATGAGCGTGGGCTACGACCTCGCGGGGGTCCGGAGCCCGAAGGTCGCGTGGTACCTGGACGCGATGGCCGACGCCTCCGCGTACCTGCCCGCCTGCGTCGAGGCCGTGGCGCGGCGGTTCCCGGGCGTCCGGGACGTCCCCATCCCGGCCCGCGTCTCCGCGTCGGTGACGCTCTCGACGATGCACGGCTGCCCGCCCGACGAGATCGAGCGGATCGCGCTCCACCTGATCGAGGACCGGGGTCTCGACACGAAGGTGAAGTGCAACCCGACGCTCCTGGGGGCGGAGACGGTCCGGGGGATCGTGAACGACGACCTCGGGTACGCGGACGTGACGATCCCGGACGCGGCATTCGGGCACGACCTGCGCTGGGAGGACGCGGTCCCGATGTTCCGGCGGCTGCGCGCGGCGGCGTCCGCCCGCGGGGTGGGGTTCGGCCTGAAGCTGTCGAACACCCTCGAGGTCGAGAACGGCCGCGGCGTCTTCGACCGCGATCCCACCATGTACATGTCCGGGCGGGCGCTCCACGCCGTGACGGTGAACCTCGCGTCGCGGGTCGCGGCCGAGCTGGGGCCGGAGGTCCCGCTGTCGTTCGCCGGCGGCGTCGACTGCTTCAACGTCGCGCGCCTGCTCGCGTCGGGGCTGCGGACCGTCACCGCGTGCTCGGACCTGCTCAAGACCGGCGGCTACCTGCGGATGCGCCAGTACGCGGACGAGGTGGACGCTGCATTCGATGCCGTCGGGGCGGCCGACACGCCCGACCTGATCCGGCGGACGGCGAAGGCCCGCGGCGCGGATGCGCCCGACCTTCCCGCCCTCGCGCGCGCGAACCTCCGGGCGTACGCGGACGAGGTCCGGCGCGACCCGCGCTACCGGAAGGAGACGTACCGCACCGACCGGTCGAAGACGGCTCGCGCCCTGGGGCCCTTCGACTGCATCGCCGCGCCGTGCGTGGACGAGTGCCCGGTGGACCAGCAGGTCCCCGCGTACATGCGCGCCGTCCGTGCCGGGGACCCCGGCGAGGCCGCCCGGATCGCGCGCCTCGACAACCCGCTCCCGGCCGTCCTGGGCAGTGTCTGCGACCACCTGTGCGAGCGGACCTGCGTCCGGACGCACCTCGACGAGCCCCTCGCGATCCGTCACGTCAAGCGGTTCGTCATGGAGCATGGTGAGGCGCCGGCATCGCCGGCCGCGCCGCGGCCGAGGGAGGGCGTGCCGCCCCGCCATCGCGTGGCGGTCGTCGGCGCGGGGCCGGCCGGGCTCGCGGCGGCCGAGTGGCTCGCCCGGGCCGGCATCGGCGTGACGGTCCTGGAGGCAGGCGAAGCGCCCGGCGGGATGGTGGGCTGCGCGATCCCCGCGTACCGGCTCCCCGGCGAGCGGCTCGCACAGGACGTCGCGGTCCTCGAGCGGCTCGGCGTCCGCATCCGCTACGGCGTCCGTCTCGGCGCCGACGTCACCGTCGACTCGCTCCGGGCGGAGGGCTTCGCGGCGGTCGTGGTCGCGGCGGGGGCGCAGCGCCCGAAGCGCCTGGGCATCCCCGGCGAGGACGTCCCCGGCGTGGTCGACGGGCTGACGTTCCTCCGGTCCGTGCGGGAGGGCCGGCCGCTCCGGCTCGCTGGTCCCGTCGCCGTCGTGGGAGCGGGCGACACCGCGATGGACTGCGCGCGCTCGGCACGCCGCGTCGGCGCGGAGTCCGTCACGCTGGTCTACCGACGGACGATCGACCAGATGCCCGCCGACCGTGAGGAGGTCCATGCCCTCCGGGAGGAGGGGATCGGGATCGTGGAGCTGGCGCGTCCGAGCGGCCTCATCGCCGCCGACGGACGGCTCGCCGGGCTCGTCTGCCTCCGGACCGCGTACGGGAGCGACCGCGACGCCTCGGGCAGGAAGGTCCCGCACGACGTGCCGGGGTCGGCGTTCGAGATCCCCGCCGGGTCGCTCATCGTGGCGGTGGGACAGGACGTGGACGACGGCCTGTTCGGCGCGGACCCGCCCGCGCGCACGCCTGCCGGCTGGATCGCGACCGACGCGACGACCCTGGAGACATCGATCCCCGGCGTGTACGCCGCGGGCGACGCGGCCGGGCACGGGCCGGCGTCGATCGTCCGGGCCGCCGCCGACGGCAAGCGCGCCGCGGCCGCGATCGCGGCATCCCTCGGCGTCCGGCTCCCGGGCGGCACGGATGCGTCGCCCGTCGGGCTCGACTTCGCGGAGGTGCCCGCGCTCTCGGTCCGCCGGGCGCGCCGCGCGTACCGGGTCCCGTTCCGGACGACCCCGCTCGACGAGCGCGGGGGGTTCGCGGAGACCGTCCTCGGCTACACCGTCGACGAGGCGAAGCGCGAGGCGGAGCGCTGCCTGGACTGCGACACGATGTGCAGCCTGTGCGTGGGCGTCTGCCCGAACATCGCGCTGATGACCTACGCCGACGGAGCCCGTACGCGTCGGCCTGCCGGCGCTCGCCGATCCGGGCCGGGGCGCCCGTGTCGCCGCGGGTCCGTGCCGTTCGGGTGCCGACCAGCGGCTTCAGGTCGCGGTGTGGCGGACCTCTGCAACGAGTGCGGCACTGCGTCACCGCCTGCCCGACGGCCGGCCGGCCGTACGTGGACAAGCCGCGGCTCTTCCTCGACCGGGCCGACTTCGCGGCCGAGGCCGACAACGCGTTCCTCCTCCCCGGCGGCGGCGCGATCGAGGCCCGGTTCGGCGGGCGCGACCCACCGGCTCGCGCGTCCTGCCCTGGGCGCGGGAGCGGGGGCGGTCGGCGCGCGGCCGCACGGATCGAGTACGCCGCGCCCGGGCTTCCGGGCCGTCCTCGACGACGCGACGCTGCGCCTGATCGAGGTCGCCCCGACGCGACGCCGCCGACGGGCGACCGCTGCCGCTCGAGCCGGCCGCGATCATGGCGACGATGCTCGCCAGCCTGGAGCGGTCGGTCCCGCGGCTGCCGGTGGCCCGGGAGCAGGGGACACGGGTGGCGGCGCCGCAGCTCCCGGCGGCGGAGTCGGCCTAGATCGGGGCGATGGCCGCGACGGCCCCGCAACCACCGCGACTACCGCGAGCCGCCCGACCGCCACGGCGGTCCGCGGCCGCCCGGGCCGCCCGGGCCGCGACGGCCCCGCGCCGCGCGACCAACCCGATTCGCCCGATATCACCCTGAGGACTACCGGACGGGGCCGGGCCACCGATATCTCACCCGGGGGACTGCAGTGGCGGTCGGTGACGTGGCCCGAGTTTCACAGGCCGCACCCCGGCGGCCGACGGCGCATCCCGCGGTCCCCGGGGTGATGCCCGGCGATCGGACGGTGCGCGCGTGAGACGCGACCCCCGGGCGGCAGGTGCGCCCGGCTACGTCCGGGCGGCCTCGGTCACGATCCGGGCGAGGATCGCGCGCCACGGCACGGCGGTAGTCGGCGGTCGAGCGGACGTCGTCGATCGGGGAGATCTCGGCGGCGAGCGCGGCGGCCGCGCGCGCGGCGAGCTCCGGGCCTGGCGCCGCGCCCTCGAGGACCGCCTCCGTCTCGGGGCGCCCGGACCGGGACCGGCGCCACCGAGCCGGGCGCGACGCGGACGTCGCGCCAGGTCCGGCCGTCGGGCCGCCACGCGACGGCGAGCGAGACCACGCTGATCGCCTGGGCGCGGCGCGTCCCGACCTTGCGGAAGGCCGCCGTCCGGCCCGCGCGGCAGGGATCCCGATGCGGAGGACGAGCTCGTCCGGCGCGAGCGCGGTCCGGCGGTACGCGGGGAAGAAGTCGGCGGCCGGGACGGTGCGCTCGCCGCGCGCGCCGCCGACGACGATCGAGGCGTCGGTCGCGAGGAGGACCGGCAGGGTGTCGCCGGCCGGGGACGCGTTCGCGATGTTGCCGCCGAGCGTGCCGCGGTTCTGGATCTGCGCCGCGCCGACGGCCGCGGCCATCTCCGCGAGGACCGGCAGCTGCGCGCCGACGAGCGGGGCGCGGCGCAGGTCGGCGTACGTGGTGGGCGCGCCGAGCACGAGCACGTCGCCGTCGAGCCGGATCCCCCGCAGCTCGTCGAGCCCGGAGAGGTCGAGATAGCGCGCCGGTCGCCGCGGGGCCGGGCGCGCGCTCCACGAGGGTCCGTGCCGCCCGCGACGGCGCCGGCCGCCCGCGGCGAGCAGCGCGAGCGCCTCGTCGAGCGTCCGCGGGGAGTCCGCGTCCGGGTCGGCGAGGGCGGTGCGTGCGGCCGGCGCCGGCCGGGTCCGGCTCGAGCGCCGCGACCCACGCGGCGGGCGCGGGGGCCGCCGGTGCGGGCATCGCGGGCGCCCAGGCCCGCGGCGCGAGCCGGATGGCGTCGACGATGCGCGTGTAGCCGGTGCAGCGGCAGAGGTTCCCCGCGATCGCCTCGCGGATGGCGGCGTCGGTGGGCATCGGGCCGTCCGCGGCGCGAGTCGAGGAACGCGCGGCCCGCCATGACGATCCCGGGCGTGCAGATGCCGCACTGGACCCCGCCGGTCTCGAGCATCGCCGCCTGGAGCGGGTCGAGGCCGCCGTCCGCGGCGAGCCCCTCGACGGTCCGGACGTCGCGCGCCCTCGGCCTGGCAGACGGGACGAGGCAGCTGTCGACGACGACGCCGTCGACGAGGACCGAGCACGCGCCGCACTCGCCCTCGCCGCAGCCCTCCTTCGTGCCGGTGAGCCCGAGGTCCACGCGGAGGACGTCGAGCAGGCGGCGGCCGCCGGGGGCGTCGACCTCGACGGCGCACGCCGTTGACGGTGAAGCGGACGACTCGTGCGGCCGACGGCGATCGTCATCCGGCGGTCGCCTCCGCGCTCGCCAGGATCGCCGGCGAGCACCCGCTCCGGCGTCGCCGGGAGCTCGTGGATCCACGCCCCGGTCGCGTCGTGGATGGCCGCGACGACCGCGGCGGCCGGGGCGTCCATCGGCAGCTCGCCGAGGCCCTTGGCGCCGTGCGGCGCGTCCGGGAACGGCTCCTCCACGAGGACGGGCGCGATCTGCGGCGCGTCCACGGCCGTCGGGATGAGGTACGTGGCGAGGCGGTCGTTCAGGTAGCGGCCGTCGCGCGACCTTCATCTCCTCGATCGTCGCGTACCCCACGGCCTGGAGCGTGCCGCCCTCGACCTGGCCGGCCGCGAGGACCGGGTTGACGATGCGGCCCGCGCGTCCACGGCCTGGACGACGCGCCGCACGGCGACCTCGCCGGTGTCGAGGTCCACGTCCACCTCGGCGACGACGCCGCGGCCCAGCTGAACGCACGGGTACGCGTCGCCGCGGTACGTCTCGTCGTCCCACACGATGCCCGGGTAGCCGTCGAACCGCTCGTCGACCCGCGACGGGCCGTGCTCCCGGGCGTCGTCGCGCGTACGCGTCCGCGAACGGCCGCCCCGTCCGGCCTCCACCTCGCGCGCGCAGCCGCCGCGCGGCGCGTGACCACCAGGCCCGCCGACCACCATCGTCGTGCGCGAGGCGACCGTCGGCCCGCTGTTCGGGACGATCGAGGTGTCCTGCGGGCGCCACGTCGACGTCCTCGAACGGCGACGCCGAGCGCGTCGGCCACGAGCTGCGCGAGGACGGTGCGCGAGCCCTGGCCGATCTCCGTCGAGTCCGATGAGGACGCGGATCGCGCCCGTCCGCGGTGAGCTCCACGCCCGCGACGCTCGCGAGGTACGGCCTCGCCGCTGCCGGTGAAGCCGGCGCCGTGCCAGCCGAGCGCGAGGCCGACGCCGGTCGCGATGGCGCCGTCGCCGCGCCGGCGTGCCCGCGCGTCCCGGCGCCGCGCGGCGGTCCGCGCGCGCGCGTCGCTCGAACTCGCGCCGCCTCGCACCGCCGCCTCGAGCACCTCGACCGCCGCCACGCTCGCGCGCAGGACCTGGCCCGTCGGCGTCTCGTCGCCCTCCCGGTACGCCCAGCGGCGTCGCAGCTCGGCCGGGTAGATGCCCAGCGCCTCGGCGACGCGGTTCACCTGCATCTCGGCCGCGAACTCCGTCTGCGGCGCGCCGAAGCCGCGGAAGGCGCCGTTCGGCGGCGTGTTCGTCGCCATCGCGCGCGCCCGGATCCGGACGTTCGGGCACGGCGTACGGCCCGCCCGCATGGAGTGCCGCCGCGCGAGAGCACCACCGGCGAGAGCGTCGCGTACGCGCCGGCGTCCATGACGACGTCGATCTCCTGGGCCACGAGCGTCGCCGTCGCGCGTGACGCCCGGTCCGGTGCGTCACGACCGCCGGGTGGCGCTTGGTGGTGGCGGCGATGTCCTCGTGGCGGTCGTAGACCATCCGGACCGGGCGGCCGGCGCGCAGCGCGAGCAGCGCGGCGTGGATCGCGAGCACCGACGGGTACTCCTCCTTGCCGCCGAAGCCGCCGCCCGTCTCCGCCTGGATGACGACGCACCTGCTCGCGTCGAGGCCGAGCGCCCGCGCCAGCGCCGCGTGCACGTAGTACGGGCACTGGATGCGAGCCGTGGACGTCGACGCCGCCGTCGGCGCGGGGCACGGCGATCATCGCCTGCGGCTCGATGTAGAGCTGCTCCTGGTGGCCGACGCGGTACGTCCCCTCGACGACGAGGTCCGCCGCGGCGAGCGCCGCCTCCGACGTCGCCCGCGGGCGATCTCGATAGCGCGGCGAACGCGCGCTCCGACGCGAGCGGGTCGAGCACGGGCTCGAGCGGCTCCGTCCGCAGGCGGATCGCGGCCGGGCGGCCCGCGCCGTCGCGGGTCCGGCGCGGCGACGAGGGCGACCGGCTCCGCGACGTGGCGGATCTCGTCGGCGACGAGCACCGGCTGGTCGTCCACGATGAGCGTGACGACGTTCTCGCCGGGGATGTCCGCCGCGGTGAGGACGACGACGCGCGACCAGTCGAAGGCGGGGTCGCGCTCGAGCGCGCCAAGGAGGCGCGCGTGCGGCACGGTGGAGCGGACCGTCGCGCCGTGCCAGGCGTCGGGGACGCGAGGTCGTCGGTGTAGAGCGCGCGGCCGGTGACCTTGTCGGGGCCTTCGCGGCGCGGGACGGACCGACCGACGGCGGGTCCGGGGCGCGACGGATCGACCCCGTCCCCCGTCCCGGGAACGACGATCGACGGTGCGCGGCTGACCCCCACGACCCGAGGATGCTCGCGGGGGCGACGGGGCAGGCAGGGCCACCCGGACGCGACGGCACGGGCCGGTCGGCCCGGTCGCCCGCCGGACCGGACGACCGACCGGGTATCGTGACCCGCGCCGGCCCGGCGCCCGGCCGGGCGGGACCTGCCGACCGGAGGTGCCTGATGTCGCGTCGCCGCCCTGCCGTGACCGGCGTCCGGCCGTGCTCGTCCTCGCCGCGGTCCTCGCAGCGACGCTCGTGGGGTTCGGGGCCACCGCGCCGGCGCCGGGGCGCGGTCCCGCGCGTGACGTTCGCGTTCACGGTCGTGGCGCCGCGCTCGGTGAGCCCGAGCCAGCTCGTCGCGCGGGCGATCATCGAGTCGCCCGGCGCCGCGTGCCCGCCGGTCGTCGTCCGCACGGCGCGCGGGGCGAAACGCCGCATCCCGATGCGCGCATCCCGGCCCCGGACGGGTCGGTAGGGTTCGACGGGATCACCGTCTGCCGCGCGGCCCTCCCGGCCGGCCTCGTCCGCGCCAGCGTCGGCGGGCGGCGGCTCCCGCTCCTCCCGTCGGGCACCCCGCAGCGGATCGCCGTCTTCGGCGACACCGGATGCCGGATCGCCACGTACCCGCCCGCGACCACCGGCGCGCAGCCGACGTACCACGTCCAGGACTGCAACGACACCGGCGCCTGGCCGCTCGAGCGGACGGCCGAGGAGATCGCGGCGGCGAGGCCGGACCTCATCGTGGACACGGGCGACTTCTTCTACCGGGAGTCGGACTGTCCGGCGGTAGAGCCGTACGCCTCGATGTGCGCGGGGAGCCCGCCGGTGAACCCGGCCGGGAGCCCCAACGAGGACACGTACGCCGGATGGCGCGCGGACTGGTTCGCGCCGGCGCGGGCCCTGTTCGCGGCCGCGCCCCTCGTCCTCGCCCGCGGCAACCACGAGACGTGCGCGCGCGCCGGGACCGGCTTCTTCTTCCTCCTCGACCCGGGCGTCGCGCCGCCCGACACCTGCCAGCGCGCGTACACGGCGGTCTACGACCCGGCGCACCCGGCGCCCACCTTCGCGGAGCCCACGTGGGTCGCCCGCCTCGGGGACCATCGACCTCGTCATGCTCGACACCTCGAGCTCGAACGACTCGGTCGTCACGGCGGCCGAGACGTACACGGCGCTCGGCCGGCAGGCGGCGTCGCTCCTGCGCCCCGGGGTGCGACCGGCTGGCTCGTCACGCACGCGCCCGTGTACGGGTGGGAGCGGTTCGGCGGGCCCGGGACGAACCCCGTCTGGACGAGCGTCACCCTCCAGGCGGCGC
>CAWJQZ010000020.1:0-9798 GCA_963844945.1 uncultured Chloroflexia bacterium
CCGTCCGCGTCGGTCGACGCCTCTCCGAGCGGATCGGTCGCGCCGACGCCCGTCCCGTCCCCGACGCCTTTCGTCTACACGGTGAAGTCGGGCGACACCGTCTCCGGGATCGCGGCGAAGTACAAGATCACCGTGGACGACCTGCTCGCGGCGAACCCCGACCTGAAGGACCCGAACCAGCTCCAGATCGAGGACAAGCTCGTGATCCCGCTGCCCGCGTCGTCGGTGATCCCGGACGCCGGCACGCCGGGCGCGGAGGTGACCGCCGCGCCCTGACCCGGCCGCCGCGGCCGCGCCGCGCCGCGGCCGCGCGCGCGAGGTCCGCGCGGCTGCCGCGGCGCTACCGCGGGGAGAGGTTGATCGTCGTGATCTTCCCGGCCTCGACGCGGAAGGTCGCGTCCAGGTGCTGGCTGGGTGCGCCCGGCCGGACCGCGAGGATGTCCGCCTCGTAGCTGTTGCCCATGTCGCGGACCTCGCCGGGGACCATCTTCAGGCCCCGGTCGGCGCGGAGGAACCAGCCGCCGACCTGCTCGGAGCCGCGGAGGACGCGCGCGCCCTCGCCCACGTGCACCCGCATCTCGACCTTCTCGTCGAGCAGCGCGACCGCGCCCTCGCGGTCACCGCCGTTGAGGAGCTCGAAGAAGACTTCCATCGTGTCGACTGCGCCCATGCGCGCAGTCTACCCGTCAGAAGCCGCCTCCGGCGCCGCCGCCGCCACCGCCGGAGCCGCCACCGCCGAAGCCGCCCCCGCCCCCGCCGCTCCCGCTGGAGCCGGGCGAGTTCCCGATCGTGCCGAGCGCGGCCATCATCCCGCCGAAGTCGGGGATGGCGGACCCGGACATGAGGCCGGGCGCGACCCCACCGCCGGCCTGGCCCCATCCGGGCGTCCCGCTCGAGCCGGCGTACCACATCGGCAGCCAGATCATCGACGGCGAGGTGCCCGCCTGGAGGTCCTCCACGCTGCGCGCGAGGACCGCCTCGATCTCCTCCTCGAGCCCGAGGGCCGTCCCCCAGACGACCGCCCGGTCGGGCGTCAGGAGCCAGTCGAGCCCGGACTTCGCGACCACCTCGTCCATCGACCGCGCCTGGGCCATCGTCGCCTTCAGCGTCCGCAGGTAGCCGTCGAGCCACACGCGCGCGAGTGCGCCCGCCTGCGTGCGGGCAGGCATCACGGCGCCCGCGATGAACATGACGATCGCCGACGCGACGAACGCCACCCCGAGGAGGGTGAACCCGCCGCTCGGGAGGTTCACCGCGATCACGAACATGATGATCCCGAGGACCAGCAGGCCGAACGCGCCGCCCATCCAGCGGCCGCGCACCGTGCTCGGCGGCTCGGCGAAGAAGCCGCCCGCGACCGCCGCCTTCTCGAGCTTGGAGTCGAACGTCCCCTCGTCCTTGCCGAGCTTGAGAAGGTCGTCCGGGTCGATGTGGCGCGTCGCGCCGCCGATCGACTGCAGGCGCCCGAGGATGTACTGCTCGGCGGGCCCGACGGGCGCGCGCCGGTTCAGCGACACCCGCGCGTCGCTCGGGTCGGGGTCCGTGATGTCGATGGAGAGCTTCTTCGACTTGAAGACGACGCCTTCCTCGGTCTGCTGGAACGCGACCTCACCGCGGCTCGCGAGGTCGAGCATCGCGGTGGTCAGCGAGCGGCGGGAGGCCTTCTCGTCGCGGACGACGGTCGCCACCGCCGGCGTCATCCCGTCCGGCGGCGCGGGCATGAGGAGCGACTGGCTCTGCGTCACCTGCGGATCGCGTCCGCGCCTGTACCACCGCAAGGCGGCCCGGCCCGCGATGAGGAGGAAGACGAGCGGCGCGAGGATGAGGCCGATCGCGGCGTCGAGGATCCGGAAGAACTGGAGCCTCGCCGCGTTCTCCGAGGTCGCGAGCTCGTCGAGCTTCTGCATCGCGATCGTCATGGCGCCGTCGAGATCGCCGGACTGCAGGTACGGCATCATGTCGTTCTCGAAGATCGCCTGCCGCTGGCCGTTGTCCACGAGGTTCCGGAACCCCGGGCCCGCGTAGAGCTGGATCTGGCCGTGCTGCAGGTTGTCCTGCATGTTCCAGAGGATCACGAGCCCGTCGTCGAAGCCCTTCCGCCCGACGCCCCAGGTGTCCATGAGGGAGATGGCGTCCTGCTCGGTGGAGTCGGAGGTCGCGTCGGGCTTCACCTGCGTGTAGACGACGACCTGCGCGCCGGTCCGCTGCTCGATCCGGTCGATCGTCGCCTGGGTCGCCGCCTCGGTCTCGGGCGTGAAGATGCCCGCGTAGTCGTAGACGCGCTGGCCGGCCACCGGCTCCGGCCACGGCGGACCCGCGGGCGGCGCGTCCGGGACGCCGGGCGCCGCCGGAGCGGACGACCCCGATCCGCCGCCGGTCCCGGCCGCGGCCTGGTCGGCGGCGTACTCGAGGCCGCCCGCCGCCGAGATCATGATCATGTCCGGGTCGCAGCCGATCGTGAGCGCGGACCGCAGCTGGTCGCGCATCAGCGCGTCGACGGCCGACTGCGGCAGGATCCCGCTCCACGCCGGGCCGACCCGCGCACCGATGTCCACCGGGCACGCCGGGTCGCCCGCGACGTCGAGCACCACCACCAGGGTGTCCCGGACCTGGGGCCAGGTCGGGAGCCACGCGCCGACGAGCCAGGAGGCGTCCTGGGAGGCGTCCGCGGTCGCGGCGTCGGGGACGCGGTGGACGTAGAAGACCGGGTCCACCCCCGCGCGCTCGGTGGCGGCCGCGATGACCTGGGGGACCACGACCGGCGTGGACGACCCGAGGACGCCGGCCTCGTCGTAGACGATGGTGCCCGGGCTGTACGACGCGGTGAAGTCGGCCGCCGCGACGGGGGCAGGGTGGGCCAGGGCGGCGGGCGCGAGCAGCGCGGCGACGAGGGCGAGCGCCCCCGCGAGGCGGAGGGCGGGCAGGAAGCCGTGGCGGGCGCTGCGGCGGATGCGGCGGCTCATCCGGAAAGCGTACCGTGCCGGTCGAGCGATGCGCCCGCGGCGGCCGGGGGCCGCGTCCGCCGGCCGCGCAGGCACGGCCCGGCCGAGGGCGGTGCCCCGCGTCGCCTACCCGAGCGACGCGAGCGTGCCACGCCGGCGTGCCACGACGAGCCGCCCGTCGCGGCCGACGAGCACCTGCGGCGCCCGGGGCCGGCCGTTGTAGCGGGAGGACATCGACGCCCCGTACGCGCCGGCGTCGCGGATCGCGACGAGGTCGCCGCGGCGCAGGTCGGGCAGGTCGTGCACGCCGAGCGTGTCCGTGGACTCGCACACGGGACCCTCGACCGAGGTGGGGCGGACCGCGCCGGGCGCGTCCGGGTCCACCGCGCGCCCGAGCGACGTGAGCGCGACGATCCTGTGCCGCGCGCCGAGCAGCGCCGGCCGGATCAGCTCGGCCATCCCCGCGTCGACCACGACCAGCGGCCCGCCGTCGGGGCCCCGGACGTCGCGGACGTGCAGGACCCGCGCGACGATCAGGCCGGCGCGGGCGACGAGGAACCGGCCGGGCTCGATCGCCAGGCGCCGCGGCCGGCGGTCGGCCGGGGCCGACTCGAGCGCCTCGGCGATGGCCGCGGCGAACCGCGCCGGCCGCGGCACGCTCGTCTCGTCGCCGTCGTACGCCACGGGGAAGCCGCCGCCCACGTCGAGGGTGTCGAGGTCGCCGGAGGCGCCGCCGAGCAGCGCCCCCACGGCGATCGCGCGCCGGACGGCGTCGCGCCAGGCGTCGACCGCGCCGAGCTGGGACCCGACGTGCAGGTGGATGCCGCGCCAGCGCAGCGGCCCCCGGACCCCGCCGCCGGCCTCCATGGCCGCCGCGAGCTCGTCGTCCGCGAGCCCGAACTTGCTCCATGCGGCGCCGACCGCGAGCCCCCGGTGCGTCTCGGGGACGACCGCCGGGTTCAGGCGCAGCAGGACCTCGAGGCGCGTCGTGCCGCCCAGGCCCGCGGCGCGCGCGATCGCCGCGAGCGCGGCCGCCTCGTCCGCGGACTCCACGGCGACCCAGCGCAGCGGCGCGCCCGACGCTGCCGCGGCGACGATCGCGCGCAGGTCCGCATCGGTCTTGCCGATCCCTTCGAAGGTGGTCCGCGCGTTCGGGATGCCGGCGCGCCGCGCGAGGGCCCACTCACCGCGCGACACGACGTTCGCGCCGAAGCCGGCGTCCGCCACGGCCGCCACGATCGCCGGCACGTCGTTCGCCTTGAGCGAGTAGGCGCGGAGCCACGGGTCGGGGAAGGCCTCCCGGACCTCGTCCGCCGCGTCGCCGAGCGCGGCGAGGTCGGTCACGTAGGCCGGCGTTCCGGCCCGGCGTGCCGCTGCGCGGAGCGCCGGCGCGAGCGCGGCGATCGCGGTCATCGACCGACGTCCCTCCCACCCCCGGCGTCCCGTGCGCCGGACCGGTCCCGATGATGACAGCGCGGGCCCGGACCCGCCGCGCCGCTACACTCGGGAGGCCATGACAGACATCGCCCCGCGCCTCACCGCGTTCATCCATGAGCTGCTCGCCTTCGACCCGGTCGAGGCGACGGCCGCCGGCCTGCACGACCACGATGCCCGCTGGCCGGACATGACCGCGGACGGCCATGCCGTCCGGCTCGCGTTCCTCGATCGCTGGGAGGTCGCGCTGCGCGCGGTGGACCCGGCATCGCTCGACGCCGACGGCCGGACCGACCGCGACCTGGTCCTCGGCGAGATCGCCGCGCGACGCTTCGACGTCGTGGCGCTGAGCGAGGACCGCTGGGATCCGCTCTCCTGGGTCTACCTCATGGGCGCGGGGATCTTCCCGCTGCTCGCCCGCGACTTCGCGCCGCTCGCCGATCGGCTCGCGTCGCTCGCGGGCCGCTTCGACGGCATGGGCCGCCTGCTCGCCTCCGCCGAGCTCGCGCTCGTGCGCACGAACGGCCGGCCGGTCTCTCGCTTCCACACGGAGATCGCCCTCAAGCAGCTCCCCGGGATCGTGGACCTCGTGGACGAGGCCGAGAGCGCCGCGCTCGCGGCTGCCGCCGATCCCGCCGTGGCCGCCGTCCGCCCGCGGCTGACCGCCTCGGCGGCAGCCGCGCGGGCCGCGCTCGAGCGCTTCCGCGCACACCTCCAGGACGTGGTCCTCCCGATCGCGGAGGGCGAGGGGCGCCTCGGGCCCGACCTGTACGCACGGAAGCTCGCGCACGTCTACCGCCGTGGCATCACGCCGGACGAGGTCCGTGCGCGCGCGACGGCCGAGTTCGCCGCGGTCCGGTCGGAGATGGTCCGGCTGGCGCGCGAGGCGTGGCCGACGTGGGTCGGCGACCGTCCGCTCCCGGATCCCGCGGAGCCCGACGCCGACGGCACGGTCGTCCGGGCCGTCCTCGACGCCGTCGCCGCCGACCATCCCGCCGGCGAGGCGATCCTGCGGTTCTGTCGCGATGAGCTTGCGAAGATCGAGTCGTTCGCGCGGGAGCGGGACCTCGTGGGCCTCCCGGACGATCCTCTCGCGATCGAGTGGACCCCGCGGTTCCTTCGGGCGCTCGCCGGTGCGATGTTCGACGCCCCGGGACCGCTCGACGTGGGCCAGCGGAGCTTCTACTACATCACGCCGGTCCCGGAGGAGTGGACGCCCGAGCAGGCCGACTCGTATCTCCGCGAGCACAACGACCGGATGCTGCGGCTCGTCACCGTGCACGAGGCGGTCCCCGGCCACTACCTCCAGCTCATGCACGCGATCCGCTGCCCGTCGCTTCCGCGCGCCGTCCTCGCGAGCGGTGTCTTCGCGGAGGGCTGGGCCGTCTACGTCACGCAGGTGATGGTGGACGCCGGGTACGGCGCGGACGACCCGGCGCTGCTCCTGACCCACTGGAAGTACTACCTGCGCGCGGTGGCGAACGCACTCCTCGACCTCGGCGTCCACGTGGACGGGATGGAGCGCGAGGAGGCGATGCGCCTCATGGTCGACGGCGCCTTCCAGGAGGAGTCGGAGGCCGCACGCAAGTGGGACCGTGCCCGCCTCTCCTCCACCCAGCTCTCCACGTACTTCGTGGGGAGCGTGGAGCTGTGGGACCTCGAGCGCGAGGTCCGGCGCCGCCTCGCCGTCGCGTCCGGCGATCCGCGCGGGGTCGCGGCCGTGCCCGAGCCGCGGGTCGTCGGCGACCTCGGCGAGACGCCGGGGTTCGTGTACCACGACCACCTCGAGGCGGTCCTCGCGCACGGGACGCCCCCGATCCCGCTCCTGCGGCGCCTCGTCCTCGGAGAAGCCTGATGAGCGGCACGGCAGCCCCCGGCCCCGGCATCGTCCTCGTCGACCCCACGGGGCCCTCCGCGCTCCCCGAGGTCCCGCGCGGGACGCCGGCGCGGCCGCAGCCGGTCGTCATCGACTGCGACCCCGGGCACGACGACGCCGTCGCGATCCTCCTCGCGCTCGCGCGCCCGGACCTGGACGTCCTCGGGATCTCGACCGTCGCCGGGAACGCCGTCCTGGAGCGCACGACCGAGACGGCGCTGCGGGTCCTCGCCCTCGCCGGCCGGCCGGACGTCGAGGTGGCCGCGGGCGCGGCGCACCCGATCGACGGCCCGCTGCACACCGCGCCGCACGTGCACGGTGACTCCGGGATCGAGGGGCCGGCGCTCCCCGCGCCCGCCTCGTCGGCGATCGGCGAGTTCGCGCCTCACGCGATGGCGCGCTGGATCCGCGGCGCGGACGGGCCCGTCGTGCTCGTCCCGACGGGCCCGCTCACCAACGTCGCGCTCCTGCTCCAGGAGCACCCGGACGTCCGCGAGCGGATCGCGCACGTCTGCCTCATGGGCGGGTCCGTCACCGAGGGGAACACCACCCCTGCGGCCGAGTTCAACATCTGGGAGGACCCCGAGGCGGCGGAGATCGTCTTCGACGCGGGGATCCCGCTCACGATGATCGGGCTGGACGTCACGCACCGCTCCATCGTCTGGGAGCACGAGCGCGAGGCGATCGCGGGCGCCGGACGGGTCGGCGAGGTGGTCGCCGGACTCCTGGCGTACTTCCAGGCCTTCCACGAGCGCACGTACGGCTGGGCCGGCACGCCGATCCACGATGCCGTCGCGGTCGCGCACGTCGCGGAAGCCGGACTGGTCAGGACGGCCGCGGTCGACGTGCGGATCGAGAGGCACGGCACCTATACCCGCGGCAGGACGGTGGCGGACCTCCGGCGCGTGACGGGACGGACGCCGAACGCACACGTGGGCCTGGACATCGACCGCGAGCGGTTCGTGGAGATGCTCGTGGAGGCGATCCGCTCGTACGGCTGAGCCCGTCCGACGAGCACGACCCCCGGCCGGTGGCCGGGGGTCGTGCCGAGGAAGGGGCGCCGGCGGAGGAGGAACGCCGCCGGCCGTTCGTCGATCCGTCAGGAGGCCGTGGGCGCCGGGTTCCGTCCCGAGGCACGCCGGGCGACGCGCCGCGCTCGCAGCCGGGCGACGCGCTCCGCGACCGGCGGGTGCGTCGAGAACAGCCCCGCCATCCTGGCACCGGACAGGTGCTCCGCGAAGTACAGGTGGCTGAAGGCCGGGTTCATCGCCGGCTCATCGGCCTGCGCCCGGCCGTGGCCGGCGGGCCGCATCGCCTGCGCACGGGCCTCGATCCGCTCGAGCGCCTGCGCCAGGGCCTCGGGGTCGCCGGTCAGCTCGGCACCGGTCCCGTCCGCCAGGTACTCGCGGCCCCGGCTCACCGCGAGCTGGATGATCATCGCGGCGATGGGGGCGAGGACCACGGCGCCGAGCAGGGCGATCGGGTTCGCCCCGCCCTCCTCGTCGTCGCCCATCCACATCGAGAACATCGCCATCTGCGCGAGCCACGACACGGCGCCGCCGATCCCCGCCGCGACGGTCCCCACGAGCGTGTCGCGGTTGCGGATGTGCATGAGCTCGTGGGCGAGGACGCCCTCGAGCTGTCGCCGGTCCAGGGACTCGACGAGGCCGCGCGTCACCGCCACCGCGCTGTGCGACGGGCTGCGGCCCGTGGCGAAGGCGTTCGGCTCGTCCCGGTCCACAACGTAGAGGCGCGGCTGCGGGATGCCGGCGAGCGCCGAGAGGCGGGCCACCGCCTCACGGATCTCCGGCAGCTCCCCGTCGGCGAGCGGCCTGGCCCCGTTCGCGCGCAGCGCGAGGCTGTCCGAGAACCAGAACATCGCGGCGTTGAGCCCGAGGCCCATGACGAGCGCGACGAGCATCCCTCCGCGGCCGCCGAGGAGGCCGCCGACGAGGACGAAGAGGCCGAGCAGGGCCCCCAGGAGGGCCCAGGTCCTGATGGTGTTGCCGTTCAGCGCGGTCGAGATCGATCGCATCGGTCGTCAGTCCGTATCGCGTCGTGGACGCGGCCCGGCGACCCGGGCGGTGACGTCGGCTCTCCGACGTCTCCGAGAGATTGCCCTGCTTCATCAGAGCAGACAAGAGGAATGGACGGCAAGCAGGAAGGAGGTATCTTGCTTACATGAAGCAACGATTCGGCGGCTCGCGTCACCGCGACCTGCTGCGCGGCATCGCCGCCGACCCGACGGCCGTCGTCAGGGCCGTCTCGCGCGACGTCGGCGAGCCGGCGGACCGGATCGCGCCGGCCGTGGAGGCCTACGTGAACCTGCTGGCGGCGGACGATCCATCCTCGCCCGTCGCGCTCGCGTCGCTGCGGGCGGTCGGCGCGGAGGCCGCACGGGCCGGGATCGCGCTTCAGGTGGTGCTGGACCGGTACCTCTCCACGGGCTGGGCGGTATGGGCGGCAGTGGTCGGGCAGGGAGAGGAGGCGGTCGATGCCGCGGACCTGGCCGCGCTCGGGGAGGTCCTCCTGCGCGCCGGCGACGCGTTCGCCGCGGCCATCGCCGATGGACACGCCGCGGCGGAACGCGATGCCGTCGCGCGTGACGCCAGCGCCCTCCGCGCCTTCGTGGACGACGTCCTCGAGCTCTCACCCGGCGATGTGGCGGGCACATCGCGGCTCGCGCGCCGCGCGCCGCACTTCGGCCTCGAGCCGCACGCGCCGCACGTCGTGGTCGTCGCATACGCGGGACGGGACGTCGAGGAGGAGGGTCCCGAGACCGCGAGGCTGAGCGCAGGTCTCGCCGGTCCTGCCGGCCGGGGGCGACGGCGCCCCCTGGTCGCCGCGCGCCGGGGCCGCCTGGTCGTCGTCGCGCCGCAGGGCGGCGGCGATCCCGCTCGCCTGGCCGTCGCGCTCGACGAGGTGGCCGATGGGGCGTCGTGGATCGCCGTCCGCGGCCCTGTCGCCACCAGGCTCGCGGACGTCGCGGCGGCGTACGGAGCGGCGAGCGCCGCGCTCGCCGTCGCCGAGCGGTCGGGTGCGGGCGCGGCGGGCCGATCTCTCGGGAGCCGTGGGCTCGCACGCGTCCCCGATCGCGGCCCCGGGCGTGACGCGCGGGCAGGACGCCGCCGCGACGCGGCGGGTCGCCCGGCCGTACACACCGGAGCGGTCGTCGACGCGGCGGACCTCGCCCTCGAACGAGCGCTCCTCGCTGACGAAGCGTCGCTCCGCGTGGCGGTCGACCGCGAGCTCGCGCCCATCCGGGAGGCTCCGCGGATCGGCGACGCCCTCCTCGGGACGCTCGCCTCGTATCTCGACGCGGGCCAGAACGTCCGTGCGGCCTCGCGGGCGTCGGGGATCGCGTCGCGGACGATCGCGTACCGGCTCACCCGGATCGAGGCCCTCCTCGGCGCGCCGCTCGACGGCCCGCGTGCCCGGAGGCTCGCCGTCGCCCTGTTCGCACGGGACCTGCTCGGATGACGGTGGCGCCGGCATGTCGGCTCCCCTGGCACGTCAGGGGAGCGGCTGCCGGACCTCGATGAGGGC
>CAWJQZ010000021.1:0-24147 GCA_963844945.1 uncultured Chloroflexia bacterium
GAAGGCCTTCAGGCACGGGAGGCGAGCACGTCGCGCTGACGGCGGCAGGGCGCGCCACCTCCTGGCGGGGTCCGGGGCGCGCCGGCCTCACCCGCTCGCGCGGGAGCCGCACCTCTCGTCCGGCGAGCGCGCGAGCATCCAGAGGAAGTGGGCATCGCCCTCGGGCTCGTGCGTGACCCGGACCTGCGTCTCGAGCAGGTCGAAGCCGGCGGCGGCGAGCAGTCGGAGACTCGTCTCGGCGTCGTGGCCACTGAAGAACATCGGCTCCCCGAGCCACTCACCGCGCCAGCCCGGGCTGTCCTCACCTGCGAGCACGGCAAGGAAGAGGCCGCCGGGGGCCAGCCACCGGGCGATGCGCGAGAACAGGTCGTCGTGGCGCTCTCGTGGCAGGTGGATGATCGAGTAGAGGGCGACGACGCCGTCGAACGAGGCGGGCGCGAAGTCCGCCTCCGAGAAGTCGCCGCGGATGAACGTCGCATCGGGCACGTTCTCTCGTGCCAGCTCGATCTGTCGGGCCGAGATGTCGATGCCGGTCACCGTGAACCGCGCCGCCAGCTCGCGTGTCGTCGGAACCCCGGCCCCACAGCCGAGGTCGAGCACGCGCGCGCCGGGCGGCAGCAGCGACACGAGCTTCGACGTCATCAGCCGCCGTGCGTCGTCGTCGATCGACAGGGACCAGCGCAGGTAGCGCTCCGCCATCCGGTCGTACGAGGCTGCGACGGTGCGGCGTGGGTCGTCCCGGCGTTCACCCATGTGCGCAACTGTCGTGCTCGCCGCGGCGTCTGGCAAGCCGCAGGCGCGACGCGAGACCCCACCGGACGCGATGACCCGACGAGGCCTCAGTCCGGGAGCGCCGCCGTCGCACCTGCCGCGTCGGCGGCCGCGGCGAGCGCCGCCATCTCCTCGTCCGTCAGGCGTCGCGCCTCGATCGGATGGTCGGCGGACGTCATGCACGCGCCCGACGCGAGGTCGAACTGCCAGCCGTGCAGCTGGCAGGTGAGCGTCCCGTCGTCGACCGTCGCGAAGCGGGTGAGGTCGGCCTTCATGTGCGGGCACCGACGCTGGATCTCCCACCCGTCGAGCGCGAACGTCCCCTCCGACTTCGCCTTCTCGGCGTAGAAGCCCTCGGCGTACTGGATCCGTTCGACGTCGAGGCACTTGAACCACGTGTAGACGTAGTCGTTGTACTGGCCCTTCCGGACGGCGCTGAAGCGCATCGAGAGGAAGAGCGAGTTGACCCAGTCCACCTCGCGGTCGCGGACGAGCGTCTCCACGAGCCTGCGGTCGATCCGGAAGACGTACCGGCACTCCTCGGCGCCGTCCCACGGGCGGACGACCCGGTCGATGAAGTCGAGCACGATGCCCTCGTCGCCGAGGTCGAGGAGGATTCGGTCGGCGATCCCGAGCTCACGTGGTCGGCCATCGCCATGAGGGGCTCGAACCAGCCCCTCAGCTCGGGGAGGAGGTCGACCCGCTCGCCCTCCCAGCGGGCATGCTCGGCGTCGAGCTTCGGGCGGACGCGCGCCTGGTACTCGCGGAGGTAGGCCTCCCGGTCGCCGAAGATGTGCTGATCTCGTCCTCGCCGACCGGATGCGTGACCTCGAACGACCCGGCCGCAGCTCGCCGATGCTCCCCGGGAGCATGAGGCAGCCGCCCGTGACGCCGTGCTCCTCCAGGTACCCGAGGAAGAAGCGCTGGTCCGGGAAGATGTTCGCGGGATCGTCGTGCAGGTCGTTCTGATCGAAGAGGTCGTCGTCGAGGAAGCAGGGCGGGCCGGCGGACGGGACGACGAACGCAGGGGAGACCAGCTGGATGTACCGGTGCGAGCGCGCGAGCTGCGCCACGCGCTTCTTGTGCGCGAGCGCGGCCTTCGCCTTGGCGGGAACTCGTAGACCATCGGATACCAGATCGCGCCGGAGAACTGGAGGAAGAGCAGGTCGATCGGGCCGAGCGCGAGCATCTGGTCCGGATCGGTCGGCCGGCTGTCGTTCATGTTCAGGAGGCGCGTCTCGCCGTCGTCCACCAGCAGGGCGGAGTCGCCGATCGGCCCGTCGGTGGGCGCGGTGAGCGCCTTCACCATGACCCGCAGGCCGCCGCCGAGGTCGACGGGCTCCAGGTCGGCCGTCTCGATGAACCGCCGGAAGCCGAGCCGGTGGAGCTCGCGCCGGAGGTCGCCGATCGGGTAGTCGGGGAGGATGACCGTCGCCGACCGGCCCACGTGCCCCGCGAGCCACTCCGGGTCGAAGTGGTCGTGGTGGAGATGTGAGATATAGAGATATGTAGGGTTCTGTAATGTGGCAGGGTCGATCCCGTCGTTGGCGGGGAAGGGGAGCCAGGAGCCGAAGTAGGCGGGGTTGAACCACGGGTCGCAGAGGATCGACCCGCCGCGGGTCTCGACGAAGAGTCCCGCCTGGGCGAGGAAGGTGACGCGCATGGCGTGAGGATAGCCGTGCGTCCCGGGGACGAATGGATGGGCATGCGCGGGCCCGTTCCGCCGTCGCTCCGGCCCGGAGCGCCCCGGGGATGGCCGGTGCCGACGGAGGGGGTGCTCGCCGGAGCGGCCGAGGCTACTTCGAGGACGAAGACGATCGTGCGGGTTTCGACGGTACGCCGGGTGTCAAGCGCTCTCGCGGCCCTTCGTGCATCGTTACGCGGCCGCGGTCGCGCGGTGCGTGGAAGGGAACGGGAGGCGGCGGATGGGCACGGTGCGGGTGGTGAAGGCGCGGGATCACGGGGACCTCGCGTGGACGGAGGTCCCGCGGCCGGCCGGGGACGAGGCGCCCCCCGGGGAGGAGGTCGCGACATACCGGAGCGCCGACGGGATGCTCGTCACGGGCTTCTGGCGCCGGGCCCCCGAGGAGGGGCGGATGGACCTCGAGGACTACACGGAGATCGCCTTCATCCTGGAGGGTGAGGTGGAGGTGACCGAGGACGACGGCACAGTCCACCGCGTCGGCCCCGGCGATCTGCTCATCACGCCCCGTGGGACCCGCGCCACGTGGCACAGCCTCTCGCCGGTGAAGAAGCTCTGGGTGATCTACAAGGCCGACTGAGCGGGACGGCCGCCGGCCGCTCGACCGTCGCCGTGGGCCTGTGCCGCCATCCGCGGCCACGCGCAGGCGGCTTTCGTTGCGCGGGCGCAACTCGGCGGCGGTACGACGGTACTCCGGACCTTGACCGGAAGGTCCGGGCGCGGTGGAATCCGGGGGAAGGCATATGAACGCGGACGTCGATCGCCTCTCGGGGGGGCGGGCTGTCGCCCAGCCGGTGCGCTTCCGGCGCGCACCGCGGCGGCTGGCCCGGTCCGTGGTGCCCGCTGCGCTCGCCCTCGTCGTCGCGCTTCAGGCCGCATCCGCCGGCGCCGGCGCCCAGCCCGTCCGGGCCGAGAGCGGCGCCACGATGGACTCGACGGCCGAGACGTCGCTGCTCACCCTGACGAACCAGGCGCGGGCCGTCGCCGGCCTGCGCGCCCTCAAGAAGGACACGTCGCTCGCGGGCGTCGCGGACTGGCGGAGCCTGGACATGCTGAGCCGCGACTACTTCGCGCCCGAGATTCCGCCGTCCGGGCGGATGGTCTTCGCCGAGCTCGATCGGAAGAAGATCTGCTACAAGCTCGCGGGCGAGAACATCGGCTGGAACACGTACCCATCCGCCGAGGCGGTGGCGCAGATCCAGGCCTCCTTCATGAACTCGCCCGGACACCGCTCGAACATCCTCGGGAAGGTCTGGGACGCCGCCGGCATCGGCGCCTACCTCGCCCCGAGCGGCAAGTGGATGTTCACCGTCCTCTTCTCGCAGCGCTGCAAGAAGAAGTAGCGACCGGGTCGCGGCGCGGGGGGCGGCGGCCGGCTCGCCGCGGCGACGGTGCCCGCGGTTCAGGCCAGCTGGGGCCGCTCGTACACGTAGAGCCGGACGCGCGCGCTCACGTGCGCCATCGAGTCCGCGGCGACCGCCTTCCCGATCTCCGTCGCATAGGCGCCCTCGAATGCCTCGTGCGAGTCGAACCAGAGCTCGGCGATCCCGTCGACCGTCGCGTCCTCGGTCTCCACGATGTTGTAGGTGAGCCTCCGGATCCCCGGGAGCGTCGCCGCGAGCGGCGCGTGCTCGTCGAGCAGCCACGTGCGGAACTCCGCGCGGCTCATCTCCGGCTTGCGCGTGAGCAGGATCATCGCCTTGAACATCAGCCAGGCCTCCGCGTGCGTGCGAGCGGCCGGCCGCCGGCGGCGAGCACCACGCACACGACGATCTCGTCGCCGCGCGGCGCGTCCGGGATGGCGATCTCGGCCGCATCCATCTCGTCGAAGCTCCAGATGTCGTCCTTGTTGAGCACCGGCATCGTGATCGGTGCGCCCGCAGGCGCGATCTTCTTCGTGGAGGGGATGATCGACGCGCCGCCCCCCACCGCGGCCCGGACGGGTGCGCCGAACCGCGGATGCAGGATCGCGGCCGCGTGCTCGAGCTCCCCGTCGAGCCCCACGATCGCGCCCTTGCCGTACGCGTCCACCGCGACGTCGGACGGGAGCACCGCGAGCGCGCGGTCGGCGAGCAGCGCGGCGACCTCGGCCCCGAGCGCCTCGAGCTCCTCGAGGTCCTCCACGTAGCGTCCCGCGCACGGGTTGCGGATGACCGCCGCCGCGATCGCGGCCATGGACGGCGGGTCCACCTCGCGACCGAGCGCCCGTCGCGTCTCCGTCACCTGGACGACGATCTTCCTGATCTCCATCGCGATCCCTCCGGTCTCAGCGGCCCCGTCCCGGCAGCCGGCCTGCCGCGGCGGCCGCCAGCTGGGGGAGGTGCGCGGACTCGTGCCGGGCGAAGTACGCGGCCTGCGAGAGGACCGTCACGCGACCCCACTCGGGGTGGCGCCCGCCGCGCCCCCAGGCGGCGTCGGGGAGGTCGTCGAGGAGCGAGAGCGTCGCCGCGCGCAGCGCGTGGATCCGGGCCGCGATCTCCGATGCCGGCGCACCGGTCTCGGCCGAGCCCTCGTCCGTGGGCGGCGTCTCCGCCCAGACGGCGGCTGCGGCGAGGTCGGGCTCGTCCTCGGACAGGAGGCGGTCGATCCGCGTCGCGAGGAGATCCTCCGCGTACAGCAGGTGCTCCAGCGTCTCCCTCGACGACCACTCGCCACGGGCGGGCGGACGTGCGAGCGCGTCGTCGTCGTGCCCGGCGATCGCCTCCGCGCGATGGCGCTGGCCGGCACCGAGCGCGGCGAGGATCGCCCCGCGGTCCGCGGGCTCGAGGTACCAGACGGGGAGGATCTCGCGATACGAGAGCGCCGGGGCCTCGCACTCCGGACACGCGACGGGGACGTCGTCGCCCAGGAGGACCGCCCCGCAGGTCCGGCAGACGTGGCATCGCGGCGCGTCGGCGAGGGTGATCGTGCGTCCGGCGCGCACGTCGGCGGCGAGGCCGACGATGATCGGCGCAAGGCCCGGGGGCATCTGCGGACCGAGGTCGGCGACGAGCGTCTCCACGGCCGCCGCGACGTGCTCCGCCCCTGCCGGGGCCTCGGCATCGGCGTAGCGGATGAGCTCGCTCTCGAGGACGGCGCGGACCAGCTTCGCGCCGTTGTACGCCCCCTCGCGCTCGAGGCCTCGTGCCGCCTCGGCAAGGCGCCCGATGCGATCCAGCCGGTCGTCCATCCGGGCCACTCCTTTCGCGCGCTCGCGACGCTCGCTCCCCCCGGCCGCGATGATGTCCCCATGATGGACCGTGGCGGGGCCTGTTGATGCGCGTGATCGGCGGGGCGCGGCTGCCCGTGTGGAGCTGGGCCGCCGACGCGGAGGGCGACGCGATCGCGCAGGCCGTCGCGCTCGCGGACCTCGAGGTCGCGCGCGAGCACGTCGCGCTCATGCCGGACGCCCACCCGGGCTACGGGATGCCGATCGGCGGCGTCCTGCTCGCAGAGGGGGCCGTCGTCCCGTACGCCGTCGGCGTGGACATCGGGTGCGGCGTCGCCTTCGCCCGGACCGACCTCGTCTGGGGCGAGACGCTCGACCGGGCTCGCCTGCGCGCGGTGCTCCGCCGGATCGAGCGCGAGGTCCCTACCGGCTTCGCGATCCATCGCCGGCCGCGGGTCACCGTCGAGCGGATGGTCGACCTCGTCGGGTCCGACCCGCCCGCGTCCATCGCCCCGGCCTGGCTGGAGCGGGCCGCCGCCTCGGTGGGGACGCTGGGCGGCGGGAACCACTTCCTCGAGGTGCAACGCGACGAGGGCGGACGGGTCTGCTTCATGCTCCACTCGGGCTCGCGCAACCTGGGGAAGCAGATCTGCGACGCCTTCGTGCGTCGCGCACGGTCCGCCTGCGCACGTGCCGGTCGCCCGCTCCCGAACGCCGACCTCGCGTACCTCCGGTTCGACGCCGACGAGGACGCGACGGCGTACTGGGCCGCGATGACGTGGGCGATGGCGTGGGCCGCGCTCAACCGGCGGACGATGATGGACCGGGCGGAGGAGGCCTTCCGCGCGGAGACGCGGCTGGCGTCGTTCTCGCGCGTCGGGGACGTGCATCACAACTACGCGAGCGAGGAGACGCACGGCGGGGTCCGCGGCGTCGTCCATCGGAAGGGCGCGGTGCAGGCGGCATCCGGCGCCACGGTCTTCATCCCCGGGTCCATGGGGTCGGCATCCTACGTGGCCGTGGGGCTTGGGAGCGCCGCGAGCTTCGAGACGTGCCAGCACGGCGCGGGGCGCGCCCTCGGCCGGCACGAGGCGATGCGGCGGAAGTCGAGCGCCGACGTCTACGCGGAGATGGAGGCGCTGGGCGTGGACCTCCTGTCGGGCGAGCCGAGGACGGCGGCCGAGGAGGCGCCCTTCGCGTACAAGGACATCGACGCGGTCATGGCCGCGTCCGCGGACCTGGTCCGCCCTGTCTCGCGGCTCCGGCCGCTCGGAGTCGTGAAGGGGTAGGGGAGGGGCCGCAGCCGATCGGTCGGCCGAGCCGCCGGACCCGTCACCCGATCTCCGCGGCCTCCACCTCCGGCGGGGCTCCCTGCGCGGCCAGGACGGACGCGCTCGCCACGACGACGAGCCCCATCCCGACGACCTCCGAGGGCGACAGCGCCTGGCCGAGGAGCGCGAATCCCACGAGGGACGCCACCGCGGGCTCGAGGCTGAGGAGGATGCCGAAGACGCGCGTGTCGATCCGACGGAGCGCGAGGAGCTCGAGCGAGTAGGGGACCACCGACGAGAGGACCGCGATGGCGGCTCCGGCTGCCAGCTGCGCCGGGACGATCTCGACGCCCTGCGCGGCCACGAGGCCGAAGGGCGTGATGAGAAGGGCGGCGAGCCCCATGGCGGCGGCCAGGCCGTCGAGCTGGCGCCAGCGGGCGCCGACGGCGCGCGTCGTGAGGATGTAGGCGGCCCATGACGCTCCGGCGGCGAGGGCGAACGCGATGCCGAGGAGGTCGAGCGACGCCCACGAGGCGGTGAGCGCGCCGGACACCGCGACGACGCCGGCGAGCGCCACGACCGCCGCGACGAGGTCGCGCGGCCGGCGCGAGGCCGCGGCGGCGAGGCCGAGCGGCCCGAGGAACTCGATCGTGGTCACGACTCCGAGGGGGAGTCGGGCGATCGCGTTGTAGAACGTCACGTTCATCACGACGAGGCTCAGCCCCAGGAGGGCCATGACGCCCCAGTCGCGGCGGCTCCTGCCGCGGAGCGACGGGCGCGCGATGAGGAGCAGGACGAGCGCGGCGACGTCGAGGCGGATCGTGACCGTGACGAGCGGCCCCAGGTCACGGATCAGCCCGGCCGCGACCGCGGCGCCGATCTGGACCGAGAGGATGGCGCCCAGGACGAGGAGGGGAGCGGGGATCGAGCGGGAGCGGCCGGCGAGCATGTGCGCATCATCGCGCCCGGCGGGCGGCCGATCGTGGCGCGAGCGTCGCGATCCGATGGCGTGGGCGCCCGGGGAGCGTGGCCATCGCGCGTGCGATCGCGGAACGCCGCGGGAACGCCCCATGCGCCACCGTGGGAGGCGCATGACGGGAGGCGAAGACGCACGGTCCTCGTCCACGTGTCGCCGGGACCGTGCCGAGCCACTGGCGAGACCGGCCCGTCAGGGGGCGTCCCAGGAGGATCGACGGATGCGTCGTCTCGTGCTTCTCGCCGCGTCGATCGCGGTCGTGGGGGCGCTGCTCCTGCCGGGCAGCGCGCTCGCGGGACGCACCGGCCCGAGCGTCCCGCTCCGCGGGGTGTTCCTGGACACCTTTTCCGGGGGCGCCGCGACCCTGCCGGCCGACACCCCGTTCTACGTCGAGAACGGCTGGTGCGGCTACGCCGGCGAGCGGACGGTGCTCCTGAACCCGGGCACCTACGCGGGGATCACCCTCGACGGCAAGCCGCTCGTCATGGGCACGATCGTCGACATGGACTTCACCGACTACCCGCTGTGTCTGTACGGCAAGTTCAACTACCACAACTTCATCCACGGGCTGCACGCGGGCACATACACGTTCCAGGCGAGCTTCTACTGGGACGGGGTGTTGCAGGCACTTGCGGACCCGCTGACGCTGACGGTCTACTGAGCACGCGGCGCTGATCTGACTCTCTGCGGCGGCGGCCCGGTCGCGGGGCCGCCGCCGGCGTATGGGCGACCCCGACGGGCCGCCCATGGGGTAGCGTTCGCGCATGATCCCTCGACGACCCGGCCGCCCCCTCGGGGTCGGCGTGCAGCTACCCGAGGTGGAGCGCGAGGTCCGGTGGCCCGAGCTCCGCGCGATCGCGCGGATCGCCGAGCAGGCGGGCTTCGACTCGATCTGGTACGGCGACCACCTCCTGTACCGGTACGCGTCCGGCGAGACGCGCGGACCCTGGGAGGCGTGGACGACCCTCGCCGGCCTCGCCGAGGCCACGGAACGCGTCGCCCTCGGCCCGCTCGTCGCGGCCACGGCCTTCCACGTGCCCTTCATGCTCGCGAAGCAGGCCGCCACGGTGGACGAGATCTCGGGCGGACGGCTGGTCCTGGGGCTCGGCGCAGGCTGGAACCCGGTCGAGTTCGCCGCCCTCGGGGCGCCGTTCGACCACCGGATCTCCCGTTTCGAGGAGGCGTTCACGATCGTCCGGACGCTCCTCGCGCACGGCTCGATCGACTTCGAGGGTGCGTACTTCACCGCGCGCGACGCCGAGCTGCTGCCGCGTCCGGCACGGCCGGGCGGCCCGCCGCTGCTCATCGGGTCGAGCGGCGAGCGGATGCTCGCCGCGACGCTGCCGTACGTCGCGGCCTGGAACGCCTGGTACGGGGACACGCGGAACACGCCCGACGGCGTCCCGGCGCTCACCGCACGGGTGGACGAGGCGGCACGCGCCGCCGGACGGGACCCGTCCGAGATCGAACGGACCGTCGCCGTGCAGGTCCGGATGCCGGGTGGCACCGGGCGGGTGATGGGTGACACGAGCGAGCGCCAGAACGTGGTGCCGATCGCGGGCACGGCGTCGCAGATCGCCGAGGAGCTGCGCCGGTACGCGCAGGCCGGGATCGGCCACGTGCAGCTTGTCGTCGACCCGATCACCGAGGCGTCGGTCGCCGCGCTCGCGCCGATGCTCGAGGACCTCGACCAGGGCTGACCGCCGGCTCAGTGGATCCGGATCACCTTTCGCACCGGTCTCCACGCGGCGCACGTGCCGCCGGCAGCGGGCGAGCGCCACCGGTACCGGGCGGATGCATTGCTGCGCTGACCGGCTGGGCGGGTGGGCGTCCCGCGCCCGCCCGCCCGGGCCTCATCCGACCGCGCCGATCCTCAGGCTCCGGCAAGGACCTCGCGCAGCGTCGCGGCGAACGCGTCCGGCTCGCCTCGCTGGCCGTATTCGCCACCCAGGAAGCCTCCGTGGTCGCCCGGGAAGCGGACCGCCGCGGTCCCCAGGCGCTCGGCGGCGGCGATCGCGCAGCGGTTGGCGAGCTGGCCCTCCGACTCCACTCCCGCTGCCAGCACGATCCGCGTGGGAGCGGCGTCCAGGGCGGTGAAGTCCGGTTCGTACTCGGTGCACGACAGGAGGTTCTGGAACAGGAGCGGGTCGGTCCTGGCGCCGTCGTCCTCGGCCGGCAGGCCGAACATCGCCGGGTCGGGCCCGGGGGCCGCCGCATCTTCCGGGGTGAACGCGCCCTGGTGGCCCACCAGGGCGATGAACCGTGCCATCCCGGCGCCGAAGCCACGCTGCCGGTACGTGTCGGCGACCGCCCTGGTCGCGGCCAGGGCGGCATCGTGGTCGGGCACGAGCGCCGCGAGGGGCGGCTCATGGGCGACGAGGGTCAGCACGTCCTCCGGGTGCCCGGCCACCAGGGCCAGCGCGTTCACCGCGCCGCCGCTGCTGGCGAAGATGTCCACGGGACCTGCGTCGAGCGCGGCGATGACGCGATGCAGGTCGTCCGCGTGCTGCTCCGGCGTGGACGGGCTCGCCGGGTCGGCCTTCGCGCTGCGCTCGATGCCGCGCGGGTCGTAGGTCACGACCGTGCGATCGGGGAAGTGGCTCGCCAGCGTCGCGAAGCCGCCGGCGCCCATCGGCGAGCCGATGAGCAGCAGCGCCGGGGCAGGGGAGAGGCCCCGGCGGATGTCGTAGACGAGGGTGGCGCCCTCGACCGGGAGGGTGTGACTGGTCGGCTCGATCTTCGTGGTCATCGGGACGCTCCTGGTGCTGGTCTCGTGCTACGCGGTCAGGGTGCGGGCTTCGGCGAGGATGGCGTCGATCTGGCCGACCGCCTGCGTGAGGCCCTCCTCCATGCCCATGGCGATGAGCCGCTCCATCGCCTCCGTGCTCGGGAAGCGGCTGGCGATCGTCATCCGCGTCCGGCTCGCATCGATGGGTTCGATCGTCACGCTGCCCTCCGTGCGCGGGAAGTCGTCGTTGGGCGTCCCGTCGTCGTTCGCGAACCCGTCGACGAAGACCAGGCGGCGCGGCGGATCGGCCTCCACGACATCCCAGAAGCCGCGGGGCTGGTCGCCCGCGGGGCCGGTCATGTAGTACTCGACGCGGCCGCCCGCCGTCAGGTCGTGGGAGGTCACGGTGGCCGGATACGTGGGCGGACCCCACCAGCGCTCGAGCTTGCGCGGATCGGCCCACAGGTCCCACACGCCCTCCGGCGATGCGTCGAACTCGGCTGTGAGCACCATGGTCAGGTTCTGGGGGTCCTTGCGGACAGCCGTCACGGTCATGGTCGAGTCTCCCTGCTGGCGGCGATGAGGTCCGACATCCGGTCGATCCGGCCACGCCACACCGCCTCGTACTGGTCCAGCAGACCGCGAGCCAGCCGCAGGGTCTCGATCTCCGTACGGACGACCTTGCGGCGGCCGACGCGCTGCTTGCTGACCAGGCCCGCGCGCTCGAGCACGGCGACATGCTTCTGCACGGCCGCGAAGCTCATCGGGTAGTGGCCTGCAAGCTCAGCGATGCCCTCGTGGCCGTTCAGCGCGCGCAGCACGATGTCGCGCCGGGTGCCATCCGCAAGGGCGGCGAAGATGAGGTCGGGGTGGGACGCTGCCTGCATACGTACAACCATATGGTTGTATTACGCGGCCGTCAAGCCCTGCGAGCCTCCCGAAGTGCGCGGAGCCTGCGGGGCGGAGAGGACGCTGGCTGGCTCGCATGGGCACGGGACCGCGGACGCTCGACCGCCAGGAGGTCGTGGTACGTTGCCGACACGGAGGATCGGACCGAGCATCGTCGGGGGCAGGGTGCCGCAGCAAGACGACGTCCACGTGAATGACCGGGAGATCCAGGGCCGGATCGACCAGGCGTTGACGCCGGGCGCGATCGTTCCCGTCTACCAGCCGATCGTCGACCTGGTGCGCTGGGAGGTCGTCGGCGTGGAGGCGCTCGCATGGTTCCCCGGCCCGCCGGTACAGGCTTCACGGGCCTGGTTCGAGGATGCCGAGAGGGTCGGGCGGCGCGTCGATCTGGAGCTCGCAGCGTTGCGCGTCGAGGCCGCGGCGCTGACGGATCCCGCGATCGGCGATCGCTTCGTGTCGCTGAACGCCTCGCCACCGACGATCGTCGATCCGCGCTTCGCCGAGGCCCTCGCCGGCCTCCCCCTGACCCGCGTGGTGCTCGAGGTAGGGGAGGGGTCGCCGGTCGATGACTACGCCGCGTTCGCACGTGCGGTCGACCCCCTGCGCACCGCCGGGCTGCGGCTCGCCGTCGACAAGGTCGGCTCCGGGTATGCGAGCCTGCGCCATATCCTCGCGCTCGCGCCGGACAGCGTGAACCTCGACGCCAGCCTGGTGAGCGGCGTCGACAGCGACCGGAACAAGGCGGCGATCGCCTCCTCCCTCGTGACCTTTGCGTGCGGGATGGGGATCGGCGTCGCCGCCAAGGGCGTCGAGACCCGGTCGGAGCTCGAGGTCGTGCGCCGGATGGGTGTCCAGTACGGTCAGGGCCGCTTCTTCCGGGAGCCCTGTGCGCTCGCGGACGCGACCGCGCCGCTGCCGCGGCACGCCTCGGGGCCTCTGCGCCGCGGGGCTCGCCGTCGCGCGTGGCCGGCATGGCTCACGCGGCGGCGATAGGCGCGACGGTCCCTGCCTGTCAGGGTCGGCCCTGCGCGCCCCAGCGCCGTCTCCAGCGTCGTCACCCGCGTGGGTGCCCGCTGGCCGATTGCTGCAGGGGCGCCGCTCGAGGTAACGGACATAACTTACCTTATCGGAAGTGACTGGGACGAGTCACGACCCGCCGGCGTCAGATGTCGGCCGTGTCGCCCGCGAACCGGAAGAGCTCGGCCGGTCGCGCGCGGAGCCCTTCCCGTCTGCGCCCGAGCGGCGCGATCAGCCCCGACGCGAGCAGCCGGCGGCGGAAGCCGTTCTTGTCGAGCCGCCGGCCCAGGACCGCCTCGTACACGCGCTGCAGGTCGAGGAGAGTGAACTCCTCCGGGACGAGCGCGAAGGCCACCGGGGCGTACCACAGGCGCCCGCGCACGCGTCGGAGCGCCGCCCCGACGATCGCGGCGTGGTCGAAGGCGAGCCCAAGGACGCCGTCGGAGTCGCCGACGACCGCGTCAGAGCCGTCCTCGGCGACAGTCTCCACCCGCGCCACGACGCAGCCGGGACGCGCCGCGACCGCCTCCAGGAGCCGCTCGGCGGGCACGAGCGCGTAGTACGCGACCGTGACCACGCGGCCGCGAGGGTCGCGGCCCACCGCACCGAATGTCGCGAGCTGGGCCGTGTACACGCCGCGGAGGCCGGTCTCGCGCTCGAGGATGCGCTCCACAGCGTCGTCGAGCGACTCGTCGAGGGTCACGAAGCCGCCCGGCAGCGCCCACAGGCCCTTCCCGGGCTGCGTCGTCCGCCGGCGCACCAACACGTGGACCGCGTCGTCGACGATCGTCAGCATCGCGATGTCCACGGTGAGCGAGGGGCGCGGGTAGTCGCTCAGGTCGTAGGAGGAGAGGAACGCGGCCTCGTCGTCGCCGTGCTCCTGCGGATCGACCGCCTCCCCCTGCCTCATCAGCCGCATGGGAGACTTATACGCGCCGTGTGTATAATAGTCAAGAGCTTCGGTCCAGCCCGCGGACGCCAGGGTGGCGCCGGCGGTGAGACCGGGAAAGGGGGCGCGCGATGTCCGAGACCATCACGCTCGCCTCTCGTCTGGCGGGAGGCATCTGGGGACACCTGATCGGGGACGCGACGGGCGTTCCGTACGAGTTCACTCCCCCATCGGCGATCGGCGAGGTCGTCTTCGGGAAGGCCGGCGGGCCGTGGCACCAGCCGGCGGGGACGTGGAGCGACGACGGCGCGCTCATGCTCGCCCTGCTCGACTCCCTCCTCCATGCCGGGTTCGACACGGACGATCAGGGGCGGCGCGCCCTGTCCTGGGCGGACGACGGCGCCTACACGCCCGACGGCGACGGGAAGTTCGACATCGGTGGGACCACCTCCGCCGCGATGCATGCGCTCCGCGTCGGCACGCGGGCGGTCGAGGCGGGCCCGACGGACGAGCATGCCGCGGGGAACGGCTCGCTCATGCGGATCCTCCCGCTCGCCCTCGTGGAGCGCGCACCGCGCTCTCGTCCGCGCGACCCGGCGCGCACCGTCCGCGACGGCGACCTCGTCCGCCATGCGCACGCCGCATCGCGCGTGACACACGGCAACGTGCAGTGCCAGGTCGCCTGTGCGCTCTACTCGCTCCTGGTCCGGCGGCTGCTGCACGGTGACCAGCCCGCCGACGCGCTCGCGGCGGCGCGGAGCTCTCTCCGGAAGGCATATGCGGGCGACGGGTCGCTCCGGGACCATCTCGCAGCCCTCGACGCGATCGAGGCGTGGTCGACGCGCACCGGACGCGGCTACGTCGTGGACAGCTTCTGGTCGGCGTGGGACGCGTTCGCGGAGGCGGAGAGCTACGAGCAGACGATCGTCCGGGCGGTGCAGTACGGGAACGACACGGACACGACGGCGGCGATCGCGGGCGGGCTCGCGGGCGTCCACTGGGGATGGCAGGGCATCCCGGTCGCCTGGCGAAGGGGGATGCGCGGCGCAGAGGTCGCCACGCCGCTCGTGGACGATCTCGTCGGGACGACCGGAAGCTGGTACCGGAGGACGCGCACGAGCACCCACTCCCCTCTCAAGCTCGACCGGATCGACCTCGCGGGGACCGGCGGCGCGGAGGCGGGCACGCTCATCGTGACCTTCCTCCCGGGGAAGAAGCGCGAGGGGTACTCCGGCCCGCACTGGCGCGACGTCGACGTCGACGCGAGGGCGCTCGCCGACGGCGGCGTGAGCGCGATGCTGCTCCTCGTCGAGGACCACGAGCTGGAGTGGTGCCTCCTGCCCGACCTCCCGGCGGCGCTCGCACAGGCGGGCGTGGAGCTCATCCGCTTCCCGATCCGCGACCCACGCATCCCGACGGCCGAGCGCGATCCGGCCTATCACCGGGCGATCGAGGACCTGGTCTCGCGGCTGCGGAGCGGTGACACCGTCGCCGTGGCGTGCCGCGGGGGGATCGACCGGTCCGGGATGACGGCCGCCTGCGTCCTCGTCGAGGCCGGGATCGACCCGAGCGAGGCGATCGACCGCGTGCATCGCGGGCGGAAGCACTCGCTCACGCAGCGCGAGCAGCAGGACTATGTCCGCGCCTGGCGGCGCGCCGGCTGATCTCCGGGTGGCACCGCGCCGACGCCCGGAGTGTCCGTGCGCAAAGACGAGACGCGGTCGCCGGAGGCCGGTCCGACGACGGCCGTCGCGGGGGCTCCCCTCCCCCGTCCGGCCCGAACGTGACGAACCGGCGTCCGTGGCTCGGGCGCCGGTCCGGTTCGTGCTGCTTCAGCATGGCGGGCGGGGACGCTGCCCCCGACCGCCTCACGCGCCGGCGCGGGTCTCGGTGCTGATGTTGCCCGCGCGGGGCCGTGTCGCAAGGTTGGAGGTCCCACGGGTCGCGTCGGCCGTCACACGCAGGGCCGCCCCCCCGGTGGGGGTTCGCCTGCTCCGATCAAGGATCGGTTCCCTGGCCGTGGACATCGTCGCCTCGTGCCTCGCGGTGGCCCGCGGAGTGGTTCGCGGGCTCCTGTCATCACCGACCATAGCACTCCTGCGCGGGCGCGCAAGTCCCGAAAGTCGACGTCCGTGCACCACTCGCGACGGGCCCGAAAGTACCGCCTCGGACGCAGGTCACGCGCCCCCGCAGACGGCATAGAGCGCCATCGGGACGTCCGCTGCGGCATGCAGCGCGATCGGCAGCGCGAGCGTCCCGGTCCGTCGCGCGAGGAGCGCCGCGACGATGCCGCCCGCGGTCATCGCGGCGACGACCGGCAGCTGTGGGCCCGAGAAGTCGGTCCCCGTGTGCGCGAGGCCGAACGCGAGCGCCTGGGCGGCGGTCGCGATGACCGGGCCGGCTGCCACCTCGCCCCACCCGAGCCAGGCACCGCGGTAGACGACCTCCTCCTGCACGGCGTTCGCGAGCGCCGCGACGAGGAGAGGCACGAGGGCGATGAGACTGGTCGCCGGGAGCGACACGCGGCCGAAGAACGGCTCGGCGAGGGCCGGGCCCACCGCCACGGCGAGCGGGGCTGCCGCGAGGAAGGCCACGACGGAGACGAGCCCGACGACGCGGGACGGGCGTCGGAGGCGGAGCGCCTGCGACGGGACCCGGCCGACCCGCCACACGAGGAAGGTGACTCCCAGGACGGCCGACATCTCGAGGACCCGGCGCACGACGCGCAGGGGCGCGAGCGAGCCGCAGTCCGCCGCGGCAGCAAGCGCGGTGGGCTCCGGGACGAGCGCGAGGACGAGGAGCGCGGCGACCGGGACGGGCGCGGCCCACGCGGCACGGGCGCGCTCGCCGAGGCGCGTGCCGGCGATGAGCAGGCCGGCGACCGCGACGACGAGGGCAGGGATCCGCAGCGGGCGCTCGGCGGCGCCGGCGAGGACGAGGATCCACGGCAGGACGGGCAGAGCGATCGCGAGGGCTCGGGCGGTCGCCGACGCCGCGATCGGGGTCCTGTGCGTGCCCACGCTCTCGGGGAGGGCCATCAGGCCCGTCCGGCCCGCCGGGCACGAAGAAACGCCCGGAGGAACCACTCCCCGCTCACCGGTCCGGCTGACTCAAGAGCCTGCCTTCTCGCTGTCCGGTTCATCGCCCCTCCGGGCAAGAAGGAATGTATCCCGGGCGCCCTGCGGGCGTCCAGCGGGTTATCCACGAGATTCCGGCGATCTCGCGCGAAAGCGCGCACCCGTCCACAGTCCGCCCACAATCGGGCGTCCACATCATGCCTCCGGCAGGTCGTCGGCCTCGTCCGCCTCACGCGCAGGGACCGCGGCGTCGGCCTCCCAGGCCTCGACCTCCGGCTCGTCCTCCATGCCTGCGCCGCGCCGCAGGGCGGCGGCGACGGCGGGAGGGACGCGCCCGACGACGCGCGCCCCCTGCTCGTCGTAGGCGATCTCGGTCGCGCCGCGCTCACGGACCTGCGCGAGGAGCGCCCCCTCCGCGTACGGGACCACGACGTCGATGTCCACCCAGAGCGATGCGAGCAGGGCCGCGACCTCGTCGCGCAGCTCGTGGAGGCCCGCGCCCGTCAGCGCGCTCACGAGGACCGCCCCGGGCGCCACGCGACCGGCAGTGCCCGTCCCGCCGGCGCCCTCGACCTCGTCCTCGGCATCCTCCGGGTCGAGGAGGTCCGCCTTGTTCAGGGCGACGAGCCGCGGCTTGGTGCCCGCGCCGAGCTCGTCGAGGACCTGCTGGACGGTTGCCCGGTGCTCGGCGGCGTGGGCGTCGGAGACGTCGACGACCTCGATGAGGACGTCCGCGCGGTTCACCTCCTCGAGCGTCGCGCGGAAGGCCTCGATCAGCTGGTGCGGCAGCTTGTGGATGAAGCCGACGGTGTCGGTGACGACCGCCGTCTGGCCGTCGCCGAGGCGGACCTGGCGGCTCGTGGGGTCGAGGGTCGCGAAGAGGCGGTCCTCGGCGCGGGTGACCTCCTCCCCCACGAGGGAGTTGAGGAGGGTGGACTTCCCCGCGTTGGTGTACCCGACGATGCCGACGGTGGGGACGAGGCGGCGGTCGCGTCCCCGCGACGCGACGCGCCGCTGCTGGCGGACCTCCTCCACGCGCTGCTTCATCTTCTTGATCCGCTCGCGGATGACGCGCCGGTCCGTCTCGAGCTGGGTCTCGCCGGGCCCGCGCGTCCCGATCCCGCCGCCGGTGCGCGAGAGGTGCGTCCACATGCGCGTCAGCCGCGGGAGCTGGTACTCGAGCTGGGCGAGCTCGACCTGGAGCCGGCCCTCCCGGGTCTGGGCGTGCATCGCGAAGATGTCGAGGATCAGGCGGGAGCGGTCGATGACCTTCACGCCGAGCAGCTGCTCGAGGGTGCGCTGCTGGGTGGGGCTGAGCTCGTCGTCCGCGATGAGGATCCCGAACCCGGTCTCGGCCTTCGCGGCGACGAGGTCCTGCGCCTTCCCCTTGCCGACGTACCACGCCGGGTCCACGTGACGCCGGTTCTGCCACTCGGCGCCCACGACCTCGGCACCCGCGGTGTCCGCGAGGCTCGCGAGCTCCGCGAGCGAGTCCTCCGCGGTCCAGCCGGGGTCCCCGCCCGTGTCGACGGCGACGAGGAACGCCTTCTCGACGGGCGGCGCGAGGTCGATCGTGGTGCGGGGGCTCACGAGGGCAAGGATAGGGCCGCGGCGGATGCGGGGCCGTCCGAGGCCGGGCTCCCGTCGCCTTCGGCCGGGCCGCGCCCGCCCGTGGCCGTGGTGAGGAGCGCCCGCGCGATCGCGAGCGCGGCGTCGAGCGGATCGCGGGTCGACGGGTCGAACCAGGTGATGGCGCGCTCGGCGCGGAACCACGTCCGCTGGCGTCGCGCGAAGGCCGCGTTCCGCGTCGCGTTCGTCGCGAGGAAGCCGTCGCGGTCGATGCGGCCGTCCAGGAGATCCCACGCCTCCCGGTAGCCGATGGCGCTGAACGCACGCTGCGCCTCGCCGTACCGCTCCCGCAGCCGGGCGGCCTCCTCGGGGAGACCGCCGTCGAGCTGGCCGACGGCCCGCGCGGCGATCCACGACCGGTGCCGGGCACGGTCCTCCACGTCGAGGCCGATCCATGCGACGGGGCCCGGGTACCCGGCGGGCGGAGGCGGCGGCCCATCGCCGCGCAGCAGCGCGACCTCGAGCGCACGTACGACCCGTCGCGGATTGCGCAGGTCGGTGTGGTCCGCGAGCGCGGGCGCGACCGCCTGGAGCCTCCCGGCGAGGGCCGCGAGCCCGTCCGCCTCCAGCTCGGCGTCGAGGCGGGCGCGCAGGTCGGCGTCGTGCGGCGATGCGTCGAGGTCCAGCCCGGTCGCCACGGCGCGCAGCCAGAGCCCGGTCCCTCCGGCGAGGATCGCCACGCCCTCCCGCTCGGCGATCGAGGCGAGGCAGGCGCGCGCGTGTGCCGCGAAGTCGGCGACGCTGAAGTCCTCGTCCGGGTCCACGAGGTCGAGGCCGTGGTGGACGATTCCGTGCCGCTCCGCGAGGGTCGGCTTGGCCGTGCCGACGTCCATCCCGCGGTACACCTGACGGGAGTCCGCCGAGATGACCTCCACGGGGCGCCCGTCCTCGCCGAGAGCGAGGGCGAGCCGGACGGCGAGCGCCGTCTTGCCCGTGGCGGTCGGGCCGGCGAGGACGACGAGGGGCGGGACCCCCGCGCCGCTCAGGCGAGGACGCCCCGGAGCGAGAACGGCCCGGCGTGGACGATGCGGACCGTCACGAGCGAGCCGACGAGCCCGGGTCCGCCGACGAGATGGACGAGCTTCCCCTCGCGCGAGCGGCCGGCGAGGCGGACCTCGCCCGGCCCGGGGACCAGGGGGCGCGCCGGGTCGTCTGCGTCGACCGCCGCCGTGCCGCCCTCGCGAGTGGCGCCACCGGACCCCTCCCCTGCCGGGTCGTCATGCGTGTGCCCGCCTTCGGATGCGGCCTGGTCCACGAGCACCTCCACCGTGTGGCCGAGCCAGGCACGGTTGCGCTCGAGCCCGATGCCCTCCTGCAGTGCGAGAAGGCCGTTGAGGCGCGCACGCTTCACGGCCGCCGGGACGTCGTCGGGCAGGTGCGAGGCGGGGGTCCCCGGCCGCGGGGAGAAGGCCGCGGCGAAGACCTGGTCGAAACGGACCTCCTCGAGCAGGTCGAGCGTCGCGCGGTACTGCTCGTCCGTCTCGCCGCAGAACCCGACGATCACGTCGGTCGAGAGGGCGATCCCCGGGACCGCTGCGCGCAGGGCGCGGATCCGGTCGAGGTAGTGGTCGATCGTGTACTGCCGGCCCATGCGCCGGAGGACGGCGTCGTCGCCCGACTGGACGGGCAGGTGGAGGTGCTCGCAGACCGACCGCGCCTCCGCCATGGCGTGGATGAGCCGGTCCGAGAGGTCCCACGGGTGCGACGTGAGGAAGCGCAGGCGCGGGATCGCTGGACCGCCGTCGGGGTCCTCGATCGAGTCGATCGCCCGCAGCAGCTCCGCCAGGTCGGGCCGGTCGGCGCGCTCGATCCGCCGGCCGGTCGTCCGCTCGGTGCGGACGTGCGCGAAGCGGTCCTCCGCCGGCAGGTCGTGGCCGTAGCTGTTGACGTTCTGCCCGAGGAGCGTCACCTCGCGGTATCCCGCGCCGGCGAGCGTGCGAGCCTCCGCGACGATGTCGTCGAACGGGCGGCTCCGCTCCGGGCCGCGCGTGAACGGGACGATGCAGTAGGTGCAGGTCTTGTCGCATCCGTAGACGATCGGCAGCCACGCGGAGACCGTGGAGCCGCGTCGCACGGCACCGGCCGCGACCACCTCGGCCCGCGTCGCCGGGAGCATGTCGGCGGCGCTCACCACCGTGCGATTCACGACGGTCGTCCGGGCGGTGTCGACACCGGACGCGATCCCGATCGGCGCCTGCGCCGAGGCGAGCCCCAGGCGCTCGACGATCTCGGGCTCCTCGTCGGGGCGGAGGAAGAGGTCCACCGCCGGGTACTTCCGGGGGAGGCGGGCACGGTCGAGTTCGCGGACCGCGCATCCGGTGAGGACGACCCGCATCGCCGGGTTGGCGGCCTTCAGGTCTGCCAGCCGGCCCTGGCGCCCGACCACCTTCGCCTCGGCGGTCTCGCGGATGGCGCAGGTGTTGATGACGAGGAGGTCGGCGTCGTCGGGGCCTGCCGCCTCGGGACAGCCGGCGGCGAGGAGGCGGCCGGCCATCTCCTCCGAGTCGCTGCGGTTCATCTGGCAGCCGAGCGTCCAGACGAAGAAGCTGGGCCGCCGCACCTCCTCCGGGCGGAACTCCGAGAGGCGGTCGTCGAGGGCATGGAGCGACTCCCGGGCGACGGACGGGTTCGCCGGGTCGTCCAGCACGGGGAGGGCCCGACCGGGCCGCGCCTGGATCATCGCAGGCGGGACTCTACCATCGAGTCGGCTCCACGACCGCCCGGCTTCCGTGGACGTCTGACCCACGCCGTGCCGGCTCCGGGTCCACGTCCGGCGGCGACGGGGCGTCAGTCGTGGAGGATCTCCCGGATCCGCTCGATCGTGAGTGCACGGCCCGTGGCCGGGTCGACGTCGACGAGGAGGGCGTTGAGCACGACGGGCCACCCCCCCACCTCGAAGCGCGTCGGCAGCCCGTTCATGAACCGCGGCAGCACCGTGGCGGGGTCGAACCCGATCACGCTGTTGAGCGGCCCCGTCATCCCGACGTCGGACTGGAACGCGGTCCCCTTCGGCAGGATCCGCTCATCGGCAGTGGGGACGTGCGTGTGCGTCCCGGAGACGATGGACGCCCGCCCGTCGAGGTGGATCCCCATCGCCTGCTTCTCGCTGGTGAGCTCGCAATGGAAGTCCAGGAGGCGGACCGGCGGCAGCGCCTCGGAGGCCTCGTCGAAGAGCCGGTCGATGTCCGTGAACGGGTTGTCGATCGGGATCATCGCCGAGCGGCCCTGCATGTTGATCACCGCGAGGTCCGTGCCGTCCATCGCGCTGAAGATCCCCCACCCACGGCCGGGGACCCCGTGCGTGCCGTAGTTGAGGGGCCGGAGCACGCGCTCGGCGCGCTCGAGGTACGGGTACATCTCCCGCTTGTCCCAGATGTGGTTGCCGGAGGTGATCACGTCGACCCCGGCGGCGAGCAGCGCCTCCGCCGTCGACTCGGTGAGCCCGAGCCCTCCCGCGACGTTCTCGCCGTTCGCGACCACGAAGTCGATCTCCCGCTCGGCCCGGAGCGGGCCCAGGCGGTGCTCGACGGCGATGCGGCCGGGCTTGCCGATGATGTCGCCGATCATGAGCACGCGACAGCGCGGGCCCGTCCGCGGGCGATCCGGGGTCGTCAGGGGTGCATCCACGCCCGCGATGGTACCCCGCCATCCTGCCCGGCCGCCGGTACACTCGGATCGTCATGACCGAACCGTCCGAGCCTCCGGCCACGCGGCCGGCCGACGACGCGCCCGACGGCCCCACCGTCCTCGTCGCGTATGCGACCAAGCACGGGTCCGCGGCGGAGATCTGCGCCGTCATCGCCTCGACGCTCCGCGAGCGCGGGGTCGCGGCCGACGTGCGGCCTGCTGCGGATGTCCAGACACTCCGCCCGTACCGGGCGGTGGTCCTGGGGAGCGGGCTCTACTCCGCCACCTGGCTCCGCGACGCGAACCGGTTCGTCAAGGTGCACCGCGCAGCGCTCGAGCGGATCCCGGTGTGGCTGTTCAGCAGCGGCCCGCTCGACCGTTCGGCGGACTTCGACGACATCCCCATGACGCCCCACGTGACGGAGGCGGTGGGCGGCCTGTCGATCCGCGGGCACCGCACGTTCGGCGGGCGCCTGCTCGCCGACGCGCCGGAGGTCGCCGCCGGCATCATCGCGACGCACCGCACCGGCGACTACCGCGACTTCGACGCGATACGGGAGTGGGCGGCAGCGATCGCGACCGAGCTCGCCTGAGGCCGGAACGCGCCACGCCGGCGCGGGCCCTCCGGGCGGCCCGAGCGGCCCGCCCGGAGGGGGTCTCCCCTACTTCGCGTACTCGATCGAGCGGGTCTCCCGGATGACCGTGACCTTGATCTGGCCCGGGTAGGTCAGGCTCTCCTCGATCTTCTTCACGATGTCGCGCGCGAGCCGGCCGGCCGCCAGGTCGTCGATCTCGTCGGGACGGACGAGGATCCGGACCTCCCGCCCTGCCTGGACGGCGAACGAGCGGTCCACGCCGGTGAAGCTCCCGGCGATCGCCTGGAGCTCCTCGAGGCGCTTGACGTACGTCTCGGTCGACTCGCCACGGGCGCCGGGGCGCGACGCGCTGATCGCGTCCGCGACCTGGACGATCGGCGCCTCGACGCACGCGTACTCCACCTCCTGGTGGTGCGCGGCGATGGCGTTCACGACCTTGAACGGGAGGCTGTGGCGCTGCGCGAGCTGCGCGCCGATCGCCGCGTGCGGCCCCTCGACCTCGTGGTCAACGCCCTTGCCCAGGTCGTGCAGAAGGCCGCCCATCTTCGCTGCCGTCACGTCCGCACCGAGCTCTGCCGCGATGATCGCCGAGAGACGGCTCGTCTCGAGGGAGTGCTGCAGGACGTTCTGGCCGTAGCTCGTGCGGTACCGGAGGCGGCCGAGGAGCTTGATGAGGTCCGGAGGGAGGCCGGGGACACCCGCGTCGTACGCCGCCTGCTCGCCCGCCTGCCGGATGACGAGGTCGACTTCGGCGCGGGCCTTGGCGACGACCTCCTCGATCCGGCCGGGGTGGATCCGGCCGTCGGCGATGAGCTTCGTGAGGGCGACGCGCGCGACCTCGCGGCGGACGGGGTCGAAGCCGCTGAGGACGACCGTCTCGGGCGTGTCGTCGATGATCAGGTCCACGCCGGTCGCCTGCTCGAGGGCGCGGATGTTCCGGCCCTCGCGGCCGATGATCCGGCCCTTCATCTCGTCCGAGGGAAGGTGGACGGCGGTGACCGTGTGCTCGGCCGTGTGGTCCGCAGCGACGCGCTGCATCGCGGTGACGATGACGTCGCGGGCCCTCTCGGCCGCATTGTCGCGGGCCTCGCGCTCGATGGCGCGGGTCAGGCGGACGGCATCCTGCTCGGCGTCCTCGCGGACCGCCTCGAGGAGCATCGCCTTCGCGTCGTCCGCGGAGAGGCTGCTCACGCGCTCCAGGACGGCGACCTGCTCCTGGCGCAGCCGGGCGGCCTCCTCGCGAGCCCGGTCGAGCTCGCGCTCGCGCTCGAGGAGCTTGCGGTCGCGCTGCTCGAGCATGTCGGTCCGCTGGTCGAGCTGCTCGTCGCGCTGCAGGAGCCTGCGCTCCAGGGCGGAGAGCTCCGTGCGCTTCTGTCGCGCCTCCTCCTCCGCTTCGCGTCCGAGCCGGAGCTTCTCGTCCTTCGCCTCGAGGATGAGGTCCTTCTGCTGGGTGCGAGCCTCGGCGACGATGCGCGCAGCCTTCTCCTGGGCGGCCTTGATCCCCTGATTCGCCCAGAACTGGCGCGCAACGAAGCCGACGACAGCACCGACGGCGACGGCCACGAGGGCCACCACCGCAACGGCGGCGACTTCCATCTGCAGTTGTCCTCCCGTCCAGCCGGTTCGCGGCCGGACGACGTCAGGTCGGTCGGGCCGTCCCTCGGTCCTTCCCGACGGTCGCGCCTCTCCTGCGCGAACCGCCGGTCCCGTGGGACGGGTGGGCCGACGATGCGGCCGCTGGTGTTCTTGGGCGGCGGCCGGGTCGTCCCTGTAAGGGTAGGCGCGCGGGACGGGAGGGGTCAAACGA
>CAWJQZ010000022.1:0-28036 GCA_963844945.1 uncultured Chloroflexia bacterium
ACGGACGGGCGCACGATCGCTGGCGAGGTGACCCGGATGCGCCTGCGGGAATGGCGCCGCGTCCGCCGGCCGGGCGGCACGGCGTCCTGATCCACTCCCTCGGCCACCTCCTGCTCGTCCTCTGCCTCCTGGCGCTCGTCCTCGTCCTGGCCGGGTGCGACGAGGCCGGAGTCCCGTCCGGAGGCGGCATGACGCCTGCCACGACGCAGGCCCCGATCCCGACCGAGCCGGCCACGGCGGAGCCGACCCTCGCGCCCACGCCCGAGCCCACGCCCACGCCGGCGCGCGCGGTGGACCTCCGCAAGGCCGTCGCGGCCGGGGAGATCGCCGTGACCGGTACCGGCGACGGCCTGCAGCGCCTCGACGTCCGCATCCGGTCGAAGGCACGGGAGCCGCTGCGGGTGGTCGTGAACCCGGGGACGGTCTTCGACGCCGGTCGGTCGTCGACCCAGGCGATGGTCGTCGTCGCGAAGGCGATCGTCCCGATCGAGCCCGGGGCCACGGAGTCCGTCACCCTCGACGTCGCGTGCTCGGAGATGCACAAGGACCAGCCCGGGTCAAATGACTCGTTCAAGCTCGTCAAGCGGTCGCTCCCGAAGGACCTCACGGCGCTGCTCGCCCTCGAGGGCTTCCCCGCCGCGGACTTCCGCGTCCAGCAGTTCGCGATCTGGACGATCCTCGACGACCCGACCCGCGACGGGTTCGTGCGGCTCGGGACGTTCGGCGTGGGGAGCGGCCCCTCATCGAAGGAGATCTCCGCCGATCCGGAAGCTCTTCGCGGAAGCGGGGATCGACCGGACGCATACCGTGCGACTCGATGACGCATCCGGACCGGCCCGCCCTCCTCCCGTTCCGGGATCGCGATGAGGCGGGCGAGCTGCTCGGCGCGGCGCTCGCCGCGCGTCTCGCGGCGGACGCCGTTCCGGTCGCGGACGCGGTGGTCCTGGGGGTCCCGCGCGGCGGCGTCATCGTGGCCGCCGCGGCGGCGCGCGTCGCCGGCACACGCCTGGACATCATCGTCGCCCACAAGGTCACGGCGGCCTGGAACCCGGAGTTCGCGGTCGGGGCCGTGACCGCGGACGGGACGACCGTCATCGAACCGTGGGCGCGGCGGGCGACGGGCCTGGACGACGCCGCGCTCGCCGAGCGGGCGGCGGCCGAATCCTCGCGGCGCGGGCGCGCGAGGCGCGCCTGCGCGCCGGCCGGGCGCGGGTCCCGGTCGCCGGGCTCGTCGCGATCGTCGTGGACGACGGCCTCGCCACCGGCGCGACGGTCCATGCGGCCTGCATCGCGGCACGGGGGCTGGGCGCGGCATGGGTGATCGCCGCGGCGCCGATCGCGTCGCGCGAGGCGGTCGCGCTCCTGGAGGCCGCGTCCGACGCGGTCGTGGCCCTCGCCGTGCCGGACGACTTCCACGCGGTGGGGGAGCACTACGTGCGGTTCGGCCAGGTCTCAGACGACGAGGTCATCGCGGCGCTCGCCGCGGCGCCCTGAACCGCCTGCGGCCCCTGCGCGTCGGCGGCATGTCGGGCCCGCCGCGGGTCCCGACACGACGCTACGACGCCCCGGCGACGACGGCCGAAGGCCGGGCCGCCGCCGTCGGCCCCGGGAGGGCCGTTCGGCAGGTGCGGTCGCGGGTCCCCCGGCAGGCCGTCGGCATGTCGCATGGACATATGCGCACATTCGCACATGTATGACTATTCGGGCATGGACCCCATCTACTCGCTGCAGGCGGACGTGCTCAAGACGCTCGCGAGCCCCCGCCGCCTCGAGATCATCCACAGGCTCGCCGAAGGCCCGTGCGAGGTCGGCCGGCTGGCCGACGAGCTGGGCATCAGCCAGCCCAACGCGTCGCAGCACCTCGCCGTGATGCGCGCCGTGGGGATCGTCGAGGCGGAGCGCTCCGGTCGCGAGGTCGTCTACCGGCTGGCCGACCCCGACGTGGTCCGTGCCTGCGGGATCATGCGCGGCGTCCTCCTCCGCCGTCTCTCGCGCCTCAACGAGATCACCGACGCAGCCGACTCCACGCACGTGGACGACCCGCGCCGGATCATCGACCCCCTCACAGCCTGAGGTCGACCATGAGCGACACGATCAGCTTCGTCCTGTTCTCCGGCACCGACGACAAGCTCCAGGCAGCCGCGGTGATGACCGCCGGCGCCGCGGCCCTCGGGAAGAGGGTGAACATCTTCCTCCAGTACTGGGCCCTCGACGCCTTCCGCAAGGACCGCATCGACCTCGATCACGGGCTCTCGCCGGAGGCCGGCGCGGCCGGCCGCGCCGCGGTCGACGCCCTCCGCGCCGCGGGCCAGGCGAGCTGGAAGGACACACTCACACAGGCGAAGGAGCTCGGCGACGTCGACATCCAGGCGTGCTCGCTCTCGATGGACCTGCTCCATCTCGAGGACGAGGACCTCGACCCGATCGTCGACGGCGTGGAGGGCGTGACCGCCTTCTACCTCTCCGCCGAGGACGGCGAGATCGTCTTCATCTGACGGCACGCCTCACGAACGTCACGAAGCGCGGCCCGCACGGGCCGCGGAAGGAAGGAAGTACGCCATGGCTCTCGAGATCGCGAAGACGGTCGACGCCAAGGGGCTGAGCTGTCCGATGCCGATCGTCAAGACCGCGCAGGCGATCAAGGACATCCCGTCCGGCGCCTGCATCGAGGTGCTCGCGACCGACAAGGGCTCCCAGCGCGACTTCGTCGCCTGGGCGAAGTCCACCGGCAACGAGCTCGTCGAGCAGACGGAGGACGGCACCGTCTTCCGCTTCGTCCTCCGCAAGAAGTAGCGGGGAAGGGATACCAACGATGACCGAGACTCTCGATCACCCCGTCGACATCGCCGGGCGCGGCGTGGAGCAGGTCCCGGACGCCCGAGGTGCAGGTCACCCCGGCCGGTAGCGACCCCGTGAAGCGCGACGTCCTGATCATCTGCTACAGCGGCGAGCTCGAGAAGACGTGGGCGTCGATGATCCTCGCCTCCACGAGCGCGGCGATGGGCGTGAAGACGCGCGTGTTCGTCACCTTCTGGGGCCTCCAGCTCTTCGTGAAGGACTCGAAGCGCATCACGGGCCAGAACTGGATGCAGAAGATGATGTCCTTCATGCAGCGCCCGGGGATCTCGCACCGGAAGCTCAGCAAGATGAACTTCTTCGGCATGGGCCCCTGGATGATGTTCAAGCTCGCGAAGCAGTACAACGTCGCGAGCCCCAAGGAGCTCCTCGAGGCCGCCCAGCTCATGGGCGTCGAGTTCATCCCGTGCCAGATGACGATGGACATGTTCGGCCTGACGCAGGACGACCTCATCGACGGGATGGGCGAGCCCGTGGGCGCCGCCACCGTCATCGGGCTGATGTCCGACGGCAGCGCGCCGCTGTTCATCTGACCCCGACCGCACCGCACCACCGACACCAGCGAAGGAAGGTTCACGATGACCGAGACCGCGATGCCCGCGATCACGCGCACGATCGACGCGCGCGGTTCGTTCTGCCCCGGCCCGCTCATGGAGCTGATCCGAGGGATCAAGGAGGGCCAGGTCGGCGACGTCCTCGCCGTGCTCTCGGCCGACAAGGGCAGCAAGACGGACATCCCGAAGTGGGTGGAGAAGGCCGGGCACAAGCTCATCGGCGTCTTCCCGCGCGACGGCTACGACGAGATCATCGTCGAGAAGATGAAGTAGGCGCGAGATGAAGCGCGTTCTCGTCCTGGGGGGCGGGGTCGGAGGGACGCTCTCCGCCAACCTCATCTCCCGGAAGCTCAAGAAGGAGATCGCCGCCGGCCAGGCGGAGGTCACCGTCGTCGACTCGACCGGCCAGCACGTCTACCAGCCCGGCTTCATGTACATCGCCATGGGCGGCGAGAGCGCGCAGAAGCTCGTCCGGCCCGAGCGCGGGCTCCTCGACAGCCGCGTCAACCTCGTCGTCGCGAGCGCGACGAAGATCGACGTCGACGGCAAGGTGGTCGAGCTCGACAACGGCGATCGTCTCGGATACGACCAGCTCGTCCTCGCCACCGGGTCCCGGATCCTCCCGGAGCGGATCGACCACTTCGCCGAGGAGGCGCACCACTTCTACAGCGCCGCGGCGGCGAAGAAGCTCCGGAAGGCGCTCGACGCGTTCACCGGCGGCCAGATCGTCATCGGGATCGCCGGGATGCCCTACAAGTGCCCGCCGGCGCCGCTCGAGGTCACGTTCCTCATCGAGGCAGAGCTCCGCGAGCGCGGCCTCCGCGAAAAGACGACCCTCCACTACTGCTCGCCGATCGGGCGCGCCTTCACCATCGAGAGCGTCTCGGAGATGGCGACCCCGATCCTCGAGGAGAAGGGGATCGAGCTCCACACGTTCTTCAACGTCGAGGAGATCGACCCGGCCGAGAAGCTCGTGAAGAGCCTCGAGGGCGAGGAGCTGAAGTACGACCTCCTCATCCTCGTGCCGCCGCATGCGGGCGCACAGGTCGTCATCGACGCGGGGCTCGCACCGGCGCCGGGCGGCTGGCTCCCCACGGACCGGCACACCCTCAAGGTCGGTGGGCGAGGGGACGTCTTCGCGCTCGGTGACGCGACCGATCTCCCGCTCTCGAAGGCCGGCTCCACCGCCCACTTCGAGGCGCCGGTGGTGGCCGAGCAGGTCGCGGCGAACATCCAGGGCCGGAAGGCTTCCGGGAAGCACGCGAGCTACGAAGGCAAGGTCATGTGCTTCTTCGAGGTGGGTGACGGGAAGGGGACCCTCCTCCAGTTCGACTACGACCACCCGCCCACGCCGCCGAAGCCGAACAGGGTCTGGCACCTCGGCAAGATCGTCTTCAACAAGACCTACTGGCAGACCGTTCCCAAGGGCCGGGTCTGACCGACGGCCGCGGACGGGCGCGAACGCCCGCCCCTGCCGGCCGGACGTCTCTCTCCCATCGGCGGCGCCCGCCGGACCTCGGCCCGGCGGGCGCCGCGCCGTGCCCCCGCCCCGACGTAGACTCGCGGCATGAGCCAGGAAGCCGAGCCCTACGCGGTCGCAGGCCGCGTGTTCTCCCGCGCCCCCGGGCGCACCCTCCCCGTCGCCGTCCGCGCCGAGGGCACGACCATCTGGGACGCCGATGGACGCGCATACCTCGATGCCGCCGGCGGCGCGATCGTCGTCAATATCGGCCACGGACGTCGTAGCGTCGGGGATGCCGTCGGCGCGCAGCTCGGCACCATCGCCTACGCCCACGGGACCGCCTTCACCTCCGAGGCGCTCGAGGAGTACGCGGCCGAGGTGGGACCGCTCCTCCCCGTGGACGGCCCTGCCGCCATCTACCCGGTGAGTGGCGGGTCCGAGGCGATCGAGACCGCCCTGAAGCTCGCGCGGGCCTACCACCTCGCGCGCGGCGAGCAGGAGCGGTGGACCGTCATCGCCCGGTGGGGGAGCTACCACGGGAACACGCTCGGCGCGCTCGACCTGTCGGGCCGGCGTCCGCTCCGGCGCCCGTACGAGGCCTGGCTGGGGCGGTTCCGGCACGTCTCCGCGGCCTACCCCTACCGCGCTGACGAGCCCGGGTCCAACGCCCTCGGCGATCCGGCCGCCCTCGCGCTGGAGCTCGAGCGGACGATCCTCTCCGCCGGCCCGGAGTCGGTCGCGGCGTTCGTCGCCGAGCCGATCGTGGGGGCCACCCTCGGCGCGGTCGCGCCCGACGACGGCTACTGGCGCGCGATCGCCGAGGTCTGCCGGCGGCACGGCGTGCTCCTCATCGCCGACGAGGTGATGACCGGCTTCGGACGGACCGGGACCTGGTTCGGGATGGACCACTGGGGCGTGCGGCCGGACATGGTCGTCGCCGCGAAGGGCGCGACGTCGGGCTACTGGCCGTTCGGGTTCGTCGGCGCGAGCGAGCGCGTGCACCGGACGGTCGTCGAGGGCGGCGGGTTCGTCCACGGCTTCACGTTCAGCCACTCGATCGGCGGCGCCACGGCGGCCCGCCAGGTCCTGCGCATCCTGCGGGACGAGGACCTCGTCGCGGTGAGCGCCGACAAGGGCGAGGTGCTCCGGGCCATGCTCCGCGACCGGCTCGGGGAGCACCCCAACGTCGGCGACATCCGCGGGCGCGGGCTGCTCGTCGGCGTGGAGCTCGTCGAGGATCGAGAGACCAAGGCGCCGTTCCCGCGGACGCGGAAGCTCACCGAGGGGATCGTGGCAGCTGCGCGCGAGGCGGGCGTGCTCGTGTACTCGGGAACGGGCGTCGCGGACGGGACGAACGGCGACATGATCCTGCTCGGGCCGCCCTTCGTGGTGACCGAGGACGAGCTCGCGCGGATCGTGGATGGTCTCGCCGGGGCGATCGACACGGCCCTCGCGAGGACCGCGCCGGGCGCATAGGCGATCGGTCGCCGAACGCCGCCACGGCCGGTGCGCCGATCAGTGCAGCGGCCACCGCGCCCCTGTGCTCAGGGCCGGCGCAGCGCCCGCACGATCACGATGAGCCCGAGGCCGCCGAGCAGCACCGGGACGACGAGCTGGCCGAGCGTCGGGAAGCCGGGGATCACCGACCCCGCTGCCTGGACGCCGCCGAGGACCGCCATGATCGCGCCCAGGATGGCCAGCGGCGTGGATCCCGGACCGCGACGGGCGCGGTACGCGGCGAGGACGAGGAAGGCGATGCCGATCGCGAGCGTCGTCCAGCCGCCGCCCGGGAGGAAGCCGGCCGCCTGACCGAGCCCCGCGAGCCCGCCCGCGAGCACGACCGCGCCGACGTACACGGCCCAGCCGCCGCGGCGGGATGCGCCGAACGCGAGCAGGAGCGCGCCGACGACCGCGACCGCCGCCGACCCGGCAGCGGCCACCGCCGGGTACGCGGCGGCGAGGACGAGGTAGGCGCCGAGGGCGACGAGCCCGCCGCCCAGCCAGACGACCCAGCCGCCGGGCGGACGCGGCATCGCGAAGGAGCGCACCTCGACGTGGGCGTATCCGCCGGACGGGCCGCCCGCCCACGGTTCGGGGGTCGTGACGGAGCCGGGGGCCGCCTCGTCCGCGTGGACGGACCTCGCAGAGCCACCGCCGGACCACGGGTCCGCGGGGTCCACGACCTCGCCGCTGACGATCCGGACGTCCGGCTCGCGATCCGCGGCGCTCCCCGGGCCGCCGCCGCTCCCCGACGCGCTCTCAGGCACCGGCGGTCGCTCCCGCCGTCCCGGGTCCCGTTCCGGGCCCTTCGACCTCCTCGTCGGGGAGGTCCTCGATGTGGTCGAAGCCGATCCGGTCCGCGAGGTGCTTCAGCGGCCCCGGCGCCCACCAGTTCCACCTCCCGAGCAGGCGCATCGTCGCCGGGACCAGCAGGACGCGGACGATCGTCGCGTCGATGAGGACGGCGATCGCCATCCCGACCCCGACGGACTTGATCGCGACGCTGTCCGCGAGGGCGAACGCGATGAAGACCGAGACCATGACGAGCGCAGCGCCGGTGATGACGCGCGCGGTCCGCACGAGGCCCTCCGCGACCGCGGTCGTGTTGTCGCCGGTCCGGCGGTAGGCCTCCTGGATCCGGGAGAGCAGGAGGACCTCGTAGTCCATCGAGAGCCCGAAGATGATGCAGAACATGATGATCGGGAGCCCGGCGATGGTGTAGCCGAGCGACTGGAAGTTCAACAGCCCCTCGAGGTGGCCTTGCTGGAAGATCCACACGAGGGCGCCGAAGCTCGCGGTGACCGAGAGCAGGGTCATGATCACCGCCTTGATCGGGATGGCGATCGACCCGAACAGCAGGAACAGGATCACCATCGTCGCGAGCATCGTCCAGCCGACGGCGAACGGCAGGAGCCGGGATTCGCCCTGGAGGAAGTCCGCGGCGAGCGCGGCCCCTCCGCCCACCTCGGTCGTGACCCCGTCGCCGGCCTGCACGGCGCGGATCACGGGGACGAGGTCGGTCGCCTGCCGGCTCGACGGGTTGTGCGGCGTGATGACGTCGAGCCTGACCGTGGAGCCGCGGATGTACTGGGCGATGAGCGCGTCCACGAACGCGGGGCGCTGGCCGGCCGGTGCGGCGAACGCCTGCTGCACCTGCGCGAGCGGGACCTTCTGCCCGGTCGCCGGGTCGACGACGCTGAACGGCCCCTCGACCCGCGTGATGCCCTCGACGGCCGCGAGCCTGTCCGCGTAGGCCGAGATCGCCGCGATGTTCGCCGGCGGAGGTCGGGTCGCCCGTGACGTCCGCGAGGATCGTCATCGGGGTGGTGGAGCCCGGCGCGAACTCGTTCTGGATCGCGAGGTAGGCCTCGCGGCTCTCGAGCCCCGGCGGGAGCGAGTCGGCGCCGGGGACCCCCTGCTCGAGCTGGAGGAACGGCGAGCCGAGGACCAGCAGCACCGCGAGCACCGGGACGAGCACGCGCCACGGGTGCGCCATCACCGCCTTGGCGACGCGCTCCCAGCGGCTCCGTTCCATCTCCGCCTGGGACGGCGGGACGTCCTCGTGGCCGGAGCCGAGGCGCAGGCGCCGGATGATGCCCTCGACCGACAGCGCGTTCACGCGCGGCCCGAGCATCCCGAGCATCGCCGGCAGGAAGGTGAGGCCGAACAGGACCGAGCAGACCACGACGATCGCGGCCCCGAGGCCGATCGAGCGGATGGCGGGGAACGGGAACACGATGAGGCCGGAGAGGCCGATCGCGACCGCGAGCCCGGAGAAGAGCACGGCCTTGCCCGCGGTCCCCACCGCCTTCTCGGTCGCCTGCTCCACCGTCCGCCCGCGCGCGAGCTCCTCGCGGAACCGACTGACGATGAACAGCGAGTAGTCGATCGCGAGCGCCAGCCCGAGCATCGTCGCGATGTTGAGCGTGTAGTCCGCCATCTGCGTCCACTGGGCGAACCAGTAGACGAGCATGAGCGACGTGGGGATCGCCAGCCCGGCGACCAGCAGGGGCATCCCCGCCGCGACGATCGACGCGAAGACGCCGATGAGGATGAGGATCGTGAAGGGGATCGCCAGCGACTCGCCGCGCTGCAGGTCCTTCTCCTGCTGGTGTGTCGAGTCGATCGTCAGCGGGGCGTAGCCGCTCGCCAGGATCGAATAGCCCGCCGGGGCCTGGAGCTTCGCCCGCAGGTCCGGGTAGATCGCGACGGAGCCCTCGTCGTCGACGTTCAGGTTCAGGAGCACGTATGCCGCATCGCCGTTCGTGCTGATGAACCGCTTGTCGCCGGTCTCCGCGTAGCCGACCACCCCGGCGACGTCCGGGTCGCCCTTGACGCCCGCCACCGTCGTCGCGATCGCCTGCTGGAACGCCGGTGAGGTCGCGTCGGCGCCGGCGGCGTCGGAGCGGAAGAGGACGATGAGCGAGCTCTTCCCCGTGCCGAAGTCGGCGGCGAGGCGGTCGGCGACCTTCGCGGACTCCGAGCCCGGGTCCAGCCAGCCCCCCGCCCGGAGCTCCCCGGGCGCCTGGATCGCGAAGGGGACCGAGAAGAGCGCGATCGCGAGCATGACGAGCGCGACGATCTTGCGGCGTCGGTAGACGAAGGCGCCCCAGCGGATGAACACGACGACCTCGATGGTGTGGACGGCGCGCGCCGTCGCGGCGGATGGCTCGGGGAGGGAGGCCGGCCGATCGCGGTGCGAGCGAAGGGGGCCGGATCCGACGCGGCCAGTCTAGCGCGGGTCGCCGCGCGGGCCCCCGGACGCCGTCGCGCCCCGCCGGGATCCGGCGGGGCGCGACGATCGCGGTGCGGTGCGGGGCGCCGTCAGAGGGCGAGGAACCGCTTGAGGAAGGTCCGGGTCCGCTCGTCGTGTGGGTTCGAGAGCACCTGCTCGGACGGTCCGATCTCGATGAACTCGCCCTCGTGCATGTAGTACACGCGGTCGGCCGCCTCCTTCGCGAACGACATCTCGTGGGTGACCACGATCATCGTCCGGCCCTCGTGCGCGAGGCTCTCCATGACCTTGAGCACCTCGCCGACGAGGGAGGGGTCGAGCGCGCTCGTGGGCTCGTCGAAGAGCAGGACCTTCGGCTGCATCGTCAGCGCCCGCGCGATCGCGACACGCTGGCGCTGGCCGCCCGACAGGCGCGACGGGTACTCGTTGCGCTTGTCGATGAGGCCCACCTTCTCGAGGTAGCCCTCCGCGAGGGTGATCGCCTCGTTCTTCGGCATCTTCTTGATGTGGACCGGGGCCTCGACGAGGTTCCCGATGACCGAGAGGTGCGGGAAGAGGTTGAACTCCTGGAAGACCATCCCGGCCGCGAGGCGGAGCTGGCGGATCCGCTCCTTGGTCTGGCGGGACCGGCCGCGGAGGGGATCGCCGGCGACGCTGATGCCGTCGATGTCGACGACGCCGGCGCTCGGCTCCTCGAGGAAGTTCAGGCAGCGGAGGAAGGTGCTCTTCCCCGAGCCGGAACGCCCGAGGATCGTGATCGTCTCCTTCGGATAGACCGTCATCGAGCAGCCCTTGAGGACGTGGTTCATCCGGAACCACTTCTCGATGCCGGTCGCCTGGAGGATCGGCTTCGCTCCGGGCTCCACGAGCGCGCCCGGGACCTCTGCCGGGTGGATGGTGTGGGCGTACCCGCCGGGGGCGGGGGCGTTCGGTGTCGCTGTCATCACGCGCCTACCCGACTGCGGTCGGAGGTCGCCATCCGGCGCTCCAGACGGCCCTGGAAGTAGGAGAAGACGATCGTCATCGCCCAGTACACGAGGGCGGCGATGATGAGCGTCTGCATCGACTGGAAGGTCGGCCGGCCCACGACCTGCGCCCGGTAGAGGATCTCCTGGACGCTGATCACCGAGACGAGCGACGAGTCCTTGAGCATGGCGATGAAGTCGTTGCCGATCGCCGGGGTGACGATCCGGAACGCCTGCGGCGCGATGATCCGGATGAACGTGGTCCGCCCGTTCATGCCGAGCGACTCGGCGGCCTCGGTCTGCCCGTGCGGGACCGCCTGGATCCCGGCGCGGAAGATCTCCGTCATGTACGCGCCGTAGTTGAAGCCGAGCGCGATGACGCCGCACGCGAGCTCCGGCAGGACGATCCCCGCCTGCGGGAGCGCGAGGTAGATGAAGAGGATCTGCAGGAGGAGCGGCGTGCCGCGGACCAGCGAGACGTAGAAGCTCGCGATCCCGTTCGCGTAGGGGTTCCGCGAGAGCCGGCCGAGCGCGCCGAGCGCCGCGAGGATGATCGCGAGGGCGATCGAGAGGAACGAGACGAGGATCGTGACACCCGCGCCCGCGAGGATGTAGGGGACCGCCTTCGCCAGGAAAGTCGTGTCGAACTTCACCGCGTACAGGACGAACGCGATCAGCCCGCAGAGGATCAGGGTCCAGACGGCGATGAACTTGACGCGCCAGATCTGCGCGCGCCGGCTGTCGGTCGCGATGATCCGCGCCCCGAGGTCCTCCGAGGACCCCTGCGCGAGCTGGGTCATGACCCGTTCCTCATGCCACACCCACCCTCCTGGCCGGGACGCCGATCGCGGCGTCCGCGGGGATGCGACGAGGCCCCGCTGCCATCCGGCGGCGGGGCCTCGGGTCTACTGGATCAGGACGGCGCCTGCGTGACGTCCTTGCCGAGGAACTCGTTCGAGAGCTTCGTCAGGGTGCCGTCGGCATGCATGTCGGCGACGATCGAGTTGAGGAGGGCGAGCATCGCCGCGGTGTTCGGCCCGCCCTTGTCGAGTGCGAACGACACCTTGACGACGAACGGCGGCGGCACGTCGAGGATCTTGAGCGGGATGCCCTGCTTGATCGCGTTGCCGAGGCTGTTCTCGTTCGCCACGAGGGCGTCGAACTTGCGGCCCGACTGGTACGCCTGGACGCACTCGTTGTCGGTCGGGAGCGACGTGATGTCGGCGTTGGCCGGCGGCGGCGCGATGCCGCCCGGGATGTCGAGCTCGCCCTTGAGCCAGCTCTCATACGTGGTCGCCGCGCCGACGCAGATCTTCTTCCCGTCGAGGTCGGAGATCTTCGTGATCGTGGAGTCCGCCGGGATCGCGATGACGCCGTAGTCGTAGTAGTACGGGTCGGCGAAGTCGACGACCTTGGCGCGCGGCGTCGTGACGCTCATCGAGCCGATGGACATGTCCCAGCGGCCGCCCCAGCTGCCGGCAGTGATCAGGTCCCAGCTCGGGGTCTGCCACTCGAGCTGGATGTTCGTGCCGAGCTTCTCGTTCATCCGCTTCACGACCTCCTCCGCGGTGGAGGTGTCGAAGCCGACGTACTTGCCGGTGGCCGTGTCGAGGGACGAGAACGGCGCGTAGTTCGGGTCGGTCGAGATGCGGATCTTGTTGGCCGCGAGGACCTTGCCGAGCAGGCTGTTCGGATCGGGGTTGGCCCACGCGGGCGCCTCGGTCGGCGCCGCCGTCGCGGGCGCTGCGGTCGCGGACTCGGCCGGGGCCTGGGTGGCCGGGGCCGCCGTGGCGGGCGCCGCGGTCGCCGGGGCCTGTGTGGCCGGCGCCGGGGTGGCGGAGCTGCTGCATGCCGCGACGGCGATCGCGGCGACGGCGAGCAACGCCGAGATACGAAGACTCCGGGTCATGGTCTCCTCCCATGCATCGGGTCCGGGCTCCGGCCGCATCACTCCCCGCGGCGGAGTCGGCGCCATCCTTCAGCCGCCCCGCTGACCGGATGGCGCCCGCACTATCGCACCTTCCGCGGGCGTCCGCATCATCCCGCCGCACGCCGCTACGCTGTGGGCGCAGTCGAGAGGAGCAGGCGATGGCGTTCGTTCGGACGGTGGCGGGGGACGTCGACCCCGCAGGGATCGGCTTCACGCTCCCGCACGAGCACACGGTGTGCCACCTGTGGCGGATCCCGGAGCGATTCGACTACTGGGAGCTCACCGCGGACGAGGACCTCATCTCCGCGGAGCTGGCACGCTTCCGCGACGCCGGCGGGACGTGCATCGCGGACGTGACGCTCGGCGGGATCGGGCGCGATCCCGCCTGGCTCCGCCGACTCTCCGCTCGCACCGGCCTCCATATCGTCATGGGCTGCGGCTGGTACCGCGAGCCGTACTACCCGCCGGAGGACCTGGTGGACCGGCGGAGCGTCGAGCAGCTCGCCGACGTCATCGTCGCGGAGTTCGCGGAGGGGGTCCCCGGGAGCGAGGGCCCCGACGGCGCGCGCGTCCGGCCGGGGATCATCGGCGAGATCGGCGTGCACAAGCCGTGGGTCTCCGCGCAGGAGGAGCGCGTCTTCCGCGCCGCCGGTCGGGCGTCCCGCGCGACCGGGATGGCGGTCATGACGCACGCGGTCATGTCGCCCGTGGGCCTGCGCCAGCTGGACCTGCTCGTCGAGGCCGGCGCCGATCCGTCCCGCATCGTCCTGGGCCACCAGGACTCGTACCCGATCCTGTCGCACTGGCTCGAGATCGTGGAGCGCGGGGCCTCGCTCGAGTGCGACTTCCTCGGGATGTCGTTCACGCCGATGGAGAAGAAGGGCGAGCCGCGCGTCATCGACCTCATCTGCGAGATGCTCTCCCGCGGCCACGGCGACCGGATCCTGCTCTCGCAGGACGTCTGCGACAACAGCCAGCTCGTCTTCTACGGCGGGAACGGCTATGCCTACATCGCGGAGACGTTCCTCCCGCGGCTCCGCGAGCGCGGCGTGAGCGAGGACGAGATCCGGATGCTCACGGTGGAGAACCCCCGCCGGATCCTGACGATCGCGGGGTAGGGAAGGGGGGTCGGCCGGCCCTGCTCCGGCCCGCGCCGTCCCCTCTCAGTCGGCCCCGCCCGCGCCCCCGCGGATCGGCGCGAGGCTGCCGTCGGCCGCATAGAAGCGGCCGGGCCGGTACGCCTCCAGCGGCGCCGTGTCGCCGCCGGTGAGCTCCTCCGTCACGAGGAGCGCCAGGCGCGCCGCGAGCGTGATCCCGCTGTGGGTGACCACGTGGTACAGGTTGAAGACCGACGGGTCGAACCCCACGATCGGGAAGCCGTCGCGCGGGACGGGGCGGACGCCGTGGCGGAGCGCCTCCACGGGGATCCCCCGGAGCGCCGGGACCATCTGCCGGGCGTGCTCCATGGCGACCTCGACCCGCGGGTCGCCCGCCTCCAGCCGGACGCCGTCGAGGACGTCGCTGTCGAGGCTCTCGCGCTGGACCATGAGTCGCGACCCGCCGTCGGGCCGGACGTGGACGTCCGCCGGCCAGAGGACGTGCCGGATCCCCGCCGGGGCGGGGGCGGTGACGAGAAGGACGCCCGGGATCCGGTCCACGGGGAGCGTGACGCCGGCGAGGGCGGCGAGCCGGGCCGCGTCCGGGCCGGCCGCATCCACCACGACGTCGGCGGCCAGGACCGTGCCGTCCGCGAGGACGACGGCGTCGATGCCGCCGCCCGATGTCCGGAGCTCCGCGACGTCGCCCGGGACGAGGGTCGCGCCGTACCGCGCCACCGCCGCCCGGAGGACGCCGTGCGCCATCGCGACGGGGTCCATCCACCCGGCCCGGTGCACGAGCCAGACGGACTCCACCGCGTCGGGGTCGATCCGGATGTCCGGCTCCACCTCGCGCATGACCGTCGCCGGATCCAGCCGGTCCACGCGCATCCCCCACTCGAGGAGCTGCCGCATGTTCCGGGCGATGTCGGAAGCGTGCGAGGCGTCGGCCGCCGCGGCCCAGTGGAGGGAGCCGGTCACGTGGACCCAGTCGCCCCCGACCTCGTCCGCGAGGTCCTCCTGGTCGCGGATCCCCATGATCGAGAGCCGGTGGTACGCGCGCGGCGGCTTCTCCGTCCCGTTGATGTACGCGAAGGTGGCCCCGGTCGTGCCGGAGCCGGGGAACGCGCGCTCCACGACGGTCACGAGCGCCCCCGCCTGCGCGAGCCGGTACGCGAGCGCGCTGCCGATGGCGCCGGCGCCGACGATCACGACGCGGGCGTCGCGCAGGTAGTCGGACGAGACCATCGACCCCTCCCCGGATGCGCCGTGCCGTCCGCGCTTCGCGGACCGTCAGGCGAGTGCGACCCCGAGCACGACGAGCGCCCAGGCGACGCTCGCGACCGACTGTACGACCCAGAACCGGCGGTGGAGCGTCTTGTGCCGCATCCCGAGGAAGACGATCCACGCGCCCACCACGCCGCCGGCGACGTTCAGGAGCAGGAGCGTCCGCTCGCGGACCCGCCGGCCGCCGCGCGGCGCGGCCATCTTGTCGTAGGCGTACGCCGCCGCCGTGACGATGTTGACGACCACGAGCCAGCCGACCAGGAGCGGGAGCGGGATCGCCCCCAGGATCGCGGTCAGCATGCGGCGCGCCTCCGTCTCGATGATGGCGCGACGCCCGTCCGCCGGGCGGACGGGCGTCGCGGGCTCCTTGGCGGCCTGCGTCCGCTCAGGGGCGGAGGGTGGCGACGACGGAGAGCTCCACGTTGCCCTTGAGCGCCTGGGAGACCGGGCAGCCGTCCTTCGCCGCGGTGGCGAGCTCCACGAACTTCGTCTCGTCGATGTTCGGGACCTTGCCCTCGACGGTGATCTCGGAGCCGACGATCCGCCAGCCGGCCTCGGTCTTGTCGAAGGTGACGACCACCGCCACCTCGAGGTGCTCCGGCGGCGTGCCGTTGCGCGCGAGCTGGGCGGAGAAGGCCATCGAGTAGCAGCTCGCGTGCGCGGCGGCGATGAGCTCCTCGGGGCTCGTGCGGCCGTCGTGGGCCTCGGTGCGGGACGCCCAGGTGACCGGGAGCCGGGAGATCGAGCCGCTCGAGACGTACCGGATCATCCCGCTGCCGGACATGAGATCGCCGTCCCAGCCGACCTCGGCGCGACGCGTGACAGCCATGGTGCTCCCTCCGTACCTGTCGCGGCGCGCGTGCGCGCCCGCTCTCCCGCGCGCCGCGCCGCCCGCCGGGCGGTGTCGCGTCGCGCATCCGATCACGAACGATCGCCGTCGATCGTCCCACATGCGGCGCCGGGCGTCATCTGAAACGCGGCGCCCGCCCGCTGCCTCTAAGGGGTATGACCTTCTCTTCCGCGCGCCCGCGTCCCCGGCGGGCCACCGTGGCCGCGCTCGCCCTCCTCCTCGCCGCCCTCGCCCTCGCCCTCCCCGCGACCGCGAGGACGGCGAGGGCGAGCGGTCCGGCCGACCAGGGCGCGGCGGAGGCGCTCGCGGTCCGGCTCATCGGCGACGCCAGGGCAGCGGCCGGGCTGCCCGCGCTGCACGCCGACGCGGCCGTGGAGGCCGTCGCGCGGGCGCGCGCCGACGACATGCGCACCGCCCGCTACTTCGCCCATGTCGCGCCCGACGGGACGACGGCCTTCGACCTCCTGGACCGATCGGGCTACGCGTGGTCCGCGGCGTCGGAGGCGATCGGCTGGAACGACGAGCCGGGCGCCGTCGCGTCGGCCGAGCGCGTCGTCCACGACTGGCTCGCGTCGGACGAGCACATCGGGATCGTCCTCGCGCCCGATCGCGACACGATCGGGCTCGCGTCCGCGGTGGACGCGGCGACGGGCCGGCGCACCTGGGTCCTCCTCGTCGTCGAGCGGTCGGCCGCGGCGCCGCCCGGCCTGGACCTGCGCGTCGTCCGGGTCGGCGCGCGGGACGCTGCGGGCGCGCGGCTCGCAACCCTCCGCTGGTCCGCGCGCCCGGCCGCAGCGCCGGCGCCGGTCGTCGGCGTGACCGTGCAGGTGCGTCCGGCCGGCGGCCGCTGGGCCACCGTCGTGCAGGGTCGCGCGCCCGCGACGCTCCGCGTCCGCCTCCGGGTGGGCGCCGCGTTCGAGATCCGGATCCGCGCGCGCGGGCCCGCCGGGACGGTCGGTCCCTGGTCCGTGGTGCGCGTCAGGGGCTGACGGCCCGACGTCCCGGCGACCGGCCGGAGCTCGTCCGGGCCGCGGCGCGGCGCCGGCCCGCGCTGCCCAGCGCCTCGCCGTCCGCCGTCGTCACGGCCCGCGCCAGGGCGCGCGACGGTCGGTCGGCCGGCAGCAGGACCCGGTCGGCGCCGCCGAAGTCCCGGTACGCCCTCAGCGCGGCCGCGAACGCCTCTACGAACCCCGGCACCCGCAGCGGGTCGAACCCCTCCTCCCAGTGCAGCCGGAGGACGCGGACCACCTGTTCGCGCCGGTCGATCCGCGGCTCGATCCGCCCGACGAACCGATCGCCGAAGAGGATCGGGAGCACGTAGTACCCCCATCGGCGCTTCGCCTCGGGCACGTACACCTCCCAGGTGTAGTCGAAGCCGAACAGCGAGCGGAGGAGGTCGCGGTCCCACGCGAGCGGGTCCAGCGGCGCGACGAACGTCACGCTCGGGGCCTCGCCGCCGGGCGGCACTCCCTCGGCCACCTCCCGCTCCGCCTGCGCGAGGATCGGCAGCTCGGGCGTGACGACGTACCGGTCGCCGCGGACCCCCTCCACCCGCACGGGCACGAGGTCGCCCCTCTCGATCAGCTCCTCCCGGAGCTCGGTGCGGGTGGGCCGGCCCGGATGGTCCGGGTGCGGGCCGACGTACCCGGTCCCGTACCAGAGCTCGGAGCCGCCGGACGCGCCGAGGAGGCCGTGGCCGCGGTACCGGCTGAGGAGCTTGTGCCGGTACGACTCGCGCTCGGTCCGTCGCTCCTCGAGGAGGCCGGCGGGAAAGAGACGCTCGACGAGGTCGTAGTAGCGGCGGTTCCCGTCGCGCCGCGAGAGGCCCAGGATCCCGGCCTCCGCGAGCGCCTCCAGGATCGCGCGCACGGGGTTCGTGGGTCCCCAGTACCAGTCGATCGCCTTCCGGGAGCCGACGTCCGCGGACGAGACGGGCCCTTCGCGCCGGATCCGATCGAGCAGCTCCTCGACGAGCGGGGCGTGCTCGTCGAAGGCGGCGCCCTCGTGGGCGACCCGGTACCGGTCCCAGGTGATCCGATACCACGGCAGCTCCGCCGTCGGCAGGATGCTCAGCCCCTTGTTGTAGGCCTCGAACAGGACCCGGTCCTCGTAGAGCAGCGCATCGGTCCAGGTGCGCGTGTAGCCGGCGATGCGCGCGTGGAGCACGAGGTCGTGGTTCCGACCCGCGACCTCCAGTGGGTCGAACTGCAGCGAGCCCAGCCGGTCCACCACCGCGAGGACGCTCGCCGGGTCGGGCGGGAGCCCGCGCGGCGGCGCGAGCAGGTGTCGCAGGACGAGGAAGCGCCGCGCGACCGGGCTGGAGAGGGCGAACGACGTCACCGACGGAGGGTAGCGCGCCGAGGCCCCGCCGCGATCGCGGGACCCGGGGCTCGAGGGTCCGTCCAATCCGATATCTCCGGTCATCCGATATAGTCTCGGGCGAACCGATAGTTCGAGCGATACGAAAGATTTGAGGATGACGAACAAAGAGCCGTCCATGCCGGCGGCGCCGTCACCCGAAGAGCGGGAGGCGACCGTCCGGCGCATCACCGAGGCGCACGAGCGCCTCATGCACCTGCTCTCCGCGGGACACTCGGCGGACTTCGTCGAGATGCCCATCACGATGAGCCAGGCCAAGGTCCTGTACCTCGTCGCGTCGGCCGGCGAGATCCACATGGCCGAGCTGCCGGGGCGCCTCGGCGTCTCGCTCTCGACCGTGAGCGGTCTCGTGGACCGGCTCGTCGACCACGGGCTCCTCGTCCGCCGGGCGGACCCCGCCGACCGCCGCCAGGTGGTCGTCGGGATGACCGACGCCGGCGTCGCGGCGATCGAGCGCTTCCGCGAGCTGAACGTGCGCCAGCTCCGCGAGCTCCTCGACCACGTCGAGCCCGTCGCCCTGCCGGACGTGGAGCGCGGCTACGCGATCCTCGTCGAGGCCGCCGCGGCTGTCGCCGGGCCCGCCAGCGCGTCCCACCCTGCACCTGATCGAAAGGGAACCCTGTGAGTCGACTGACCGACCTTGCGGTGAGGAACCGCAGCGTCACGATCCTCATGACGGTCGCGATCATGATCGCGGGCGTCTACTCGTGGAGCACGCTCCAGCAGGAGCTTCTCCCGAACATCGACTTCCCGCTCGTCACCGTCATCGCCCCGTATCCGGGCGCCGGCGCGCAGGACGTCACCGACCAGGTGACCAAGCCGATCGAGCAGGCGATCTCCGGCATCCCGCGCCTGGAGCGCCTCCAGTCCGTCTCCGCGAACAGCGTGGGCCTCGTGGTCGCGCAGTTCTCCTACGGGACGAACGTGAAGGACGCGCGCGCGACGATCGAGCAGAACCTGACCACCGCCGGCCTCCCGCAGTCGGTCACGCCGCAGGTCTCCGCCCTCAACATCAACTCCGTCCCGGTCATCGTCGCCTCGGTCTCGGGCGCGAGCGGCGCATCGGAGGCCGACCTCTCGCGGATCGTCCAGTCCGAGATCATCCCGGAGCTCCAGTCCCTCGAGGGCGTGAGCGCGGCCGATGCGACCGGCGGGCTCACGAAGCGCGTCCAGATCACCCTCGACCCCGCGAAGCTCACCGAGAGCGGCGTGAGCGTCGGGCAGATCTCCGGCGTCCTCCAGGCGAACAACATCACGCTGCCGGCCGGCTCGCTCCCGATCGATGGCGGCTCCGTCCCGGTCTCGACGACGCACGAGTTCACGTCGCCCGACGAGATCGCGAACCTCATCGTCGGCGTCAAGGGCCTTCCGACCGGCGCGGGCGCCACGGGTGCGATCCCCGGCGCGGGCGCCACCGGCGCCGGCGCGACCGGCGGCACGACCACCACCCCGGGCGCCGGCGCCACCGGCGGCGCGACGGCGATGCCGACGCCCATCCGCCTGGGCGACCTCGGCAAGGTCGAGGAGGTCGCCGTCTCGACGACCGGCTACGCCCGGACCAACGGCGAGCCGTCCCTGACCATCACCGTCAGCAAGAACAACGACGCGAACACGGTCTCCGTCGCCGACGCGGTGACGGCGAAGCTCGACGAGATCAAGGCCGCCCATCCCGACCTGAACGTCGTGGTCGTCAGCGACCTGTCCGGGTTCATCAAGGAGTCGCGCGACGGCCTTCTCCGCGAGGGCCTGGTGGGCGCGCTCATGGCGATCGTCGTGATCTTCCTGTTCCTGCTCTCCGTCCGGTCCACCTTCGTGGCCGCCGTGAGCATCCCCACGTCGATCCTCGCCGCGCTCACCCTCATGCTCGTCGCGGGCATCTCCGTGAACATCATGACCCTGGGCGGCCTCGCGGTCGCCATCGGCCGCGTGGTGGACGACGCGATCGTCGTCCTCGAGAACATCTACCGGCACCGTGCGCGCGGCGACGACAGGCTGACCGCCGTCCTGACCGGCCCGCGCGAGGTCGCCTCCGCGATCACGAGCTCCACGATCACGACGGTCGCGGTCTTCCTCCCGCTCGGGTTCGTCGGCGGGCTCGTCTCGCAGTTCTTCCTGCCCTTCGCGCTCACGGTGACCTTCGCGCTCCTCGCGTCGCTCGTCGTGGCGCTCACGGTCGTCCCCGTCCTCGCGTACTTCCTCGTGGACCGCGTGAAGATGGACGTCGACGAGGACGGCGAGCCGCGCAGGTCCCTGTGGATCCGCGCGTACGTCCCCACGATCACGTTCGCCCTCCGCGGCCGGCTGACCAAGTTCGGCGTCCTCGGCGCCGCGACCGTCCTCTTCTTCGCGAGCCTCGCGCTCGTCCCCAGCCTTCCCACCCAGTTCATCAACGCCGGCTCGGAGAAGGTCCTCCTCGTCAGCGTCGCGCCGCCCGCCGGCACCGGCTCCGCGGCCGTCCTCGAGCGCGCCATCAAGGCCGAGGAGATCATCAAGGCCGACCCGCAGGTCACCACGGTCCTCACCACCATCCCGAGCGAGGGCGGCGGCGGCTCCCAGTCGCTCACGGCCGCCTTCACCGGGCGCGCCTCGAACAGCGCGAACATCACCGTCCGTCTCACGAGCGACGCCAACGTCGCGCAGCAGACACAGAAGCTGCTCGCGGACCTCGCTCCCGTGAAGGACGGCGGCTGGGACCTCACCGTCGGCGAGCAGACCGGGTTCAGCTCCAGCGGGCTGAACCTCATCGTCAGCGGCCCCGACACGAAGACGGTGGCGGACGCCACCACGCAGGTCCTCGATGCGATCAAGGACCAGCCCGACATCGTCAACCTCAAGAGCGACCTCGCGAAGGGCACCCCGTCGGTCGAGGTCCTGGTCGATCCGAACAAGGCGATCGCCGCCGGCCTCACGACCGCGCAGGTCGCGGGCGAGGTCCGCGGCGTGCTGACCGGCTCGCAGGTGGGCAAGGTGCAGGGCGCCGACGGCTCCGACCTCGACGTCTACCTGGCCATCGAGCCGACCGCGCTCGCCTCCGTCGACGCCCTCAAGGCGCTCCCGGTGGGGACGGCCACGAAGGTGCCGCTCGCGGCCATCGCGGACGTCAGCGAGGTCGAGGCACAGGGGAGCATCACGCGCATCGACGGGGCGCCCGCCTCCTCGATCACCGCCGAGATCACGACCAAGGACCAGGGCGGCGTCTCCAAGTCCGTCCAGACGAAGATCGACGACCTCAAGGCCTCGGGCACCCTGCCCGCCGGCGTCGACGTCCGGCTCGCCGGCGTCACGCAGCAGCAGAACAGCGCGTTCGGCGGCCTGTTCGCCTCGATGGCGGTCGCGATCCTCCTCGTCTACCTCGCCCTCGTCGTCACCTTCAACAGCCTCATCACCCCGTTCATCATCCTGTTCAGCCTGCCGCTGGCGACGATCGGCGCGTTCATCGCCCTCTACGTCACCGGCCGCCCGATCGGCATCAGCGCCCTCATCGGGTTCCTCATGCTCATCGGCATCGTCGTGACGAACGCGATCGTCCTCCTGGACCTCGTGGAGAAGCTGCGTGCGCGGGGCGAGTCCACGCACGACGCGCTCATCGAGGGCGGGAAGACGCGCGTGCGCCCGATCCTCATGACGGCGCTGGCGACGATCCTCGCGCTCATCCCACTCGGGATCGGGCTCAACGAGGGCTCGATCATCGCGAGCGAGCTCGCGACGGTCGTCATCGGCGGCCTCTTCTCGTCCACGTTCCTCACCCTCCTCGTCATCCCCGTCCTGTACTCGCTCGTGGACGGCGGGAAGACCGGCCTCTCGCAGCGCTTCCGCCGGCAGCCCGCATCCGAGGCCGCCGCCCCCGAGACCATGGACGCGCCGCCCGCACCCGCGGGCGCCTGACCCCCGACCATGGGCCGGCTCACGCCGGCTCACGCCGGCTCGCGCCGCCCACTCCTGCACGCGGCGGGGCCCCGGACCGACGGTCCGGGGCCTCGCCGCATCCTGCGGCGACGCTGTCCCGGGTCCGCCTCGTGCCGGCCATCGGATCCTCCCCGTGGGCCGTCGTCCGTCATCGTGCGCCGCGCGAGCGGAGGCGACCCTCTCGAGGACGGCCCTCCGCAGGAGCCCATCGAGCCGCTAGACTCCCGCCATGACCGACCCGAAGGACCTGGTGACCAAGGTCAGCCTCGCCGATCGCATCGTCGTCGGGAGCCGCTACCTGACGATCCTCGCCGTCCTCGGGTCCTTCCTCGCGTCGATCACGGTCCAGGTCTACGGGCTCATCCGCGCCATCGTGAATGCGTACGACGCGTTCATCACGCGGGACTACTCGGACGAGGCCGCGAAGGCGGTCCTCGTGGACGCCGTGAGCACGATCGACCTGTTCCTGCTCGGCACCATCCTCTTCGTCTTCGCCCTCGGCTTCTACCAGCTGTTCATCGAGGAGGTGCCCGGCATCCCGCACGCCCTCCGCGTCGAGTCGCTGGGCGACCTCAAGGCGAAGCTCACCGGCGTGGTCATCGTCGCGCTCGTCGTCGCGTTCCTCGGGCAGGCCGTGGAGTGGGACGGCGCGACCACCGCGATCGCGGCCCTCGGCATCGGGACCGCCGCCGTGATCGTCTCGCTGGGGTTCGTCACGCGGTACCTCGAGGTGGGGCCGTCGTTCATCGAGCGCCGCCCGGCGGACCGCGCTCCGGCCGCCGCGGACGACGAGCCCGCCGGCTGAGTCGCGATCGTCCCGTCGCGCGAGCCGGAGCCGCTCACGTTGACGGCCGGCCGCCTAAATCCGATAATCTGACTCGGAATTAGACATCGGGCCCGCGACCCCGACCCGACACCGATCCCGGGGCCTCCCAGGAGCCGAAGAACCATGACCGTCGAACGCGAGATCGTCTCCACCGAGTACCAGTACGGCTTCCACGACGAGGTCGACTACCTCAGGGAGACGAAGCGCGGCCTGACGCGCGAGACGGTCGAGGAGATCAGCCGGTTCAAGGACGAGCCCGAGTGGATGCTCGAGTTCCGCCTGCGCGCGTACGACCACTTCCTCGCGCGCCCGATGCCCCAGTGGGGCGGCGACCTCAACCAGATCGTCTTCGACCGGATCGTCTACTACCGCAAGCCGTCCGAGCGCGAGGAGAAGTCCTGGGACGACGTCCCGGAGCAGATCAAGCAGACCTTCGAGAAGCTCGGGATCCCGGAGGCGGAGCGCAAGTTCCTCGCCGGCGTCGGCGCCCAGTACGACAGCGAGGTCGTCTACCACTCGGTCCGCGAGGAGCTGAGCAAGATCGGCGTCGTCTTCATGGGCACGGACCAGGCCCTCAAGGAGTACCCGGAGCTCTTCCGGAAGTACTTCGGGACCGTGGTGCCGCCCGAGGACAACAAGTTCGCCGCGCTCAACAGCGCCGTGTGGTCCGGCGGCTCGTTCGTCTACGTCCCGAAGGGCGTCGAGGTCCCGCTCCCGCTCCAGGCGTACTTCCGGATCAACGGCGAGAACACCGGGCAGTTCGAGCGGACGCTGATCGTGGTGGACGAGGGCGCGAAGGTCCACTACATCGAGGGCTGCACCGCCCCGATCTACACGACCGACTCGCTCCACGCCGCGGTCGTCGAGGTCATCGCGCTCCCGGGCTCCAAGGTCCGGTACACGACGATCCAGAACTGGAGCCGCGACGTCTACAACCTGGTGACGAAGCGCGCGCACGCGCACGCGAATGCCACGGTCGAGTGGGTGGACGCGAACACGGGCTCCCGCCTGACGATGAAGTACCCCGCGATCTACCTCCTCGGCGAGGGCGCCACCGCCGAGGTGGTGAGCGTGGCGTTCGCCGGCCACGACCAGCACCAGGACACCGGCGCCAAGGCGGTCCACCTGGCACCCAACACCCGCAGCCGGATCGTGAGCAAGTCGGTGAGCAAGGACGGCGGGCGCGCCACGTACCGCGGGACCGTGCGCGTCGCCGAGGGCGCCACGAACGTCACGGCGTCCGTGCGGTGCGACGCGCTCCTGCTCGACGACCACAGCCGGAGCGACACGTACCCGTACATCGACATCGCGGAGGACGACACGACGATGTCCCACGAGGCGACCGTGGGCAAGGTGTCGACCGACCAGATCTTCTACCTGATGAGTCGCGGCCTCACGGAGAACGAGGCGACGAACATGGTCGTGCAGGGGTTCCTCGAGGTCTTCACGAAGGAGCTCCCGATGGAGTACGCCATCGAGTTCAACCGACTCGTGAAGCTCGAGATGGAGGGGTCCCTGGGATGACCACCGCAGCCGACGAGGCCAGGCCCACCGACGGATCGGCGGCCGGCGGCGACGCCGGCCGCGACCGCGCGATCGAGGCAGCCGCCGCGGGGCCGTCGGGCTCCGCCGCGGATCGTGCCGCCCGCGCCGCCGCACGCCGGGTCGCCGCGGAGTCCCGCGCCGCGCGTCGCGGCCCTGCCGACCTCCCGCTCGCGTACGCGACCGAGGCGACCATCGCGGCGCGCGCCGCCGCCGCGGCCGAGCCCGAGTGGCTCCTCGCGGACAGGCTCGCCGGCCTCGCGCGCCGCGCCGAGCTGCCGATCGAGACCAACCGCCTCTACACGCTCTACGTGGACCTTCGTGCGGCCGACCTCGAGGAGGTCGTGCCGTACGTCGACGTGCCGACGGGCGTCGCGGGCGGCGGCGCGCGCCTCCCCGAGGGCACTGACGGCCTCATCGAGATCCGGGAGGGGGATGCCGCCGTCGCCGTCCTCTCGCCGGCCGCCCGTGAGGCGGGCGTGGTGCTCGAGCCGCTCGCAGCGCTCGTCGCGCGCGATCCGGCCGCCGCGCGGGCGCTCCTCGAGGGCGCCGGCCGCCTCCCGGCCGACGACGCGATGGCGCAGCTCGCGCGCGCGACCTGGACGTCCGGGATCCACCTCCACATCCCCGCAGGCGTCGCCCTCGAGCGCCCGCTCGTCCTCCGCTACGCCGCGGGCGTCCCCGGCCGGGCGGTCATCGCCCGGACGCTCGTGACGCTGGGCGACGGCGCGCGCGCCGCGATCGTCGAGGACCTCGTCCCGTCCGGCCCGGAGATCGGCTGCGCGGCCGGCGAGACCGTCCCGCAATCCTTCCTGCACCTGACCACCGAGGTCGCCCTGGGCGCGGACGCGGACCTCACCTTCGCGAGCCTCCAGGACCTCCGCATCGGCACGGTCGCGTTCATCCACCGCCGGTCCGAGGTGGGCGACCGCGCGACGCTCCGCTGGGCGCTCGCGCAGGTCGGCGGGCGGATCGCCCGCACGCGGGTGGACAACCTGCTCTCCGGCAAGGGCTCGTCCGTCGAGCAGGTGGAGATCGTCTTCGGCTCGTCCGACCAGCTCTTCGACCTCACGTCGTACACGCGCCACCTCGGCGAGGACACCACCGCGGACCTGCTGAGCAAGGCGGCGATGCTCGACCACTCGAAGGCGTACATCAAGGGCCTCACGACGATCGACCGTCCCGCCCGCGGGACGGACAGCTTCCTCGGCGAGTTCGGGATGCTGCTGTCGAAGACCAGCCGGTCCGTGACGATCCCCAGCCTGGAGATCGACCAGCCGGACTGCCGGCGCGCCGCGCACTCCAGCTCCGTGGGCCCGATCGACCCGAACCAGCTCTTCTACCTGGAGAGCCGGGGGATCGACCCGCGCGATGCCCGCAAGTTCATCGTCCTCGGGTTCCTCGAGCCGGTCGTCTCGCGCGTCCCCCTCGCCGACGAGCAGGACCGGCTCCGCGCGCTCCTCGAGGCGAAGTGGGCCGAGGCCGAGGCGGCCGGCATCCCCGGCGCCGTGGGCGCGGCGCCCGCGCCGGCCATCTCCGCGGCCTGACGGTGGGACGGTCGCGTCGCATCGACCTCTGCGCCGTCGCGGACGTCCCCGCGGGGACCATGCAGATGGCGTGGGTGGACGGGTCCGAGCCGGTCCTCGTCGCGAACGTCGAGGGGGAGATCCGCGCGGTCTCCGGCGTGTGCACCCACGAGTACTTCGAGCTCGACACGGGCTTCATCCAGGGTCGCACCGTGACGTGCATGCTCCACCTCTCCCGCTTCGACCTGTTCAGCGGGAAGCCGCTCGACCCGCCGGCGGACGCGCCCCTCGCGGTCTACCCGGTCACGATCGAGGACGGGCGGGTCGTCATCGACTACCCGGGGTAGGGGGGCCGGCCCGGGCGGCGACGCGACGGCAGGGCGCCGACAGTACGGGACCGCGGGGCCGAGGGCCGCGCGGACGCGGATCAGGCGCCGACGTGCGTCGCGATCAGGTGGACCGTCGCCGCGACGAAGACGACGACCCCGAACGTGTCCGGCGGCCCCCGCCGTCGCCGCGGCGGTCATCGCCGCGGACTCGACGGACCGCGTGGTCCTCTGGTCCGACATCGCCGTCCGGTGTCAGAGCAGGGGCGAGATGCGGTCCATCGCCGCGTTCCACAGCTTCGTCTTCGGGTCCGTCGTGACCTCGACGGGCGTCGCGACCGCGGCGAAGCGGTCGACGATCTGCTCGGAGACGGCGCGGGCGACCTCGGCGTCTTCGAACAGGAGGTCCAGCTCCCAGTTCTGGTAGAGGCTCAGGCCGTCGAAGTTGCACCCACCGATGAGCGCGCTGTCGTCGGCGACCATGACCTTCGCGTGCGCCATGTCCGGATGGGCCACGATCGTGACGCCGGCCTCGAGCAGGCGCGGGTAGCTGTGGCGGAACGCGGCGGCCGGGTAGGGCGGCGTGGGCTTGCCCGGGATGACGATCCGGACGGCGACGCCCCGCTCGGCCGCGGCCACGAGGCGGTCGATGAGCGGCTTGTCCGAGACGTACGGGTTCACGATGTCGATCCGGCGCTCGGCCCGCTCCATGAGCGTCTCGATCGCCTCGCTGATCGGGTAGTGGCCGGTGCCGGGCACGTTCACCAGGACGGTGGTGGGGACCGCGTCCGGGCCGACCTCGGGGACCGGAGGGAAGAGGGCGTCCATCGTCGCGGCGTCGTCCGCCAGCGTCCCGCCTGGTGCCGCCAGCCGGCGACGAAGAGCGCCTGGAGCTGCGCGACGACCGGACCCTCCACGCGGACCATCACGTCGTAGAAGCGCTCGTCGTTGAAGTGGTCCTCGATGCCCGTCCCGCCGAGATAGGCGACCCGGCCGTCGACGATGATCATCTTCCGGTGGTCGAAGTGGCCGATGTCGCCGAGCGGCCAGCGGACCGGCCCGTCCCCCCGAGCACGCCGCTGACGTCCGGCATCATCCCCCTGTTCATCACGACGGGGATCCCGGCGTCCACGATCTCCGCGAAGAGCGCCTTCGATCCGAACCGGACCTCGCTGCCGACCGCGTCCACCGCGAGCCGGACCGCGCAGCCGCGGTCGAGCGCCGCGATGAGCGCCTCCGTGAAGTCGTCCGCGACGTCGCCCGGCTTGTAGCCGTACATGAGCATGCTGACCGAGGTCTTCGCGCCGCGGATCTCCTCGAGCATCCGCGGGAAGTACGCGGTCCCGTGCAGAAGCGGCTCGACGGACGTCGCCGCCGAGGTCGCGAACGCGGTCGCGACGTCGCGCTTGGCGACCTCCGCCGCCGCGGCGAGCTCCTCCGCGAGGCCGCGCGAGCGCTCGGCGCTGACGGATCCGTCCGGGACCGGGTACGCGGGGATGCGCGCGGGCGGGAACGCCCGCTTGACGACGACCGCACCGGCGGCGGCGACGGCGCCGGCGGCGCCGACCTGAGGAGCTCTTCATGACCATCGACGGAGATCCCCAGGGGTTCGCGCGGGCGACCGGGCGCCCGACCACAGGACCGAGTGTACGGGCAACCGGCCCGCCGATGCCTCGCTCGTGTCGGGCGATACGGCGGACGGGCCGCGAACGACGCGGACTCTGCGCGCACGCCGGTCACGGCGTCAGCGTCAGGGTCTCGGTCGTGGCGCGATCCCCGGGCCGGCCGTCCGGAC
>CAWJQZ010000023.1:0-72096 GCA_963844945.1 uncultured Chloroflexia bacterium
CGGGGCCCGACGCTGCGCGATCCTCGGTACCGGGAACGTCCCCGGGACCTGGCGTCCGCCGGCTCAGGCGAGCGCGGCGTCCACCTTGTCGAGCCCGCGGTCGATGATGTCGAACCCCTCGCGGAGCTCGTCCTCGCTGATCGTGAGCGGCGGGTTCGTGTAGAAGTTCGCCCAGCGGACCATCGTGTACAGCCCCTCCTCGCGGAAGTGCCGGGCGATGATCCCCATCTCCTCGCTCGTCCCGTTGTACGGGGCGAGCGTCGTGTACGGGTCGCGGGAGCGGACGAGCTCGACGATGCCGAAGAGCCCGATGTTCCGCACGGCGCCCACCGACGGGTGCTTCGCGTACAGCTCGGCGAGCATCCCGCTCATGATCTCGCCCTTCCGGGCGGCCTCCTCGATGAGGTTCTCCTCCTCGTAGACGTCGATCGTCGCGAGGGCGGTGGCGCAGCCGAGCGGATGGCTGTTGTACGTGAGGCCGCCGTAGAAGACGTTCTCGCGGAAGTGGTCGGCGATGTGCTGCCGCATCCCGACGGCGCCGAGCTGGACGTACGCGGACGTCAGGCCCTTCGCCATGCAGATGAGGTCCGGCACCACGCCCCAGTGGTCGATGGAGAACCACTTCCCGGTCCGACCGAAGCCGGCCATGACCTCGTCGGCGACGAGGAGGATCCCGTGGCGGTCGCAGATCTCGCGGAGCCCCTGCATGTAGCCGTCCGGCGGGATGAGGATCCCGTTCGTCCCGACGACGGGCTCGATGATGATCGCGGCGACGTTCTGCGGGCCCTCGTACATGAGGACGTCTTCCGTCTCGCGGAGGACCTGGTCGACCGGCTCGGGATCCTTCTTCCCCCACTTGTGCGTGTCGGGGATCCGGATGACGCCGGGGATGCCGGGCTCGGCCGCCCACCGGCGCGGGTCGCCGGTCAGGGTGATCGCGCCGGCCGTGCCGCCGTGGTACGCGCGGTAGCGGACGGCGATCTTCTTCCGGCCCGTGTACATCCGGGCGATCTTGATCGCGTTCTCGTTCGCCTCGGCGCCGCCGTTGGTGAAGAAGAAGACGTCGATGTCGCCGGGGGCGAGCTCCGCGAGCTTCGCGCCGAGGCGCGCGCGGGGCTCGGTCGCCATGAACGGGTTCGCGTACGCGAGCTGCTCGGCCTGCGCGGCGATCGCAGCGATGATCTTCGGATGGCCATGCCCGGTGTTCGTGCACATGAGCTGGCTGTTGAAGTCGAGGAAGCGCTTCCCCTCGGGCGTCCAGAAGTAGCTGCCCTTCGCGCCGGCGACCGGGATCGGGTCGACCTTCGCCTGCGCCGACCACTCGAAGATCGTGTGCTTCTTCGTGAGCTCGACGATCTCGGGGCCGGTCATCGTCCCGGGAGCGGTGCTCGTCGCCATCGGCTCCACCTCGTGCATGGGTCGGCCGTGCGCGCCGCACGGCGCCGGATGCGCGGCCGCGGATCGTGCGGCCGCATCGCTGTGACGGGTCCGTCGGGCGTCGCCGGGGGCCGGCCGTCCGGGGGATCGCGGCTATTACACCATGCGCGCCGGGCCGCGATGCGTGCCGAAGGCCCCGTGAAAGGGGTGAATCCCGGACCTGCGGTACCATCGGGGGCGATGACGACGCCGAACCGGGAACGGCGCGTACGGTCCTTCACCCGGCACGCCCTTCCCTCGATCGCACTCGCCGCCATCCTCGCGGCCACCGCAGGCTTCGCCGTTCCCTCGGTCGCCAGCGCCGCGGGCGCCGGCGTCCACGCGGCGGCCGTCACGGTCCCCTTCGCGGCCGATGTGACCGAGCAGATCGCCACGTCCGTCACGCACAGCGTGGGCCGCGTCCAGACCGACAGCTCCGGCGGCCAGGAGGTGAACGTCGTCACCGCCCGCGCCGGGGATCCCACGCTGCGCTTCCAGGCGAGCCTCGCGACGGGCGAGGCCGTGGGGCGCGAGACCGTCAGCGCACAGGCGCGCGCCGTCTCGACCGACGGCAACCGCGTGATCGTCGCCGTCAACGGCGACGTCTGGGGCGGGTACTCCTCGCCGACGCAGGACGCCCCCAACGGGATCCACGTCCAGGACGGCGAGCTGATGATCGCCGCGACCGACGCCCGGCCGGCGTTCGCGGTGGACGCCACCGGGCGTGCGTCGATCGGCCAGGTGCAGGTGGGCCTCTCGCTCACCGGGCCCGACATGGTCCCCTACCCCATCGACCGCCTGAACCAGCTCCGGCGGGCCGGCGAGATCGTCGCGTACACGTACCGATTCGGGCCGGCCACGCCGCGCGAGGCCTCCGGGATCGAGGTCGTGCTGGGCGGCCTGGCCGGGCCGCTCGCGCCGACCGGCGCGTACCCGCTCACGGTGCTCGAGACGCGCGAGGCCGGCTCGCAGCCCATCTCGCCCGACCAGGTGGTCCTCAACGCGCCGACCGGCACGTACCTCGACGCGCTCGCACCCGGGACGCCGGTCACGCTCACGACGTCGATCACGCCCGGCTTCGAGGGCACGCGGCAGCTGGTGACGGGCCGCGAGAACGTCCTGACGAACGGCGCGGTCGACATCCGCCCGCGCCCGGCCATGGCCGACCAGCTCCATCCGCGGACGGGGATCGGCGTGACCGCGAACGGGGACGTGGTGATCATCACGGTGGACGGCCGCCAGACCCCGTACAGCACAGGCGTGGACCTCGACGAGCTCGCGCAGCTCATGACCGCGCAGGGCGCGGTGAACGCGATCAACCTCGACGGCGGCGGCTCCACCGCGATCGACATCCGCGAGCCCGGCGACGTGGAGGCGACGCTCCAGAACCGTCCGTCCGACGGGAAGGAGCGCGCCGTCGCGAACGCCATCCTGCTCGTGAGCACGACGCCGACGGGCCCGCCCGCCCAGCTGGTCATCCGACCGCCCTCGGCCACGCTGTACGTCGGCGAGAAGGTCACGTTCTCCGCGAAGGCGATGGACGCCGCGTACAACGGCATCCCCGTCCCGGAGGGCTCGGCCGCGTGGTCGAGCGCCGGCGGGGCCGGGACGCTCACGCCGGACGGGACGGTACGTCGCGTCCGCGCCCGGCGCGGAGACCATCACGGTGAGCGCCATCGGCCTCGGCGGGACGCTGGCGGTCAACGTCCTGCCGGACACCGTCGCGCCGGTCATCGAGGGATCGCCGGTCTCCCGGCTCACCGCGAACACGACGCTCACGAGCAAGGCGGTCCCGCTGACGGTCTCGTGGCCCCCGGCGACCGACCGCGGGACGGGCGTGAAGGCCTACGAGGTGGAGCGGAGCTCCGACGGCGGAGGCGACGTGGACGCCCGTGAAGCTCGACGCGCCGGGCAAGCCGAAGGCCCTCGTCTACGCGACGCCCGGCGACACGATGCGCATCCGGGTCCGCGCGATCGACAAGGCCGGCAACGCCGGCGAATGGTCGCAGGGGCTCCGCTTCAAGGTCATCGCCTACCAGGACGCCTCGGGGAAGATCGACTTCAAGGGGACGTGGAAGTCCACCAAGTCGTCGCCCAACTTCGGCGGGTCCGTCCGGTACACGATGAAGAAGGGCGTCGCCACGTTCACCTTCACCGCGAGCCAGATCGCATGGATCTCCCTGAAGGGCCCGGACCGCGGCGCGGCGCAGGTGCTCGTGGACGGGAAGGCCGCGGCGACCGTGGACGGCAAGGCGTCGAAGACGGTGGTCCGTCGCGTGGTCTACGTGAAGCTCTTCACCGGGTCGGGGCGCCACGAGATCTCCGTGAAGGCGCTCGGCACGGCGGGACGGCCGCGCGTGGACATGGACGCCTTCGTCGTGGTGGTCCCGCTCGGCGACTGACCCACCGAGCGGCGCGCCGGGCGCCGGACCGTCGCGCAAGAGGCTCTCCGCGCGCTCCGGCAGGGTGTACCGTGGCGGTCTGAGACCGCGGGGAGCGCCGGCCGAGCGAGGGCCCGGTCGGGCCTCGGCTCCCCCAACCCACGGAGGTACTGATGCCCCGTATCGTCCGCGGCGCCCTGATCCAGGCCACCTGGACGGGCGACAAGGAATCCATGATCCAGAAGCACGAGCAGTACGCCGCCGAGGCGGCGAAGCAGGGCGCGAAGTTCATGCTCTTCCAGGAGCTGTTCTACGGCCCGTACTTCTGCCAGGTGCAGGACCCCAAGTACTTCTCGTACACGGAGAACATCCCGGACGGCCCCACCACGAAGCGGATGCAGTCGCTCGCGCGGGAGCTGGGGATGGTCCTCGTCGTGCCGATGTACGAAGAGGACACCCAGACCCGCGGGATCTACTACAACACCGCGGCCGTCATCGACATGGACGGCACGTTCCTGGGCAAGTACCGGAAGACGCACATCCCGCACGTGAAGGGCTTCTGGGAGAAGTTCTACTTCCGCCCCGGGAACCTCGGCTACCCGGTCTTCCAGACCGCGGTCGGGAAGATCGGCGTCTACATCTGCTACGACCGCCACTTCCCGGAGGGCGCGCGGGCGCTCGGCCTCAACGGCGCCGAGATCGTCCTCATCCCGTCGGCGACGAGCCGCGGCCTCTCCGAGTACCTCTGGCGCGTGGAGCAGGTCAGCCACGCGATGGCGAACGGCTACTTCGTCGGGACGATCAACCGCGTGGGCATCGAGGCGGAGATCGGCGAGGACGACTTCTACGGCCAGAGCTACTTCTGCGACCCGCGCGGCCAGTTCGTCGGCGCCGTCGGCGACCCGCGGAACGAGGAGCTCATCATCCGGGACCTCGACCTCGACCTGGTCACCGAGGTCCGGCAGACGTGGCAGTTCTACCGCGACCGCCGGCCGGACATGTACGGGGACCTCGTCAAGCCCTAGGCGTATCCTCGTCGCCCGCCGCACGACTCCGTCGCGCGGCGGGCGACGGCTTTCCGGGCGGCGTCGCCCACGGCGTCCCGGCCGATCGGCCGGCAGGAGGTGCTCGATGGAGTTCGGGTTCACGCTGAAGCCGGAGCACTCGCTCAAGCGCCACGTCGACCTCACGCGACGCGCCGAGGCCGCCGGCTTCGACTACGGGTGGATCTTCGACAGCCACGTGCTCTGGCGCGAGGCGTACGTCCTCCTGACGCTCATGGCGACGGCGACGGAGCACATGCGCCTGGGGACGTGCGTCACGAACCCCGCGACGCGCGAGCCGACGGTCACGGCGAGCGGGCTCGCCACCCTCCAGGAGCTCTCGGGCGGCCGGATGGACCTCGGGATCGGCCGCGGCGACAGCGCGCGCCGGGTGCTGGGGAAGCCCCCCACCTCGATGGCGATGCTCGAGGAGTCGGCGCTCGTGATCCGCGACCTCGCGGAGGGGCGCGGCGTCGAGTACGAGGGCACCTGGCTGGAGCTCGCGCTGGGCGCCGCACGGCTACGACCTTCCGCTGTGGATCGCCGGCTACGGGCCCAAGGCGATGGACCTCGCCGGCCGGGTCGCGGACGGGCTCATGCTCCAGTTCGCCGACCCGGACCTGATCGCGTGGCTCGTGGGCCAGGTCCGCGCGGCCGCGGAGAAGGCCGGCCGGGACCCCATGGCGATCCGCGTCATGGCGGCGGCGCCCGCGCACGTCGGGCCGGTGGACGTCGCGCGGGAGCGCGTCCGCTGGTTCCCGGCCCTCGTGGGGAACCACGTCGTGGACCTGGTGAACCGGTACGACCCCGCCGACCTGCCGGAGTCGCTCACGGGCTACGTCCGCGAGCGCCAGGGATACGACTACCTCCACCACGCCGAGGTCGGTTCGAGCAACGCCGCCTTCGTCAGCGACGAGATCGCGGACCGCTTCTCGATCATCGGGAGCCCGGCGGACCACATCGCGAAGCTCCGCCGGCTCTCCGAGGTGGGGGTCGACCAGTTCAACCTCTACCTGATGAACGGCGACGAGGAGGAGCAGATCGAGGCCTACGGCCGCGAGATCATCCCGGCGCTGCGGGACGTCACGCGGGGCTGAGACCGACAGCTCTCGCCGGCGCCGTCTCCTGCACGTCGAAGAAAGGGGCCGGCTCCCGCGACTGGGGCGTGACCTTCCCCTGATCGCCGTGCCCGGTCCGGCGCGGCCCCGGAGCGGGCGCCTCCATGAGATCCTCCACATCTTCGGGCGGTTCAGCGGTTCTTCAGGACTCCGGGGGGCCTCGCTGGCTAGCCTGCCGCCATGACCACGCAGCCTTCCTCCGCGCCGGGCCCCCGGCGTGATCCACGCCGCACCGTCACCAGCACCAAGGTCGCGACGCTCGTCGGCTCGGCCGTCGGGTTCGGTGCGGTCGTGGGCATCGTGCTCCTGAACCCGGTGGGCACCACCGCCACGACCCCCGCGACCGCCACGCCACCGGGCCCGCGAACGCCGCGCCTCAGCAGCCGACGCAGGCTCCCGCCGCCGACTTCTTCTCGCCCCCGCCCGGGTTCACGGACCAGCCGCCGATCGTCGGTCAGGGGTCCGGCGCCCAGGGTGGCTCCACCGGCAGCCAGGGCTTCTCCGCCAACCAGGGTGGGTTCTCCGGCAGCCAGGGCTTCTCCGCCAACCAGGGCGGGTTCGGGCAGGTCCCCGGCATGCGGTCGGGCGGTTCGTGACCGTCGTCGCCCGCCCGGCTCCCTTCGCGCCCCCGGCCGTGACACCGGCCGGGCTGGCGCGGGTCCGGTTCCGCGCGATGGGCACGGACGTGGAGACGCTCCTCCCCGCGGGCCGTGACGCTGCCGCGGGGATCGTGGTGTCGGTGTTCTCGGCGTGGGAGCGGCGCTGCTCCCGCTTCGACGCCGCGAGCGAGCTCTCGCGCCTGAACGCGGCCGCCGGCGCGCCGGTCATCGTCTCGCGCGGCCTCTTCGACACGATCGCGACCGCGCTCGACGCGGCGCGCGCGACGGATGGCGTCTTCGACCCCACGGTGCTCCGCCGCCTGGAGTCGCTCGGCTACGACCGGACCTTCGACGCGGTGGCGCCCGTCGCCCTCGACGCGCCCGAGCCCGCGCCCTGGGCCGGCGCCTGGGATCGCATCCTCCTCGACGGTCCCACGCGGACCGTCCAGATGCCCGCGGGCGTCGGGATCGACCTCGGCGGCATCGCCAAGGGGATGGCCGTCGACGCCTCCCTCGCGGCGCTCGCGCAGGCCGGGATCGACCACGCGGCGGTCAACGCCGGGGGCGACCTGGCGGTCCTCGGCACCCCGCCCGGCGCGGACGCATGGTGGGTCGGCGTCGAGACCTACGACGGCGGCGAGGTGGTCGCCCTCGAGCGCGGCGCCCTGGCGACATCGTCGGTCGCGAACCGGCGCTGGGTCCGCGGCGGCCGGACGCTGCATCACCTCGTCGATCCGCGGACCGGCCTGCCGGCCGCATCCGGACTCACGTCCGTCAGCGTCACCGCCGGCGCGTGCGCGCAGGCCGAGGTGGCCGCGAAGACGGCGCTGCTGCTCGGCCTCGCCGACGGCTCCGCGTTCCTCGAGGCTCGCGCGCTGAGCGCCCTCGCCATCGACGACGCCGGGCGTCGCCACCGGATCGGCCGGTGGGTGCCCTCCGGCGTCTCCGCCCTTCCGAACGAGACCCCGACCCTCCCGGCTCGCGGGACGACCACTGGAGGCCACGCTCTCGCATGACCGATCTCGGCCAGATCACCTGGGCGGTCGCCCGCGCGGGCGGCTTCCTCGCGTACGGCCTCCTCACGGCATCCGTCGTCCTGGGGCTCGTCCTGGGGCTCGGGTGGAAGAACCGCCTGTTCACGCGCTTCGTCACGACGGAGACCCACCGCTTCGTCACGCTCGTGGGGCTCGTCTTCATCGGGATCCACGGCGTCGCGCTCCTGCTCGACCCGTTCATCGGGTTCACGCCCGTCGAGATCCTCGTCCCCTTCGTGAGCCACTACCGGCCCCTCTTCGTGGCGCTCGGCATCGTCGGGGGCTACCTCGCGGTCGCCGTCTGGGCGAGCGAGTACCTGAGGTCCCGCATCGGGTACGCGTGGTGGCGGCGCTTCCACGTCGTCGCCTTCGCCGTCTGGGCGCTGGCCACGGTGCACGGGATCGGCAACGGGACCGACACGAAGGCGCCGTGGGCCCTCGCGATCTACGCCGTGAGCACCGTGCTGGTGGTGGGCCTCCTCGCGCTCCGGCTCCGGCCGCGGCTCGCGGCGAGCGGTCGTGCGGTCCAGGGCGGTCGCGCTCTCGTCCGCCCGGCGGTCGGTGCGATCGCCCTCGTCGGGGTCCTCGCGGTCGCCGTCTGGACCTGGACCGGCCCGCTCCAGCCGGGCTGGAACGCCGTCGCGAACAACGGGAACGGCAGCGGCAGGGCCTCCGCCGGGACTCCCGCGCCCGCGCCCGCGGCCGCGACGGCCGCGAAGCAGGCGCCGAGGCCTCTGGCAGCGCAGGCCTTCCAGACGGACATCCAGGCCTCCGTCCAGGAGAACGCCGACGGCTCGCAGCTCCTCATCGACGGGATCCTCGCCGGCGGCCCCGGCGGCCGCTTCCAGCTGCTCGTGCCGTCCCAGATCGGGAACACGCCGAGCGGGACCTTCCGCTTCCGGACGGACGCGGGCACGACGTGCACCGGGAAGGTCACCAGCATCCAGCAGGGCCAGGTCATCGCGGGCTGCACCGACGACGCAGGCGGGCCGTGGGCCGTGGGGCTCCGCCTGCAGCTGGCCCGGGACGGCAGCGTCGTGGGGATCATCGCCGCGAAGCCGGGGAACCCGACCACGCTCTGACGGACTCGCCGCGGGCCATCCTCGCGGCGTGCCGCGGACATCCCCCGGGGCCCGGCACCCTCCCGCACGACGGCTCGTCACCCGTCCGAACGGACCGCACGCGACGGCCGAATCGACCGCGTAGGGCTCCTGCCCGAGGACTACCATCGATGCCTCGAAGGGCGGCGCACGCCCATGCGGAGGAAGGCAGATGCGGATCCTCATCAAGAACGGGACCGTGATCAATGGCGGCGGTCGCGAGCAGGCGGACGTGCTGATCGAGGACGACAGGATCGTCGCTCTCGTCGGGCGGCCCGATGCCACGTCCAGCGCCGCCGACAAGGCGGCCGCCGCGCTCGTCGCGCTCGGGGCGGACGAGACGATCGACGCCACCGGCAAGTGGGTCATCCCCGGCGCGATCGACGAGCACACGCACATGGAGCTGCCGTTCGGCGGGACGTTCGCGAAGGACACCTTCGAGACGGGCTCTCGCGCGGCAGCCTTCGGCGGGACCACGACGATCATCGACTTCGCCGTCCAGAGCAAGGGCAAGAGCCTCCAGGAGGGGCTCGACATCTGGATGGAGAAGGCCGAGGGCCACGCGGTCGTCGACTACGCGTTCCACATGATCATGAGCGACGTCAACGGCGAGACGCTCAAGGAGATGGACCGGATCGTGGACCAGGGCGTGTCGAGCTTCAAGCTCTTCACGGCCTACCCGGGCGTCTTCTACAGCGACGACGGTGCGATCCTCCGGGCGCTGCAGCGCTCCGAGAAGAACGGCGCGCTCATCCTCATGCACGCCGAGAACGGCATCGCGATCGACGTCGTCGCGGAGGAGAACGTCCTCGCCGGCAACACGGACCCCTACTACCACGGCGTGAGCCGCTACCCGGTCTTCGAGGGCGAGGCGACGAACCGCGTCATCCGGCTCGCGGAGGCGGCGGGTGCGCCGGTCTTCTTCGTCCACATGTCCGCGAAGGACGCCGTCGACGTGATCCAGTCGGCTCGCGACCGCGGGACGAAGGCGTTCGGCGAGACGTGCCCGCAGTACCTCTTCCTCTCGCTCGACGACCTCGGCAACGGGTTCGAAGGCGCGAAGTTCGTCTGCTCGCCGCCGCTGCGCGACGCGAAGGGCGGACACCAGGAGGCGCTCTGGACGGCGCTCATCAAGGACGACCTCCAGGGCGTCGGCACCGACCACTGCCCGTTCGACTTCGAGGGGCAGAAGGAGCTGGGGCGCGGCGACTTCCGGAAGGTCCCCAACGGCCTGCCGGGCGTCGAGGACCGCGTGGACCTCATGCACGACGGCGGCGTCGTCGCCGGCCGCATCACGCCGGCCCGCTGGGTCGAGATCATCAGCGCCAACCCGGCGAAGATCTTCGGGCTCTACCCGCGCAAGGGCGTCATCGCCGTGGGCTCGGACGCGGACGTCGTCGTGTACGACCCGAACCGCAAGCACACGATCTCGGCGAAGACCCACCACATGGACGTCGACTACTCCTGCTACGAGGGCCGCGAGATCCAGGGCGGGAGCGACGTGGTCATCTCCCGCGGGCGGATCGTCGTGAAGGACGGCGAGTTCCTCGGGAAGGCGGGCGACGGCGAGTTCATCAAGCGCGACACGGCGCACTGGGTGCGCAAGAACTAGGTCCTTCTCGCGTCAGCGGTTCGAAGGGGCCGGTCCCGCTGGGCCGGCCCCTTCGTCGTGCGCCCGGCCCGGAGGAGGCCGGTCGCGGTGCGCCCCCGTGGAGGCCCGGGGGCGCTAGTAGTCGACGCGAACCACGTCCGCGGCCCCCACGGCGGTCCCCGCGAACCAGGCGCTCCTGCCCCGGATCGCGACCGAGCCCAGGTCGCCCGGCAGCGTCACCGTGGCGGCGATGGTCATCGACGAGATCGACACGGCGATCGCTGTGGGCACCTTCTCGTCGCCGGGCGCGAGCCACGCGTACCCACCGCCCGCGGCGAGCCCGATCGGCGAGCCGGGGACCTCGACGGAAGACGTGACGGCCATCGTGGCGATGTCCACCTTGACGAGCCTCGCGGAGGCCGTGTCCGTCGGACGGGTGCCGACCAGGACGGACCCGTCGGCCACGGCCACACCGCGCGCTTCGGCCAGGTCGAGCGTCGTGATGGCATACGTCGCGGCATCGATGCGGAGGAGCTTCCCGCCGCCGGTGACCCAGGCGGCGCCCGGCCCGATGGCGACGTCGTCGGGGGAGATCGGCAGGGCGACGGTCCTGGTGATCGCGTTCGTCGCCGGATCGACGCGCACGAGCGAGCTGGGGCCGTACGACAGGGCCCAGATCGATCCTTCGCCGGAGGCCGCCGGTCCAGCCATCGTGCCGCCGAGGACGACCTTGGCGGAGACGGCGGCGCTCGTGGTGTCGATACGCACGAGGGCGGCCTTGCCGATGACGTACCCGCCCGACGCAGGGCCGGAGAAGTCGAGTGTCGGCACCCAGAGCGAGCCGAAGCCGATCGCCGGCCTGTCATTGAACGTGAGCATCGGGCTCCCGATCGTCGTCTTGAAGTCGACGGAGCCCGACACCGTCGCCGTCGATGGGTCGAGACGGTAGACCGTGGGCTCGAGGAGGGCGTTCACCCACACCGACGCGTCGTCGGCGGCGATCCCGGTCAGCCCGCCCACGTCCGCCTGCGCGCCGATCGTCGCCGCGAGCGGCGTCGGCGTCGCGGTCGGCGACGGTGCGGGACCGCCGGCGAAGGGGCCGCAGCGGAGCTTCGTCCCGGAGCCCACGCGCAGCGCCACCGCGCTCGCCACGCGGATCGCACTCATCTTGGCCGCCGGGATCGCGAGGGTCTTCGCGATCCTCCCGGCAGACGTCGAGCGCTGCGCGGGACCGGAATACAGGACTGCTCCTGGCGCCGCGCACGTCCCTCTGACGATCTTCACGGGGTACAGCGTGGATGCCGCGAGGCCCTTCAGGGCGAGCCTGAGCGAACCCGCCGTACCGGCGGAGGCCGGCGCGGTGATCGTCGCGGTCCCGTTCGCCCCGGCGGACCCCACCGCGGCCTTCCACGTCACGGCCGACGCCGCAGCCCCGGTCGCCGGCAGCGCGATCGCGACACGCGGCGAGGAGGGCGAGGACGATCACCCAGACGGCGGGCGAGCGGGTTTGATCGATCCGAGCCACGGACATCGGTGACGACCCCCCGGGACGCTTCCGAACGGGTGGGTCCCGCCAGTGGCTCGACGCGGCCCCGGCGGCCGAGGTTCGGACCGCGCGTCGACGCCTCCCGTCGTGCTCCCTACGGTCCGCCGCGGACCGTCGGGGCGACAGGGCCGGACGTCATCGGCGTTCGCGAGCCCCTCGAGCCGCGGTCGTCGAGGCGCGGTCGGATCAGTCGGCCGGGCCGGCCGTGCGTGTGGCGGGGTCGACGCCCGCCCCTAGGTCCGCGCGCGGGCCGACGCGCGACGAGCGCGCACGGCGATCGCCACGAGCGCGAGGAGGGCGACGATCGCGATCCCGCCGGTCACCAGCTGGTCGCCGTTGAGGCCCGCCACGAGCACGGGGTCCCGCCACAGCGATGCGACGGCGAAGCGCCCGAGCGCCCATGCGCCGATCCCGATGGCGAAGAGCGCAGCCGGGTGGCGTCGCAGGCCGGGCACGAGCGCGAGCAACAGGACCGCCAGGAGCGCCGCGGCGGACGTCCCCGCCTCGTAGATCTGGGCTGGGTACGAGGGGATCATCGGGGCGAGCGAGACCCAGGGGCCGGGGCCGGCGAACGCGGTCGCCCACTGCCCGTCGTACGGGAGCCCCTGGCCGGCGCCGCCGAGCACCATCGCGAGCTTGCCGCCGGCGAGCGCGGCGAGGAGCGGGACGATGGCGACGCCCAGCCACCGCGAGACCGGCGCGCCGAGCACGACGGCCATGAGGAGGCCGGCGAGGATGCCCCCGACGACGCCCCCGGCGAGGGTGAGGCCGCCGACGGCCGTGTCGAGGATCGCGTTCGTGTGGGCCCGGTACCAGTCGAGGTAGAGCAGGACCCAGCCGAGCCGGCCGAAGAGGACGGCGCCGGCCGCACCGCCGGCCACGATGAAGAGGAGGTCGTCCAGGCGGAGCCCGACGGGCCACGGACGGTCGTCGACGTCCGCCTGGGCGGCCGCCGCAGTGCCCGGGGGCGGCGGCTCGACAGCCGCCGCGGGCGGCTCGGGCTCGGGCGACGGGCGCGGAGTCGGGCAGGGGCGCAGAGTCGGGCGCGGCCGCGGCCGCCGGCACGGACTCGGGCGCGGAGGTCGAGGCACCGTCGGTCGTCGCGGCTGCGCTCGGGACGGCCGAGACGACCGGAGCCGGCACGGACTCGGGCGCGACGGCCGAGACGGCGCCGGTCGCGGCCATGTGTGGCGCGGTATGCCCGGGGGTCCAGCCCGGGTACACGGGATCCACGGCGATCGCGGCGGGCTGGTCCACGGCGACGACCGCGGCATGCGGGGCCGTCTCGACATCGGGGGCCGCAGGTGCGTCCGGGGTGACAGGTGCATCCGGGGTGGCGGCCGGCTCCGCGGGGATCGCCTCGGCCGGGGCCGGCGACGCGCTCGACCGGACGGTCTCCTCCGCGGCGCGCACTGCCTCGGCGAGCGCGGCGGGCCGCTCCGGGTCCCTGGCGAGCCGTGTGGCGCGCCGGCGCTCCGCCACCACCGCGATGAGGCCGGCCAGGAGGAGCGCGGCGAAGGCGATCCCCGCGACGGCCGCGTACTGCCATCGGACGGTGAAGCCGAGGATGGTGCCGACCGGATCGAAGTCGAAGACGACGACGCCCATCAGGGCGGCGACGGGGGGCATCACCCGAGCTCGCCGTGGGCGACGCGCCCGCCGATCACCGTCGCCACGACCTCCGGCCCGCCCTGCCCGCGCACCCACGCCGCCGGATCGGTCGGGTCGCTCGAGAGGACGACCAGATCCGCGCGCATGCCGATCGCGATCCGCCCGGCCTCGTCCTCGTCCCGCATCGCGCGGGCTGCGCCTGCGGTCCAGGCGTGCAGGGCCTCGGCGTACGAGACCGACTCGGACGGGTCGAGCTGTCGTCCCGACGGTCCGGCGTGGCGCACGGCGGCCGCGATGCCCGCGAGCGGCGCGCCCGGGACGACGGGGCGGTCGCTGCCGAACGCCACCGGGATGCCCGCGGCGAGGATCGACCGGTACCGGTTCATCCGCGCCGCGCGCGCGTCGCCGAGTCGGGCACGGTAGGTGTCGCCCGCCCACGCCACGAACTCCGGCTGCATCGAGAGCGTCGCGCCGAGCGCCGCGACGCGCGCGATCGCCGGGTCATCGAGGAGCATCGCGTGCTCGATCCGGTGACGTCGCGCCGCGACCGACCCGGCGCCGGCGTCCTGCTCGATCGACGCGAGCGCATCGAGCACGGCGTCGATCCCGGCGTCGCCGATCGCGTGCGTGCACACCTGCCAGCCGGCCGCGTGGGCGTGGCGCAGGCGCGACCCGAGCGCGTCGCCCTCGCCGACGGGCAGGCCGCGCGCGCCGGGCTCGTCCGCGTAGTCCTCCCGGAGCCACGCCGTCCGGGTCGTCATCGCGCCGTCCGCCTTGAGCTTCGCGGCGCCCACGCGCAGGCGGCCTCGCAGCGGCGCCGCGATGGCGGACGCGATCTCCTCCGGCGTCGGCGGGACCTCGTCCGGCCCGCCGAGTCGCACGAGCCCGGGCATGAGGTCCACGACCTGCGCGAGCCGGCGGGTGCGGGCGGCGGTCACGTAGGCCTCGAGCGCCGCGTCCAGCCCGATCCCGTCGCTGCCGAGGTCCGCGTCGGCGGCGGCGACCACCCCGTCCGCTGCGAGTCGGGCGCCCGCGCGGGCGACGGCGTCCGCGAGGTCGGCCGGCGACGGCGGCTCGATGGCGTCGGCGAACAGCGACCATGCGTCCGTCCCGACGACCACCCCGGTCGGCTCGCCGTGGACATCGCGCTCGATGCTCCAGCGGCCGGCGACGTCGGCGGTCCCCTGTCCCACCCCCGCGAACGCGAGCGCGAGGCTGTTCGCCGCGACCGCATGGCCGGAGACGTGCGTGAGGAGGACGGGTCGGTCGGGGATCGTCCGGTCCAGGTCGTCGCGGTCGGGGTGACGAGCCTCCCGCCAGCGCGTCTGGTCGTACCGGGCGAGCAGCCATGCGTCGGGGTCGAGGCGGCTCGCGGCATCCGACAGCCGCCGGAGCCCGGAGCGGAGGTCCGACTCGCCGCCGATCAGCACCTTCCCGGCGTCGAGCCCCTCGCCCAGGGGATGCGCGTGCGGGTCGCGGAACCCGGGGATCACGACCCGGCCGCGGAGGTCGATCACCGGGGAGTCGCCGCCGGCGATCGCGAGGACGTCCGCGTCCGATCCCACCGCGATGATCCTGTCGCCCGCGTATGCCACGGCCGTGGCGCGGTGGCCGGCCGCGTCGGGCAGGCCCGCGGACCGGCTCGCGGCATCGGTCGGCGCCGCTCCGTCGAGCGTGATGACCCGGCCGCCGTGCAGGACGTGGTACTGGTGCGTCACGTGGCGAGTCTACGGGACGAGGCAGGCCCCGGACGCGCGGAAGGGGCGCGCCGTCGGGCTCGCCCCTTCCTTCGATGATCGCTGCGGCCGCCCGCCCGGGCGGCCGTGCAGGCGTCAGTCGGGCACGGCGGCGAGGAGCTCGCGGACCGCGTTCGCGGAGTGGTCGAGGCCGGCCTTCTCGTCGGGCTCGAGCGCGATCTCGATGACCTTCTCCATCCCGTCGGCGCCGAGGATCGCCGGGACGCCGATGAAGAGGCCGTCGTAGCCGTACTCGCCCTGGAGGTAGACGGCGCACGGGAGGATCCGGCGGCGGTCGAGGAGGATGGCCTCGACCATCTCCACGACGGAGGCGGCGGGCGCGTAGAACGCCGATCCCGTCTTGAGGAGCGCGACCACCTCGGCGCCGCCGTTGCGGGTCCGGTCCACGATCTCGGCGATCCGCTCGGAGGTGATGAGCTCGGTGATCGGCACGCCGCCGACCGTGGAGTACCGCGGGAGCGGGACCATCGTGTCGCCGTGGCCGCCGAGGACGAAGGCGCGCACGTCGCGGACGGAGACGTCGAGCTCCTCCGCGATGAAGGTGCGGAACCGCGCGGTGTCGAGGACGCCGGCCATCCCGATCACCCGCTCGCGCGGGAACCCGGAGGCCTTCATCGCGACGTGGCACATCACGTCGAGCGGGTTGGTGACGACGATGATGATCGCGTCCGGCGAGACCGCGGCGGCCGCGGAGACGACCCCGCCCACGATGCCGGCGTTCGTCGCGATGAGGTCGTCGCGGCTCATGCCGGGCTTCCGCGGGATCCCCGACGTCACGACGATGATCTTCGAGCCGGCGGTGTCGGCGTAGTCGTTCGTGCCGGTGATCCGGACGTCATAGCCGACGACCGGCGCCGCCTCGGCGAGATCGAGCGCCTTGCCCTGCGGCAGGCCCTCGACGATGTCCACGAGGACGACGTCCGCGAGACCGGTCTCGATGATCCGCTGGGCGGTCGTGGCGCCGACGTTGCCGGCGCCGATGACCGTGACCTTGCGGCGCGGGTTCTTCCTCATCGGGTGCTCCTTCGTCGATGGATGGGGCCCGCGCCTCCCGACGTGGGCCCGTGGTCGCATGTCCGGTGGGCGGTGGCTACTCGCTGACGCGGGGGCCCGCCTGGCGGACCGCGTCGGAGACGCCGTCGGCGTACTTCTCGAAGTTCTCCTGGAACATCCGCGCGATCTTCCGGGCCTGCTCGTCGTACGCGTCCTTGTCCTGCCACGTGTTGCGCGGCTGGAGGAACTCCGACGGGACGTCGGGGCAGGAGGTGGGGACCTCGACGCCGAAGACCGGGTCCATGACGAACTCGACGCCGTCGAGCCGCCCGTCGAGCGCGGCGCGGACCATCGCCCGCGTGTAGTTGATGTTCATCCGCTGGCCGACGCCGTAGGGCCCGCCGGTCCACCCGGTGTTCACGAACCAGACCGGGACGTCCCACTTCGCGAGACGCTCGCCGAGCATCTCGGCGTAGACACCCGGATGGCGCGGCATGAACGGGGCCCCGAAGCACGCCGAGAAGGTCGCCTTGGGCTCGGTGACGCCGATCTCGGTGCCGGCGAGCTTCGCCGTGTACCCGCTGATGAAGTGGTACTTCGCCTGGTCGTGCGTGAGGCGGCTGATGGGCGGGAGGGCCCCGAACGCGTCGGCCGTGAGGAGGACGACGTTCTTCGGCTGGCCCGCGACCCCGGTCTCGTCCGCGTTGCCGATGAAGTGGAGCGGATACGCGCCGCGGGTGTTCTCCGTGAAGCGCTCGCTGTTGAGGTCGAGGTGCCGGGTGATCGGGTCGACGTCGACGTTCTCGAGGATCGTCCCGAACCGCTTGGTGGTCTGGAAGATGTCCGGCTCGTACATCGGCGAGAGGCGGATCGTCTTCGCGTAGCAGCCGCCCTCGAAGTTGAAGACGCCCGCGTCGCCCCAGCCGTGCTCGTCGTCGCCGATGAGCGAGCGCAGCGGGTCGGCCGACAGCGTGGTCTTCCCGGTCCCGGAGAGGCCGAAGAAGATGACCGAGTCGCCGTCCTTGCCGACGTTCACCGCCGAGTGCATCGGCAGGACGCCCTCGTCCGGCATGAGGTAGTTCATGACCGTGAAGGCGCTCTTCTTGATCTCGCCCGCGTACTCGGTGCCGACGATGATGATCTCCATCCGCCGGAGGTGGAGGAGGATCGCGGTCTCGGAGCGGGTCCCCTCGGTCGCCGGATCGGCCTTGAACGACGGGACGTCGATGATCGTGAAGTTCGGGAGGAAGCCCGCGAGGTCCTCGTGCGCCGGCCGGCGGAAGAGGTTCTCCGCGAAGATGCTGGCCCACGCCGTCTCGGTGTAGACGCGGAGCGAGCGGCGATGGTCCGGGTGGGCGCCGATGTAGCAGTCCTGCGCGTAGAGGTCCTTGTCCGCGCAGTACGCGACGAGGCGCGCGCGGAGCCGGTCGTAGTGCTCCTCGGAGATCGGCTGGTTGACCTCGCCCCACCAGATCTTCGACTCGGACCAGGGCTCCTGGACGACGAACTTGTCCTTCGGCGAGCGCCCGGTGTGCTTGCCCGTCCGGACGACGAGCGGACCCTCGGCGGCGATCGTGCCCTCTCCGGCGCGGACCGCGCGCTCGTAGAGCTCGGCCACCGAGAGGTTCGCATGGACGGTGCGACCGATCGCGACGGTCGTGGGCTCGAGGGTCTGCGTCATCTTCGACATCTCCGCGCAGGGCATCCGGCATCACGACCGGCCGCGCGTGACGCCGGGCCCGAGGGCGCGGCGGAGTCGGCTTTCGCAGTCAGGGCGCCATTCTAGCGCCCCCGGTCTCGCAGGGTTGCGGGATGGTTGCGGCCGCGGCGATCCCTGCCGCCTGGACCGTGACGCGCGGGGTGCCGGCCACCGCGTGCCGCACGGCCGCTCAGCGGCCCCGCGCAGGCCTCCCGACGAACAGCCACGTGAGGCCCGTCCACCGGCGCCGGCGCCCCGGCGGGTCGACCGTCCGCGGGTAGAGCTCCTCGACGACGGGGCGCAGCAGGTCCTCGAGGCGTGCCGTCAGCAGGCGTGCGAGCGCCAGCTCCGCCTGGCTTCCCGGTGGCGGCATGACGTCCGGGGCGTCCGCGCCCAGCAGGCCCCGGACGGTCGTCGGCGGCAGGATCCGCGTCGCGAACCGCTTCCCGCGATACAGCTCGGACGAGCCCGTCATGCAGAACGGCACGATCGGCGGGTCCAGGCGCAGCGCGATCAGGGCGGTGCCGTGACGGAAGGCGTTCGGCCGGCCGGGCTCCCCGGAGATGCCGCCCTCGGGGAACATGACGAAGACGGCGCCGGCGTCGATCACCGCCCGCGCGGCGGCGACGTGCTGGTCCACGCCCACGCCGCCGCGCCAGACCGGGAGCATCCCGCCCAGCGTCCGGAGCAGCCGCTCCTTCCACGGCCGGTCGAACGCGGTCGCGGCCCCGCCGAGGAACCAGGCTCGCGGCGTGGCCGGCAGCGCGTGGAGGACGAGGAAGGGGTCCATCCATCCCCGGTGCTCGGCGCCCACGAGCATGTAGCCGCCGGACGGGAGGCGCTCGCGGCCGGACGCCTCCACGCGGAAGCCGCAGACGCCCTGGAGGGCGACGACCGCGAAGAGCCGCGTGACGCGATACGCGATGGTCGAGCCTGCCCAGGGCGCCCGGCCCAGCCAGGCGAGGCCCTCGCGGGAGTCCCGCCGCGCGGCGCGCTCGGCGTCGGGGTTGTGGCGGGCGGCGCCCCGGCCCGGGGATCCGGACCCGTCCGTCAGGGTTCCACCCTGGGGTTCGGCCGGGACGGATCGGGCTCGTCGAGGTCCGCGAACGTCCGCGTGGGCTCGGGCGTGGGCGCGGCGCCCTCCACCGCGATCGTCTCGGCCGCGCCGACGATCTCCGCGACGCCCGCGGCCCCCATCGCGCCGGCGGCCGCTGCGGCGCCGGCGGCGGCCTCCGCCGCCTCGGCGTCGGCGCTCATCGTCAGCGTCTCGGGGGTCTCGTCGGCCGACTGCGGCCGCGGCGGTCGCATCGGCCGAAGCGGCCTCGCGGCGCCGCGGAGCGTCTCGCCTGCCGCGGCGGCGCCGGCCGCCGACCGCGGCCGCGTCGGGCTCGGGGCCTTCCGCGCCCTCGGCGACGGCGTGGCTCTCCGCGGCGTGTCGCGCCGCCTCGGCGTCGCGGACCTGCTCGGCCGCGACGTCCGCCGGGGTCCCGCGGTGGATCGCGTGCCGGAGCACGAGGATCGCGAGCGCACCGAGGGCGAGGACCGCGGAGATGATCGACGCGGTGGGGATCCCCTCGAACGTCCAGTTGCCGGTCCGCAGCGGCTCGAGGAGGAACCGCGTGGTGCTGTACCACGCGAAGACGAGCAGCGCGATGTCGCCGGTGAAGAGCTTCGACGAGAACCTGCGCGCGACCCACAGGAGGACGATCGCGCCGATCGCGCCGGACAGCGATTCGTAGAGGAAGAGCGGCTGGAAGCGCGTGGTGTCGAACGGGTACTGCTCGCACGGGTACGCGGCGATCCGGTGGGCGCAGTCGATCGCGATCCCCCACGGGAGGTTCGTCGGCGGCCCGTACAGCTCCTGGTTGAAGAAGTTCCCCCACCGCGCGAACGCCTGCATCACGAGGATCCCCGGCGTCACGGCGTCCGCCCAGACGAGCACGTTCTGGTGCTTGTACTTCGCGTAGGCGACGCCGGCGATCGTGCCGAGGATGAGCCCGCCGAACGCCCCGAGCCCCGCGTAGGGCGGGAGGATGATCTTGATCGGGTCGTCCGCGTACAGGTGCCACTGGTCGATGACGTGGTACAGGCGGCCGCCGATCAGGGCGAAGATCGCGACGAGGATGATCCCGTTGACCAGGAGGCCGACGTCCAGCCCGCGTCGGCGCACCTCCCACGAGAGGACGAGCCAGACCGCGAGCAGGCCCACGGCGTACATGACGCCGTACCAGTAGACGGTGATGGGGCCGAGGGAGATGAGGACGGGGTCGGGGGTGATCGCCGGCAACATCCGCGCAGTCTACCCGGCGCGGCGCGAGCGGCGCGACCACGGACGGACGCGAGCGATCCGTCCTATCCTGCGACCATGGATCGCCGCGGCCGGCCCGTCCGGTGAACACCGAGTACTTCTGGTGGCTCGCGGCCCTCGTGGCCGTCGCAGCGGGCGGCCTGGTGGTGGTCCTCAGCTGGCGCGATCGCGGCGGGCTCGACGCGCTCGCCGCGCGCGGACGTCGGCGACGAGGAGGCCGTCGACGCGGCCGTCGACGCCGCGCCGGACCTCGAGGCGGTCGACTAGAGCGACCCGTACCCCGCGCTCGGGAGCGACCCGGAGATCACGGGCGTCCCGTCCACCGCCTGGGATCCGACCGGGACGAGGAGCACGCCGTACTCCGTCACCGATCCGGGCTTCACGCCCGAGTAGGTGCCGATCTCCCCGGTCCACGCATACGTGGACCCGCTCTCCGCCATCCGCCCGACGAGCCGCCGCTGCCCGTCGATGACGACGTAGCAGACGTACTCGCCGCCCGTGCCCGCCTCCGGCAGGCCGGATGCGACGACGGCGCCACGGTAGGACGCCGGGGAGATCACGGCGACGCCGGAGGCGCCGGCCGTGCCCGTCATCGGGATCCGGAGGGCCGTGGAGTCGCCGAGGAGGCCCATCGCGATGTCGGCGGTCCGTGCGAGCTCGGTGGACCGTGCCTGCTCCGCGGCGAGCTCCGACCGCGCCACGCCGCCCGCGACGGCGGCGGAGACGCCGACCGCGAGGACCACGACGGCCGCCATCGCGAGGCCCGCGAGGACGTAGCGGGTCCTGCCCTCCCGCCGGCTCCCCGGCGCGGCCGCCCTGGCCGCGAGCGGGACCGGTGCGGCCGCGCCCGTCCCACCGGTCGCCGGGGCCGCCGCGGCGGCGCCCCGCGGCCGCCCGACCGCCGCCACGTAGGCCAGGGTCCGTCCGCGAAGCGCGGGGTCCAGCGCCGGCGCCAGACCCTCGCGCAGCAGGGCCGCGATCTCGCGGAGGCGGGAGGCCTCGTCGGCGCACGCGGTGCAGCCGGCGACGTGGGCCACGACCGCCGCATCGGCAGGCGTCCGGCCCTCGGCGAGCAGCGCGAGCCCGTGCGGCTCGACCGCCGCGATCTCCAGCGCCTCGCGTGCCTCGGCGCAGCCGATGCCGGGCTCAGGCGTCCCCATCGAGGGCCTCCGTTCGTGGTGCGAGGTCTGGTGCGATGTCGGCGAGCGCGTCGCGCAGCCGGTGGAGTGCGCGCCGTGTGCGCGTCTTCACGGTCCCCAGCGGCCAGCCGAGCCGCGCGGCGATCTCCGACTGGGTGAGCTCGTCCCGATAGGCGAGGGCGATGACCTGGCGCTCGGTGTCCGTCATGCCCGCGAGGGCGCGGGCCAGCGTCTCGCGGAGCTCGACGGTCGCGTACACGGCCTCCGGGTCCGTGCCGGGCGGGCGGTCGGCGGCGGTCGCGATGAGGCGCTCGAGCGCGTCCGCGTCGTCCTCGCCGGTCGCGCTCGTCAGGCTGCCGAGGTCCACCGTCCTGGGGCGGCGACCCGCCGCGCGCAGCCGGTCCACCGCGCGGTGCCGCGCGATCGTGGTGAGCCACGTCGCAAGGGAGCCGCGGGCGGCGTCGAACGTCTCCGCGCGGTTCCAGAGCGCGAGGAAAGTCTCCTGCACCACGTCCTCCGCGATCGACCTGTCACCGACGAGACGGAAGGCCGTGCCGAAGACGGCCGACGCATGCCGGTCGTAGGCCGCGGCGATGGCGTCATCGGACCCCGCCACGATCAGACCGACGAGCGCGGCGTCGTCCACGGAGGCCGGCGATCCGCTCACGAGAGGCGATACGTCGGACATGCGTCCTCGGTTTCAGCCGGCGCCGCGGACCCCGCAGGGAGCAGGCCGGGACGCCGGCCCCGATGGTACGTCCGACCGGCTACCAGGTCCCCGCGGCGCGCCGGACCGGCTCGGCGCCGAGCGTCCCCGCGGGCCGATGCGCCTCGAGGCACGTCACGCCGTCGCCGCCGACGTGCGCCTCGTGGCGTGTCCCCGCGGGCAGGTCCAGCCGGTCGCCGACGTCGAGAGCGACGGACCGGCCGAGCTCGGGCAGCCCGAAGACGATCGACCCGCGCGCGCACACGAGGACCTTGTCGTACCCGTGCGCGTGGGGCGCGTAGACGTCGCCCGGCCCGTTCGACCACGAGCCCGGGATCCAGGCCCTCCGATCGGAGGGCCGCCGCGAGGTCGTCCACGCCCCTACGAGACCGAGACGCCGATGACCTTCCCGACGGCGAACGTCACGAGCGCCGCGGCGCCGCCCAGGATCACCTGGCGGAGGCCGGTGAAGAGCGGGTTGCGCCCGGTGAGGAGGCTCACGGCGACGCCGACGAAGAACATCGCGACCAGGCTGATCCCGAGGCTCAGGGCGAAGGCGAGCGAGCCGGAGAGGAAGAGATACGGGATCACCGGGATGATCGCGCCGATGACGAACGCGATGAACGACCCGATCGCGGCGCCCCACGGCGAGCCGAGCTGGCCGGGGTCGAGCCCCAGCTCCTCGCGGACGATCGTGTCGAGCGCGACCTGCGGGTCCTGGAAGACGCGGTGCGCGATCTGGTCGGCTTCCTCGGGCGTGAAGCCCTTCGATCGATAGGCGGCGGCGAGCTCCGCTTCCTCCTCCTCGGGCATCGCCTCGAGCTCCGCGCGCTCCAGCTCGATCTGGCGCTCGAACAGCTCGCGCTGCGACTGCATGGAGACCCACTCGCCCGCGGCCATGCTGAACGCGCCCGCGAGGAGGCCGGCGATCCCGGAGAGAAGGATGACCGACGGCGACGGGTCGGCGCCGGCGACGCCCATGACGAGGGCCGTGTTGCTCACGAGGCCGTCGCTGACGCCGAAGATCGTCGCCCGGAGGGTCCCCGACTGGCCGGCGCGGTGCCAGCGTTCGGATCGGACGATGTCCGTCGGCGAGTTGGCGGCCTTCGCGACCGCGACCCCGTCCCGGTCGCCGTTCGATGCCGCACGTGCCCGGACGCGGGCGGAGTGGCTGGGCTTGGGCTCGGGCGGACCGAGGCCCTTCCACGCGTCCGCGTTGGCCGCCTCGTCCGCCGCGATCGCCACGACGGCGGCGTCGTGCTCCGGCGAGGTGCCGATCTGGGAGGTGTAGAAGGCCTCCTCCTTGCCCTCGAGCCCGCGGACCATGTCGGCGACGGCGTGCGTCCCGAAGGCGCGCGCGGCAGCCACGATGAAGCGGACGCGGAGATGCGGCCGGCCGTCGGGCGGGATGGCGACACCCTCGGCGCGGAGGCGCTCCTCCCAGATGCCCGCGTGGCGCCGCTCGATCACGGCCATCTCGCTGAACGCCTTGGCGCGGTCGGGATCCTTCTCGATCGCCGCGAGCGAGTCGTACAGGTAGATCGCGTCGCGCTCGATCTTCAGGTTCGCGAGCCCGGCGGCGCTGGTCGAGGAGCCGACGTTCGTCATGGGCGGGATTCTAGCCCGCCGGCGGGGCGTCCGGACGGCCGGCCCGGCTCGGATCGCGCCACGACCGAGACCCTGACGCTGACGCCGTGACGGGCGCGCGCGCAGAGTCCGCGTCGTTCGCGGCCCGTCCGCCGTATCGCCCGACACGAGCGAGGCATCGGCGGGCCGGTTGCCCGTACACTCGGTCCTGTGGTCGGGCGCCCGGTCGCCCGCGCGAACCCCTGGGGGATCTCCGTCGATGGTCATGAAGAAGCTCCTCACGGTCGGCGCCGCCGGCGCCGTCGCCGCCGTCGGTGCGGTCGTCGTCAAGCGGGCGTTCCCGCCCGCGCGCATCCCCGTCGTACCCGGTCCCGGACGGATCGCGTCAGCGCCGAGCGCTCGCGCGGCCTCGCCGAGGAGCTCGCGGAGGCGGCGGAGGTCGGCAAGCGCGACGTCGCGATCGCGTTCGCGACCTCGGCGGCGACGTCCGTTGAGCCGCTCCTGCACGGGACCGCGTACTTCCCGCGGATGCTCGAGGAGATCCGCGGCGCGAAGACCTCGGTCAGCATGCTCATGTACGGCTACAAGCCGGGCGACGTCGCGGACGACTTCACGGAGGCGCTCATCGACGGCGCTCGACCGCGGCTGCGCGGTCCGGCTCGCGGTGGACGCGGTCGGCAGCGAGGTCCGGTTCGGATCGAAGGCGCTCTTCGCGGAGATCGTGGACGCCGGGATCCCCGTGGTGATGAACAAGGGGATGATGCCGGACGTCAGCGGCGTGCTCGGGGGCGACGGGCCGGTCCGCTGGCCGCTCGGCGACATCGGCCACTTCGACCACCGGAAGATGATGATCGTCGACGGCCGGGTCGCCTATCTCGGCGGGACGGGCGTCGAGGACCACTTCAACGACGAGCGCTTCTACGACGTGATGGTCCGCGTGGAGGGTCCGGTCGTCGCGCAGCTCCAGGCGCTCTTCGTCGCCGGCTGGCGGCACCAGGGCGGGACGCTGGCGGACGACGCCGCGACGATGGACGCCCTCTTCCCTCCGGTCCCCGAGGTCGGCCCGGACGCGGTCCCCACCACCGTCCTGGTGAACGTGCCCGGCACCGGCCACTACCCGATCAGCGAGGCGATCGAGACGCTCATGGAGCGGGCCGAGCGCCGGATCGACATCGTGAACCCGTACGTCTCGGACAAGCCGCTCATCGACCGCCTCGTGGCCGCGGCCGAGCGGGGCGTCGCCGTCCGGATCGTCATCCCGGGCAAGCCCACGCCGCCCTACCCGGCCGCCGCGTTCCGCCACAGCTACCCGCGCCTGCTCGAGGCCGGCGTCACGATCGTGGCCCATCCGGACATGGCGCACGCGAAGGTCATGGTCGCCGACGACAGCGCGCTCATCGGTGGGTGCAACTTCGACGGCCTGAGCCTCTACCAGAACTGGGAGCTGGACCTCCTGTTCGAAGACGCCGAGGTCGCCCGCGCCGTCTCCGAGCAGATCGTCGACCGCTTCGCCGCGGTCGCGACGCCCGTCGAGGTCACGACGGACCCGAAGACGAAGCTGTGGAACGCGGCGATGGACCGCATCTCGCCCCTGCTCTGACACCGGACGGCGATGTCGGACCAGAGGACCACGCGGTCCGTCGAGTCCGCGGCGATGACCGCCGCGGCGACGGCGGGGGCCGCCGGACACGTTCGGGGCCGTCGTCTTCGTCGCGGCGACGGTCCACCTGATCGCGACGCACGTCGGCGCCTGATCCGCGTCCGCGCGGTCCTCGGCCCCGCGGTCCCGTACGGGCGGCGCCCTGCCGTCGCGTCGCCGCCCGGGGCCGGCTCCCCTACCCCGGGTAGTCGATGACGACCCGCCCGTCCTCGATCGTGACCGGGTAGACCGCGAGCGGCGCGTCCGCCGGCGGGTCGAGCGGCTTCCCGCTGAACAGGTCGAAGCGGGAGAGGTGGAGCATGCACGTCACGGTGCGTCCCTGGATGAAGCCCGTGTCGAGCTCGAAGTACTCGTGGGTGCAGACGCCGGAGACCGCGCGGATCTCCCCCTCGACGTTCGCGACGAGGACCGGCTCGGACCCGTCCACCCACGCCATCTGCATGGTCCCCGCGGGGACGTCCGCGGCGGCGCAGAGGTCGATGCGACGCGACCGTCCCACCGTCAGGCCGCGGAGATGGCCGGCGCGGGCGCCGCGCCCACGGCGCCGGGGATGCCGGCCGCCTCGGCCTCGGCCCACTTCGCCTCGAGGAGCGCGCGGAGCCGGTCCTGCTCGTCGGCGAGGGGGACGCGCGAGACGACCGGCTCGAGGAACCCGAGGACGATGAACTTGCGGGCATCGCGCGGGTCGATCCCCCGGCTCTCCAGGTAGAAGAGCTGGTTCGGGTCGATCGGGCCCACGGAGCTGGAGTGCGCGGCGCGCCGGCAGTCCGGCTGGTCGATCTCCAGGCTGGGGATCGTCACGGACCGGCTGGTCTTCGACAGCAGCATCCCGAACTCGCCGAGGAAGCTGTCCGTCCCGCGGGCGGGACGGTCGATCGTCGTGAGGCCCTTGATGTACGCCTTCGAGTGGTCGAGCATCGCCGCCTTGCTCAGCAGGTCCGCGGTGGTGTCCTCGCCGAGGTGGCGCGTGTACGACGTGAGGTCGAAGAGCTGGTCGGACGAGCCGAAGACGATCTCCACCTGCTCGACGGACGAGCCCTTGCCGGAGAGCAGGTTGTCCACCCGCGTGCGGGCGATCCGCCCGCCGACCTGCGCGAGCGCCCAGCGGAGCGTCGCGCGGTCGCCCACCTCGGACCGGCGGTGGATGAACGCGACCGTGCCGATGCGGAGGTCCTGGAGGCTCGCGAAGGTGAGGTCCGCGTCCGCGCCCAGGGCGACCTCGGTGGTCAGGTGCAGGAAGGACTGCGGGACGGTCTCGCCGGCCGCGCAGCCGATCTCCGGGCCGGACGGGACGAGGTCCTCGACGATCGCGGCGCGCGCGCCGTCGCCCAGCGTCACGAGCGTCCGGGCGATGACCGCCCGGCCGGGGACACCCGCGGCGTAGCGGAGGACGAGCGGGCGCTCGAGGGCGACGCCTGCGGGGACGTGGAGGTGGATCCCGGACGTCCAGGTCGCGCGCGCGAGCTGCGCCATCGCGTCGTCGGCCGGGAGGCGGCCGGCGCCCTCGAGCAGCGCCCGCGCGGCGGCCGGATCGCGCGCGACGAGCGCTGCGAGCGGCTCGAGCACCACGCCCGCCTCACGGGCGGCCGGCGAGAGGACGGCGACGGCGGCATCCCCCTCGCGGATCTCGATGAGGCCGTCAGTGCCCTCGGGGAGGAGCGCGTCGCCGCCGGCGACGCCCGTCGGCACGTCGACGTACGGCACGACCTCCTCGAGGTCGGCCTCACGGAGGTCCACGTAGAGCGTGTAGAGGCGGTTGGTCTCGATCGGCAGCTCGGCGTGGCGCGCGAGGCCGGCGAGCCTGTCCGCGAGGAGCCACTCGGGCTCGGCCGCGGCGGCGGCGCGCGCCGCGATGGTCGCCTCGGTCGCGTACGCGAGCGGGAGGTCGGCAGGGCCGCGACGCGCGGCGCGGGACTCCGCGGCGACCCGGCGTGCGGCGGCGCGGGCGGCACGGTCCGCGGCGGAGCCCGAGGGCCCCGCGGCGGCTGCCTCGATCGCGCGGTCGCGGCCGGCGTCGCCGCCGGCCGCCGATCCGTCGGTGGGCCGGCCTCGTCGGCTGCGGTGGTCATCCCAGCGACCCCTCCATCTCGAGCTTCACGAGCCGGTTGAACTCGATGGCGTACTCCATCGGGAGCTCCTTCGTGAAGACCTCGAGGAACCCCTGGACGACCATGTTCGTCGCCTCGTTCTCCGTGAGGCCGCGGCTCATCAGGTAGAAGATCTGGTCGGTCGAGACCTTGCCCACGGTCGCCTCGTGGGACATCGTCGTGTCGTCCTCCGCGATGTCGATGTACGGGTACGTGTCGCTCCGGCTGTGGTCGTCGAGCAGGAGCGCGTCGCACCGCACGGACGCCGTGACGTTCGTGGCGCCCTCGGCGACGCGCACGGTCCCGCGGTACGTGGCGCGCCCGCCGTCCTTGCTCACCGACTTGCTCACGATCCGGCTGCGGGTGTTGGGTGCCAGGTGGACCGCCTTGGCGCCGGTGTCCTGGTGCTGGTCGTGGCCGGCGAACGCCACGCTCACGACCTCGGCGGTGGCACCCTCGCCCAGGAGGTAGATCGCGCGGGTACTTCATCGTCAGGCGGGAGCCCGTGTTCGCGTCCACCCACTCGACCGTCGCGTTCGCGTACGCGTGCGCGCGCTTCGTCACGAGGTTGTAGACGTCGCGGCTCCAGTTCTGGATCGTCGTGTACCGGACCTTGGAGCCCGGCAGCGCGATGACCTCGACGACGGCCGCGTGGAGCGAGTCGGTCGTGTAGATCGGGGCGGTGCAGCCCTCGATGTAGTGGACCTTGGCGCCCTCGTCCACGACGATCAGCGTCCGCTCGAACTGGCCCGGTGTTCTCGCCGTTGATCCGGAAGTACGCCTGGAGCGGGAGCGGGACCTCGACGCCCTTCGGGACGTAGACGAACGAGCCGCCGGACCAGACGGCGCTGTTGAGCGCGGCGAACTTGTTGTCCTCGGGTGGCACGACGGTCCCGAAGTACTTCCGGAAGATCTCCGGGTACTCCTTGAGGGCCTGGTCCGTGCCCATGAAGACGACGCCGATCTTGCTCAGCTCCTCGCGGACCGAGTGGTAGACGACCTCGCTGTCGTACTGGGCGCCGACGCCCGCGAGGAACTTGCGCTCCGCCTCCGGGATCCCGAGCTTCTCGAACGTCTGCTTGATCTGCTCCGGGACGTCGTCCCAGGACTTCTCCTCGCGCTCGGACGGCTTGCGGTAGTAGACGATCTTGTCGAAGTCGATGTGGTCGAGGTCGCCGCCCCACTGGGGCATCGGACGGGCCAGGAAGTGGTCGTACGCGCGCAGGCGGAACTCGAGCATCCAGTCGGGCTCGTCCTTGATCCGGCTGATCTCCTCGACCGTCTCGCGGGTGAGGCCGCGCTTCGTCTCCCGCAGGTAGTCCACCTCGTCGTGGAAGCCGTACTGGTACTCGGTCGAGACGATCTCGCGTTGGGCTGTCATGGGCTCGGCTCCTGGGGGGCTCGGGGAGCGGCGTCGGGACGACGCCGCGGGAGATATCAATTCCGAGTCAGATTATCGGATTTAGGCGGCCGGCCGTCAACGTGGGCGGCTCCGGCTCGCGCGACGGGACGATCGCGACTCAGCCGGCCGGCTCGTCGTCCGCGGCGGCCGGGGCGCGCGTCCGCCGCGGCGGCGCTCGAGGAACGACGGCCCCACCTCGAGGTACCGGGTGACGAACCCGAGCGAGAGGATGACCGCCGCGATCCCGACGCCGAGGGCCGCGATCGCGGTGGTCTCGCCGTCCCACTCGACGGCCTGGCCGAGGAACGCGACGACGAGCGCGACGATCACCACGCCGGTCAGCTTCGCCTTGAGGTCGCCGAGCGACGCGACCTTCAGCGCGCGCGGGATGGCGGGACCTCCTCGATGAAGAGCTGGTAGAAGCCGATGGAGAAGACGAAGAGGATCGTGCCGAGGAGGAACAGGTCGATGGTGCTGACGGCGTCGACGAGGACGGCCTTCGCGGCGGCGTCCGAGAAGTCCCGCGTGATGAAGGCGTCCCACGTGTTCACGACCGCGCGGATGAGGCCGTAGACCTGGACCGTGATCGACGCGAGGAAGGAGCCGATGACCGCGAGGATCGTGAGGTAGCGGCTGCCGACGACCATGCGGTCGGCGAGGCTGTCCTTGGTACGGTTTGGGGTCGGCCATGGCGGGAGTCTAGCGGCTCGATGGGCTCCTGCGGAGGGCCGTCCTCGAGCGGGTCGCGCTCCGCGTCGCGCGGCGCACGATGACGGGCGACGGCCGACGGGGAGGATCGCGCATGGCCGGCACGAGGCCCGGACCCCGGCGACAGCGTCGCCCGCAGGATGCGGCGAGGCCCCGGACCGTGGTCCGGGGCCTCGCCTGCGGTGCCGGGGAGTCGCGGCCGGCGAGAGCCGGCCCAGGTCGGGGTCAGGCGCCCGCGGGGCGGGCGGCGCGGCCGCGGGCTCGGGGGCGGCCGCCTCGGGCGCGGGCTGCCGGCGGAAGCGCTGCGAGAGGCCGGACTTCCCGCCGTCCACGAGCGAGTACAGGACCGGGATGACGATGAGGGTGAGGAACGTCGAGCTGAAGAGGCCGCCGATGACGACGGTCGCGAGCTCGCTCGCGATGATCGAGCCCTCGTTGAGCCCCAGGCCGAGCGGCATGAGCGCGAGGATCGTCGCGAGCGCCGTCATGAGGATCGGCCGAACGCGGGTCCGCCCGCCCTCGACGAGCGCCTCGTGCGTGGGCTCGCCCCTCGCGCGCAGCTTCTCCACGAGGTCGAGGAGGACGATCGCGTTCGTCACGACGATCCCGATGAGCATCAGGAAGCCGATGAGGGCGCTGATGCCGATCGGCCGGCCCGTGATGTAGAGCGCGATGAACGCGCCGATCGTCGCGAGCGGCAGGCTGAACAGGATGATGAACGGGGTGATGAGGCTGTTGAAGGTGAGGACGAGGGCGAGGTAGACGAGGAGGATCGCGACGGCCATCGAGGCGAACAGGCCGCCGAACGCGGTGTTCTGCTGCTGCGTGACGCCAGCGAGCCGGACATCGACGCCTGCCGGCAGCGTGCCCGCGGCCTTGAGGTCGTCGATCTTCTGCTGGACGGACCTGGAGACGCCGCCCTGGTCCTTGCTCGTGATCTCGGCGGTGATCGAGGAGGCGGGGGCGCCGTCGATGCGGGTGATGCTCCCCTGGGCCTCCACCTCGTTGACGTCGGCGATGGCCGCGAGCGGCACCTTCGTCGCCGTCCCCACCGGGAGCGCCTTGAGGGCGTCCACGGAGGCGAGCGCGGTCGGGTCGATGGCCATGTAGAGGTCGAGGTCGGGGCCGTCGGCGCCCTGGACGTGGCCCACCTGCGTGCCGGTCAGCACGCCGCGGACCTCGCCGGCGACCTGGGCGGTCGTGAGGCCGGCGGCGATCGCCTTGTTCGGGTCCACGAGGACCTCGACGGCGGGGTGCCCTTCGCGAGGTCGCTCTTGAGGTTGACGATGTCGGGCTGGTCCTTGATCGCGTCGAGGACCTGCGTGGTGGCGTCCGCGACGGTCGTCGTGTCGGGGCCGCTGACGATGACGTTCAGCCCGCTGGAGCTGAACCCGGTCTGCTCGCCGACGGTGACGTCCCAGCCGCCGTCCTTCACGGGGGCGAGGTCCGCGAGCAGCTTCTGCGTCGTGCTGGGAGAGGTTGGCGTCGCTCGCGAGCCGGACGGTGATGTTCGCGCTGTTGGAGGCGCGCCCGGTGAACGCCGCGGTGAGCGTCTGGAAGCCGGTGCCGCCCTCGCACGGGACGGTCGTCTGGATCGTGGTGACCTTCGGGTCGGCCTTGATGATCCCCTCGGCCTTGATCGCGCGCTCGAGGACGGCCGAGGAGCCGGTGCCCGGAGGCGGCGCGAGGCTGACGAGGAGGACCTTCTCGGAGCCGGCGTTGATGAACTGGGTGGGGAGGCTGGGGACGAGCGCGAGGGTCGCGAAGAAGAGGGCCGTCGCGGCGCCGAGGACGCCGAACTTCGTCCGGCGGCTGCGGAGCGCGAACGTGATCGTCGGCGTGTAGGCGCGGATCCAGAGGGACTTGCGCGGCTCGCCGTCCTCGTCCACGTCCATCTTCACGCGGTCCACGAGGAAGTACGCGAGGACCGGGACGACCGTGAGCGCGACGACGAGCGACGCGAGGAGCGCGAACGTCACCGTGAGCGCGAAGGGCAGGAAGAACTGCGAGACGAGGCCGCCGACGAAGCCGAGCGGCAGGAAGACCGCGACCGTCGTGATCGTGGAGCTCGTGATCGCCGATGCGACCTCGCGCGGGCCGGAGGACGGCGGTCAGCCTGTCGTCGCCGCGCGCGCGGTGCCGGTAGATGTTCTCCAGGACGACGATCGCGTCGTCCACCACGCGGCCGATGGCGACCGCGAGGCCGCCCAGGGTCATGATGTTGACGGAGATGCCCGCGACGAGCATGAGGGTGAGCGCGGCGAGGATCGACGTGGGGATGCTCACCGCCGCGACGAAGGTGGAGCGGACGGAGAGCAGGAACAGGAAGATCACGAGGATCGCCATGAGCGCGCCCACGAGGCCCTCGCGGAGCAGCCCGTCGCGCGACTCCTTGATGAACGCGGAGAGGTCGTTGACGACGACCACGTTCAGGTCGGGGTGGGCGGCCTTGAGCTCGTCGAGCTTGGCCGTCACCGCGTCGGCGACGGAGACCGTGTTCGCGTCGTTGTTCTTGCTGACGGTGAGCGTGAGGGACGGCTCGCCGTTCGTCCGCGCGTAGCCGGTCGTCGAGACGTCGACCTCCTCGACCTTCCCGAGGTCGGCGAGCCGGATCGGCGTGGGCATGGCGGCGCGCCGCCGGTGGCGTCGCCGGCGCCCGGGGTGGTGGTCGTGCCGCCGGTCGCGCCGGCGCCGGTCGCGCCCGCGCCGGGGACCGCGCCCGTGGCGCCCGCGCCGGCCGGGAGGCCCTTGACGCCGACGATGAGGTTCGCGATCTCGTCGACGGAGTGAACGCGTGCGTCGTCGAGACCGGGACGGAGCCGCCATCGAGCGGGAGCGAGCCGGCCGGCAGGGTGATGTTGTTCGCCTGGAGGACGCCGGAGATCTGCCCGACGCTCACGCCGCTCTCGGTGAGCTTCGCGGGGTCGAGGGTGATCTGGACCCGCTTCGTGAGCCCGCCGGTCGCATCGGCCGCGCTGACGCCCTCGAGGGACTGGAGCTCCGGCACGATCTCGGTCTGGACGATCCGCGCGAGGTCGGCCTCCGATGCGCCGTTCGCGCCCGAGACCGAGGCGACGATGACCGGCGACGCGTTGATGTTGAGCGCGGAGACCTGCGGCGTGACCGACTGCGGGAGGCCGGCGGTGGCAGGTTCTGCTCGATCGTCGCGCGCGCGTCCTTCACGTTCGTCCCGTAGGAGAACTGCGCGACCACGAGGCCGACGCTGTTCGCGGAGACGGACTGGAGGCGCTCCAGGCGCGGGATGCCGGAGATGGCCCGCTCGATCGGCTTGGTCACCTGGTCGGTGACGTCCTGCGCGCCGGCGCCCGGGTACGGGGCGACGACGGTGACGAGCGGGAAGTCGATGTTCGGGAGCAGCTCCTGCTGGAGCGTGCCCCACGAGTAGACGCCCGCGATCATGATCGCGACCGTCATGAGGATCGTGACGCTGCGGTTCCTCACCGCGAGGTCGGTCAGACGACTCACAGGGTTCCCTTTCGGTCAGGTGCGGGGTGGGACGCGCCGCCGGACCCGGCGACAGCCGCGGCGGCCTCGACGAGGATCGCGTAGCCGCGCTCCACGTCCGGCAGGGCCTCCGGCTCGACGTGGTCGAGGAGCTCGCGGAGCTGGCGCACGTTCAGCTCGCGGAAGCGCTCGATCGCCTCGACGCCGGCGGCGGTGATGCCGACGACCACCTGGCGGCGGTCGACGGGGTCCTCGCGGCGGAGGAGGAGGCCGTGATCGACGAGCCGGTCCACGAGACCGCTCACGGTCGAGAGCGAGACGCCGAGGCGTCCCGGCAGCTCGGCCATGTGGATCTCGCCGGCCGACGCGACGAGGTAGAGGACCTTGGCCTGGCTCATCGTCATGGGCACCTCGACGAAGTCCGCCGAGTGCCCCGCGGAGAGCAGGTGCATGAGGCGTTCGTGCGCCTCGGTGATGCGCCGGACGGGCGCCTCCCGCTCCTCCGGTGAGGGCGCCGCCGGCGTGGACGGCTCTTTGTTCGTCATCCTCAAATCTTTCGCATCGCCCGAACTATCGGTACTTCCGAGACTATATCGGATGACCGGAGATATCCGGATTGGACGGACCCTCGCGCCCCGCGGGCCCGCGATCGCGGCGGCGCCCGGGCGCGCTACCCTCCGCCGGTGGCCACCCTCTCCCTCTCCGCCGCGGTCGCGCGCCGCTTCCTCGTGCTGCGCCACCTGCTCGCGCCGCCGCGCGGGCTCCCGGCCGACCCGGCGAGCGTCCTCGCGGTCGTGGACCGGCTCGGCTCGCTCCAGTTCGACCCGCTCGAGGTCGCCGGGCGCAACCACGACCTCGTGCTCCATGCGCGCATCGCCGGCTACACGCGCGCCTGGACCGATGCCCTGCTCTACGAGGACCGGGTCCTCTTCGAGGCGTACAACAAGGGCCTGAGCATCCTGCCGACGGCGGAGCTGCCGTGGTACCGGATCACGTGGGACCGCGTACCGGGTCGGCCACGAGGGCGGCGCCTTCGACGAGCACGCCCCGCTCGTCGAGGAGCTGCTCGAGCGGATCCGGCGCGGAGGGCCCGTCTCGTCGGCGGATGTCGGCCCCGGGAGGCGATCGACTGGTACTGGCGGCCGACGAACCCCGTCCGCGCGATCCTGGAGGCGCTCGCCGAGGCCGGGATCCTGGGCCTCGCGCGGCGCGACGGGAACCGGCGCTACTACGACCTCGTCGAGCGACTCTTCCCGGCGGACCTGCTCGAGGAGCGCCGGACCGAGCGCGAGTCGTACCGGCACAAGCTCCTCAGCCGCTACCGGGCCACGGCCTCCTCGGCGCGTCCGGCGGCTCCGAGCTCTGGTACGGCACCGGGTACGTCGGCCCGCACCCGGACCATCCGGGCCGGCCCACCCGCACCGAGCTCCGGGAGGAGCTCATCGAGCGCGGCGACCTCGTCCCGGTGCGGGTCGACGGCGTGCGCGGCGACCGGTTCGTCGTCACGCCCGAGCTGCCGATCCTCGCGCAGGCGGAGCGCGAGGTGGCCGAGGGAGCGCCGCCCGGCGGCGAGCCGCCGGGCGTCACGTTCCTCGCGCCGCTCGACCCGCTCGCGTGGGACCGCGACCTCCTCCGCTCGCTGTTCGGCTTCGACTACATGTGGGAGGTGTACGTCCCGGAGGCAAGCGCCGCTGGGGGTACTACGTGCTCCCGATGCTCTTCGGCGACCGGCTCGTCGGGCGGATCGAGCCGCGGATCGACCGGCGCGAACAGGTGGTCCGCGTCCTCCGGCTGCACTGGGAGGACGGGTTCGACCCGCTGCGGGAGCCGGGGTTCGTCGAGGCGTTCGCGGCCGCGCTGAGGGCGTACCGGGGCTTCGGCGGCGCGGAGCGGGTGCTGCTGCCGGCCGACCGACCGTCGCGCGCCCTGGCGCGGGCCGTGACGACGGCGGACGGCGAGGCGCTGGGCAGCGCGGGCCGGCGCCGCACCGCGGCCCGGACGAGCTCCGGCCGGTCGCCGGGACGTCGGGCGGTCAGCCCCTGACGCGCACCACGGACCAGGGACCGACCGTCCCGGCGGGCCGGCGCGCGCGGATGCGGATCTCGAAAGCGGCGCCCACGCGGAGGCGGACGCGGAGCGTCGCGGGCGCGCGACCCTGCACGACGGTGGCCCAGCGGCCGCCGGCCGGACGCACCTGGACGGTCACCCGACGACCGGCGCCGGCGCTGCTGCCGGGCGCGCGGACCAGCGGAGCGTGGCGAGCCGCGCGCCCGCGCGTCCCGCGCGCCGACCCGGACGACGCGCAGGTCCAGGCCGGGCGGGCCGCGGCCGACCGTCGACGACGAGGAGGACCCAGGTCCGCCGGCCCGTGGCGGCGTCCAGCGCGGACGCGAGCCCGACGTGTCGAGGTCGGGCGCGAGGAGGATCCCGATGTGCTCGTCCGACGCGAGCCAGTCGTGGACGACGCGCTCGGCCGACGCGACGGCGCCCGGCTCGTCGTTCCAGCCGATCGCCTCCGACGCCGCGGACCACGCGTAGCCCGATCGGTCCAGGAGGTCGAAGGCCGTCGTGCCGTCGGGCGCGACATGGGCGAAGTAGCGGCGGTCGCGCATGTCGTCGGCGCGCGCCCGCGCGACGGCCTCCACGGCCGCGTCGGCGTGCAGCGCGGGCAGCCCGGCCGCTGCCCTGGCGTCGCCGATGAGCCGGACCGCGAGCGCCTCCGCCGCGCCCTGCGTCGGCCGGACCGCTCGCCCTCGCCGTCCTCGCGGTCGCGGGGAGGGCGAGGGCGAGGGCGGCGAGGAGGAGGGCGAGCGCGGCCACGGTGGCCCGCCGGGGACGCGGGCGCGCGGAAGAGAAGGTCATACCCCCTAGAGGCAACGGGCGGGCGCCGCGTTTCAGATGACGCCCGGCGCCGCATGTGGGACGATCGACGGCGATCGTTCGTGATCGGATGCGCGACGCGACACCGCCCGGCGGGCGGCGCGGCGCGCGGGAGAGCGGGCGCGCACGCGCGCCGCGACAGGTACGGAGGGAGCACCATGGCTGTCACGCGTCGCGCCGAGGTCGGCTGGGACGGCGATCTCATGTCCGGCAGCGGGATCATCCGGTACGTCTCGAGCGGCTCGATCTCCCGGCTGCCGGTCACCTGGGCGTCCCGCACCGAGGCCCACGAGGGCCGCACGAGCCCCGAGGAGCTCATCGCCGCCGCGCACGCGAGCTGCTACTCGATGGCCTTCTCCGCCCAGCTCGCGCGCAACGGCACGCCGCCGGAGCACCTCGAGGTGGCGGTGATGGTCACCTTCGACAAGACCGAGGCCGGCTGGCGGATCATCGGCTCCGAGATCGCCGTCGAGGGCAAGGTCCCGAACATCGACGAGACGAAGTTCGTGGAGCTCGCCACCGCCGCGAAGGACGGCTGCCCGGTCTCCCAGGCGCTCAAGGGCAACGTGGAGCTCTCCGTCGTCGCCACCCTCCGCCCCTGAGCGGACGCAGGCCGCCAGGAGCCCGCGACGCCCGTCCGCCCGGCGGACGGGCGTCGCGCCATCATCGAGACGGAGGCCGCCGCATGCTGACCGCGATCCTCGGGGCGATCCCGCTCCCGCTCCTGGTCGGCTGGCTCGTGGTCGTCAACATCGTCACGGCGGCGGCGTACGCCTACGACAAGATGGCCGCGCCGCGCGGCGGCCGGCGGGTCCGCGAGCGGACGCTCCTGCTCCTGAACGTCGCCGGCGGCGTGGTCGGCGCGTGGATCGTCTTCCTCGGGATGCGGCACAAGACGCTCCACCGCCGGTTCTGGGTCGTACAGTCGGTCGCGAGCGTCGCCTGGGCGCTCGTCGTGCTCGGGGTCGCACTCGCCTGACGGTCCGCGAAGCGCGGACGGCACGGCGCATCCGGGGAGGGGTCGATGGTCTCGTCCGACTACCTGCGGGACGCGCGCGTCGTGATCGTCGGCGCCGGCGCGATCGGCAGCGCGCTCGCGTATCGGCTCGCGCAGGCGGGGGCGCTCGTGACCGTCGTCGAGCGCGCGTTCCCCGGCTCCGGCACGACCGGGGCCACCTTCGCGTACATCAACGGGACGGAGAAGCCGCCGCGCGCGTACCACCGGCTCTCGATCATGGGGATCCGCGACCAGGAGGACCTCGCGGACGAGGTCGGGGGCGACTGGGTCCACGTGACCGGCTCCCTCCACTGGGCCGCGGCGGCCGACGCCTCGCACGCTTCCGACATCGCCCGGAACATGCGCCAGCTCCTCGAGTGGGGGATGCGCGTGGATCGGCTCGATCCGGCGACGGTCATGCGCGAGGTGGAGCCGGACATCCGGATCGACCCCGACGCGGTCGAGTCCGTCTGGCTCGTGCATCGGGCCGGGTGGATGGACCCCGTCGCGATGGCGCACGGCGTCCTGCGGGCGGCGGTGGCCGGTACGGCGCGACCCTCGTCCCGGGCGACGTCGCGGAGCTCCGGACATCGGGCGGCGGCATCGACGCGGTCGTCCTCGCAGACGGCACGGCCTGGCCGCCGACGTCGTGGTGGATGCGGCCGGCCCGGACGCGGCCCGGCTCGCCGCGCTCGCCGGCGTCACGCTCCCCGTGGACCGGATCCCGGGCGTCCTTCTCGTCACCGCCCCCGCCCCGGCGGGGATCCGGCACGTCCTCTGGCCGGCGGACGTCAACATCCGGCCCGACGGCGGGTCGCGACTCATGATCCAGCGCGAGAGCCTCGACAGCGACGTCCTCGACGGCGCCCGGCTGGAGGCGGGCGACCCGCGGGTCGAGGACGCGATGGAGCACGCCCGGCGATCGTCCCGGCGCTCCAGGGGGTCCCCGTCGAGGCGCTCCGCCACGGCGTCCGCCCCGTGCCGCAGGACGGCTACCCGATCGTCGGGTTCGACCCGGCGGTCTTCAACCTGTACCACGTGGTCACCCACAGCGGGATGACGCTCGCGGCCCGCCTGGCGCTCCTCGTGACGGAGGAGCTCACCGGCGGCGACACGGCGCCGCTGGAGGCGTACCGGCCGGGCCGCTTCTATGCGGCCGACGGCAGCCTCGCGCCGATCCGCGGGGGCGCGGGCGGGGCCGACTGAGAGGGGACGGCGCGGGCCGGAGCGGGGCCGGTCCGACCCCCTTCCCTACCCCGCGATCGTCAGGATCCGGCGGGGGTTCTCCACGGTGAGCATCCGGATCTCGTCCTCGCTCACGCCGCGCTCGCGGAGCCGCGGGAGGAACGTCTCCGCGATGTACGCATAGCCGTTGCCGCCGTAGAAGACGAGCTGGCTGTTGTCGCAGACGTCCTGCGAGAGCAGGATCCGGTCGCCGTGGCCGCGGGAGAGCATCTCGCAGATGAGGTCGATGACCCGCGGCTCGCCCTTGCTCTCCATCGGCGTGAACGCCATCCCGAGGAAGTCGCACTCGAGCGAGGCCCCGCGCTCGACGATCTCGAGCCAGTGCGCCAGGATCGGGTACGAGTCCTGGTGGCCGAGCACGACCCGGGACGGGTCTGCGCCCGCCTCGACGAGGAGGTCGAGCTGGCGCAGGCCGACCGGCGACATGACCGCGTGCGTCATGACCGCCATCCCGGTGGCGCGGGACGCCCGCCCGGCGGCCCGGAAGACGCGCTCCTCCTGCGCGGAGACCCACGGCTTGTGGACGCCGATCTCGCCGATGATCCCCGGCCGGACGCGCCGCCGTCGGGGCCCTCGCTGCCGGGGACGCCCTCGGCGAACTCCGCGACGATGACGTCGGCGAGCTCCTCGGCGCTCCGCCGGTCGACGAGGTCCTCGGGCGGGTAGTAGGGCTCCCGGTACCAGCCGCAGCCCATGACGATGTGCAGCCCGGTGCGCTCGGAGAGCCGCCGGAGCCAGGCGGGGTCGCGCCCGATCCCGCCGAGCGTCACGTCCGCGATGCACGTGCCGCCGGCGTCGCGGAACCGTGCCAGCTCCGCGGCGATGAGGTCCTCGTCGGCGGTCAGCTCCCAGTAGTCGAACCGCTCGGGGATCCGCCACAGGTGGCACTGGGTGTGCTCGTGCGGCAGCGTGAACCCGAGCGCGGCGGGGTCGACGTCCCCCGTGACCGTCCGAACGAACGCCATCGCCTGCTCCTCTCGACTGCGCCCACAGCGTAGCCGCGTGCGGCGGGGTGATGCGGGCGCCCGCGGAAGGTGCGATAGTGCGGGCGCCATCCGGTCAGCGGGGCGGCTGAGGATGGCGCCGGTCCGCCGCGGGGAGTGTTGCGGCCGGAGCCCGGACCCGATGCATGGGAGGAGACCATGACCCGGAGTCTCCGACTTTCGGCGTTGCTCGCCGTCGCCGCGATCGCCGTCGCGGCGTGCAGCTGCTCCGCCACCCCGGCGCCGGCCACGCAGGCGCCGGCGACCGAGGCGCCTGCCACGGCGGCGCCGGCCACGCAGGCCCGGCCGGGCGCGCGCGCCCGCGACGGCGGCGCCGACGCAGGCGCCCGCCTGGGCGAACCCCGATCCGAACAGCCTGCTCGGCAAGATCATCGCGGCCAAGAAGATCCGCATCTCGACCGACCCGAACTACGCGCCGTTCTCGTTCCTCGACACGGACACCGGCAAGTACGTCGGCTTCGACACCTCCACCGCGGAGGAGGTCGTGAAGCGGATGAACGAGAAGCTCGGCATGCAGATCGAGCTCGAGTGGCAGACCCCGAGCTGGGACCTCATCACGGCCGGCAACTGGGGCGGCCGCTGGGACATGTCCATCGGCTCGATGAGCGTCACGACGCCGCGTGAGAAGGTCGTCGACTTCGCCGACCCGTACTACTACGACTTCGGCGCGGTCGCCATCCCGAAGGACTCGACCATCACGTCGCTCAAGGACCTCGACGGCAAGACGATCTGCGTCGGTGCGGCCACCACGTACGAGACCTGGCTCAATGGCGAGCTCGAGGTCCCGGGCACGCTCGCGCCGCCGCCGGTCGGCGCCACATCACCTCGCTCCCGACGGACAACGAGTGCGTCCAGGCGTACGTCGCGGCCGCAAGTTCGACGCCCTCGTGGCGAACGAGAACAGCCTGGGCAACGCGGTCAAGCAGGACACCCGCTCAAGATCCTCGAGGTGCCGCCGCCGTTCGTCGTCAAGGTGTCGTTCGCGCTCGACAAGAGCGGCCCGGACACCGCCGCGATGCTGGCTCTCCTCAACGAGATCGTCGCCGACATGCATGCCGACGGCACGCTGACGAAGTTCTCGAACGAGTTCCTCGGCAAGGACGTCACGCAGGCGCCGTCCTGATCGGTGGACCGAGGCCCCGCCGCCCGAGGCAGCGGGGCCTCGTCGCATCCCCGCGGACGCCGCGACCGGCGTCCCGGCCCGGAGGGTGGGAGAGGCATGAGGACCGGGTCATGACCCAGCTCGCGCAGGCACCGCCCGACCTCGGGGCCCGGATCATCGCGACCGGCGCCGGCGCGCGCGGTCTGGCGCGTCGAGTTCATCGTCGTCTGGGTCATCATCCTCTGCGGGCTGATCGCGTTCGTCCTGTCACCGTCAAGCTGGACGCGAGTTCCTGACGAAGGTGGTCCCGTTCATCCTCGGGGGCGCGGGGGTCACGCTCTTCGTCTCGTTCATCTCGATCGCCCTGGCGATCCTCCTCGCGGCCCTCGGCGCCCTCGGTCGACTGTCGCGCAACCCGATCGCCAACGGGGTCGCGAGCTTCTACGTCTCGCTCGTCCGGGGCACGCCGCTCCTCCTGCAGATCCTCTTCATCTACCTGGCGCTGCCGCAGGCGGGGATCGTCCTGCCGGAGCTCGTCTGCGGCATCATCGCCCTCGGCTTCAACTACGGCGCGTACATGACGGAGATCTTCCGCGCCGGCATCCAGGCGGTCCCGCACGGCCAGACCGAGGCGGCAGAGTCGCTCGGCATGAACGGCCGGACGACGTTCATCCGGATCATCGCGCCGCAGGCCTTCCGCATCGTCACCCCGGCGATCGGCAACGACTTCATCGCGATGCTCAAGGACTCGTCGCTCGTCTCGATCATCGGGGTCCAGGAGATCCTCTGGAAGGCGCAGGTCGTCGGCCGGCCGACCTTCCAGTCGATGCAGACGCTCCTCATCGCGGCCCTCGTGTACTGGGCGATGACGATCGTCTTCTCCTACTTCCAGGGCCGCCTGGAGCGGCGCATGGCGACCTCCGACCGCAGCCGGGGAGGCGCGTGATGACCGTCGCCGAACGCCCCCGCCCGCGGCCGGTCGCCCACACCATCCACCCGGCCGAGGTCCCGGGCGCGCTCGTCAAGCCCGGCGCGGAGCCGATCCTCAAGGCCACGGACATCGAGAAGTGGTTCCGGATGAACCACGTCCTCAAGGGCTGCTCGATGACGGTCTACCCGGCCGAGACGATCACGATCCTCGGCCGCTCCGGCTCGGGGAAGAGCACGTTCCTGCGCTGCCTGAACTTCCTCGAGGAGCCCAGCGCCGGGCGTCGTGGACATCGACGGCATCCGCGTCGCCGGCGGCCCGCTCGCGGCCGGTCCCGCCAGACCAAGGAGCAGATCCGCCAGCTCCGCCTCGCGGCCGGGATGGTCTTCCAGGAGTTCAACCTCTTCCCGCACCTCTCGGTCATCGGGAACCTCATCGAGGCGCCGGTCCGCATCAAGAAGATGCAGAAGAACGAGGCGATCGAGCTCGCCGAGGGCTACCTCGAGAAGGTGGGCCTCATCGAGAAGCGCGACGAGTACCCGTCGCGCCTGTCGGGCGGCCAGCGCCAGCGCGTCGCGATCGCCCGGGCGCTGACGATGCAGCCCAAGGTCCTGCTCTTCGACGAGCCCACGAGCGCGCTCGACCCCTCCCTCGTCGGCGAGGTGCTCAAGGTCATGGAGAGCCTCGCCCACGAGGGCCGGACGATGATCGTGGTCACCCACGAGATGTCGTTCGCGAAGGAGGCGGCCGACCGCGTCTACTACATGCACGAGGGCGAGTTCATCGAGATCGGCCCGCCCGAGCAGGTCCTCCGGATCCGCAGGACGAGCGGACCCGGACCTTCCTCAAGCGGTTCCTCGACCTCTGACGGCGCCCCGCACCGCACCGCGATCGTCGCGCCCCGCCGGATCCGGCGGGGCGCGACGGCGTCCGGGGCCCGCGCGGCGACCCGCGCTAGACTGGCCGCGTCGGATCCGGCCCCCTTCGCTCGCACCGCGATCGGCCGGCCTCCCTCCCCGAGCCATCCGCCGCGACGGCGCGCGCCGTCCACACCATCGAGGTCACCGTGTTCATCCGCTGGGGCGCCTTCGTCTACCGGCGCCGCCAGATCGTCGCGCTCGTCATGCTCGCGATCGCGCTCCTCTCGGTCCCGTTCGCGATCCAGGCGCCCGGGGAGCTGCGGGCCGGCGGCTGGCTGGACCCGGGCTCGGAGTCGGCGAAGGTCGCCGACCGCCTCGCCGCCGACTTCGGGACCGGCAAGAGCTCGCTCATCGTCCTCTTCCGCTCCGACGCCGCCGGCGCCGACGCGACCTCGCCGGCGTTCCAGCAGGCGATCGCGACGACGATGGCGGGCGTCAAGGGCGACCCGAACGTCGCCGGCGTCGTCGGCTACGCCGAGACCGGCGACAGGCGGTTCATCAGCACGGACGGCGAGGCGGCCTACGTGCTCCTGAACCTCAAGGTCGACGACGAGGGCTCCGTCTCGATCTACCCGGACCTCCGCGCGAAGCTCAGGCCCCGGCCGGCTACTCGATCCTGGTGAGCGGCTACGCCCCGCTGACGATCGACTCGACAAACCAGCAGGAGAAGGACCTCCAGCGCGGCGAGTCGCTCGCGATCCCCTTCACGATCCTCATCCTCATCGGCGTCTTCGCCTCGATCGTCGCGGCGGGGATGCCGCTGCTCGTCGCCGGCCTGGCGATCCCGACGTCGCTCATGCTCGTCTACTGGTTCGCCCAGTCGACGCAGATGGCGGACTACACGCTGAACATCGCGACGATGCTCGGCCTGGCGCTGGCGATCGACTACTCGCTGTTCATCGTCAGCCGCTTCCGCGAGGAGCTCGCGCGCGGCCGGACGGTGGAGCAGGCGACCGAGAAGGCGGTCGGGACGAGCGGCAAGGCCGTCCTCTTCTCCGGGCTCGCGGTCGCGATCGGGCTGTCCGGCCTCGTCGTCTTCCCGTTCCCCGCCATCCGCTCGATCGGGCTCGGGGCCGCGATCGTCGTCGTCTGCTCGGTCCTGTTCGCGCTCACCTTCCTGCCGGCGATGCTCGGGATGCTCGGGCCGCGCGTGAACGCGCTGTCGGTCGAGGGCCTCATCCGGCGCCTCCGCCTCGGCTCCGGCCACGAGGACGTCCCGCCGTCCGAGGCGGAGCTGGAACGGAGCCGCTGGGAGCGCGTCGCGAAGGCGGTGATGGCGCACCCGTGGCGCGTGCTCGTCCCGGTGCTCGCCGTCCTCCTCGTCCTCGGCTCGCCGTTCCTCCGCCTCGAGCAGGGCGTGCCGGGCGCCGACTCCTCCCGCCGGGCTCGAGAGCCGCGAGGCCTACGTCGCGATCCAGAACGAGTTCGCGCCCGGCGCGACGACGCCGATGACGATCCTCGCGGACGTCACCGGCGACCCGACCTCCGCCGGCGAACATCGCGGCGATCTCCGCCTACGCCGACCGGCTCGCGGCCGTCGAGGGCGTCACGCGCGTCGAGGGGCCGTTCACGTCATCGACCCGGCGACCGGGCAGCAGGTCCCGCTCGCGCAGGTCCAGCAGGCGTTCGCCGCACCGGCCGGCCAGCGCCCCGCGTTCATGGACGCGCTCCTCGCCCAGTACGTCCGCGGCTCCACGGTCCGCCTCGACGTCATCACCCCGTACAACCCGTCGAGCCGGCAGGCGACCGCCCTCGTCCCCGTGATCCGCGCCGTGCCGGCCGGCGACGGCATCACGACCGAGGTCGGCGGCGGGGCCGCGCTCGCCGCGGACTTCCTCCAGGGCGAGGCCCGGCTCCTGCCGTTCGCCGTCGGCTGGACGATGCTCGCGACGATGGTGATCCTGTTCCTGCTGTTCGGCTCGATCGCGATCCCGATCAAGGCCGTGATCATGACGCTGCTGTCGGTCACCGCGAGCTTCGGCGCCCTCGTGTGGATCTTCCAGGAAGGCCACCTCGAGGGGCTGCTCAACTTCCAGTCGCTCGGCTACACCATCGCCGGCCTCCCGATCATCATGTTCTGCATCATCTTCGGGCTCTCGATGGACTACGAGGTCCTCCTCCTGTCGCGGATCCAGGAGGCATACCGCCGGACCGGCGACAACACGACCGCGGTCGCCGAGGGCCTGGTCCGGACCGCGCGCGTCATCACCGGCGCGGCGCTCATCATGGTCTCGGTGTTCGTCGCGTTCGCCCTCGCGGACAGCGTCGCGATCAAGTCCGTCGGCGTCGGCATGGCGATCGCCGTCCTCATCGACGCGACGATCGTCCGCGTCCTGCTGGTGCCGGCGACGATGCGCCTGCTCGGGAGGTGGAACTGGTGGGCGCCCGGCCCGCTGAAGCACCTCGCGGACCGGATCGGGTTCGACCACATCGAGGACCTCCCCGACGAGGAGGCCGGAGGGCCCGGCGCGGGCCCGGGCCGGCGGGAGCGCCGGCCGGTGCCTGAGAGCGCGTCGGGGAGCGGCGGCGGCCCGGGGAGCGCCGCGGACCGCGAGCCGACGTCCGGATCGTCAGCGGCGAGGTCGTGGACCCCGCGGACCCGTGGTCCGGCGGTGGCTCTGCGTGGTCCGTCCCGCGGACGAGGCGGCCCCCGGCTCCGTCACGACCCCCGACCTGGCGGGCGGCCCGTCCGGCGGATACGCCCACGTCGAGGTGCGCTCCTTCGCGATGCCGCGTCCGCCCGGCGGCTCGGTCTCTGGCTGGGCGCGGGCTCGTCGCCCTCGGCGTCTACCTCGTCCTCGCCGCCACGTCCCGGCGGTCGCCGCTGCCGGGTCGGCGGCGGTCGCGGTCGTCGGCGCGCTCCTGCTCGCGTTCGGCGCATCCCGCCGCGGCGGCTGGGCCGTGTACGTCGGCGCGGTCGTGCTCGCGGCGGGCTCGCGGGGCTCGGCCAGGCCGCCGGCTTCCTGCCCGGCGGCGGCTGGACGACGCTCGCGATCGGCATCGCCTTCCTCGTCCTCGCCGCCTACCGCGCCCGTCGCGGCCGGGGTCCACGCCGCTCGCCATCCTGGGCGCGATCATGGCGGTCCTCGGCGGCGTCCAGGCGGCGGGCTCGGTGATCCCCGGCTTCCCGACGCTCGGCCAGCTCGTCGTCCCGGTCCTGCTCGGCGGCCTCGGGCTCATCGTCCTCGTGCGGGCGCTGCGCCGGCCCTGAGCACGGGGCGCGGTGGCCGCTGCACCGATCGGCGCTCCGGCCGTGGCGGCGTTCGGCACCGGTCGCCTAGCGCCCGGCGCGGTCCTCGCGAGGGCCGTGTCGATCGCCGCGGCAGACCGTCCGCGATCCGCGCGAGCTCGTCCTCGGTGACGACGAACGGCGGGCCGAGCAGGATCATGTCGCCGTTCGTCCCGTCCGCGTTGCCGGTCCCCGAGTAGACGAGGACGCCCGCCTCGCGCGCGGCGGCCACGATCGCCTCGGTGAGCTTCCGCGCCCGCGGGAACGGCGCCTTGGTCTCGCGGTCCGCGACGAGCTCCACGCCGACGAGCAGGCCCCGGCCGCGGATGTCGCCGACGTTGGGGTGGTCCCCGAGCCGGTCGCGGAGCATCGCCCGGAGGAGCTCGCCCTTCGCGGCGCTCGCCGCGACGAGGTCCTCGTCGCGGAGGATCCGCAGCACCTCGCGGGCCGCCGTGGCGCCGCCGATCGAGTGGCTGAACGTGAACCCGTGGACGAACCCGCCGCCCTCGACGACCGTCCGGTGGACCCGCTCGCTCGCGGCGACGAACCCGAACGGCCAGTAGCCCGACGTCGCGCCCTTCGCGGCGACGACCATGTCCGGCCGGACGCCCCAGTGGTCCATCCCGAACCACGTGCCGGTCCGCCCGAAGCCGGTCATGACCTCGTCGGCGATGAGCAGGACGCCGTGGCGCCGGCAGACCTCGGCGATCGCGCGCCAGTAGCCGTCGTCGGGCGCGACCGCGCCGAGCGTGGCCCCCACGATCGGCTCGGCGACGAACGCGGCGACCGTCTCCGGCCCGGCGGAGAGGATCGTCCGCTCGAGCTCCAGGGCGAGCGCGGCCGGGTCGCCGAGGGCGTTGGAGCCGGGCTCGTCCGCGCGGTACGGGTAGGCCGCGGAGACGTGCCGGAAGCGGCCGAGCCAGGCCTCGTACGGACGCCGGAGCGGCCGCCGGCCGGACAGGTCGAGCGCGCCGAGCGTGTTCCCGTGGTAGCTCCCCCACCGGGCGATGACCGTCCAGCGGTCCGTCTCGCCGCGGGCGAGGTGGTAGGCCCGGGCGAGCTTCAGCGCGGTCTCGATCGCCTCGGAGCCGCCGCTCACCGGGTAGATGGCGGCGGGGCCGTCGACCGGCAGGAGCGGTCCGACCTCGGCCGCGTACTCCTCGAGCGCCTCGGAGGTGAAGGCGGTCCCGTGGGCGTAGGCGATCCTGCCGAGCTGCGCGCCGACGGCATCGGCGACGCTGCGGCGGCCGTGGCCGACGTTGACGACGATCGCGCCGCCGGCGGCGTCGAGGTAGGCGCGTCCGTCGGCGTCCCAGATCGTCGTGCCCTCGGCGCGGACGGCGACGGGGAGGGTGCGCCCGGGGGCGCGGGAGAAGACGCGGCCCGCGACCGCGTGGGCTCGGCTTCCTGGCTCATGCCCCGAGTCTACGTCGGGGCGGGGGCACGGCGCGGCGCCCGCCGGACCGAGGTCCGGCGGGCGCCGCCGATGGGAGAGAGAAGTCCGGCTGGCAGGGGCGGGCGTTCGCGCCCGTCCGCGGCCGTCGGTCAGACCCGGCCCTTGGGGACGGTGTGCCAGTACGTCTTGTTGAAGACGATCTTGCCGAGGTGCCAGACCCTGTTCGGCTTCGGCGGCTTGGGCGGGTGGTCGTAGTCGAACTGGAGGAGGGTCCCCTTCCCGTCGCCCACCTCGAAGAAGCACATGACCTTGCCTTCGTAGCTCGCGTGCTTCCCGGAGGCCTTGCGGCCCTGGATGTTCGCCGCGACCTGCTCGGCCACCACCGGCGCCTCGAAGTGCGCGGTGGAGCCCGCCTTCGAGAGCGGGAGGTCCGTCGCGTCGCCGAGCGCGAAGACGTTCCCGCGCCCGCCGACCTTGAGGGTGTGCCGGTCCGTGGGGAGCCAGCCGCCCGGCGCCGGTGCGAGCCCCGCGTCGATGACGAGCTGCGCGCCCGCGTGCGGCGGCACGAGGATGAGGAGGTCGTACTTCAGCTCCTCGCCCTCGAGGCTCTTCACGAGCTTCTCGGCCGGGTCGATCTCCTCGACGTTGAAGAACGTGTGGAGCTCGATCCCCTTCTCCTCGAGGATCGGGGTCGCCATCTCGGAGACGCTCTCGATGGTGAAGGCCCGCCCGATCGGCGAGCAGTAGTGGAGCGTCGTCTTCTCGCGGAGGCCGCGCTCGCGGAGCTCGGCCTCGATGAGGAAGGCGACCTCGAGCGGCGCCGGCGGGCACTTGTACGGCATCCCGGCGATCCCGATGACGATCTGGCCGCCGGTGAACGCGTCGAGCGCCTTGCGGAGCTTCTTCGCCGCCGCGGCGCTGTAGAAGTGGTGCGCCTCCTCGGCGAAGTGCTCGATGCGCTCGGGGAGGATCCGCGAGCCGGTCGCGAGCACGAGCTGGTCGTACCCGAGCCGGTCGCCGTTGTCGAGCTCGACCACCTTGCCGTCGACGTCGATCTTCGTCGCGCTCGCGACGACGAGGTTGACGCGGCCGTCGAGGAGCCCGCGCTCGGGCCGGACGAGCTTCTGCGCGCTCTCGCCGCCCATGGCGATGTACATGAAGCCGGGCTGGTAGACGTGCTGGCCGGTCGAGTCGACGACCGTGACCTCCGCCTGGCCGGCGGCGATCTCCTTCTTGAGCTTCCGGGAGATGAGGTTGGCGGAGAGCGTCCCTCCGACCCCGCCCCCCAGGACGAGAACGCGCTTCATCTGGCGCCTACTTCATCTTCTCGACGATGATCTCGTCGTAGCCGTCGCGCGGGAAGACGCCGATGAGCTTGTGGCCGGCCTTCTCGACCCACTTCGGGATGTCCGTCTTGCTGCCCTTGTCGGCCGAGAGGACGGCGAGGACGTCGCCGACCTGGCCCTCCTTGATCCCGCGGATGAGCTCCATGAGCGGGCCGGGGCAGAACGAGCCGCGCGCGTCGATCGTGCGCGTGATGGCGGGCATGGCGGTCTCGGTCATCGTGAACCTTCCTTCGCTGGTGTCGGTGGTGCGGTGCGGTCGGGGTCAGATGAAGAGCGGCGCGCTGCCCTCGGACATGAGGCCGATGACGGTGGCGGCGCCCACGGGCTCGCCCATGCCGTCGATGAGGTCGTCCCGCGTGAGGCCGAACATGTCCATCGTCATCTGGCACGGGATGAACTCGACGCCCATGAGCTGGGCGGCCTCGAGGAGCTCCTTCGGGCTCGCGACGTTGTACTGCTTCGCGAGCTTGAACATCATCCAGGGGCCCATGCCGAGGAAGTTCATCTTGCTGAGCTTCCGGTGCGAGATCCCCGGGCGCTGCATGAAGGACATCATCTTCTGCATCCAGTTCTGGCCCGTGATGCGCTTCGAGTCCTTCACGAAGAGCTGGAGGCCCCAGAACGTGACGAAGACGCGGGTCTTCACGCCCATCGCCGCGCTCGTGGAGGCGAGGATCATCGTCGCCCACGTCTTCTCGAGCTCGCCGCTGTAGCAGATGATCAGGACGTCGCGCTTCACGGGGTCGCCGCCGACCGGGGTGACCTGCACCTCGGGCGCCGGGACCTGCTCCACGCCGCGCCCGGCGATGTCGACGGGGTGATCGAGAGTCTCGGTCATCGTTGGTATCCCTTCCCCGCTACTTCTTGCGGAGGACGAAGCGGAAGACGGCGCCGTCCTCCGTCTGCTCGACGAGCTCGTTGCCGGTGGACTTCGCCCAGGCGACGAAGTCGCGCTGGGAGCCCTTGTCGGTCGCGAGCACCTCGATGCAGGCGCCGGACGGGATGTCCTTGATCGCCTGCGCCGTCTTGACGATCGGCATCGGGCAGCTCAGCCCCTTCGCGTCGACCGTCTTCGCGATCTCGAGAGCCATGGCGTTCTTCCTTCCTTCCGCGGCCCGTGCGGGCCGCGCTTCGTGACGTTCGTGAGGCGTGCCGTCAGATGAAGACGATCTCGCCGTCCTCGGCGGAGAGGTAGAAGGCGGTCACGCCCTCCACGCCGTCGACGATCGGGTCGAGGTCCTCGTCCTCGAGGTGGAGCAGGTCCATCGAGAGCGAGCACGCCTGGATGTCGACGTCGCCGAGCTCCTTCGCCTGCGCGAGCGTGTCCTTCCAGCTCGCCTGGCCCGCGGCGCGGAGGGCGTCGACCGCGGCGCGGCCGGCCGCGCCGGCCTCCGGCGAGAGCCCGTGGTCGAGGTCGATGCGGTCCTTGCGGAAGGCGTCGAGGGCCCAGTACTGGAGGAAGATGTTCACCCGCTTCCCGAGGGCGGCGGCGCCGGCGGTCATCACCGCGGCTGCCTGGAGCTTGTCGTCGGTGCCGGAGAACAGGACGAAGCTGATCGGTGTCGCTCATGGTCGACCTCAGGCTGTGAGGGGGTCGATGATCCGGCGCGGGTCGTCCACGTGCGTGGAGTCGGCGGCGTCGGTGATCTCGTTGAGGCGCGAGAGGCGGCGGAGGAGGACGCCGCGCATGATCCCGCAGGCACGGACCACGTCGGGGTCGGCCAGCCGGTAGACGACCTCGCGACCGGAGCGCTCCGCCTCGACGATCCCCGCGGCGCGCATGACCGCGAGGTGCTGCGATGCGTTGGGCTGGCTGATGCCCAGCTCGTCCGCCAGCCGGCCGACCTCGCACGGGCCTTCGGCGAGCCGGTGGATGATCTCGAGGCGGCGGGGGCTCGCGAGCGTCTTGAGCACGTCCGCCTGCAGCGAGTAGATGGGGTCCATGCCCGAATAGTCATACATGTGCGAATGTGCGCATATGTCCATGCGACATACCGACGGCCTGCCGGGGGACCCGCGACCGCACCTGCCGAACGGCCCTCCCGAGGCCGACGGCGGCGGCCCGGCCGTCGACCGTCGTCGCCGGGGCGTCGTGCGTCGTGTCGGGCCCGCGGCGGCCTGACACGACGCCGACGCGCAGGGGCCGCAGGCGGTTCAGGGCGCCGCGGCGAGCGCCGCGATGACCTCGTCGTCTGTGACCTGGCCGAACCGCACGTAGTGCTCCCCCACCGCGTGGAAGTCGTCCGGCACGGCGAGGGCCACGACCGCGTCGGACGCGGCCTCCAGGAGCGCGACCGCCTCCCGCGACGCGACCGGCGCCGCGGCGATCACCCATGCCGCGCCCAGCGCCCGTGCCGCGATGCAGGCCGCATGGACCGTCGCGCCGGTGGCGAGGCCGTCGTCCACGACGATCGCGACGAGCCCGGCGACCGGGACCCGCGCCCGGCCGGCGCGCAGGCGCGCCTCGCGCGCCCGCGCCGCGAGGATCTCGGCCGCCGCCCGCTCGGCGAGCGCGGCGTCGTCCAGGCCCGTCGCCCGCCGCGCCCACGGCTCGATGACGGTCGTCCCGTCCGCGGTCACGGCCCCGACCGCGAACTCCGGGTCCCAGGCCGCCGTGACCTTGTGGGCGACGATGATGTCGAGGCGTGTGCCGGCGACGCGCGCCGCCGCGGCGGCCACGATGACGCCGCCGCGCGGGACCCCCAGGACCACCGCGTCCGCGACCGGAACGGCGTCCGCCGCGAGACGCGCGGCGAGCGCCGCGCCGAGCAGGTCGCCCGCCTCGTCGCGATCCCGGAACGGGAGGAGGGCGGGCCGGTCCGGATGCGTCACCGAGTCGCACGGTACGCGTCCGGGTCGATCCCCGCTTCCGTGAAGAGCTTCCGGATCGCGGAGATCTCCTTCGACGAGGGGCCGCTCCCCACGCCGAACGTCCCGAGCCGCACGAACCCGTCGCGGGTCGGGTCGTCGAGGATCGTCCAGATCGCGAACTGCTGGACGCGGAAGTCCGCGGCGGGGAACCCCTCGAGGGCGAGCAGCGCCGTGAGGTCCTTCGGGAGCGACCGCTTGACGAGCTTGAACGAGTCCGTCTGACCCGGGCTGGTCCTTGTGCATCTCCGATGCACGCGACGTCGAGGGTGACGGACTCCGTGGCCCCGGGCTCGACCGGGACGATCGCCTTCGCGACGACGACCATCGCCTGGGTCGCCGACCGACCGGCGTCGAAGACCGTCCCCGGGTTCACGACCACCCGCAGCGGCTCCCGTGCCTTCGACCGGATGCGGACGTCGAGGCGCTGCAGGCCGTCGCCGGTACCGGTCACGGCGACCTCGCCGGCCGCGACGGCCTTGCGGAGGTCCACCGCGCGCGCCGGCGTGGGCGTGGGCTCGGGCGTGGGCGCGAGGGTCGGCTCCGCCGTGGCCGGCTCGGTCGGGATCGGGGCCTGCGTCGTGGCAGGCGTCATGCCGCCTCCGGACGGGACTCCGGCCTCGTCGCACCCGGCCAGGACGAGGACGAGCGAGGAGGCAGAGGACGAGCAGGAGGTGGCCGAGGGGGTGCGATCGAGGACGCCGTGCCGCCCGGCCGGCGGACGCGGCGCCATTCCCGCAGGCGCATCCGGGTCACCTCGCCAGCGATCGTGCGCCCGTCCGTCGGGGGGCCCGTCCGGTCCGGCACACGCACCCCGGGTGGGCCGTCCGGCCCTTCCCGGCTGAACCTACGCCCGCCTCCGCACCACGGCCAGTGCCGGCCGTCATCGGGCCGTCCGGACGCCCCTCCGCCGGGGTCCGGACCGCCCCTGCCGACGGGACGCACGGCCCTACCTGCCCTGCGGACCCGGGAGGACGCTGGCCCCGACCCGGGGTCGCCTGCCCACGGATCCAGGGAGCGGGCGCGATCCCGGAGGGAGGTCCTCGCCAGATGACCGTCGCATCACTCGTGGCCCCCGTGGCCACGGCGTCCCACCGCCGGGCGGCGCCCCGTCGTTCGTCCCTCTGTCGATCGAAGCGTCCCGCTGCAAGGGCTGCGGGATCTGCGTGGACGCCTGCACGAAGGGCGCCCTCGAGCTCGACGAGGGGCGCGTGAACGCGCTCGGCTATCACCCCGTCATGCTCACCGACCCGTCCGCCTGCTCGAGCTGCGCGATCTGCGCGCGCGTGTGCCCGGACGCGGTCTTCACGGTCTTCGCACCCCCGAAGGCAGCCGGGCGATGACCGCCGTCGCGGAGCGGCCCGGCACGGCCCCGCTCGCGCGGCGCACACGGACACTGCGGAAGGGCAACGAGGCGATCGCCGAGGCTGCCATCCGCGCCGGGTGCGACGCGTACTTCGGCTACCCGATCACACCCCAGGCCGAGCTCCTCGAGTGGATGGCCAAGCGCATGCCCCAGGAGGGCCGCGTCTTCGTCCAGGCGGAGAGCGAGCTCGGGGCGATCAACATGGGGCTCGGCGCGGCGGCGTGCGGGAAGCGCGTGCTCGTGAGCAGCTCCAGCCCGGGCATGAGCCTCATGGCGGAGGCGATGAGCTACATGGCCGGCTCCGAGACGCCCATCGTGGTCGTCAACGTCCAGCGCGGCGGACCGGGCCTCGGGAGCATCGGGCCCAGCCAGGGCGACTACTTCCAGGCCACGCGCGGGCACGGCCACGGCGACTACCGCGTGCCGGTCCTCGCGCCGTCGTCGATCGGCGAGGCGATGGAGCACATCGCGCTCGTCGTTCGAGATCGCGGAGCGGTACCGGACGCCGGTCATCCTCCTGACGGACGGGATCCTGGGACAGGCGATGGAGCCGGTCGAGGACGTCTTCCGCGAGCCGCCGCGCCTCGACGCCGACTGGGCGCTCTCCGGGGCCGACGGGCGCGAGCCGCGGGTCGTGCGGTCGCTCCACCTCAAGCCGGAGGCGCTCGAGGCGCACAACCGGCACCTCCGCGTCAAGGAGAACGCGATCCGCGACGCGGAGACGCGGTGGGCGGGCGAGCAGCTCGAGGACGCCGACCTCGTGATCGTCGCGTACGGGACCGCCGCCCGCGTCGCGCGCACGGCCATCACCCGTGCACGCGAGTCGGGCCTGAAGGCCGGCCTCTTCCGGCCCATCACCCTCTGGCCCTACCCGGAGGCCGCGCTCCGCAAGGTCGCCGAGCAGGCCCGCGGGTTCCTCGTCGTCGAGATGTCCGCCGGGCAGATGCTCGAGGACGTGCGCCTGGCGGTCGACGGTGCGCGACCCGTCGCGTTCCACGGCCGGCAGGGCGGGATGGTCCCCACGCCCGGCGAGGTCGTCGCGGCGCTCAGCCGCCTCGACGCGCGGACGGGAGGGAGCGGACGATGACCGTCGACGAGGCCCTGCGCGTCGTCTACGAGCCGCCGGAGCTGCTCGCGGACCGCTCCACGACGTACTGCCCCGGCTGCGGCCACGGCGTCGTCCACCGGCTCATCGCCGAGGTCCTCGGGGAGCTGGGCCTGGGACCGCGCACGATCGCGGTGGCGCCGGTCGGGTGCGCCGTCTTCGCGTACGACTTCCTGCGCCTCGACTTCGTGGAGGCCCCGCACGGACGCGCCCCCGCCGTGGCGACGGGGATCCGGCGCGTCATGCCGGACGCCTTCGTCCTGACGTACCAGGGCGACGGCGACCTCGCGGCCATCGGGACGGGCGAGATCGTCCACGCCGCCGCGCGCGGCGAGGACATCACGGCCGTCTTCGTGAACAACGGCATCTACGGGATGACGGGCGGGCAGATGGCCCCCACGACGCTCATCGGCCAGCGGACCACGTCGTGCCCCACCGGGCGCGACCCCGACTTCGCCGGTGCGCCGATCCCGATGACCGAGATGCTCGCGGTCCTCCCCGGCGTCGCGTACGCGGCGCGCGGATCGGTCGCGGACGCCTCCGCGATCGGACGGACGAAGCAGTACCTGAAGAAGGCCTGCCAGGTCCAGCTCGACCATGGCGGGTTCGCGATCGTCGAGGTCCTGACGAACTGCCCGATCGGCTGGGGGATGACCCCGGTCGAGTCGCTGGTGCACCTGCGCGAGGACGTCGTCCCGGTCTATCCGCCGGGCGTCATCGTCGATCGCACGGCAGCGCCCCGCGGAGCCTGACGATGGAGCGCTCGGTCATCTTCTCCGGGTTCGGCGGCCAGGGGCTGCTGTTCGCCGGCCAGGTCCTCGCCCAGGCGGCGATGGAGGAGGACCGCGAGGTCCTCTGGATCCCCTCGTACGGGCCGGAGATGCGCGGCGGGACCGCGTACTGCACGGTCATCGTGAGCGAGGACCTCATCGGCTCCCCCATCGTCGAGCGGCCCGACGTCGCGGTCGTCCTCAACCCGCCGTCGCACGCGAAGTTCGCGGCGACGGTCGTGCCGAACGGGATCGTGGTCACGAACTCGACGCTCGTGGACGCGCGCGTCGAGCGCGACGACGTCGTCGAGATCGCCCTGCCTCTCTCGGAGCTGGCCTCGGCCGCGGGTGACCCGCGCCTCGTGAGCGTCGTCGCCCTCGGCGTGGTCGCCGCGCGCACGGGCATCGTCCTCGCGTCGTCGGTCCACCGCGCTCTCGTGGACATCGTGGGCCGCAAGAGGCCGGCGATCCTCGAGATGGACGTCACGGCGTTCGACGCGGGGATCCGTGCGGCGGGCGGCAGGCCGATCGCCGAGATCATCCGGGAGGAGACGCTCGCGGTCGAGGCCGCCGAGATGCAGATGGAGCCGGTCGGGCGCGAGCCCTGACGGGCCGCTCCCGGATCGCACCGGGCGCGGCGCACGCGCGCCGGCGCATCGCCTCGGTCCGGGCGCGTGGCACCGCGCCGCGCCGCGGCGCCACGTGCGCCGTTCCCGCCGTATACCGTAGGAGCGACGGACCCGGCACGGCCGACGGGACCGCGAGGAGCGCTCGATCGCCCGGCCGTCTCGGAGGTGGATGGATGTCCTGGGAAGGGATGCTCGTCGGGGCGATCGCGGTCCTCGTCGGGCTCGCGTTCGCGTTCGCCGGATACCGGTTCTTCCTCATCCTGCTCCCGATCTGGGGCTTCATCGCCGGCTTCGCCCTCACGGCGAACGGGATCGCTGCCATCTTCGGCGGCGGCTTCCTCGTCGACGATCCTCGGATGGGGCGCGGGCTTCTTCGTGGGGCTGCTGTTCGCGGTCCTCTCGTACTTCTTCTGGTACGTGGCGGTGATCGTCCTCGCGGCGACGGTCGGGTACGCGATCGGGGGCTCGATCCTCGTCGCGCTCGGGTTCGACCCCGGGTTCATCCCGTTCCTCGCGGGCCTCGCCCTCGGCGCGGTCTTCCTCATCGGCGCGATCGTCCTGTCGGTGCCGAAGTGGCTCATCGTCGCCCTCACCGCGATCGGCGGGGCGGGCGCGATCGTCGTCGGGTGTCGCCGTCTTCATCGGGCGCGTCCCGTACGCGGCCCTCAACGAGGGCGGCCTCGTGGGTGCGGCGATCGGCGACTCGCTCCTCTGGGCGCTCGCCTGGGTCGTCATCGCCGTCGCCGGGATCGTCGTCCAGCTGAGGTGGTTCTCGTCCTTCGAGCTCGACCGCAGCGGCTATCGGGACGTCACCGTCGTCACGTCCTCGTACCGCTGACCCCGCCGTAGCCTGCGAGCCCCCGGGACGGGACCCGTCCCGGGGGCTCGCGCGACGCGTGCGATGATGGTCGCGGGGGGCGCGAGCGAGCCCATCGCCCACGCAGTCAGGAGGTTCCGTACATGACCGATCAGCAGCCGGACGTCGGCGCGGCCCCGGTCCCCGAGGCGCCGCAGGCCGCGGACGTGGCTCCCGGCCGCCGCGAGGCGGTCGCGGCGCGCGAGACGTGACGCCGCAGGCCGCGACGTGGTCCCGGCCGCCGCCGAGGCCGTCCAGGAGGCCGCGCCGCAGGTGCGGAGTCCGTGGCGGCTCCCCTCGCCGCTGCCGCCGTGGTCGCAGCGGCAGCGCCGCCGCCTCCGCCCGTCGCACCCCCGGCCCCCGTGCCGGCCGCCCCGGCCCCCGTGCCGCCCACCGACCCGGGCTGGGCCGCCTACGTCCCGGCCGCGACGCAGGCCGCGGGCCCCGCGCCGGGCTTCGAGTACGCCGGGTTCTGGATCCGCGTCTTCGCCTACGTCATCGACGGGATCATCCTCTGGATCGTCACGTCGATCCTCTCGCTGGTCGTCATCGCCATCGTCGGCGGCCGTCGGGCTCGGCTGCGGTCGGCGACCACCGTCGGCGCAGATGGGACAGCTCACCGAAGATCAGGTGGCGCGGTCATCGCCGTCGGGTTCGTCGATGGCGATCATGGTCATCGCGTTCATGACGCTCCTCGTGACGTTCTTCTACTTCACCCTCTTCTGGGTGAAGCGCGGCGCCACGTTCGGCCAGTCGGCCCTCGGGATCCGGATCGCGCGCGAGGCGACGGCGGCCCCATCGGCTGGGGGCACGGCGATCGTCCGCTACATCATGATGCTCATCGGCTTCTGCGATCTTCTATCTCGGCGTGATCTGGGTCGCGTTCGAGCCGCGGAAGCGCGGCTGGCACGACATGGTCGCCGGGACCGCTCGCGGTGCGCCGCGTCTGACGGCGCCGCCAGGAGACGCGATGGCGAAGGGCCGGTCCCCGCGGGACCGGCCTTCGCGCTTGGTCTGGCGGCCGGAGGAGGCGGGCCGCCGTCAGGCGTGTGCGGCGATCTCCCGGAGCCTGCCGACGAGCGAGGCCCCCTGCATCGCCTTGAGGATCACCGCGCCGATGCCGGTCGCGGCGGCGTCGCGGCGCGCGTCCGCGTCCCAGTAGGACGCGAGGACGGCGATCCGCCCGTTCTCCATCACGCCGTCCAGGGCGTCGACGACGTTCCGCCAGCCGTCGTGGACCGCGGAGTCCACGAGGACGACGTCCGGCTCCGTGTAACGGGCCGCCGTGCGTGCGGCATCCGCGGTCCGGACGCGGCCCACGACGATGAAGCCGTGGCGCGTGAGGTGCGCGCTCAGGGCCTCGGCGGCGGCGGGATCGTCGCCGACGAGGAGGAGCCGCTCGGGTGTCACCGCGTGCTGGAGCATGCCCTTACGATGCTGTCGGCCCCCCGCGGTCTGGAGGGACCGCGGCACCCTTTCGACGTGCCATTCGGCCCTGCCACCGGTCCTGACCTCGACGGTACGTTCCCGACCGTGGCGAGCGCCGCAGGGGACGCGCGGCGCTCGCCGCCGCGCGTTCGGGGCATGTGCGCGGAGCGATCCGCGCCGCCCCTGCGCCCGGCCCTTCCCCTACAGGTAGTGCGTCTTCCGCGCCTGCGCGGTGAGCTCGTCGCGGAAGTCCGGGTGCGCGATCGCGATGAGCCTGCGGGCCCGCTCGCTGATCCCCTGGCCGTAGAGCTCGGCGACGCCGTACTCGGTCGCGACCGTCCGGACGTGCGCGCGCGTGGTCACCACGCCGGCGCCCTCGCGGAGGAACGGGACGATCCGGCTGTACTTGCCGTCGCCCGCCGTGGCCGGGAGCGCGATGATCGCGCGCCCCTCCTCCGCCAGCGCGGCGCCGCGGATGAAGTCCATCTGGCCGCCGACGCCGGAGTACATCGACAGGCCGATCGAGTCGGCGTTCACCTGGCCGGTGAGGTCGATGGAGATCGCGCTGTTGATCGCGACCATCTTCCGGAAGCTCCGGATGACGTGCGTGTCGTTGGTGAAGTCCGACGGACGCATCTCCACCATCGGGTTGTTGTCCACGAACCGGTAGAGCTTCTCCGTCCCCATCATGAACGTGCAGACGATCTTCCCGCGGTTGCGCTCCTTGGCGAGGCCGGTGACGACGCCGCGCTCGACGAGGTCCACCACGCAGTCGGTCATCATCTCGGTGTGGATCCCCAGGTCCTTCTTGTCGTGGAGGAACTGGGTCACGGCCTCGGGGATCGCGCCGATCCCCATCTGGAGCGTCGCGCCGTCCGGGACGAGGGCCGCGACGTACTCGCCGATGCGCCGCTCGACGTCGCTGATCTCCGCGTCCTGGTGCGAGTACGGCGGGATGTCCACCTCGACCGCGTAGTCGATGTCGTCCACGTGGACGAAGCTCTCGCCGAGCGTCCGCGGGATCGACCGGTTGAGCTGCGCGATGACGGTCGTCGCGGCGGGGATGGCGGCGAGCATCCCCTCGACGCTCACGCCGAGCGAGCAGTAGCCGTGCTCGTCCGGGCGGCGTCACGTTGATGAGGACGGCGTCGAGCGGGAGGATCCCGGACCGGAAGAGGTCCGGCACGTCCGAGAGGAACGCCGGGATGTACTCCGCGCGGCCCTCGTTGACGGCCCGGCGCGCGTTCGGCCCGATGAAGAGGGCCTTGTGGTGGAAGCTCGACGCGAGCTCGGGCGCGAGGTGCGGCCCCGGCCCCTCCGTGTGGAGGTGGACCACTTTCACGTCGCGCAGCTCGGGGGCCCGCTCGACGAGTGCGTCGAGGAGGACCGACGGCGTCGCGGCCGCGCAGTGGACGTAGACCTGGTCGCCCGACCGGATGCCGGCGACCGCCTCGGCAGCGCTGACGATCTTCATGGCGCCGAGGCTATCGGTACGGACCAATCCGCGCGCGTACCGAAGCGCCCGACCTCATGCTCCGTCCGGCATGGCCCGAGCCGGGACGGCCCGGGCCTCCGGGGCCCTAGTACTCGGGGATGGGCGGCCGGTGCCGTGCGACGAAGGCGGCGGCCTGCGCGCGACGCTCCAGGTTGAGCTTCGAGAGGATGGAGCTCACGTAGTTCTTCACCGTCTTGTCGGACAGGAAGACCTCCTGCGCGATCTCCTTGTTCGTCTTCCCCTCGGCGACGAGCATGAGGATCCGCTGCTCCTGGGCCGTGAGCTGCGCGAGCTCGTCCTGGTACGTACCGCTCGCGATCCGCCGGACCCGCTCGAGGACCTTCTCCGTCACGGCGGGATCCAGGAGCGACTCGCCGCGGCCGACCGACTCGAGCGCGACGACGAGGTCGCGGGCGCGGATCTGCTTGAGGAGGTACCCGCTGGCGCCGGCGATGATCGCGGAGAGGACCGCCTCCTCGTCCGGGTAGCTCGTGAGCATGACGACGCGGGTCGCCGGGTACTCGGCGCGGATCTCGCGGCACGCCTCGATGCCGGAGCCGTCCGGCAGGCGCACGTCCATGACGACGAGGTCGGGCTGGAACCGGCGGGCTGCCTCGAGGGCCTCCTCCACCGTGCCGGCCTCGGCCACGACCTGGAACCTGTCGCGCCGGTCGAGGAGCGCGACGAGGCCCTGCCGGACGACCTCGTGGTCGTCGACGACGAGGAGGCGCAGCGGCCGGACCTCCCGGCCTTCTGTCGTTTCGGTCACATCTCCCCTCCGGAGGTGGCCGCGTCGCGTCGCGGAAGCGTGACGATGATACGCGTACCGGCTCCCACGGCGCTGTCGATCACGAGCGTCGCGCCGATCCCGTGCGCGCGGTTGCGCATGTTGGCGAGTCCCTGGTGGCCGGGTGCACGGGTCGCGTCGGCCGCGAACCCGGTCCCGTTGTCGACGATCTCGAGGACCAGGCGGTCGGGCGTGGTCCGCAGGTCGACGGTCGCGCGCGTCGCGCGGGCGTGGCGCGCGACGTTGCTGAGCGCCTCGCGTGCGACGTACAGGAGCTCGCCGGTCTCCTCGGACGTCACCTCGCCGCACGTCCGCGCCGTCCGACCCGGACCTCCGCGTCCACCATCGTGTTCACGCGGAACTCCTCGACGAGCGCGGCGAGCCCGGCGGCGAGGGCCATCCCCTGGAGCAGCTCCGGCCGCAGCCCGAAGATGAAGTTGCGGATGTCGCGGATCGTCTTGTCGAGCGCCTCGATCGCCCGGTCGACCCGCGCCTTCGCGTCGTCCGGGTCCTCGTCCATCAGCTCGGGGACGTCCTCGAGCGAGAGGCCCACCGCGTAGATCGACTGGATGATCCCGTCGTGGAGGTCCCGGCCGATCCGCTCCCGCTCCTCGACGACGGCGAGGCGCTGGACCTGCTCGTGGAGGCGGGCGTTGTCGATCGCGATCCCCGCATGGAGCGCGAACGTCTCGACGATCCGCTGGTCCTCCTCGGTGAACTCGACGTCGCCGCGCTTGTCGGTCAGGTAGAGGTCGCCGATGGGCCGGCCCTTGACGGTGACCGGCACGCCGAGGAAGCGGTGCATCTCGGGGTGGCCCGGCGGGAAGCCCGCGCGGCGCGGGTCCCCGTCGATGTCCGAGATCCGGATGCTCCGGCCGTTGCGGATGATGTGGCCGAGGATCCCCTTGCCGCGCGGCGGCTCGCCGATCGAGTCCCGGACCGACCGGGCGATCCCCGAGGTGATGAACCGGTCGATGCGCCCGGTGGTGTCCACGATGCCGAGCGCCGCGTAGCGCGCGTCGACCAGCTCGCGCACGCGGTCCACGATGACCTGGAGGACGCGGTCCACCGAGAGGACGCCCGCCACGGCGCGTGCCGCATCGTCGACCGCCTGGAGCCGGTCCACGGCCGCGCGCGCGGACGCGCGGGCGATCCGCGACGTCGAGCACGAGCTCGAGGCCGTGCGCGAGGGCGGCGGCCGCGTCGCCGTCGGGCTCCGCGATGAGGCGGCCGACCGGGCCGGCGTCGCGATCCGGGAGCAGGACGCGGGCCGAGCCGGGCGGGTCATCCGCGCCGGCGCCGGCGCGCCGGAGGCTCCCGACGCCCACGGTGATCGCGCCGGCGATGCGGCGGCTCGATGCGCAGCTGCAGGCCGTCGAGCCCGGTCGCGTCGACGTACGCGGCGAGGACATCGCGCAGGCGGGCGCGCGACGTCACGGTGGGCCTGTCCACGTGGTCGGCGATGCCGCCGAGCACGGCGTCCAGCGCCACGAGCTCGGCAGGTCGGGACGCGATCTCCGTCACGCGGCCACTGTACCGCACCGCGCCGGGGGCGGCGGGCCATAGGTCATATGCGAATAGAGTCATCCCTAACGCGCACGCGTACTGCGGATGCCGCATCATGCGCGGCCATGAGCACCACCGACCAGCAGGACACCGTGCCTGCGCCCATCGACGTCGTTCCCGAGCCCGACACGCCCGAGACCTCGTCCGCGCTGTCGCGGCGAGGCTTCCTGCGGGTCACAGCGCTCGCCGGCCTCGGCGCGACCGCCGCGACGGTCGCCGCGTGCACGACGGGCGCCGCTCCGGCGTGGACCTTCCCGCCGGCGCCCGTCGATCCAGCCGCTCCCGAGCGCGACGGCAGCACCCACGGCCGCCCCCTCCGCGACGGCCGCTCCGTCGGCCACGGCGGCCCCGTCCGCGTCGGCCACGGCGGCCCCGTCCGCGTCGCCCGACCTCGGCCCCATCCCCGAGGGCTGGACCGAGCACGACATGCTCGCGCGCGAGAAGGTCCGCCGCTACCTCGGCAAGCTCGCCGTCCCGCTCGCGAGCCTCTACCCGCCGGCGGCCACCGCGAAGCTCGCCGAGATCCTCGGCATCGACCCGACGAACCTACCCGGCAGCTGAGCGAGCTCCCCGAGTTCGCGAAGGTCAAGCAGGGCAACGCGGCGCTCGAGCCGAAGATCGACGGCGACTGGAAGGTCTTCGACCTGACGATCGACAAGATCCCCGACTGGCAGATCGACGCGATGACCCCGCCGCTCGCGGCGATGGGCTACAACGGCACCTGGCCGGGGCCCACGCATGCGCGTCACCGAGGGCGACAAGGTCCGGGTCAACCTCACGAACAACCTCGGCCGAGACGACCGGCACGCACATGCACGGGATCGAGTTCGACGACTTCTTCATGGACGGCGTCCCGTTCGTGACGCAGCTGCCGCAGATCCCGGGCTCGACGGAGACGTACGAGTTCGTCGCGAAGCCGTACGGCTCGATGATGTACCACTCGCACCACAACGCGACCGAGCAGGTCGGCCACGGCCTCCTCGGCGCGCTGATCATCGACCCGAAGGACCCCAAGGAGACGTACAAGGAGAAGTACGGGGTCACCCAGGAGTACACCTGGATCTCGAACGACTCGATCGGCGGCTTCACGATCAACGGCCACGGCTTCCCGGCGACCGTGCCGATCGTCGCCGCGATCGGCGAGAGGGTCCTCGTCCGGTTCATGAACGAGGGGATCATGATGCACCCGTGGCACAGCCACGGGTACCGGATGCACGTCGTCGCCCGCGACGGCGCGGACCTCGGGACCGCCTCGTTCTACTGCCGACACGCTCGGCGTGAACCCGGGCGAGCGGTGGGACGCGATCATCGAGGTGGACCGGCCCGGGATCTGGGCCTTCCACTGCCACATCCTCCCGCACGTCGAGGGGCCGGACGGGATGTTCGGCATGGTCAACGCGCTCGTCGTGACCCCGGAGCCCGTCGACCTGGCGCCTCTCCTCAAGTGACGACGCAGGTCGCGCCGCCGGCCCCCCGGCTCGGCGGCGCGACGGCGGCCCGGCCGGCCGCGATGGAGGCACACGTGGCGCGGATCGAGACGATCCTGCTCGCGACGGACGCATCGTCCGCCTCGGGCGCCGCCACGCTCCACGCGATCGACCTCGCAGCCCGACTCGGCGCACAGCTGGTGGTGCTCACCGTGCTGTCGACGGCGCGACCGCGACCGCCAGGCCCGCGACGCGGGGTCGAGCGCTGCGAGCAGGCGCGACGCGCGCACGCTCGCGGTGCAGCAGGTCGTGGAGCGCGCCCGCGCCGAGGGGGCGCGCGCGACGAGCCTCGTCTGGGACGGTGAGCCCGGCGAGGCGATCGTGGACGCGGCGGACGCCGAGCACGCCGACCTCATCGTGGTCGGCTCGCACGAGCGCTCCACCGTGGGCCGGTTCTTCCTCGGCAGCGTCTCCGACTACGTCGTCCGCCACGCGAGGGCGCCGGTCATGGTGGTGCGACCGAGCGCCTTCGCGCTGGCGGCATCCGACGCCGCGAACGACGCGGGGTCCGCCGGCCGCTGAGGCCGGCCGTCTCCGTCCGTCCGCCGGCCGCCCGCCGGGGGGCGTTCGGGGGTGCGCCGAGCGGCCGCCGCGCCGGGCGTCGGGGCCGCGCGAGCGGCCCCCTCCCCTACTTCGTGTACATCCCCTCGGGGTCCAGCTCCTCGCGGATGAGCCGGAGCTCGTCCGCGGTGGGCGCCGGCGTGGTCGCGAGCCGGTCGGAGACCCGGGGCTCCCAGCCCATCGTCGCCCGGACCTCCTCGAGGGTGGCGCCGGGGTGGAGGCTGTCGAGCCGCATCTCGCCGGACTCGTCGAAGTGGTAGATGCCGAGGTCCGTGACCACCACCGACGGCCCGCTCCCGAGCCAGCCCTGCTCCTTCCGGATGCGCGCCGCGTTCTCCGCGCCGCCGAGGTTGCCCGGTGAGGTGCGGAAGTCGATCGTCTCGACGAACGAGCGCGCCGACTGCCGCATGATCACGAAGACCTGGCGGGCGTTGATGGCGATCTCGCACGCGCCGCCCGACCCGGGCAGGCGCGTCTTCGGGTGCGCGTAGTCGCCGATGACCGTCGTGTTGATGTTCCCGTAGCGGTCGATCTGCGCCGCCCCGAGGAACCCGACGTCGATCAGGCCGCCCTGGAGGTAGTAGCCGAACAGCTCGAGCATGCTCGTGACGGCGGTGGCGCCCGTGACGATCGTCGGGTCGCCGATCGACAGCGGGAGCCGGGCCGGCTCGGCGCCGAAGACGCCCGCCTCGTAGACGAGCTCGAGGTCCGGCGAGACGGTCCGCTTCGCGAGGTTGACGGCGATGTTCGGCAGGCCGACCCCGACGAAGCAGACGCGCTGCCCCGCGAGCTCGCGGGCGGCCGCGACGATCATCATCTCGTTGCGGCTGAAGCCCGCGCGGGGGCCGCGACGCCTGCTGCTCGCTCATCGGTAGGCTCCGTAGTCCACGACGCCCGACGGCGCGGGCGCGGACGGCCGGAGCGACGTGACGCGCTCCTCGCCGAGCTTCGCGACGTACTCCGCGCGGCCGGCGAGGCCGTGGACCCACTCGTCGAGCCACGCGTCGGTGAGGGCCGCGTCCCGGCTGATGGGATCCCAGTCGCGGTAGAAGCGGTTGTCGCGGTCGTAGTACCCCTGGACGTAGCTGGGGTGCGCCCCGAACGGCTCCACGACCACGGCGTCCACGATGACGCCGGGGACGATCGTGCGGTTCGGGTCCGCGCGGATGACCGTCTCGTCCACGAGCTCCTCGACCACCACGATGACGCGGTCCGCCGCGAACGCCGCCTCCTTCTGGCAGCCGAGGAGGCCCCAGACCTGGGTGTTGCCCGCGGCGTCGGCGCGCTGCGCGTGGATGACCGTCACGTCGGGCTGGAGCGGCGGGACGGCGTAGACCGTCCCGTCCCCGTACGGGCTGTCGATCGGACGGATGAGGGGGTTCGCGTTCGGGAGGTCCGTCTCGAAGTAGCTCCGGAGCGGGAAGAACGGGAGGTTCATCGCGCCCGCGGTGTACCGCGCGACCATGCCGAAGTGGCTGTACTCCTCGAGCTCGAGCGACGCGTCCGCGCCCTCGGTCACGCGGCGGATCGCGTTGAGGCCGCCGACGCCCGGGTTCCCGAGCCAGCTGAAGATGAGCTTCCGCGCGACGCCGCCGGCGATCATCTGGTCGTAGATGAGGTCCGGCGTCATCCGCGCGAGCGTGAGGTCGCGCTTGCGCTGCCGGATGATCTCGTGGCCGGCCGCGAAGCTGATGAGGTGCGTGAAGCCCTCGATGGCCACGGTGTCGCCGTCGCGGACGAGGTCCGCGACGGCGTCGCGCATGGTGGCGACCTTGGAGGTCATCCGCGGACCGCGACCGCCTCGACCGCCTCGGCGAAGATCCGGACGGCGGCCGCGGTCTGCTCCTCGGTGATGACGAGCGGCGGCGTCATCCGGACGACGTCGTCGCCGGCGGTGAGGACGAGGAGGCCGCGGCGGAACGCCTCGTGCTCCACGTCGGCCGCCATCGCGCCCGACTCGAACTGGACGCCGACGAAGAGGCCGAGCCCGCGGACGTCGCGGACGATGCCCGGGTACTGCTCGACGAGCGGCGTGAGGGCCCGGAGCATCTGCGCGCCGCGCTCGGTCGCGTTGTCCATCATCCCGCCCTCGAGCAGGGCGATCGTCGCGAGGGCCGCCGCGCAGGAGACCGGGTTGCCGCCGAAGGTGGACCCGTGGGCGCCCGGCCCCCAGGTCATGAGGCTCTCCTTCGCGATGAGCGCGCCGATCGGCATCCCCGAGGCGAGGCCCTTGGCCGCCACGAGGACGTCCGGCTCCACGCCCCAGTGCTCGATCGCCCACATCTTCCCGGTCCGACCCATGCCGGACTGGACCTCGTCGGCGACGAGGAGGATCCCGTGCTCGTCGCAGATCCGGCGGAGCCGCGGGAGGAAGTCGTCGTCGGGGACGACGATGCCGCCCTCGCCCTGGACCGGCTCGACGACGATCGCGGCGAACTCGTTCGCGGGCATGAGGCGGCGGAAGATGCGCTGCTCGAGCTCGTCGAGGCCCTCGCTGCCGTACGGGACGTGGTAGACGCCCGGGAGGAGCGGCCCGAAGTGCGCGTGGTACTTGGCCTTGCTGCCGGTGAGGCTCACCGCGCCGAACGTGCGGCCGTGGAAGCCGCCGTAGAACGCGACGACGTTCTGGCGCCCGGTGTTGTACCGAGCGAGCTTGATCGCCGCCTCGACGACCTCGGCGCCGCTGTTGCCGAGGAAGACCCGGGTCTTGCCCTGCATCGGCGCGATGCGCTCCAGGTCCGCCGCGAGGTGCGCGTAGACCGGGAGGTAGAAGTCCGACGCGCTGTAGTGGAGCAGCGTGCCCGCCTGGTCGCGGATCGCCTTCACGACGTCCGGGTGGCAGTGGCCGGTGACGTTCACCGCGATCCCCGCGCAGAAGTCGAGGAAGCGGTTGCCGTCGATGTCCTCGATGACCGCGCCCTCGCCGCGCACGGGCACGATCCCGTATGCGCGCGGAAGGCTCGGCGAGGTGTACGTCTCGTCGAACTTGATGTGCTCCACCGCGAGCGGGCCGGGGAGCTCCGTGCGGAGGAGCGGCTCCACGGTGCTGCCGAGCTGCGGCATCGCGTCGTCCGCGGCGTCCACGGCGTCCACGGCCGCGGCGACCGGGCCGGCGTCCTCGAGGTCCGGGCGAACGGGGGCCTGGGTCACGGGGATCACCTCACTTCACTCGGCGACGCGCGCGTTCGAGTCCGCGGGCGTCCGGCGCGACAGCGCCGGCGGCCTCGCCGGGTTCCGCCGCGGGGCCGTCGGCGCATACGTTCTATGCAACGTGCATAGCAGGATAGCACCCGGTGCGGTCGCCCCGGCCACGGGCCGGACGGCCCCACCGCGGGTGACGCGGGGCTCCCCGGGCGCCGTGGCGGCTCAGGCCGCGCGGCCGATCGGCCACGCGTCCGGGCGGCCGCGCGGCGTCCCGGGCGACGCCGGACGCGAGGGCCCCGCGCACGGACGCTGCGCGGGGCCCTCGGACTCCCCTCAGTCGACGATCGTGTGGCTCTGCTCGCGCATGAACTGCGCGGGGTAGTACATCGACAGGCCGGCCTTCCCGGTGGAGCCCGAGCCCTTCCAGCCGCCGAACGGCTGGACGCCCGGCCACGCGCCGGTGGTGGCGCCCGCGCGCCGGTTCACGTAGAGGACGCCCGCCTGGATCTCGTCGAGGAACGTCTCGACCTCCTCGGGCTTCCCCGTGAAGACGCCCGGCGGTGAGGCCGTAGAGGCTGTCGTTCGCGAGCGCGAGCGCCTCGGCGAGCGAGTCGACCGGGCAGACGGCCGTCATCGGGACGAAGAGCTCGTCCTGGAAGAGCCGGTGGTCGGCCGGGAGGCCGCCGACCACCGTGGGCTCCACGTAGTACCCGCGGTCGAAGTAGCCCCCGGTGATCCGCTCGCCGCCGGTGAAGACACGGCCGTCGCGCCGGGCCTCCGCCGCGGCCTTCAGGTAGCGGTCGACCGCACCCTGGTCGATGACCGGGCCGAGCCAGCGTCGCACGCTCGAGCGGGTCGCCGACGACGATCTTCTCGGCCTTCTCGACGAGGAGCCGGACGAACTCGTCGTGGACGCGCCTGTCGACGTAGACGCGGCTGTTCGCCGAGCACTTCTGCCCGCCGAAGCCGAACGCCGACCGCATGATCCCCTCGGCGGCCTCGTCGAGGTCCGCGGTGGCGGTGACGATCGCGGGGTTCTTGCCGCCCATCTCGATGATCGTCGGCTTGGGATACCGCCGGGAGAACGTCCGGAAGATCCCCATCCCGACCTCGTACGAGCCGGTGAAGACGATCCCGTCGATCCCCTCGTTCTCCTGCAGCTCGGCCCCGACGGTGCTGCCCGGGCCGCAGACGATGTTGAAGACCCCGTCCGGGACGCCGGCGTCGCGGATCGCCTCGGCGAGGAGGAGCCCGGACAGCGCGGCCGCGGAGGCCGGCTTGAGGATGACGGTGTTGCCGGCGATCATCGCGCCCGCCGACGGGCCCATCGCGAGCGCCATCGGGAAGTTGAACGGGCTGATGACGGCGAAGACGCCGAACGGGCGGAGGACCGACCTGGTGTGCACCCTGGGGTCACCCAGGTTGTCCATCGGCTTCTCGTAGCCGTTCTCGCGCTCGAAGACGTCGCCGTAGTAGCGGATGAGGTCGGCGGCCTCCTCGACCTCGCCGAGCGTCTCGATCCGGCTCTTGCCCACCTCGTAGGCGACCAGCGCGCCGTACTCCATCTGGCGCTCGCTGATGAGGTCGGCGGCGCGCCGGAGGATCGCGAGCCGTTCGCGCCAGGGCGTGTTGCGCCAGGCCGGCTGGGCGGCGCGGGCGGCCGCGACCGCGTCCTTGACGTCCTGCCGCGTGCCCGTGGCGACGGTGGCGACCAGGATGTCCGTGTCGATCGGCGAGCGGACCTCGAAGTGCTCGTCCGCTCCGCGGGGCGTGCCGTCGATGTAGTTCTCGTACCCGTCGCCGAGGCGCGACCGCGCACGTTCGATGCCGGCCTCGTACGCGGCGTGGAGATCCGCGTTGTCGGCGCGGAGGGTCGCGTAGGTGATCTTGGGGAGGGGCGCGGGGTCGGCCATCGTGATCCTCGTGCACGGGTGCTGTGGGACGGGACGCACGGCAGAGTATCGGCCCTGCGGCGTTCGGTCCAGAGCGGCGCGCCGGATGCCCGCCGTCGCGCCGCGACGCCATCGAGCCGGAGCCTCGCCGCCGTCGCGCCGCGACGCGCGCTCGCCTCGGGAGGGGGTCAGCCCCCGGAGAACACCGGCGAGACCAGGATCCTGTCGCCGTCCTCCACCGGCTCGTCGACGGAGACGACCCAGCCGTTCCGCGCGATGAGCATGGGCCGGGTGCGGTCGATGGCGATCATCGCCAGGATGTCGGCGATGGTCGTCCCCGGCTCGACGTCGACCTCCTTCCGGCTGAACCCGACGGTGTGGACGAACCCGCCCGAGAGCTTGAGGGTGACCTTCATCTCAGCTCAGCGTCGCGTACGCCTCCGCGACGGCAGCCTCGTCATCGAGGCCGAGCTGCGCGAGGGTCGCCTTCGTCGGGATCCCGCGGTCGTCGTAGCCGCGGATGTCGTAGTAGTGCCCCAGCAGCTCGTCGTACTTGTCACGGTCGAGGTACATGCCGGCGATCGGCCCCTCCGTGTCGGCGTTGTCGGGGTCGAACCAGGCGTCCGGCACGAAGTCGGCGGAGCGGTCGGTGTCCGGGTACTCGCGCAGCCAGAACAGCTTCATGAGCGCGTAGATCCGGTCGGCCATCGGCCAGAAGTCTTCGAGCGTCCAGTCCTTGCCGGTCACCTTGTTGAAGTAGATCGGATAGTGCTCCGCTCCCCAGCCGAGCTCCACCCACGGGAACCGGCAGGTGACGATCGACTCGAACAGGCCACCGCGGACCCGCTGGAGGTCGACGATCTTCTGCGCCTTGTCCCGTCCGTAGGACCCGCGCTCCGTCTGCCGCACCTCGTAGGTGATGATCCAGGACTCCTTGTGGTGCGCCCCCATCGGGCTCACGCCGAAGGCGAGGGCCATCCCCGGGATGAACTTGCAGTTGTAGGCCGAGATCTCCATGCCCTTGACCTGCATGGCGTAGGCCTCGGAGCCATGGCCGATCGCCCGGGAGGCGCGCATCGAGCCCTCGGCGAGGAGGTTCCCGACCTCGCCCTCGCGGTGCGCGATCTGGCCGAGCAGCCGCGCGAAGCCGGCCGCGTCGCCGAACCGGAGGTCGCCCTCCACCGCACCCCGCTCGATCGCCTCGGCGTAGTAGCTCAGGACGCCGCCGGCCGAGATCGAGTCGAGCCCGTAGTCGTCGCACAGGCGGTTGAGCGTCCCGACCTTGGCCATGTCGTAGATGTCGAGGTTGGGTCCCAGGAGGCCGACCGGCTCGTAGTCGATCTCCGACTCACGGCCCTGCTCGTCGGGCACCGCGATGCCGCAGCGCATCGTGCAGTTGGGGCACCCGTACGTGGCCATGCGCACTGCGTTGGCCCGCTCCCCGTCGACCATCCAGGCGTCCGGGTGATGCGTGCCCCGGAAGTTGTGGACGGGCAGGGCCGCGACCTCGTTGCACCAGGGCAGCACGCCGTCCGTCCCCTGGACCGACCACGCCTGCTCCTTGTCCATCGCCCGGACGGCCTTGAGGTCGTCCCGCCCGAGCTCCTTCATCTCCGCGGGGAAGGCCTGCGGGATCGGCTTGGAGCCCTTGACGACGATCGCCTTGAGGAGCTTGGAGCCCATGACCGCGCCCATGCCGGGCCGGCCGCCGGACCGTCCTTCCAGGCTGCGCACGGTGGCGAACCGGACCAGGTTCTCGCCTCCCTGGCCGATGTTGAGGACCCCGACGCCCTTGCCGTACTGCGCGTAGATCCAGTCGTTGGTGTCGAGCGTGCCCTTGCCCCAGACCTCGTCGGCCGGCAGGTACTCGACGCGGTCGTCCTCGATGTAGAGCATCGTCGGGCGGTCGGCGCGGCCCTCGACGATCAGCGCGTCGTACCCCGCCTTGCGGAGCTGGTCCGTGACGCGCGTGCCGAGGTTGCCGTCGCCGTAGCCGCCGGTCGCCGGCGACTTCGCGGCGACGATCGTCTTGCCGGTGTTGGGAGCCGGGATCCCGGAGATCGGGCCCACGGCGACGACCAGCTTGTTCTCGGGCCCGAGGGGGTCGATCCCGGGTGCCAGCTCGTCGTAGAGGATCTTGACGGCGAAGCCGCGTCCGCCGATCCACCTGTAGGCGAACTCCTCCGAGAACGTCTCCACGCGGTGCGTCCTGGTCGTCAGGTCGACGCGCAGGAACTGCCCGGTCCAGCCATCCATCAGTCACCCATCCTCGCGAGTGCGGTAGCACTCGCGAACCTACCCCTGTCGGCGTTCGCGTCAGGAGGGACATGGCGGCCGACTTTCCGGGAGGAACGGCCCTCCCGGGGCGGGGTCGTGCGGCGTCGGCGCGGCGGCCGATGTCCCCGGCGGCGGGTGGCCCCGCGCGGCCCCCGGGGAGCGGCGGATCGGACGAGCGAGGCGAACCGTCCGGCGGGTCGGGCGGAGCGGGCCTGCCGAACACAGCCGGAGGCCCCGGGGGACCGATGTCCCCGGGGCCTCCCAGCAGGACGTCCGCGGCCGCGCGGGCGGCCGCTGCGGCTCTAGAGGCCCTGCGCCTCGTTCGCGGCGATGTCCCGCCGCTGTCGGCCTTCCCACCACAGCGCGATGGCGCTCGGCGAGAGGATGACGGCGGTGACGACGACCGAGACGATGAGCGGGTAGAGCATGTTCATCAGGTGGATACCGGTGCTGTTTCCGACCTCGGAGCCCCCGTCGGGGGTGCGCTCCGATCACCGATAGTGTCGCACAGGGGTCTTGACCGGTCAAGACGCGTCACCCCGGGGCGCGCGCCTCGACGCGGGTCAGGGGCCACGGACGGGGCGCGGTGGCGCGGTGCAGCCGACGGGCCGCGGCGCCCGGCGCGCGGGCGCGGTGCAGCGGCCAAGGACGGGGTGCGACGGGCGGCAGGTCGCCAGCCCTCGGTGGGCTGGTGCGCCCGCGGGTCACTCGGTCGCGAGCGCGTCCACCACCTCGCCGAGCGACGGGGCGACCACCGTCGGGACGATCGGGGTCCCGGCCGCCGGCGGCTCACCGCGGCTCGCGGCCTCCACATCGTCGAGCCCGTGGCGGCCGGTGAGCACCAGGGCCGCGCGAAGCCCGAGGTCGAGCGCGCTCCCGACGTCGTAGTGGATGTCGTCCCCCACCATCAGGAGGTCGCCGAGCGGTCCGACGCCGAGGTCGTCGATCGCCCGCACGAAGAACTCGCGCGTCGGCTTGCCCACGACGGTGGCCGGCTGGCCGGTCGCGTACTCCAGCCCGACCACCCAGGCGCCCGCGTCGAGCGTCGGGCCCGCCGGCGTGAGCCACCAGGCGTTCCGATGCATCGCGACGAGCTGAGCCCCATCCCGGATGAGGCGGAAGGCGCGGTTCATGTTCGCGTACGTGAGCTCCTCCGGGCGAGTCGCCGACCACGACCGCAGCCGCATCGGCCCCGGGAGCGTCGGCCTCCGCGTGGGAGAGCAGCCACTGCCCGGCGAACTCGCTCCGGCCGTCCGGCGAGCTCAGGAGGTAGATCGGCTGGCCGGAGAAGACCTCGCGGGTGTACGCGGCGGTGGCCGAGATCGCGCTGACGATGTCGCCGGGCGGGACGTCGACGCCAAGGCGGGCGAGCCGGCCCGAGAGGGTCCGCCGGCTCTCGACGGACGTGTTCGTCAGGATGCGGAACGGGAGGCCCGAGGCGCGCAGCCGAGCCATCGCGTCGGGGGCGCCGGCGATCGCCTCGCCGCGCAGGAGGATCACCCCGTCGAGGTCGAGCAGGAGACCGCGCACGCCGTGAGCCGCTCGCGCGCGAGCGTCGGGCGGGGTGGGGGTGGCGCGGCCGGCACCGACAGGGGCGGCGGCGGGATCCGGGTCCATGGCGGCATCGTAGCCGGACGGGTGCAGGCGTGGATCGCCAGGTGAGTCGCGGGTGAGGCCTCGCGCAGTCGGCCCGGCGAGGCTTCGGGCGTGGATGATCAGCGCGTAGCCCGCCGGCCGCCGGGGGCCACCTGCCGTCTGATACGCTCGCCGTGATGGACGCCGAGCCCACGGCCACCTCCGTGATGCCCCATGAGCACCGTCACCCCACACGCGAGCATCGGGCGGACGGCGAGGCCGCCGGCGGCGCG
>CAWJQZ010000024.1:0-74087 GCA_963844945.1 uncultured Chloroflexia bacterium
TGGTGCCGTGACGGTCGCGGGCAGTCGAGGGTCGGCCGGGCGCCCGGCGCGGTCCAGCGGGCGCCGTGTCCCCCGCCGCCGCCGCCGATCGAGGTGGGGTCGGGCGCCGGCGCCGCCGTGGGCGGGGCGGACGACCGGCCCCGAGGACGCGCCCATCCACCTTGCTGTAGTGGCTCTTCCACGTCTCCTGGTGGATGACCGTCCCTTCCTTGTCCACGACGGTCCGCTCCACCTGGACGTACATCCCCGGGTGCGGGAACTCGAGGCGCCTCGCGGCACCGGCGGGGAGCGAGCTGGTGTACTCCGTGTAGTCGCCGGCGGCCACGCGTGAGGACACCTTCGGCTTGGAGAAGGTGACCTTCCGGCCGAGCGGGAGCGAGTACAGCTCGAACGTCACGACCCCGGGCTTCGCGATCGCACGGATGTACACCGGGTTGGTGGAGTCGTTGCGCCACTTCACCGACTGCTTGGAGCCGCCGTCGATTCAGACGGTGGCGTCGAGGCCGAGCGGGTAGCGGTCGATGTAGTAGTAGTGCGGGACGCGGCTGAGGATCTCGAAGCCGGCGCGCAGGGCGGCGTTGAAGATCGTCGTGGACGTGGAGCAGATCCCGCCGGCGAACGCGCCGGTCGGCTCGCTCTTGCCGTTGATGATCGCGCCGCCGGCCTTGTAGCCGTCCTTCGCCGTGGGCGTCCCGACGACCTTCCAGAAGTCGAAGACCTCGCCGGGCATGATCACGGTCCCGTTGATCTTCTTCGCCGGGATGATGATGTTCGCCCCGAAGCCGTTGTTCTCCCCGACCTGCCAGTAGGTGGTCCAGGCGGAGATCCTCCGCATCTTCTTCATCATCGCCGTCGCCTTCTCGGTCGTGAGGGCGGGCTTGGCGGGGCCGACGACGAGGGTCCCCAGGTCGTTGGTCCAGTCGCCCGCCGCGCGGCGGAGCAGGGCATCCATGACCGTGCGGGCGGAGGCGGAGCGGTCGAGGCCGCGGCCGTCCCTGGACGGGACGACCTTGGTGAACTTGCCCTTCGCGTCCATCTTCCAGGTCGCGTTCCGGCCCGGGACCGCGTACTGCGGCATGAACTCGGTGAGCCAGCGCACGATCGCGATGCGGTCGATCACGACCTGCCGCTCGACGACCGGGGTGGGTGTCGGGACGGGCGTGGGCTCCGCGAGCGGGTCCGGCGTGGGGGTCGGGGTGGCGAGCGGGTCGAAGGTGGGGACGGGCGTGGGTGCCGGCGTCCCGTCGGAGATCGAGAGCCACGCTGCGAGCGTGAGGGTGTCGACCTCGACCGAGTACGCGTCCGGCCCGACGAGCACCAGCGGGACCGCCGACATCCGCGCGATCTGCTCTTCGGGCGTCCCGACCGGCACCGGCGCGGGGGTGGCCGTCGGCGCGGGGGTCGCGAGCGGATCGACCGGCTGATCCTCGGCGCGGACGGGCGCAGCACCGAGCGTCCCCGTGAGGAGCGCGACGGTCGCGAGGAGGCCGAGCAGCGCGGGGCGAAGGCGGCGATTCGGGCGGGCTGTCGTCGTCATACGGCGGGTATGGTGGACCAACACGGCGAATCGCGCGCGCGAGCACGAAAAATGGGGGTTGGCGGTTGCGCGGGGGCCGTGGTAGGCTCCGGCCGATCGTCCGATGGTAGGGCGAGCGGATGGTCCGGCGGTTCGAACACTCCTCTCACGGTTTCCGCGAGACACGAGGTCGCGGAAGCCGGCCGAGAAGGAGTGTTCTTGGTGTATACGGACAAGACCCTGACCTGTGCCGATTGCGGCCAGCAGTTCGTCTTCACGGCGAGCGAGCAGGAGTTCTACGCGGGTCGCGGCTTCACGGAGCCCCGTCGCTGCGCTTCCTGCCGCGCCAGCCGCAAGGCGGCCCGGGGTGACTCCGGTGGCGGCTACGGCGGCGGTGGCAGCAGCTACGGCTCCGGCGGCGGCTACGGCGGCGGCGGCGGCTACGGCGGCGGCGGTTCCCGCGGGCCCCGCGAGATGTTCACGGCGACGTGCTCGAGCTGTGGCCGCGAGGCCCAGGTGCCGTTCCGGCCCACGAGCGGCAAGCCGGTCTACTGCAACGACTGCTTCGCCAGCCGGCGCTAGCGCCGGGGGGCGTTGAGCGCCTCCGCAGAGGATGGAACGGGCCCGACGAGCGATCGTCGGGCCCGTTCCGCGTCTTCGGGGATGTGCGGCGGTGGTGCGCCCACGCACCGCGCACGGGTCGCGCGGACGGCATACTGCGCGCGTCGCGGCCCATTCGCGACCCGCCGGGCGGGGCTCCGGGTACATCGAGGAACCCATGCGCGTCTCGCGTCTCGCCGTCCCGCTCGTCGCGGCGGCCCTGCTCCTCACCTCGCTCGCGGGACCGGCCGGCGCGGCGTCCGGCGGTGCGCACCGTCTTCGCGTGGAGACCGGCTCGCGGTCCGCGGCCGACACCCCGTACGACGTGGTCCTCCGGTCGTGGAACTGCTACATCGACGGCGGGACCGCCACCGTGGTGGGTGACGTCTACAACCTGACGGACCTGCCGGTCCGCGGGATCCAGATCGAGGTCAGCGTCAAGGATGCCGCGGGGCACGTGCGCGGCAGCCGCTCGGGGACCCCGTGGCTGGAGTTCCTCGATCCCGGCGAGGGGACGTCCTTCCAGCTCGACGTCACCAACGCCGCCGGCGGGTCGACGTGCGCCGCGGACGTCACGGACTACACGTACACGGACATCCCGGCCAACCACTACTTCACCGCGAGCAACGTCTCCGTCACCGGCTGGGCGGCGTCCACGACGACGGTGAGCGGGACGCTGACGAACAACAACATCGTCGCGGCCACCGGGATCATCCTCGTCGCCACGCTGTACGACGCGCAGGGCGACGTCATCGGCACGAACACGGTGTCGTCGAGCGGGACGATGCGCGCCGGGGACTCGACGACGTTCTCGGTGGATGTCGACCACGCCGGCGATGCGGTCCCCGACACCTATACGGTCCAGACCGAGGCGACCTCGGACCCGCAGACGGCCACGACGATGTATGCGGATCCGACGGAGTTCACGTACGGCGGGAGCACCGACGTCAACGGCAAGGGCGTGCCCGGCAACCTCGTGCGCGTCCAGCGGTACGACCAGGCGACGGTCAACTGGGTGGACATCGCGGGCGACGACATCAAGGCCGATGACACGGGCGCCTACTCGCTCACGCTCAAGCCGGGGCGCGCGACCTGCTTCCGGGTCATCTCGGGGTCGGTGACGAGCGTGCCGATCGTCCTCTTCGTCGACGCGAAGGTGACGCTGAAGGCGGCGGCGAAGAAGACGACCGTCGGGAAGAAGGTCGTGCTCTCGGGCGTCGCGCAGCCGCTCGATCCCGGCCAGAAGGTCTCGATCCAGCGGAAGGTCGGGTCGTCGTGGAAGACGATCGCCTCCGTGGGGGTGAGCGGGTCCGGCGCGTTCTCGTACGCGTGGAAGCCGACCGCCAAGGGCACGTACGTCCTTCGGGCATGGGTCGACGGCAACTCGCTCGTCTTCGAGGGGAACAGCTCGTCGGTGACGATCGCCGTCAAGTAGCCGGCGGCGGTGTCCTGCCACCGCGCCTCGACATCTCGCGGGCCGGCCACGTGCCGGCCCGCGGCTCGACCGGCCCCAGACGCGCCGAAGCCCCGGAGGGAGGCCGGGGCTTCGGGATCATCGGGAGCTCTCGGGGCGGACCGAGGGGACGCTGCCCGATGGAGTGAGAACGCGAGGGGAGGACTCTCGTTCTCGGGATGTTCGGTTCGGGTCGCGGACCCCGTCCGCGTTTGGTACGGACCAACTATACCGCCGAGATTATCGATGATGCAACCGGGTCCTTCGTCCGGCGAGGGGGAGCCGTTGGACATGTCGGGGCCGGACCGCTCGGAAGGGTGCGGATGGTACGGTCCACGTAGGCCGGTCAGGACCGCCGGGCGGCCATCCGTCAGCGGCCCGGCCGGTCGAGGACCGCGAGCGCGACCGCCGCGAGCCCCAGGATCCCGGCGAGCGGGAGCGCACCGAAGCCCGCCGCCGTCGCGGCGGCGATCACGAGGGTCGGCAGAAGACACCCACCGCAGCCGCAGCCGGGCGCACAGCCGCCACCCCCCGACGGTGGGCGCGAGGCGCCGGCCGGGACCGGAGACCCGCCGGCGCGGGCGGCGCCCTCCTCGTCGTCGAGGACCGCCAGCACGAAGATCGCGTCCTCGGGATCGTCCAGGTCGAAGTCCATGGGGTCGGGTCGCCACCTCAGTGCTCGCGATGAGCATGCGGCGGTTGCGTGACAGCTGGGTGGCACGATGGGACATCCCGCCGGTGGTCGACGGGGCGCGGATCGAGGTCTGAGGGGCCGGGCCCGCCGCCCGGCCGTCTCCGGTCGCCTGCCCGCCGCGGTCGGTCGGCGTGGCTGCCGCCCCAGGCCTGCGTCGGGCCGCTCGCCCTCCCCTACCCCAGCCGGATGACCGTGGCTCCGCCGACGTGGACGTACCGCTCGGGGAAGCACGTGAGGACGATCACCTGCGAGGTGGTGCCGGCTCGGGCGAGCACGGCGCCCATGGTCTCCAGCCGCTGGGGGTCCGACCAGCCGAGGGCGTCGTCGATGAGGACGGGGACGCCGCCGTCGGCGGCGACGAGCTCGGCGCACGCGAGGCGCATGAGGACGCCGAGCTGCTCCCGGGTGCCGACGCTCAGCTGGTCCCAGGGGATCGCGATGCCGTTGCGGGCGACGCTCGCGATGGAGAGGTCGTCGGCCACGTCCACCACGACGTCCGGCCCGAAGACGAACCGCCCGAGGGCCTCGAGCTTCTCCTTCAGCGGCAGCACGTAGCGGCGACGCGCCGCGTCGCGATGGGCGCGAAGGGTCTCGAAGAGCAGCTGCGCGGCGACGGCGCGCCGGCGGAGGCGGGCGAGGTCGCTCGAGACCCGCTCGAGCTCGCCCTCCGCGCGATCCAGCTGCTCGCCGAGCCCGGCCTCGCCGCGGCGCTCGAGCAGGCCGGCCAGGCGTGCCTGCTCGACCGTGAGGTCGAGGTGGGCCTTGCGCATCCCCTCCAGCGTCTTGCGCGCGTTCTCCGCGAGGAGTCGCGCCTGGTCGGGGTTCGCAGCGGCGAGCGTGGTCTCGGCCGCGCGCAGGAGGACGAGTGCCTCCGCGACGGCGCGCCCCGCATCCGCGAGCCGCTCCTCGAGGGCCGCATCCGAGGCGTCGGCCCGAGCCGCGTCGAGGTCCTGCCGCAGCTGGGCGGCCCGTGCGACGGCGACGCCGGCGCGCACGCGCCGCTCCTCGGAGGCGCTCCGCTCGGCGTCCGACGCGGTCCGCGCGGCGCGCTCGGCCTCCTCCGCGATCTGGAGGCCCGCCGCGGCGGCACGCTCGTCCGCCTCGGCCGCCTCGATCGCCGCGAGCGCCTCGGCGATGCCCGCGGGCACCGGAAGCTCGGGGGGCCGCTGGCCGAGGGTGGCCGCTCGCTCCGCGGCGCGCGCCTCGAGCGTCACGATCCGCTGCTCGATCTCCTGCTGGCGCTCCCCGGCGAGGATCGCCACGATCTCGCGCCGCGCCCGCTGGACCGTGGCCTCGTCGGCGCGCCTCGCCAGGTTCCGCGTCCGCGCCTCGGCGGCGTCCGTGACGCCTGCCGTCGTGAGGGCCGCGGCCGCGGCCTCGTCGGCGCGCTCGAGGTCCGCCCGCAGGCCCGCTGCGCTCGTCCCCGGGCGCGCGGTGACGCGCACGAGGCCGGGCACGACGACCTCGATGCCGTCACCGATCGGTCGGGCCTCCTCCGCCCCCGCGGCGAGGGAGAGCGCAGCGCCGTCGATCGTCAGCTCCGCGGGCCCGAGGGCCGCGATGACCACCTCGCCGGCGCCACCCTCGAGGCGTGCCCGGGCGAGCGCCGCGTCCTGTGCGGTCCGCTCCACGGCGGCGAGCACGTCGTCCGTCACCGGGTTCGTCTCGACCCCCGCCTGTGCGATCCGGCCTTCCTCGGTCAGCCGGTCGATCCGGTCCTTCCGCGACGCGAGCGACACGAGGTCCGCGGCGTCGCGGATCCCGTCGACGTCGGCACGGCGGACGGCGGCCGCCCCGGCCGCCCGGTCGCGGCGCTCGCGCGCCCCCGCGAGTCGCTCCGCGGCGGCCGCGAGGTCGGCAGCGAGCCTCTCGCGTCGCTCGGCGTCGGCGGTGCTCTCGGCCTCCAGGGCGTCGCGCTCCGCTTCCGCCGCGACCAGCGCGGCGACGAGCGCTCGGCGCGCCTCGCTCGCCGTGGACGCCGCGCCCGCACGGGCGAGGGCAGCATCGTGGGCGGCTTTCGCCTCGCGCGAGGCGCCCGCGAGCCGCTCCACCTCCGCGAGCCGCGCGTCACGCTGCCGCACCGCCTCCTCCTGGGCGGCGAGCGTCTCGTGCATCCCGGCCAGGTCGGCCGTGACGCGCTGGAGACGGTCCGCGTCCGCCTCCACTGCGTCGCGATCGGCCCGGAGGCGTGCCACGGTCTCCCGCGCCGACACGACGTCCGCCCTGGGGCGGTCGAAGACGTCCTTCTCGCGCCCGGTCGGGGTGTAGTAGCGCGCGTACTCGGCCTCCGCGCGGCCGAACAGGCCGCCCTCCTCCGAGGGCGCCGCGCCGCCGGCCGCCCGCTCGAGCGCGGCCCCGAGCGAGCCTGTCGCCTCCACGGACGCCTGCCGCACCTCCCGGCCCTGCAGGAGGCGCAGCGCGGACCAGAGCGCGAGGTCCGCGTTGGCCGCGAGGATCTCGCGTGCGCGGTCGTGCGCCGGGTCGCCCGCGAGCGTCTCCGGATGCGGTGACCGGACCACCAGGTGCGTCTCGCCGGCGGCTCCGGCCCCCCACCGCTTCCCGTACGTGATGTCGTACGGACCCGCGGTCATGTCGACCTCGACGGCCGGCGAGCGGTTCGACCCGACCGGCCGGACGGCCGCGACGGCCCGGTGGTTCGACGAGTGCTTGTACTCGAGGAGGAGGTCGAGCGCGTCGGCGATGCTCGACTTGCCCGACTCGTTGGGGCCCTCCACGACCGTCACGCCGACCTCGCCGAACGTGAGCTCGCGATCCGCGACACCGCGGAAGTCGGTGAGGTGGATGCGTCGGATGCGGAGGCCGCTCATCCACCGCTCCCGGCGAGGCGGACCAGGAGCGCGAGGGCGTCCCGCGCGCCCTGCGCCTCGGGCCCGTCCACGCCGGCACGCGCGCGCAGGTCCGCGAGCGCCTCGGCGGCGAAGCCGGAGACGTCGAGGTCGGCGAAGTCGGCGTCGTCGGGGACGACCGCGAGGTCCGCGTGGCGCTCCCACTCCTCGATGGCGGCGAAACGGTCCCGCTCGCGGTCGAGCATCTCGTCGAGGCGGGCCTTGTCGCGGAGGGCGACCGTCCCCACGAGCGTCACCTTGACGACCGTCCGCTCCTTCGCCGGGAGCCCGGCGAACCACCGCTCGAGCGCGTCGAGGTCCGCCGGTCCGTCGAGCCGGTGCTCGGCCAGCACGAACGTCCAGGTCCCGACGGGAAGGCGGGTCACCGCGCACGGCGCCGTCGCGGCGGCCGGTGTCCCGGCGCCGGCCTCGTCGATCTCCACGAGAAGGACGTTCCCGGGGTCCTGCTCCACGTAGGCGGTGGGCTCCGGCGCACCGGCATACCAGACACGGCCGGTGCTGCCGACGTCGGTGGTGGAGTGCCGGTCGCCGAGCGCGACGTACGCCAGGCGGCCGTCCGCGATCGCCGCCTCGACGGGCGCGAGCCGGATGCGAGTCTCCTCGTCGGGCTCCTCGCCGATGGGCATGACCGCGTCGACGATCCCGTGCCCCACGAGGATCCGCGTGACGCCGGGGACGGCCGCGAGGGTCGCGTACCCCGGCTCGAGCGGGTCGCCGAGCGGCCGCTTCGTCATCCGCGGCGCGCCCACGATCTCCAGGCCGGGGCGGCCCTCGATCCGGAAGGGCTCGGTGCGGTCGATGACGACGACGCCCGGCGGAGCGTGCTCCCGGAAGGTCGCCTGGAGGAAGACGCTCGTGGCGTCGAGCTGCTCGTGGTTGCCCGGCAGGAGGAAGACCGGGACGTCGATGGTGGCGAGCGCCCCGCAGGCACGCAGGACCGTCTGGCGCGTCACCTGGTTCGTCTCGAAGACGTCGCCCGCCACCACGACGAACTCGGCGCGATGCTCGCGCGCCAGCTCGCCGATCCGGACGATCGCGTCCAGCCGCGCCTGCGCGAACCGCGCCTGCGCCTCGCCTTCGAGGAAGTGCCGCGTCATCCCCAGCTGCCAGTCGGCCGAGTGGATGAAGCGGACGGTCACGCCGACGCCTCGCGGTACCGGTTGGGGCAGAGGCGCGCGTAGTCGCAGCGCTCGCACGTCCGATACCCCGGCGACGCCGCGAACTCGCCGGCACGGATGCGCCCGACGGTCTCGACGATCGCCGCCCGGTAGGCGTCGAGCTGCTCGTCCGTCCGCGACGTGGAGAGGGCGAGGTCCTCGTCGACGAAGTAGAGCGTGAGCTTCGTGGGCGTGGGGAGCGGGGCGCCCGTGGCCGGGTCCGTCACGGCGCCCTCGCGGAGGGCGAGGGCGTAGACGGAGAGCTGCGGATCCGCGTCCACGTCCTTCTGCGTCTTCGAGTGACCAGTCTTGTAGTCGATGATCTCGATGGAGCCGTCCGGCCGGCGATCGATCCGGTCGATCTGGCCGACGAACGGGATAGGGTCGGCGCCGGTGCCGGCGTCGATCCGCATGACGAAGTCCGCCTCCACGCGGATCGCGGTCGCCGGGTTGGCGAGCTCGCGCTGGTAGAAGCGCGCGAGGACCGGCTCCTTCCGCGACTCGTACATCGCCGCCCGTTCCGCGTCGCCGAGGAGCGTGGGGTCCCACGCGCGGTCGAAGGCCGCGCGCAGCTCCGGCAGGCCGGGCGGGGGCTCACCGGCCGCCTCGGCCGCCCGCTTGGCCGTGACGAAGTCCTCGAAGGCCTTGTGGACGGCCGACCCGAACGTGAAGTAGCCGCGCTCCCGCACGACGGGCACGCGGTAGACCTTCTCGAAGGCGTAGCGGAGCGGGCACTCACGGTAGGTGCTGAGCTGCGAGTGGCTGAACGCCGAGGGGAGCGACGCGAGCTCGAGGAGGAGCCGGCCCGCCGGGTCGTGGCGGGAGAGGACGCGGAGCGTGACCGGGTCGACGCCGTTGCGGCGCTGGTCGTCGGCGACGCCGGCGGCCTCCTCTGCGACGTCCACCAGCTCGGCGATGACCGCGGCCCGCCCCGCGGCATCGTCCGGTGCGAGCACTTCGAGCGCCCCGATGAGCTCCACGGCGCGACGGCGGAGCGCGAAGCGCCGCTCGAACGCCGCGGGGACCGGCATGAGGCGGAGCAGGCGCGCCTGCGTGGCGGCGGTGGCCGCCGCGAGGTCGGCGGCGAAGGCATCGTCGGAGAGGACGAACCCGCCGAACCCGGCGCCGCCCGGCCCCTCCTCGTCCTCCTCCGGCGCGGGGATCTCCGAGGGCGCGACCACGGTCACCGCGACGTCGTCCGGCCCGCCGCCCCAGCGCGCGATCGTGGGCCCGGTGCCGCCGTGGATCGCGGGGTCCCTGGCGATGCCGCCCTCCGGCGCGACCTCCGCCGCGAAGCGGCTGGGGCGGCCGTCGCCGTCGATCGCCGAGAGGACCAGGCGCCGCCGGGCGCGGGTCATGGCGACGAAGAGGAGGCGGCGCTCCTCGGCGATCGCGTACTCGGTGGGCGGGGTCTGGTGGAGGAGCTCGACGGGGATCGGCAGGGCGGTGCCGCGGTTGGACGGGAACTTCCCCTCGACCAGGCGCGGGACCAGCACCACCTCGTACTCGAGGCCCTTCGCCTGGTAGACGGTCATGAGCTGGACGCCGTCCGCGTCGCCGACGTCGGGCGGCTCCTGGTCGATGTCGCCGGCCATCTGCTGGTAGACGTCGAGGTACGCGACGAAGTCGGCGAGCGACCCCGTGGGACGGGCCCGCTGCCAGTCCGCGACGAACCGCATGAACCGCGCGATCGCGAGGGCGGCACGCTGCGCCTCGGGCGTCTCGATCGCCACGAGGTCGGTCAGGACGCCGGTCCGGGCGAGGTACTCGTCGAGGACCGTGTGCGGGCCCTCGCGGTTCGCGCGGGCCGAGAGGTCGCCGATCGCGGCGAAGACCTGCGTCAGCTTGGCGCGGAGGCCCGCGTCCACCTGCTCGCGGTGGCTCCGCGGCGGCTGCGGCACGGACCCGCCGTTCTCCCCGTCGCCGGGCGGCGGGACGAAGTCGGCGGGCGGCCCGTCGACCCGGATCGTCCCTGCCGCGAGGATCTCCGACGCGGCGACGAAGACCGGCCGGCGGTCGAACGAGGCCGCACGCGTCACGCGGAGGATCTCCACCGCGTCGAGCCGCCACGGCGCCGCGGAGAGGAGGCGCGTGAAGCTGACGGAGTCCTCGGGGTCGGCGATGGTGCGGAGGGCGGCCTCGAGGTCGCGGATGTCCTGCTGGAGGAAGAGCCCGGCCCCGCCGATGACGACGTGGGGGATCCCCGCGCGGCGGAGCCGGTCCACCAGCAGGTCGCGATGGGAATGCGCGCGGTAGAGGACGGCGAGGTCGCCCCAGCGCTTGGGGCGGGTCCGGCCGTCCGGGAGCTCCACCATCTCCGGGAGGGTCGCGTACAGGTCGCGGACCCGGTCGATGAGCACCTCCGCCTCGTCCTCCTCCGTGGGGCTCAGGACGAGCTCCACGGGGTCGCCGTCGGGGTGGCTGGGGCGGAGAGGGCCGGCGCCCTCCTTCAGCCGCTCCGGGTTGACGGCGATGAGGCGCGACGCCGCCGAGAGGATCCGGGCCGACGACCGGCGGTTGAGGAGGAGCGGCCGGCGCGCGACCGGGACGGCCGGCCTGTCGGGTGCGAACGCGGGCGGCGCGGAGAAGATCCCCTCGAACTGGCGGAACGCGGCGAAGCTCGCTCCGCGGAACCGGTAGATCGACTGGTCGTCGTCGCCCACGACGACGACGTCGTCCGGGCGGTCCGGCGCACGGCCCACGAGCTCCACGAGGCGGATCTGCGCGATGTTCGCGTCCTGGAACTCGTCGACGAGGACGTGACGGTATCGATTCTGGAGTCGTCGGAGGACGTTGGGCCGGCGCTCGAGCAGGCGGATCGCCGCCTGGATCTGCTCGCCGAAGTCGAGGGCGCCTCGACGACCGAGCTCCTCCTGGTACGCGGCGAAGACCTGGGCCTCCTCGCGGAGGCGGAGCACCTCGAGCGCCTCGGCGTCGCGGATGAGCGACGGGACCAGCGCGTCCACCGCGGCGCGCTGCTCGGGCGTGAGGTCGTGGTCGTGGCCGGCGTACCCATCCCCGCGCACCACGCGACGCGCGACCTTCCGCGCCTCGCGATCGAGCGTGGGGCCGCCGAGGGCGGTGCGGACGTCGCGGACGTCGCGGACCATCCCGCGCTCCACGAGCGACGCGACGGACGCGTCGAACGAGCCGGCGCCGTGCCGCTCCTCGAACGCCAGGCGCCGCTCCTCGGCGAAGGCCGCGTAGGCCTCGGGGGTGACCAGCTCGTCCTTCGCGCGGGAGATCAGGTCGGCGAAGGCGCCCACGGCCCGCGACGGGTCGTCGCCCCACACGTGGTAGACGAGGTCCAGGCGCGGGCGGATGTCGAGGAGGAGCAGACGCTGGCCAACGCCGTCGAGCACCTCGACCTCGTCCGGGAGACCGGCCTCGGCGGCGTTGTCGCGCAGGACCCCGTACCCGAACGTGTGGAAGTTGGCGATCGTCATCCGGCCGGCCCGCTCCACGCCGAGGCGGCGGCCGAAGCGATCGCCGAGCTCGCGCGCGGCCTTCACGTTGTACGTGAGGACGAGGATGTTCTCCGGCGTGAGCGAGGGATCGGTCTCGAGGAGCCAGCGGACGCGCTCGACGATGACGGTGGTCTTGCCGGTCCCCGCGCCGGCGAGGACCATGAGGGGGCCGCCCGCCCACTCCACGATCTCCCGCTGCTCGGCGGTGAGGGTGAGGGCCGTCTCTGCGGGCGAGGCCTGCATCGCCGGGTCCGTCATGCGAGCCGCTCCGCGATGGCGGGCGGCGCGACGACGACGAGGTGGTCGCGGGCCCGGGTGATCCCGACGTAGAGGAGCTGGTCCAGGCGCGGGTCGTCCGGCCGGAGGTCGGTGAGGATGACGACCTTCTCGTCGAGGCCCTTGAAGCGGTGGATGGTCTCGCAGAGGACGGTGTCCGACGGCTGGTCGGGCACGGCGTCGGCCGAGAGCCCGAGGTTGCGGCCGGCGTCGTCCACGCTCCCGTTCCACAGGACGCTGTTGCCGAAGGTGCGCTGCCGCCACACGTCGCTCTTCGCGAGGGCCGTCCCGAGGAGGACGACGACGTCCCACGGCGGGACCTTGCCGTCGTCGAGGATCCGGTGGAGCGCCTTGCGCACCTCGTCCACCGTGGCAGCCCCGGGCGCGGCGGTGACGATCTCCACGCCGCCCGGGTCGTCCCGCAGCGCCACCGACCCCGTGGCTCGCCCGGCGAACCGCTCCGCGAGGTCGTGGATCGCCCCCGTGTTGCGGCAGTCCTCCTGGAGCGCATAGGTCATGAGGCCGAGCGAGTCGACCTCGTCGTCCCGGTACAGCGCCTGGCCCGGGTCGTGGAAGACGAACAGCACGTCCGCGACGGGATCCTCGAGGAGGAAGCTGAGGGCCTCGAGCCAGTCGCGGGCGAAGTCCTGCCCCTCGTCCACGACGATCGCGTGGAACCGGTCGGGGACCCGGTCGATCGCCTCCATGAGGCCGTTCGCGATCGCGTCGAACCACGCGGGCCGCAGTGCAGGATCCACGGGCATCGGCGGCAGGAGGCCCGCCTTCTCCTCGAGACGTCGGGCGAGGTCGTGGAAGGTGGTCGCCTCGAGGTATCCGGTCTGCATGAGGTCCGCGAGCGCCTCGTCCCGCCGGAACGCCCGGGCGAGCGGCTGGTTGAAGCAGACGAGCAGCGTCCGATACCGCTCGCGCGCCAGGCGCCGGGCCTTCTCCATCGCGAGCTGCGTCTTCCCGGTCCCGGCGCCGCCCGAGATCGCCACGCGGCGGTTCCGCGTGCCGAGCGCGTCGAGGGTGCGCACCTGATGCGCCGTCAGCTGCCGGACAGCGTCCTCGCCCCGCTCCACCGTGCGGCGGAGGATGGGCCGCAGCTCCACGGGGCGCGCGATGGCCCGGTCGATCACCTCGAGGTCCCGCGCTGGGAGCGGCCGGCCGCCGCCGGGCCCCAGCCAGAACGTCCACGCGCGCTCGATGGCGGCGCGCGCGGCGGCGTCCGTCGCGAGGTCCTCCGCGTCGAGGCAGATCTCGCGCGGGGCATCGAGCCCGAGGGAGCGCACGCCGGGTCCGACCGAGGCCCAGTCGACCTCGGGGAACGCGACGGCATGCCCGTCCCGCGGGTCGCCCCCGACCCAGTCGGGATCCTCCGTGAGGAGCCGGACGAGCCGATGCTTCCCGCGCATCGCCTGCTCGAACGGCGAAAGCTCCAGGTGGCGGTGCCCGGCGAACCAGCGGCCCTGCCCGTCGACGCGGACCGTCCCGCCCTTCACCTCGACGACGAGGATGCCGCGCTCGGGATCCACGACCAGGACGTCCGTCTCGCCGTCGGCGTTCGGCCCTTCCGCGCCCGACCCTTCCCCCGGCGCGGCGATCCACCGCACGTTGCGATGGAGGCGGACGGCGTCGGGCAGGGCCGACCGCAGTCGCGCATACACCACGTCCTCGGGAGATCCCCCGTGTCCGGGGACGGAATCACCCACGGTACGGCTGGATACCCCCATGGCCCCCTGGTCCGGACCGCCGTCCGACGGCCCGCATCGACATGGAGCGTACAGCGCGGGGATCGCCTCCGGGTCACGTCCGGGATGGCGCGGGGCGGCCGGATGCCCCCAGCACCGGCCGCCCCGCATGGGGCCCGGGACGCGTGCGAGAGGAGGCGCGACGACGGCACTCAGGGGACGAGCCCGTCGGGCGGGTCGGGGGGCTCCCGCCGGTGGATGGAGAGGCGGACGACGCGGCCGTCCACGACCCGCGCGGATCCCTCGACGCGCTCGCCGCGGATCGGGACGATGACGTCCGCAGGGGCCGGCGCCGCAGCCGCCCGATCCGCCACGGGCCCAGGGGCCGGCGCCCGGGCGGGCGCGACCGGGGCCGCGTCGACCGGCGCCGCATCCCCGACCGCAACGGAGGCCCGGCGAAGGAGGCGGCCCGGCGCTCCGTCGTCCGGCCTTCCCCGCCCGGGCGCCGGCGTCCGACGGGCGCGGATCGCGTCGCGCTCGCGCGCCCAGGCCTCGGCGGAGTCGGCGACGATGCCCGGCCACGCGGCGGCGAGCGCGTCCGGATCGGCGAAGGTCTCCACGCCGACGAGGCGGTCGTACAGGCCCACGGCCACCCCGACGGCGCCGGGAGGAAGCGGGAAGTCGGCGGCCTGCGGGAGCCCGTCCGTGCGCGCGTCGGCCGCATCCCCGCCGCGGCCGAGGACCACCAGCGTCAGGCCGTCCCTCGACTGCGTGACGATCGGATGCAGGCCGGCCAGCGCGGCGGCGACGGCACGCCGGGCCGCGGCATCCCCGCCCGGGACCGGTGCTCCGTGATGTCCCGCGTGGCGCCCTGCCGATCGGTCCATGCGCACGAGGCTGTCAGGCCCCCGTGCCACCTTCCCTGGCACGACGGGCCGCCGTGTCCCTGGTGCAGGCGGCCCTCAGACCCCGGTCTCGGCCTCGACCCTGCCGGACGCGATCGCGGCCCTGAGCGCGGCGAGGTCCTTCTCCGTCTGGTCGGCGTACCGGTCTGCGAAGGCGGCGACCGACTCCTCGAATGCGGTGCCGGACCCCAGGTACCCCGCGATCATCAGCGGGTCGCCGGACCGTCCGTGCGCGTGGGCGAGCGTCGTCCCGCACAGGCGCAGGTACGTGACCAGCTCGTACGGGTTCATGAGGGTGACGTCGAAGCTCCCCTTCCAGTCGCGGAGCTGGCGCCAGTAGTAGTCGTGGCCCTGCTCGTCCCAACCCCAGCCGAGGAAGGAGTCCGAGGCGGCCTGGATCATCCGCTGACCGGCCACCACCCGCTCGCCGTGCGTCCGATACCGGCTCTTCGGCAGGAAGTGCTCCAGGACGGACTCCTGCGCTTCCTTGATCTGGAGGAAGAGCGGGTCGTCCTGGCCGGCCGAGAAGTAGACGACGAAGCAGCGCGTCCCCACCGAGCCGACGCCGACGACCTTGAGCGCGACGTCGCGCAGGTCGTAGCGTGCCAGGAGCGTCCGGTGGTCGCCGAGAAGCGTCCGGCGGTAGCGCGCGAACCGCCGCTTGATGCGGTCCATGTCCACGAGGTCGGGGCGGCGGACGATGAGGGGCGGCGACTCCGCGATCATCGGGGCGCCGGTCTTCGGGTCGGGGGCGAGCTTGAGCGCGTGCGCGGTGTCACGGGCGAACGCCTCGGCGACGACGGACCGGAGCATCCGTTCGGCACGCGCGCTGGCCGCGGCGGCCCTCGCGATCTCCTCTTCGTCGATGTGCGAATACCAGACGTCGAGCGTCCGCATCTGCGCGAGGGCGAGCATCGCGTTCCGGTATGCCTCGGCGGCATGGCGCGCGGCATCGAGCCCCGCGCCCTTCGGGTGGCCGAGCGACCGCGACGCGACGACCGCGCTCGCCGCGAGGCGCTTGACGTCCCATTCGAACGGGCCCGGGAGCGTCTCGTCGAAGTCGTTCACGTCGAAGAGGAGGTTGCGCTCAGGCGACGCGTAGAAGCCGAAGTTCGCGACGTGCGCGTCGCCAGCGAGCTGGGCGTCGAGCCCGGCGACCGGGGTCGGCGCGAGGTCCGCGGCCATGACGTAGGCCGCGCCACGGAGGAACGCGAAGGCGGACGCCGCCATGCGTCCGTATCGGATGGGGACGAGGTCCTGGATCCGCGTCGCCGCCTGCTCCTGGAGGAGCGCGATCGGGTCGGGGCGGTCCGCCGCGGGCTTCCACTCCGCGTGCGCCTCGCGGGGGGTCCGCTCCCGCAGCGCCCGACCCTTCTCGTACCGTGCCGCCCGCTCCGGGTCGGAGCGCACGCCGAACAGCGTGGGCGGAGGTGGGCGGAATGAGCCGCCGCGCGCCGGGACGATGGCCCGCGTCTTCGCCTTCTTCCTCATGACGAGGCGACGATACGCCACTGCCGATGCGTCAATCGGGCACGCAGAGCGCCCACGCCTCGTTGGCTGCGTCCGCCGACCCGAAGCGGACCGTCCAGTACCGAGGGTTCGTGCCGTACGTCGTGGACCCGTCGGCGGTCGACGGGTAGCTGCCCCACATCGGGACCGAGACCTGGCCCGCCCATCCGCCGCCGCCGGTCGCGTGTTGACCGGCTCCGCAGTCGACCGTGAGGCTGGCGTGGGAGCCGGAGGCGTGGACGATCGTCACGGTCGCCGTGCCGGCAGGGCCGGTCGGACCCGTGGTGCCGGCAAGGCCCTGGACGCCGGTCGGGCCGGCGGGGCCGGCGGGGCCCTGGGGCCGGTGGGGCCGACGGGGCCCGTGGGGCCGGTGGGGCCGGTGGGGCCGGCGACAGCCTGGGCGCCGGCAGCTCCGGTCGCTCCGGCGAGACCCTGGGCACCCGTCGCCCCGGTCGGGCCGGTGGGCCCGGGCACACCCGCGACATTGATCGGCACGAGGCGCCCGCCCGTCGGCAGCCGGCACGTGTTGACGTCCGTGATCCGGACGTTGCCGTAGCTGTCGTAGCAGGCGTAGAGGACCGTCGGCGTCGAGGCGGCGAGCGTCCCGCCCGCCCCTGCGGCGACGATCGCGACGGCAGTGCCGACGACCGCGGCCCGGCGCACCGGCCCGGCGGATCCACCGATCATCAGTCGCTTCACGTTGGGAACCTCCTTGGGTCGCCCGCTGTCGCCACCCGGCAGCGGGCGCGGTCTCGGCGTCGGATGCATCCTCGTCCACGAGGGCGCGGCGCCGGATATGCCATCGGACCCTTCCTGCTCGTGCCGCTGCACCGATGCGGACGGAGCCGCGTCAGGGACGCGGAGGGCCGTCGCTGCGGCTCGTCTCGTCCCCGGCGGGCGGCGGCACGGTCTCGGGGCTCGGCTCGGCCACGGGCCCCGGGGCCGCCGCGGCGGGCGCGAGTGCGGCGGCGGGCGGAGTGGCCGCCGGCCCGCGCCCCGGATCCCCGTCGGCGGGCGCCGGACTCTTCCCCCACCGGCGCGCGCCCCAGGCCGAGAGCGCCACCACGCCGACCGCGAGGAGCAGGACGACGACCGTCCCCCCGCTCACGACGCTCGAGCCGGACGGCAGCGTCGTCACGCTCGCGAAGGCGAAGCGTGTATCCCAGCTCGGCAGGAGCGCCTGGTAGACCCACGGCCAGCCGCCCGGGACCACCACCGCGGAGAGCGCCGGGTAGAGCGCGATCGAGGCGACGACCGCCACGCCGAGGAAGGCGGCGACCATCCTGCGGGGCGAGGATCGCAGCACGCCGATGACGAGCACCACGGTCGCGAGCGCCGTCCACGCGGCCACCGGCAGCGCCACCGCGGTGAGCGGCTCGGCGCACACGGGCGTCGCGGGGTCCGCGCCGGCGACGACGCACAGCGGCCCCTTGAGGGCCCACAGGATCGCCGGCATGTACAGGGCGACGCCCACGACCCACCGGCCGAACCACCGCAGGCGGGCCGTCGGGCGCTCCCAGAGGTCGGCGAGGAGCCAGGCCAGGAGGAGGTACGCGAACGGGAGCGCGACGTAGTAGTGGTAGTTGAACGCCACCCGGTCGATCCGCGCCCAGGGCAGCCAGAGGCAGAGGAAGGCGACGACGCCGAACCCCAGCGCCCAGCTCCGTCGCCGCCAGGCGAGCCACGCACCCGCCCCGAGGGCGGGGATCGAGGCCCAGAGGAGGAACGGGTTCCCCGCGCCCAGGATCGTCGCCTGCGTCCCGTCCACGAACGTCTCGAGGTAGCCCCACACCGGCTTGAGGTCGAGCGGCCACGCCCACCACGGCGACCCCGACCCGTGCGGCCACCGCCACTGGTCGTGATAGGCGTACATCTGCGCCTGCAGGTCCAGGAGGGTCTGGCCCGTGTTGCCCGCTGGCCAGCCGGGGAAGAGCCGGGGGCCGCCGGCGGTCGAGAGCGCCCACGGGACGTACGAGGCCACGTAGACACCCGCGGGGACGACGACGATGCAGGCGAGGAACCACGCGATCGGGACCGCCGCCCGCCACCGCGGCCACCGCGCGTCCATGCCGCGCGCCGCCCCCGGCGTCTCCCCGGAGGCCTCCCGCGCCTCGCCCCGGACGATCCCCACGGCGAGGACCGCTGTGAGCGCGAGCATGACGAGGAGGAACGTGAGGTTCGCGGGGTCGTCGGCGACCGCCAGGTACCCCAGGACACCGGTGAGGGCGGCCATCCCGGCGAGCGCCAGCCTCCGGCCCAGCCATGACCGCAGGAGGAAGAGCAGGCCCGCGGCGCCGATCGCGTACATGGCGACCCACTTGGACGCGAGCCCCAGCCCCAGCACCGCGCCGATCGCCGGCGGCAGCAGGATCAGCTCGACCGTGGCCCGGCGGCCGGCGGCGGTCCCGCGGAGCAGCCACGCGAGGAGGAGCAGGCCGGCGACGATGAAGAAGCCCACGTACACGTCGTTCATCGCGATGCGGGCCTGCTGGAAGGCGAGGCCGTCCACGAGGAGGAGACCGGCGGCGATGAGTGCGATCGACCGCCGCCGGAAGAGCACGAGCGCGAGGAGGTAGACCAGCCCGACGGTGAGCGCGCCGAGGAATGCACCGGGGAGCCGCCAGCCGAACGACTGGGACCCGATCGCCACCGAGACGACGGCGCCGCTCGGCGAGAAGGTGAGGATCCGCTCGCGATCCCGGGACGGGTCCGCAGGCTGAACGTCGAGGACCCAGGTGGACGGTGCGAACGGGAGCGCGACGTCCCCGAAGACCGCGTTCGACTGCGGCGTGACGACGTAGACGGTCGGGCTGCCGGACGGCGCCGTCCCGAGGACGTGGAGGAGGTTCGACGGGCGGTCCCAGCGGACGTCGGCCACCGGCCCCGGCATCGGGAACGTCGCCGCGAGCGAAAGGCCCCCGTCCGGCGCCACGGTCGTCGCGACCATCGACGGGCCGCCGGTCGCCGCGTAGATCGCCGGCTCCTCGAGCATCTGGCGCGCCTTCTTGTCGTACGCGTTCCCGTCGACGAACCCGAGCCCGGTGACACCCCCGTCCACCGGGACCGCAGCTACCTGCGCCAGCGTCGCGGGGTCCAGGGCGACGATCCCGGTCGGCGTCGCGACGGCGATCCTGCGGACGTCGCCGACGCGGTACGGGAGGATCGCGCGGACGCCGGCGATCGACGTGTTCGCGAGCGGCGCCGCCGTCGCCTCGTCCACGACCACGAGCCGGTCTCCGTCGAGTCGGACCAGGACGCGGCCGTCGCCGACGGCCCAGACCCCGCGGATCGGCTCCCCCACGTTCCCGATCCGCCGCGCCGTGACCGGCGCGCCGGTGCTGCCCGCGGCGGAGAGCGACGCCGACGAGATCCCCCAGATGGAGCCGTCGTCCGTCCCGACCAGCGTCCAGTGCTGGTCCTCGTCCACGGCGAGCGACGTCGCGCCGGCGACGGGGATGGCCATCGCCTTCGCGATGTCGCCGTGCTCCGCGGAGAGGATCGCCGAGCCCGTCGCGACGAGGATCCGGTCGCCGCCGCGCCCGCCCGCGAGCGCCGGATCGGCGTACGACGGCTCGAAGGCGACGGCCGCCACCGGCGAGCCCATGACGCCACCGGCGGTGACGCGATCCGCGCCGAACAGGTCGATCCCGGCGGCCATGGCGTACTTCGCGAGGTGCGGGTGCGTCTGCTCGATGAGCGTGTGCGGCATCCCGTACCGCCAGTCCTGGAGGAGCTCCATCGCCGCGGTCGCGTGCCAGTACTCGTCGAAGTACTCGGTGCGCGGCGTCTCCAGGCGGTAGAGGCGCGTGCCGAAGGTGAGGACGACGATCACCGCGACGATCGCCAGGTCGCGCCGGCGGGCGCGCCCGCCGGCGACGGGCCCGCGGAAGCGCGCGAGGGTGCGGCTCGACGCGCCGCCGAGCACGGCGCCCGGGTCGACCCGGATCCCGGCGGCGGGCGGGAGGAGCGGCGCGTACCAGGGCGACATCGCGGGGCCGGGGCCGGACGCCGCGCCGCCGGTGGGGCCCGCGGCGGCAGGAGACGCATCGACCGGCACGGCCGTGTCGACGGAGGGCGCGCCGACCGGCACGGCCGAAGCGACCGCGGCGGCGGCCACGGCGAGGGCCGGCTCCGCCACCGCCGGCTCCCGCGACCGGCCGTCGCGCCACCGCCGGACGCTGGCCGGGACCGCGACGAACGCCGGCCAGGAGACGTCCCGCACGAAGGCCGTGAGCGCCAGGACGAAGAGCACCGTCGTGAGCAGGCTCACGGACATGACCGTGATCGGCGCGCGCGCGGCGTCCCCGAGCGGGAGCGCCCGCATCGCCGGGGTCCCGTACCCCTCGAACGGCATCGTGAGGATCGCGTGGAGGTTGATCGCGTTCCCCACGCCCAGGAGGACGTACCACCAGCGCCATCGCACCGACGCGGCGGCGAGCAGCGCGCCGGTCGCGAACGCCGGGAAGAGGTAGCGCTCGTGGACGCGGGTCGGCAGCGCGAAGAACGCGACGGCGAGGACGGTGAACCCCACGAGGATCGCCCAGCGGTCGTCCCGCAGCACGAGGGTCGCGACCACCAGGAGCGCGGCCAGCCCCAGGGCGGCCGTCCCGACCGTCACCGCGGGGATGCCGCCCACGATCGCGAGCGAGTCGTACGTCCACTGGTACTGGTGGCTCAGTGCCGTCATGAGCGGCGTCGGTCCCACGAGCGCCCAGCCGTTGAAGGCGTTGACGGTGAGCACGCCGTAGTAGGCGGCGGCCGAGGTCACGAGGGCGACGAAGCCGGCGATCGAGCCGACGACGGGGATCCCCGCGAGGTCCGCGGGGGCGAGGATCGGGAGGTCGAACGGGAGGAGGGCGACGACGATGACGACCGCGCCGACGAGCGCGGACGAGACGAGCCGGACCCACCCCCGTCTGCGCGTGAACCAGCCGCCGAGGCGCGCGTCGAGCGCGCCCGTCCAGCGGCCGACCGGCGGCACCGGCGCCTCCGACGGGCGGAGCAGGTGCCGTCCCACGAGGACGGCGCCCACGACCGCGAGCCCGATCGCGTACTGGGGCTTCGTCACGGCGGCGAGCGCCGCGACGGCGACCGCCGGCTCGCTCCAGCCCTCGATGAGCAGGAGGACCGCGCCGAGCAGGAGGAGCGCACCCACCGCATCGACCTGTCCCCAGACCGCCGCGTCGTACCAGGTGACGGGGACGAACAGGAAGACGGCTGCCGCGATCAGCCCTGCGCGCTCGCCCCACCAGCGGCGTGCGGCGCGGTACAGGAGGATCGCGACGAGCATGTCGGCCGCGATCGCCGGGAGCTTGACCAGCGGCCCGACGACGTCCGCGGGGGCGACCCCCAGCGGTCCGGCGAGCGCCTGCCCGACGAGCCCCATGATCCACAGCACGTAGAGGTAGCCCGGCGGGTAGTCGGCGAATCCCGCGTTCGCATAGAAGCCGCCCGGCCCGTGCTGCGCGAGCACGTCGGCCCAGAGCGTGAAGAGGCGCAGGTCGGAGACGAGCCCTTCGCCCGGCCAGATGACGTACGCGAGGAGCAGGCGGAGCGCGAGGCCGCCGAGAAGGACGAGCGCGACCGGGAGCACGTGAGGCGCGGCCCGCCCGGGGGTGTGCGTCCCATCCTCCGGGCCCGGTGCGTCGTCGGGCGCGTCTCGCGTCGCGACTTCGGTCACGCGTGCTCCTCTGTCGGTCCCACGCCCGGCGCACTCCTCCGACGCGCCGGGTCCCGCCGTGCCGATCGAGTCGGCCGGCGCGGTCCCGCGACTATCATGGCACCGCCCCGGGGGGCAGGGACAAGGAGGGGGACGACCCGATCGTGAGGCTCGGCACGCGCTCGTTCGACACGCCGACCGCACGGCGGACGGCGGTCACGGCCGTCGCCGCCCTGGCGCTCGTCGCCGCCGTCGCCGCGTGCGGCGGGAAGTCGCCCGAGCAGCTGGCGAACGACGCGCTCGCGGCCGGCGTGGCGGCCCATCAGGCCGGGAACATCGCCGAGACCACTATTCGTCCGAGGTGACGCAGGTGATCGACGGACCGGAGGGACCCGACGCGCGCCGTGTCGTGGTCCTCGTCTGCGGCGAGCCCGAGCGAGGCGACGACGCCGCGGCCCTCGCCGCCGTCGAAGCCCTCCCGGCTCCGATCGCGGCCCGTGCGGCCATCGTCCGCGTCGGTCAGCTCGAGGTCGACCACCTGCTCGACGTTCCGCACGGCGCCGGATGCATCGTGGTGGACGCGGCGGTCGGGGTCGCGCCCGGGGACGTCGTGGTGATCCCGCTCGCGGACATCGCCGACCGATCGGCCGCGGGGTCCCCACGCTCCTCGCACGCGCTGCCCCCGGACCAGGTCATCGCGCTCGCCGCCGCCCTCCGTGGCGGCCCACCGGCGGGTGTCTTCGTGGGGATCGGGGGTGCCGCGTTCGGGCTGGGCGCCGGCCTGTCGCCGGCCGTCCGGTCCGGCCTCCCCCTCCTCGTCGAGACCCTCGCCCGCGAGGTCGTCCGCCTGGTCGCCGAGACCCTGCCGGAGAGCTGAGCACGGTGAAGGGGCGGCTCACGCCGCCCCTTGGATCGGGTCGTGTCCGGCCGGGGGCGCGGCTTCGCGATCGCAGCAGCGGCCGACCGCGATGTCGCCGGATGTCCGACGCCCGTGCCCCGATCGGACCGACGCGCGTCGGGGACGGGCCGACGTCCGTGCCCCCCGCCGGGGACGCGTGTCGCCGGCCCGCGCGGACCGGCCGGGACCCTGCGTGCCATTGGGCATCGGGCCCGGCATCGCTCGGCTCTCGCCTCCGGGAGGGAGCCGCCGCTAGCCTCAGGGCCATGGGAGACACGGCGGCGCTCGTCGCTGCGCTGAACGCGACGTGGTTCGGTTCCGGACTTCCACCCAGTGCGCAGACGCGCCTCGCGGAGCTCGGGCGAGTCGAGACGTATCCGGGCGGGAGGGAGCTGCTGACGGAGGGAGAGGTCTGCGAGGAGGTCGGCATCGTCCTTGATGGACGGATCGCGCTGCGGACGCTCGTCCCGGAGCGCGGGATGGTCACGATCCTCACGATCGAGCCTGGCGACGTCTGGGGGTGGTCGGCGATCGTGCCCCCCTACCGCGGGACGTCCACGGTCGTGACGATCGAGCCCGTGACGTCGATCGTCTTCGAGGGCGCGGCGCTGCGCATCGCGCTTCGCGAGGACAGCCAGCTCGCCCAGGTCCTCTATCCGCGGATCCTCGTCGCGGTCTCGCGCCGCCTCGCGGCCTCGCGCCTGCAGCTGCTCGACCTGTTCGCGCGCGACGCGACGGTCGGGTCCTGACCCGGGGCCGGAGGTCTCGCAGATGATGACGTTGGAGGTCAACCGGCCCGAGCGCACGACGACACAGGGCCGCTGGTACCTGGAGCGATCCGGGCTGGACGCGCTCATCTCGGCCCTTCGCGCCGATGGGCGGACCGTCATCGGCCCCACCGTCGCCGACGGCGCGGTCGTGTACGACGAGATCCGCTCGTCGGCCGACATGCCGCACTCGGTGGGCGACGTGCAGGGCCCCGGTCGCTACCGACTGACGAAGCGGGACGACTCCCGCGTCTTCGGCTACGTGGTGGGACCGACGAGCTGGAAGCGGTGGGTCTTCCCGCCGTTCGTCGAGCTCAACACCGGGAAGCGCGCGGGGCACCGCGTCGAGTTCACGCCCACCCGCCCGGAGCCCGAGCGCCTCGCCTTCATCGGCGCCCGCGCGTGCGAGCTCGCGGCGTTCGGCATCCGCGACCGCGTCCTGGACGCGGGCCCGTTCCGCGATTCCGACTACGCGTCGCGGCGGTCGTCGGCGATGATCATCGCGGTCCAGTGCACCACGGCGGAGCCGACCTGCTTCTGCACGTCCATGGGGACGGGCCCGGAGATCGAGTCGGGCTACGACCTCGCGCTCACGGAGCTCGACGAGGGCTTCCTCGTCGACGTCGGCTCGCCCGAGGGGCAGGCCCTCATCGACGGCGGGCTCGCGGGCGCCCTCCGGCCGGCGACGCCGGTCGAGGTCTACACCGCGGCGGCGGACGTCGCGGCCACGCGGGCGCGCATCGGCGACCCGCTCCCCACCGCCGGCCTGCACGACCGGCTCCTCGCCCAGCTGGACAACCCGCGCTGGGCCCAGGTCGCCGAGCGGTGCATCACGTGCGGCAACTGCACCCTCGCGTGTCCCACGTGCTTCTGCACGAGCGTCGTCCAGAAGACCGACATGGAGGGCCAGACGGCGACGAACGTGCGGGCGTGGGACAGCTGCTTCAGCCCCGGGTTCGCCCGGGTGGCCGGCGGCTCGTTCCGGAGCCGCCCGCGCGACCGCTACCGGCAGTGGCTCACGCACAAGTTCGGCACGTGGTGGGACCAGTTCGGGACCGCCGGGTGCGTCGGATGCGGCCGCTGCATCACGTGGTGCCCGGTGGGGATCGACGTGCGCGAGGAGCTGATGGCCATCGCGCCGCCGGTCGCGCTCTCGCCGGAGCCCGTCCGCGTGGAGCCGGTCGCCGCGTCGATCGACGAGTACGTCATCGCCCAGGTCGTCGCCACGCGCCACGAGACCGCGGACACGGTCACGCTCACGCTCTCGGGCGCGGACCCGGCGTTCAGCAAGGGCAACCTGGGACAGTTCGCGATGGTCGCGATCCCCGGGTTCCCCCCGCTGCCCATCTCGATCAGCCGTTTCACCGTGGACGGCATCGAGCTGACGATCCGTGGCGCCGGCCCCGCGACCAAGGCGATGTGCGCCCTCAAGGTCGGCGACCAGCTGGGCCTCCGCGGGCCGCTGGGGAACAACTGGCCGATCGATCGCGCCGTGGGGCGCGACCTCGTCATCGTCACCGGCGGGATCGGCCTCGCGCCGCTCCGCCCGGTCATCCACGCGCTCGCCGCCGACCGGCGCCGGTTCGGCGACGTCCGCCTCTACTACGGCGCGCGGACCCCCGCGGACATCCTCTACGCCGAGGAGATGGAGCGGTGGGCCTCCCGCGGCGGCATCGAGGTCCACCTCACGGTGGACCGTGCCGGACCCGAATGGGAGGGCCGCGTCGGCGTCGTGACGCAGCTCTTCGACCAGGCCGCATGGGAGGGCGCGAACGCCATCGCGTTCGTCTGCGGGCCGGAACGCATGATGCGGGCGACCGCCAACACGCTCGCCGGACGCGGGGTCACGACCTCGCGCATCTACGTGACGCTCGAGCGGCACATGGAGTGCGGGATCGGCCTCTGCGGCCACTGCCAGATGGGGCGCTTCTTCGTCTGTCGGGACGGCCCCGTCTTCTCGCTCGAACAGCTCGGCGACACGTTCGGCCGGGAGGGGATCTGATGTCTCCCACGACGGCGCACCCCACCGGAGGCGGGCACCCGGCGGAGCCGGGGACGGGCGCGGCACCGGCCCACGAGTCGGCCCCGACGCCGGCCCCCGGCCCGGCCCAGGCCAGGTCCACCGCACTCGCCGCAGCCCATCAGCAGGCGAGCGAGCACGCCCACGGCGGCCGCGGCATCCCCCGGCCGCGCGTCGCGGTGGTCAAGCTCGCGAGCTGTGACGGCTGTCAGCTCACCATCCTCGACCTGGAGGATCACCTCCTCGAGCTGTCCGAGCACTTCGAGATCGTCGACTTCCCCGAGGCGAGCTCCGCGCGGTCGAGCGGGCCGTACGACGTCCTCTTCGTCGAGGGCTCGGTGAGCACGCCCGATCACATGCGGCGCATCGGGGAGCTGCGGAAGCAGGCCCGCGTCCTCGTGACGATCGGCGCCTGCGCCACCGCGGGCGGGATCCAGGCGCTCCGCAACTGGGCCGACCATGACGCGTATCGCGCCGCGGTCTATCCCTCGCCGGAGTTCGTGGATTCGCTCGCGCGCTCCACGCCGATCTCGGAGCACGTCACGGTCGACTTCGAGCTCCGCGGCTGTCCCATCAGCCCGGAGCAGCTCGTGGAGCTGCTGACCGCGCTCGTCACCGGCCGGCGGCCACAGCTCAGGGACGAGGCGGTCTGCATGGAGTGCAAGCGGCGCGGGATCGTCTGCGTGATGAGCGCGCAGGGGATGGCGTGCCTGGGACAGGTGACGCAGACCGGCTGCGGTGCGATCTGCCCGCGGATGGGCCGCGGGTGCTACGGCTGCTTCGGGCCGCGCGAGCAGGCCAACGCTGCCGGGCTCGCGCGGTACTTCCAGACCTCGGGCGACCGCACCACCGAGGAGGTCGGCCAGCTGTTCGCCGGCTTCACGGCATACGCGGAGCCGTTCCGGAGCACGATCACCGACCTGGGCGGGACCCGGGGCGCGCGGCGGAGGGCATGAGAGATGACGACTGACGCCGCGACCCGCGAACGCGTCTTCGAGGTCGACGAGCTCACCCGCGTCGAGGGCGAGGGATCGCTCGTCCTCAAGGTCCACAAGGGGAAGGTCACCGAGGCACGGCTGCGCATCTTCGAGGCGCCGCGCTACTTCGAGCAGCTGGTGGTGGAGCGGACACCCGACGAGGTCATCGACATCGTCGCCCGCATCTGCGGCATCTGCCCGGTCGCGTACCAGATGAGCGCCGTCCACGCGTTCGAGGACCTCTTCTGGCTGAAGGTGGACCCCGAGGTGCGGGCGCTCCGGCGCCTGCTCTACTGCGGCGAGTGGATCGAGAGCCACGCGCTCCACATCTACCTCCTCCACCTGCCCGACTTCCTCGGGTACGACTCCGCCATCGCCCTCGCGCACGACGACCGACCCGCGGTCGAGCGCGGCCTGCGGATGAAGAAGGCCGGCAACCAGATCCTCGAGGTGCTCGGCGGACGGCCGATCCACCCGGTGAGCGTCCGGGTCGGCGGCTTCAGCCGGGCGCCGCGCCCCTCCGAGCTCGAGCCCCTCCGCGCGCCGCTCGTGCAGGCGCTCGAGGACGCCAGGGAGACCGTGAAGCTCGTCGCGACCCTCGAGGCACCGGCGTTCGAGCGCGAGCCGCGGATGGTCGCGCTGCACAACCCGCGCGAGTACCCGTACAACCACGGCCACATCCAGAGCACCGACGGGCTGGACCTCCGCCCCTCCGACTGGGACCGCGCCTTCCGCGAGGTCCAGATGGAGGGGTCCATGGCCCTCCACGCCCGCACGAAGGACGGCGGGACGTACCTCCTGGGACCGGCGTCGCGGATCGTCCTCGACGCGGACCAGCTCCATCCGATCGCCCGGGAGGCGCTGGCCGCGACCGGGATGGCGGACCGGATCCGGACGAACATCTACTGGAGCGTCATGGCGCGAGCCATCGAGCTCCTCCACGCGATCGCGGAGGCGATCGACATCATCGACGCGTACCGGCCGCCGATCGAGGCGCGGGTGGCCTGGACGCCGAAGCCCGGCGTCGCTGCCTGGGCGACCGAGGCGCCGCGCGGCCTGCTCTTCCACCGGTACGAGGTGGACGAGCGCGGCCGCATCACGGCAGCGCAGATCGTCCCGCCCACCAGCCAGAACCAGGGCGCGATCGAGGACGACCTGCGGGCGTTCGCGCCGTCGGTCCTCGACCTGCCCGACGAGGAGGCGACCCTGCGCCTGGAGCAGCTGATCCGCAGCTACGACCCGTGCATCAGCTGCGCCACGCACTTCCTGGACGTCCGCATCCTTCGCGATTGAGGGGCACCGCGGCGGTGCCGGACGGGACGGGAGGGGGGCCGGAGCGGACGACGGGCGGCGGCGGCGAGCCGCGGCGCAGGATGCGCGCGGGGGCGGTGCGGGCGGCGCGACGATGACGTGGGCGCCCGTCGGAGGCACGCCGCGCGACGATGACGTGGGCGCCTCGCCGGACGCAGGCCGGAGCGTGCCCGCGGCCTCGGGCGGGGACGACGGCGCCACGCCCGAGCGGTCCGGGCGAGCCGGCCGATCGGCCTCGCCGTCGTGGCGCGCGTCCGCACGATCCTGGATGCGGCCGGGCCGTACACGATCCGGACGACGCGCAGCCAGGTCGCCTTCCGGCGGGCGCGCGGGTTCGCGTACCTCTGGGATCCCGGCCGGTACCTCCGACGACCGACCGCCGACGTGGTCCTGACGATCGCCCTGGGGCGGCACGATCGGTCGCCGCGGTTCAAGGAGGTCGTCCACCCGTCCGCGCGCCACTGGATCCACCACCTCGAGATCCACGACCCCGACGAGGTCGACCGCGAGGTCGCGGCATGGCTCCAGGAGGCGTGGGAGCGGGCCGGCTGACAGGACCGGAGCATCGGACGAGGACTCGTGGGGGCGCGGGTCGGGGGGGCGGGCGCGGGTCGGGGTGGGGGCGGCGGGGGGCGGCCGCGCGTCGGGCGTGGGGCGGCCGCGCGTCGGGCGTGGGGCGGCCGCGCGTCGGGCGTGGGGCGGCCGCGCGTCGTTCCTCTGCGTCACATGCACGGGGACGACGTTCGCTTGTGTGTGGTGCACGGACGCGACCATCCTCGCCTCCGCGTCGCCGCCCAGGGCCACGGACGGAGGCGAACGGCGCCGCAAGGCTCCGTTCCGGTCGGTTCCGTGCATCTCACGAACGGGATCGACGGCGAGGGGCACCTCGCGGCGCGGACACCGTCGCGTTCGTGCACCCCATGCAAGCCGGCCGATCCGCGAGGCCAGGCACCCCGGGGGCCGCGGAGGCCACGGACCGGTGCCTCGGGCACGGCCCACCGGGAGCGCCGAGGCGGCTCACGGACGCCCAGCGCGGCGGCCCAAGGCCGCACCCGGCGGGCTGCAAGGCGCACGCGTAGCGGAGTGGCGAGGCAGCCGCGGCCGTCAGGCGAGCAGCGTGATCCGACCCCGAGCACCACGAGGGCCGCGGCCCAGAGCGCCCCGGTCCGCGGCCGGACGCCCTCGCGCCGCCACTCGTAGGCCAGCGCCCAGAGCGGCGTGGTGGCGACCATCGTCTGGACGACGGCGGGGCTCCCCTGCCCCACGGCGACGATGACGAGGAGGAAGTACACCGTGATCGCCGCGGCACGGACCACCATCCGGGGCGTCTCGCGGAAGTCCACGTCGCGCGGGGGGATCGCGACGATGAAGACGATCCCCGCGAGCGCGGTCCGGACCACGTAGGTCTCCACCACGCCCACACCCTGGTCCGCGAGGAGCTTCGCGGTCATGGTGAGCGTCGCCGTCCCGGTGGCGACGCCGAGGATCCGGACGACCGTCCCGGCGCGGCCGAGCGGGCCGAACGCGTCGCGCAGGGCGAGCACGACGCCGGCGACGACCGCGACGGCCGCGACCACCTGGATCGGGTGGAGCGTCCCCGGCAGGAGGAGGCCGGTGAGGACGACGGCCGGGAGGGGCGCGAGCGCGACGGCGGTGAGCTGGGACGAGGCGGGGCCGTGCGCGAGGAGGTCCCAGCCCGCGAGCGCCGTGACGATCATCGCGGCGACCGCACACAGGTGGAGCACGACGATGAGCGGGCTCCAGGTCCACGGGGCGAACGGCGCGAACGGGAGCACGAGCGCGCAGTTGATGAGGTAGAGCGGGCCGATCATCTGCCGCGCGGGGTAGCGGCGGGTGAAGTCCTTGCTCATGAGCATCCCGGCCGCGTTCGCGACCGCGGCCGCGAGGCCGAGGAGGACGGCGGTCATCGATGATGCCGGGGGCGTGGCCCTGAGCCGCGGCGGGCCCGCGACCGGGCCCGGCAGGACGGACCGCCGGCCGCCTTCATCCGATCTCCAGGACGGCGGCCCCCTCCACCTCGCCCGCACGGAGTCGCGCGAGCGCGTCGTTGCCGGCCACGAGCGGGAACCGGTCCACGGCGGTGCGGATGGGGATCTCGGCGGCGAGAGCGAGGAGCTCCTCCGCGTCGCGGCGCGTGAAGTTCGCGACGCTGCGGAGGGACCGCTCCCACCAGAGCAGGTCGTAGTCGAAGGCGGGGATCCGGTCGAGGTGGATCGCGTTGATCGCGACCGTCCCGCCCCGGTCCACCGCGCGGAGTGCCGCGATGACGACGTCGCCGGACGGCGCGAACGTGACGGCCGCGTCGAGGGGCGCGGCGGCGGGTCGTCGTAGCCGCCGACGGAGGCGGCGCCCAGCGAGATCGCCCGCTCTCGCTCGCGCTCCGAACGGGTCGCGACGTGGACCTCGCACCCCCAGTGCCGCGCGACCTGGATGGCGATGAGCGCGGACGCCCCGAACCCGTACAGGCCCAGCCGCCCGCCGGGCTGGATCCCGGAGATCCTCAGCGCCCGGTACCCGATCACCCCGCCGCAGAGCAGGGGCGCGGCCGCGAGGTCCGCGAAGCCCTCGGGGATCCGGAGGGCGGCGTCCGCCCGGATCGCGATCCGCTCCGCGAAGCCGCCGTCGCGGTCCCATCCCGTGAAGACCGCCGCGTCGCAGAGGTTCTCGCGGCCCGCGCGGCAGCGGGGGCACGTGCCGCACGCACCGCCGAACCACCCGGCTCCGGCGCGGTCGCCCACGGCCCAGCCCTCGACGCCGGCCCCGACCGACTCCACGCGGCCGACCGGCTGGTGGCCCGGGACGATCGGGAGGCGGCGGGCGGCGATGTCGCCCTCGGCGATCTGCAGGTCCGTGCGGCACACCCCGCACGCGGCGACGCGGACGACGATCTCCCCGGGCCCGGCGATCGGGTCCGGAAGCTCCACGAGGCGGAGCGGCCCGGCGTCACCCGGCGAGGCGGGGCCGGGGTGCTCGACGACCAGCGCGCGCACGCGGGCGTCCGCTCAGTCCGGCAGGATCTTGCCGGGGTTCATGATCCCGAGCGGGTCGAGCCCGGCCTTGATGGCGCGCATCGCGCGCACGGAGCCCTCGCCGCGGGTCGCCTCGAGCCAGTCGCGCTTCACGAGCCCGATCCCGTGCTCCCCGGTCACGGTCCCCCCGAGCTCGACGGCGGCGGCGTACACGCGATGACGCGCGTGGTCGATCCGGTCGGCCGCCGACGGGTCGTCGCGCGGCACGATGAACGTGGGGTGCAGGTTCCCGTCGCCGACGTGGCCGAAGGTCCCGCCGGGCATCCCCTCCTCGGAGAGCACGCGCTCCACGGCCGCCACCAGCTCGGCCATCCGCGACCGCGGGACCGCGACGTCCTCCATCCGGGCCACCCCCAGCCGCTCGAGCGCGTAGTAGGCCTGCCGTCGTCCCTGCCGGAGCATGTCGGCCTCGCCGGGATCGGTCGAGGCGACCGTGAAGGTGGACCCGGCGTCCACGCATGCCTGCTCGGCGACCGCGACCTCCGCCGCGGCGGCCGCTCCCGGCGCATCCGACTCGACCATGAGCATCGCCGCCGCGGTCGTGTCGAACCCGAAGTGCCCGAACTCCTCGGCCGCGCGGATCGTGAACCCGTCCATCATCTCCAGGGTGCACGGGACGATCCTCGCCGCGGTGATCCGCGAGACGGCGTCGCCCGCGGCCGCAAGCGACGAGAAGAAGGCGAGCATCGTCATCTTGGGCGGCGGGGTGGGCCGCAGGCGGACCGTGATCTCCGTCACGATCCCGAGCGTCCCCTGCGACCCGACCATCAGGCGCGTGAGGTCGTAGCCGGCCACGTCCTTCACGGTGGGGCGGGCCGTCCGGATGACGCTCCCGTCGGCGAGGACCACCTCCAGCGAGGCGATCGATTCGCGCGTCACGCCGTACTTGACGCAGCAGAGGCCGCCGGCGTTCGTCCCCACGTTGCCGCCGAGCGAGCAGGTCTCGTAGCTCGCCGGATCCGGCGGGTAGAAGAGCCCGTGCTCGGCCACGGCCGTCTTGTACGCGGCGTTGATGATCCCCGGCTGGACGACGGACGTGAGGTCCGCCTCGTCGATCGAGAGGATGCTCGCCATCTTCCGGAACGTCATGACCACGCCGCCCTCGACGGCGGCGGCGCCGCCCGAGAGCCCCGTCCCCTCGCCCCGCGGGACGATCGGGATCCGATACGCGGCCGCGAGGCGGACGACCTCCGCGACCTCGCTCGTGGACGACGGCGCGACGACGGCGATCGGCAGGGGCGGCTCGATGTTGGCGGTCTCGTCGCAGCGGTTCGCCTCGAGGTCGGTGGGATCCGTGCGGACGGACAGGCCCGGAAGGCGCGCGGCGAGCGCGGCGAGGAAGGCGGCCCCGCGGGCGGATCCGGCCGCGCGTGGCGCAGCGGCTCGGCGCCGATCGGCTCGACGACCGCGGGGCTCGGGTCGACGGTGGCGAGGCCGGCGCCCCCAGTGGATCGATCGCTCACGCTCGCACCTCCGGCGACCCCCAGATCGAGGGCCCGCGGCGCGGGCCTGGTTCCGTCAGCGGTCGGCCGACCGCCGGCCGATCGCCATCCACGTGGCGCGCAGGATCACCGCCGCGAGGACGAGCTTCAGCACGTCGCCGAGGATGAACGGGACGAGGCCGAGGGAGATGGCCTCGCCGAGCGGGAGGGCCATCGACACGGCCAGCCACGGGACGCCCACCGCGTAGATCGCGACGGTCCCCAGGATCATCGCGGCCACCGCCCCACCCGGCGCGCGGTCCCAGCCGAGCTCGGCGAGCCGGCCGGTGAGCCCGGCGGCGAGCGCGAACCCGATGAGGTAGCCACCCGTCGGCGCGAGATGGAGGCCGCCCTGGAGCGTCCCGAAGGTGTCGATCCCCGACGTGTGGCCCGCGTACACGGGCAGCCCCACCAGGCCGAGGGCGAGGTAGAGCACCGCGGCGGCGACACCGCGGCGGAAGCCGAGGGCGCTGCCCACGACGAGGACCGCGAGGGTCTGCGCGGTGACGGGGACGGGCGTGCCCGGGACGGGGATGACGATCGTCGCGGAGAGGGCGATCAGGAGCGCCCCGAGGATGACGAGGCCGAGGTGCCGCATCCGCGCGGACACCCTCTCGCCCACCCTGACCGGGACAAGGAAGTCCCCGATCGTGATCCCGCTCAGCAGCGGGCACGCGGACGAGCCGCGGGGTCGCGATCGTCATCCATCCCTCCATGGCCCGGCAGGGGCCGGGTCCGTCCGCTCAGTCTATCAGCGGGCTGAGGCGGGCGGGCTCCCGGACGGCCGGGCGGATGGGTCGAGCGGGGGGCCGGAACCGCCCCGGGTCGCCCGCCGGCTACTCGCCGCGGACGGCGCGGACGATCTGGACCCGGCTCGCGATCCGCGCGGGATAGGCCGCGGCGAGCATCGCGACGACGACGCCGAGGATCGCGACGACGACGATCGTGTTCCACGGCACATCGGCGATCCCGGAGAGCGGCGCACCCTGCGTGACGATCATGACGACGCCGACGAGCAGGCCCGCGACCACGCCGAGGATCGCCCCGACGACGCCGAGGATGCCGGCTTCCACGAGGACCATCCGCCACGCCTGTGAGCGGGTGAGGCCGGTGGCGCGGAGGACGCCGATCTCGCGGATGCGCTCCATCACGTTCATGGCCAGCGTGTTCACGATCCCGAGGCCGGCGACGATGATGGCGATGAGCGCGATCGCGTCGAAGATGCCGAAGAGCCGGCCGACCGCCCCCTCCGCCTGCGAACGGATGGCGTCCAGCCCGGTGGGCTCGAGGGCGAGCTCGCGGGACGCGGCCGCGACCTGGGGCGCGGCCGTGGCCTCCGCCCCGGCGTCATAGCGGACGGCGAAGAAGTCGGCGCCGACCGCTCCCAGGCTGTCGGTCGCGTCGGCCCAGGAGACGAGCGCGGTCTCCGACCCGGGGCCGGGGAACGTGTGCTGGACGATGCCGGCGACGGTGAGCTCCGTCACCGCATCGCCGAAGCCGATCCGCATGACGTCCCCGAGCTTGAGCCCGAGCCGGTCGGCGAGGGTGCGGGGGAGGATCGTGGTGCCGCCCGCGTCCAGGCCGCCCAGGGCGGCCTGGCGGTCGCCGTCCACGAAGGTGAGCCGGCCGTCCGCGAGGAGGTCCGCCCCCGAGATCGCCGATGCGGGCACCCGGTACAGATCCGCCCCGCCGCCCACCTGGGCGGCGATGACGAACGAGCCGACGGGGGTCACGCGCTCCACGCCCGGGATCGCCGCGAGCTCCTCCGCGGTCCCCTCGTCGGGGGCGATGGGGCGGATCGACGAGACCACGGTGGACCCGGGGACGACGTCGGTGATCCACGCGCCGGCCGAGGAGCGGGCGAGCGAGCCGATGGACGCGATCGCGACCACCATCGAGACCCCGATCGCCAGCGCACCCACCGTGAGCGCCGTCCGCGTGGGGTCGCGGACGAGGGCGCCACGCGTGAGACGGACCTCCGTCCGGAAGAAGAGCGCGAACGGCCACGAGGCGATCGCCCGAGCGGTCGGAGCAGGAACGGCGATGCGAGGGCGGTCGCGAGGAGGACGAGGTACACGAGGAGCGGTCCCAGGAGGCGGATCCCGGACTGGGCGCCGGCAGGGAGGAAGACCACGCCGCCGATCCCGACGACGATCGCGACGACAGCGAGCCACCAGAGGCGAGCGCGGACGGCGCGGGACGGGTCGACGACGGAGCGGAGCGCCTCGACCGGCGAGAGGCGGCCGGCCCGCCACGCGGGCTCGAGCGCGGCGACCGCGGTGACGATCACACCGAGCACGAGGGCGAAGACGGGGCCCACCGGATCGACCGTGAGGGAGGTCACGCGCACGCCCTCCGCGGCGCGAAGCACCGCGAGGACGACGGCCCCGAGCAGGAGCCCGAGGACGGCCCCCGCCGCGGCGCCGAGGAGGCCGACGACGATCGCCTGGAGCAGGAAGATCACGTGACCTGCCGGCGCGTGGCGCCGGCGGCCCGGAGCAGCGCGACCTCGCGAAGGCGCTCGGCGACGGTCATCGAGATCGTGTTGAAGATGACGAACGCCGCCACGAACAGCACCACGGCGGCGACGATGCCGAAGATCGTCCGGATGTCCGCCGTCGACTCGCGGAGCGAGGCGGCGATGTCCGCGGGGAGCTCCAGCACGTACGGATCACGGTCAGGCTCGCGGCGAGGGAGTCCGCCGCGGCCGTGACGTCCGTGCCCTGGCCCAGGTCCACGTCCACGACGGAGACGGCATCCGTCGCGAAGAGCTCCTGCGCGGAGTCGAGCGTCACCCACGCCGTGCGGCCGAACGCGGTGGGGACGGGGCCGTCGCCCGCGACGATCCCGATGACGCGGTAGTCGGTGGGCGCGCCGGCGCCGTACAGCGTCACGGTGCTCCCGAGGTCCAGGCCGCGCTCCTTCGCGAGCGCCTCCGTGACGAGCATGCTCCGCTGGGTGTCGGCACCGAGGTCGATGCCGCGGACGATCGTGAGGTCGCGGATGAGGCGCTCGGCGTCCGGGTCGATCCTCGACGGTGATCGGGTCGCCCGTGGGCAGCTCCTGCGCCACCAGGAAGGTCTTCCGTTCGAGGACGGGGGCGACCGCGGAGACGCCCGGCGTGTCGCGGATCGCCTGCACCGACGCGGGCGAGAGCCCGGTCTCGGCGAACGCCTGGACCCGCAGGTCGGCGCGGCCGACGAGATCGCGCACCGTGGAGGCGACCGCCGCGTCGAGCGTCGCGCTCGTCACCTGCATGGCGAACAGGACGCCGACGCCGAGCGCGACGCCCATGATGGTGAGGACGGTGCGGACGCGCCGCGCCGCGAGGCTGCGCCAGGCCAGCGAGGCGAGGCTGCGCACGGGCTAGAGGCCCAGCTGCGCGAGCCGCTGGATGAGGGGCAGCGCCGTGTGCTCGGTCCGGCGGCCCAGCACGATCTCGTCGCCCACGTGCCCGTCGAGGAAGACGAAGACGCGGTCCGCGTAGGCGGCGGCCTTCGCGTCGTGGGTCACGAGGATGATCGTCTGGCCCTGCTCGTTGCACGAGCGGAAGAGGACGTCGAGGATCTGGTGCCGGTGGAGAAGTCGAGGTTGCCGGTGGGCTCGTCGGCGAAGAGGAGGGCGGGGCGGGTCACGAGCGCACGCGCGATGGCGACGCGCTGCTGCTCGCCGGCGACAGCTGGTCGGGCCGGTTGCGCTCCTTGCCGGTCAGCTCCACCGAGTCGATGGCCGCCTGCACCCGCTCGCCGGCCTCGCCGCGCGTGGGGTCCACGCCGGCGATCGTGAACGGGAGCGCGACGTTCTCGCGGACGTTGAGCACCGGGATGAGGTTGAAGAACTGGAAGACGAAGCCCGTGCGGTCGCGGCGGAGGCGCGTGGCCTCGTTGTCCGTCAGGGCGCTGATGTCGCGACCCTCGAGCACGACGCGTCCCGAGGTGGGTCGGTCGAGCCCGCCGAGCAGCTGGAGGAGCGTGCTCTTCCCGGAGCCGGAGGGGCCCATGAAGGCGACGAACTCGCCAGGGCTCACGGAGAGGGTCACGCCCCGGAGGGCCTCGACCACGTTCTCGCCCACGATGTAGCGCTTGGCGAGGTCGTGGGCCTCCAGGATGGGCGTGGGGGCGGCCGGGGCAGGAGCAGGTGCGGCGGTCGTCTCGGTCATCGCGCGTCCAGTCTAGCCGCCCGCGGGAGCGGCTCAAGGGTCATCGGGACCGGCTTCAGAACCCGAAGAGTCCGGAGAGGATGAACGACACGAGCGATGCGACCAGATCCTGGCCGCCCGGGAGCGGATAGACGCGGAGGCTGACGCCCGGCGGGAGGACCGACGGGCCGGGTGACGGCGACGGCGTGGGCGCCATCGTGGGGGCGGGAGTAGGCGTCAGGGCGGAGGTCGGGATGGGCGATGCCGTCGGGGCCGGGGTGGGCGGGGGCGCCGGGGTCGAGACCGGGGTCGGCGGGGGTGTCGGGACCGGGGTCGGCATCGGCGTGGCCGTCGGCCGCGGCGTCGCCGTCGGCCGCGCCGTCGCCCGCGGATCGCCCTTCGCCATCCCCGGAGTCGGCATGGGCCTCGCCGTCGGCCTCAGGGTCGGCTTCGGCGTGGGCCTCGGCGTCGGCTTCGCGGTCGGCTTCGGCGTGGGAGTGGCGGCCATCGTGGGTGCCGCCGTCGCGGGCGCGCGGTGGGCTTCGGTGTCGGCTTCGGTGTGGGCTTGGGGTCGGTCGGGTGGGCTTGGGGGTGGGTTTCGGGGTGGGCTTCGGGGTGGGCTTGGGGGTCGGTGCCGGCTTCCCCCCGCACCTGTCGGCGAAGAGGACCGTCCACGTCTTGTCTCCGTCGCCGGAGTAGGCGCCGATCCCCACGACGTCCCATGCCTTGCCCACGATGTTCTCGCGATGCGACGGCGAGTTCATGAACATCGACTGGATGGCGCCGGTCGCCTCTCCGTCGGGGTAGGTGTTCCAGCCGATGTTCTCGCCCGCGAGCTCGTAGCAGTAGCCGCGCGCGTCGAGCACGTTGAAGACGTTGCCGCCACCGGGGATCGAGTGGCTGAAGTAGTCGTTCTCGATCATGTCCTTGCTCCGCCACCGCGCGACCTCGCGGAGGGTCGAGTCGACCTTCAGCGCCGGGAGGCCGGCCGCGGCCCTGGCCTGGTTCGTGAGCGCGACCAGGTCCGACTCGGACGCGGCGTTGTACGTGCCCGGCGACCATGCCGCGACACGTCCCGGCGTGAGCGCGAGCGACGCCGAAGGCGACGAGCAGCGCAAGGACGATCGGCGAGAGCCGCAGGGCACGTGGACGCGCGGGGACGAGGATCATGACCCTGCGAACGTTGATCCGCCGGCGTGCGGTCGGACACCGCGCGATGGTGCCGGGCGGCACCGCCATAGGTACCGGGGCACCCGGCCGGCGCTGCGAAGGTTCCGCAACGGAGAGGGCCGCGAGACGCACCCTCCCGCTATACTCCGCCGTGCCCGAGGCCCGGGCGACGAGTAGATCCGACCGCGGGGCTTCGCCGGCCGCGGTGGCCATAGCTCAATCGGCAGAGCACTGGATTGTGGCTCCAGAGAGGTCGCGGGTTCGAACCCCGCTGGCCACCCCACCGCCGTCGCGATCGCTCCGGTGAAGTCGGGCCTGTCGAACCCGATGACGATGTACTCCAGCGGACCGAGCGTCATGGATCGCCTCCTGTTCGTGTCGCGAGGCCCCGGCCGGAGGGGTCCTGCCGAAGGCCCGGGCTCAGGCGCCCATCGCGAGGGTCGCGACCCGACTGAGGTGGGACTCGAACTCCCTTGCCTCATGGAGCAGTGAAACGCCTTCGTCCGGCTCCCGCATCACTCGCCGGGAGTGATGCGGGAGCCGGGTTTCGCGCGTGCAATGGCGCGGATGACCAGCAGCGAGCGCACGGTCGGAACCGCGAGGTGAGCCGGATGACCGGCCTTGAGGGGCGAAGGCCGCCCGATGGCATGATGGGACGACCGGCCGGAGGGTCCGTGGCCGACGGATCCCGTCGCGGGCCGAGCGCCGCATGAGCCTCGGCGATCGCACCGTGCCGGCAGGGGAGGATCCCGGGCTGGTGCCCGTCTGGCTCCAGAACCTCGCCGCCTTCGGCTGGCGGATCTTCGCGATCGTGGGGCTGGCGCTCGTCCTCGTGTGGGTCGCGCTCCTCCTCATCTCCATCACCGCGTCGCTCGTGCTCTCGGCGGTCCTCGCATCCACGGCGGCGCCCCTCGTCATCCGTCTGCGGGAGCGGGGCTGGCCGCACAGCCGGACGGCGCTCGCCGCGTGGGCGGCGATCAGCGTCGTCATCCTCGCCGGGCTCGCATTCGTGGTCGTCACGATCGTCCCTGCGGCCGTCGACCTCCTCCGGGGCCTCCAGGCCGGCGTCGACACGCTGAAGTCGAACCTGGGCGGGACGACACTCTCCCCGGAGGCCGCCGCGACCCTCGACCGGGTCGCGTCCGTCGTCACGACGTTCGTGAAAAACCGGGCCAGCGAGCTTGCCGGCTAGGTCTCGCTGACCGCGACAATCGCGATCCTCTCCACCTTCCTGACGTTCTTCATCCTCCTCGACGCGGACCGCGGCGCCACATGGGCGCTGCAGGCGTCCACCCCGAGGACCGCGACGCCCTCCGCCTCCGCTGTCGCGATGCCGCGCTGCGCGTCGGCGGCCTCTTCCGGGCGCTGGCCGCCACCTCGGCCGTCCGGGCCGCCGCGATGTTCGTGGTCATGCTGGTGGTCGGGACGCCGTACGCCGGGCCGCTCGCGGCGATCCTCCTCGTGGGCGGGATGATCCCGTACCTGGGCATCTTCGTCGCCTACCTCCTCGTCGGGCTCGTCGCCTTCGGCGGCCAGGGCCTGGCACCCGCGCTGCTCGTCCTCGCCTTTGCGGCCGGGATCGAGGTCGCGATCACGTTCGGCCGCCGCCGGGCGGGCGGTCCGGCGCCCTTCCGCGTCCACCCGGCCGTCGCCCTGCTCGCCCTCGGGATCGGTGCGCTGGCGGCGGGCATCATCGGGATAATCGTCACGGTGCCCGTCGCCGCGTTCCTCCAGCAGGTAACCGGACCGGCCCTTGCGGCGTTCCAGCCCCGCCTGCCGGCGATCACGTCGTCCGGCCCCATCGTGCCCGGCTGGCTGGACCGGCTCGCGAACTGGAGCTGGCGCCTCCTGGTGGGGATCGGCCTCCTCGCGCTCGCTGTCGCGCTGACCATCGCGCTGTCGGGGCCGGTCCTCGCGGTCGTGCTCGCGGCGGTCCTCGCCGCAACGCTCGCGCCCGCGGCCTCCGCCCTCCGCCGACGGGGCGTCGGGCCCACCGCGGCCGCGCTCACGGCTGCACTCGGCCTCTTCGCGATCATCGCGGTCATCCTCGGCCTCACCGTGGTCTCGCTGGTGGCGAACATGAGCGAGATCGCCGCGCAGGCGAGCGCGGGCGCCGGGAACCTCGACACGTCCGCGAACGGCGCAATCTCCTGGGTGCCCGACCTCGTCTCGAAGATCTCCGGCGGTGCCCTCGACGCCGTCGTCGCGTTCGCCGCGATGCCGCCCGGCCTGCTGCTGATCGGGACGCTCACCGTCATCCTGACCTTCTTCTTCCTGCGCGACGGCGGGGCGGCGTGGCGCTGGGCGACGCGGATGCTCGCCGGCTGGCGGCGCACCGAGGTGGACGCGGCGGGCACGCGGGCCGCGGGCGTCCTCGGCGGCTACATGATCGCGACCGGGGTGATCTCCACGTTCGGCGCGGCGACGCAGTTCGCGATCATGACGGTCCTCGGCCTTCCGCTCGCGCTGCCGCTTGCCGTCCTGTCGTTCTTCGGTGGCTTCATCCCGTACATCGGCTCGTTCATCACGACCGGCATCGCGCTGCTCGTGACCATCGCCGTGGGGTCGCCGACCGACATCGCGGTGATGCTCGTCTTCACCCTCGTCTTCAACATCGTCACCGGCAACGTGGTGGCGCCGCTCGTCTACGGCCGCGCGGTGAGCATCCACCCCGCGGTCGTGCTCCTCGCCATCCCCGCGGGCTCCACGATCGCCGGCGTCTTCGGGATGTTCATCGTCGTCCCGCTCATCGGCGTGGTCGTCGCCACGTGGCGGACCGTGCTGTTCATCCTCGGCGACGGTCCGAAGGATGGGAGCGGCGCCGCCACCGGGGACGCCGGTGGCGAGCCGTCGGCCGAGGGGCCCGGCACGCCCGCGGAAGACGCCGGCGGAGGGGTGACGGAGCCCGCACCGGTGAGCTGACGGCCCCCGGTGCCGCGCGCGAGCGTGCACGCCGGGCGGGATCCGCTCGCGCATCGCTCTCTGCGAGTGACGCGCCCGCCCGTCCCTGCTGGTTCAATCGGTCCAGCGGGCAGCCGTTGTACGGCACCTGCGTGCGAGAAGCCCGAGACTCGTCCGGACCTGCGGATCGATCGGGCGGGGCGAGGAGACGGCGATGATCGAGTCCGGAGCCGATCCCGTGGACGGCACGCCCGCGCCCCAGGCGACACCCGGTCCCGATGCGACCCCGGGCACGGACCCGGCGTCTGCCGCTGCGCCCCCGAGCCGGCGCGCGGCGCTCATGCGGTCGGGCCTGATCGTCGCGGTCCTCGTCGTCGTCTTCGGCATCATCCTGCCGGCGACGGGCGTGGACTACGCCGAGGTCTTCGCCGCCTTCCAGGCGCTCTCGCCCGATCAGGTCGTCGTCATCACGATCCTCGGCGCCCTGGCCTGGCTCGTGAGCGGGCTTGTCTTCTCTGCCCTCATCCCCGGGCTGTCGGTCCTCCGCGGCCCGGAGTCGTGGCTGATCCTCTCGGGGATCGGTTCGAGCGTCCCCTTCGGCCCGTGGAACATGGGCGTCCTCTTGGGTCGTGGTCCGCGGCTGGGGCATCCCGAACATCCCCGCCACCTCGGGGATCGCGCTCTACGGCGTGGTCAACGAGTGAGCGGCCTGTTCCTGCCGCTCTTCGCGATCATCCTCCTCGCCGTGACCGGCGCCCTGGCCGGCGCGAGCCAGGCGAATGCGGCGTGGGCCATCGCGATCATCAGCGCCATCGTCTTCGTCATCGCGATCGCGCTCATCGTCGCGGTCGTCCGGTCGGAGAAGGTCGCCGACTGGCTCGGGCAGACCGGGCAGCGGCTCGTCACCGCGACGCTGGCCAAGCTTGGCAGCAAGGGTGCCCCTGACGTCGACGGCGCGATCCACCGCTTCCGCGACCAGCTCGGCGTGGTCATCCGCCAGCGGGGCTTCGCCGCCATGGGCACGTCGATCGCCTCGCAGTTCGCGTGGGTGATCGTCCTGATCGTCTCGCTCCGGATGCGCGGCGTGCCGGCCGACGTGCTCAGCCCCGCCATCGTCTTCGGGGTCTACGCCCTCGTCATGGTCATCACGATCATCCCGCTCTCACCGGGCGGCGCGGGCGTCCCGGAGCTCCTGTTCATCACGGCGTTCACGAACATCGCGGGGGAGCAGTACAACGCGGCCATCACGGCAGGGGTCTTCCTCTACCGCCTTTACTTCTGGTTCCTGCCGATCCCGCTCGCCTGGACCTGCTTAAGCTGACCCGGCGCGGGAAGTCGATGCTGCCGACGACGGCGGAGCTGAAGGCCGCCGCGCACTGACCCGCTGACCCGCTCCCGACCGCGAGCGCGCTCAGGACACTGCGGTCGGCGCTCCTGGATCGGCCCGGTCGCCGCGCGTCTCGCGCGCGAACGCCTCCCTGGTGCCTCGTTCACCGTCCGGTAGAAGTGGGCGCGGTCGATCGTCTCGTGCAGCTCGTAGCGCACGACCCAGTCGTGGACCGAGCTCTGCAGCTCGGCGAACGCGAGGTGAATCCCGCTCGCGTTGAGCTCGAGGTCGAGATCCGCGAGCATCGCCCCGGCGGTCGTGTCGATGTCGGTGATCGGCTCGGCGGCGATGAGGACCCACTTCGGCGGCGGTGTCGCCGACCTGACGGCCTCGCGGACCAGGTCCCGGAACTGGGTCGCGTTCGCGAAGAAGAGCGGGGCCGACCAGCGGATGATGACGAGCCCCGGCACCTGCTCCGCCTCGGGGTACCGGGTATGTCGTGGTAGCCCGCCACGTCCGGGGCCTTCCCGAGGATCGCCGAGTACGGGCTCCAGACACGCTTGAAGATGTAGAAGACGGACAGGACCACCGCGATGACGATGCCCTGGAGGACGCCGACGAACGCGACCCCGAGGAGGCACAGGATCGCGAGGACGAACTCGGCCTTCCGGACCCGCCAGAGCCGGCGCAGCTCGGCGAGGTCGAAGAGGCTGATCGACGCGGCGATGACGACGGCCGCGAGGACCGGCTGGGCATCGACTGGACGAGCCCGGGGACGAAGACGAGCATCGCGAGAACGAGCGCGGCCGCGACGATACCCGCGAGCTGCGTCTTCGCGCCGGACTGGACCGCGACCGCGGTGCGCGATCCGCTCGAGCTCACGGGGAAGCCGGAGAAGAACCCGACGGCGACGTTCGCCGAGCCGATGCCGGCGAGCTCCTGGTTCGTGATCACCTCGTACCCGCCCTTGCTCGCGAAGGCGCCGGACGTGGAGATCGTGTCGCCGATCGCGACGAGCGAGATGCCGACGGCCGAGCCATGAGCAGCGGGATGTCCGAGAGGTCGACTGCGGGGATCGACGGCAGCGGGAAGCCCTGGGGCAGGACGCCGATGACCGAGACGCCGTGCGACGCGAGGTCGAGGACGGTCGACAGGACGATCGAGACGACGACGGCGACGAGGATCCCCGGCGCCCGCGGCGCGAACGCCTTCAGGCCGAGGATGATCGCGAGGCTCAGGAGCCCGATCCCGAGCGCCCAGACGTTCGTCTGGTCGAGGCCCTGGACGAACGCCTGCACCTCGCCGACGAGGCTGCCCGCGTCGGTCGAGAACCCGAAGAGCTTCGGCAGCTGGCCGATGAAGATCGTGATCGCGAGCCCCGCGAGATAGCCGGTCCGGACGGGGCTCGAGAGCAGGTCGGCGACGAAGCCGAGACGGGCGATGCCGGTGGCGAGGGTGATGATCCCGACGAGGATCGCGAGCACCCCGGCGAGCGCGATCGCCGCGTCGGAGCCGCCCGCGGCGAGCGGCAGGATCGTCGCTGCGATCATCGGCCCCAGGGAGGAGTCGGGGCCGAGGACGAGGCTCGGGGACGACCCGACGAGCGCGAACGCGATGAGGCAGATGACGGTCGTGTAGAGGCCGGTGATCGCAGGGAGACCGGCGAGCTCGGCGTACGCCATCCCCTGGGGGACGAGCAGCGTCGCGAGCACGATGCCCGCGACCAGGTCGCGCGACAGCCAGGCCCGCTCGTACGAGCGATCGCCCGGAGGCCGGGCATCCAGTCGTCCACCCAGCCGCGCCGGGAGCCAGAGACCTCCTGAGCCATTCTTAAGCGCTCCCGGATGCGCGTCCCCACGGCGTCGACGCCCTCGCCGGGACGGCCCTCGCGGTGCACGTCTCCAGCGGGTCGCGAACAACGTTGCGACTCCCTCGAGACCCCCGCATCGCGCGCCGCGCGCGATGCGCCGGATGGAGCGGCGGGCACACAGTTGGCGCGGCGGTCGCTCCGTCCAGCTTGTGTATCGAGGCGTGGGATCAGATGACCGTGGTGGCGGCCGAGGAGATGTTCCGCAGGCTCACGATCGGCGAGACCGGCCTCGTCGCGGCCCTCGCCGGCAGGGAGGACCGCAGTCGGGACCTGCGACGACTCGATGCGAAGACCTCATCGCTGCTGCAGGTGGGAGCGCTCGTCGCGCTCGATGCGCCCGAGACGGCATACCGGACCGCGGTCGACGATGCGCTGCGGCTCGGCGCGGACATCGAGGACCTGCTCGCAGTCCTCCTCGCGGTCGCCGAGCAGGTCGGTTCCGCGCGCGTCATCGCCGCGGCGCCCAGGGTCGCCCTCGCCGCCGGCTACGACGTGGAGACCGATCTCGACAGGAACGAGCCCTCCGACCACGGTTACGGCCGGCGTATCGGGGGCGCTGCCGGTTCGGATCCCGGGGCGCCGAAGGCCGATCCGGGAGCGCGACCGACCGCCTGACGGGGTCCTCGCTCGGTCATGTAGGCCTCGTCCTACTGCATGCCGGGCGCTCCCGATGCTACGGTCTCCCCGGTCCCCAGCGATCGGAGGCAGAGATCAGCGTCGTACGCACCGGGAGGACCCGGCTCTCTCGAGAGGAGGGCGAGGATCCCGAGACCCGCGCGCACTTCCGCCCGTCGTTCCCGCTCGTCGAGGCGAAGCTGCATCCTCCCGCGCCCCAGCCGGGGTGGGTCCCGCGCGGGCGCCTGGTCCGGCTGCTGTCGGCCGAGCCCCGTCCGACCGTCGAGTCGATCGTCGCGCCGCCCGGGTACGGCAAGACGGTGCTCCTCGCCGACTGGGCCTCACGCGCGCGCGAGCCGGTCGCCTGGCTGACGCTCGACGCCTTCGACAACGACCCGAGCGTCTTCCTCGCGTACCTCGGAGCGGCGATCGACCGCATCGAGCCCCTCGACAGCGCGGCCGGTGCCGCGCTCTCCGCCCCCGCGACGCGCGTGCTCGCAAGCGCCGTGCCACACCTTGCGCGCGCTCTCCACGCCATCGGCCGGCCGGCGACGGTCATCCTCGACGACGCCCATCGTCTCGTCGACCGCACGTGCCTCGACGCGGTGACGCTGCTCCTCGACTACCTGCCGCCGGGGCTCCGCTTCGTCCTCGCGGCGAGGACGGAGCCCGACCTGCCGTTCGGGCGGATCCGGGCGCGCGGCGGCCTGCGCGAGATCACCGGGGGCGACCTCGCGCTCGACGCGCAGGAGACGGAGGCGATCGCGCGCGCGGCCGGGTGGCCGCTCGAGCCGAGAGAGGCAGAGGCGCTCGCCGAGCGGACCGAGGGCTGGGCCGCGGGCGTCTACCTCGCGGCCGTCGCCGGGCGCCGAGGTGGCCCGGGGAGCGCATCGACCGATGTCTCGGGCCCGAGCAGCTTCATCGCCGCATACCTCCGGACGGAGTTCGAGGCCGACCTGCAGGCCGAGGACCTGGTGCTCCTGACGCGGACGTCGATCCTCGAGGTCGTCGAGCCACCCCTTGCGGACGCGGTCGTCGAGTGCGGCGACGCCGCCGCGCGGCTCGCCCGGCTGGCCCATGCGAACCAGCTGATCACCGTCGTCTCCGGCTCGCCCACCGCCTACCGCTACCACAGCCTGCTGCGCGAGTTCCTCAGGGTGGAGCTCGAGCGCCGGGAGCCGGGGTCGGCCCCGGCGCTGCACCGCCGGGCCGCGACCTGGTCGGCGGCTGCCGGCCACGCGGAGCTCGCGATCGAGCACGCGCTCGCCGGGGACGACCCCGACCTGGCGGCCGGACTCGTATCCACCTCGATGTTGACGACCCTCTACGGCGGCCACGGCGACACCCTCGACCGATGGCTGGGCAGGTTCGACGGCGCGACATTCGAGCGCCACCCGCCGCTTGCGGTCGTCGGTGCATGGGTCCACCTCCTCCACGGAAGGACGGACGCGACCGATCGCCTCGCGGACATCGTGGAGCGCTCGACCTTCGCGGGCGATCCAGGCGACGGAACCGCCTCGTTCGCCTCCGGACGCGCCATGCTCCGAGCGATGCTGGGGAGGCGCGGGCCCGAGGACGTGCTCGCGAACGCTGCCTTCGCGGTGGACGCCGAGCGACCGGGCAGCGGGTGGCGCACGAACGCGCTCGCCCTGCTCGGGTCGGCGCACTCGATGCTGGGCGACGACGCAGCAGCCGACGCGGCGTACGCCGAGGCCATCGGGGCGGGGGGCATGGCCGGGTCCATGGTCGCGCTGGCGCGGCGGGCCGGCATCGCGCTCGCGCGGGGGGACTCGACCGCGGCCGACTCGTTCTCCCGCGAGGCCGACGCCGTCCTCACGACGGCGGCCTACGGCAACCTGGTCTCGGCACTGCTGGTGAACGCCGTCTCCGCGCGCGTGGCGATCCACCTGGGGGACCAGGCGCGAGCTCGGGAGAAGCTCGTCCTCGCCCAGCTCGCCCGGCCTTCGGCGTCGACCGCCGCCCCGTGGTTCTCCGTGGGTGCGCTGCTCGAGCTGGCCCGCGCATACCTTGCGGTCTCCGACCTCGCGGGCGCCCAGGTGGCGGTCCGGGAGGCGGACGTGATCGCGCGCAGGCGCCCGGCCCTCGGGATCCTCGCGACGGAGTCGAGGAGATGCGGGCGCGCCTCCAGGATGCCTCGGGCGTGCTCATCGGGTCGTCGGCGCTCACGCCGGCGGAGCTGCGGCTTCTGCCCATCCTCTCCACGCACCTGCAGTTCGAGGAGATCGGCCTGCGCCTCCACCTCTCGCCACACACGGTCAAGACGCACGCGCGGTCGATCTACGGGAAGCTCGGCGCGTCGAACCGGAGCGAGGCGATCGAGCGGGCGGTGGAGATCGGGCTGCTCGAGCCGTACCCGGGCCTGGCGCTGAACGCGCGGCCACCGCGTCGCTGATCACGGACCCGCGGCGGTCCGTCGGGATCCGGCGTGCCTTCAGCCGCCCCGGCGGTAGTCCGTGTCGATCTCGTCGATCTTCGCCACCTTCGGCGCCGAGCGACCACCCTGGAACTCCGAGCGCATGAACGCATCGACGAGCAGCTTCGCGGTCTCGACCCCCACGGTCAGGGCGCCGAGCGTGACGATCTGCGCGTCGTTGCTCTTCGCCGCGCGCTCCGCGGAATACGGGTCGGCGATCTGCGCCGCGCGGATCCCCGGGACCTTGTTCGCGGCCATCGCCATCCCGATCCCCGTCCCGCAGACGAGGACGCCGCGCTCGTGCCGGCCGGCAGCGATGTCCTCCGCGACGGCCCGGGCGACGTCCGGGTAGTCGACCGGGTCATCGGTCGCGACACCCGCGTCGTCGACCTGCCAGCCGCCCTCGCGCAGGTGGTCGCGCAGCGCGTCCTTCATCGGCCGCCCCAGGTGATCGCTCCCGACGATGATTCGCATCAGTCGCCTCCGGCCTCGGTCTCCTCCGCGAGCGTCCGCATGACGAGCGCGTCGGCCACGTCGCCGGCGCCGCCGACGTGCAGCATCGCGCGGCTGTTCCCCGCCAGCGCCCGGGCGACGTCGAGCTTCGCCGCGCCGACGTCCCAGGCCGCCGCCTCCGGGAAGGCCCGGAGCCGCTCCTGGAGCTTCGCGAGGCGGAAGGCCTCGGTCTCCGCCTCCACCTCGACCACGCGGCGGCGGGTCTCCGCCTCGATGACCCGACGCTCCATCTCCTCGCGGTCCCTCGCGAGCCTGGCGGCGACCTCCTGCTTCGCGAGCGACTCGCGGTCGGCCTGCCTGTGCTGCTCGAGCGCGAACCGCTCCGCCTGCTCCAGCTGCTGGAGGCCGGCGAGCCGGCGGGCCTCACGCGAGGCCATGAACTCGGCCGGAGGCGCGATGTGCGTGATGAGTGCACGTTCCACGGTCGCCCCATACCCCCCGAGGGCAGCACCGATGCCGGCGGCGAGGCTCGCGGACTCCTTCTCGGCGAGGTCGAGGACGCCGTCGATGGGGATCCCCCGGACGAGGTGGCGGACCGCCTCCTGGCAGGTCCCCTGGAAGACGGTGTCGAAGTCCGACGGGGCGATCGCGTAGACGAATTGTTCCGGCTGCGCGATCCGGAAGGTCAGGAGGATGTCCGCGTTGACCCGGACGTCGTCGCTCGTGATCACCCCGGGGATCTGGGCGTCGAACGGGATCTCGCGCGTCGTCACGAGGTGGCTGATCCCGATCCCCGGCCGGAGGATGCGGACGCCCGGCCCGAGCGTCCTGAAGAACCGCCCACGCTTCACGAGCATCGCCTGCGAGCCTTCGGGGATCGAGACGAAGAAGCTCGGGACGATCCCGGCGATGAGCGCGACGATGCCTGCGAGGCCGATCACGCCCGCGGCGACGATCTGGATCGGGAGGACGAGGGCGAGGACGACCGCGACGAGCCCGCCGATCGTCAGCGGGAGGTTCACGCGCATGAGCCGGCGGGGCTGGACGACGATCGGGAGGCGGCCGCTCGCGTCGGGCTGCGCGAAGGCGTCGCCCGCGCGGTCGAGCGAGACGCGGGCCTGGGTCAGCTGCGGTGCGGTCGAAGGCGAGAGTTCGGCGAGGTCGGCAGGGGCCTGCTCAACCATGGGCGGTCATCTCCTCGGGGCGCACGGGCGGGATGGCGGTGGCGAGTGGGGCGACCGGGGCCGGAGCGGACGCGGGGCCCGGCGTCGCTGAGGAAGCCGGCGCGGCCGCCACGACCGGACCGACCCCGGCGACGGGCGACCGGCGCTCGGCGGCGGCGCGGCGGTAGACGAGCGGGACCCGCGGGCCGGAGCGGGCCCGTGCCGTCCCGACAGGCGGGGGCAACGGCTGCCATGGGAGGAGGCCGGGCGGGCGAGGCGGCTCGGCGAAGCGCCCGTAGACGTACTGGACGGCGTGCACGGCGACCGCGATGAGCGGACCGGCGACCAGGAGCGGGATGATCCCGATCTGGCTCGCGACGACCACACCCGGGATGAGGATCGCCGGGTGCACGTCGAGCGCCGGGCCCGAGAGCCGCCCGCCGACGAGCATCCCCGCGACCTTGAGGACGACGACGTACGAGACGACGAACGCGAGCGCGATCTCCGGGGGCTGCGTGGCGAGGAGGACGAGCGCGGGGAGCGCGCCGAGGATCGGCCCCACCTGCGGGATGAGCTGCGCGGCGCCGGCGATCGCGGAGACGGCGATGTACGGCGCCTCGGGGATGAGCCCGAACCGTCCGGCCGCGTAGAGCGCGAGCCACACACCCAGGCCGGTCCCGACCGACGCGAGGAGCTGGACGCGGAGGTACGCGCTCGCGACCGCGTCCACGATGCGCGCGAGCGCGAGGAGGTCGGGCCGCAGCCATGGCGCGATGTGCCGTGAGAGACGCCGCCGCGCCGGGGGCGTGTCGCGCGTCACCGACAGGATCCAGGTCGGGATGACGAGGAGCCCGAGGACGACGCTCAACGCATCGAAGGTGTGGATGATCGAGTCGGCGATGAGCTTCGCCAGGCCGTCCACGACGCCGTTGATGTCGGCCTTGAGGATGGTCACGACCCGCTCGATGACCTCGGTGGCGATCGTCCGCGACCCGTCCGGCAGCGTGGCGAGCCAGTCGCGCACCCGAACGCCGACGTCCGCGAGCCGGTCCCCGGTCGGGAGCTCGAGGAAGATCTTCACGAGCTGCGCGAGGATGGGCGGGCCCACCACCACGAGGAACGCGATGACGGCGGCGACGACCGCGACGACCGCGAGGAGGCCCGCCACCGCGCGCGGCATGTATCGGTCGAGGCGGTCCACGACCGGCAGGACGGCGTAGGCCAGCACACCGCCCGCCAGGAACGGGACGATCGCCGGCCACGTGACGCCGAGCAGCGCCGCGAGGGCCAGGACGGTGAACGTCACGACGACGATCCGGCCGACGCCGGCGGGGGTCACCGTACGGATGCGCGCCCCGAGGGCGCGCCAGGCGGCCCCCGCCCGCTGCTGCGCGTCCGTCGTCGCCACCTGCTGGGCCACCGACACCTCGACCTGCGGCACCGCGGCGCGGCACCCTGGCCATCCTATCGCGGCGGCACGACCGTGATGGGACCGGAGGACGCCCCCGCGGACGCAGAGGGTGCCCAGGAGGGAGCAGCCGTTGACGCCGGGTGCCGACACTGGGTCACTCGGGCAGCGCCAGGGGGAGATGGACGGAGGGGTCGCCCGCACCGACGTCTCCCCCTCTCGTGCCCGTGTGCTCTACGATGCCTGCGACGCGACCACGTCACGTATGGGACCCGTCCGAGTCGCTCTGTCGCCGGATGCATGGGTCCGCGATGGCGTGGAGCGTGCACGCGACAGGGAGTCACGCGCATGGCGACGGTCAGCTTCGAACACGTCACGAAGAAGTACGGGGAGGTCACGGCGGTCGAGGACCTGAACCTCGACATCATGGACGGCGAGTTCATGGTCTTCGTGGGCCCCTCGGGCTGCGGCAAGACCACGAGCCTCCGGATGATCGCCGGCCTGGAGGACATCACCGCGGGGACCCTGAAGATCGGCGAGCGCGTCGTCAACGACGTCGCCCCGAAGGACCGCGACATCGCGATGGTCTTCCAGAGCTACGCGCTCTATCCGCACATGACGGTCCGCGACAACCTCGCCTTCGGCCTGAAGCTCCGCAAGGTGGACAAGGCCGAGATCGACAAGCGCGTGAACGAGGCAGCCGGGATCCTGGACCTCGGCAAGTACCTCGACCGCAAGCCGAAGGAGCTGTCGGGCGGCCAGCGCCAGCGCGTCGCGCTGGGCCGCGCGATCGTCCGCGAGCCCGCGGTCTTCCTCATGGACGAGCCGCTCTCCAACCTCGACGCGAAGCTGCGCGTCCAGACGCGCGCCGAGATCCTTCGGCTCCACCAGCGCCTCGGCACCACGATGGTCTACGTCACGCACGACCAGGTCGAGGCGATGACGATGGGCCAGCGCATCGCCGTCATGAGCCAGGCGAAGCTCCAGCAGGTGGGGCCGCCGCAGGAGCTCTACGACAACCCGATCAACCAGTTCGTGGCCGGCTTCATCGGCAGCCCGTCGATGAACTTCATCTCCGTCGCCACGGTCGCCTCGGGCGACGGGATCCGCCTCGAGGGCCCCGGCGTCAGCCTCCCGATCCCGGAGCGGCTCAAGGCCTCCATCGGGACCGCGGCCGGGCGCAAGCTCACCGCGGGCTTCCGGCCCGAGCACTTCCAGATCGGCGGCGACGCAGCCAGCTTCGCGAAGTTCGCCGCCAAGGCGGACGTCGTGGAGTACCTCGGCAACGAGGAGCTCATCCACGCCAGCGTCGCGGACGCGGACATCGTCGCGATGCTCTCGTCGGAGTACCGGATCAAGCCGGGCGATCCGCTCGACCTGACGGTCCCGCTCGAGAAGGTCCACCTCTTCGACGCCGATTCGGGCGCCTCGCTCGCGTTCGCGGTGAAGGCCTCCTGAGCTCCGCAGACCCCGGCGCGCGCGACGACGCGACGCGCGCGCCGGACGCATCCGTTCCCGCTCCCGCGGCCGTTCCGGACCCCGGCTCCGCCGGGGTCCCGTTCGCGCCCCCGCCGGCAGACGACCCCGACGCGCGCCTGCGCGAGACCGTGGTGGACAGCGAGATCCTCCACCGCGGCCGCACGCTCACCTTCCGCATCGACACGGTCCGCAGGCCGGACGGATCCCTTCGGCGGCGCGAGGTCGCCGGTCACCCCGGCGCGGTGGCGATCGTCGCCGTGGACGAGGCCGGGCGCATCCTGCTCGTCCGCCAGCCCCGCTCCGCAACCGGGCGGATCCTCCTGGAGATCCCCGCGGGCACGCTCGAGGTGGGGCCGGACGGCGCGACCGAGGACCCTGCGAGCGCCGCCCGGCGCGAGCTCGAGGAGGAGACCGGCCACCGCGCACGCGCGTGGCGGCACGCGGCCGACTTCTACACGGCGCCAGGCTTCACCGACGAACTCATGCATCTCTTCATCGCGACCGGGTGCGCCCCGGTGGACGAGGGACTCCCTCCGGATGAGGACGAGTCGATCGAGCTCGTCCGGCTGACGTGGGACGAGGCGCTCGCCGCCATCGACGGCGGCGAGGTCCAGGACGGGAAGTCGCTCGTCGGGCTCCTGTGGCTCGCTCGCATGGGCGGGCCGGCCGCGGCGCCCTAGCTGTCGTCCGACTCGGTCCTCGAAGACGCGTTACGCGCGCTGCCGGAAGTCGCCACCGCCGACGATCACCGCAGGGCTTCGGCGCTCTGCCCGACCCTGTCTCCGTCCTGGGTGCGGTCCGCGACGAGGCCGGCGCGATCGTGGAGTGGTCGTCGAGTACGCGAACAGGCGGACGAACCGCTACTCCGGGTCGGCCTCGGCGTCGGCGTCCGCGCGGCGCTCCGCGTCGCCCATGACGATCCCCGTCCCCTCGCCGCCGAGTCGGCGGAGCGCCGACGCGTACAGGCGGTTCTCGGGCGCGAGGGCCACCGCGAGGCGCAGGTGGGTGGCGGCCTCGTCGGTCCGGCCCACCTGCTTGAGGCTCTGGCCGAGCGCGTAGTGGGCGTAGTGGGCGGACGGGTCGACCACGAGCAGGTCCGCGAAGACCTCGGCGGCGCGAGCGTGGTCGCCGGCGTTGTACGACGCCCGACCCAGCGACTCGAGGATCGAGCCGCGGCCGGGCTCGAGGCGCGCGGCGCGCTCGAGGACGATGGCCGCCTGCGCGAAATGGCGGCCGCGCATGAGCTCACGGCCGCGCTGGAGGAGCGCGTACGGGGTCTCGCGATCCGCCGGATCGTCGCCCGGATCCGGGGGGAAGTCGAAGCGCTGGTCGTCCACGTGCGCATCGTCCCACGGAACGCCGGGGAGCGCCGCCGGCGACGTCGCCGCCCTAGACCCGCGTGGTCCCGATGGCGGGCGGCGTCGCGGGGACGACGGCGGCGAGCCGGTCGGCGTAGCGGGCGAAGAGCCCGAGCCTGGCGGCTCTCGCGGTCCGGGCGCGGCGGGATGCGGCCGCCGATCCAGAGCCAGGCCGCCGATTCCTCGAACAGGAGGTCGCAGAGGGCCAGGGCGCGCGCCAGCGCGAGGCCGAGCTCGTCCTCGTCGAGGACCGCGAGCGGGATCTCCTGGGTGAGGATCGGCCGGTCATCCGTCGCGAGCGAGAACTTCGCGAACGGGATCTCGTCGTTCCAGCGGAGGAGCTTCCGGTACGACTTGATGCGCGAGTCCCCGATGGGGGGCGCGTAGTGGACCCAGACGACGACGCCGGTCTCGGGGTCGAGGATGAGCGTGACGCGGACGTCGAAGCGGCGGAGGCCGTCGAGCGTCAGGTCCCAGGACGCGGCACCGTCGCGCTCGTGGCGCGCCGGCGGCTCGATGCCGAGGTCGACGAGCCAGCCCTCGACGACCTCGGGCGTGACGTCCCGGCCGGACCGGGGCACCGTCAACGGCGCGGGCGCGGGGTCTTCGCCGGCCCGGCCGCCTTCTCGTCGGGATCGACCGCGCCGGCCGCGACGTCGGCCGCCGTGGCGACCTCCTCGATCGCCGCCTCCGCGGCCTTCTCGATCTGCCGGACGACCCTCTTGCGCGCGGCGCGGGTCTCGCTGTGGGTGACGGTCTCGCCCGCGGCGACGACGCGCGACGCGTAGTCGCTCGCCTTGACGTCGGGGTCGATGCGCACGTTGCGCCCGATCCGGTGGCTGCGCGGGACGACCGCCCGCTTCCCGACGACCGTGATGCCGGTCGTCAGGGCGTTGGGCTCCTTCTTGTTCGCCGGGGCGGGGATGGGCCCCTCGCCGACGATGGCCCCCGCCCCCACGACGACCTCCTTGTCGAGGATCGACTGGTCGACGATCGCGCCGGTGCGGATCACGGAGTCGAACATGACGATCGAGTCGCGGACGACCGCGCCCTGCTCCACGCGGACGCCCGGCGAGAGGACGGAGTTCACGACGGTCCCGTCGACGACGCAGCCGTGGGAGACGAGGCTCCGGACGACCATCGCGGTCCGGCCGATCTTCGCCGGCGCGCGCTCCTCGGACCGGGTGTGGATCAGCCATTCGCGGTCGTACATGTCGAGCGCCGGGGACTCCTCGAGGAGCTCGAGGTTCGTCGCCCAGTAGCTGCCGATCGTCCCCACGTCCTGCCAGTAGCCGTCGAACCGGTACGCGTACACCCGCGCGCCGCCCTCGAGCATCGCCGGGATGACGTCGCCGCCGAAGTCGGGCCGGGACTCGGAGAGCCACTCGCGGAGGGCGCGCTTCGAGAAGACGTAGATGCCCATGCTCGCGAGGTCGCTCTTGGGCTGCTTCGGCTTCTCCTGCCACTCGGTCACGCGGCCGTGCTCGTCGACCGCGAGGATCCCCATCCGCGGCGCCTCCGCCATCGGGACGCGACGGACGGCGATCGTGACGTCGGCCCGGCGGCGCCGGTGGAGGTTCACGAACGGCTGGTAGTCCATCTTGTAGACGTGGTCGCCGGCGAGGACCAGGACGCAGTCGCCCGGCGCCTGCTCCACCGCGCGGATGTTCTGGAAGACCGCGTCCGCCGTCCCGCGGTACCAGATCGCGATGCGGCCCTGGGCGATGTACGGCTGGAGGATGCGGATGCCGCCGCTCGTGCGGTCGAGGTCCCACGGACGGCCGGTCCCCATGTGGTCGTTGAGCGACCGCGGGTTGTACTGCGTGAGGACCACGACGTTGTCGCCGCCCGAGTTGACGATGTTGCTCAGGGCGAAGTCGATGATCCGGTACTTGCCCGCGAACGGCACGGCAGGCTTCGCGCGCTGCGACGAGAGGATCGAGAGGCGCGCCCCTTCGCCGCCGGCAAGGATCACGCTCAGCGTCCGCTTCACGAGGGCCCCTCCGCACCGGGACGCACGTCAATGGGTGGACGCGTCCCCGCTGCCGATGCTAGCACGCACGGTGGGCGCGCCTGAGGGGTCGCGGGACCGGGCCTACAGGAAGAGGCGCGGGTTCGAGAAGTTGTTGTTGAGGTCGACCATCCAGTGGAGGTGCGGGCCGCTCGTCCGGCCCGTCATCCCCACGTACCCGATGACCTGGCCCTGGCTCACGCGCTGGCCCGCGTGGACCGGCAGCCCGGGCTCCAGGTGGCCGTACCACGTCTGGAGGGACGTGGAGTGGGCGATGATCACGATGACCGCCTTCGGGAAGGGGTCGTACGGGTTGTACCCCGCGAACGCGACGATCCCGTCGCCGGAGGCGCGGATCGGGGTCCCGATCGGCGCGGCGATGTCGATCCCGTTGTGCCAGTGGCTGCAGCCGCCGGCGGGCGGCTCCCAGCCCACGCCGGTGCACCCGTACTCCTGCGTCACCACGCCCCCGAGCGGCCAGATCAGCGAGCCGTTGTACTGCGACGGGATGTTGCCGCCGAGCTGCTGGGCGTTGATGAGCTTCTGGATCTTGTTCTTGAGGGCGTTCTCGGCGGCGATCTCGCGGTTCATCGCCGCCTTGAGCTGCGAAGCGGTGAGCTTCACCTTGTTGAAGTTGCGCTGCTGGATCGCCAGCTGCGCCTTCACCTTCGCGTCGAGCTTCTTGAGCGCGTCCTTGGCCTTCTTCAGCTCGGCGAGCTGGCCGACGAGCGCGGTCTTCTGGTCGCGCGCCTCGAGCCGCAGCTCGTTCGTGGTCTCGCGCGCGTCGGCCGCCATCTGGCGGGTGATCGCGACCTGCTGGCGGTCCTTCTCGATCTGCGCGGCGAGGGCCTGGTCCTGGACGGAGAAGTCGAGGTACGAGGAGACGTCCGATATGACGTCGGTGAACGACTGCGCGGAGAGGACCGTCTCGAGGAGCGACGTCCGGTCCGTCATGTAGGCGGCGCGGAGGCGCGTGGCGAGGAGGGACTTGCGGATCTCGAGGAGGCGGTCCTCCTTCGCGGCCTCCGCGTCCAGGTCGGCGACCTGCGCGTCCCACTCCCGGACCGTGGCGCCGAGGTACTCGACGCGCTTGCGCGCCTCGGTCACGTCGATCGCTCACCTTCGCGACGCGCTTGCGCGCGACCTTCAGGTCGGCGTTGACCGAGGCGAGGGCGTCCGCGGTCGCGTTGATGTCCTGCTGCAGGTTCGCCTGCTGGGCCTTCAGCTTGACGATCTGCTTCTTCTGCGCCTCGATCTTCGCGCGCAGCGCCTTCTGCTTCGCGATCGCGTCGGCGAGGGGGTCGCCGGCGCTCACCGGCGCGGCGACCGCGCCCGTGACGAGGGCGATGAGGAAGGCGATGAGGAAGAGGCGCGAGAGGCGCCGGAAGCCGGGCGACCGCCCGGTCCGCGTCCCGATCACTCTTCGCCTCGAGAGAACGACGTCATCCGCCGAACGAGACTCCCTTGCCGCGATACCCCGCGGGTCGTCGCCACGCTCGCCGTTGGCGTCGTCCCACGCCGGGCACACCGTGGGACGACCCCGGCTCTTCCCGAGTCTACCACCGGGTCGCGGAACGGCCCCCCGACGGGTCCGGGCGCCTCAGAGCGACAGGAGGACGGCGTAGACCGCGCCGATGATGAGGAACGGCCCGTACGGGACATACGTCCGCAGCGTGATCCGGCGGAAGAGCGAGCAGGACGAGCAGGACGACGCCGGCGAGGATCGATCCCCGCGACCACGCCGGTGAGCGGTCCGCGTGAAGCCCGCGAGGAGGCCCGGCCGAGACGAGGTACTTCACGTCGCCGAGGCCGAACGCGCCCGAGCCGAACGGGATGGAGAGCGACGAAGAGGACGCGCGGGGATGACGACCGCGGCCACGACCGCCCCGAGCTCCGAGCCCCTGACGAGCGGGTTCAGCCCCGCGACGAGGAGGACGGCGGCCGACGGCGATCGAGCGGGAGCGTGAGCGACGTCGGGCAGGAGCCGCTGGTCGAGGTCGATCGGCGAAGAGAGGACGAGCGCCGACGAACCACGCCGCGAGGATGACGAACGTCGCCGGCTCCGGGTCGCGCGCCGCGAGCACGCGCGAAGGCCGTCCCGGCCGCGACGACGGTCACGGCGGTCCGCCATCCCGGGCGCCGGCCGCCCTCGCCCGGCTCGTGCTCCGGCCAGCGGACGGCGATCCGGTCCGCGGCGAGACCCCACGCGGCGCCCGCGAGCGCGAGGAGGACGACGAGGGGCGTCATCGTCCTGCCGTCACCCCGCGTGCTGCCGGCGGCCGGCGTGTCGGGCCCGGCGCCCTATCGCGCGCCGGCGAGCGCGAGCTCGACGAGCGTCGCGTGGGTGACGCCGTTCGCGCCGCGCGGCGCCCACGGCCGCGGCTTGCGGAAGTAGCCCGTCCCGCCGATGTCGAGGTGCGCCCAGGGCTTCGTCGTGAACTCGCGGATGAAGAGCCCGCTCTTCACGAGGCTCCCCTCGGACGCGCCCGAGTTGGTGAGGTCCGCGTACCAGCTCTTCATGTCGGCGAGGTAGTCGTCGACGAGGGGGATCTGCCAGTAGCGCTCGCCGGCGCGGTCCGCGGCGGCCGCGATCGCGTCGTACCAGGACTGCGGCGTCGCGAAGGCGCCCGTGACGAGCTCGCCGAACGCCCGGCTCACGAGGCCCGTGAGGGTGGCGACGTCCACGAGGTGGCTGGCGCCGAGCTGCTCGGCGTACGTGAGCGCGTCGCCGAGGATGAGGCGGCCCTCCGCGTCCGTGTTGATGATGTCGACCGTCTTCCCGTTGAGGGCGCGGACGATGTCGCCTGGCCGCGCCGAATGCGGCCCGGGCATGTTCTCGACGGCCGGCGCGATCGCGAGGAGCGGCGTCCCGGGCGCGAGGCGGGCGACGGTGGCGATGGCCGCGATGACCGTGCATGCGCCGGTCTTGTCCATCTTCATCTCTTCCATCCGGTCGGCGCCCTTGAGGCTGATGCCGCCGGAGTCGAAGCAGACGCCCTTGCCGACCATCGCGAGCAGGCGGCCCTGGGCGTCGGTGGCGCCCTCCGGCCCGGAGCGCATGACGATCATCCGGGGCGGGTTCGTGCTGCCGCGCCCGACCGCGAGGAACATCCCCATGCCGAGCTCCGCCGCACGCTCGGGGCCGATCACGTCGATCGACAGCCCGTGCGCCTCGGCGAGCGCGCGCGCCTCCTCGGCGAGGACCTCGGGGCTCACGTCGTTCGCGGAGCGGTTCGCGAGGCGGCGGGCCGTGTTCGCGCCCTCGCCGACGATGCGGCCGCGCTCGGCGGCGGCGGCCAGCGCGGTCGCGTTCGCGCCGGTGGCGACGAGGACGAGCTCGTCGAGCGTCGGCGGCGCGTCCTTGACGTCGTCGCGGTAGATCGCGGCGGGCTCGAACGAGCCCTCGACGACGCCGCGCGCCAGGAGCTCGACGACCGCGGTGGCGCCGCCGTCGACATGCGCCGCGACGGCGTCCACGACGATCGCGAGGCTCGCGACCTTCATCCCGGCGAGCCGGCGCTCGATCGTCGCGCCGAGATGCACCACCGTCTCGCGGTCGAGCTCGGCCGCGTCGCCGGCGCCGACGCCGAGGAGCCGGCGAGCGCGCAGCTCGCCGCCGGGGGCGAGAGCCGTGGCGTACCGCTTGGTCTGCAGCTCGCCGAGGTCGAGCTGCGTCCGCAGCTCACCCGCTGCCCGGCGATCGATCTCGCCGAGCGGGCCGTCCCAGTCGGGCGTGTCGAAGAGCGGGACCGCGAGGACGTCGGCGGGGACTTCCCAGGGCTGGTCGGTGGCGATGCGGATCTGCATCGGGAGAACCTCGGGCGATGCCGCCGGGTGGCGGCGGGATGCGTGCGTCCCGGCACGGGGCCGCGCCCGTCGGGGCGGCGCGGCGGGCTCCGCATGGGTGCGCGGGGACGCTCCTACTCTACCGTCCCGGCCGCGGCGGCGAGCCGTCCGCGTGCCTCCTCGATCGCGATGACGGACTGGTTCAGCCCGCCACGGGCGATGTCGCCGAGGATGAGGACGAGGGCACGCGTGTCCGGGGGGAGGGCGGCGCGCGCGGAATCCACCGCCGCGAGCGCCGCGGTCACGCCGGGCGTGAGCCTGCCGTTCGACGACTCGAGGCGCGTGTAGAGCCTCCGCAGCGCCGTGTCGATCGCCTCGTTCCGCGCGATCCACTGGTCCAGCGTCCCGACGTCCACCCGCTCGGCGAGGTCGTCGCGGATCACGCTCGCGGCCGTGAGCTCCGCCTCCGCCGCGTCGATCCCGGTGATGGCGTCCGCGTAGCGGCCCTGGCTCCCCGCGAGGACCGCCTCCCCTGCCTTCGCGTCGTGCGCCGTCAGGTGGGCGGAGAGCGCGAGGGCGGGCGCCGCGCCGCGTGCGAGGGCGGCCCAGCGTTCGCGGAGCCCGTCCGTCGCGGGCAGCGCGGCGACGAGCCGGTCGTAGCGGGCGATCGTCTCCGGCGAGTACCGGACCACGGCTTCCGCCGCGCCCAGGGGGAGAGCGGCCAGGGCGGCGCGGAGGTCCGCGACGCCCGCGTCGATCGTGTCGAGCTGCGTGGACCCGCGCGGCCACCTCCGCGTCGACCGTCGCGGCATCGGAGGCGACGAGCGCCGCGAGCGCGGCCCTCCCGTGCTCCCCGAGGGCCGCGACGTCCGTCGCGAGCCCGCCGAGCGCGGCGTCCGCTGCGGCGAGACCGGGCGCCACCTGCGCGTCGGCCGCGGCGGTGAGCTCCGGGCACTGCCGCGGTCGGCTGGACGCGCGAGGCGCCGGCGACGATCCCCGCGCCACCGAGCGCGATGACCGCGGCGGCCGCCACCCAGACGACGCCGAACAGGATCCCCCGGAGGCGGTCGAGACGGTCCGTGGTCCCCTCCTGCGCGGTCGCCGGCCTAGGCGGTCGCCGGCCGCCCCGCCGGCCGAGGCTTCGCCGTCGCCGGGTCCTGGTCGCGCTTCTTCGTCCGGAGGTACCAGAGCTGGCCCTCCATCGCGCGCGGCACGAAGCCGAAGGCGCGGTAGCAGCCATCGAGCGGCCCGATGTTGTCGAGCTTGAGCTGGCGGAGCTGGTCGGTCGCGACGGGGAACGGCAGGTGGACGAGCTCGGCCGCGCCGGCGACCGTGCCGATGATCGGCACCGGCATCGGGACGATCCGCCGGCCCTTCCGCATCCCGCGGCAGACCTCCTGCGTGATCTCGCGGTAGGTCCAGTAGCGCGGCCCGCCGAGGTCGATCGACCTCCCGATCGTCTTCGGGTCCTCCAGCGCCATCCGCGTGCAGATCGCGACGTCGGCGACGGCGATCGGCTGGAAGCGCGCCTTCCCGGACCCGGGGACGGGGACGATCCCGGGAGAGGTGCGGACGAGATCGGCGACGATGTTGAAGAAGCCGTCGCGCGGGCCCCACATCAGCGACGGCTTGAGGATCGTCCAGTCGAGGTCGCTCGCGCGCACGGCCTTCTCGGCTCGCGCCTTGGATCGCGCGTAGTGGAGCTCCTCGTCGTCCCTGACGGCCATCGCGCCCATGTGGACGAAGCGGCGGACGCCCGACTTCGCCGCGGCCGCGAGCATGTTCTCCGTCCCGCCGAGGTTCACCTTCAGACAGGGACTTCCCGCCGTCGCGGTCGCGCGCGATCGCGACGAGGTGGACGACCGCGTCGACCCCGGCGAGCGCCTCGTCGAGGCCCTTCCCGCTGACGGGATCGCCGGTGCGGAACGAGACGGCACGCGCCTGGTCGGCATCGAGTCGCGCCGTCACCGCCGCGGCGGCGCGGTCGTCGCGGACGAGCGCCACGACGTGGTGCCCACCGGAGACGAGCTCCGGGACGACGTACGAGCCGACGAACCCGCTGGCGCCGGTGACGAGGACGGTGGACATCGCTGGACCCTCTGCAGACGAGCGGCCGCGGTCGCGGCCATCCGATGGACGTTCGGGCGCCGCGGACGGACGGATGCACCGGCATCGTAGCATCGGGGGATGGACGGACTGCCGGATCCCCGGGGATCACGACGCGACGGCACGGCGAAGGAGCGCCGGACGGCGCCGGCGCGGGGCGGCATCGGCGGCGGGCTGACGCCGTCGGCCCTCCGGCGCCTCGTCGAGGCGATGCCCAAGGCGGAGCTCCACCTCCACCTCGACGGGGCGGTGCTCCCGGCGACGGCCCTGTGGATCGCGCGCACGCGCGGCGTGGACGCGCCGCGCGACTTCGCCGGGATGGCGGCCGCGCTCGTCGCGCCGATGCCCTGCCGGGACCAGGACCAGCTCATCGACGCGTTCGACCTGCCCGTCGCGCTCATGCAGGACGCGGACGCGCTCGCGCGGATCGCGCGGGAGCTCGTCGAGCTCGAGGCGGCGAGCGGCGTCCGGTACGCGGAGATCCGGTGGGCGCCCGCGCTGCACACGGCGAAGGGCCTCTCGACGGACGATGTCATCGCCGCGGTCTGCGACGGCACGGCCGCCGGCGCGGCCGCGACCGGCGTGACCGCCCGCCTCATCTGCACGGCGATGCGGTCGCACGAGCCCACGGCGAACGTCGCCCTGGCCGAGTCGGCCGCCAGGTTCCGCGACCGCGGGATGGTCGGCTTCGACCTGGCCGGGCGGGAGGAGCGGTACCCGGACGCGAGCCTGCACCGCGCCGCGTTCGACGCGGCCCGCGCCGGGGGGCTGCGGATCACGCTCCACGCCGGCGAGTGGGGCGGGGCCGCGCAGGTGCGTCGCGCGCTGGCGCTCGAACCCGAGAGGGATCGCGCACGGGCCGGGCGCGGCGGACGACCCGGCGCTCGTCGACGAGCTGCGCAGGCGCGGCGTCGTCCTCGACCTCACGCCCACGAGCAACGTCCAGGCGGGGATCGTCCCGGACGTGCGCCTCCCACCCGCTCGCCCGGCTGCACCGCGCCGGGGTCCGGGTCACGCTGAGCACGGACGACCCGACCGTCGCGGACGTCCGGCTCACGGACGAGTACGAGCGGGCGGTGCGCGAGATCGGCCTCACGCCGGCGGAGCTCTGGGCGATCGACCGGCGTGCGCTCGACGTGGCGTTCGCCGACGAGACGACCCTGGCGCCGCTCCGCGTCGCGTTCGACGCCTGGGCGGCGGAGATCCCGGAGCTCGCGGCGGGCTGAGCCGGACAGCGGGGCCCGCGCGCGGCGAGGCTCGCCGGCGCCCGTGCCGCCCGCGGGCGACGCGCTACGATGCCGTCATGATCGATCTAGTCATCACGCTCATCGGCCCTGACCACCCCGGGATCGTGGACGAAGTGTCGGAGGTCGTCGCCGCCAACGGGGGCAACTGGCTGGAGAGCCGGATGGCGCACCTCGCCGGCAAGTTCGCCGGCGTGCTGTGCGTCGAGGTCGCCGACGAGCAGGCGGCGGCGCTCGAGGCGGCGCTCGGGCAGCTGGGCGCGAGCGGCCTGCAGGTGATCGTCGAGCGGAGCGCGCCGGCGGAGGCCGCGCCCCTGCGGATCACCGAGATCGAGCTGCTCGGCCTGGACCGGCCGGGCCTCGTCCACGAGATCTCGGAGCTCCTCGCGACGCACCGGATCAACGTGGAGGACCTCTCCACCGACCGCCCGGCCGCGGCGATGTCCGGCAGCCGCATGTTCCACGCGCACGTCCGGGCCGCCGTGCCGGACGGCGTGGACATGACCGAGCTCCGCCAGGGCCTCGAGCGGCTCGCCGCGGACCTCATGGTGGAGATCCGCCTCGCGGAGGCGATCGGCTCCGCGCGCTGATCCCGCGACGGGTCAGCCGCCGAGGCGGTCCAGGGCGGCGCGGAGCTCGTCCGCGTCCAGGGCGACGATCGTCGGCCGCTCGTGCTCGGCGGCGGCGTCGAGGTGCTCCTGCCGGGTGACGCCCGTCATGAGCAGGATCGAGGCCACGCCCGCCGCGCGGGCGGCGGGGATGTCCGCGAGGAGGCTGTCACCGATGACGACCGCGCCGTCGAGCGGGACCCCCGCGGCCTCGGCGGCGATCCGGAGGAGGATGGGGCCGGGCTTCCCGATGGCGAGCGGGGCGGTCCCGGCGGCGGCCTCGACGGCGGCCACGATCGACCCGGCACCGGGCTCGAACCCGTGCTCGGTGGGGAAGACCGGGTCGCGGTTCGTCGCGACGAAGAGCACGCCGGCGCGGACGCAGGCGGAGGCGATGTTGAGCCGGGCGTAGTCGAACTCGCGGTCGAGGCCCACGACGACCGCCTGCGGGTCCCCGGCGGCGGCCATCGGCGATGCACCCGCCGCGAGCGCGGCCGCGGCGTCGCCCGCGCGGACGACCGTGAGGCCCACCTCCTGCAGCTCCTCGACCATCCCGGGAGCGCCCACGGCGAGGACGCGTTCCACCCACGGCTCGTGGGTGACGAGGTGGACGGCGGTCGCGCGCGACGAGGTGACGATCCGGGTCAGGTCCGACGGAGCCCCCAGGCGCTCGAGGCGCGCGGCGTAGTCGCGCCGGTGGCGCATCGAGTTGTTCGTGACGTAGGCCACGACGTCGCCCTGCCGCTCGCGCTCGACGAGCAGCTCCGGGACGCCGGGGACGGGGGCATCGCCACGCCAGACGGTGCCGTCGAGATCGACGAGGAGGAGCATGCGACCGATGCTACCGGAGGCGGACGGCCCCGGCCGGGTGGGCGCGTACACTGGCCCCGTGCCCCACGCCGACCCGTTCCTCGAGGCGACCCTGCTCATCGTGGACGGCCGCAACGCGCTCGGCGCGATGCAGCGGACGCGCGGTCCGGTCCCGGAGCAGGCGCTGCTGTCGCGCCTGTGGACGGTGGTGGGGCCGCGGACGCGGATCCTCGTCGTCTTCGACGGGATGCGCGACGGCGGGGCGATGATGCCGGAGCGGTCGAGCCGCCTGGGCGTCCGCTGGAGCCGCTATGAGTCCGCGGACGACCTCATCGTCCGGATCGTGGGCGACGCGCCGGACGGAGACCCTCGTCGCGACCGACGACATCGAGCTGGGCGCACGCGTCCGCGCGCTCGGCGCCCGCTCCGTGCGCTCCCGCCAGCTCGTGGACCGGTTCGCGCAGCAGCGTCCGGTCGCCCCGTCCGTGGGCGCGTCGCGGCCGGTGAAGCCGCCGCTCGGCGCCGGCCCCGTCGGCCACGGCAAGGACGACCCGGCACAGGCGGACCGGCAGGCCTGGAGCCCCGGCCGGGGCGCGACGAAGAAGAAGGGGAACCCGAAGCGCGGCCACCAGCCCCGCTGACGGGACGCACCCCGCTCGGGGCTTCGCACCCCCCTCCGCCGATGCTAGGATGCGCGCCGTGGACGCAGCATCCGGGCTCGGCCAGATCTGGACCCAGTTCCTCGACTTCCTGGCGAAGATCGTCTCGCCCGACTGGGGCGCGCTCGTCGCCCTGATCCCGCTCGCCCTCGCCCCCCTCGTCGGGCTCTTCGCCCTCGCGATGGTCCTGCTGTGGCTGGGCTACGGCGCGACCAAGCCGCGCGCGAAGCTCCGCTACGTGACCGGCCCCCGCCCCGCGGCGATCGGGGCGGACGGGGCGGCGCTGCTGCCCGCCGGGTATCCGGTGGACGCGTCGAAGGCGCTCGTGTACCCGCCCGGCACCATCCGCGGCGACGACGGGACGCCGCTCACGGTCGCCTGCCCCATGTGCCACGTGGAGCGGAGCGCCGAGCTCTCCACGTGCGGGAACTGCGGCCTCGTCCTGAAGATCGACGCACCGATCGCCGTCGCACCGCCGCCGGGACCGCCCGCGGGCGGCGCGGCGATCGCCTGACCCGCTCCCCCACCCCGAGCCAGCGTCCCCCATGGCTTCCGGAGCGTTCTACCTCACCGTCGTCGGGACGATCCTGCTCGCCCTCGCGTTCGCCGCGCACGTCGCCCACGCCGTCCTCCTCGCGTCCGGCCGCAGGGTCGCCCTGCTCGCGCCCGCCGCGGCGCCCGCGTTCGCCGGCGTCGTCACCGGCAGCTTCGTGGAGCGGGAGGCGTCCGCTCCCGACGCCGGCGCCGCACGGGACCGGACCTCGATCGCCCCGATCGCGTGGGGGCTCGCCGCGGCGGCCGCCGCATCGCTCGGGCTCGCGCTCGTCCTCCGTGGGCTCGTCGTGGGCCGCGGTCCGTGGGGGAACCTCTACGAGTTCACCGTCGCGTTCTCGTTCGGGATCACGCTCGGCTACGTCGTGCTGGCGGCCCGCTACCCGGTCCGATCGCTCGGCGCCATCCCGCTGGGGATCGCGCTCGCGCTCGCCCTCTACGCGTTCTCGCTCCCCTCGCAGGTCGAGCAGCTCGTGCCCGCCCTCCAGAACCCGCCGCTCCTCACGATCCACGTGGGCTTCGCGATGATCGCGTACGGCATCTTCGCGATGAGCTTCGCCGCCGGCGTCGGGTACCTGGTCCAGGGGCGCGACGACCGCTTCGCCTGGCTCCCGTCGCACCGGACGCTCGACGAGGTCGCCTACCGGTCGGTCGTCGTCGGGTTCCCGATCTTCGCGACGATGATCGTCCTCGGCAGCTGGTGGGCCTCGATCGCGTGGAGCAGCTGGTGGGGCTGGGATCCGAAGGAGACCGCCGCGCTCGTCACGTGGCTCGTGTACGCCGTCTACCTGCACGCGCGGAACCAGCGCGGATGGAGCGGCCGGCCGGCCGCCCTCATCCTCGTCGTCGGCTTCGCGATGGTGCTCGTGACGTACAGCGGGAACCTCTGGTTCAGCGGCCTCCACGCCTACTCCGGGCTGAACTGACGCCGCAGCGCCCGGGCTCAGGCGGCCAGCGCCGCGGGCGCGTCGCCGCCCACCTCCCAGTGCGTCACCCGGGTCTCGCGCTCGACGAGGAACGCGTCGTCCGCGGGGAAGAAGACCGCGGCCCCCGGGTCCGGCCCGGCGAAGCGCCGGATGGCGTCCTCGTCGGTCCAGAACGAGATGAACGTGAACTCCTCCCGGTCCCCGACCTCTCGTCGGAGGACGACGACGCCGGCGTTGCCGGGGGTCTCCCGGCAGGCCACGACGCCGGTCGCCTCGAGATAGGCCGCGTACCGGTCCGCATCGGCCGGGATCGTCGTCCCGCGCCACATCCTCGCGATCATCCTGGTTCCCCTTCCTCGCGCGGCGTCTCCGCGCGACCCTTCACTTCGTCGCTTCTCGTCACTCGGTCCCGGCCGACCGCGGCGCCGGCGTGAACGTGAGCGTCACGACCAGGCGCGGGAGCCGGACCGACAGCCGCCTCCCGGTCGCCGGCGATCGCCGCACGCCGGCCGGGCGAGCCGGCGCGTGCTGCCGCGCCCGCTCGATGTCGAGCGCCGCCTCCCGGCGCGCCCGGATGTACTCGTCCGCCAGGAGGATGATCCCGAACCCCTGCTGCATCGGATGGACCCCTTCCGCGTGCCCGGCGCCCGGCCTTCGCCGTCCCGAACCACCTAACCATCGTACTCTGTGTTGATGGTGTGCACACTGTACGGGCCATGTGCTAACCTGTCAAGCGTTATGACTGGTGATGGAGAGGGACGCCACACCATGGACGTCGACGACGGGATGGCGCGCACACCGGGCTCGGTCGCGCTCGAGCTGGCACCGGCCGGGCCGCCGGACGATCCGCCGACACCGCCCGGGATCGCCCGCGTGCGCGCCTTCGTCAACACGCGCGAGATCGACGGCGAGTCCTTCGTCGAGGGCTTCGGGACCCCGGCGGACCTCGCGGCCTGGCTCGCCGCGCACGGCCTCGTGCCGGACGGCACACCCGCGGACGAGGGCGACCTCCACGAGGCGATCGTCGTCCGCGAGGCGCTGCGGGACCTCCTCGAGGCGAACGCCGGCCACGGCGTGCACGCCGATGCGCTCCGGGCCCTCGAGGAGGCGGCGTCGCGCTCGCCTCTCGCCGTCCGCTTCGACCGGGCGGGCGACGCATCGCTCGCGCCCGTCGGCGGCGGCCCGCGAGCGGCGCTGGGCCGGCTGTTCGCCGATGTCGCGACCGCCGTCGCGGACGGGACCTGGGCCCGTCTCAAGGTCTGCCGCAACGACGAATGCCGGTGGGCCTACTACGACGTCTCGCGCAACCGGTCGGGCCGGTGGTGCTCCATGGCCGGTTGCGGCAACCGCATGAAGGGCCGTGCGTACCGCAGCCGCACGCGGGCCGGCGGGCCCGCCTGAGGCCGCGTGACGGGATAGAACGACCGTTCTATACTCGGTCCCCGACGGCGTTCCCGCTGCCCGGAGACCTCCGCGCGCGTCCTACCACATGTTGATATGCCCCCATGGTACGGACCACTACATGTTGTGGTTTCGGCTTGACTCGTCGGTCGCACGGGCGTAGTGTTCTCGGGCCGGGAAGCGGCTCCGTCGGATGGTCGGAGCGTCCCACGACCGGGCGTCGGAAGCCCCCATCGGGGGGTCTGAGAGGTCTCCTGACGCGGCCGGACCCGGTGACGATCCGTGGAGGGAGAGGGAATGGCGCGAGGGGCATCCGGGACGACGGCGACCGCCAGGCGGACCGAGGCGGCAGTGGCGGCACGGGCGCACGGGGCCGCCGCGGCGGCGAAGGCGGCGGATCGCGCGCGGGAGCTCTCGGACGCCGCGGCGCTCGCCGCGGCAGAGGCGATGGACGCCCTGCGCTTCACGGGCGAAGGGACCCGCGGCCTCACCTTCGAGCGCCGCTGGACGCGCCCCGGCGTGCACCCGTACGACGAGGTGGCGTGGGAGACGCGCACGGCGTCGATCGGGAACGAGTCGGGCAAGCTCGTCTTCGAGCAGCGCGACGTCGAGGTCCCGGCCTTCTGGAGCCAGCTCGCCACCAACGTCGTGGTGAGCAAGTACTTCCGCGGGCCACGTGGGGACGCCCGAGCGCGAGCGCAGCGTCCGCCAGCTCCTCGACCGCGTCGTCAACACGATCGCCGCGTGGGCGGAGAGCCAGCGCTACTTCGCCACCTCCGAGGATCTCGACACCTTCAAGGCCGAGCTGACCCATCTCCTGCTCCACCAGAAGATGAGCTTCAACTCGCCGGTCTGGTTCAACGTGGGCATCGAGGCCAAGCCCCAGTGCTCCGCGTGCTTCATCAACTCCGTGAAGGACTCCATGACCTCGATCATGGACCTCGCGAAGACGGAGGCGATGCTCTTCAAGTTCGGGTCCGGCGCCGGCTCCAACCTCTCCCCCATCCGCTCGTCGCGGGAGAAGATGAGCGGCGGCGGCACCGCGTCCGGCCCGGTGAGCTTCATGCGCGGCTACGACGCCTTCGCCGGCGTCGTGAAGTCGGGCGGCAAGACCCGCCGCGCCGCGAAGATGGTGATCCTCGACGTCGGCCATCCGGACGTCCTCGACTTCATCGACAGCAAGATGCTCGAGGAGAAGAAGGCCTGGGCCCTGATCGAGGAGGGCTACGACGCCTCGTTCACCGGCGAGGCCTACGGCTCGGTCGCCTTCCAGAACGCGAACCACTCGGTGCGCGTGACGGACGACTTCATGGAGGCCGTCGTCGCGGACCGCGAGTGGACCACGCACGCGGTCGTCGGCGGCGCGCCCATGGGCACGTACCGGGCGCGCGAGGTCTTCCGCCGGATGGCGGACGCGGCATGGCTGTGCGGCGACCCGGGCATCCAGTACGACACCACGATCAACGCCTGGCACACGAGCGCGAACACGGACCGGATCCACGCGTCCAACCCGTGCTCCGAGTACATGTTCCTCGACGACACCGCGTGCAACCTCGCGTCGCTGAACCTCATGAAGTTCGTCGGGGACGACGGCGAGTTCGACGTGGACGGCTTCCGGTACGCCTCGCGCCTGACCATCACGGCGCAGGAGATCCTCGTCGACAACGCGAGCTACCCCACGCCGCTCATCGAGGAGAACTCGCACCGCTTCCGGCCGCTCGGCCTGGGCTACGCGAACCTCGGCGCGCTCCTCATGAGCCGCGGGCTCGCGTACGACAGCGACGAGGGGCGCGACTACGCGGCCGCCATCACCGCGATCATGCACGGCGAGGCGTACCGGCAGTCGTCGGTCGTCGCCCGCGACCACGGCGGCGCGTTCGTCGAGTACACGAAGAACCGCGAGCCGTTCCTCGGCGTCATGCGCAAGCACCGCGACGCCGCGTACCGCATCCCGGAGGCCCACGTCCCCGCGGACATGATCGCGGCCGCCCGGCGCGTCTACGACGAGGCGCTCGAGCTCGGCGAGGTCCACGGCTACCGCAACGCACAGGTGACCGTGCTCGCCCCCACCGGGACGATCGCGTTCATGATGGATTGCGACACCACCGGGATCGAGCCGGACATCGCCCTCATCAAGTACAAGAAGCTCGTCGGCGAGGGCTACCTCAAGATCGTGAACAACACGGTCCCCGGCGCGCTCCGGCGGCTCGGCTACACGCCCGCCCAGGTGGAGGAGATCGTCGCGTTCATCGACGAGCGCGAGACGATCGAGGGCGCACCCGGCCTCAAGCCCGAGCACCTCTCGGTCTTCGACTGCGCCTTCAAGCCCGTGAACGGCGAGCGGACCATCCACTACATGGGCCACGTCCGGATGATGGCCGCGGTCCAGCCGTTCCTCTCCGGCGCGATCAGCAAGACCGTGAACATGCCGGAGACGGCCACCGCGGAGGAGATCGAGCAGGTCTACCTCGAGGGCTGGAAGCTCGGCCTCAAGGCGATCGCGATCTACCGCGACAACTCCAAGCGCAGCCAGCCGCTCTCCACCAGCCGGAAGAAGGACGGCGAGGCCGTCGAGACCGAGACCGTCGCGGCCCTCCGGGCCCAGCTCGCCGCGGCCCAGGCCGAGGCGGTGAAGCCGCACCGGCGCCGGCTCCCGGCCGAGCGCGCCGCGGTCACGCACAAGTTCGACATCGCCGGCCACGAGGGGTACATCACCGTCGGCCTGTACCCCGAGGGCCAGCCCGGCGAGATCTTCCTCAAGATGGCGAAGGAAGGCTCCACCGTCAGCGGCCTCATGGACACGTTCGCGACGTCCGTGAGCCTCGCGCTCCAGTACGGCGTCCCGCTCCGCGACCTCGTGAACAAGTTCGCGCACGTCCGGTTCGAGCCGTCCGGCTTCACCGGCAACAGCGAGATCCCGATCGCCAAGTCGATCGTCGACTACATCTTCCGGTGGCTCGGCGCCCGCTTCCTCGCGGCCGACGACAAGGCCGGCCTGGGCCTCCAGGGCGCAGCGTCCACGGTCGTCGCGGAGGCGCCGGCGGCGTTCGCCGCGCCCGTCTCCTTCGGCGTGGCCACCGTCGCCGCGCCGGCTCCGGCCGGCCCGTCCGAGGGCGAGTCCACGGGCGAGGACGTCGAGGCGGCCGCTGCGGCCGGGTCGAGCGCGCTCCCGGTCATCCAGCCGGCGGCGAAGGCCGGAGGGAACGGCAACGGGAGCGGCCACAAGGGCGGGAACGGCAACGGGAGCGGGCTGTCGATGTCCCTGGGGACCACGACGGTCGCGTTCACCGTCCAGGAGGACGCCCCGTCCTGCGCCGAGTGCGGCTCGATCATGGTCCGCAACGGCAGCTGCTACAAGTGCATGAACTGCGGGAGCACGAGCGGCTGCTCCTGACCCACGGGGCGTCACGCCCCGCCGCCACGGTTCGGAACGATGCCCGGGCGCCGTCAGGCTCCCGGGCATCGGCACCTCAGGGACCAGTCGCGCGCCTCGTCTCCGCCGTCGATCAGGCCGGCGCCGCGTCCGGGCTCAGGTCCGTCGCGGCGCCGGCTGCCGGGGCCTCGGCCGCAGCGGCATCCCCACCGGCCGGGGCCGGGTCGATCTCCTTCGACGCACCGCCCGTGGCCGCCGGCGGATCGTCGAAGACGCTGAGGACGGTCCGCCACGTGGTCGCGATGATCCCGACGATCGGGACGACGAGGAACATCCCCAGGATCCCGCCGATCGCGCCGCCGGCCGGGATCGCCATGAGCACGATGGCCGGGTGGATGTTGACGGCCTTCCCGTACACGAGCGGCGCGACGATGTTCCCGGTGACGATGTTGAAGATGAGCGTGAACGCCAGCATGATCACGATGTCGGTCGGCGAGCCCACCGCGACCGTCACGAGGAACGCGAGGCCGGTGGTGATCATGCTGCCGATGTACGGGATGAACCCGCCGAAGAACGAGAGGACCGCGAGCGGGAGGGCGAGCGGCAGCCCCAGGACGGCCATGATCAGGAACTGCGTGATCGCGCCGAACGCGGAGATCGCTCCCGTCCCGATCATGTAGCCGCTCAGGACCGTCGCCGCCTGTCCCGCCGCGCGGTCCGCGCGCTCGCGGCGCCACGGGACGAGACGCGCGGCGATCTCGCTCCAGATCCGGGCGCCGTCCCGGAGGAGGAAGAAGCACAGGAGCACCGAGAGGACGACTGCGACGGTGAGCGCGGCCGCCTCGCCACTCACGCCGTCGAGCCCGGCGGTGAGGGAGACCCCCACCTCGTCGACGCCGGACCGAAGCGCCGCGAGCGCGTCGGCGAGCGCCTGGTCGATCCCACTGGCGCCCTGGAGCGCGGTCTCGACGATCTCCCGCGCCTGCTTCGCGAGCGAGGCGACCGTGAGCGCGAGGATCGCCACGGTGGCGATCAGGGCACCGGCCGTCGAGACCAGGGCGGCCGAGGTCGAGCCCATGCCGCGGCGGCCGAGAGCCCGGACGAGCGGCGCGAGCGTGGCTGCGAACACCGCGGCCAGGACGAGCGGCAGGACGATGAGGGGGACGAGCAGCACCGCGCGGACCGCGAGCGCCAGCAGGAGGATGACGACGAGAAGGCGCCAGCTCCACTGGCCGAGGCGATCGAGCCATACCGGCATGAACTCGTCGTCCTCGCGCTCCACGTTCGATCCGATCGCGGTGACGACGGCGCCGGAGATCGCCGACAGCGCAAGGGTGACGGGGACGGCGAGCGCGAGGCCGAGGACCCCGGCCACGGCCGCCCCGACCGGCAGGGCGACGATGACCGCCATCGGGTCCAGCAGCGTGAGACGCGCACGCGCCCACCGGGACAGGAGGATCTCGGCCGCGACATAGGTGAGGACGACGAGCCCGAGCGTGGCGAGTGCCGTGGGCACGCTCCCGGTGCCGAGCGCGGCCATGACGACCGCGGCGGTGGTCGCGAGCGGTCCGAGGAACGGCACGAACGAGCCGAGGAACACGATCGCGGCGAGCGGCCCCGCGTACGGGACGCCGAGGCCCCAGAGGATCGCGAGCGTGGCGAGGGCACGTGCCGTGCCGATGACCGCGGACCCGCGCACGAAGGCGCCGACGCGCGTGGCCGCCGTCCGCCCGCTGCTCGCGAGCGTCTCCCGCTGCTCGTCGCTCGCCGCCTGGAGGATCCACGTGACGGCGTGGTCCGCGTCGAGCATCGCGAAGAACGTGAGGAAGAAGGTGAGGATCCCGACGGTCGCGATGAAGGAGACGGACGAGACGATCTCGCTGAGGCTCGCGGTGATCCAGTCCTTCACCTTGTCGCCGACCTCGGTGACGGCCGCCGAGGCCTCGGGCGAGAGCGAGAGCGACTGGAGGTGGTCGTCGAGCGCGGCGAGGCCGGCCGACATCGATCGGATCAGGTCGACGGCATACGGGACCACCGCGACCAGGACGATCGCGGCCAGGACGACGATCGCGCCCATGGCCATCGCCCAGCCCGCTGCGGCGGACTTCCCGCGCGTCCACCCGCGCGCCCGCAGGCGGGCGACGGACGGCTCCACGGTGGCGAGGAGGACGAGGACGACCACGAGGGTGACGGTGATCGTCGCGAGCTGCCCGGCGATGAGGAGGAGGACCGCCGCGAGCGCGCCCACCGCGAGCAGTCGCCACGAGAGCGCCGCAAGGTGGTCGAGCCAGACGGGCACGCGGCCCCGAGGCGCCTCCCCCTGGGCGCGCCGGGCGTCGAGGGCCCGTCCATGAGCCGCGTGAGGTCCTGCATCGACTCCTCGCTCCCCGCCGGCGGGGACAGCCCGTCGGAGCGCTCATCCTACCCGGCGCGCAGCGACGGATGGATGCGTCCGCACGGGCACGACGGCGATCGCCGGGAGGACGCGAACGGCGGCGGTGCGGACCGCACCGCCGCCGTTCGCTGCGCAGGGCTACATGCCGATGGCGCGCTTGCTCTCCGACTCGTAGAAGGCCTCGCGGACTCCCGGATACAGGAGGTAGCCGAGGATGAGCAGCGAGACGACCATCGGGACGAACATCTGCTCGATCGTCGCGCTGCCGAGGACGAGGATCGCGTCCCAGATGAGGGTCCATCCGGCGATGAGGATCCCGAACATCCACGCCCAGGCGCGGACGCCCCAGAACCCGGCGGCGACCCAGAAGTAGATCAGGGCCAGCAGGACGGACCAGAGCGCCGGCCCCCACTGCGCGTTCGGGAAGCTCACTTCCTTCCCGATGATGGTGAAGCCCACCCAGCCCATGTAGATCGCCGCGACGTACAGCTCGTACAGGCCCACGACGATCGCCGCGAGCGCGAGCAGCATGACCCCGATCGGTCGGTGCATCGTGTCTCCCTCCCCAGGAAGCTCATGCGCACGCACGGGCGTGCCACCGTATCCAACAGTACGCCGCCGATCGGGCCGCGACATCCTCCGAATTCGCGCGAACCAGCCGGATGCGACGACGGGCGCGGAGCCCGAGCCCTGCGCCCGTCGAGGGATCGTCGCGCCCGGGAGTCCGCCCGGGCCGGGTCCTACTGCTTGCTGTACGTGACCTGCATCGCGCCGCTCGCGTCGCGGAGCGTCAGCGTCGTCCCGCCGGAGACCTCGAAGGTGTGCGCCTGCGCGAGGGCGGCGAAGTACTGCTGCTCCTGGTCCATCACCGCCTGGTCGCAGGCCTTCTGCGTCGCTGCGGCGGGGCCGATCGTGATCGTCCCGTCCACGGCCGTGTAATGAGGCGCTGTAGTCGTTGCATCCTCCGCTGCCGGACATCTGGCCGTCGGTGCCGAACTGCGCGGTCACGGTGGTCCCGGAGGCCGGGACTGACGACCGCCTGGTTCCCGTTGTTGATGCCGGTGACGACCCACGACGTCCCGGCGAGCGGATCGGCGGGCGCGGCCTGGTACACCGCGACGTTCTTCCCGGCCGCGTCGTAGAGCTTCAGCGACGCGTTGGATGCCGTGTACGTGGCGGCCTTCTGCATCGCTGCCGCCATCTGGCGTCTCGACGTCCGGCGACGTGTCCGCGCAGGCCATCTGCGTCATCGCGAGCGCCGAGATCGTCAGGGAGCTGCCGGACTGGGTGTAGCCGCCGGTGTAGCTGTTGCACACGAGCACGCCGGAGACCTTCCCGGAGGCGAAGACCGCGTCCGGGTAGACGCCCTGCGGCACGTCCACCATCGCGGAGCCGTTGTCGTAGCTCTTGAGCAGCCAGGTGGTCCCCTCGAGCGTCCCGCCGGTGCCGCCCGAGGCGGAGCAGCCGGCGGCGACGAGGACGAGGGCGGCGAGCGTCGTGACGATGGCGCGCGAGCGCATGGATGCACCTCTGAAGCGGGATCGGCCGCCGCCCATCCTAGCGGTTCCATCCGGAAGGGCGGCTCGGCCGATATGGTGGACG
>CAWJQZ010000025.1:0-115000 GCA_963844945.1 uncultured Chloroflexia bacterium
GCTGACCGCGAGCACTGAGGTGGCGACCCGACCCGATGGACTTCGACCTGGACGATCCCGAGGACGCGATCTTCGTGCTGGCGGTCCTCGACGACGAGGAGGGCGCCGCCCGCGCCGGCGGGTCTCCGGTCCCGGCCGGCGCCTCGCGCCCACCGTCGGGGGGTGGCGGCTGCGCGCCCGGCTGCGGCTGCGGCGGGTGTCTGCTGGCGGCCCTCGTCATCGCCGCGGCGGCCGCGGCGGGCTTCGGTGCGATCCCGCTCGCCGGGATCCTGGGGCTCGCGGCGGTCGCGCTCGCGGTCCTCGACCGGCCGGGCCACTGACGGATGGCCGCCCGGCGGTCCTGACCGGCCTACGTGGACCGTACCATCCGCACCCTTCCGAGCGGTCCGGCCCCGACATGTCCAACGGCTCCCCCTCGCCGGACGAAGGACCCGGTTGCATCATCGATGATTCGGCGGTATAGTTGGTCCGTACCAAACGCGGACGGGGTCCGCACCCGAACCGAACATCCCGAGAACGAGAGTCCTCCCCTCGCGTTCTCACTCCATCGGGCAGCGTCCCCTCGGTCCGCCCCGAGAGCTCCCGATGATCCCGAAGCCCCGGCCTCCCTCCGGGGCTTCGGCGCGTCTGGGGCCGGCAGCGGCGGGCCGGCACGTGGCCGGCCCGCGAGATGTCGAGGCGCGGTGCAGGACACCGCCGCCGGCTACTTGACGGCGATCGTCACCGACGAGCTGTTCCCCTCGAAGACGAGCGAGTTGCCGTCGACCCATGCCCGAAGGACGTACGTGCCCTTGGCGGTCGGCTTCCACGCGTACGAGAACGCGCCGGACCCGCTCACCCCCACGGAGGCGATCGTCTTCCACGACGACCCGACCTTCCGCTGGATCGAGACCTTCTGGCCGGGTCGAGCGGCTGCGCGACGCCCGAGAGCACGACCTTCTTCCCGACGGTCGTCTTCTTCGCCGCCGCCTTCAGCGTCACCTTCGCGTCGACGAAGAGGACGATCGGCACGCTCGTCACCGACCCCGAGATGACCCGGAAGCAGGTCGCGCGCCCGGGCTTGAGCGTGAGCGAGTAGTTGCCCGTGTCATCGGCCTTGATGTCGTCGCCCGCGATGTCCACCCAGTGACCGTCGGCTGGTCGTACCGCTGGACGCGCACGAGGTTGCCGGGCACGCCCTTGCCGTTGACGTCGGTGGTCCCGCCGTACATGAACTCCGTCGGCGCCGCATCCATCGTCGTCGCGGTCTGCGGGTCCGAGGTCGCCTCGGCCTGGACCGTGTAGGTGTCGGGGACCCCGCTCGCCGGCGTGCTCGACATCCACCGAAGGACGTCGTCGTGTCCCCGGCGCGCATCGTCCCGCTCGAGAGACCGATGTTCGTGCCGATGACGTCGCCCTGCGTCGTCGTACAGCGTGGCGACGAGGATGATCCCGGTCGCCGCGACGATGTTGTTGTTCGCCAGCGTCCCGCTCACCGTCGCGTGGACGCCGCCCAGCCGGTGACGGAGACGTTGCTCGCGGTGAAGTAGTGGTTGGCCGGGATGTCCGTGTCCGTGTAGTCCGTGAGTCGCTGGCGTACAGTCGACCCGCCGGTGGCGTTGGTCACGTCGAGCGGAAGGACGCCCCTCGCCGGGATCGAGGAACTCGAGCCACGGCGGTCCCCGTGCGGTGCCGCGCACGTGGCCCGTCCCGTCCTCGACGCGAACGTCGATCTCGATGCCCGCGCACCGGCAGGTCGGTGAGGTTGCGGACGTCACCCACGATCGTGGCGGTCCCGCCGTCGATGTAGCAGTTCGATCGAGTGGAGGACCACGTCGTACGGGGCGTCGGCCGCGGACCGTGGACGGCCGGTCTCACATGGCGCGGAGATGGTGCGCACCGCCGGCCGCCGCGCCGGCCGGTCCCGCGAGCGAGGTGACGAGCAGGGCCGCCGCGACGAGCGGGACGGCGAGACGCGAGACGCGCATGGGTTCCTCGATGTACCCGGAGCCCCGCCCGGCGGGTCGCGAATGGGCCGCGACGCGCGCAGTATGCCGTCCGCGCGACCCGTGCGCGGTGCGTGGGCGCACCACCGCCGCACATCCCCGAAGACGCGGAACGGGCCCGACGATCGCTCGTCGGGCCCGTTCCATGCTCTGCGGAGGCGCTCAACGCCCCCCGGCGCTAGCGCCGGCTGGCGAAGCAGTCGTTGCAGTAGACCGGCTTGCCGCTCGTGGGCCGGAACGGCACCTGGGCCTCGCGGCCACAGCTCGAGCACGTCGCCGTGAACATCTCGCGGGGCCCGCGGGAACCGCCGCCGCCGTAGCCGCCCCGCCGCCGCCGTAGCCGCCGCCGGAGCCGTAGCTGCTGCCACCGCCGCCGTAGCCGCCACCGGAGTCACCCCGGGCCGCCTTGCGGCTGGCGCGGCAGGAAGCGCAGCGGCGGGGCTCCGTGAAGCCGCGACCCGCGTAGAACTCCTGCTCGCTCGCCGTGAAGACGAACTGCTGGCCGCAATCGGCACAGGTCAGGGTCTTGTCCGTATACACCAAGAACACTCCTTCTCGGCCGGCTTCCGCGACCTCGTGTCTCGCGGAAACCGTGAGAGGAGTGTTCGAACCGCCGGACCATCCGCTCGCCCTACCATCGGACGATCGGCCGGAGCCTACCACGGCCCCCGCGCAACCGCCAACCCCCATTTTTCGCTGCTCGCGCGCGCGATTCGCCGAGTTGGTCCACCATACCCGCCGTATGACGACGACAGCCCGCCCGAATCGCCGCCTCCGCCCCGCGCTGCTCGGCATCCTCGCGACCGTCGCGCTCCTCACGGGGACGCTCGGTGCTGCGCCCGTCCGCGCCGAGGACCAGCCGCTCGATCCGCTCGCGACCCCCGCGCCGACGGCCACACCCGGCCCACCGCGCCGGTGCCGGTCGGGACGCCCGAGGAGCAGATCGCGCGGATGTCGGCGGTCCCGCTGGTGCTCGTCGGGCCGGACGCGTACTCGGTCGAGGTCGACACCCTCACGCTCGCAGCGTGGCTCTCGATCTCCGACGGGACGCCGGCGCCCACGCCCGTCCCCACCTTCGACCCGCTCGCCACCCCGACCCCCGCGCCGGACCCGCTCGCGGAGCCCACGCCCGTCCCGACACCCACCCCGGTCGTCGAGCGGCAGGTCGTGATCGACCGCATCGCGATCGTGCGCTGGCTCACCGAGTTCATGCCGCAGTACGCGGTCCCGGGCCGGAACGCGACCTGGAAGATGGACGCGAAGGGCAAGTTCACCAAGGTCGTCCCGTCGAAGGACGGCCGCGGCCTCGACCGCTCCGCCTCCGCCCGCACGGTCATGGACGCCCTGCTCCGCCGCGCGGCGGGCGACTGGACCAACGACCTGGGGACCCTCGTCGTCGGCCCCGCCAAGCCCGCCCTCACGACCGAGAAGGCGACGGCGATGATGAAGAAGATGCGGAGGATCTCCGCCTGGACCACCTACTGGCAGGTCGGGGAGAACAACGGCTTCGGGGCGAACATCATCATCCCGGCGAAGAAGATCAACGGGACCGTGATCATGCCCGGCGAGGTCTTCGACTTCTGGAAGGTCGTCGGGACGCCCACGGCGAAGGACGGCTACAAGGCCGGCGGCGCGATCATCAACGGCAAGAGCGAGCCGACCGGCGCGTTCGCCGGCGGGATCTGCTCCACGTCCACGACGATCTTCAACGCCGCCCTGCGCGCCGGCTTCGAGATCCTCAGCCGCGTCCCGCACTACTACTACATCGACCGCTACCCGCTCGGCCTCGACGCCACCGTCTGGATCGACGGCGGCTCCAAGCAGTCGGTGAAGTGGCGCAACGACTCCACCAACCCGGTGTACATCCGCGCGATCGCGAAGCCCGGGGTCGTGACGTTCGAGCTGTACTCGCTCCCGCTCGGCCGGAAGGTCACCTTCTCCAAGCCGAAGGTGTCCTCACGCGTGGCCGCCGGCGACTACACGGAGTACACCAGCTCGCTCCCCGCCGGTGCCGCGAGGCGCCTCGAGTTCCCGCACCCGGGGATGTACGTCCAGGTGGAGCGGACCGTCGTGGACAAGGAAGGGACGGTCATCCACCAGGAGACGTGGAAGAGCCACTACAGCAAGGTGGATGGGCGCGTCCTCGTGGGCCGGTCGTCCGCCCCGCCCACGGCGGCGCCGGCGCCCGACCCCACCTCGATCGGCGGCGGGGCGGGGGACACGGCGCCCGCTAGATCGCGCCGGGCGCCCGGCCGACCCGGTCGACCGCCCGCGGCCGTCACGGCACCAGCTTGGGGCTCCCGAACCGCCCGCAGGCCGACATCTCCCCGCGTGAGACGACCACGACGACCGGTGACCCGGCGTCGTACGCCTGCTGCACCTTCCTGCGCTGTGTCGTGGTGAGGGTGAGCGTCCTGTTCAGCCTCGGCTGGCCCGAGACCGTCGACGTCGTCTTCGCGCTGAGCCTCGCGAGGACGTAGCCCTCGGAGAAGCACTCGCCCGCGACGATCTGGACGAGGTATGTCCCGGCCCGGACGTTCGCCATCGCGACCCGGACCGTCGTCTTCGTGGGCCCGGGCGGGCTCCCGCCGAAGTACCGGTCGAGGTAGGCCGAGCCCACCTTGGGACCGCCGTCGTACTCGCGCAGTGCCGCGCCGCTCCGGTAGTGCTCCGCCGCCGCCACGGGCGCGGCGGCCACGAGGAGGGCGAGAAGGGCAGCGATGAGGGCGAGCGCGGGCCGCACCCGGCGCCGGTCCGCGATCCCGATCGAGGTCCGCATCCGCGTGAGCCTCCGCGCACGCGCCCCGCCGACGGATCGGTGCTCCGGGGACGCGCGGGGGCCGCGGCGATCGACGCATCGCGATCGTGCGAGGGTCCGCCACGCCCGGTCAAGGGAGGGACGGACCGTTCGCGGCCCGTCCCTTCGCCGCCCACCGGTCGGTGGCCGCGGCGGGCCGCGGGCCGTCAGTGGATCCCGCCCGCCTCGTCGCGCTCGGGCGACTCCTTCACCTCGTCGGCCAGGTCGTCCACGTTCCAGACCATCGTCGCGCTCGACCACGACTCCGAGACCTCCACGAAGGGGATGAGCGCGACGCGGATGAGCCCGGACCCGAGGAACAGGATGGCGAAGGCGGGGAACCCGATCGGGAGGATCGCGAGGACGGCCGCGCTGAAGAGCTGGCCCGACGTCGTGCCGGCGGCGGTCCCCGCGACGAACCGCCCCTGGGCGCGGATGAGCTGCGGACCGGACGCCAGCCGGAGGAGCCGCTCGTTGGACCCGAGGACCCCGGCCGAGTACCCGGCGCTCACGGTCACGGCGAGCACGGCCATGATCACCGGCGCGAGCGGGTTCATCGGGAACGCGAGGAGCCCGAAGAGGAGCGTCCCGCCTCGCAGCAGGAACGAGAGCCGGAGCAGGCGCGACGACGAGCCACGGTGGAGCCACCCGCCGATGAGGGCGGACGAGACGAGGTTCGACGCGGACGAGAGCGCCGACAGGAGGATCGCGTACGACGCCGGCATGTGGAGGACGCTGATCACGAAGATCGAGAAGTACGGCCCGAAGCCGGCGCCGAACGCCGCGATCGTCACGATCCGGATGAACTTGCGCAGCGACGGCGAGAACGGGCCGCCGGCGGGGACGCGACGTCCGGGCGGTCCTGCGGAGCCGTCCGCGGGAGTCCGCTCCTGGTGGACCATCACGCGGCCCGGGCGGCGCAGCCGCAGGACCGCGGCGAGCTCCGCGATCCCGCCGATCCCCGCGAGCGCGAAGACCCACGCGTAGACGACCGTCCCGTACTGCGGGAACGCCCACTGGATGAGGAGCGCGACGGGAAGCAGGAGGATCGACCCGAGCCCCAGGTTCGAGGCGACGACCTTCGGCGCGACGAAGCGCCGGTCGACCTCCGGGAGCACCGCGCCGTACCACGCCTGCATGTTGGCGCCGCCGATCGTCCCCGCCGCGCCCGCGATGCCCATGACCGCGGCGATGAGGACGATCGCGACCTGGTTCTCGATCACTCCGAGCGCGGACAGCAGGGTGACCGCGCAGAGGATGAACCCGCGCAGCTCCCCCACGGTGAGGATCGCGAGCGTGACGCGCCGCAGGTCGCCGTCCGCCTTCCGGAGGAGCCACGGGACGCCGAGCTGGGCCATCGACCCGGCGACCGGGAGCGCGCCGATGAGGGTGGCGGCGGCGACCGGGGTGCCGAGCGCGAGGAGGAGGGGGATCGTCAGGCTGTCGCCCGCGAGCGACGTGACGACCGCCTGGCTCACGCCGACGGCCGCGAAGCGACGGAACCGCCCGGCGAAGAGGCGCCAGTCGGCGACCGCGGAGCTGGAACGCGAGATCGTGGTCACGGCGTGGCCCGAGCATACGCGGCCGCGCACGGCCCGCGTCCGGCGCGCGGAACCGGGGAGCGCCCGGAAGCGTCCCGGCCGGAGCCGGGCTATCCTCTCGGGGCCGCGCCCTCCGCCGGCATCTCCACGGAGTCACTCATGCGTCGTCTCATCGCGTTGCCGCTCCTCGCCGCGCTCGTGCTCGCCGCCTGCGGGTCCACCAGCACGACCGCCGCCCCGTCCGACGGGTCGTCCGCCGCGCCGTCCGGCTCGCTCGTACCGTCGGCCGACGCCTCCGTCATCCCGGCGACGCCGGTCCCGCCGGCCCCCACGCCGACGCCGCTCGAGCCGAACGCGAGCAAGGGCCCCATCCCGACGGATGCCCCCGTCGCGACGGAGGTGCCCGTGACGCCGGCACCCTCGCAGACCACCGCCTGCGCGAAGCTCAACGACGCGATCGACACCATCGACCTCTACCTGCAGGTCTTCACGGCGGTCGACCGGACGTCCTGGAAGGACATGACCGGGCCGGACTCGCCGGTCCAGTTCGACGCGAAGAAGTTCACCGCCGCGATCAAGACGCTCGCCAAGGTGAAGGGGACCGCGAAGGCCGTCGCCGCCCTGAACGAGATCGACCGCGTGCTGAAGCTCGCCGTGCAGCAGGACGACCCGTTCGGCCCCGGAATCCGCACCGGACCGCGGCTCTCCCAGCTCGCCAACGACGACTTCGTGCTCATCGAGACCGCGCTCGTCGCCGCGCGCGAGACGAAGAGCTGCCCGCAGGTCTGACGCGGCGGCTCGGCGCCGAGCGGCGCCGCACGGGCGGGAGACCGGCCGGCGGTCGCTACACTCTCGCGGTGACCGGTCCTGCCCCCACGCCCACGATCCTCGACGACATCCACGACGAGGCCGACCGCCTCGGCCGGGCGACGATCGCCGCGGGGATCCCGCTGCGTCTCATGGGCGGCCTCGCGATCTGGCTGAGCTCCCCGTCGGTCCGGCAGGGCCCCTTCGCGCGGCCGTACCGCGACATGGACTTCGCCGGAGACAGGAAGGGCGCCGCGCGGATCAAGCAGTTCTTCGCCGACGAGGGCTACATCCCCGAGAAGATGTTCAACGCCCTCCACGGCGCGCACCGGCTCAACTTCGGCGCGCCGGACGGTCGCTGGACCATCGACGTCATCCTCGACGAGCTCGCGATGTCCCACAAGCTCGACCTCCGCGCGCGCACGGCGGGCACCGCGCCCACGCTGGACCTGGCCGACCTCCTCCTGACGAAGCTCCAGATCTGGGAGGTCAACCGCAAGGACCTCGGCGACGCCCTCTGCCTGCTGGCGGACCACCCGCTCGCGGAGACCGACGGCGACGCGATCGACCTGCGACGGATCCGCGCGGTGCTCGGCGCGGACTGGGGCTTCTGCCACACGGTGGAGCGCAACCTGGGCAAGGTGGCCGACCTCTGGCGGGCCGAGCCGCTCGCCGACGCTCTCTATCCGGTGGACGCGCAGGTCGCGGCGCTGCTCGCGGCGATCGACGCCGCGCCCAAGTCCGCGAAGTGGAAGGCGCGCGCGCGGGTGGGGGAGCGGGTGCGCTGGTACGAGACCCCGGAAGAGGTCCGGCACTAGCTCCCGCTCGCAAGCGCGGGTCGGCGCCCGTTCGCCCGCCGGGGTGATGCGCGGCGACCGATCCCGGCGCCGGGCCGATGCCCTAGACCGCGGCGCCCCTCCGCGCGAGCGCGTCCCGCCAGTACGCCACCGACGCGCGCATGTCCCCGAGGACCGCGTCGTCGTCCTGCTCGAACGGCGGGATCACCTCGAGGATCAGGGCGATCTCCGTCGCGCCGGACGCCTCGAGCGCATCGAGGAGGCGGTCCGGGTCCACCCGGCCCGCAGCGTTGGCGGCGGCGGTGAACGGCCAGTGGTGGTCGCCCTCCGTATCCGACTGCTGCAGCTGGACGACGGGGGCGACGCTGCCGAGCGCGCGCGCCCATGCGTACGGGTCGCGGTCGTCGCCCGTGGTCCCCGGCACGCACATGTGCCCCACGTCCAGGCAGAGCCGGATCGGGACCCGTGCCGCATCGCCGTCGTCGAGGATCGCGCGGACGTCGGCCATCGTCGCCGGCTCGCGCGCCGCCGCGAGGTTCTCGACCATCAGGTACGCCAGGCCCGCCGACCGGGCCTCCGTCGCCAGCCGCGCCAGCCGGGCGCGGAGGTCGGAGGCGAGAGTCGCGCGCCGCGAGGGGTCGCGCGCGTCGGGGACGGAGTACGCCCCGACATGCCCGCCGGTCGCGATCCCGCCGACGGCGGCGGTGAACGCGATCGCCCGCGCGAACCACGCCTCCGCGCGGTCGCGCGCGTCCGCGTCCGGATGGAGCAGGAGGTTCGACGAGTACGCCGCCAGCCCGGTGAACGTCGAGTGGATCGCGAGGCCGTGCGCGGCGGCCGCATCGCGGACGGCCCCGGCGGCGGCCGCGACGGCGCCGGGGGGCGCCGCAAGGTCCTCCAGGTCGAGCGAGTGCTGGACGATCGTCACGCCGAGGTCGCGCACCACCGGGGCCCAGTCGGCCGGGCGCGGCCAGCGCTTCACCGCGAAGCAGTCGTCCACGCCCAGGGACCACCGCACCGACGTCATCGCCGCACCTCCGCCGACTCCACGAGCGCCCGGTACCCCGCGTAGACCTCCGCGTACCGGGCGTGCGCGCGCGGATCGGGCTCCACCGGGGGATCCCCGTGGACACATCGCGCGACCGCCTCGTCCGCGTCGCGGTAGATGCCCGCGCCGATCCCCGCGAGCATCGCCACGCCCGTCACGGCCGCGTCGCCGGGGATCGCGGTCACGCGGGAGGCCCGTGACGTCGGCCTTGATGCGGTTCCACGACGAGAGTCGCGCGTCGCCGCCGGAGACGCGCAGCTCGGTCACCGCCGCGCCGCCGCCCCGGAGCAGGTCGAGCTGCTCGCGGATCTCGCACGCGACCCCTTCGAGCATCGCGCGGGCGATGGCCGCCCGCCCGTGGCGGAGCGACAGGCCCGTGAGGGCGCCGCGGAGCGACGCATCCGTCCGTTCGCCGTCACCCGAGGACGGGCACGGCGAGCACGCCCCCGCTGCCGGGCTCGACGCCGGCGACCTCGCGGTCGAGCGCCGCCCAGTCGGCCGCGCGCGGTCGCCCGGTTCGCCCGCCGTACGCGAGACGAGCGACCCAGTCGATCGCGAGGCCGGTGGTGTTGATGCCCGTCTCGGTCGTGTACGGCCCCGGCACCACGTGCGTGTAGTGGGTGACGAGGATCTCCGGGAGCGGCTCCGGGACGACCGCGTTGATGCACGTGGACGATCCCGCCATCTCGCTCACCGGCCCGGGCGCCACGACGCCGGCCCCCAGCGCGCACGCCTGGCTGTCCGCGCCGCCGAGGATGACCGGGACCCCCGGCGGAAGCCCGAGCCGGCGCGCGATCGCCGGGCGGACCTCGTCGACGACCTCCCACGAGCCGCGGATCTCCGGGAAGATGGAGCGGTCGAGCCCCTGGTCGGCGAGCAGGTCGTCCGCCCACGCGCGCGTCCGGATGTCCATGAACAGCGTGGCGGCAGCGTGCGTCCCGTCGGTGGCCTCGACCCCGGTGAGCGCCCGGACGACGAGGTCGCGCGGCTGGAGGAAGCGGACCGTGGCCGCGTACTCGCGGGGCCGATGCCGCCTGAGCCAGAGCACCTTGGAGCCGACGTGGAACGCCGCCGGGAGGTGCCCGGTCCGCGCGTGATACGCCGCATCCCCGTACCGCTCGCGCAGCGCGTCCGCCTCCTCGACGGCGCGGTTGTCCCGGTAGATGAGGCCGGGCCCCGTGGGCTCGCCGCGCGCGTCCACGCCCACGACCGACGGGCACTGCCCGGTGAGGCCGATCGCGCGGACGCGCGTCCCCGGCGCGAGTGAGGCGACGGCGCCGCGGACCGCGGCGAGCGAGGAGCTCCGCCACAGGCGCGCGTCCTGCTCCGCCCACCCCTCGCGCGGAACGGTGGTCGGATATGCGCGCCGGACCTCGAGCAGCCGGTGGCCCTCGAGATCGAAGACCGACGCCCGCGCGCCGGACGTGCCGACGTCGATCGCGAGGAGGACCTCGCCGACGCGGACGGCGGGGTCGCCGGGCTCTCGGGCCGCCCGCGCCGCCCGGTCGCTCATCCGCGGACCAGCTGGTGCGTCGCGACCTTGTCGCGCTCGAGCGTCATGAGCGCGCCGTTGAGCGTCCCGGTGGAGTAGTCGCTCCCCGGGTTGATGACGATCGTCCGGCCGAGGCGCTTGATCCCGCTCGCCTCGTGGATATGGCCGTGGAGCCCCAGGAGCGGCTGGGTCCGCTCGATGACGTCACGGACGGCGGTGCTCCCGACCGGCGCGAACTTGACCTGGCCCAGCTGCGTCTGCACCTGGAGGTCCGCGAGGACCGGCGCCTCGTCGAGGCCGGTCCCGTACGGTGGGACGTGGAAGTTCATGACCGAGCGCGCCGGATCGCGGAGCTTCTCGACCATCGTGGCGAGCGAGGCCGCGAGCTGCTCCTCGGTCTGCTCCCGGTGGCTGTGCCAGGGCGTGATGTTGCTGAACCCCCACGAGATCATCTCGTGGTCGTCGTCGAGCTGGACGACCTTGCCCTCGTCGTGCACGCCCCACGGTGCGGCGTCCAGGATCGCCCGAAGGCTCATGGGGTCGTCATTGCCGAGCATGAAGTAGAGGCGCTTGCCCGCCGGCCGCAGCCGCTCGTCCGCGAGGGCGAGCCAGCCGGCGAGCCGCTCGTCCATCAGGCGCTCGAAGACCCCATCGAGCTCGCCCGAGGCCTGGAGCGCGTCGAGCTCGCCCGGCTCCGCGCGGTACGGGTAGTAGCCGTGGTCGGCGATGAGCTTCTCGAGCGCGTCGAGCTCCGGGCCGTCCTCGACGTCGTAGCGCGACCCGATGAACTCGCAGTGCCATCGCCCGCCGGGCTGGCGGACGATCGTCTGGAGCGCCTTCCCGGCGAGGTCGCCGCCGAGGACCAGGACGTCGGCGCCGTAGACCTGGCCCGCGTTGACGAACTTCCGGAAGCACTTGCTCGACCCGTGCAGGTCGGTCGCGAAGTAGACCTTCGTCTTCCTTGCCATCCGATGCGCGCCCCCGTCAGCCGCGCGCCGTCGCGGCCGCGTCCACCAGTCGCCGTGCCCGATCCGGGTCCACCTCGTTCCAGATGTACCCGTCGCGCTTCAGGCTCGTCCCCACGATGGCGCCGTCCGCGATCTCGAAGATCCCGCCGATCGTCTCCGCGCGGACGCCCGTGTTCGCCACGACGTCCGCCTGGGGGACGGCCTCCTTGGCCGCGCGCAGGTCGTCCATGCGGAACTGCGTCCCGGCCGCAGGGCCGCTGATGAGGATCGCGTCCATCCCGAGGAAGAAGGCGCCCTTGGCCCGGTCGGCGACCGTCCGCGACCCGATCGCGCTCGCGAACTCGGGTGCGATGTTGTCGAAGAGCGCGACGTCCGACGCGCCGATCCGCGCGCGGTAGTCGGCGATCTCGCCGACCTTCGGCTCGATCATCCCGAGGTCGCTCTCGTAGACGCCCGTGAGCACCTCGCGGATGAAGGCCGCCCCCGTGGCCCGCGCGACCGCGAGCGACGCCTTCGCGTCCCAGAGGAGGTTGACGCCGAACGGGACGCGCACGTCGCGCCGCAGCTCCCCGACGACCTCCGCCATGGCGGCGACGTTCTCCATCCCGACGGCAGTGTGGTACGGCACGTCCTGCTCGTTGCAGAAGAGGACGCCGTCCACGCCCGCGTCCTGGAGGGCCGCGAGGTCCCGCCCCACGACGTCGACGAGCTTCGCGCGACCGCCCGCGACGTCATGCCACGGCCTCCCCGGGAGCCCGGGGAAGTGGAGCATCGCGATGACCGGCTTGCGCCGGCCGAAGATGCGCTCGAGCGTCCCCATCCTCATGCCCTCCCGGCGGCCGTCGCCGCACGCTCGCCCGGGGCGGCCGGGGTCGCCACGACGACCTCGACCCCGAGCGCTTCGATCGCCGCCCGCTCGTCGGCGGGCACTCCTCCATCGGTCACGATGAGCGTGGCCACGTCGGCCGGCCCCACGACGGACGACGCCGCCATGCCGAACTTGTCGCCGTGCGCGAGGACGATCGTCCGGTCGGACCGGGCGATGGCCGCGCGCGATACCTCGGCGTCCTCGTGCGAGAGGTCCGTGAGCCCCCACCGGGCCGAGATGCCGGCGATGCCCACGACCGCGACGTCGAACCGGAAGCGCTCGAGCGTCGCGAGCGCCACCGGCCCGATGCACGTGAGCTCCTCGTGCTCCACGGTCCCGCCGAGGATCATCGTCCGTACCGGGCGCGTCCCCAGGAGGCTCGCCACCGTCACGGACGCCGTCACGATCGTCAGGTCCGGCCGTACCGGGACGTACCGGGCGAACTGCTCGACCGTGGTCCCGATCCCCAGGTACATCGTCCGCGCGTCGCCCACCAGCCCGCTCGCGGTCATCGCGATGAGCCGCTTCTCCCGTGCGGAGTGGAGGGCGCGGGCGTTGAACGAGAGGTCGAACGACCGCGTCAGGTGGGCGGTGGCGCCGCCGTACGTCTGCTTCAGGAAGCCGTCCCGCTCCAGCCGGCGGATATCCCGCCGGACGGTCATCTCCGACACGCCGAAGCGCGCGGCGAGATCGCTCACGTGGATCGACTGGTCCTCCGCCACCTGCTCCAGGATCCGCAGGCGCCGATCGACCGCCAGCATCCGGGCCGCCCTCCGTGGCGATGGTGCCGGGCGCCGGCCATCCGGGGGCATGGACGGCCGACGCGCGACATGTAACGCCGAGAGGGTAGCAGATGCACAACATAAGTTGACAAGCGATGTTCGTTGTTGTCACTCTAGGCGTCGGAGCGCCACGCGGCCGCGTAGGTGATCCGAGCACCCGTGGCCGTGCGCCGCTTCCGCGCCCGAGCCCCCGGCTCCCGTCGGGAGGTAGCCTCAAGGCGAGGCATGGGCGACGCCCCCGTGTGGGCGGGAGGAGGGAGGTGGCCTAGGGTGTCGCTTCAGCCGGACGGCAAGAGTCAGCTGTTCGTCCGCCAGAGCACGGGTCTCGTCAGGGAGGCGTCGGCGCTCGACGCGACGATCTTCAACGCGGTCTTCTCGGCGCCGGTGGGCGCGACGCTCGCGTGGGGCATCTTCGCCGCGCTGAGCATGTTCCCGGGCGCCGACCTCGTGACCGCGACGATCATCGCCGGCCTCATCAACATCCCGGTCCTGATCATGATGGCGCTCCTCGCGTCGAGCATGCCCCGGACCGGCGGCGACTACGTCTGGGTGAGCCGGATCCTGTCGCCACCGCTCGCGCTGATCAGCAACTTCGCGGCGGCCCTGTCCGCGACCATCGGCGCGACCTACTGGGCGCGGTACTTCCCGGTCTTCGCGCTCGGCCCCATCCTCGTCACGCTGGGCATCACGTTCGACAACGCGCAGCTCATCGAGTGGGGCACCAACTTCCAGACGAAGAGCGAGTGGATCTTCGCCGGCGCGATGGTCATGGTCATCATCATGGGCCTGATCCTCACGGCCGGGATGAAGATGACCTTCGCCTGGCAGAACGTCTTCTGGATCCTCGCGAGCGCCGGCACGTTCATCGCGTTCGCCGTCCTGCTCATCGGGACGAACAACGACTTCGTCACCCACTTCAACGAGATGAACGCCAAGTTCGGCGGCGGGACGGCGCAGGACGTCATCAACGCCGCAGGCGTGGCGGGGGTGACACCCAACCCGGGTGACCTCGGCGCCACGCTGCCCACCGTCTTCATCGTCATGACGTTCATGATGTGGAACTGGTGGTCGGTCTACCTCAGCGGCGAGCTCAAGAGCGCGTCCAACCGCCGCCGGCAGCTGTCGATCATGTTCGGCGCCCTCGCGTGGGACGTCCTCTTCATCGCGCTCGGCGCGCTGCTCCTGTTCAAGGTCACCGGGTACGACTTCATGGTCGCGGTGAACACCGGCGGCAACGCGGCCTACGCGCTGCCCACGGGTCCCTGGTACCACTTCATGGCGTCGCTCGTGTACAACGCGCCGGCGCTCACGTTCATCATCGTGGGCTCGTTCCTCTTCTGGAGCCTCCCGGCGATGGTGGGCAACACGTTCATGCCGATCCGCACCATGTTCGCGTGGTCGTTCGACCGGCTGCTCCCCGAGAAGCTCTCCGAGGTGAACGAGAAGACCCACTCGCCGATCTGGGCGATCTGGGTCGAGATGATCATCATCACGGTGATGCTCCTGTGGAGCATCGCGACCACCGACTTCATCACCTGGCTCACGCTCGGCGTCCTCGCCGGCGTCGTCACCGTGGTGATCGTCGCGGTCGCCGCTCTCGTCTTCCCGACGCGGCGGCCCGACCTCTACCAGGCATCCCCGGCGAACGTGAAGTTCCTCGGGATCCCGGTCCTCTACATCGTCGCGCCGCTCTCGATCCTCTGCATGGCCTTCCTGGTCTGGTGCACGGTCGCGTACCCGGCGCTCGTGATGATGGGGAACCCGGACAACATCTGGTGGATCCCGGCCTTCATCGGGATGATCATCGTCATCGGCCTCGTGGTGTACTTCGGCGCGAAGCTCATCCGCCGGAGCCAGGGGATCGATATCGACCTCGTCTACCGCGAGCTGCCGCCCGAGTAGGCGTCACCCCGCTCCACTTCCGAGAGGCCCCGGCGACCGGCCGGGGCCTCTCGCCGTCCGGCCCGCGGTCGCCGAGTGCCGCGCGGGCCGCGTCCGCGGGAGGGCGCGTCGTACACTCGCCGTCGATGAGCGGCGAGGGGAGTGGCCCGACGAACCGGCTCGCGCACGAGACGAGCCCGTACCTCCTCCAGCACGCCCATGACCCCGTCGACTGGCACCCATGGGGGACCGAGGCGCTCGCGCGCGCTCGCGACCTCGACCGTCCGCTCTTCCTCTCGATCGGGTACGCCGCGTGCCACTGGTGCCACGTCATGGCGCACGAGTCGTTCCGCGACCCGGCGACGGCGGAGCAGCTGAACCGCGACTTCGTCCCGGTGAAGGTCGACCGCGAGGAGCGGCCCGACATCGACGCGGTCTACATGGACGCGGTGCAGGCGATGACCGGCAGCGGCGGCTGGCCGATGTCCGTCTTCGCCACGCCCGACGGCCGCCCCTTCTACGGCGGGACCTACTTCCCGCCCGAGCGGCGCCACGGCCTGCCCTCGTTCCGCGACGTCCTCGGCGCGGTCGCGGAGGCGTGGCGTGAGCGCCGCGCCGACATCGAGTCGGCCGCGGACGGCGTCCGTGGGGCGGTCGTGGAGTCCATGCGCGTCCTCCCGCCCTCGGGCGGCCCGGATGAGGGGACCCTCCGCATGGCGCTCGCGACGCTCGCGACGCACTTCGACCCGATGGAGGGCGGCTGGGGCGGCGCGCCGAAGTTCCCGCAGCCGATGGCGATCGAGTGGCTCCTGCGCCAGCACGCGGCGACCGGCGACGGCGAGGCGCTCGCGATGGCGCTCCGCACCCTGGACCGGATGGCCGACGGTGGGATCCGCGACCACCTGGGCGGCGGGTTCGCCCGCTACGCGACCGACGCGCGCTGGCTGGTGCCGCACTTCGAGAAGATGCTCTACGACAACGCGCAGCTCGCCCGCGTCTACCTCCACGCGTGGCAGGCGACGGGCGACGATCGCTACCGCGACGTCGCGATGGGGACGCTCGACTTCCTCCTCCGGGAGATGACGCTGCCCGACGGCGCGTTCGCCGCGAGCCTGGACGCCGACACGCAGGGCGTGGAGGGCGCGACGTACGTCTGGACTGACGCAGAGATCCGCGCCGCGCTCCCCCCGGACGAGGCGTCGCTCTTCGCCGAGGCGTATGGCGTGGCCCCCGGCGGGAACTGGGAGGGGCGGACGATCCTCTCCCGCGTCCGCGACGACGCGACGCTCGCGTCGCGGCTCCCCGTGACGCCGGCCGAGGTCGCCGCCCGCCTCGCCGCCGCCCGCGCGACGCTGCTCGCCCTCCGCGACGTGCGCCCGCAGCCGGCGCGCGACGACAAGGCGATCGTCGCGTGGAACGGCCTCGCGATCGCCGCCCTCGCGGACGCCGCCGCGGCCCTCGAGCGCGTGGACGGCCCGGCCGCGGCGCGGTACCGCGCCGCGGCCATCCGTGCGGCGGATGCCGTCCTCGCGTCCGCGGTGAGTGCCGACGGACGCCTCCGACGGTCCTGGAAGGACGGCCGGCCGGGGCCCGAGGCCGTCCTCGAGGACGAGGCGGACCTCGCGGACGGACTCCTGGCCCTCTACGCCGCGACCTTCGAGGAGTGGTGGTACACCGCGGCCCGGGCGCGCGGCGACGCGATCCGCGCCCACTTCGCCGACCCGGACGGCGGCTTCCACGACACCGCGGACGACGCGGAGGTGCTGGTGGTCCGGCCGCGGTCCCTGCAGGACAACGCCCTGCCGTCCGGCGGCGCGATGGCCGCCTCGGTCCTGCTGCGTCTCGCGGCGTATGGCGGCGACCCCGCCGACCGGGAGGCCGCGGATGCCGCCCTGGCCGGCATCGCGGAGGCCGCCGGCCGGCACCCGCTGGCGTTCGCATGGTGGCTCGTCGGGGTCGATCTCGCCGTCCGCGGCATCCACGAGGTCGCGATCGTCGGCGATCCGGCCGACCCGGCGACCGCGGCCCTCGTCGCGGTGACCCGCTCCGGGTTCCGCCCGCGCGCCGTGGTCGCATGCGGGGCGGATCCCGCGTCATCGGCGGTCCCGCTGCTCGGCGGGCGGTTCCGGCTCGCCGGGCACCCCACGGCGTTCGTCTGCCGCGACTTCGCGTGCCGCCAGCCGGTGACGGAGCCCGCCGCGCTCGATGCCCTGCTGACGACCGATCTCCCTCGCACCCCGGGGTTCTTCCTCCCCGCCGACTGACCCTCCCGCGACGCGGATCCGCGGCGCCCTGCCCCTTGCAGGCATCCTCGGGGTGGACGCGGAGCGCCATCCACGGCAGTATCGGGCGTGGCCGACGCGCGTCCCCCGTCGGGGGTACGGCTATGCGCCGCGCCTCTGACGGAAGGGGAATCCGCCATGGTCATCACCAATCCCTGGCACGCGCGCGGCGCCGCGCTGCTCCGCGTCGTGGTCGGCGTGGTCATGCTCTGGGCAGGCCTCGAGAAGCTCATCGGGACCCCGGGCGGCTGGACCGCCGCGGGCTTCCTCAAGTTCGGGACGGCCGGCACGCTGGGCTGGCCCTTCGTCAGCGGGGAGCCAGCGAAGGACGCCGTCTTCAACCCGCTCCAGAGCTTCTGGGTGGGGCTCGCCGACCAGGCGACGCTCATGCAGGCGATCGACGCCCTCGTGATCGTCGGCGAGCTCGCGATCGGCGTCGCCCTCATCCTCGGGCTCCTCACCCGCTTCAGCTCGATCATGGGCGCCCTGATGATGTTCCTGTTCTTCCTCGCATCGTGGAACTTCGCGTACGGGATCGTGAACCAGGACCTCACGTACATGGTCGTCTTCCTCGCCGTCGGCGGGATGGGCGCGGGCAAGTACTACGGGCTGGACGCGTGGGCGGGCTCGACCGCCTTCGCGCAGCGGAACACGTGGTTCCGCACGTGGTTCCTCTCCGGGGACCCGGTGAACGAGCAGCCCGGCCGACCGATCGAGGTCCCGACCGGCGTATCGGAGGCGCCCGCCACGGCCTGACGCCGAAGGCCGTTCGCGAGTGCGAGAGGGAGGGCGGCCGCTCCGGCGGCCGCCCTCCCCATTTGGAACGGATGGTCTAGAGACGCCTGACGGGTGTATGCTCGACCTCCAGTGCCCACGACGAAGACGCGCGCCGGGGCCGCGACCCGGCCGGCCGCCGACCCGCCGCGCGACGCCCTCGCCCCCTTCTCGCCCGAGGTGCGCGACTGGTTCGCCGGCGCGTTCGCCGAGCCCACGCGCGCGCAGACGGGCGGCTGGGCGGCGATCTCCGCCGGCCATCACACGCTCATCCACGCGCCCACCGGCAGCGGCAAGACGCTCGCCGCCTTCCTCTGGTGCATCGACCGGCTGGCCGTGGAGCCGCCCCCGGCGGCCCCCACCACGCGCGTCCTCTACATCTCGCCGTTGAAGGCGCTCGCGTACGACGTGGAGCGCAACCTCCGCGCCCCGCTCGCCGGGATCGCCCTCGCGGCCGAGCGACTGGGGCGGCCGGTCCCGTCGATCCGCCTGGGCACCCGGACCGGCGACACCCCGGCCGACGAGCGCCGGCGCCTGCTGAAGAAGCCGCCGGACATCCTCGTCACGACCCCGGAATCGCTCTACCTGCTGCTCACGAGCGGCGGCCGCGAGACGCTGCGCGGCGTGGAGCACGTGATCGTCGACGAGGTCCACGCCGTCGCCGGGACGAAGCGCGGCGCCCACCTGGCCCTCTCGCTCGAGCGGCTCGAGCGCCTGGCCGCACGACCGCCGCAGCGCATCGGCCTCTCCGCCACGCAGCGGCCGCTCGAGACGGTGGCGCGGTTCCTCGGCGGGACCGGCGCCGGACGCGACGTGACGATCGTGGACGCGGGTGGCGAGAAGACCCTGGAGCTGCGCGTCGTCGTGCCGATCGAGGACATGTCGCGCCTCGGCGAGCCCCTCCCGCTCGAGGAGCAGCCCTCCGGGCCGGCGGCCGGCCCGGAGGCCCGCGTGAGCATCTGGCCGGCGATCCACCCGCGGATCCTCGACCTGATCCGCGCCCACCGGAGCACCATCGTCTTCTGCAACAGCCGCCGGCTGGCGGAGCGCCTGGCACAGCGCCTCAACGAGCTCGCCGGCGAGGAGCTGGTCCGCGCGCATCACGGGTCGATCTCCCGCGAGCAGCGCGTCGCGATCGAGGAGGAGCTCAAGGCCGGCCGCCTCCCGGCGCTCGTCGCCACGAGCAGCCTGGAGCTCGGGATCGACATGGGCGCGGTGGACCTGGTCATCCAGGTCGAGTCGCCCACCAGCGTCTCGCGCGGCCTCCAGCGCGTGGGGCGCGCCGGGCACGCGGTCGGCGTCCCGTCGCGCGGCGTCATCTTCCCGAAGTACCGCGGCGACCTCCTCGAGGCGGCGGTCGTCACGCGGCGGATGCTCGACGGGGCGATCGAGCCGACCGTGGTCCCGGAGAACCCCCTCGACGTCCTCGCGCAGCAGATCGTCGCGATGACGGTGGTGGAGCCGTGGACCGCGGACGACCTGTTCGCGACGGCGACGCGCGCGGCGCCCTTCGCCGGCCTCGCCAGGACGGCCTTCGACGGGGTCCTCGCGATGCTGGCGGGCGCGTACCCGTCGGACGAGTTCGCGGAGCTCAAGGCGCGCGTCGTCTGGGACCGGGTCACGGACGTCGTGACCGGGCGGCGGGACGCGAGGACCGTCGCGATCTCGAGCGGCGGGACGATCCCGGACCGGGGGCTCTTCGGGGTCTTCATCGTGGGCGACCCCGGGATGACCGGGCGGCGGGTGGGCGAGCTCGACGAGGAGATGGTCTACGAGACGCGCGTCGGCGAGATCATCACGCTCGGCGCCACCAGCTGGCGGGTCGAGGAGATCACGCCCGACCGGGTCCTCGTCTCGCCGGCGCCGGGGGTCCCGGGCCGGCTGCCGTTCTGGCACGGCGACGCGGTGGGCAGGCCGGTCGAGCTCGGGCGCGCCATCGGGGCGTTCATCCGCGAGGCCGAGGCCGACATCGCCGCGGGCGGGAAGGCGCGCGAGCGGGCGGCCACGCGCCTGGCCGCGGACCACATGCTCGACGACCTCGCCGCGGACAACCTCCTCGCCTACCTCGAGGACGAGCGCGACGCGACCGGCGCGCTCCCCACCGACCGGCGGGTGGTCGTCGAGCGCTTCCGCGACGAGCTCGGCGACTGGCGCCTGGTGCTGCTCACGCCGTTCGGCGGCCGCGTCCACGCGCCGTGGGCCCTCGCCGCCGAGGCCCGCCTGCGCGAGCGGTTCGGGATGGAGGTCCAGTCGATCTGGTCGGATGACGGGATCGCGGTCCGCCTGCCGGAGGGCGACCTCACCGGGGTCGAGTCGCTGTTCTTCCCGACGCCCGAGGAGGTGGACGACCTCGTGGTGGGCGCGGTCGGCGGCTCCGCGCTCTTCGCGTCGCGGTTCCGCGAGAACGCCGCCCGTGCGCTCCTGCTGCCGCGCCGCCGCCCGAACATGCGGACCCCGCTCTGGCAGCAGCGGCAGCGCTCCGCCGACCTCCTCGCGGTCGCGAGCCGCTACGGCTCGTTCCCGATCCTCGTGGAGACGTACCGCGAGTGTCTTGCCGACGTCTTCGACCTCCCGGCCCTGCGCGGGATCCTCGCGGGGATCCGGGACCGGTCCATCGCGGTCCACTCGGTGGAGACGGGACGCCCGTCGCCATTCGCCTCCTCGCTGCTCTTCGACTACGTCGCTGCGTACATGTACGAGGGCGACGCGCCGATCGCGGAGCGGCGTGCGCAGGCGCTCACGCTCGACCGCGACCTCCTCCGCGAGCTCCTGGGTCAGGAGGAGCTGCGCGAGCTGCTGGATCCGGCCGCGCTCGCCGACGTGGAGCTCTCCCTCCAGTCCCTCACCGACGAGCGGCGCGCGAAGACCGCCGACGCGGTCCACGACATGCTCCGGCGGCTCGGCGACCTCTCCGAGGCGGAGGTGGCCGCGCGCTGTCTCGCGGGGGCGGCGATCGACGGTGATGGCGCGGGCGCCGCCGAAGGCATCGCGTCCGCCTGGCTGGCCGACCTCGCCGGGACGCGACGCGCCGTGCGGCTCCGGATCGCCGGCGAGGACCGCTGGATCGCCATCGAGGACGTGGGCCGGTACCGCGACGCGACCGGCGCGGCTCCGCCCCAGGGCGTCCCGGACGCGTTCCTCGCGCCGGCCGCCGACCCGCTCGGGGGGCTCCTCGCGCGGTGGGCGCGGACCCACGGTCCGTTCCGGGCAGAGGAGCCGGCGGCGCGATGGGCGATCGCGCCGCGTGCCGTCGAGGAGGCGCTCGCCGCGCTCATGGATGCCGGGACCGTCCTGCGCGGCGAGTTCCGTCCCGGCGGCGCCGAGCGCGAGTGGTGCGATCCGGACGTGCTCCGCCAGCTCCGCCGGCGCTCCCTCGCGCGCCTCCGCCGCGAGGTGGAGCCGGTGGACCAGGCCGCGTACGCGCGGTTCCTCGTCGCGTGGCAGGGCGTGGCGCCCATCGGGGCGGGCGACCCGCCCGTCCGGGGCGCCGTGGCGCTCGAGCGGCTGGCGGAGACCGTGGACCAGCTCGCGGGCCTCCCGATCCCGGCGTCCGTCCTGGAGCGCGACGTGCTGCCGGCGCGCGTCCCCGGCTACCTGCCGCGGATGCTCGACGAGCTCGGCGCGCTCGGAGAGGTCGCGTGGGTGGGGCAGGGGAGCCTCGGCAGGGACGACGGGCGGGTCGCCCTCGTGCGGCCCGGCCGGGAGACGCTCGTCGCGCGGCCGGGCGCGGGACCCGGGTCCGTCGCCGCCGACGCGTCCGCACGGCCGGCCGGGCCGCTGCACGACGCGATCCGCGAGGCGCTCGGCGCCCGGGGCGCGCTCTTCTACCGCCAGCTGCACGGGGCGACCGGCGGCGGGTCGGACCGCGAGCTGCTCGACGCCCTCTGGGACCTGGTCTGGGCCGGCGAGGTGACGAACGACACATTCGCACCGCTCCGGGCGCTCCGGTGGCGGCGGCCGTCGAAGGACGCAGCGCGCCGGGGCCCGCGGGTCGCGGCACTCGGGCCGCCGGAGGCCGCGGGCCGATGGTCGCTCGTGGAGGCCGCGGGAGCTGCGGCGGCCGCAGGGGCCGCGGCGGGCACGGGGGCCATCGCAGGCGCCGCGTCCGCCGCGGGCCGCCGGAGGCGCCCCGCCCGCCCCGGACCGTGCGGGCTCCGGGGCCGCGCGCTCGGCGACCGAGCGGCTCCACGCCGTCGCGCTCGCGCTGCTCGAGCGGTACGGCGTCGTGACGCGCGCGGCGGTCGTGGCCGAGGGGATCCCCGGGGGCTTCTCCGGGATCTACCCGGTGCTCAGGGCCATGGAGGACGCGGGACGCATCCGGCGCGGGTACTTCATCGACGGCCTCGGCGCCGCGCAGTTCGCGCTCCCCGGGGCGGTGGACCGCCTCCGGGCGGTGCGCGAGCCGTCGAGCGGGGATCCGGTGGTGCACCTGCTCGCCGCGAGCGACCCGGCGAGCGCATGGGGCGCGATCCTCGCGTGGCCGCGGCGCGGCGGCGAGACCGACCGGCGGGTCGCGGCGCGCGCCGCCGGCTCGCACGTCGTGCTCGTGGACGGCGTCCCGGTCCTGCTCGCGGAGCGCGGCGCCAAGGGCCTCGTCACGTTCCCCGCGTTCGACGATCCGGACCTCGCCCGCACGGCGCTGCGCGCGCTCGGCGCGCTGGTCGCGGACGGGCGGCAGCGCGAGGTGGTGGTCGCGCGGATCGACGGGGATGCCGTGGGGTCGTCCGTCCGCCGCGAGGCGCTCCTCGACGCGGGGTTCGTCCCGGCCTACCGCGGCCTCGCGCTCCGGCCCGGTCGCGCATAGCGCCGGCCGGAGGGATTCGACGATGCCCGAGGGCGACACGCTCTTCCGCACCGCGGCAGGACTGCGGCCGTATCTCGTGGGCCGCCCCGTGACCGCCGCGCGCGCCCGACAGCCCGGGCCGCGGGCGGACCTCCTCGTGGGCCGGACCGTGACCGAGGTCGTCGCGATCGGCAAGAACCTCGTCATCCGCTTCGACTCGGGGCTCGAGCTCCGGACGCACCTCGGCATGAAGGGGTCGTGGCACCGATACCGCCCGGGGGAGCGATGGCGGAGGCCGCCGGCGCGCGCCCGGATCAGCATCGAGGTCCCCGGGGCGGTCGCCGTCTGCTTCGATGCGCCGACCGCGGAGATCCTCGAGACCCGCGCCGAATCGGTCCATCCGCCGCTCGCGCGCCTGGGCCCCGACCTGCTCTCGGACGGATTCGATCCCGACGAGGCGTTGCGCCGACTCCGCGCGCCCGAGCGCGCCGAGGGCTCGATCGCCACCGCGCTGCTCGACCAGCGTGCGCTCGCGGGGATCGGGAACGTCTACTGCGACGAGACGCTGTTCCTCGAGCGCGTGGACCCGTTCGCGCGCGTCGAGGACCTGCCGGACGCGACGATGCGCCGTCTCGTCGCGCGGGCGCGCACGCTCCTCGACGCGAACCGCGGGACCGCCCGCCGGACGACGACCCCCACACCGATGGCAGCGACGGGCGGCCGCCTCTGGGTCTACGGCCGCGCCGGCCGGCCCTGTCGGCGGTGCGGGACCGTGCTGGTGGCCCGCCGCCACGGCGACCTCCCCCGGCGTCGCACGTGGTGCCCCCGTTGCCAGGCGCCCGGGTCCGGGACGGCCGCGGGCTGACGGCCGCGGGCTGAGGGCGCCGGCCGACGGCGCCCGGCCGGGTATCATCGGCGCCCATGTGCGAGCAGTTCGTCGCCCGCTCGGCCACCCCCTTCCGCCTCGCCGACCTCTGGCCGCTCGCCGCGCGCCTCGAGCGCTACGGGATCGCGGGATTCGGCTGGGGCGTCGCGTGGCTCGCGTCCGACGGGTCGTTCGGGACGCACCGCGACACGGGGTCGTTCGCGGCCGACCCTGCGATCGAGCGGCTCAGCGCCGTCGAGACGACCGCCTGCCTCGTCCACCTCCGACGCCCGTCGAAGCTGTCCACCACGCACCTGCCGGACACCCAGCCGTTCCTCGATCCGGACGGCCGCTTCGCCTTCGGCCACAACGGCGACCTGCGCGAGCACATCCGGATGCGCGCGCGGTACGTGGAGCAGGGCCGCATCCAGGGGCGCGCGGACACCGAGGTCGCGGCACGCTGGCTGGAGGACGAGTGGCGGGCCGGTGAGGAGCCCGCGGACCTGCTGGCCGGCCTGCACGAGGCCTTCGGCGGCGAGGCGAACTTCGCGCTCCTCCTCCCGGACGGGAGCGTGCACCACTACGCCGGCAACGAGGAGAACCCGGTGTTCTCCTTCCGGCTCGGCGCGATCCGGGTCGCCTCCACCGCGCTCTACTCGATCGACCGCTCGCTCTTCCAGCTCGTCGCCCCCGACGCGCGCGACCGGCATCTCGTCCGCCGCCACACGACGGCGTCGCTCGCCTGACGCGACGCCGTGCCGCCCTCCTGGCGGGCGTCGCGCACTCCGGCCCTTGACGGGCAGCGTCCGAATCGACACGTTCGCGGTGACCCGGGCGCCGGGGGACGCACAGGGAGGCGGGGGTCATGGCCGAGGCACTCGGCGCGACGGCCGACGCGGTGGCGGACGCGGCGGTCGACCTCGACGTCCGCCCCACGCGGCCGCTCCCGCTGCGCCAGCTCTTCGACATCTCGATCTACTGGCTCGGCCTGAGCGCGATCTGGACCGGGCTCGACTTCATCCTCGGCGGCCGGCTGGAGTTCGAGAACCTCGTCCCGCCCGGCACCGAGGGCGGCGCCCTCGTGCGGATGACCGTCGCCGGCGCCGTCGTCGCCGCGGTCCTCCAGCCGACGGTCGGTGCGATCAGTGACTACACGAGTAGTCGTTGGGGTCGGCGCAAGCCCTACATCTTCGTCGGGTCGATCCTCGACGTCCTCTTCCTCGCCGGGATCGCGACGTCGAACTCGGTCCTGATGATCGCCGCGTTCTTCCTCCTGCTGCAGGTGAGCTCCAACGTCGCGCAGGGCCCGTTCCAGGGCTACGTCCCGGACCTCGTCCCGGAGAAGCAGGTGGGCCTCGCATCCGCCTTCCTCGGCGTCTTCCAGGTCCTCGGCAACATCACCGGAGCGGTCGTGGGCAACGTCGGGGTCATCACCGGCCAGTACGCGATCGCCACGGTCGGGCTCGGGCTGATCGAGCTGACGACGATGCTGGTCGTGGTCTTCCGCGTCCACGAGGGCCGGGCCGCGAAGAGCCGCGCCGGACGCTCCTGGCTGCGGATCGCCGGCTCCGCGTGGGGGCTGGACATCCTCCGAGAGCGCAGCTTCCTCTGGCTCCTCGGGTCCCGCTTCTTCTTCCTCATGGCCGGCGGGATGCTCATGAACCTGGCGATCTTCTACCTCGCCCGCGCCCACGGGCTCGACGACGACGCGGCAGGACGCACCGCGATCGTGATCTCGCTGCTCGTGGCGGCCTTCACCGTGATCTCCGTGGTCCCGTCCGCGCGGATCTCCGACCGTGTCGGGCGCAAGCCGGTCATCTGGACCGCCTGTGCGATCGGGATCGTCGCGATGACGACGCTCGTCCTCGCGCCGAGCGTCCTCGTGGCGTTCCCGGGGGCCGCCTTCTACGGGATCGCCAGCGGGGTCTTCCTCGCCGTGGACTGGGCGCTCATGACGGACATCATCCCCAAGGCATCGTCCGGCAGGTACATGGGCCTGAGCAACGTGGCGACGGCGTCGTCCGGGATCGTGGGCCTCGCGATCGGCGGCATCGTCATGGACGTCGTCGGCGGAGCATCCCAGGCCGGCTCGGGGCCCCGCGCAGCGCTCGCCATCGCGGTCGTCGCGTACATCGTCGCCGCCATCCTGCTCGTGCCGGTGCGCGAGCCGCGGCGGACGAAGGATGGCGCGGCGGATGACCCCGGCCAGGAGCCGTCCGACTCGGTCGCGTCAGGCGTCGCCGGCTGAGACCGCGCCGGACGAGGCCGCTCCCGCGGCGACCCCGGAGCCCGCGAGACAGGTCGGCGCCGCGCGCCTCCACCCCGAACCACGCGAGGAGCCGGGCCCGGGACAGGTGCAGGGCCTCCCGCGAGGCCGCGCCGCGGTCCTCGGCGAAGCGCGCGCGCCAGCCCGCGACCCATGCGGAGGCACGCGCGCGGATCCCCGGCCACGCGGACGGCCGGAGCCACCACACCGGGTCGGGATGTCGCCAGACCCAGGGGATCGCCGCCCAGAGGAGCACGGCGTAGTCGATCCGGGCGGGCCGGGGGAACGCGAAGACGGTGCGGACCTGCTCGAGGGTCGCCGGGAGGGTGGCGAGGGTGAGGATCGCCATGAGTCCGAGCCACGCGATGCCCCAGCCGCGCGCCCGTGGAGCGAGGAGCGGCAGGAAGACGAAGGGGACCCACTTCGCGGCCGTCGCGAGCGCCCAGAGGAGGCCGGCGAGCCGCGGACCGGAGATCTGCGCGGCCCACAGCATGAAGACGAGGATCAGGTTGATGTTCCCGGTGTCCACGTTCGCGGCGATGGGGAACGAGAGGAGGAGGACCGCGGCCGCCGTCGCGAGCGGATGCCGCGCATACGCCCAGCCCGCGGTCCAGAACAGGAGGATCACCGTCGCGCCGCGCCACGCGAACCAGGCGACGTCCCAGGGAAGGAGCGCCCACGGGAGGAAGAACGGGAGCATCCACGGCGCGTACACGTACGGCATGAACGGGCCCACCGCCGTGTACGGGTCGCCGCCGGCGAGCCAGATGCGCACGCTCGCCCAGTACGCCAGGGCGTCCGCTCCGGCGGCCTCGCCGCGCGCGAGCAGCCCCGCCCCGAAGACCCCGAGCACCACGCCCATCACCACGAGCGCCACGATCCTGCGCGGGTCGCGGAGGCGGGATGCCTGCGCCCGGAGCGCGCGGCGGTAGAGGCCGGCATGGCGCCGGGAGCTTCGCGCGACCGTGCCGGTCCGGGAGGCCGGACGGCCGCCCGGAGCGGCGGCGAACGGCGGCGTCGCGGCGGATCCGGTCTGCACGCGTCGCCCTCCCATCGGCCGGACGGCGCCCGTCGCGCCGCCCGCCGCATCATGCGGGGACGCCGCCGGTGGCGCAAGGCGGACTCCGGGCGGCACGAGCGCCCCGGGCTGCACGCTCCTCCGGGCGGCACGAGCGCCCCGGGCAGGCGCCCGCGGCATAGACTCGTCGCTCGTGGCGCCGGCGCGCGGCCGGCCGGGACCGAGGTGGACGATGGACGACGCGACGAGCGTGGGCAGCACGACGTTCCCGGGCACGTCCCGACCGGGCGAGCGAGCGGCCACCGAGTCCGTGGCCGTCGAGGTACCCGTCACCGCCGGCGAGCTCGCCGCGCTCCGGGAGGCGGTGGAGGCGTCGCTCCCGGCGTTCCTCGCGGACCTCGAGGCGCTCGTCTCGATCGACTGCGGGACGCACACGAAGGCGGGCGTCGACGCCGTCGGGCGGCACGTCGCCGCGACGCTCGCCGCGATGGGTGGGAGCGTGGCCGTCTCGCCGTCCGCCGAGTACGGGGACTCGCTCGCGGCGACCTTCCCGGGCGATCCCGCGCGGCCGCGCGTGCTCCTCCTCGCGCACATGGACACCGTCTTCGACGAGGGGACAGCGGCGAAGAGGCCGTTCCGCATCGCCGACGGGCGCGCCACGGGACCCGGGGTCGCGGACATGAAGGCGGGGCTCCTCGCGGGGATCCACGCGCTCGCCGCCGTCCATGCGGTCGCGCGGCGCGACCTGGGGACCGTGGTGTACCTCGCGAACGCCGACGAGGAGATCGGCTCGCCCAGCTCCACCGCGCTGATCCGGGCGTCCGCGGAGGCGGCCGATGTCGCCCTCGTGCTCGAGTGCGCGCGCGCGAGTGGCGCGATCGTCTCGAGCCGGAAGGGGACGGTCGACCTGAGGATCCGCGTGACCGGCCGTGCCGCGCACGCGGGCGTGGAGCCCGAGAAGGGCCGGAGCGCGATCCTGGAGGCGGCGCACCTGGTGTCCGCGCTCCACGCGATCCCCGACGCGTTCACGACCGTGACCTGCAACGTGGGCGTCATCGCCGGCGGCACGCGGCCGAACGTCGTCGCGGCCGACGCCGTCCTCCACGTGGACCTCCGGGCCGAGACCGGAGCCGAGCTCGACGCCGCGCTCGCCGCCGTCCGGGCGATCGCCGCGGCCCCGGTCGTGCCGGACGTGCGGGTCGAGGTGGAGGTGGAGTCCGGGTGGCGTCCGATGGAGAAGAGCCCGGCCGCCGCACGCCTCGCGGACCGCGCGCGAGCGCTGGCCGCGGCGATGGGCTTCTCGCTCGAGGACGTGGGCACCGGCGGTGCGTCGGACGGGAACACGACGGCCGGGATGGGCGTGCCCACCCTCGACGGCCTCGGCCCGATCGGCGGGCTCGACCATGCGCCCGGCGAGTACGTGGAGGTCGACTCGATCGTCCCGCGGACGGTCCTCCTCGCGGCGCTCATCCTCGCGATCTCGCGCGACCCGGCCTTCGCGCCGGCCGGTGCGGCATGAGCGGCCGCGACGCGCCGGGCCGGCGGCGCATCTCGTCCGGTGGCCCGTGGGAGGCCGCGGTCGGCTACAGCCGCGCCGTCGCGGTGGGCGACCGGGTGATCGTCTCGGGGACGACCGACGCCGGGCCGGACGGGCGGTCCCTCCACCCGGGGGACGCGGGCGCCCAGGCGCGGGCCGCGTTCGCGATCGTCGCGCGTGCGCTCGCGGAGGCCGGCCTCTCGTTCGACGACGTCGTCCGGACGCGGATGTACCTGGTGGACCGCGCGGACGTCGCCGCGGTGACCGCCGTGCACGGCGAGCTCTTCGCGCGGGCACGGCCGGCCGCGACGCTCGTCCTGGTGGCGGGCCTCATCGACGCGACCCTCCTCGTGGAGGTCGAGGCGGAGGCGGTCGGCGACTCGACGATCGAGCGCAGCGGGGGCTGAAGGCCGCCGAGAGAAGTCCTCCGCCCGCTCTCCGCGACGCCGGCGCCGAACGGTACCATCCACCTCGCGTTCCGACGCCGACCGACCTGCGCGCCCGGGAGGAGCACCACATGCCCCGCACCCTGCGTTTCGATCACGTGGGCATCACGGTCGCCGATCTCGACGGGGCGATGGCGTTCTTCGTCCGGCTGGGCTTCGAGACCGAGGCGAGGGTGTTCGTCGAGGGCGAGTTCATCGACACCGTCATCGGCATCCCTGTTCTCGGACCGAGATCGTGATGCTGCGGCCGCCGGACGGAGGAACGAGGCTGGAGTTGTCGAGCTTCATCCGACCCGACCACGTGCCGGGATCGCCCGACGCGATGGCCAACGAGCTCGGGCTGCGCAATGTCGCGCTCGAGGTGGACGACCTCGATGCGATCCTCGACGAGCTGGCCGCGGACGGCTACCTCGTCGGCGGCGTCGGTGAGTACGAGGGTATCTGGCGCATGGCCTACGTGCGGGGACCCGAGGGCATCATCGTCTCCCTCGCCGAGCGGATCGACTGATCCCTGATCCGTTCGCTCCGTCCTGCTGACCTGGCCCTGCACGTGTGACCCCGTGCCGGGCGCCCGCTCCTACGCGAGCCCCAGCGCCCGCGCCCCCGCGACGATGACGACGGCGACGACGATCGCCGGGAGCAGCATGTTCCGCTTGAGCGCGACGATGACGACGGCGATGAGGACCGCGACCGCCTCGATCCCCACGTGGATCGTGGTCCCGCCGTCGGGCGTCGCGACGACCAGCGCGTTCGCGGCAGCCAGGGCGGCGAGGACGGCGGGCCCGACGAGCCGGAGGTAGGCGAAGGCGACCGGCGGCAGCCGGTCGAGGCCCGGCGCGAGGAACGGGATCGCGCGCGACGGGTAGGTGACCGCGGCCATGAGGAAGGCGAGGACCACGAGGTCGAGGCTCACGGCACGATCCCGATCGCTTCGTCGTGGCCGTCGAGCGACGGCGGCGCGTCGTCCGGGGCGTCGGTGGGCCGGTGGGGGACGAGCAGCCCGATCGCGGGGCCGATGAGCCCGCCCGCGACGATCCCGACGGAGATCGACACGGCGAGCGAGACCGCGACGCCCACGATCGCGCCGGCGATCGCCGCGACGAGCTCGCGCCGGCCCGTGATGACGGCGACCGCGAGCGCGCCCATCGCCGCGGGGAAGACGATGTCGAGCCCGAGGACCGTCGGGTTCGGGACGAGCTGGCCCCCGACGTAGCCCACGACGCTGGCGATCGGCCAGGGGATGAGGATGAAGAGGGCCCCGATCCAGTAGCCGGGGACGTCCGCCCGGCCCAGGCGGCGGAAGTGCGCGAGCCCCACGGCGAACGACTCGTCCGTGAGGCCGTGCGCCATCGCCGCCCGCTCGATCCGCGGCGTCTCCTGGACCCACGGCGCGAGCGCCGCCGCGTACAGGATGTGGCGGGCGTTGAGCAGGAAGGTGAGCCCGACGATCGCGACCCACGGCATCCCCTGGGCCACGAACCCGACCGCCGCGAACTGGGACGCGCCGGCGAAGACCAGGAGGCTCATCGCGAGCGTCTCGACGACGGAGAAGCCCGCCCCGCGCGCGGCCAGGCCGTAGACGATCCCGAACGCGATCGCGGCGAGCGCCATCCCGGTCGCGTCGAGCGCGGCGCGCTTGCGCGAGGCGCGGATCGCGGCCGCGTCGGGCGCGGGACCGCTGCCGGGACCCTGGATGGGGGAGGGTGCCCGGTCGGAGGCGGAGGGCGGGGAGGCCGCTGCGGGCGCCTGCGCGTCCTCGGACGGCGCGCTCAGCGGAGCGAGGTGGACCCGCAGCGGTCGCAGACGACGAAGACCGCGCGGTTGTCGCGGGCGTACCCGGCGGCGTGCGCGACGCCCCCGCAGCCCTTGCGGCGGCAGCGCCAGGTCCACCAGCGCTCCTGCGCGTCGAGCGGGACCGACCCGGCGCGGATCTCGTCCCCGAGGGCCTCGCGTGCCGCCTTGGCGGTCTCGATCGCGGCCAGGCGCTCCGCCTCGGTCTCGCTGGAGTACGGGTAGTTCTGGCCGATGTTCGAGGACACGGTGGCCTCCGGGTGGACTGCGAGTGCGCGCTTGCCGCGGCCGAGTGTACGACGCCGGGATGGCGTCAGGCGGGCGGCTCGCCCACCGCGCGGACCCACGGCGCGACCAGGATCGCCTCGAGCTCCGGAGGGATCCGCCCGCGCATCCAGACGGCCGACGCGGCGTTCCAGGTGGCGGTGACGACGGGCTGTGCGGGCTCCGGCGCGATGGAGTTCTCCACGAGGCGGATCGCGATGTCTCCCAGCTCGTTCCACTCCCGCCGGGGGAGGAAGAGGTTCCGCACCGATTCCATGAGCGTGGAACGCTGGGGTCGCGGCGGGACGAGCGCGTGCGGGTCGGTCCCCGTGAGGGCGGACGCGAGGGCGGCGACGACCTCCTGGAAGAACGCGCCGAAGGCGTAGCGCTCCTGGTCGGCGAGCCGCGGCCCCTCGTACCAGGCGAAGAGGTAGCCCTTGGTCGTCTTCTCCTTGTCGGCTCCCTCCGCGACGAGAGCCTGGGTGGCCGTCGCGAGCGCGAGGACCTGGTCGCGCTCGAGCCGGGCGACGTGCGCGAGGAACATCCGCCGAGCGCGCTCGTCGGCGGGGTCGTCCGTCTGGAGGAACTCGTCGTTCACCATGCGGCGGGTGCTCCTTCCGAGCGGGGGTCGGTGGCGGCGGCGAGCGTCCCGCCCTCGGCGGGGCCGCCGTCGACGAGCTCGATCGCGTGACAGTGTCCGAGAGAGGAGTCGAACGGCTCCACGACGTCCACATCGTGGCCGAGCGCCCGGAGGGCGTCGATCGTGGCACGGCCCGTGCGCGGCTCGATCCGCACGACGCGCGGAGGAGCGAAGTGCTCCGGAGGGTCGACGAACCAGCGGGGCATCCCGACCGCCGCCGCGGGCGAGAGCCCGCCGTCCACCAGTGCCGGGACCACCTGCCCGAGGATCTGCGGCTGCGCGTCGCCGCCCATGGACCCCACGACGACCCAGGGGCGACCGTCGCGGAGGATCATCGCCGGCAGCAGCGTGTGGAGCGTGCGCTTCCGCGGCGCGAGCCGGTTCGCCGCGGCCGGGTCGAGGCTGAAGTAGCTCCCCCGGTTCTGGTACGCGATCCCGGTCGCCGGGTCGACCACGCCCGACCCGAAGCCCATGTAGTTGGACTCGATGAGGCTCACCGCGTTCCCATCGCGGTCCACGGCCGCGAGGTAGATCGTCCCGCCGCCGCGCGGGAGCCGCGAGGGCGCCGGGGTGGAGGCGCGCCCGGGATCGATCGACGCCGCGAGGTCGGCGACATGCGCGTCGGAGAGGATCGCCTCGACCGGGACGTCCTCCACCGCCGGATCGGTGAGGAACGCGTCGCGGTCTGCGAGAGCGCGCTTCGCGGCCTCGATCCCCGCGTGCGTCCAGGCCGGCCCGGCGCCGTGCCCGCCCGCATACGCCTCGGCCGCGGGCGCGCCGAGGCGTTCGAGGATCCGGAGGATCTCGAGCCCCACGATCCCCGAGCTGTTGGGCGGGTGGGTGGCCACGACGACGTCGCGGTAGGCGGCCGTCAGCGCCGGCCCGGCGTCCGTCCGGTGGGCGGCGAGGTCCGCCGCCTCGATCGGGGAGCCGGCAGCCGCGAGTCCCGCGGCCTGGGCGGCGGCGAGCTCGCCCGTGTACATGTCCGCGAAGCCGGCCGCGGCGAGCCGTGCCAGGGTCCGTGCGAGTGCGGGCAGGCGGACCCGCTCGCCGGGGCGCCAGGGGCGGCCGTCCGGTCGGTAGACGCTCGCCCAGCCTCGCGGGTCCAGCCCCTACGCGGCCGCGCGGCGCGCCGGTGCGCCCGCTTCGTCATCCACGCCGGCCGTCACGCCGAACGCGCGGGCTCCCGCCTCCACCGAGGCGATCCACCCGGCCGACGCCGGGAACCCGCCGGCAGCGAGCTCGATCGCGGGCGCGAGCACCGCCTCGCGCGACAGGCGGCCCCAGCGGGCATGTGCCTCTCCCCAGCTCGCCACGGCGCCGGGCACGGTGATCGCGAGGGGTCCGCGGAGGGGCATCCGCGTCGAGGCCGGCCGCCTCCACGGCGTCCACGTGCCGCGCCGCGCTGCGCCCCGAGCCGTTGAGCGCGGCGAGCGCGCGGTTCCCCGCGTCCCACACGAGCCAGAAGGCGTCGCCGCCGATGCCGCACGCGCTGCCCATGACCACGGCGAGGACCGCGTTCGTCGCGATCGCCGCGTCCACCGCCGACCCGCCCGCCCGGAGGATCCCCAGGCCGGCCGTGGCCGCGAGGTGATGCGGCGCGACCACCGCGCCGGACGCGCCCCGCGCGAGCAGCGCGGGCACGAGCGGGCGGCCGTCCGCGAGGGCGGCCGGTGCGTCGAGAGCGAGATCGCGATCCATCCGCCGATCGTACGCGCGCGGGGACCGTGCCGCGCGCGACGGACGCCACCCCCGCCGCGGACGCCATCGGCCGCTCGGTCCGGTGTCCCGCCCGCTAGGCTGCGAGCGTGCATCGCTCGGTCTGGGCCGTCATCGCGGGGACGTTCACCCTCCGGTTCAGCACCGGCCTGACCGGCACGCTCCTCGTCTACTACCTCGCGGACCTGCCGAAGCAGGGTGGCGAGGCCGTCAGCCCGCTGGTCGTCGGCATCTTCGGCGCGGTCTTCTTCGCCGCCGAGCTCGTCCTCTCGCCCGCCTTCGGCAGCCTCGGCGATCGCGCCGGCTACCGCCGGGTCATGCTGCTCGGGCCGCTCTTCGGGATCGTGGCCGCGACCCTGACCGGACTCACGACGAACCTCTGGCTCCTCGGGCTCACCCGCGGGCTCGAGGGCGCCTCGTCGGCCGCGAGCGTCCCCTCGATCCTCGGGTACATCGCGCTCGCGACCGCGGGCGACGTGGCCCTGCGCGGGAAGGCGTCGTCGCGGTTCGAGGCCGCCACGATCCTGGGGCTCGGCGCCGGGATGGTCGTCGCGGGCCCGCTCTGGGTCGTCGTCGGCCGCCTCGCGTTCTTCCTCAACGCCGGCCTGTACGTCGTCTCCTGGTGCATCTACCGCTACGGGGTCGTCGACGCCCGGGCCGCGCACGCGGTCCACCTGGAGCATCGGCCGGGAAGCCCCCGGCGGTACGTGGCGATCCTCCGCGCCTCGCACGTCTGGCTGCTCGCGCCCACGTGGATCGCCGTCAACGCGGCGATCGGGCTGTGGACGGGCCAGTCGATCTTCCAGCTCGTGCGGGAGCCACCGCCGCAGTTCGCGAACCAGGCGCTCATGGGCGGCTTCTCGCCGGTCCTCATCAGCGCGGGGTTCGTCGTCGCCGGCGTGGTCTTCTTCGCGGGGCTGATCTGGTGGGGCGACCGCTTCAAGGTCTTCCGGCGGACGACGATCATCGGCCTCGGGATCGCGGGCGGTGCCGCGCTCGCGGTCGCCGGCCTCATCGTGAACCACGGCCAGTCGCTCCCGGTCTTCCTCCTCCTCGCCGCCGCCGTGATCGCGGCGTCCGGCCTGTTCGTCCTCGCCGGGGCGACGCCCGCCGCCCTGGGCCTCCTCGCGGACATGTCCGAGGCCTATCCCCACGACCGCGGCGCGATCATGGGCCTGTACTCGGTCTTCCTCGCCCTGGGCCAGATCGCGGGGAGCCTGCTCGGCGGCATCGCCGCCGACCTGCGCGGGATCGACGGGCTCCTGATCGCGACACTCCTGCTCCTCGCGATCGCCGTCCTGCCGCTCTGGCGCCTCCGGGCGTACGAGCACCGCATCGAGCCGACGCCCGACATCGCCGCCGGTCACCGCCGCGGACTGACGAGCCCGGCGGGCGCCGGGCGCCCGCGACGTCGTCTCCGGGGCCCGTCGGACGACGCGACGACGGCACGAGCGCCCTCCGCCGCCCGTATCATCCCCGCCATCGACGCCACCCCCGGCGTCGCACGCCCCCCGCCCCGGCCCGCCGGGGAGATCGCCCCGGAGGAGGGGAACGTGGCCAGGGTCTCGATCGTCACCGACTCCGCGTCCGACATCTCCCCGGCCCGCGCCGCGGAGGCGGGCATCACGATCGTCCCGCTCCTCGTCCGCTTCGGCGACCAGGAGTTCCGGGCCGGGGTGGAGCTCTCGGCCGATGCGTTCTGGGACCGGATGCTCGCCCCGGGCGCGCCGCTCCCGACGACCGCGGCCGCGAGCGCCGGGGACTTCAAGGCGGCGTACGAAGCGCTCTTCGCCGCCGGGACCGACGAGATCGTCTGCGTGACGGTCGGCAGCAAGCTCTCCGCGACGCACAAGAGCGCGACCATCGCCCGCGACATGCTGCCGGACAGGCGGATCGAGGTCGTCGACTCGGAGAACGCCTCGATGGGCGTGGGGCTCCTCGCGCTCGTCGGCGCGGAGATGGCGGCGGCCGGTGCCGACGCCGCGACGATCGCGGCGACGCTCCGCAGCCGCGTCCCCGACCTCGATCTGTACGTCGCGCTCGACACGCTCGAGTACCTCAAGCGCGGCGGCCGCATCTCGGGCGCCCGGGCGGCCGTGGGCACGATCCTCTCCGTGAAGCCGATCATCACGATCGCCGACGGCGAGGTCGTCCAGGCCGAGCGGGTCCGCACCCGTGCGAAGGCGCGAGCGCGCGTCCTCGAGCTCTTCGTGGAGCGGCCGGTCGAGCGGATCGCCCTCCTCGACGGGCCCGGCGCGGAGCTGGACGCCTTCCGCGAGCAGCTCGTCGCGCGGCTGCCGGACCTCGATCCCGCGATGATCGTCACCGAGACGGTCGGGCCGTCGATCGGGCCGCACGTCGGCCCCGGGTTCACCGGCGGGATCGTCCTCCGCGCTCGCTGACGAGGTACGTCCACGGGCACACGGGACCCCTGCCCGGACGTCCCCGGAGCGACGTGCCGGTCGGCCCGGCGGCCCCTCCCGGACGGCCCTGTGGTCACCACCGGACGGCCCTCCCGGGAGGGCCGAGGAGCCCCCGTATACTCGGCCACATAGAGGACGCGCCGGCCCTCCCGGCGGACACCAGGGGGGCGGGCGTGGGTGTCGGCCGTCCCCCCGACGGCCCGCAGCCGCGTGGCCCATGTGGCACGCGACGGGAGGTTTCCCTCTTCATGACCATCGAGCAGGGTGCCGCGACCATCAACGCGTGGCACGTGGCGCAGCGCCAGTTCGACCTGGCCGCCGAGCGCCTGAATCTCGATCCGGGGCTCCGCCGGATCCTCCGCGAGCCGCGGCGCGAGCTGACCGTCCACTTCCCGGTCCACATGGACGACGGCTCCGTCCAGGTCTTCACCGGGTACCGGGTCCAGCACAACCTCGGCCGCGGCCCGGCCAAGGGCGGCATCCGCTACCACCAGGACGTCACGATCGACGAGGTCAAGGCCCTCGCGATGTGGATGACCTGGAAGTGCGCGGTCGTGGGGATCCCGTACGGCGGCGGCAAGGGCGGCGTGGTCGTCGACCCGAAGAAGCTCTCGATGAAGGAGCTGGAGGCCCTCAGCCGCCGGTTCTTCACGGAGATCTCGGTCCTCGTCGGCCCCGAGCGCGACATCCCGGCCCCGGACGTCAACACGACGCCGCAGGTCATGGCGTGGTTCATGGACACGTACTCCATGCACGCCGGCTACACGGTCCCGGGCGTCGTCACGGGCAAGCCGATCAGCCTGGGCGGCTCCGAAGGCCGCAATGAGGCCACGGCCCGCGGTTGCGTCTTCACGATCGTCGACGCCGCGAAGCACCTCGGCATGGACCTCACGAAGTCGACCTGCGTCGTGCAGGGCTTCGGGAACGCCGGCGCCATCGCTGCCCGGCTCATGGTCGACGAAGGCTCCACGGTGATCGCCGTCTCCGACACCGGCGGCGGGATCTACCAGGCCGACGGCCTCGACATCCCGAAGGTCCTCGCGTGGAAGAAGGAGCATGGGACCGTCGTCGGCTTCCCGGGCTCCAAGGAGATCACGAACGCCGAGCTCCTCGAGATCGAGTGCGACGTCCTGATCCCGGCCGCGTACGAGAACCAGATCACCGAGAAGAACGCGCCCAACGTGAAGACGAAGATCGTCGCCGAGGCGGCGAACGGTCCCACCACCCCCGAGGCCGACAAGATCCTCGCGGCGAAGGGCGTCTTCATGATCCCGGACATCCTCGCGAACGCCGGCGGCGTGACCGTCAGCTACTTCGAGTGGGTCCAGGACCTCAACCGCGATCACTGGAGCGAGGCCGTCGTCAACGCCAAGCTCAAGGAGATCATGGACCGGAGCTTCGGCGAGGTCCTCGAGATGTGCCCTCCGCGAGACGTGCGACATGCGGACCGCGGCGTACCTCGTCGCGGTGAAGCGCGTCGCCGATACCACCGCCCTCCGCGGCCTCTACCCGTAGGCCGAACGGACCAGCTGCCCATGCCGGCGGCCGGACCCTCCGGGGTCCGGCCGCCGGCTCGTCTGCGCGACGATGACCCCCCGCTCGGCGCCCCGGGCGCCGAGGACGTACGATCGGACTCTCCCATGACCGATCAGGGCGCCCTCCCTCGCCGTGCCTTCCTGCGCCTCGCCACCGGCGCCGGCCTCGCGCTCGCCGCGACGGCCGTCGCGGCGTGCGAGACGGCGCGACCCGTCTGGACCGAGCCGCCCCGAGGGACGCTCGTGCCCCCGCCGGCGACGCCGTCCGGCTCGCCGACGCCGGCCGCGACGAGTTCGCCGGCCGCGACGGGTTCGCCGACCGCGACCCCCGAGGCCTCGGGGGTCGCCACGCCGTCGCCCTCGCCGTCCCCGTCGCCTTCGAGCACGATCCCCGGGCCGTCGCCCACGCCCGGCCCGAGCATCGCCCGCGAGAACCGGAAGCAGGGGAGCAAGGGGTGGGCGCTCGGGTTGGGCCTCTCCGCCTCGATCGAGGGATACGCCGTCCCGGCATCCGCGGAGCCCGGCGAGACGATCGCGCTCCACGTCTTCGCGCCCGTGCCCTACGACGTCGACTGGTACCGCATGGGCTGGTACGACGGCGCCGGCGCCCGCCGCGTGCGTCGCGACGCCGGGCTCCCCGCACAGCGGGACCGGACCCTCCGCGTCGACGCGGCGAGCGGTCTCGTGGAGGCCGACTGGCCGGCCGGCAAGACCGTCACCGTCCCCGACGGAATGGCGCAGCGGGATGTACGTCGCGGTCCTGCGTCCGATCGACGGGACGGCCCCGCGCGCCGTCCCGTTCATCGTCCGCTCGTCGCTGCGGACCCCGGCGCCGACGCTCTTCCTCTCCGCGCTGTCGACCTGGCAGGCCTACAACGCCTGGGGCGGCAAGAGCCTCTACACGTACAACTCCACCGGGGACATCACCCCGACCGGGACGCGAGCGGCGGCGACCGTCGGCTTCGACCGGCCGTACGACTGGGACGGCGGCCTGGGCTTCCTGCGGAAGTGGGAGGCGGCGTTCATCCGCTGGATGGAGCGGTCCGGCCGCGAGGTCGACTACGCCGCGGACGTCGACCTGGGCACGCGGCCCGAGATCCTCGCCGGCCGGCGGCTCGGCGTCTCCGCGGGCCACGCCGAGTACTGGTCGCGCCCGATGCGCGATGCGTTCGAGTCGGCGGTCGGCGCGGGGATGAACGCGGCGTTCTTCAGCGCGAACGAGCTCTACTGGCAGGTCCGCAACGAGCCGTCGCCGAACGGTCCGGACCGCCGGATCACGTGCTACAAGTCCGCGAAGCGCGACCCGATGCGCACGATCCAGCCGGAGCTCACGACCTGCCGCTGGCGGGAGGACCCGGTGGATCGTCCCGAGGCGCGGTTCCTCGGCGTCATGTACGGCCACGTGGTCATGGTCCCCGCAGACTGGGTCGTCGCCGGCTCGAGCCACTGGCTCTACCACGGCACGGGCCTCAGCGATGGCGACAGGATCGCCGCGCTCGTCGGGCAGGAGTACGACGCGTACTTCTCCCACCTCGCGCCCGACGGCACGGTGGTCGTCGCCCGTTCTCCCGTCCTCGCGCGTGGGAAGGACCCGGATGCGGAGGGGAACGTCTCCAGCCCGTCGATGCACAGCGCCACCGTCCGGGACCCGTCCGGGACGGCGGGCGGGGTCTTCGCCGCCGGGACCTTCCAGTGGTCGTGGGCGCTCGACTCCTACGGCCAGCACTCGTACAACGGCCGGACCACGCCCCTGGACCCACGCGTCCGCCGGATGACCGCGAACGTCTTCGACCGCTGGTCCGCCTGACGTCTCGAGGCCGCGCGGCCCGCGGGACCCGCAGCCCCGGCGGTCCGGTCCCCGGGGCGGGCCGGCCCCCGGTGTACCATCCCGGGCATGCTCGACCACGAAGAGAAGTTCCTGTTCAAGGAGGAGATCCTCCACCTCGGCGACGCGCTCGCGGACGGCGCGGTCCTCGACAACGTGGAGGACCTCCTGACCGACGTGATCACGAGCCCGCGCTTCGACTCGGAGGTCTTCACCCTCGAGCGGTCGCTCCAGGTGATGCTCGGCGCCCGCGCGGGGACCACCCTGGTCGGGCTCCTGACGGTCGCCCCGGAGATCTTCGACGAGGTGGCCGAGGTCCGGATCCCGCCGGAGGTGCACGAGCGCCTCGTCGCGTGGCGCGCGCGGTTCGGGCTCGCGATCGACAACGCCCTCAACTTCCTGAACAACCCGGACGGGATCCAGGGCCACTCATTCGCGACGCAGGTCGCCCACGTCGAGGACCGGCGCGTCCTCCAGGGCAGGCTGACGCTCGTCCGCTACAACAACGAGCCCCAGTTCTTCGTCGCCGACGCCGCCGTCTTCGTCGCCCTCGCGACGGACATCCTCGAGCGCCTGGGCCCCTACCTCGAGCCGGACGCGCTCGAGCCGGAGGCCGTCGAACGGCTCCAGGAAGCGGTCGCCCTCGTGGACCGCAAGACCGCCCGGCGCGACTGAGCGGTCGGGACCGACCAGCCACCCATGCGCCAGGTCTACCTCGCCGCCACCGGCCAGAACCGCGGGAAGACGACCGTCAGCCTCGGGCTGCTCGCCGCCCTCATCGATCGCGGCCTCCCGACCGGGTTCATCAAGCCGGTCGGCCAGCGCTACGCGATGGTCGACGGGGTCCCTGCCGACGAGGACGCCATCCTCGTCAAGCACGTCTTCGGCCTGCCCGATCCGCCGTCCGACCTGAGCCCGGTCCACATCCCGCGCGGCTTCACGAAGTCGTTCATCAACGGCGACGTCGTGGAGGACCTCGGCGCGCGGATCCTCCACGCGTACGCGTCGGTCTCCCAGGGCCGCGAGGTCCTCCTCGTCGAGGGGACCGGACATGCCGGGGTGGGGTCGGTGATCGGCCTCTCGAACGCCGTCGTCGCGCGCATGCTCGGCGCTCGCGCGATCATCGTGAGCGAGGCGGGCGTGGGCCGGCCGATCGACGAGATCGTCCTCAACCACGCGCTCTTCGCGAGCCACGGCGTGGACGTCGTCGGGGCGGTCGTCAACAAGGTCGACCACGAAGCGCACCCGACGCTGAGCGTGACCCTGGAGCGCGGGCTGGCGCTCCACGGGATCGAGCTCCTCGGCGTGCTGCCGTACGTGCCGCTCCTCTCCAACCCGACCCTGTCGGTCCTCCTCGAGCAGATGCCCGGCGAGCTCGTGCACGCGGGCGCCGACCTGGACCGCCCGGTGGAGCACGTGACGATCGCGGCGATGCGGGCGGAGCACGCGATGCAGGCGACGCAGGAGGGCGACCTGATCATCGTCCCCGGCGACCGTGAGGACGTCATCGGCGCGGCCGCGGCACGCACCGCGGCCGCGCGCGCGGAGGCCGTCGCGGCCGGCGCCGACCCCCGGCGCACGGGGATCGCCGGGCTCGTCCTCACGGGCGGCTACGCGCCGAGCGCGTACCTCGTGGAGGAGGTGCGGCGTGCGGACCTCTTCTGCTACGTCGTCGAGCCCGAGACGTACGCGACCGCCTCCCGCGTCCACGACCTGCTCGTGAAGACGCACCCCGCGGACACGGAGAAGATCGAGGCGATCAAGACGCTCGTCGCGGAGCACCTCGACCTCGACCGGATCCTCGAGCGCTTCTCCGAGCCCGACGCCCGCTGAGGGCCGGCCGGTCAGGCCGGCGCGGCATCCCTCGAACGATCCGATCCCGCCGCACCTCGCGACGAGCATTAGCGCGCACGCGGGCGCGCCGCCAGAGCCGCAGGTCGCCGACCGCGGCCGCTACCCCCGGCGGGGCAGCGTCTCGCAGTCGATGAGGCGCACGCCGCCGACGGTCGCGGCGAGCGAGAGGAGCAGCGGTCCTTCGCTGCGGGCCCGTCGCCTCCTCGAGCGTCTCCGGATCGGCGACGCTCACGTAGTCGACCCTCGCGGCCGGCTCGGCGGCGAGGACGGCGAGCATCGCGGCGCGCAGGCCATGGGCATCGCTCTCGCCGGCCGCGAACGCGTCGCGCGCGGCGAGCGAGCGCGCGCCGGAGCACGAGCGCGACGGCTCGATCGTCCGGGTCGAGCCGGACGTTCCGCGAGCTCATCGCCAGCCCGTCCGGCTCGCGGACGGTGGGGCACCCCACGATCTCGACCGGGAGCCCCAGGTCGCGCGTCACCCGGCGGATGACCACGAGCTGCTGCGCGTCCTTCTCGCCGAAGTAGGCGCGGTCGGGCGCGACCAGGTCGAGGAGGATCGTCACGACCGTGGCGACGCCGACGAAGTGCCCGGGCCGGTGCGCGCCCTCCAGGACCTCGCCGATCGGGCCGGGATCCACGCGCGTGGACGAGCCCGCCGGGTAGACGGCATCGACGACCGGCGCGAAGACGACGTCGACCCCTTCGGCGGCGCACATCGCGAGATCGTCGTCGAAGGTCCGCGGATAGGCGGCGAGGTCGTCGGCTCGGTCGAACTGGGTGGGGTTGACGAAGATGGAGGCGACGAGCGTCGCCGACTCCGACCGCGCCCGGCGCAGGAGCGACGCGTGGCCCGCGTGGAGCGCCCCCATCGTGGGGACGAGCCCGCGCGGACGGGGCGTGCCGTCGAGGGCGGCGCGGAGCTCCTCGCGCGTCCGGGCGACGACCGGCCCGCTCCCGGCCACCGCGGTCCTCAGAGGTCCCGGTCGAGCGGGATGACGCTCGTGCCGGCGACGTCGTCGCCCGCCCGGTCCGCGTGCGTCCGACCCAGCGCCTCGTCGAGCACGTCGTCGTCCATGCGGACGGACTCCGCCTCGCCGGGGAACGCGCCATCCTCCACGTCGGCGGCGTATTGCCGAAGTGCCTCGGCGATCGATTCGCGGAGCGTGAGGTACCGGCGCGAGTGTCGCGGGAGGTGGTCGATCGACAGCCCGAGCAGGTCGGTGTAGAGCTGGATCTGGCCGGAGCACCCGGCGCCGGACCCGATCCCGATCGTCGGGATCCGCAGCCGATCCGTGATCGCCGCCGCCAGCTGCTCGGGGATGAGCTCGAGGACGATCGCGAACGCGCCCGCCTCGGCGATCGCGAGGGCGTCGGCCATGAGCGCACGCGCCTGGTCCTTCGTCTTCCCCTGGACGCGGACCTTCCCGATCGCGTTGATCGCCTGCGGCGTCAGCCCGATGTGGCCCATCACCGGGACGCCGTTGCGCACGAGGTACTCGACGACCGACGCCGACCGCCGCCCGCCCTCGACCTTGACCGCCTGCGCGCCGCCCTCGCGGAGGAAGCGGCCGGCGGCCGCGAGCGCGTCCGACGGGGTGGCGTACGAGAGGAACGGCATGTCGCCCACGACGATCGCCCGTCGCGCCCCGCGCACCACGGCGCGCGTGTGGTGGATCATCTCGTCCAGCGAGATCCGGACGGTCGTCTCGTAGCCGAGGATCACCTGGGCGAGGGAGTCGCCGACGAGGATGAGCGGGATCCCCGCCTCGTCCGCGAGCCGGGCGCTCGGGTAGTCGAACGCGGTGACGGTCGGGATGCGCCGTCCGTCCGCATACATCCGCGCGATGTCCGCGACCGTCGTCCGGGCGACCTTCCCCGTCCCGCCTGCGCCCGTGCCGGGCGTGCCCGTCGCACTCATCGAGCCTCACCACCTGCGCCATCGCCGGCGGCGGCCGGCCCGCTGTGCCTCTCATCGTCCGCGGCGCGCGCGTCGAGCGCCGCCCGGACCGCGTCGAGGATCCTGTCCGCCACCTCCCGCTTCGGGAGGAGCGGCAGGTCGTCCCGCGCGCCATCCGCGCGGAGGATCGTGACACGGTTCGTCTCCGTCCCGAAGCCGGATCCCGGCTCTGCGACGTCGTTCCCCACCAGGAGGTCCACGCCCTTCCGACGGAGCTTCTCCGGCGCCCGATCGAGCGAGCCCGTCTCGGCCGCGAAGCCGACGAGCACGGGACGCGGCGACCCGCCCGGCCGTGCCTCCTGCGATCGCGCGAGGGCGGCGACCTCCGCGAGCACGTCCGGCGTGGGCTCCAGCTCGAGCGTGAGGCCGTCCGCGCGCTGCAGCTTCCCGGCAGCCACGGTGCGCGGCCGGAAGTCGGCGACCGCGGCCGCCATCACGAGGGCGTCGAACCCCGGCGCGCCGTCGGCGGGCCCCAGCAGGTCCACGATCGCGGCCCGCATCGCCTCGGCGGTCTCGGCGCGCACGACCCGGACGCCGTCCGGCGGGTCGCGACCGACGTCATCCCCGCGACGACCGTCACGTCGGCGCCGCGGTCCCGGGCGGCCTCCGCGACGGCGAAGCCCATCTTCCCGGTGGAGCGGTTCCCGATGTAGCGGACGGGGTCGATCGGCTCGGCGGTCCCGCCGGCGCTCACGACCACGCGCTGCCCCACGAGGTCCGCCTCGCGGACCGTGCCGATCGTCGGCGGGAGCGCGGACGGGTCCGGCGCCCGGACCGTGCGTCCGGCGACCGCCGCGACGATCGCGTCCACGATGTCGGGGAGGGGGGCGAGCCGCCCGGGGCCCGTCTGGCCGGACGCGAGCGGTCCTTCGTCCGGGCCGACGATCGCGTAGCCGAACTCGCGGAGCCGAGCGGCGTTCGCCTGGGTCGCGGGGTGGCTCCACATGTCGCCGTCCATCGCCGGCGCCACGACGACGGGCGCCGACGTGGCGAGGCAGGTCGCCGTCACGGTGTCGCTCGCGAGGCCGCTCGCCATCGCGGCCATCCATGCCGCGGTCGCGGGCGCGACCACCAGCACGTCCGCGGCGTCGGCGACGATGATGTGGCCGATCCGCCCGTCCGGCAGGAGCGCGAGCACGTCCGCGTCCACCCGGCGCCGGGAGAGCGCTTCGAGCGCGAGGGGCGCGACGAACCGCGAAGCCCCGTTCGACAGGATGCACTGCACCTCCGCGCCCTCCGCGCGGAGGAGGCGGAGGAGCTCGACCGCCTTGTAGGCGGCGATCGACCCGGTGATCCCGAGCCCGACGAACCGGCCCGCGAGCCGGCCCGAGCCGGTCGCCCCCTCGAGGTGCCGGTCGGGGAGGGCGCCGCCCTGTCCCGGTGGCCGCCTCGGCCCGCCGCCGCCCGTCGCGCTCATCCGACCGTCCCGCCGCCGAGGAGCATCAGCCCGCGCAGCGTCAGGTCCGGGTCGATGACGTCCACGCCCTCCACGCCGCGCGCCCACGGGGCGGCGGAGAGGCCCCCCGTGAGGATCGCGTGGATCGACGCCGGGTCCACGTGCGCCTCCGCCGCGAGCTCCGCCCGGGTCCGCGCGAGCAGCCCGGACGCCAGCGCCTGGTATCCGACGACGGCGCCCGCCTGGATGGCGGTGACCGTGTCGCGCCCGATCACGGTCGCGGGCTCGCGCAGCTCCACGCGCGGGAGGCGGGCGGTCCGCGCTGCGAGGGCCTCCAGCCCCAGCTCGAGGCCGGGCGCGATGGCGCCGCCCACGTACGCGCCGTCCGGCGCGACCACGTCGAACGTCGTGGCGGTGCCGAAGTCGACGACGATGGCGGGCGCCCCGTGCAGGCTGGCCGCCGCGTAGGCGTTCACGAGGCGGTCCGGACCGACCTCCGCCGGCCTGTCCACGCGGACCGGGACCGGGACGGTCTCCAGAGTGGCCTCGAGAAGCGGGATCGCGCGATGCGCGGCGACGGCCGCGACAGCCTCACCCACCGACGGCACGACGGTGGACATCACCAGGCGGTCGGCCTCGTCGAGCGAGGCGCCGTCGAGGGCGAGCAGCTCCGCGAGGAGGATCTCCATCTCGTCGGCGGTCATGGACCGGTGGGTGGACGCGCGGCGGACGGCGCGGAGCCCTCCGGAGGCGGCGGTGCCCGACCGTGATGTTCGTGTTCCCGACGTCGACGAGCAGAAGCATGGGTCCATGGTATCGCCCGCCGGGGAGGGGACCGGCCGGCGATCCGCCGGCAGGATCGAGGGGGGCGGGTTGCATCTCGGTTGCGACCCGCCGAGGGATGCGCCAGCGCCTTGTGACGGGTCCCGGCGGCCGGTACCATCGGACGCGTCCGACGCGGCCCGTGCCCGGCCGCAGCGACGACCGAGCGTGGAGGCCCGCCCCGCCGATGGCCGCGAAGTTCTACGTCAACAGCGGCATCGTCACAGGGCGCGCGGACATCCACAACCTGCTCCGACCCCTCCTGAAGCAGACGATCACCTACACGTACCTGCGCGGGAGCGAGATCGTCGCGAGCGGGACCGGCTGGGTCGAGCGGATCGTCTCCGACGAGCCGGAGACCTCCACGTACTTCACCCCGCTCGTGATCTGCCTGAACGTCGACTCGTTCGAGCATCTCGAGTTCGACACGCGTCCCGACCAGCTGCTCTCCTACACGCTCGTCCAGGGCGACGAGCGCATCCGCATCGAGTTCGCGACGCTGGATGGTCCGGGCGTCGCGGACCGGCAGCTGCGGCTGCCGGAGTCGGACTACGTCCAGATGGAGCTCAGCGGGCTCGATCCGGACGACTGACGCCGGCGCTGCGGCACCCGCGCGAAGAGAGAGCGCGCGGGGCGGGCGCGGGGAGGGGCGCGCGCGAGGCGCGCGCCGAGAGGGAAGGGGACGGCGCGGCCGGGACTCCGCGCCGAGCCCTCGGTGGAGGATCCGGGCGCCACCGCGCCCACGAGAGAGGTGAGCCCGTGGAGGCGATCGCAACGTTCTTCAGGTTCGGCGAGAGGAAGACGACCCTCTCGACCGAGCTCCGCGCCGGCCTGACCACGTTCATGGTCATGGCCTACATCATCGCGGTGAACCCCGGGATCCTCTCGGGCGCGACGGAGGGCAAGGGTCCGCCCTTCATCCCCACGATCGTCGCGACCGCCCTCGCGGCCGGGATCCTGTGCCTCGCGATGGGGCTCGCGACCAACTACCCCTTCGCGCTCGCGGCCGGCCTCGGGCTCAACGCCGTCGTCGCCTACCAGCTCATCCTCGGGAAGGGGATGCCCTGGGAGCAGGCGATGGCGATCATCTTCTGGGAAGGCGTCCTGATCACGATCTTCGTGCTCACCGGCCTGCGCGAGCAGCTGATGGACGCGATCCCCATGTCGTTGAAGAGGGCGATCGCCGTCGGCATCGGCCTCTTCATCCTGCTCATCGGCCTCGTCGAGGGCGGCTTCGTCGTCGGCGGTGGCGGCACCCCGCTCGGGCTCGGCGCGCTCAACACGCCCGCCATCCTCGTCTTCATCCTCGGGCTCTTCGTCGCGCTCGCCCTGATGGCGCGCAAGGTGAAGGGCGCCCTGCTCATCAGCATCATCGTCGCGACGATCTTCGCGATCATCCTCCAGGCGGTCTTCGGACCCGACAAGTCCGGCATGGCCCCCGGCGCGGCCCAGCTCCCGGACCACTGGCTGACCGATTTCGGCGCGGACAACCCGTTCTCCACGATCCTCGCCCCGCTGACGTCGGGCGCGCTGTGGGAGGTCTGGACGAACCCGGCCTACTCCTTCATCACGATCGCCCTGACGGTCTTCAGCCTCATGCTGTCGGACTTCTTCGACACCATGGGCACCGTCATCGGCGTCGGCGAGGAAGCCGGCCTCCTCGACGAGAAGGGCAAGCTCCCCGGGATCAAGAGGGTCCTGCTCGTCGACTCGATCGGCGCGGTGCTCGGCGGCCTGTTCTCCACCAGCTCGAACACGACGTACATCGAGTCCGCGGCGGGCGTCTCCGACGGGGGCCGGACCGGCCTCACCGCGGTCGTCGTCGGGGTCTTCTTCCTTCTCGCGATGTTCATCGCGCCGGTGATCGCGATCATCCCGGCGCAGGCGACGGCCCCGGCCCTCGTCGTCGTGGGCTACCTCATGTTCACGATCGCCAAGGAGATCGACTGGACCGACATCGACGACCTCTTCCCCGCCCTCGTGACCATGGTCGTCATGCCGTTCACGTACACGATCACCGACGGCATCGCCGCCGGGTTCATCGCGTTCGTGTTCCTCAAGGTCGTGAAGGGCAAGACGAACGAGATCCACCCGCTCCTGTGGATCGCGTCCGCCGCGTTCGTCCTCTACTTCTCGATCCCCTGGATCCAGCAGACGTTCGGCATCTGATCCCACGGCCCCGCACGGCGGGGCGCACGACGACGGCCGGCGCGGGACCATCCCGGGCCGGCCGTCCCGTTTCCGGTACGCTTCCGCCGATGTACGACCGCACCGCGCTGCCGAACGGGCTGCGCGTCATCAGCGCACGCGTGCCCGGCGCGCGCTCCCTCTCCATCGCCGCATACGTCCTCGCCGGCGCGCGCCACGAGCGCCCCGAGGACGCCGGCGTCGCGCACTTCATGGAGCACCTCACCTTCAAGGGGACGGCCTCGTACCCCACGACGCGCGCGGTCTCCGAGGCGATCGAGGAGGTCGGCGGCGGGTGCAACGCCGCGACGGACCGGGAGTCCACGGTCTACTGGGCGCGCGTCCCCGACCGCGAGCGCGAGCGCGCGGTCCGCGTCATCGGGGAGCTGGTCACCCGGCCGCTCCTCGACCCGGCGGAGGTCGAGCGCGAGAAGGACGTGATCGTCGAGGAGATCCGCTCGTACGCGGACGATCCGGCGGAGTACGCTGGGATCCTCTTCGACCGCGCGATGTTCGGCGACGGGGCGCTCGGCCGCGAGATCGCCGGCGACGAGTCCACCGTCCGCGGGCTCTCCGCGGAGACGATCTTCGGCTTCTGGGCGGCGTGCTACGGGCCGTCGGACGTCGTCGTCTCGATCGTGGGCGACCTCCCGCGCGACGACGCGGTCGCGATGGTGGCCGACGCGTTCGCGTCGGGCGTGGAGCGCCCGGCGAAGCCCGCGCCCGAGCCGGCGCCCGCGCTGCCGGCCGGCGAGCGCGTGGTGGTCGAGCGGCGGGACACGACGCAGGTCCAGCTCTCGCTCGGCGTGCCGGCCCTTCGGCGGGACCACCCGGACCAGTGGATCCTCGAGGTGCTCAACGGGGTGCTCGGCGAGGGGATGAGCAGCCGGCTGTTCCTGACGGTGCGGGAGGAGCGCGGGCTCGCGTACGACGTGGACTCGTACTTCATCGACTACGCGGACACGGGGGCGCTCGTCGTGCGCGCCGGCGTGGACCCGTCGAACGTCCGCAAGGCCGTCCGTGCCATCCTCGACGAGCTCGAGCGGCTCCGGGACGAGGATGTCCCCGCGGACGAGCTCCGCAAGGCGCAGGGGTACCTCTGCGGCCGGCTCGAGCTCCGGCTCGAGGAGACCCGCCACCTCGCGTCGTGGATCGGTGGCCAGGAGGCCCTCCACGACCGGGTGCACACCCTGGAGGAGGCCGTGGACGAGATCAGGGCGGTGGACGCCGCGGCGATCCGCCGGCTCGCCGGCGAGCTCTTCGTCGACGACGGCCTCCGGCTCGCGCTCGTGGCGCCGAAGGGGTCGGCCCGCGGGATCGCGACCGCACTCCGGCTCTCCGGGGGCGCGCGATGACCGGCACCGAGCCCGTGGAGAGCCCCGTGATCCGGCCGGGCGCCCGGATCCCGCCTCCGACCCGGGGCCCCGCGACACGGCCCGGCTCCCTGCCGGGCGGTCGCCCCGCCCGACTGCGCATGGCCCGCATCCACCTGCGGACCGGCGCGCTCGCGCTCGCGCGCGCCGAGCTGGAGGCGGCCGCCGGGATCGGCGAGCTCGACGACGACGCGCTCGTGGACATCGCCGAGGCCAGGTGGCGGACCGGCGACCTGCAGGGGGCCGGCGAGGCCGCCGCCGCGCACATCGCCACCGGCGGAGACGACCTCCTCGCCCTCGTGATCGCCGCCGAGGCGGCGGCCGCCTCGCGCGGCGGCGCCGAGGACGCCGAGGCCCTGGTGACGCGCGTCATGCGTCGTGCGACCCTCCCGATCGACGGGGTCGTGGCCGGGATGCCCCTCGGCGCGCCGTGGCCGCCCGGGATGGACCGCGCATCGCCGGACCCGGAGCCGCGCCGCGATCTCGGCTCGCTCGTGGAGCCGGCGGCGTCGGCGCCGATCGCTCCGCTCGTGCCGATCGGCGCAGGGAGGGCCGTGGCCGGAGCCGTGGGCGGGCCCGTCGCGGCGACGCCGGAGGCCGCCGCCGCCGCGGACCCGCGGGCGGCGTTCGCCGCCGGCTCCGACGCCCTCGCCGCGGGCGACCGCGAGACGGCCGCGCTGCACCTCGCCGTCGCGATGCGGCTCTCGCCCGCGCTGGCGCCGGCGATCCTCTCGACGGTCGGCGGCACCCCCGGGCCGGCCTACGACCTGCTCCGGGGCGACGCCTTCCGGATCGTGGGACATCAGTCCGACGCGCTGCGGTGCTACGCCGCGGCCGCGATGGCGCTCGCGGAGCGCCCCGCGGCCGCCCCCGACGCCTCCGCCGCCACCGGCCCCGTCGCGGCCGGTGCGCCGGAGGCGCCCCGATGCCGCGGGCGACGCGGCAGCCACGCCTTCCCCGGACGCCGCGGCGGATGCCGCGGACGACCCGACCCCCGCACCAGGCCCATCCATGGAGGAACCATCGTGACCGAGCGCACCCTCGTCCTCGTGAAGCCCGACGGCGTCCAGCGCCAGCTCGTCGGCCGCATCCTCGGCCGCTTCGAGGAGCGCGGGCTGAAGATCGTCGGCCTGAAGCTCGTCGCCGTCGACCGCGAGCTCGCCGAGGCGCATTACGCGGTCCATCGCGAGCGCCCGTTCTTCGGCGGCCTCGTGGACTTCATCACGTCGAGCCCGCTCGTCGCGGTCGCGCTCGAGGGCCCGAACGCGATCGTCATGGTCCGCTCGATGGTCGGTGCCACCCGCCCGCACGAGGCGGCGCCCGGCTCGATCCGCGGCGACCTGGCGATGGAGACGGCGCAGAACCTCGTCCACGCGTCCGACGGCCCCGAGACGGCCGTGAGCGAGCTCGCGCTCTGGTTCGCGCCGGGCGAGATCGTCGACTACACGCGCGACGTGGACCGCTGGGTCCTCTCCCCGGCCGACTGACGCGGGCGCCCGCGCGCCCGCCGCGTGCGGCGGGCCGGCGGTCACGGGGCGGAGGTGGCCTCCGCCCCGCTCGTGGCGTCCGGCGCCTGACCCGAAGGCGCCTCGGTCGACGGGACGGCCGAGCCCTCCGGGGCAGCGGTATCCGTCCCGGCGGACGCGTCCGTGCCGGTCGACGATCCCGGCTCCGTGGCCGCGGGCGCCGGCGACCCGTCCGCAGGCCCCGTCACCTCGCCCGGCCCGGTCGGCTCGCCGCCGCCCTGGATCGGCCCGTACTCGGCCCCGCCGCCGGACGCGGGCGCGGCGGCCTTCGCCGCATCCGCGACGCCGAACGCGCCGACGGCCGCCGCGACGCCCATCGCGGAGAGCCCGAGCGCGAGGAGCGCGACGACGAGCAGGCGGTTCGCGACCCACAGGTCGCGCGGCCGCACCGGCCCGCCGCGACCGGCCGTGCCTCCATCGCCGACGGCGGCCCGGCGCCGCTCGCGGGGGCGCCGCTCGCGCCGCGGCGGCCGAGCCGGACCCGTCCCCTTCGACCCCGCCCTCCGGCCATGCGGGTCCGGCGCCGGGCTCCGCAGCGGCGCGATCGCCGCTCGCTCTCGGCCGCGGCCTCCGCGCTCCACGGATCCTGCGGCGCCCCCGCGTCCGCGACCGGCGGGATGACGTGCACGCCCGTCGACCGGGGGAGCGTGCGCGAGCCCGCGTCCGCGGCCCCCGTCCCCGAGGGCGGGATGGCGCCGTCGCCGGGGTCGGACCCGCCGGCGGGGGCGAGGCCCGCCCGCTCGAGTGCCTCGCGCGCCCAGGCCTGCGTGAGCTCCTTCGGGTCGCGGCGCAGCGGGTCCATCGACGGCCCGCGAGACGACGGAGTCCCCGCGGACGCCGCGACCGCGGGGCCGGGCCGTGCCGCGCGCTGCCGCGCGGCCGCCGCTGCGGCCGCCGCCGGGACGGCCTCCGGCCCGGGCGCCTCGGGCACGCGGAGCCCTGATCGGGCGCGGCCGCCTCCTCCGCCGCGTCGAGCGAGACATCGTCGTCGGCGGATTCGGATGCGACCGCGGGCGCGGCGCCGGCGGACGCGGCGCCGGCGGCGGCCAGGTCGTCCATCGCCAGCTGGTCCGGTGCCGGAGCGCGGCGGCTGCGCCTCCCGGCGTCGGCCGCCACCGTCCCTGCCGTCGCCGCCCCGGCGGGCACGGCCGGCGCCTCCGCGATGTCACCGCCGGGCTCGGGGCCGGTCGACGGTCCGCCGGCGTCCGCCGCGGCGTGCGCGCGGACCCACCCCGGCCCGCGCGGCGCGATCCCGGGGTACGCCGCGACGAGCGGGGCGACGGGGCCGATGCCGACCTTCGCCAGCCGGCCGTAGTAGAGGAGGGAAGCGAAGCCGCCGGCGACCGCCAGGAGCCCCAGGGGCGAGCCGAGCGCGAGGTCGGCGAGATGCGACCGGACGTCGAAGACGAGGACGCCCGGGATCCCGACGGTGGCGGCGACGATCGCGAGCAGCGTCACCGCGAGGATGGGCGCGCGGCGGACCCACCCGGACAGCTCGCCGATCCGGCTGGTGCCGAAGGAGGTCCGCATCGCGAGCGCCCACCCGGCGAACGCGCTCTTCGTGACGATGTAGATGAGCAGCCAGGCGCGCGCCGGCTCCCACGCCGCGATGTCGAAGATCGCGAGGGCGAGCATGACGAACCCGGCGTCCTGGATCACGGAGTAGCCGACGACGTGCTCGATGTCGTCCTGGATCGTGGCGGCGACGATCCCGAGGAGGATGCAGAGGAGCCCGACGGCGACGATGACGATGCGCTGGGACTCCAGCGGGATCGCGGTCGTCGCGATGTTCCCGTCGACCCAGACGAGCGCGGCGCTCGCGAAGCCCGCGGGGGCCCAGGCGAGCAGGAGCGGGAGCGCCGCGACCGGGGCGGAGCCGGTCACCCGCGCGACGCGCGAATGGAACGGGATCGCGCCGATCCGGACCGCGACCGCGAAGGCCATCGCGAGGTAGGCGATGCCCACGATCGTGACCGGGAGGTTCAGGAGCCCCGACGGCCCGGAGACGAGCGCCGCCGCGACGATCGCGAGCGCGCCGGTGACGGCGACCGCGCGGAGCTCGCGCTCGGCGGCCCGGACGCCGCGCGCGTCCACCGGCGTCGTGATCGCGACGAGGACCCCCGGCAGCCCGGCGGCGGCGGTCGCCGCGAGGCCGGCGACCGGGTCCGCGAGGCCGAGGCCCAGGGCGAGCGCGCCGAGCGCCAGCAGCATCGCGCTCGGCAGGTTCCGCTGCCACCCCTCCACCAGGGCCATCGCGCAGAGCGCGAGGGCGGCGACGCTGCCGAAGAGGACGAAGAGGCGCATGAAGTCGGTCGCGACGAGCGCGCTCGTGCCCACGACCAGCCGGTCGCCGGACGAGATGAGCAGCGCCGAGACCACCGCCGCGATCGAGGCCGACGAAGCCGAGGGCGATCGAGACGGGCGGGCGGCGCCGGGTCAGGAGTCCCGCCGTCCCCATCCCGAACGTGATGACGAGGAAGGCGAGGATCGTCATCGGCCGCCCCCGGAGGCGGTCACCGATCGTCCTCCGGGCCGGGCGCGACGCCCACCTCGAGCGTCCCGGAGACGGCGTACGCGTTGAGCGCGACGACGCTCGCGGCACCGGCCACGCCGATCACGAGGATCCCGAACGCCAGCTGCTCGAGCGACGTCGGGTTGCCGGCGATCCCCACGCGGACGAGGGCCGCGCCGTCGAGGAGGAGCAGGAGGCCCATGCCCAGCCGGAAGGCGTCGCGGGCGAAGATCACCGGGACGACCGCGAGGATGATGAGCGCGAACCCGGCCGCGAGCGCCGCGTCGGGTCCGGCGCGCTCGGTCTCCAGGAGGCTCGGCGCGAAGCCGATGGCGAAGGCCGCGGCCGCCGCCATCGTCTCCGCCGGCCATCCCAGCGCCGAGCTGCCGGTGCGGGTGTCGGTCTCGCGGATCGTCACCCAGAGCAGGTACCCGGCGAAGAGGGCCGCGACGACGCGGAACGCCAGCGGGACGAGGTCGGGGAGCGGGTCCGCGATGACCGCGGAGGCGACGGAGGCGAGGACGAGGCCGACGATCCCCGCGCGTGCGTCCCGCGCGGAGACCGCGAAGACGGCGCTCGCGACGACGACGACCGCCGCGACGAGGCCGACGAGCGCGATCACGGCGCGCTCGGGCTCGCCTCCGGACTCCCGGGAGCCGGGCTCGACGCGCCGGCGCCGGTCGTGCCGGCGAGCTCCGGGTAGGTGGGCGTCGGCAGGACGCCGAAGGTCGAGATCGGCCAGTACCGCAGCCATGCGCGCCCGATGACCCGGTCGCGCGGGACCGGCCCGAAGACGCGCGAATCCGCGGAGTCCTCCCGATGGTCGCCCATCACGAAGAGCTCGCCGGCCGGGATGGTCCATGAGTCGTCGGGGCCGGTCGCGACCGTCGGCTGGCCCTCGTAGAGGTACGGCTCCTGGAGCGCGACGTCGTTGACGTACACGAGCCCGTCCCGGATCGAGATCGCGTCGCCGGGCAGGCCGATGATCCGCTTGATGTACGGGGTGCCGTGACCGCCGGCCCACGAGGCGGGCGGGTCGAAGATCACGATGTCGCCCCGCTTGTAGTCGTCGAATTCGGGGCGTGAGCTTGTCGACCAGGACGTACTGGTCGGGCTCCAGCGTCTTCTCCATCGACTGCTGCTCGACGCGATAGGGCTGTGCGACGAACGTCTGGATGACGAAGAAGATGATGAGGGTGAGGACGAGCGTCTCGACGATCTCGAAGAGGCACCCGACCGGGCGTCTGCTCACAAGTCCGGCAGTATAGGTGGTATAGGTGGGCGTCACCCGGAGCGCGCCCGCTTCGTGGCACGCGCGGCTCGGCCGGGCGCCGGTCCGGCGGCTCGCCGACCGTCGCGGGCGGCCCGTCCGGACCCCTGCCGGCGCCGCCGCGGATTGACCCGGGACTCGTCGCGTCGATACACTCGACGCGCTCCGCGCGAGCGTGCTGCCCATTCTGGCGCGCGCGCCGGGCATCCCCGCCGGTGACGGCCTCCCGGGGCCGACGGCGGTCCGCGCGCTCGCTCAGGAGGGACCAGGCCCGGCGATGGACAGCAAGACGCTCCAGCTCATCATCCTGCCCGCGGGGCTCACTCGCGGTGCTCTTCGCGCTGTACCTGGCGCGGGACGTGCTCCGCCGCGACAAGGGCACCCAGGCGATGCAGGACGTGGCCGCCACGATCTTCGAGGGTGCGGTGGCGTTCATCCGCCGCCAGTACACGACGATCGCCCTCCTCGCCCTCCTCGGCGCCGTCGTCCTCACGGCCGTCATCTCCCTCGTGGAGACGCAGCAGGTCGCGGACACGGACATCTTCGGCATCGACCTCGGCATCCGGACGGGCATCGCGTTCCTCGTCGGCGCGGCCTGCTCGATGGCGTCGGGGATCATCGGGATGTACATCTCGGTGAAGGCGAACCTCCGGACCGCGTCCGCCGCCCAGCGCAGCGTCGTGGAGGCCGTCCAGGTCGCCATGCGCGGCGGGGCGGTCTCCGGCTTCCTCGTCGTCGCGCTCTCCCTCCTCGGCGTCTACGGGATGTTCGCCGTCATGGGCGGCTTCGACCACCCGGCGGTCGCCCCGTTCCTCATCGTCGGCTTCGGCTTCGGCGCCTCCTTCGTCGCCCTCTTCGCCCAGCTCGGCGGCGGGATCTACACGAAGGCCGCGGACGTGGGCTCCGACCTCGTCGGCAAGGTGGAGGCCGGGATCCCCGAGGACGACCCGCGCAACGCGGGCGTCATCGCGGACCTCGTGGGCGACAACGTCGGCGACTGCGCCGGCCGTGGCGCCGACCTCTTCGAGTCCACCGCCGCCGAGAACATCGGCGCGATGATCCTCGGCGTCGCCGTCTGGGGGATCGCCACCCGCCTGGGCTGGCCGAACCCCGAGGCGTGGATCTTCTTCCCGCTCGTCGTCCGGTCCTTCGGCCTCTTCGCGACGATGATCGCGATGTTCACGATCCGCGGCAAAGAGGACGCGGACCCCATGGGGATGCTCAACCGCGGCTACTGGGTGACCACCGCCCTCTCCGCGGTCGCCCTGGCCTTCGTCACGTTCGTGATGATGGGCCCCGGGAACACGGACAACGCCACCGGCACGAACGGGATCCCGATCTGGATCTACTTCTTCCTCTGCGGCCTCGTCGGCCTCGCGACCTCGATCGCGTTCGTCTACATCACCCAGTTCTACACGCCGGCGCCTGGCGCCCGGTGAAGGAGATCGCCGAGGCCTCCAAGACGGGCCCGGCGACCAACATCATCTCGGGCATCGCGGTCGGGTTCGAGACCACCGCCGTCACCGCGATCACGATCGTCATCGCCCTCTTCCTGAGCCACTGGCTCGGCTCGCAGGCGGGCCTCGTGAACGAGGCCGGCAACAACGTCGGCGGCGTCTTCGGGACCGCGGTCGCGACGATGGGCATGCTCATGACCACCGCGTACATCCTCGCGATGGACACGTTCGGCCCCATCACGGACAACGCCGGCGGCATCACCGAGTTCAGCCGCGCCGAGGCGAGCGCCCGCCAGATCACGGACCGCCTGGACGCGGTCGGCAACACGACGAAGGCGCTGACGAAGGGCTACGCGATCGCGTCCGCCTCCCTCGCCGCCTTCCTCCTCTTCTCCGCCTACATCGACAAGGTCAACCTGATCCTCGGCCGGCAGATCCTCGCCGGCGTGCCCGACGTCCAGCTCATGACGTCGGTCAACCTCGCGGACATGAACGTCTTCCTCGCCGCGTTCATCGCGTCGATGATCGTGTACTTCTTCAGCTCGCTCGCGATCCGCGCCGTGGGCAAGGCCGCCTCCGCGATCATCGTCGAGGTCCGCCGCCAGTTCCGCGAGATGCCCGGGATCATGGACTACACGCAGAAGCCGGACTACGCGCGCGTCGTGGACATCACGACCCGCGCCGCGCTCCGCGAGATGATCTTCCCCGGCCTCGTCGCGGTCTTCACCCCGGTCATCGTGGGGCTCCTCTTCGGCTACGAGGCCGTGGCCGGGTTCCTCATGGTCGGCACGATCGCCGGCGTCCTCCTCGCCACCGTCCTGAACAACAGCGGCGGCGCGTGGGACAACGCGAAGAAGTACATCGAGTCCGGCCACCTCCTCGACGAGGCCGGCAAGGTCATCGGCAAGAAGACCGAGCCGCACGCCGCCGCCGTCGTCGGCGACACGGTGGGCGACCCGTTCAAGGACACCGCCGGCCCGTCCCTCCACGTCCTCGTGAAGCTCTTCGCGACGATCACCCTGGTCCTCGCGCCGCTCTTCGTCCGCTAGCGTTCGCGCCCGAGCCCGGCCGTCGTCGACGGCCGGGCTCGCCGCTACCCGGGAGCCCGCATGGACACCGTCCTCCAGGCGATCGTCATCGGGGTCGTCCAGGGCCTCACGGAGTTCCTCCCGATCTCGAGCTCCGGCCACCTCATCGTGGTGCCGTACCTCTTCGGGTGGAACGACCCGTTCATCGATTCCCTCGCGTTCTCCGTGATGCTCCATCTCGGCACGCTGGCGGCGCTGGTCGTCTACTTCTGGCGCGAGTGGCTCCGGCTCATCCCGGCCGGCTTCGCGACGATCCGCGACCGGTCGTTCCGCGGGGACCCGGACCGCCGCCTCGCCTGGCTCATCGTGGTCTCCACGATCCCCGCCGCCATCGTCGGGTTCGCGCTCAACGACGTGATCGAGACGCAGGTCCGCGCGCCGGGGATCGTCGCGATCGCCCTGCTCATCGGTGCGGCGATCATCTGGGTCGCGGACCGCTGGGGCGCGAAGGCGTTCGACCTCGACCGGCTCGGCTTCCCCGGCGCCTTCGGGATCGGCGTCGCGCAGGCGATCGCCCTCGTGCCCGGCGTGAGCCGCTCGGGGATCAGCATCTCCGCGGGACTCTTCCTCGGCCTCACCCGCGAGGCCGCCGCGCGCTACAGCTTCCTCATGTCCGCGCCGATCATCGCGGGGACGGGCGCGTACGAGACGAAGAAGCTGCTCAGCGGCGAGACGGGCGTGACGATCGAGGTGCTCCCGCTGGTGGCCGGGATGGTCGCGGCGTTCCTCACCGGGATGGTCGCCATCGGCTTCCTCCTCCGGTGGCTGCGGACGCATCCGATGACCATCTTCGTCGTCTACCGGCTCATCCTCGCGGCGATCATCGTCGTCGCGCTGCTCGCCCGCTGACGGGGACGTGGCCTGACATGGAAGTGATGAAGCGCCTCCGCCAGCGGATGATCTCCGACCTCGTCCAGCAGCGGACCATCCGCACGCAGCAGGAGATCGCCACGGCGCTCCGCGAGCGCGGCTACCGCGTCACCCAGGCGACGATCAGTCGCGACATCGCGGAGCTCGGGCTCGTGAAGGTCGTCCGGGACGGGGCGCACGTCTACGCGCTGCCCGCCCGCCTCGCCGATGCCGACCCGACCGGCGAGGACCGGTTCCGGTCCCTCCTCCGCGAGCTGCCCGTCGAGGTGGGCGAGTCCGGCACGATGGTCGTCGTCCGCACCCTCCCCGGCTCCGCCCACCCGATCGCCGCGGCCCTGGATCGCGCGCGCTGGCCCGGCGTCGTGGGCAGCGTGAGCGGCGACGACACGGTCTTCATCGCCTGTCGCGACGTCGCGGCGCGTCGGCGGATCCGCGCGCGCATCGTGGAGCTCGCGGAGTAGCATTCCGCCTTTGCGCCACGGGGCGCGGCGGGCTACCATACGCCGGACCGGACTCCCGGGCGCGGCTCACCGCACGCCCTGGGGTTCGTTCGCTGTCAGACGACCCCCCTGCACGGCCGCTGCCGCACCAGCCGCAAGGACGACCGAGCCGTGATGAACAACAAGCCGACATACGTCTCCCGCGAGGGCCTCCAGCACCTCCGCGCCGAGCTCGACGAGATGATCGCCGTCAAGCGCCCCGAGATCGCCGCGCGCATCAGCGAGGCCAAGGAGCACGGCGACCTCTCCGAGAACGCCGAGTACGAGGAGGCCAAGAACGAGCAGGCCTTCGTCGAGGGACGGATCGCCGAGCTCGAGCACAAGATCAAGAGCGCCGTGATCATCGAAGAGGAGCGCTCCAACGACCACGTGAGCATCGGCTCCACGGTCGAGCTCGACGCCGACGAGGGCCTGATGACGTACCACATCGTCGGGTCCACCGAGGCGAAGCCGGCCGACGGCCGCATCAGCAACGAATCCCCCGTGGGCCGCGCGCTGCTCGGCCGGAAGGTGGGCGAGAAGGTCGTCGTGAAGGCCCCCGCCGGCGACGTGGTGTACACGGTCAGGTCGATCAGCTGACGCACGGCCGCGCGCGAGGCGCGGCCGGCAGGGAGAGGACCGCGCATGTTCTGGGCCGACGAGCTCGCCGCATCGGTCGACGGCCCGCAGGTCGTCAACGACTCCAAGACGCCGTCCGGGACGGTGCACGTGGGGAGCCTGCGCGGCCCCGTCATCCACGACCAGATCCACCGGGCGCTGCGCGAGCGCGGTGTCCCCACGCGGTTCCTCTACGGGGTCGAGGACCTCGACCCGATGGACGCCCAGGCGCTCCTCACGCCCGACGCCGTGGACCGCTACATGGGGGTCCCGCTCGCCGAGGTGCCGGCGCCCGAGGGGAGCGATGCCCCCAGCTACGCCCGCCACTTCGTCGGGACCCTCTTCCTGCCCACGTTCGCCCGGCTCGGGATCCATCCCGAGTTCTACTGGATGAGCGAGATCTACCCCACCGGGCAGCTCGACCCGTTCATCCGGATCGCGCTCGACCGCGCCGAGGAGATCCGCGCGCTCTACCTGCGGGTGAGCAATGTCGAGAAGCCGAAGGGCTGGCTCCCGCTCCACGCCCGCTGCGAGAGCTGCGGGAAGATCGGGACGACGCTCGTCACCGACTGGGACGGCGAGACCGTCCGCTACCAGTGCCTGCCCGACTTCGTCACGTGGGCGCGCGGCTGCGGCCATGAGGGCCGGATCTCGCCGTTCGGCGGGCGCGCCAAGATGCCGTTCAACGTCGAGTGGGCGAGCAAGTGGAGCCTCTTCGGCGTGACGATCGAGGGCTGCGGGAAGGACCTCGCCACCCGGGGCGGCTCCCGCGATCGCTCCGACGCGATCAGCCGCGAGATCTTCGACCGCGAGCCGCCGCGCAACGTCATGTACGAGTTCCTCAACATCGGCGGCCGGAAGATGTCCACCTCCAAGGGCCGGGGCGCGGCGGCGCACCGGATCGCCGAGGTGGTCCCCGGCGACATCCTCCGGTTCCTCTTCCTCCGCCCGCGGCCCAACCAGGCGATCGAGTTCGATCCCGAGGGGACGGACGCGATCCCGCGCCTCTTCGACGAGTACGACCGGATCGCCGGCGCGACCGCCGGCCACGAGGTGAAGGGGCAGCTCCCGCCCGACCCGGACCGCGTCTTCGCGGCCTCGCTCACGGACGGCACCGCGGACCCGGCGGCCGAGGCGGGCCTCTACCGCGCCGCCTTCGCGCACCTCGCGCTCCTGGCGCAGATCCCGGGCGTGGACATCCCCGCCCGGATCGCCGCCGAGAAGGGCGCCCCGCTCACCGACGCGGAGGCGATCCTCCTCGCCGATCGCACGCGCGCGGCGCGCGCCTGGGTGGAGGCCTACGCGCCGGACGAGGCGCAGCTCGCCGTCCGGATGGATGGCGTCCCGCCGGCCGCGGACGCCCTGACGCCGGAGCAGCGCGCATTCCTCGGCGCCCTCGCGGACGCCGCGGCCGCGGCCGTGCCCGCCTCGGGCGACGCGTGGCAGACGGCGATCTTCGACGCCGCCCGCGCGCAGGACCTCCCCGCCGGCCGCGCATTCGCCGCGATCTACGCCGCGTTCCTCGACCGCGCGAACGGGCCTCGCGCCGGCTGGCTCCTCGCCGGCCTCGACGCGGCCTTCGTCCTCGACCGGCTCCGCGCCGCGGCAGCGGCGCCGGCCTCGGGAGGTGCGGCATGAGCGTCGGCCTCCAGCGGCTCCGCGCCGAGCCGGACGCGATCCGCAAGGGCGCCATCGACAAGGGCGAGGACCCCGCGCTCGTCGACCTCGCGCTCGCGCTCGATGAGCAGCGACGGGCGAAGCTCGGCGAGAGCGACACGCTCAAGGCCGAGCGCAACGCCGCGTCGAAGCGGGTGGGGGAGGCCGTCCGCAGCGGCGCCGATCCGAACGGCCCCGAGGTCGCGGAGGTGCGCGCGTCCGCGGCGGCACTCGGCGAGCGCATCTCGGCGCTCGACACGGAGATCGCCGGCATCGAGGCCGAGCTCGAGGAGGCGATGCTCCGCATCCCCAACCCGGCGGACCCGGACGTGCCCGTGGGGACCGCGGACGACGACGTCACGGTCCGCACCTGGGGCGAGCTCCTCCCCCGCGTGGTCCCGCTCGAGGGCGAGACCGGCGCCGACGCGCAGGCAGGCGGCGCGACGTGGGAGCGGCTCGCGCACTGGGACGTCGCGGACCGCCTCGGGATCTTCGAGCTGGACCGCGGCGCCAAGATCGCCGGGTCCGGCTTCCCCGTCTACCGCGGCGCGGGCGCGGCGATGCAGCGCGCCCTCATCGACTTCTTCCTCCGGACGCACACGACCGAGAACGGCTTCACCGAGATCTGGCCGCCGGCGGTCGTCAACTCGGCCTCCGCGCGCGGGACGGGGCAGATCCCGGACAAGGAGGACCAGATGTACGTCGTCACGCGCGACGACCTCTACCTGGTCCCCACGGCCGAGGTCCCGGTCACCAACATGCACCGGGACGAGATCTTCGACATCTCCGAGCTCCCCATCCGCTACGCCGCCTACAGCCCGTGCTTCCGCCGCGAGGCGGGGGCGGCCGGCAAGGACACGCGGGGCATCCTCCGGGTGCACCAGTTCGACAAGGTCGAGATGGTGCTGTTCGAGAAGCCCGAGGAGTCGGCCGACGCGCTCGAGTGGATGGTGGGCCGGGCGGAGGACCTCCTCCAGCGGCTCGGCCTCGCCTACCGCGTCCTGCTCATGGCGACCGGCGACATGGGCTTCGTCCAGGCGAAGAAGTTCGACCTCGAGGTGTGGGCGCCCGGCGTCGAGCGGTGGCTCGAGGTGAGCTCCTGCTCGAACTTCCGCGACTACCAGGCGCGCCGGATGCAGATCCGGTACCGGCCGGCGGCCGGCGCCAAGCCCGAGCTCGTCCACACGCTCAACGGCTCCGGCCTCGCGCTCGCGCGGATCGTCGCCGCCATCCTCGAGACATACCAGCAGCCGGACGGCTCCGTGGTGGTCCCCGAGGCCCTTCGCCCGTTCATGGGGATGGACCGGATCGTCCCGCGCGGCGCCTGACGCCGGTGACGGCGCGCGGCGCAGCGGCCGACGACGGGGAGCTCCGGCTCGTCACGCTGGCCGATCGACCGGACCTCGTGCGGGCGATGCACGAGCACAACATGGCGGCGTGGCCGGAGTTCATGCTCCACGACGCTGTCGTCGATGCGCACTGGCACCTCCTCGACGAGGCCTTCGCCCGCTGGCAGCTCCTGCTCCTCGATGGGACGGACGCGGTCGTCGCGGCCGCGAACAGCGCGCCGTTCGCCTGGGACGGCACATCCGCTGGGCTGCCCGACGGCTGGGACGACCAGCTCGAGCGGACCGCTGGTGACCTCGCCTCCGGGCGTGCCCCGACCGTCCTCGGCGCGCTGCAGATCGTCGTGTCGGACGGACGCCGCGGGTCCGGGCTCGCGGGACGGATGATCGACGGGCTCCGGTCGTTGGCCGCGGACGCCGGCCTCACGGGGCTCGTCGCCTGCGTCCGGCCGACGGACAAGCACCGCTACCCGCTCGTCCCGATCGACCGGTACGCGCGATGGACCCGCCCGGACGGCATGCCGTTCGACGCGTGGATCCGCCTCCACGTGCGCCTGGGCGGACGGCTCGACCGGCCGGCGCCCGCCTCGATGACGATCCGCGGGAGCGTCGCCGAGTGGGAGGCCTGGACCGGGATGGCCTTCCCGGAGTCCGGAGCCTACGTCGTGCCGCTCGCCACGCGCCCCGTCGAGATCGACCGCGGCCGGGACGTGGGCACGTACCTCGACGAGAACGTCTGGATCGTCCACGACCCCGGCTGACCGTCCGGGCCGGATGGTGCGCGAGGCCCCTTGACGAGCGGGCCCGTCGGGACGAACGTAATGATCGTCCGGAAGTGGGGGCGGACACGTCGCGTCCGATCGATGAGGGGCTGGATCGGGTGACAGGGCCGCGCGTGCTCGTCGCGTACGGGAGCCGGCATGGCTCCACCGCAGGCATCGCAGAGGCGATCGCCGGCAGGCTCCGCGCGCGCGGCCTGGTCGTGGACCTCCTTCGCGCCACGGAAGTCGTGGACGTCGGGCATTACGACGCCGTCGTCATCGGCTCATGCGTCTACCTGCTCCGCTGGCACCCGGACGTCCTGGAGCTCCTCCACGCGCACGAGCGCGCGCTCGCGGCCCGCGACGTCTGGCTCTTCCAGAGCGGTCCCCTCGACGACGACCCCGCGTCGCGCGACCGTCCGCTCGCGCTCCCGGTCCAGACCCTCGCCGAACGGATCGGCATCGTGGAGTACGTGATCTTCGGCGGGAACCTCGCCGCGGGTGACGCCGGCGTGCTCGAGAGCCTCTTCGAGCTCGGCGGGCTCGGCGGGGACCATCGCGAGTGGCCGCGGATCCTGGCCTGGGCCGACGCCATCGCCGACCGGATCGAGGCGCACAGGGGGGCGGAGATCCCAGCCTGAGGCGCAGGCGACGACGAGGTTCGCCGGCCGGCGGCGACCCGGCGACCGCGGGCACTCAGCTCGCTGCCGCGGCCCCCTGGATCGCGCGGAACGTCCCACAGCGTCGGCAGAACCGGCTGCCCGCGGCGAGCGGCATGGCGCATCCGTCGCAGGTCGCCGGCAGCTCGGAGGCGGCGGCGTCCCGCTGCGATGCGGGCCGCCAGGTGGCCGGGTGCAGGCGGTGCGTCACCGCAGGCATCGGACGGCGCGTCCGGAGGAGGTCGACGTCGATGGGCCCGGCGGCGCCGAGCCGCAGGCGCTCCAGGAGGGACGCCTCGCTCGCGTGCGGACAGGCCGCCTCCGCGTCCGGGGGTGCCGCGACCTCGGCCGTGGTGGCCGGCGCGGCGTCATGGTCGTCCCCCCGTCGCGTGACGATCATCCGCTGCTCCTTCTGGGTGGCACAGCGAAGGCTCGGCGGCCACCGTGACGCGCGCGTTGCACGGGCGCCGGCCGCCGTTACCACGGCGTTACGGAGGCGTCTGCGCGGGACCGGACCGCTGCCGGTCGGCGTACGACGCCGCGTACGCGGAGGACGCGGAGGCGGTGGTGGCGGTCGGGCGTCTGTGCCAGGAGTGCGGGATCGCCGCGACCGCCCGCGGACCCGAGGGCGGTCGAGACCTGCGCCGTCTCCCGCTATGCGCCCGCCACGGGCACCAGGAGCGTCACGGTGGTCCCGGCGCCCACGGCACTGTCGATCGTCACGGTCCCGCCAAGCTCCCGCACGGACCCGTACACGCTCGCAAGGCCGATCCCCGTCCCGTGCGCCTTCGTGGTGAAGAACGGTTCGAACGCGCGCTCCCGCACCTCCGGGGGCATCCCCGGGCCCGTGTCGGCGACCGCCAGCGACAGGTACGGCCCGACCGGGATCCCCAGGCCCGACCCGGCGGTGACGGAGACGCGCTCGAGGGTGACGGCGATCGACCCGCCGCCGCCCGCCATCGCGTCGCGCGCGTTGATCACGAGGTTCAGGACGGCCTGCTCGATGACGCTCCGCACGGCGAGCACGGATCCGCACGGAGGTGCGGCGACGCGAAGGATGCAGGGGGTCGCGACGGCGGTGAGCATCGCCGTCATGTCGGCCAGGACGGTCGCGGGATCCAGCGGGGTCACCTCTCCGCGCGGCATCTCGCGACCGACGGCGAGCATCTGGCGCGTCAGGGCCTTCCCCTTCTCCACCGCCTCGCCGATCGCGGCGACGTCGGCCGCGGCGGGCTCGGTCGCCGGGATGGCGTCGGCAAGCGCGGACTGGTACATGAGGATCCCCTGGAGCACATTGCCGAAGTCGTGCGCCGCGGCGGCGGTGACCCGCGCCATCGAGTCCAGCCTGCCCGTCCGCGCGACCGTCTCCTCCAGCTGCCGGCGGCGCGTGATGTCCGTGCTCAGGCCGTACCAGCGCTCGACGCGGCCGTCCTCGTCCCTGACGGCTCGCCACCGCTCGTCGAGCGTGATCACGCGTCCGTCGGCCCTCCGGATGCGGTACTCGAGCGAGTAGGCGTCGAGATCCGCATCCGAGTCCCATCGCTCGAACGTCGCCGCGCGGTCCTCCTCGACGACGAGCGTCCGCCAGAGGCCCGGGCGCGCGGCCTCTTCGACGGGTAGCCACTCAGCTCGAGCACCTGCGGCGAACAGAAGCGCTCGCCGCTCTCCAGGTCCCAGACCCAGACGACGGCATCGAGCTCCTCGATGAGCGAGCGATAGCGTTCCTCCGACGCACGGAGCGCCGTCTCGGCGCGGCGGGTCTCCGTCATGTCGTGCTTGACCGCGACGTAGCTCTCGAGGCGGCCGTCGGCTGCGAAGACCGGTGCGATGACCGTCGCCTCGATCATGAGCGAGCCGTCCTTGCGCCGGTTCTGCAGCTCGCCGCGCCAGACCTTGCCGGCGGTGAGCGTCGCCCACATCTCCTCGTAGAACGCGCGCGAGTGCCGGCCGCTCTTGAGGATCCGCGGGTTCTGCCCGATGGCTTCGGCGCGCGTGTAGCCGGTGTTGCGCTCGAACTGGGGGTTGACGTAGACGATCGTTCGCGGCCGGGTCGGTGACGACGACCGCCTCGCCGGCCTGGTCGACGGCGGCGGCGAGCCGCGCGAGCGCCTGCTCGGCCGCGCGGGCGGCGGTGATGTCGCGCTTCACCGCGACGTAGTTCACCACGACTCCGTCGGGGCCCCGGACCGGCGAGATCGTCGCCTGCTCGATGTAGAGCGAGCCGTCCTTGCGGCGGTTGTGCAGCTCGCCGCGCCAGACCTCCCCGCGGTGAGCGTGGCCCACATCCCTCGTAGAAGGCGCGCGTCCTGATGGCCGCTCTGGAGGATCCGCGGGTTCGTCCCGAGCACCTCGTCACGCCGGTACCCGGTCACCTCCTCGAAGGTCGGGTTGGCGTACACCACGTTCGCGTCGAGGTCCGTCACGACGATCGTCTCGCCCGACTGCTCGACCGCGGTGACGAGACGCCGGACGGCCTCCTCGGCCTCCCGCCGCCCGTGACGTCCTCGAGGACGCCGTACCAGCGGGTCCAGCCGTCCTCCTCGAGGGTCGGCGTGGCGTCGAGCCGGACGATGCGCGTCGCGCCGGCCACGAGGAAGCGCCCCTCCCAGTGATACGGCTCGTTCGCGGCACGCGCGGCTTCGGAGGTCGCGAACATCGACGGCAGGTCATCCGGGTGGACGCTCGCGATGCCGGCGGCCGGGTCGGCCGCGGCCGCGGCCGTTCCGTCGATGCCGAGCAGGCGCTCGGCCTGCGGGCTGACGAAGTCGAACGCGAACGCCCCGTCCGCGCGGTTCCGGAACGTGTACACGCCGACAGGGATCCGGTCCACGAGCTCCGCGTACCGCGACTCGCTCGCCCGGAGCGCCTCCTCGGCCCGCCTGCGCTCGCTGATGTCGCGGCTCACGCCGAGGACCTCGACGATCGACCCGTCGTCCCCGAGCACCGGATGGGCGATGACCTCGCACCAGACGGTCGATCCGTCGGCGCGCATGTGCTCCAGCTCGCCGCGGAAGTTCTCCGGCCGGCGGCCGGCCGCAGCGTCCGCGAACATCGTCGCGAGGTGCTTCCGGGCGGTCGCCGCCGATGCCGGCGCGAGGATCTGGTCGACCGACCGGGTCATGGACCCGCCGTCCGTATAGCCGAGGATCGTCTCGACCGACGGGCTGACGAAGCTGAACCTCCCCTGGGGCGTCATCGTCCAGATGAGGTCGAGCGCGTTATCCGCGATCAGGCGATGACGCTCCTCCGACTCGGCGAGACGCGCGAGGAGGTCGCCCTCGCCCGCGACACGCTCCGTGACGTCCGTGACGACCTGCTTGAGGAGCGCTCGGACGGTGCCGTGCGCGTCCCGCACGGCGCTCGCGATCAGGTCGCCGAAGCGCACGGAGCGATCGGGGAGCATGAAGCGGCAGGTGAGCCGGTAGTGGCCGTCCCCACCGTCGAAGACCCGCTGGGCCAGCGCCCCTTCGGCTTCCCGGTCATCGGGATGGAGGACGTCCTGCCACGTCCGGGCCAGCACGTCCTCCGCCGTGCGGCCGAGGAACCGGCAGAGCGCGTCGTTCACCTCGAGGAACCGTCCCTCGCCGTCGACGATGCACGTGCCGATCGCCGAGTCGCGCAGCGCCCGCCCGGCGAGGTCGTCCGGTCCGGTGGCCGAGGCGTCGTAGGTCTCGGTCGTCATCCCCATCCTTCGGCGGCCTCCGGCGTCCTCGATGGATGCGACGGGACGGGCTGATCGCACCGCTCGTTCTTACCCGATGCCGTGGGATGGGACCAGAGCACGATGGTCCCGTGCCGCTCCCCCTTGCGGCGTACTCGGCCCGTCATCAGCGGTGGCGGTCGGGTGGCACGGAACGACCTGAGGTATCGTCCCAGCCAGCGATGGGCTGACACCACTTCTGGCACCGCTGCTCTGGCATCGAGCGGCGTCAGATGGCCTCGGACGGCATCAGCCCTGCCCGCGGAGGGGTGCCGGAGCGGTTTATCGGAGCGGTCTTGAAAACCGCAGGGCCTCGCGCCCCGTGGGTTCGAATCCCACCCCCTCCGCCACGTCGCGCCTCCCCGGCGGGTCCGCGCCGTGCGAGCCGCCGCAGCCCGCCGCCCGGCTTCGGGCTCTCCTACGGCTCGGTCTTGAACGTGTAGCCGAGCCCGGGGTGCGTGACGATGAAGCGCGGCTTCGAGGGGTCGTCCTCGATCTTCCGGCGGAGCCGCAGGATCGCCACTCGCAGGATCTCGTTCTCGCCCTCGTACGCCTCGCCCCAGACGGTGCCGAGGATCTGGTCCGGCGAGACGATGCGGCCCGCGTTCGACATGAGGTAGGCGAGGACGCCGAGCTCTGTCCGCGTCAGGGCGACCGGCGCGCCGTACTTGGTGACGGTCTTCGCGTCGAGGTCGAGCGAGAGCCCGCCGATCTCCAGCCGGCCCTGGATCCGCCCGGAGGTCGCCTCCGCGCGGCGGAGCGCGCCCCGGATCTTCGCGACGAGGACCGGTGCCGAGAGGGGCTTGGTCACGTAGTCGTCTGCGCCGGCCTCCAGCCCCGCGACGACCTGCTCGTCCGACCCGAGCGCAGAGATCGCGATGATCGCCACGGTGCTCTCCGCGCGGATCCGCTCGGAGAGCTCGAGGCCGGACATCCCCGGCATGCGGACGTCGGTCACGACGACGTCGAACGCCCCGTCCGCCCCCCGGAACGCGTCCCACGCCTCCGTCCCGTCGGAGGTCAGGACGCAGTCCCACCCCGCGGACTCGACGGCTGCCGCGACGAAGCGGCGGATGAACGGATCGTCCTCGGCGACGAGGATCAGCGCCACGGTTCCCCCTGGACGGCCATGCTCATCCCGTCCCGGCGCCACGCCGGGCCTGCGTCGCGTCCACGATGGCCTGCAGGTCCCTGCCGACGGTCATCGGGTCGAACGGCTTCGATAGTACGCCGTCCGCCCCGGCGGCCACTCCCTCCCCGAGCTCGGTGACGAGCGCCCGGGCGGTGAGGAAGACGATCACGACGCCGGCGTAGCGCCGGTCCGCGCGCAGGCGCCGGCACACGGCGTACCCGTCCATCTCCGGCATCATCGCGTCGAGGACGATGACGTCCGGGACCGGATGCTCCGCCAGCCAGGTGAAGACGCCGGCGCCGGATCCGACCTGTGAGACCTCGGCCCCGAGCGTGTGACGCAGCGCGAGCCCGAGGACGAGAAGGATGTCCGGCTCGTCGTCGGCGCAGAGGATCCGCAGGGCCACGATCCCTCCCGATGACGGGCCGGTCCGGCCCGTGTACGCGGGGAGTGTGCACCGGCCCGCCGGGCCGCGTCCCGCCCCGCGCGACGGCTAGACTCGCCCCGTGGCCGACGACGCTCCCGATGCCGCACTCGCCGCCGCGATCGCCGCGATCGCCGCGGACTTCGACGTCGCGATGCCGGCGCGGATCGGCGACCTCCGGGCTGCGCTCGCCCGCGCTGCGGCAGGCGACCCCGGCGAGGCGGCCGCGCTCGTCGACGGCCTCCACCGGCTCGCCGGCAACGCCGGGACGTTCGGGCACGCGGACGTCTCGTCGCGGGCGCGCGACCTGGAGGTGCGGCTCGTCGCCGCGACGGGCGGGGGAGGGGAGCCCGTCGCCGCCGTGCTCGTGGACGTCGGGGGGTTCCTCGACGACCTGGGGGCAGCTTTTCCCGAGGTCCGGGGGCCGGCCGGGGCCTGACGAGCCTCAGGCCGAGCCCGACGCGGCGCGGCAGGCGAACGCGGAAGGTCGTGCCCTTCCCGACCGTCGAGACGAAGTCGATCGTGCCGCCGTGCGCCTCGACGAGCGCCCGTGCGAGCGGGAGCCCGATGCCGGTCCCCTGGGTGCGCGCGGCCGCGCCCGACTCGACACGGACGAACTTCTCCCAGACCCGCTCGCGGTCGGCCGGCGCGATCCCGGGGCCGTGGTCCTCGATTTCGATGAGCGCCGCGTCCGGCTCCTCCACGACGCGCACGTGGACGACCGCCCCGGGATCGGAGACCGCGATGCCGTTGCCCAGCAGGTTCGTCAGCACCTGGGCGATCCGGTCCGGGTCGACGGTCGCGAAGAGCCCGGCGTGGGGTCGCTCGAGGTCGAGGCGGACCCCCTTGCCCTTCGCGAGCGGCTCCATCGAGGCGACGGTCCGCTCCGCGATCTCCGCGATCTCCGCGACCACCATCCGGTAGGTCATCCGGCCGGCCTCGACCTTCTGGAGGTCCAGGAGGTCGTTGGTGAGGCGGACGAGCCGCCTGGCGTTGGCGTGGGCGACTTCGATGAGCTCGCGCGTCTGCGGGTCGATCTCCCCGCCCGCGCCGCCGAGGATCAGCCCGAGCGCGCCCTGGATCGACGTGAGCGGCGTGCGCAGCTCGTGGCTCACGACCGAGACGAAGTCGTCCTTCATCTCCTGCATCGCCACGTGCTCGGTCATGTCGCGGATGAGGGCGAGGATCCGCTTGTCCTCCGCCCGCGAGACCTCCGCGATGAAGATCTCGACCGGGAAGGTCGTGCCGTCCGAGCGCTGGGCGGTCCGCCGCGTCCACCGGCCCGCGCCAGGGCCGCGGATCCCCTCGGCACGCCGCCGCATCCCCTGCTCGTGGCCGGGGCGCAGGTCGCCGGGCATGAGGACCTCGACCTGCTGGCCCACGATCGCGTCCGACTCGAATCCGAACATCGACTCGGCCGCGGGGTTGAACGAGAGGATGCGACCCTGGAGGTCGCTCGTGATGATCGCCTCGCCGGCGCTCAGGATGATCCCGCGCAGCATCGTCTCGCTCCGGGCGAGGAGCTCGCGCTCGTGCTCGAGGGCCTCGGCCACCGCGACGCGCTCGGTGATGTCCGTCGTGATCCCGATGATCCCCCGCAGCGATCCGCCCTCGTCGAGCCACGGCGACTTCGTGTTCAGGACCGTCCGACGCTGGCCGTCCACCGTGATCGTCGACTCGTACGCGCGGGTCTCGCGGGACTGCATGACCCAGAGGTCCTCGAGGCGGAAGGTGGCGGCCTCGTCCGCGTCGAACAGGTCGAGGTCGGTCCGTCCGATGACCGCGTCCGGGTCCAGCCCGCGCGACCGCGCGCCCGCCGGGTTGTACACGACGTACCGGCCCGCGGCGTCCTTCACGTAGATCGCGCCCGGCGCGTGCTCGATCACGGCCCGCAGGAGCCCTTCGCGCTCCTGGAGCGCCGCCGCGATCGAGCGCCGTGCCCCGCGCTGGCGGTAGGCGTCCGTGATGCCCGCCGTGGTCGCGAGGAGCGGGCCGAGGTAGGCGACGATCGGCTCGTCGTAACCGCCCGGACGGTTCGCGATCCCGACCATCCCCACCATCTGGTCGCCGTGGAGGACCGGCAGCCCCAGGAACGAGTCCAGCGGCGGGTGGCCGGAGGGGAGCCCGCCGGACCGCGGGTCTGCCGCAGGCTGGTTCGCGATGACCGGCGTCCCCGTGGTCAGGCAGGCGCCGAAGAGGGTCCCGAGGTTGTGGAACTCCATCCCGTCGGCGAGGGTCCGCTCGTACAGCTCGCGCGTGGCGTCGTTCCACGCGATGTTCGTCTGGGCGTGCGCGCGGATGAACGGCGCGCCCGCCGCGTCGTGGAGCACCTCGCCGATGAACCCGAACGCGCTGTCGGTGAGGTCGAGGAACTCGGCGAGGAGCCCGCCGAAGACGATCTTCGGGTCCTCCGCCTCGATGAACAGGACCTGCGCGCGCGTCATCGCGTCGAGGATCCGCGACAGGTCCGGCGACCTCCCGGGGCTGCCGCCACGCTCCAGGTGGAAGAGCGCCTCGGTCACGTGCGCACCGTCGTGGACGGCCGACCGCAGCGCGACCTCGGCCCAGATGCGCCCGCCGCCTCGCGTGACGAGGAGGACGCGGCTCGGTCCCACGGAGGTCCCCTCGGCCTCGGCCGCGCGCTGCTCGCGGAGCATCGTCGCGAGGTGGAGCGGGTCCACGATCCGCCGGTAGTTGAGGGGCCCCCGATCCTCGGCGCCGTAGCCGAGCGCATGGAGCAGCCCGTCCGACCCGTCGACGATCGTCCCGTCGGCGTCGATGAGGCAGTGCAGGCCGTCATCGGCCGGCCGCTCGTGCCGCCCGCCCCTCGCGGCCGATCCGGTCGTCGCGCGTGTCATGGCGGGTCCAGCATAGGGAAGGTGGGAAGGGCCATGCCGCCCCGTCCGCGGCCCTGTACGGTTCGTGGCCTCAGCGGTCGCCGCGTCCCGCCGCACGGCCCGCGCGGCCCCTGGAGACGTGCCCATGATCATCGAGATCGACCACATCCTCGTCGCTGCGCACGACCCCGACGCCGCCGCGGCGGACCTCGCGGACGCCCTCGGGCTCACGCCGGCGGGCGGTGGCGCGCACGCGGCGATCGGGACACGCAACGCGCTCCTCTCGCTCGCGGGCCCGTACCTCGAGGTCATCGGCCTCGCGGACGAGGAGCCGGAGACGCGCGAGCGCGCTTCGCGCCACCCGATCGGGGCGGCCGTCCTCGCGGCCCTGGACGCGATGAAGGTGATGGAGGGTGCCGGCCGGGTAGACGGGCTGCCGTCGGACGGCCGCGCGCAGCGGCTCGCGTACGTCTCGATGGCGCTCCGCACCGACGACGCCGTGGGCACCGCGCGGGACCTCGCGGCCCGCGGGTCGTCCCCCGGGACCGTCGGCGAGGTCGTGCGTCGCCGACCGGACGGGAGCGTCGTCCGGTGGCCCGTCGTCCTCCCGGAGCGGCTCGGGCCCTCCCTGCCGCCGTTCCTCATCGAGCACGCGCCGGACGAGCCGGAGCGTGCGGCGCGTCTCGCGGGCGGCGGCGTCCGGCTCGAGGCGGTGGAGATCCCCGTGGACGATCCGGGGCCGGTCGCGGCGGCATGGGCGCGCGCCCTGGGCCTCGACACGGTGCCCGTCGCGGGAGCGGTGGCCGTGGGCGAGAGCTCCGCCCCCGAGGCCGCAGAGCTGGCGATCGGGCCGCATCGGGTCGTGCTGCGGGCGGCGCCGGCGGTCCCGGGACGCGCCGTGCTGCGGCTGGTCGGAGGTCCGGGGCAGGTGCGCGTCGCGGCGCGCGGCTGGGTGGAGATCCGCGTCGACTGACCGCCGCCGCCGGCGCGCCTCGGCCGCCGGACCGGGACGATGGTCCTCGCCGGGAGGGACGTCCGGGGCCTGCGCCGGCGCCCGCGCAGGGAGCACGCTCATGCGCGCGACGGCGTTCTGTGCGACGCTGTCGGCCCGAATGCCACAGATGAGGGCCCCGTTCGACCGGATGCAGACCCGTCACCACCGCTTCGCCGCGATCGCCGCCGCGCTTCTCGCCGTCCTCGTCGTCGCGGCCCCGGCGGCAGCCGTCGTGCCGCAGCCGGCGAAGGCGATCCCCACGCAGACGGACCCGTACGTCCCCGGCCAGCCGATCACCGTGAACACGGACATCCTCTCGGCATCGGGGATGGCGGGGTGGGCGATCGACCAGTACCTCGCGAAGCACACGCACCTCCCGCCGCTGGGCGCCGCCTTCCTCAAGGCCGAGCGCGACTACGGCGTGAACGCGATCGTCCTCGTCGCCATCGCGATGCACGAGTCGGGCTGGGGCAACTCCGACATCGCCCGCCTGAAGAGGAACCTGTTCGGGTACCACGCGTACGATCGCGACCCGTTCAAGTGGGCCGAGACGTTCTCGACCTACGCGGAGGGCGTCGACGTCGTCGCCAAGTACATCCGCGACGACTACCTGACACCGGGCGGCCCGTACTACCGCGGCTACACGACGCTCCGTGCCGTGAACCTCTCCTACGCCACCGGCGTGACCTGGGCGGATCGCGTCACACGCCACGCGAACTGGCTCATCACCGAGGTCCCCACCCTCGCGTCGCGGAAGCTGCGCTTCGGCTCGGTCTCCCTGCCGGACTCGGTCCTCGCGGCGACCGCCGCCGGCGTCAAGGTCAAGTGGAAGGCGGCCACGGGCGCCTCGATCCCGGAGGGGATCAGGTTCTCCGCGAAGTGGACGCCGGTGTCGGTCGTGGAGACCGCCTCGGTCATGCCCCGCAGGCCCGACGACCCGGACTGGCGCGCCATCTCCCACACGAAGGTCATCCCCGGATCCCTCACGCTCGACGTCGCCGCCCCCGCGACGCCCGGGCTCTGGCGCCTCGACCTCGACCCGCGCGACAGCGACGGCGGACCGCTCCCTGACTCCGACCACCCCACGATCGCGTCGTCGCTCATCCGCGTCTTCGCCCGCACGGAGGCGGTCCTCGCGCTCTCGGGCGGCGCCGACGGCACGCTCGTCGCCAGCGTCCGCTCCGCCAGCCCGTCGAAGATCCGCGCCGCGGCCGAGACGCCCGCGCAGGAGCTCGAGGCGTGGGCGCTGCCGCTCGACCCCGCGACACCCGCGGTCCGGCTCGCCTCCCAGAAGATCACGGACGCGATCGGCGCGTCGGCGGTCTCGCTCAAGGTCCCGCTCAAGAAGGCGCCGCTCCCGTCGATCGTCGTGCTCCGGCTCAACGGCTCCACGGCGTCGCGGACGGTCCCCGCGGTCGTCCTCGTCCGGAAGACGGCCTCCGGGAAGCTCTCGGTCACCTCGCCGTGGGTCTCCGATCCGCGCAGCGCCGACCTCGTCGGCCGCGACCCGTCGGAGCCCGCGCCGGTCGACGTCGTCGGGACCGGCCTGGATGGCCTGCTCGGCGTCCGCATCTCCGCGGCGGCGATCGAGCGCATCGCCGAGCCCGCCCCGCAGCCCACCGCCACCCCGAGCGCCTCGCCCGCCGCATCGCCGACCGCATCGCCCAGCGCCTCGCCGGACGCCGGTGCCGCGCTCTCGGGCAGCCGCGTGGTCGTCCGGTCGATCGCGGTGACCGGGCCCGCGGCGCCGTCGCTCGACGCCCCGTACATCCCGAAGTACGCCAGCGGCCAGGTCCAGCTCACCGTCGAGGGGGTCGGCCCGGGCGTGCGGCTCGTCGTCGCGTGGCTCCTCCCGGAGGGCGGCGGCCCCGTCGCGCCGTACTGGCTCGGCTGGGTGGACGTCTCCGGCGCGTCCGAGTGACGGAGGCCCGGCACGCCGGGCAGCCTCGAGGTCGCCGACCGGCACCGTGACCGCAGTCTCGCCGCTGGACCTGCGCGCCCCCGCGCGACTCCTCGTCCTCACCGGGGCCGGCGTCAGCGCCGAGAGCGGCCTGCGCACGTTCCGCGACTCGGACGGGCTGTGGGAGAGCCACCGGGTCGAGGACGTCGCCACGCCGGGCGCGTTCGCGCGCGATCCCGCCCTCGTCTGGTCGTTCTACGCGGCGCGCCGTCGCGCCGCGGCCTCCGCGGAGCCCAACGCCGCCCATCGCGCCCTTGCCGCGTGCGAGGAGCGGATGGGCGACCGGTTCCTCCTCCTCACCCAGAACGTGGACGGGCTCCACGCCCGAGCCGGCAGCCGGCGCCTCCACGAGCTCCACGGATCGCTCTGGCGGACGCGCTGCGCACGCTGCGACCGGCCGCCCTTCCCGGACGCCTCCGAGCCCACGGAGCCACCGGCCTGCGACCGCTGCGGCGGGCTGCTGCGGCCGGACATCGTCTGGTTCGGCGAACCGGTGGACCTCGAGGCGGACCACGCGTCCCGCCGGTTCCTGCGCGCGGCCTCGATGGCCGGGGAGCGGCTGGTCTTCCTGGCCGTCGGCACGTCGGGGTCCGTGTGGCCGGCGAGCGGTCTCGTCCGCCTGGCGTCGGACCTCGGTGCGGAGACATGGCTGGCGAACCTGGACGAGGCGGACAACGGGATGTGGTTCACGCATCGCGCCCTCGGCGCGGCCACCGAGGTGGTCCCGGCGCTGCTCGGGGCGTGAGGCGCGCGGCGGCCGGGGCCGTTTGACATGTCGGCGGCACCGCCCATAGACTCGCGGCCACATCGTGAAGAGCGGGCTGTGAACGGGACGAGTACCCGTCGCGACGTCGGCAGAGAGACCCGGCGGCTGGTGTAAGCCGGGGCGACGACGATGGGGAATGGACCCGGGAGCCTCCGGACCCAACGTGGAGCGGCCGCCGGCCGCGGCCACAAGTAGGCTCCGGCGCAGAGCGCCAGCGTTACAGGGCAGCGCCGATCGGACGGTGGCATCGCCGCCGGGCCCGTCGGTCACGGAGAGCGGCGTCGACGGACGCCGAATGCGGGTGGCACCGCGGAGGGCATGGCCTTTCGTCCCGGCGGACGGAGGGCTTTTCTTATGCGCCGCACACCGGCGGCACCCGCAGCTCCGGAGGGAGACCCCGATGCCGGTCACGAACCCGCTCAGCCTCGGCGAGGTGCGCCGGATCGCCGCGGGCGCCGACACCGTCCTCCTGCGCGCGGAGCGCGAGGCAGACCTCGAGACCCCGATCGGCGCGTTCATGCGCCTCGACGACGGCGGCCCGGCCTTCCTCCTCGAGAGCGTCGAGGGCGGCGAGCGCCTCGCGCGGTACAGCTTCCTCGGCGTGGGACCCCGGCGGATCCTCACCGTGGATGGAGCCGGCGCCCGCGTGCAGTCGCGACCGCTCTCGGAGAGCCGCTGGAACACGTCGCTCCCCGTCGACCCCCTCCCGTCCGCCGACCCGCTGGACGCGCTCCGTCGCTTCATGCCCCGTCGCCGGGTGGAGCCGCTCGGCGGGATGCCGCGCTTCATCGGCGGCGCCGTGGGCGCCCTGGCCTACGACGCCGTCTCCGTCTTCGAGCCGACCGTCCCGCTCCCCGAGCGCGACCCGGTCGGCGTCCCTCTCGCGACCTTCCTCGAGACGGACCTCGTCCTCGTCTTCGACCACATCGCGCACACGCTCTCGGCCATCGCGTCGCTCCACACGGAGACGCCGCGGATCGAGGAGCGGTATCGGATCGCGGAGCGCGCGATCTGGGAGGCGCTCGAGCGGACCGCGCGCCCGGTGGCGGCGGAGTCGGCCTTCCGGATGCCCGAGCTCGACGCGGCCGGTGACGGGCTCGCGCCCGACGACGCGCCTGCCGGGGCGGACGCAGACACGGACGAGGCGCGCACGAGCATGGGCCGCGATGCCTACGAGCACGCGGTCGTCGTCGCGAAGGAGGCGATCGCGTCCGGGGAGGCGATCCAGGTGGTCCTCGCCCGGCGCCAGACGCTCGACCTCCCCGCGGCGTCGGACGGCCGGACGGTGGACGGCCTCGCCGTCTACCGCGCGCTCCGTCGCGTGAACCCCAGCCCGTACCTCTTCTTCGTCCGGGCGCCCGGGTACGACGTGGTCGGCGCGAGCCCCGAGCTCCTCGTCCGTGTCACCGGCCGGCGCATCGCCACGCACCCCATCGCGGGGACGCGCCGGCGCGGCGCCGACGAGGCAGAGGACCGGCGCCTCGCGGAGGAGCTCCAGGCGGACCCGAAGGAGCGGGCGGAGCACGTGATGCTCGTGGACCTCGGCCGCAACGACCTGGGCCGCGTCGCCGAGCCGGGGAGCGTCGCGGTGACGAAGTACATGGAGGTCGAGCGGTACAGCCACGTCCTCCACCTCGTGAGCCACGTGGAGGCCAAGCTCGCCGACGGGAAGGACGCCCTCGACGCCCTCCGCAGCGTCTTCCCCGCCGGCACCCTCACCGGCGCGCCCAAGGTCCGCGCCATGCAGCTGATCGCCCGGGCCGAGGGCGAGCGCCGCGGCCTCTACGGCGGCGCGGTCGGCTACCTCGGGTACGACGGAGACCTCGACACCGCGATCACGATCCGCAGCGCGGTCCTGAAGGACGGGCTCGCACACATCCACGCCGGCGCGGGCATCGTGAAGGGCAGCGACCCGGCGTCCGAGTTCCGGGAGACCGAGGCGAAGGCCGCGGCGATGCGCCGTGCGATCGAGGCCGCAGCGGGCGGTCCGCCGTCCGGCACGCCGGAGGCCGCCACGGCCCCGAGCGGGGACGCCTCCGGAGCGCCGGGCGCCGAGGCCCCGGGCGCGCCCGAAGGGGGTCGGGCGTGATCCTCGTCATCGACAACTACGACTCGTTCACCTTCAACCTCGTGCAGGCGCTCCAGGCCGCGGGCGCGGACGTCCGCGTGATCCGCAACGACGCGATCGACAGGGCCGGCATCGAGGCGCTCGCCGACGACCCCGGCACGGACCTCCGCGGCATCGTCGTCTCGCCCGGCCCCGGCGACCCCGACGAGGCGGGCGTGAGCATGGATGCGATCCGCGTCGGCGCCGAGCGCGGGATCCCGGTCCTCGGGGTCTGCCTCGGGATGCAGTCGATGGGCCAGGCCTTCGGCGCGTCGATCGTCCGAGCGCCCACGCTCGTCCACGGCGAGTCGTCGGCGGTCGACCACGACGGCCAGGGGCTCCTCGCCGGGATGTCGCCCGGCTTCCAGGCGGCCCGCTACCACTCGCTCGCCGTGGACCCCGCCACCCTCCCGGACGACTTCGTCGTCACGGCGACGGCCGAGGACGGCGCGGTCCTCATGGGGATGCGCCACCGGACGCTGCCCCTCGAAGGCGTGCAGTTCCACCCGGAATTGGTCCTCACGCCGGAGGGTCCGCACCTCCTCGCCAACTTCCTCCGCGAGTGCGGCGAGGGGGAGGCCGGCGTGCTGGACGCCGCCACCGGCTCGTTCGCGACGCGCGGCCTGACCGACCCGGACGCCCCGGGCGAGCCGAGCCCGCACGACGCGCCCGCGACGGGCGCCGCGACCGCCGCGTCCGCCGTCGTCCCGGCCGTTCCCGCGGCGACCCTGGCGGCCCCTGCGTCCGCCGCCGCCCCGGCAGCCCCGGCGGTCGCGCCCGAGGAGGCCATCTCCGAGGCGCTCCGCCGCGTGGTGGACGGCGAGACGCTGTCCTTCGACGCGGCCCGGGCCGCGATGGGCGCGGTGATGGACGGGGCCGCGACGCCATCCCAGCTCGCCGCGCTCCTGGTCGCCCTCCGGATGCGCGGCGAGACCGTCGACGAGCTCGCCGGGTTCGCCGCCGCGATGCGCGAGCGGGTCATCCGCGTCGAGGCGCCCGCCGGCGCGATCGACATGTGCGGGACGGGCGGAGACCGGAGCGGCACCTTCAACATCTCCACGACCGCGGCGCTCGTCGTCGCGGCGGCCGGGATCCCCGTGGCGAAGCACGGGAACCGCGCGATCACCTCCGCATCCGGCTCCACGGACGTCCTCGACGCACTCGGCATCCGCGTGGACCACGACGCCGCCTCCGCCGCCGACGGCGCTGCGGACGGACGGGTTCGCGTTCCTCGCCGCGCCGTCGTTCCACCCCGCGATGCGGCACGCGGGGCCGACGCGTCGCGAGATCGGCGTGCGCACCGCCTTCAACCTCCTCGGGCCCCTGACGAACCCGGCCGGCGCGCGCCGCCAGGTCGTGGGCGTGGGCGCCGCCGATGCGGCCCCGCGGCTCGCCGAGGTACTCCGCCGCCTCGGGACCGACCGGTCCCTCCTGGTCCACGGCGCGGGGATCGACGAGATCCCGCTCGATGGGACCGGCGTCATCTACGACGTCACACCGGACGGCGTCGCCCGTCGCACGGTCGATGCCATCGTGCTCGCCGGGCTCGGCGTCGCGCCCGCGGCGAACGCGTCGCTCGCCGGCGGGACGCCCGCCGAGAACGCGGCGGTCACGGAGGCGATCCTCGGCGGCGAGCCCGGCCCGCGCCGGGACGTCGTGCTCCTCAACGCCGCCGCCGGCCTCGTCGCCGCCGGCCGGGTCGCCGACCTCGGCGACGGGATCGCCATGGCGGCCGCGACGCTCGATGACGGGCGCGCGACCGGCCTGCTCGCGCGGCTCCGCGCAGCCCGCAGCGCCCACGAGGCGGCCGTCGAGGCCGCCGGCGCCGCGGAGGCGGCCCCGTCCGGTCCCTCCACCTCGTCCACGATCGGAGCACCCCGATGAGCGCACAGGCCCGCGACGTCGTCGCGGAGATCGCCGAGCGCCGCGCCGCGGACGTCGCCCGCGAGCTCGGCCAGGCCCGCTACGCCGACCTCGTGTCCGCGGCCGCGGCCGCTCCGGCGCCGCGCCCCGTCGCCGAGCGCCTCGCCGCGCCCGGCTGTCACGTCATCGCCGAGGTGAAGCGCCGCTCTCCTTCCGCCGGCCCGATCGCGGCCGACGGCGAGGACGTGGTCGGTCGGGCGCGCGCCTACGTCGCCGGGGGCGCTGCGATGGTGAGCGTCCTCTGCGAGCCGCACTGGTTCGGCGGATCGGTGGAGGACCTTCGCGCGGTCCGGGCCGCGATCTCCGCGCCCGTCCTGGCGAAGGAGTTCGTCGTCGACGAGCGCCAGCTCCCGCTGCTCCGGGCGGCGGGCGCCGACGCCGTCCTCCTCCTCGCCGTCCTGCACCCCGCGCGGCGGCTCACCCGGCTCGTCGGGCTCGCGCGCGACCTCGGCCTCGAGCCGCTCGTGGAGGTGCACGGCCCGCGCGAGATCGACCGCGCGCTGGCGTCGGGCGCGCGACTCGTCGGCATCAACAACCGCGACCTCCGGACGCTCGCCGTCGACCCCGAGACCGCCATCCGGATGCGCGGCCTCGTCCCCGATGACCGGATCGTCGTGGGGGAGTCCGGCGTCCGCGAGCCGCGGACGATCGCCGCCTGGCGCGCGGCCGGCCTCGACGCCGCCCTCGTGGGCGAGGCGCTGGTCCGTGCCGCCGACCCGGCCGCCGCGGTCCGGTCGTTCGTCGCCGCCGGTGCGGTCCCCGCCGACCCGGCGGCCGCCGACCGAGCCCCGCTCGTGAAGGTCTGCGGCATCACCGACGAGGCCGGGATCCTCGCGGCCGTCCGCGCCGGCGCGGACGCGATCGGCCTCAACCTGGTCCCCGGGACCCCGCGAGCCCTGGACCTTCCCGAGGCGGTGCGCCTCGCGGCGACGGCCCGCGCCGCCGCACCGGCGGGGCACGGCCCGACCGTCGTCCTCGTCACGGCCGACATGCCCGCCGCGGACCTCGATGCGGCCGTCGCCGCGACCGGTGCGGACGCGGTCCAGATGTGCGGCGCCGAGCCGCTCGCGGCCATCGCGGCGGCGCCGCGACCCGTCTGGCGGGTCGTCCACGTCGCGGCCGGCGAGGCCCCCGGCGCCGTCGTTGCGCGCGTCCGCGCGGCCCTCGACGCGGGGGCCGTCCGGGTCCTGCTCGACGCCGCCGGCGGCGCGCATCCCGGCGGGACGGGCCTGCGCATCGACGCGGACCTCGCCGCGGCCGTCGCGCGGGAGGTCCCGGTCGTGCTCGCGGGCGGGCTCGCGCCGGCGACCGTCGCGGGCGCGGTCCTCGCCGTCCCTGCCGTCGGCGTCGACGTGGCCTCGGGCGTCGAGCGCCCGCGCGTCCCCGGGGAGCGCCCACGGAAGGACCCGCTCGCGGTCGCGCTCTTCACGAAGCGCGCGCGTGCCGCGCGCTGGGACCGCCCCAACGTCCCGGCCCGGCCCACGCCGGTCGTCGCCGGGCTCGTCGAGGCCGACGACGCCGGGCGCTGGGGGGTCGATCGCGAGTTCGGCGGCCGCTATGTCCCGGAGACGCTCATGGCGGCGCTCGAGGGGCTCGAGCGTGCCTACGCGGCAGTCCGCCAGGACCCGGTCTTCTGGGCCGAGCTCCGGGCGCTGCTCGCCACCTACTCGGGCCGGCCCACCCCCGTCTACCGTGCCGACCGCCTCGCGGACGTCCAGCTCGCGCGGGCGCGTGCGCTCGCACGCGACGCCGCCGATGTCCCCTCGCGCATCCGCCTCTACCTCAAGCGCGAGGACCTCGCGCACACGGGCGCGCACAAGATCAACAACGCGCTCGGCCAGTCGCTCCTCACGCGCCGGCTCGGGAAGACCCGCGTCATCGCGGAGACGGGCGCGGGCCAGCACGGCGTCGCGACGGCCACCGCGTGCGCGCTCCTCGAGATCCCGTGCGTCGTCTACATGGGCGCCGAGGACATCGAGCGGCAGCAGCCGAACGTCGCGCGGATGCACGCCCTCGGCGCCGAGGTCCGCTCGGTGACGAGCGGGACCGCGACCCTGAAGGACGCGGTGAACGAGGCGATGCGCGACTGGGTGACCAACGTGGAGACCACGCACTACGTGCTCGGGTCGGCGATGGGGCCGCACCCGTACCCCACGATCGTCCGGGACCTCCAGCGCGTGATCGGGGACGAGTCGGCGGCCCAGGTCGTCGCCGTCGAGGGCCGGCTTCCCGATCTCGCGATCGCATGCGTGGGCGGCGGGTCGAACGCGATCGGCCTGCTCGCCCGGTTCATCGGCGAGCCGTCGGTGCGCCTCGCCGTCGCGGAGGCGGCGGGCGACGGGGTCGCGACCGGGCACCACGCGGCGGCCCTCGCCGGCGGGACGCCCGGGATCCTCCACGGGTCCCGCTCGCTCATGCTCCAGGACCGCGACGGCCAGGTCGTCGAGGCGTTCTCGCTCTCGGCCGGGCTCGACTACCCCGGCGTGGGGCCGCAGATCGCCGCGCTCTTCGCGGCGGGCCGCGTGGAGGTCGAGGCGGCCACCGACGCCGAGGCGGTCGCGGCCGTCCACGAGGTGACCGCCGCCGAGGGGATCCTCCCGGCGCTCGAGTCGGCGCACGCGTTCGCCGTCCTCCCGCGCTTCCTCGCGGGGACGGGCGGTGCCGGTCGCGCGCTCCCGGACGACGCGATCGTCCTGGTGGGGCTGTCCGGTCGAGGGGACAAGGACCTCGCGACCCTCGAACGGTGGGAGGCCCGGCGGGCCGGAGGCGACCGATGAGCGGACGGATGGAGGGCGGCCGGGCGGCGGCCGCCGGATCCACGGCGACGGCCCCCGCGGCCGGGACCGGCGACACGGCCGGGGCGCGGCGGATCCGCGCCGCGTTCGACGCCGCCGCATCCGAAGGGCGCGCGGCCCTCATCCCGTACCTCGTCGCGGGCTACCCGGACGCCGAGACGAGCCTCGCGGTGGCGGTCGCCGCGGCGGACGCGGGGGCCGACCTGCTCGAGGTGGGCCTCCCGTACTCGGATCCGCTCGCGGACGGCGCCACGCTCCAGCGGGCGTCCGGCGTGGCGCTGAAGGCAGGGGCCACGCTCGACCGCTCCGTCGCGCTCCTGCGGGCGATCGCCGCCGCGCGACCGGGGATCCCGCTCGTCCCGATGGCGTACGCGAACCAGATCATCGGGGGAGGGGACGGGCGCGCGGCCGCCGTCGCCCTCGCCGAGGCGGGTGCGTCCGGCGTCATCGTCGCGGACCTCACGCCGGACGAAGGGGCGCCCTTCGAGGCGGCCGCGCGCGACGCGGGCCTCGCCGTCGTCTACCTCGTCGCGCCCACCACCGCGCCCGCGCGCCGCGAGGCCATCGCCCGGCGGACGGGCGGCTTCCTCTACTGCGTCTCGCTCGTCGGTGTCACCGGCGCCCGGACGAGCCTCCCCCGTGCGGTCGGCCGGTACGTCGCGGAGGTGAAGGCCGTCTCGCCGGCGCCGGTGGCCGTCGGGTTCGGCGTCTCGCGGCCGGAGCACGTCCGGGTCCTCCGGCGCGCGGGCGCGGACGGGGTGATCGTCGCCTCGGCGCTCGTGGACGCGCTCGGCCCGGACGGACGGGACGTGGCGGCCCTCGGCCGGCTGGTCGGCGAGCTGCGGGCGGCGACGGCGGGGTGAGGGCACGGTCCGTCGGGCGCCCGGTCGTCACCGCGCGGAGGCGATGGCGAACCGAGCGGTCCAGGCGACCGGGACCGGGCCGCAGACGTCCACGACGCGAGGGTCGCGCGGCAGGGCCCCGCCGATGACGAGGACGCTCCCGTCGGCGAGGAGCAGGCCGCGGCCCGGGCTGTCCGCGAAGGGCATCGGCGGCGCCTGCGACCAGGCGTCGGCGACCGGGTCGTAGACGAGGCGGTGTCCGTGGGCGGCGCCACGTCGTCTGCCGCGCCCGCATGCTCCTCGATGATCCCGCCGGCGATGAGAACGCGTCCGTCGCGGAGGCGGACCGCGATCGCGTCGCTTCGACCCGAGGGCAGCGGTGCGACCTGTCGCGTCGTCCCTGTCGCCGGATCGAACCGCGAGACGTCGGGCAGTGGGCGGGTCACGCCGTCGACCTCGTCGTAGGTCACGCCGCCGACGACCAGCAGCGACCCGTCGGCGAGCACGACCGACGCGCTCGTGTCCGGGCGCGCGAGGCGGCCGGCGGGCGTCCACTTCCCCGTGGCCGGGTCGAAGACCTCGACGGGACGGGCGGCGGAGCCCCCGGCGTGGCCGACGGCGAGCACGCGGCCATCCGGGAGCGCATACGCGTCCCCGGCCGACGCCGGATCGCGGAGGCTGCCGGCGCGGCTCCACCGGCCGGTCCCCGGATCGTAGATCTCCGTCGACGTGAGATCGCGGCTCTCCGGCCACGTCGTCCGGCCCGAGGGGTCGAAGAAGTCCTCTTCGCCGTCGAAGCCCTCGGAATACGTCCCGCCCGCCACGAGGACTCGGCCGTCGGGGAGGCTCGCTCCGATCGGGTCCACCCTCGCGGTGTCCAGCAGGCCGGTCGGTGTCCAGCGGCCGGTCACCGGGTCGAAGAGCTTCGTGCTCGAGTAGGCCCGATACCAGCCGTTGTCCCCGCCGGTCACGAGGACCTTGCCGTCCGGCAGGAGGGCGGACACGAACCTGGACCGAAAGGCGTTGAGCGCGGCGGCCGCCGTCCAGTCCCCGGTCGTCGGGTCGAGGAGATCGGTCGGGCCGGGCGGGTCCGGCGGGCCGTGAAGGTCGCTCGCGCCCCCGCACCCCGCCTGGTCGACGACGAACACTCGGCCGTCGAGGAGCTCGACCGCCTCGAACGACCAGCGCCTCTCCGACATGTCCGTGAGCCGGGTCCACGTCCCGGTCACGCTGGCGAGCGTCGGTCTCGGCGACGGTTCCACGGCCGGAGTCGTCGCGCGCCCGGCCGCCGGGAGCACGAGGGCGGGGACCGGGCTGTCCGTCGTCGTCCCGTCGCCGAGCGCGCCGTATCGGTTCTCTCCCCAGCACGCGACGCCGCCGTCGTGCAGCACGGCGCACGCGTGCCGTCCGCCTGCGGCGATCGCGCTCGCCGGCCCCGGAAGGCCCGGGACGTCGAACGGGACGAGGCCGTCCTCCCCGGTCGCGTCGAGCCCCCCTGCGGAGTGCATGCCCCAGCATCGGACGCCGCCGCCATCGGTGAGCGCGCAGGTGTAGAACGGCCCCGCGGCGATCGCGGTCACGCCGCTCGCCAGGCCCGTGACGCCGACCGGGTCCACGCTGCCGTCCCGCGTCCCGTTCCCGAGCATGCCGCCCGCGGCGCCCCAGCACTTCACTGCGCCGCCATCGGTGAGGGCGCACGTGTGGTACGTCCCCGCGGCGATCGCGGTCACGCCGCTCTCCAGGCCGGCGACCGCGGCCGGGACCGGGCTGGGGTCTATCGTGCCATCCCCGCGCCACCCCCAGCAGGTCACGGCCCCTCCGGCGGTGACCGCGCACGTGTAGTCCGGGCCCGCCGCGAGCGAGACGACCCGACCCGGCAGGCCCGCGACGCGCACGGGGACCGGCTGTCGAGCGTCGTGCCGTCCCCGAGCTGACCGAGGCCGTTCTGGCCCCAGCACATCACTCCTCCGTCGGCGGTCGCGGCGCACGTGTGACCTGCGCCGGCGGCGACCGCGACGACGCCGCTCGAGAGGCCGATCGACGCCGCCGGGGCTGCGCCGCGCGTCAAGCGTGCCGTCCCCGAGCTGGCCGCTGCTGTTCCTGCCCCAGCACGCCACCCCGCCGCGGGCGGTCAGGGCACACGTGTGATCCGCGCCGGCGGCGACCGCGACGACGCCGCTCGAGAGGCCGGCGACGCCGACGGGCGCGTGGCGTGCGTGCGTGGAGCCGTCCCCGAGCTGGCCGTACCCGTTCCAGCCCCAGCACGTGACGCCGCCGCCGGTCGTGAGAGCGCACGAGTGCTGCTCGCCCAGCGCGAGTGCCTCCACGCCGCCTGCGGGGCTCGGCGCCGGGGTGGGACTGACCGGGACCATCGGCGAGGGCGAGGCCGGGGCGAGGGCGAGGGCGCTGAGCTCGCGGACGGGGCCGCGGTCGCCGGGGGAGTCGCCGCGGCCGACGGGTTCGGGCTCGGGCGGGGCGCCTGTGACCCGCAGGACGCGGCGAGGATCGCGGTCGCGACCAGCGCGATCCCCACTCGGGTCCGCATCTCCGCATCCCCCTTGCCCCGGGAGTCGTCGCGACCTGCGCGCCCACTTGCGTCTGCCCGAGCGTCAGACACCCCGTTCGCGGAGGCCAGTGCCGGATGTCTCCTGGGCAGCCGGTCGGAGGACGCGCGGGACCGCCTCGACCGGCCGAGGTCGTGAACCACCCGACCGTCGCGCGACGTGCGGATCGCGCGATCCCGCGACCAGCACGGCGGTCCTTGTCACTCGCGCGGCGGTGGGCCACCATCCCTCCATGACCGACCGCGCCCCCGCCCGCGTCGCCGTCCTGGTGGAGACGACGCCGAAGCGCTCGTTCGCATCCGCGCTCGAGTGGCCCGGATGGTCGCGTGCGGGCCGCGACGAGGCATCGGCGCTCGAGGCCCTCGCGGCGTATGCCGCCCGGTATGCGCCCGTCGCGGCCGCGGCGGGCCAGTCGTTCACGGCGGTCCCCGCCGGCCTCGACGTCGTGGAGCGCGCGGAGGGGACCGCGACGACCGCCTTCGGCGCCCCGGACGTCCGCGCCGTCCTCGACGCACGGCCCCTCGACGCCGCCGGGGCCGCCCGGCTCGTCGCCCTCGTCACCGCCGCCTGGGAGGCCCTCGACCGGATCGCCGCCTCCGCGCCCGCCGAGCTCCGGAAGGGTCCGCGCGGCGGTGGACGCGATCGCGACGCGGTCGTCGGGCACGTCTTCGCCGCCGAGAACGCGTATGCGCGCGTCATCGGCATCAAGCTGCCGGAGCCCGCACTCGGCGATGCCGCCGCCGTCGCGGCACAGCGCACGGCGATCGCGGCACTGCTCGCGGAGCCCTCCGACGGGAGCCCGCTCGCCGGGAAGAAGTGGCCGCCGCGGTACGCCGCGCGTCGCATCGCGTGGCACGTCCTCGACCACGCCTGGGAGATCGACGACCGATCCGAGACCTGAGCCCGCTCACCTGGAGGTTCCACGTGCGTGCCCGCGCGACCCTGCCCGCGATCGTCGCGGCGGTCCTGATCCTCGGCTCGTCCGCCGGCCTCGCCGGCCCCGCAGCCGCCGCCCCGCAGCCGCCGGTCCCGGAGATCCTCGCGCTCAAGCAGAGCCTGACCCTCGACGCGGACCACGTCGGGAACATCCGCATCGAGGCCGACGGGGTCGTCCTCGACTGTGCCGGCCATGCCGTCAAGGGCCCCGGGGGGCCCACCGCCTTCATCGGCGGGATCGTGTTCGACGGACGCCGGAACGTCACCGTCCGCCGCTGCGTGGTGAGCGGCTTCACGTACAACGGCATCGCCGCATCCGGGACGGACGTCCGCATCGAGGACAACACCCTGGTCGGGAACGCCGGGGACGGCGTGCACCTGACGGCGACCGTCGGGGGCGTGGTGACCGGCAACACCGCACGCGCGAACGGGGGACGCGGGTTCGCGATCCTCGCCTCCGCGGAGGTGACCGTGACAGACAACGTCGCCACCGACCATCGCGACGGGGCGGGCTTCGCGTTCCTCGGCACGCGCCGGTCGGTCGTGGCGGACAACATCGCGACGCGCGACGACGGCGGCTTCGTCCTCGGCGCCGGTGACGACGGCACCGCCTCGTCGGGCGACATGTTCGTCCGCAACTCCGCGTCCTCGACGGGTGCCGGGTTCGTCGTCCTCGCGGGCGCGACGGGCAACACGTTCACCGCGAACGTCGCGAACCGCAACGCCCGCGAGGGGTTCGCCGTGCGCGGCGCCGGCAACACCTTCTCCGGCAACACGGCGAACCTCGATCGCGACGGCTTCGCCCTCGTCGGGGCGAACGGGAACGTCCTGACGCGCAACACCGCGAACGGCGGCAGGCGGTACGGCTTCGTCGTGACCGGCGGGTCGAGCGACAACGTCCTCGTGCGCAACGCCGCGCTCGGGAACGCGAGGTACGACGCGCTGCAGGCCGGCACGGGCACGGGCAACGCCTGGGTCCGCAACCGGTTCCGGCGGACCTCGGGGATCTGAGTCGGGGGCTCGTTCGCCGGGGCGCGGTCGCGGGCCGGGCGCCTCAGGCGGCGAACAGCGCTCCCAGCTCGCCCGGTTCGACCGGGTGCGGACGATCGATGAGCCCGACCGTCGCAGCGGCGAGCCCGATGAGGTCCGCCGGCCGCTCTCCCGCGTCGAGGAGCGCGCCCACCGCCGTGTCGCCCGCCGCCTTGCTCAGCTTCGTCCCGTCCGGCCGGAGGACGAGCGGGTGGTGGAGGTACGCCGGCGGCGTCGACCGGCCGAGGGCGGCGGCCAGGCGGAGCTGCAGCGGGGTCGCATCCAGGAGATCGCGCCCGCGGATGACCAGGTCGATCCCGTGGCGGGTGTCGTCCACGACCACGCACAGGTGGTACGTGCGGTTGCCCAGCCGGTCGCGGACGAGGGGATCGCCGCCGGCGGCCACGGGGCCCGCCACCGCTCCCAGGAGGAGGTCGTCGAAGGCCTCGTCACCGCCGCCGAGCGCGACGCGGACCCCCAGGTGGGGCTCGTCGGGGAGGGCGCGTTCCCGGCACCGTCCCGGGCACCCGGGGCCGGACCAGGCGGTGCCATGGTCGGCCGCCCACGCGGCGAAGGTCCCGCGGCTGCACGCGCACGCGTACGCGAGCCCCGCGTCGCGGAGGGCCGCGATCGCGGCGTCGTACGGGGCCGGGTCGTCGCTCTGCCGGTACGACGAGGGACCTGCGCGGAGGTCGTCGGTCGCCGGGCGATCGGGTCGGAGCCCCAGCCGGTCGAGGTCGGCGAGGAGGTCCCGCTCGTGCTCGGGCCGGCTCCGCTGGCGGTCGTGGTCCTCGATCCGGAGGACGACCGATCCGCCGGTCGCGGCGGCGAGCCCCCAGACGTACACGGCGTTCACGAGGTGGCCCATGTGGAGCCGGCCCGTGGGGGCCGGCGCGAACCGCGTCGTCCCGCCGCGCGGGATCCGCGCGAGGTCCGGCCGTGCCACGGCGCCGGGAGCGTGCACCGCGTCGCGCGGTGCGCCGGTCATGCGGGGTCGCCGTCCGCCGGCCGCCGCGCCCGTCGCTGCTCGGCCTGGACCTTGCGGGTGGCGGCGATGAGCTTCCGGTAGAGCGCGACGAGCTCCGGCTGCGGGAAGAGCCCCTCGGAGGCGCTCGTCACCCGCTCGATGACCGCGGCCTCGCGCGCGGGGTCGCGGATGGGCTTCTCGCCCTGCGCGTCCTTCACCCGCCCGATCTCCAGGGCGATGCGCGCCCGCTCGTTCAGGAGCGCCACGATCTCGTTGTCGATCGCGTCGATGCGCTCTCGCAGCGGCGCGAGGGCCGCCCCCAGGTCGGCCACCGCGGCCGCTTCGGCCGCGTCGGCAGCCGCGGCCGCCCCGTTCGCATCGCCGTCGCCCGCCGCCGGGGCCGCCGTCGCCCCCGCCGCGTCGGGACCGACGCCGGCAGCACCATCCCGGGTCATCGCGCCTCGCCCTCCGCTTCGCGCCGCGCCAGCTCGTCGAGCGCGACGATGTACCCGCGCGGCCCCATCCCGACGAACGAGGCGACCGCGATGTCCTGCAGGAAGTTCACGCTGCGGAACGGCTCCCGCTTCGCCGGGTCCGTGAGGTGGACCTCGACGAACGGCCGCTCGACCGCGAGGAGCGCGTCGCGCAGCGAGACCGAGGTGTGCGTCAGGCCGCCCGCGTTCACGATCGCCGCGTCGTAGTCCTTCGCCTGGATGCGGTCGATCAGCGCGCCCTCGTGGTTCGACTGGAAGGTCTCCACCTCCATGCCGAGGGCCGCGGCATGCTCCCGGATCATCGCGTGGATCTCGTCGAGGGTGGTGGAGCCGTAGATGTGCGGCTCGCGGGTCCCCACGAGGTTCAGGTTGGGTCCCTGGAGCACCAGCACGCGCATCCCGCTCACCTCCCGCGTCCGCGCACGACGCTCGCGGCCGCCGCCGCGACGACCGCGTCGGGGACGTCCGACCGGACGACGACGCCGGACGCGGTGGGCAGGACCCAGCGCAGCCGTCCGCCCGCGACCTTCTTGTCCACCGCGAGCGCGCCAACGAGCGCGTCCGGGCGCATCTCCAGCGGCCTCGTGCCGAGGGACGAGGGCGTCGAGGAGCGACTCGATCCGCTCCGCGCGCTCGACGGGCGTCACGCCGAGCTCGACCCCGATCCGCGTCGCCGCCCGGAGCCCGTACGCCACGGCCTCGCCATGGAGGATCCCGCGGTAGCCGGCGACCGTCTCGATGGCGTGCGCGAGGGAGTGGCCCAGGTTCAGCGTGATCCGCCCGCCCGACGCACCCTGCTCGCGCTCGTCGGCGACCACGACCTCGACCTTCGCCCACGCGCTCCGCTCCACGACCTCGGCGACCGCGCCGCTCCCGAAGGCGGTCGCGGTCCCGCGCGCGATCGCGCCGCCGTCGGACTCGAGCAGCTCCAGGAGACGCTCGTCGCCGAGCGCGCCCATCTTCACGGCCTCGCCGAGCGCCGCCCGCATCTGCCGCGACGGGAGGGTCCGCAGGGTGGCGACGTCCGCGACGATCGCCGCGGGCTGGTGGAACGCGCCCACGAGGTTCTTCCCCTCGGGGAGGTCCACCGCCGTCTTGCCGCCGACGGAGCTGTCGATCTGCGCGACCATCGTGGTCGGGACGTGGATCACCGGGACGCCCCGGAGCCACGTCGCCGCGATGAACCCCGCCGTGTCCCCGAGGGCGCCGCCGCCGACCGCGACGATCGGGTCGCGCCTCTCCGCGCGCAGTGCGGCCAGCCGTCGCGCGGCCCGCTCCACCACGGCGAGCCTCTTCGCGGGCTCGCCGCGCGGGAGCAGGATGGTCTCGACCGCGAGCCCGTCCTCCGCGAGCCGGGCCGCCAGCGCCTCGCCGACGACCGACCACGCCTTCGGCTCGGAGATGACGAACGCCCGCCGCGCCTCGAGCGAGGCGAGCGCCCGGGAGGTCGCCGCGGCCGCGGTCCCATCCCCGATCTCCAGCGTCCCGATCGGGGTCGCGGCGCGAAGGAGCGCCCCGCCGTCCCCGGCCGGCTCGTCGAGGTGGCGTTCCACCGCGGCCGTCACCGAGGAGAGCGACGAGATCCCGTTCACGCGGATCGCCGGCGCGTAGACGCGCTCCCGGGCCGCCGCGAGCTCGGCGATCGCCTCGGCCGGGTCCCTGCCGGCGAGGAGCGGGCGGCTCACCGGGCTCTGCCGGAGCCGCGAGGCCAGGATCCCGGGCGGTCCGTCCAGCCAGACGGCGACGCGGCCGCGGTACAGCGACCAGCGGTTGCGCGGGTCGACCGGCGTCCCGCCGCCGGTCGCGATCACGCGCGCGAGCCCCGGCCCCCGATCGGCGGGACCGAGCGCCGCGACGGCTGCGCGCTCGCGGGCGCGGAAGCCCGACTCTCCCTCGGACGAGAAGATCGCGGGGATCGGCCGGCCCGCGGCGGCCTCGATCTCGGCGTCCACGTCGATGAACTCCGCGCCGTGGCGGCGGGCGACCCGCCGGCCGACCACGGTCTTCCCGGTCCCGGGCAGCCCGACGAGGACGAGGTCCATGGCTGCCTAGTCGTCGCCGCCGGAGCCGGACTCGGCCTCGAGCGACCCTGCGGGATCGGCGGCGCCGGCGTCGGTCGCCGCGTCCCCGGGATGGCCGGGCGGACGCGCGATGCGCTCGCGGTACCGGCGGAGGTTGTCCGCGGTCTCGTCGAGCGAGTCCCCGCCGAACTTGTCGAGGACGAAGTCCGCGACGGTGAGCAGGACCATCGCCTCGCCGATCACCCCCGCCGCGGGCACGACGCTGATGTCGCTGCGCTCGTAGTGCGCCTTCTCCACCGCCTCGCCGGTGACGAGGTCGGCGGAGGGGAGGGGACGGGCGAGCGTGGAGATCGGCTTCACCGCCCCGCGGACCACCAGCGGCTCGCCGTTCGTGATCCCGCCGGTCAGGCCGCCCGCGTTGTTCGTCCGGTGGACCCACGTCCCGTCCGGCTCGCGCCCCTCGATGACGTCGTGCACCTCGGAGCCGAACCGGCGCGTCTGCTCGAAGCCGAGGCCGAGCTCGACGCCCTTGACGATCTGGATGCTCATGACGGCCGCCGCGAGCGCCGCGTCGAGGCGGCGGTCCCAGTGGACGTGGCTGCCGAGGCCGATGGGGAGGCCGTGGACCACGACCTCGAAGACGCCGCCCACCGTGTCGCCGCGCTCCCGCGCCTCGTCGATCCGCGCGATCATGCGCGTCTCGGCGTCCGGGTCGGGACAGCGCAGCGGGCTCGCGTCGGCCTCCGCGCGCGTCCGCGTGCAGGAGGCTCGGTCCACGGCGACGCCGCCGACCTCCGCGGTGAACGACCACGCCTCGATCCCGAGCGTCCGGAGGAACGCGCGCGCCACCCCGCCGGCCGCCACGCGCGCCGCCGTCTCGCGGGCGGACGCGCGCTCCAGGATGTCGCGGACGTCGCGGGTCCCGTACTTCAGCGCTCCGGCGAGGTCCGCGTGGCCGGGCCGGACCCGCGTCACCGGGACCGCGCGCTTCACGCCCGACTCGGCCTGGGCGAGGATCTCCGCCGCCTCCTCGTCGGTGAGCGGGGCGGCCTGCATGATCGGGCCCCACGTCGCGTGGTCCCGGTTCTCGATCGTCAGGAGGATCGGCGAGCCCAGGCTCCGGCCGTGGCGGACCCCCGAGCCGATGACCGCCCGGTCCTGCTCGATCGTCTGGCGGGCCCCCCGGCCGTACCCCCGCTGGCGCCGCGCGAGGTCGGTCGCGAGATCGCCCTCCGTCAGCGGGACGCCGGCGGGCAGGCCCTCGACGATGACCGCGAGGCCGAGGCCGTGCGATTCGCCGGCCGTGAGGAACCGGAGCCTGCCCATCGGCGCCGTCTCAGCCGGGCTGTCCGGCGCCGGGCTCGGCTTCCTCGACGCCCGCCGGGCTCGCCGCGATCGCCTCGTCGAGCTTCTCCCGCATGAGGTCGAGGGGCGCCTTGCGCCCGGTCCACAGCTCGAAGGCCGCGGCGCCCTGGTGGAGCAGCATGATCTCGCCGCCGAGGACCGTGCAGCCCGCCGCCTGGGCGTCTGTCATGAGCCGGGTGGGGTTCGGGTTGTAGATGAGGTCGAGGACGAGGAGGTCCGGCGGGATGAGCTCGGCCGGGATCGGCGTCTCGCCGGGACGCAGGCCGACCGCGGTCGCGTTCACGAGGACCTTCGTCTTCGACAGCTCCGCCTCGATGACCGACTCGTGCCACGGCATCGCACGGAGGTCCATGTGGGCCGCGCTGCGCGCGAAGAACTTCGTGAGCGCCTCCGCGCGGTGCAGGTGCCGGTTGAAGACGGTGACGCGCTGGAACCCCAGGCGGATGAGGCTGTGGACGACCGCGCGCGCGCCGCCCCCGGCCCCGAGGACGACGGCGTGGCGGGGCATCTTCTGCCGGCCGACCAGCGCGTCGAGCGCGGCGTTGAAGCCGGCGACGTCGGTGTTGTGGCCGATCAGCTTCTTCCCGTCCTTCGTGATCGTGTTCACCGCGCCCGTCGCGTGGGCGTCGTCGGTGACCTTGTCCACGAGCGGGACGGCCTTCTCCTTGTGCGGGATCGTGACGTTCGCCCCGACGAAGTCGTCCCCGCGCAGCTCCGCGATGGTCTCGGGCAGGGCCAGGGGGACCCGGTCCCACAGCTCGTAGCGGATGTCCAGACCCTCGGCGTCGAACGCGGCCTGCTGCATCCCGCCCGAGAGCGAGTGGGCGACCGGGTGGCCGATGAGGACGACGCGGTTCGTCATGCGCGCACCCTTTCGATCTCGTCGAAGAACCCCGGGTAGCTGATGGCCGCGGACCCCGGCTGGGTGATGGCGGTCTCGCCCCCGGCGATGAGTCCGGCGATCGCGAACGTCATCGCGAGCCGGTGGTCGTCCATGCTGTCCGTCGCGGCGCCCTCGAGCCGGCGGCCGCCCTCGATCGTCATCGTGTCGCCGTCCACGGAGACGGCGGCGCCGAGGGCGACGAGCCCGGCCGCGATCCCCGCGACCCGATCCGATTCCTTGTGTCGAAGCTCGCCCACGCCGTCGATCCGCGTCGTCCCCGACGCGACCGCCGCCGCAAGGCACAGGACGGGGATCTCGTCGATCGCGGCGGCGACCTCCCGGGGCGTCACGTCGATCCCGTGGAGCGCGCTCGAGCGCACCCGGAGATCGGCCGTGGGCTCCCCGTCGCCGTCCGTGGCGGCACCGTCGACGGGGACCTCGTCGATCCCCGCTCCCATCCGACGGAGCAGGTCGATGATGGCACGCCGGGTCGGGTTCGTGCCGACGGACCGGAGGACGAGGTCGGCGTCCGGGTGCGCGGCGCCCGCGACGAGCCAGAACGCGGCGGCGGACGGGTCCGACGGGACGCGTTCGAACGCGGGCGCGACCCGTGCCGGGCCGTCCAGGCTGACGCGCGCGCCGGCGCCGTCGGGCCCCCACGGCTCGGTCCGCACGCGGACCCCGCGTGCGCGGAGCATCCGCTCCGTGTGGTCGCGGGTGGCCACCGCCTCGCGCACCGTCGTGGTCCCCTCCGCGCCGAGGCCGGCGAGGAGGATCGCGGACTTCACCTGCGCGCTCGGCACCGCGGTCACGTGGTCGATCGGGCGGAGCGGCGCCGCGCCGGTCACCGCCACGGGCGGGAGCGTCCCGCCGCCGCGCGCGGCGATCGTCGCGCCCATCTCCGCCAGCGGGCGCGCGATGCGCGCGACCGGACGGCGCCGGAGCGAGGCGTCCCCGTCGAGGACCGCGAAGACCGGGCGCGCGGCCACGATCCCCGCCGTCAGCCGGAGCGTCGTCCCGGAGTTGCGGCAGTCGAGGACGCCGTCCGGCTCCGCGATCGCCTCGCGGCCGGGCGAGACGACCCGGTAGTCCACCCGGCCGTCGTGCTCGGCGACGCGCTCCACGACCGCTCCCAGCCGGGCGACGACCGCGGCGGTCGTCCGCACGTCCTCGCCGTCACCGGACGCGAGGATCACGCTCTCGCCCTCGGCGAGCAGCGCGAGCAGGAGCGCCCGGTGCGAGATCGACTTGTCGCCGGGCAGCCGGGGCTCGCCGCGCAGGCGCGCGGCGTGGCGGACGACCGCGGCGCCCTCCGCGAGGGATGCGCCGCCGGGCAGGGTCAATGCTTCCCGCCCCCGACCTTCAGGGCGGACGCGGAGACCGGGGCCTCTGCGTGGAGCGATGCGACCGCCTCGTGGACCGGGCCGACCATCGCCATGATGTCGCGGAACTGCGGGAGGGTGAGCGACTGCTCGCCGTCGGAGAGCGCCTCCTCCGGCCGCGGATGGACCTCGAGGATCGCACCGTCCGCGCCCACCGCCACGCTCCCGAGCACCAGCGGCTTCACGAGCACGCGCTTGCCGGTCGCGTGGGACGGGTCCGTGATGACGGGCAGGTGCGTGAGGTGGTGGAGGAGCGGGACCGCGCCGAGGTCCAGGGTGTTGCGCATGTAGGTCTCGAACGTCCGGATCCCGCGCTCGCAGAGGATCACGTTCGGGTTCCCGCTGCTCATGATGTACTCGGCGGACATGAGCCACTCCTCGATCGTGCCGGCGAAGGCGCGCTTGAGGAGGATCGGCTTCTGCACGCGGCCGCAGGCCTTGAGCAGCGAGTAGTTCTGCATGTTCCGGGTGCCGATCTGGACGATGTCCGCGTACTCGGCGACCAGGTCCACCTGCGCCGGCTCCATCACCTCGGTGACGACCGGGAGGCCGGTCCGCTCGCGCGCCTCGGCGAGGAGGCGGAGCCCCTCGAGCCCCAGGCCCTGGAAGGCGTACGGGCTGGTCCGCGGCTTGAACGCGCCGCCGCGGAGCACCTTCGCCCCGGCGGCCGCGACCGCGTCGGCCGTCTCGAAGAGCTGCTCGCGCGACTCGACCGAGCACGGGCCGGCCATCACCGTGAACGAGCCGTCGCCGATCGCGACATCGCGCACCCGGACGACCGTGTCCTCCGGGTGGAACTCGCGGGACGTGAGCTTGAACGGCCGGCTGATCGGCGTCACGGTCTCCACCCCCGGCAGCGCTGCGAAACGGCTGCGCAGGACCTCCTTGCGCGGTCCCACCTCACCGAGCGCGGCGAGGACGACGCGCTCGGTCCCGCGATTCTCGTGCGCGGCGAGCCCTTCCGCGAGGATGTGGCTCTTCACGTTGTTTATCTGGTCTTCCGTGGCGCCGGGCGCCATCACCACGAACATCGGACATCGTCCTTCCGGAGGGGGACCGGGGCAAAAGAAAAAGCAGAGGTTCGGCACCTCTGCTTCCCCGGCACGACCCGCGATCCGGGCCTAGGGCCAGGATCCGATCATGCCGGGCAGCGGTAGAAGAAGAACGCGCGCGTCCTCATAAGGGTTTCGAGGGTAGGGCTCGCGGTCGGCGCTGTCAACGCGAGGGGTGGTGGCCTCCAGCCCGGGCTCGTCAGGCGATCCAGACGATGCGCCCGCGCCCGACCGTCCGGACCGCCTCGGCCACCGCGGCCGGGAGCGCCGCGACGAGCACCACGAGGGCCCAGTCCGCCGGGTCCAGCACGGACGCGTGGAACGCCTCCGCGAGCGGCGGCACGTACGGGATGACGAACTGGATCGCCACGGCGGCGAGGCACGCGCCCAGGAGGAACCCGTTCCTGCCGAGCCGGTGGATGGGCACGCGGATGCTCCGGTTCCAGTACGCCCGCACGCACTGCCCGACCACGAGGACCGTGTAGGCGAGCCAGGCCGCGTGCGCGAACGACCCGCCGTGCGTGAGCATGACCACGAGGGCCGCGATCGCGGTGAAGCTCCCCGCGGCCGCGATGCCGAGGAGGATGCGGTCGGTGAGCAGCGGCTTCGTCGCCGACCGCGGCGGCCGCGTCATCAGGTCGGGCTCGGGAGGCTCGCGCTCGAAGGCGACCGACGTGGACAGGTCGATGAAGAGCTCCATCCACAGGATCTGGAGCGGGATGAGGACCTGGCTCTGCGCGACGAAGACGGTCGCGATGAAGATGAACCCGAGGAACGCCATGTGCGTGGACAGCAGGAAGACGAGGCCCTTCTGCACGTTGTCCACGATCCGCCGGCCCTCGGCGAGCCCGAACATGAGGGTGGCGAAGCTGTCGTCGCCGAGGACGAGGTCCGACGCCTCCCGCGCGACCGCCGTCCCGCTCCCCATCGCGACCGCCACGTCCGCGCCGTGGAGCGCCGGGGCGTCGTTCACGCCGTCGCCGGTCACCGCCACGATGCGGTGGTCCGCGCGCGCCGCACCGACGAGGCGCCGCTTCTGCTCCGGCGTGGACCGCGCGACGACGTTGAGCTCCGGGAGCGCGGCCGCGACCCGGGCGTCGTCCCACGCGGCGAGCTCCTCGCCCGTCACGATCGCCCGCGCGTCGAGGCCCGCCTCGGTCGCGATCCTCGCGGCGGTCCCGGGATGGTCGCCGGTCACGACGACCACCTGGATCCCCGCCCCGCGCGCCGTCGCCATCGCGTCGGCGATGCCGGGCCGGATCGGGTCGGCGAAGCCGACGAGCGCCCGCAGCGACCATGGCCCGCCGTCCACCCGCCGGGCGAGCGCCACGAGCCGCTCCCCGGCGGACGCGGTGGCGTCCACGAGCGCCGACCACCGCGCCCGCTCGGCCTCGGCGCCGGGACGGTCGTCCGTCGCGTAGCCGAGGACGACCTCCGGCGCGCCGAGCGCGAGCCCCTCCACGCCGCCGTCGCGGCGCGCCTCGGTGCGCGTGACGGGATGGCTGTCGCTCGCGGGCGACGCGTCGATCAGGTCCGCGGCATCGAGGACCGCCTCGCCGCCGGCCTGCGCCACGGCCGTCCGCAGCGCTCGGGTGAAGGACGCCGGGGCGATCTCCTCGCCCGGCCATGCGTCCTCCTCGGCGCGGAGCGCCTCCTCGACGAGGCGCAGGCGGAATGCGTCGTCCGTCACGGGCCCGTCCGGGGTGCGCACCGACGAGACCTCGAGGCGGTTCTGGGTGATCGTCCCGGTCTTGTCCGTCACGATGAGGTCCACCGCCCCGAGCGTCTCCTCGGCGTTCAGGCGCCGGACGAGGACGCCGCGGCGGAGGAGCCGGTACGCCCCGAGCCCGAGGATGACCGCGAGGAGGACGGGCGGCTCCTCGGGGATCGCGGCGATCGCGGCGGAGACGCCCGCGAGGAGGTTCTCGCCGAGCGGGTGGCCGCGGACGAAGCCGATCCCGACGGTGAAGGCGATGAGCGCGAGCGCCACGACCAGGAGGATCCGGACGAGCCGGTCGAGCTCGCGCTGGAGCGGGGACCGCCGCCGCTCCTCCGACGCGAGGCTCCCGGCGATCCGGCCGAACTCCGTCGCCGGCCCGGTCGCCACGACGATCCCCTCGCCGCGCCCGCCGACGACGCTCGTCCCCGCGTAGGCCAGGGCACGACGCATCGCGAGCGGGGCGTCGGGCGGGTCGGGAGCCGTCCGCGCCTCCTCGGGGATCGACTCGCCGGTCAGGACGCTCCGGTCCAGCAGCAGGCGGTCGGCCCGCGTCACCCGGAGGTCGGCCGGCACCACGTCCCCGGCCTGGAGGAGGACGACGTCGCCGGGCACGAGCGCGGCCGCGGCCACGACCCCGACGGCGCTGTCGCGCCGCACGCGGGCGACCGGGGCGGACGCCTCTCGCAGGGCCTCGAGCGCGCGCTCGCCCCGGTACTCGGTGACCACGTCCGCGCCGACGATCGGGAGGAGCGCGATGAGGACGAGGACGCCGTCGCGCACCTCGCCCACGAGGATCGCGAGCACGCCGGCGGCGATGAGCATGATGATGAACGGCTCGGTGAGGGCCTCGATCACCATCCGCCACGCCGGTTCGCGCCGCGTCGCCTCGAGGGCGTTCGGACCGGCCTCGGCGGCCCGGAGCAGCGCCTCGCCCGAGCGCGAGCCCGGCGGACGTCTCCACCTCGAGCAGCGCCGCGACCGACTCGACGGTCTCCGCGTGCCAGCGATCGCTTCCCGTCATCCCGTCCGACCATCCTGCGGGACCGGGGGCGCCGCCCGGATCGTGCGAGGCGGGAGGCCCGCGGTCCGTGGCCTCGTGGCCCCCCGTCGACCGATCTCGAGTACACACCGGCGACGCGGCCGATGGCGAGTGCCGGTCGGGCGGAAGGCGCCCGCCGAGTGGCCGGTCGCGGGCCTGTCGCGCGCCGGCCCGGCCGGACCCCGACCCCGTGCTATCATCCCCGACGCCACGCGACGGAGAGGTCGCATAGAGGCCTAGTGCAGCGGTTTGCTAAACCGCCAAGTGGCGTAAGCTGCTTCGAGGGTTCGAATCCCTCCCTCTCCGCCAGCGATCGTCGCGTCGGCATGTGCGCCCGTAGCTCAGTGGATAGAGCGTCAGGTTGCGGACCTGAAGGTCGTGGGTTCGAGTCCCGCCGGGCGCGCCACCTCCCCTCCCATCCCATCCCCGCCGGGCCTGCGCGCGCCCGCGCGGCTGGCGCGCGTGACCTCCCGCCGGCCTCGGACGTCCCCGATGGCACTGGCCTCCCGAGCGGGCCGGGTGTTCAGTGGATGGGCGTGGAGGTGCACCCATGCTCGGTGTGGCCGTGCCCGTCCGCCGCCCCGGGACCGGTCGGGCCAGTGGATACGGGAGCGTCTTCGGGAAGACGCTCCGCGACTCGCGCCTCTCGACGCTCGCGATGGCCGGCGTGCTCTGTCTCTTCGTCCTCGCCGGCGGCTCGGCGATGGTCAGCGCCTACGGCACCGCGCAGACGCGCGCCGAGCTCGCGTACCTGGCCGCCACGCTGCCGCCCGTGCTCACCGGGATGTACGGCGAGCCCGTCCGCGTGGACACGCTCGGCGGCTTCGTCACGTGGCACTACGGCGGCTACCTCGCCCTCCTCGCGGGCCTGTGGTCCATCCTCGCCCTCTCCGGGACGCTGGCGTCCGAGGCGCGCCGCGGCAGCCTCGAGTTCGTCCTCGCCGCGCCGGTCGGCCGGTCGCGCATCGCGGTCGAGAAGGTCGCGGCCCACGTCGTCGCCCTCGCCGGCGCGCTCGCCGTCCTCGCCTGCGCGACATGGGCGTCGGGCGCCCTCTTCGGCGTGACGCCCGACGACGCCGTCTCGCCCGCAGCGGCCGTCGGGTGGGCCCTGGGGATCGGCGTGCGTGCGTTGGCCGCCGGCTCCGTCGCGTTCGCGCTCGCCGCGTTCGTGGGGCGCGGGGCCGCGGCCGGCTTCGCGGGCGCCCTCATGCTGGGCCTGTTCATCGCCAACTCGTGGCACATGGCGATCCCCGCGTTCGCGCCCGTCGCGCACGCGGGGTGGTTCGCGTGGACCGCGGGCCACCTCCCGCTCGCCGGCCGCTGGGACCTCCCGTCGGTCGCGCTCACCGCCTGCGCGGCCACGCTCCTCCTCGCTGCCGGGGTCGTCGCGTTCGCGCGCCGCGACGTCGGCACGACCGTCTCCCTGCCGCTCCCCGCGATGCCCGCGATCCTCCTGGGGATCCGCGGTCCGGCCGGCCGCGCCTTCGGCGAGGCGCTGCCCGTGGCCCTCGGCTGGGGGATCGGGCTCGGGGCGTTCGGCCTCCTCATGGCCACCGCCAGCCGCACCTTCATCGATGCCATCGCGAGCACGCCCGGGGTCGCCGGCTTCCTCCGCGCCCTGTCGCCGGTCCTCGACATGACCACGCCACAGGGCTTCGTCCAGGTCCTCTTCGCCGACTTCGGGTTCGTCCTCGTCGGCCTCGCCGCGGCGACGCTCGTCGCCGGCCGGTCGGGCGAGGAGACCGCTGGCCGCCTCGAGATGGTGCTCGCCACGCCGCTCGGGCGGATGCGGTGGGCACTCGCGAGCGGCCTCGGCCTGCTGGGCGCGCTCGCGGTCGTCGACGCCTGCGTGGCGCTCGCGGTCGGGATCGGCGTGACCGTCGCCGGGGGTGACGCCTCCGCGCCGCTCGTCGGGACGCTCGCCCTCGTCCTGTACGGGGCGGCGTTCGCGGGCGTCGGCTTCGCGCTGGCCGGGCTCGCCGGGCCGTCCCTCGCCGCCCCGGCCGTGGCGATCATCGTGTTGGCGACGTTCGTCGCCGACCTCCTCGGCGACGCGCTCCGACTGCCCGATCCGATCCGCGCCCTCGCCCTCTCGACGCACATGGGGCGGCCGATGGTCGGGGAGTGGGACCTGGTCGGCGTCGCCGCGTGCGTCGCGCTGGCCGCCGGCGGGCTCCTGGTCGGCGCCTGGGGCATGCGCCGACGGGACCTCGGTGGGTGAAGTGCCGCGAAGGTCCCCGGCTCCCGTGCGGCGCCGCGGCGTTCGCCGTCGGCGGCGAGCAGCGGCTGTACCGTCGGGGTAGGCTGGCCGTCGAAGGCGACGCCGGGCGCAGGGGCGGGCGTGGCGGAGCGAATGAGGAGGAGAGGCGCCGATGACCGAGCAGCAGCCGACCGGCGCGTCCGCGCCGGGCGTCCCGAAGTCCCCTCCCGAAGTCCCCGCTCCCCGACGCCGCGGCCCCCGCGGTCGCGCCGGACGCGGCCCGCCCCCGTGGTCCCCGCGGTCGACGTCCCCGCGCCCGATGCGGCACCCGCCGCCGCGAGCGTCGCCGTCCCGACGGACACGCAGGTGATCGTCCCAGCGGCCGACGCCGCGCCGGTCCCAGTGGTCGCTGCCGCGCCGGCGCCGCCGGCCCCGCCCGCCACGACCCGGCGCAAGCGCGATCGGATCCTCGGCACCACCGGCCAGGTCGTAGGCATCGTCGGGATCGTCGTCTGCTTCGTCCTCATCGCCGGCGTCGTCTTCGGCCGTGGATGGGCGGTCTCGACCGTGAGCGACGTCACCGCGACCATCGACGCGAAGATCACGGAGGTGAGCCCCGTCCTCACGCAGGCCCACTCCACGGTCGGCGAGATCTCCGGGAAGGTGAGCACGGTCGCGGACATCGCCGCCGGGATCGCGGCCGACCCCAACCCGGGCGGCCAGTTCGCCCAGACCCTTCGTGACGCGGTCTCGGGGGTCAACGATCGCTACCAGAGCCTCCGGGCGGGCTACGCCGGGATCCGCGAGACCGCCCTCTCGATCATCGACAAGCTCCAGACGCTCGACAGGATCATCCCGGGCCTGACGATCCCGCAGGGGCCGATCGACGCCCTGAACACCTTCGACGCGCGCCTGCAGGAGTTCGACGCGAAGGTGAACGACCTGCTGACGATCGATCCGGGGAACGGACCGGTCAACCAGGCTGCCGCGAAGATCTCCGCTGCCGCCAGCGGGATCGACTCGAAGCTGCAGGATGTCCAGGACGGCATCACCGCGGTGGACGACCGGGTGACCCAGCTGCGGACCGACATCACGAACGTCGCGGACACCGTCAACCTGGTCATCACGCTGGCGACGGTCTTCATCATCGTCCTGCTGCTCTACATGGCGCTCCTCCACTGGGTGCTCTTCCGGCATTCCGGGGAGATCCGCAGGAAGAGGATCGCCGCCTGAGGGCCTGACCTCCCGGGTCGCGCCGCCGGGCGATCCCGAACGGCGCGACCCTCACGCGAGGCGGTCGAGCCGCATGCGGGCCTCGGCCACGACCTTCCGGCCCTTGCAGGGGCCCGCGGCGCGGCGGATGCTCGGCCGTGAGATTCCACGTGGCCGAGACGAAGAGGTGGGGACATGACCCTCAGCTTCGACATCGCCGCCGAGGCGCGGGCGAACGACGACTTCCGCAGGGTGCTCTCGACCGGGACGCACGCCCAGGTCGTGGTCATGTGCATCCCGCCGGGCGGCGAGATCGGCGAGGAGGTCCATGACACAGTGGACCAGGTGCTCGCCTTCACCGAGGGCGACGGGGTCGCGATCCTCGAGGGTGTGGAGAGCCCGGTGGGGCCCGGCCGGCTCGTCCACGTTCCCGCCGGGACCCGCCACAACTTCGTCAACCGTGGCGCCGGCGATCTCCGCCTCTACACGGTCTACGCGCCCCCGCAGCACGCGCCCGGGACGATCCACCGGACGAAGGCCGAGGCCGACGCCGACGAGGCCGACCACTACGACGCGGGAGCCTAGCGCTCCGGGCCTCTCCGCCAGCGGTGCCGGCGGCGCCGGCGATCAGGCCATCCGGTCGAGCCGCACGCGGCCTTCGGTCACGACCATCCGGAGGGTCTCGTCGGGCCGCGCGAGGACCGAGACGTCCGCGAGCGGGTCGCCGTCCACCACGACGAGGTCGGCGGTGGCCCCGACGACCACCCGCCCGAGGTCGGGCCGGCCGATGAGGTCGGCGTTCACCGAGGTCGCCGACCGGACGATGTCCGCAGGCCGGTCCACCTCGGCGCGGATCGTGAACTCGAGCGGCTGCATCGACGCGAGGGAGCCGAGCAGGTCGGTGCCGAACCCGATGCGCACGCCCGCCGCGCGCATGACCGGGAACGCGTCCAGCCCGGCGCGCATGACGTCGTCGTTCTTGGCGAGCCGTCCTGGGTCCACGCCGGCCTCGCGCCCGAACCGGTCGAGCCCCTCGTAGGCGACCATCGTGGGGACGACCCAGGCGCCGAGTCGGGCCACCTCCGACGCGGCCTCCGCGTCGATCAGGTTGCCGTGCTCGATCGACCGGATCCCGCACCGGACCGCGCGGAGGATCGCGTCCGCGCCGTACGCGTGCGCCATGACGTACGTGTGCCGCGTTGCGGCCTCCGCGACGATCGCGCGCATCTCGTCCTCGGCGTACTGGACCATGTCCACCGGGTCGGTGGCGGACATGACGCCGCCGGAGGCGCAGATCTTGATGTGGTCGGCGCCGCGCCGGAGCTCCTCGCGCGTCGCGAGCCGGACCCCCTCCACGCCGTCCGCGATCCGCGCGAACTCGCCGGGGTAGGCGCCGTCGGGCGAGTCCGCGTCGGGTCCCACCGTCCGGTCGTCCCCGTGGCCGCCCGTCTGGCTCAGGGCCTTGCCCGCCACCAGGAGTCGCGGCCCGTCGATGAGCCCCTGCTCCGTCGCGGTCCGCAGCCCGGCATCGGCGCCACCCGCGTCGCGGACGGTGGTGAAGCCGCGCCGGAGCATCGCCTCGAGGCGCGCCTTCGCGTGGATCGCGCGGAGCGAGGTCGGCATCGGCCGCTGGAACGGCTCGACGACCTCCGCCGCGGTCGGATGGACGTGCGCGTCGATGAGGCCGGGCATCAGCGTCCGGCCGCCGAGGTCCACCACGCGGACGTCGTCGCCCGGGAGGAGGGGAGAGTCGCGGGCCGATCTCGGCGATGCGGCCGTCGAGGACGAGGACGTCGATGCCGTCCATCGGGTCGTCGGCGACGGCCGTCGACGAGGAGGGCGGAGCGGAAGAGGATCGCGGTCACGGTGGGGCTCCAGGGTGCAGGCGGTGGGCGGGATCGGCCGGCGACGATCGTAGAGCCGCCGGCAGCGGCCGCGTCGATCGGCGCGTCGCGGCGCCGCGCCGCGTGTAAGGGATCCGGCCCGCTCGTGCGCCATCACGTGTGAGGGGCCACACGGTGCGCCCGCGCGGGGCCGGTCGGACGAAGCGACGTCCGGCCCTGCTCAGTGGAGGCCTCGTCGTCGCAGGCTGCGGCTCGGAAGGGGGACGCCGATGGCCGTCGAGGATCGGGATCCGACAGCGGTGCCGATCCGGCCGGCGCGCGACGGGCGCGCGTTGCGGGCGACGGTCTCGCTCGTCGCGGTCGGCGCCGTGGCGCTCGTCGGGTTCGGCCTGCTGACAGGTCCGGGCCTGCTCGGCAGCGGTGGCGATGGGGGCCGCGGCGGCGCGGTGCCGGGGGCGCTGGCCCAGGCGACGCCGCCAGAGACTCACGCACTCGCCGGCACCGGCGTCCGCGTCCCCGGTCCCCACGCCGACCCTGCGGCCGCACCTCCCGACGCCGTACCTGGTCTGGCCCACTGCCCACGCCGACCCCTGCGCGGACCCCTCCGCCCGACGTCGCGGTCGTGGATCAGGGCGCGGCGCCGCTCGTCCCCGCGGTGTCGGCGTCGCTCGGCGCAGCCTCCGCCGCCACCGAGTGGCCGACCCTCGTCGCGGATCGCGACGGCCTCGTCTGGGCGATGCCGGCTCCGGCGGACTTCTCCGGCTACGACCCGCAGAGCGGGCGCAGCACGGTCTGGACGGTCGCGGACGACTCGCGTTCGGCAAGGCGAACACGGGTGGTCGCGGTCCCGGCGGCGCGGACCGGGGCGTGTGGACGCGGACCGGTCGTCGCCGACGCTCGGCGCTTCGACGGCGAGCGGTTCCTCGACGTCCTCGAGGCACCCGGCGAGGTCTCGCCGTCGCCGAGGAGGCCGACGGCACTCTCTGGGTCGGCACGATCATCGGCGCTGTACCGTCGCGACGGCGAACCGGTGGACGGGGATGGCGTTCGCGAGCGAGCAGATCAACGCGCCGCCCTGCTCGTCGGACTCGCGAGGCAGCTGTGGGTCGGGTGGCTCGGGTACCCGACCCCGCCGGGCTCCGGCTGGGTGACGCGGTGGGACGGCTCCGCGTGGCATCGGTTCGACGAGGCGACGCGGCGCCGCTCGGCTGTCCGGTCCAGGCGATCCGCGAGGCGACCGGACGGGAGCATCTGGGTCGGGACGTCCGACGGCCTGGCGCGCTATGACGGTGCCGGCTGGTCCGAGGTGGACGCAGCCGCTCCGTGCGGTGTGGTCCATCGCTGGGGGTCCGGAGGGGCCTGCCTGGATCGCCGCCGGCGATGGCACGGACGGCACCGTCCGGGTGGCGCATCGCACGGCCGACGGCTGGGCCTGTACGGTCCCGACGAGGGCCTCCCCGGCGCGGACGAGTCCGGCTGGCTCGTGCGCGTCGGTCGGTCCCGACGGCCGGCGGCGTCTACGTCGGGTACGGGCGCGGGCGTCCTCCGTCTCGAGGGACGGTCGCTGGGCGGATCTCGACCCCGGCGCAGGCGGTGGCCCCGGAGGCTCCGGGCTGGGTCGCCGCGCTGCAGGGCCGGTCTCGCGCGACGAGGCGTGGGCGTGGACGAACGCGGCATCTGGCACGCGGTGCGCGGCGCGTGGACGGCTGGTCCCCGATCTCGGGCGGCACGGGCACGGCCTGCGTCGGACCGGCGACCTGCTCGCTCGACGCGGCACGGGCGGCTCTGGGTCGCCACGCAGGCCGGGGGTCCGGACTGTACGAGGACGGCGACTGGACCCAGGTCGATGACGCTCCCGGCGACCGTGCTCGCGCTCGGGCCCGACGGCCGCGTCTGGGCGGCCGCGGAGGCGAGGCGCCGATGGACGGCGTCCAGGTGCGGTCGTTCGCCCGCGCGCGGCGACGTCTGGAGAGCACGAGCGCTCCCGTCACCAACGCTCATCGCATGGGCGCCGGGGCTGGCCGTCGACGCGACGGGGTCGTCTGGATGGGTACCCCCGGGAACTGGGGGATCCTTCCCGGCCTCATCCGCTATACCCCCGAGGACGGCTGGGAGCAGATCGCCGGTCCGCGGTGTCGACGCCGGACGTGGCGATCTATGGGATCTCTGTCGGTGCCCGACGGCGTCGCGTGGGCGCTCGGGTCGGACATCCTTCCCGAGGGGACGGCCACATCGCCGGACGAGCCCTGGACGCCCCGCCCTGGTGGATCGCCCGACTGACACCGAGGTGCCGGCGACGGCCGTCCTCGGCGAGGGAGGATCATGGCTGGCCTTCCGGCTCGCTGGCGGTGCTGCGCGACGGCACGCCGTCATCGTCCGCGAACGGCCGCCGGGCCTTGCGGCAGTGGGACGGGCGGGCGCTGGACGCATCGCCTGGACGGCCTGTGGTTCGACCGGATCTCGGCCGCGCCTGACGGCGCGGTCTGGGTCGTCGCGAATCGGGCGGCGTCTGGGTCCTCCCTTAGCGGCGGGCGCCCGGTCCGATCGGTGTCCGCCCGCACGTCGCCCGCGTACGATGGGGCGGCCACGCTGCCGGCGCCCGCGCGCCGGCCCGCCGGCCGGGCAGGGGAGGTGATCGGTGCGCTTCTCGCGGATGATCCAGGCGGTGGACGCCCACGCGTGCGGCGAGCCCGGCCGCGTCATCGTCGGCGGGGTCCTCGACGTCCCCGGCGCCACGATGTACGCGAAGATGCGCCACCTCGCCGAGCACGCCGACGACCTGCGCCTGCGGATGCTCCGCGAGCCGCGCGGCTACCCGGCGCTCTGCTGCAACGTGATCCTCCCGCCGACGCATCCCGACGCCGACGCGGGCTTCGTGATCATGGAGCAGGTCGAGTACCCGGGGATGTCCGGGTCGAACACGATCTGCACGGTCACCGTCCTGCTCGAGACCGGGATGCTCCCGATGACCGAGCCGGTCACCGAGCTGACGCTCGAGGCGCCCGCGGGCCTTGTGAAGCGTCCGCGCCGACTGCCGCGACGGCAAGGTCACCGGCGTCACGTTCCGCAACGTCCCCGCCTTCGCCGCCCACCTCGACGCGCCGGTCGAGGTCCCCACCCTCGGGACCGTGACCGTGGACGTCGCGTGGGGCGGCATGTGGTACGTCATCGCCGACGCCAGCCGCTTCGGCCTGCGCCTCACCCCCGACGAGGGGAAGCGACATCACCCGCATCACCGAGCTGGTGAAGGCCGCCGCGAAGGAGCAGCTCCCGGTCGTCCACCCGGAGCAGCCGGGGTTCGCCGGGGTCTCGATCGGCCAGCTCTCCGGCGAGCCGACGCGTCCGGACGCCCACCGGAAGAACGTCGTGACCGTCTCCACCGGCGAGGTCGACTGGGACCGGCCGTCCACCTGGACCGGCGTCATCGACCGTTCGCCGTGCGGGACCGGGACGTGCGCGAAGATGGCGGCCCTCCACGCGAAGGGGCGGCTCGGGATCGGGGAGCCGTTCGTCCACGAGGGGATCCTCGGGCACGGTCTTCACCGGCAGGCTCGTCGAGGAGACGACCGTCGGCCCGTACCGTGCGGTCGTGCCGGAGATCACCGGGACCGCGTGGATCACCGGGTTCGCCTCGTACGTCGTGGACCCGGACGACCCGTTCCCGGACGGCTTCACCGTCGGCGACCTCTGGTAGCGTGGCGACCATGACCGAACGACTCGTCGTCCGCGCCGGCTGCCTGCTCGACGTCCGTGCCGGCGACGCTCGTCGCCGACCGCGCACTCGTCGTCGAGGAGGGGAGGGTCGTCGCCGACCTCCCCGCCGAGGAGGCGCCGTCCGCCGCGGAGGTCGGCGACCCTCGACCTCTCCGGCCTCACCGTCGTGCCCGGCCTCATCGACTGCCACTCGCACCTCGTCGGGGACGTCCAGTCGGCGGGCGTGCCGGCCACGACGACCACCGCCGCGCAGGAGGCCTTCACCGGCGTGCGCAACGCCCGGGCCACGCTCCGCGCGGGGTTCACGAGCGTCCGCGACCTCGGCTCGTTCCGCGCCTTCGTCTGCCGCGACCTCCGCGACGCGATCGATGCGGGCGACGTCGAGGGGCCGCGCATGCAGGTCGCAGGCGCGTACATCACGGCGCCGTGGGGCGGGGGAGACGTCGTGGGGCTCGCGCCCGACTTCGGGATCCCCGCCGACCTCCGGTTCGGCGTCGTGACGACCCCGTCCGAGGTCCGCGACCGCGTCCGCCGGCTCCTCATCGGCGGCGCCGACGTGATCAAGTGCATCGCCACGGGCGCGGTCCTGACCCGCGGCGGGCGTCCCGGGCGCGCCGGAGCTCTCCGAGGACGAGCTCCGCGCGGCGGTCGAGGAGGCCGCCCACTACGGCGCGTTCGTCGCGGCCCACGCCCACGGCGCCGAGGGCGCGAAGACGCGCGATCCGCGCCGGCGTCCGCTCCATCGAGCACGGCAGCATCCTCGACGACGAGGCGATCGCGCTGCTCGCGGAGACGGGCACCTACCTCGTGGTGGACCTGTACGACGGCGAGTGGATGGCCGAGGCGGGGCGTCGCGAGGGCTGGCCGGAGGAGACGCTGCGGAAGAACGACGAGACGATGGAGACGGCGGTCGCGGTCTTCGCGAAGGCGCACGCGGCCGGGGTCCGGATGGCGTACGGGACCGACAGCGGCGCGTATCCGCACGGGCTCAACGCCCGGCAGCTCGCCTGGTACGTCCGCTGCGGGATGACGCCCGCGGAGGCGATCCGCAGCGCGACGCTGACGGCCGCCGAGCTCATGGGCCGCGAGGCGGTCGTCGGGACGCTCGAGCCCGGCCGCTTCGCCGACATCGTCGCCGTCGCCGGCGACCCGCTCGGGGACGTCCGCGCCCTCGAGGAGCCGCTCGTCGTCGCGAAGGGCGGGGTCGTCGTCCGCGACGACCGGCCGCTCGCGGACTGATCCACCCGCGACGGCCGGGGTCGCCCGGCGCCGCAGGACGTCGCAGCAACGAGGAGGGACGCATGACGTCCGTCGGGTTCGCCGGTCTCGGGACGATGGGCGCGGCGATGGCCGCCAACCTCGCGCGCAAGGGATTCGACGTCCGGGTCTGGAACCGGACGCCGGGGAAGGCCGGCGACCTCGTCGCACTGGGCGCCGCCGAGGCGGCCGACCCCGCCGAGCTCGCGTTCGCCTCGGAGATCGTCGTCATCTGCGTCTCGGACACGCCGCACGTGGAGGCCATCCTCTTCGGCCCGCGCGGGGTGGCGGAGGGAGCGAAGCCGGGGACGGTCGTCGTGGACTGCTCCACGATCTCGCCCAACGCGACGCGCGCCTTCGCCGACCGCCTCGCGGCCGGCGGGGTCGACGCTGGTGGACGCGCCGGTCACCGGCGGCTCGGAGGGGGCCCAGAAGGGCACGCTGTCGATCCTCGTCGGCGGGTCCGAGGAGGACGTCGCCCGTGTCCGCCCGGTCCTCGAGGCGATGGGGACGACGATCACGCACTTCGGGCCGGTCGGCGCCGGCCAGGTCGCGAAGGCGGTGAACCAGACGATCATCGCCGGCGGGTACCTCTCGGTCGCCGAGGGGATCGTCCTCGGGATGAAGGCCGGCCTCGACCCGGACCAGCTCGTCGCGGCGCTCTCCGCGGGGCTCGCCGGGAGCTTCATCCTCCAGAACCGCAGCGGCCGGATGATCGCGAACGACTATCCGCTCGGGTTCAAGCTCGCCCTCCACCGCAAGGACCTCGGGATCGCGCTCGGGCTCGCGCACGAGATCGGCGCGACGCTGCCGGTCGCGTCGATGGCGGCGGCGTTCGAGGACGGCCTCATCGCCCGCGGGCACGGCGACGACGACAACTCCGCCCTCGCCCGCGTCATCCGCGAGCTCTCCGGCATGGAGGGCTGACCCCCGGGGATCGACGAGAGCCGCGCGGCGGCCGCGCGGCTCTCGGTCTTCAGGCAGGCGCCCGGCCGGCGGCCGGGCGCCTCCGCTCGCGTCAGGCGTCCGAGCGCAGGAGGAGCGGCAGCCCCAGCCGGTCGGAGTACTGCGGGCGGAAGCGGTCCTCGTTGTACATCGTCGCGACGTCGACGGTCCGCGGGGGAAGCGACGGGTCGGGGAGCGGGACGTGCGCGTACCTGCCCTCGAGGATCGCCGTCATCCGGCCCTTCACGCCGTCGCGGATCAGGTCGAGCGCGATGTTCGCGTACGTGATCGCGACCATCTTGTCGAGCATGTCCGGCTCGCCGGAGCGCAGGTCGTACGTGAGCTCGCTCGCGACGGCCTCCTCGCCCGACAGGTGCCTGATCTGGGTCGCGAGCGCCTCGCCGACGTTCTCCTTGTGGCGGTGCCCGAACATGTCGGCCTCGCCGATGTCCTGGAGCTTGCCGCCCTTCCACATCGCGCCCTCGGCGGCGATGACCACGGCGTAGCGGCTCGGATTGGACCGCTTGTCGGCCACGAGGATCTCCACGAGGTGCTCGAGGTCGAACTGCGTCTCCGGGATCAGGCACCGCGCCGAGGCCACGTAGGCCGTGTAGAGCGCCGTGAACCCCGCGTCCCGGCCGAAGATGCGGAAGACGCCGATCCGCTCGTGCGAGCCGAGCGTGGACCGCTGGCGGCCGATGAGCTCGGTCGCGCGCGAGACCGCCGTCGAGAACCCGATGCAGTACTCGGTGCCCTGGACGTCGTTGTCCATCGTCTTCGGGATCGCGACGAGCTTCACGCCGGCGGCGTCGAGCGTCCGCGAGAAGCTCAGGGTGTCGTCGCCGCCGATCGGGATGAGGTAGTCCACGCCGAGCGCCTCGAGGTTCTCGAGGACGATGGGCGTCAGGTTGTAGACCCCCTCGGAGACGAGCATCGACGCCGCCCTCTCGGCCGACAGCGTGGGCGGGAGCGCGCTCGCCTTCATCTTCCGCGGGTTCGTCCGCGACGTGTGGAGCATCGTCCCGCCGGTCCGGTCGATCGTCCGCGTGTTGTTCCGGTCGAGGCGGATCGTGTAGTTCGGGTCGAGCTCGGGCCCGGCCTGCATGTGGGTGAGGCCCTCCCACCCGCGGCGGATGCCGACGACCTCGTACCCGAGGTTCCCCGCCCCGTAGACGACGCTCTTGATCACCGAGTTGAGGCCGGGGACGTCGCCGCCGCCCGTGAGGATCCCGATCCGACGTGTCATCCGAGGTCTCCATCCATCCGGCGCCGCACGGCGTGGAGCGCCGCACGAGGACATTGGTCCGTTCCAATCCGACCATGCGCATGCTAGCGCGCCCGACCTGCCGGCGGAGGGGCCGTCCGGCCCCGCGTCCGCGTCCGCGTCAGGCCCCGGCGCGCCGGTCCGGGTCCCTCCGGCGGGCCCGCCGGCCGTATCATCGCGACATGAACTACGAGCTCTACATGGGCGAGGCGCTCGCCGAGGGACGGCTCGCGATCGAGGCGGGCGAGCAGCCGGGGGCGGCCGTCGCCGTCCTCGACGAGGCGATGGTCGGCCGCGCGCACGACCAGGTCCGGACGCTGGGCGATCCCACGGCGCATGCCGTCCTCCTCGCGCTGCGCGAGGCCGCCCGCAAGCTCGGGCCCGAGCGGCTCGGCGAGCTGACGATCTTCACGACGCTCGAGCCCTGCGCGATGTGCGCGGGGGCGCTCGTCGAGTGCGAGGTCGCCGAGGTGGTCTTCGCGGTCCCTGCCGCCGCGGACCGGTCGGGCGTGGCCGTGCTCGGCGGGGCGCGTGCGGGCCGCGGGCCGCGGGTCGTCTCCGGGATCCGTCGCGACGAGGCGGAGGAGCTCCTCGCAGCCGTCCGCGCCTGACGCGCGAGCCGTTCCGCGACCTCCGCCCGGCCGTCGTCGGCCGCGTCCCGCCCGCCACCTCTGGTATCCTCCCGCGCGGAGAGGTGTCCGAGTGGTTGAAGGTGCCGCTCTCGAAAAGCGGTGTGCGCAAGCACCGTGGGTTCGAATCCCACCCTCTCCGCCACCCGACGGCCGCGACGCCGATGCGACGCGGCCCGGTCGTGTCACGGCGCATCGAGCCGGCGTGACGCGGTGGGACGCCGCCCGCGGAGAGGTCGCCTAGAGGCCTAGGGCGCCGCACTGGAAATGCGGTTCAGGGAAACCTGTCGGGAGTTCGAATCTCCCCCTCTCCGCCAGCACCCTCGCGCGCCAGGCCGGTCCGTCCGCGGCCCGCTGCTATCATCCCCGTGCCGTGCTAGGCGGGGAACTAGCGGTGCCCTGTACCTGCAATCCGCTCCAGCAGGGCTGAACTCCCCCCCGAGGTCTCCGTCGTCGCGTGCCGTCGTCCGGCGCGGTGTCGAGGGTCGGGTCCCGCGCAGCGGCGGATCGTGAACCGCGTCAGGTCCGGAAGGAAGCAGCGCTAAGCGACCACCGCCGGGTGCCGCGGTAAGGCCTGGCCTGAGCCGCTCCGGGCGCTGGGTTCGGTGACGGTCGATCGACGGGGGGTGCACGGCGTACACATCCGTTCCCGGTCCCGGCCGCGGAGGAGGTCCGTGAGCACGAACGCGCCGCACAGGGCCATCTACCGCCGCTGGCGCGCCCAGACCTTCGCGCAGATCGTCGGCCAGGAGGCCACGGTCACCAGCCTGCAGAACGCCGTCCGGAGCGGGCGCCTCGCGCACGGGCTGCTCTTCGTGGGCCCGCGCGGGACCGGCAAGACCTCCACCGCGCGCATCGTCGCGAAGGCCGTCAACTGCCTCTCGCCGGTCGACGGCGAGCCGGACGACACCTGCGAGCCCTGCGTCGAGATCCGCGAGGGCCGCGCGCTCGACGTCGTCGAGATGGACGCCGCCTCGAACAACAAGGTCGAGGACATGCGGGACTTCCTCCCGCGCGTCTGGACCGCCCCCTCCTCGCTCCGGCGCAAGGTCTTCATCGTCGACGAGGTCCAGCGGATCAAGCGAGGGATGGGACGTCCTCCTCAAGACGCTCGAGGAGCCGCCCGACCACGTCGTCTTCATCTTCTGCACCACCGACGCCGGCGGGGTCCGGCCGGCCGTCCTCTCGCGCCTCCAGCGATTCGACTTCACCCGGCTGACCGAGCCGCAGATCGGCGGCAAGCTCCGGGCGATCCTCGCAGCCGACGGGCGGGAGGCCGACGACGACGCGGTCGACCTTGTCGCGCGCCTGGCGGACGGCGGGATGCGCGACGCCGAATCCATGCTCGACCAGCTCCTCTCCGGCGGCGGCGAGCGGTTGACGGCCGCGCGCGTGCGCGACCTGCTCGGCCTCGCGGACGAGGAGTCCGTGGAGCGGTTCCTCGCTGCCCTCGTCGACGGCGACCCGCTCCCGGGGATCGCCGTGCTCGACGCGCTCGACGAGCGAGGGCGGGACCTCCGTGCGTTCGTCGACCAGTGCGTCGACGCGCTCCGGCTCGCGATCGTCGCCGCGCTCGGTCCGGCGGCCGACCGCGGCGGAGTGCCGCTCGGCGACCGGCCGAGGGATGCGCTCGCGGCCGCGGCCCGCCGCCTCGTCGGCGTCGATCCCGCGCGGGTCGGCCGCGGTGGCCTCCGCTTCGAGCTCGAGCTGGCCCTCCTCACGGCGGGGCAGCGGGCAGGCACGGCGCCGGCCCCGTGGCAGCGACCGCGCCCACGGCCGACGCCACCCGTCGCGCGCCCGGCCGCGTCCGCGCCGTCCGCGCCGCTCCGCGCCCGCCCGCCGCGCCCGCGGGAGGCCGCCCCTGCCGCGTCGGCCGACCGGCGAGGCCGGCCCGCGCATCCCGGCCGCCGGCCGCTCGACGCCCTCCGCCGCCCTCGGCGCCCTCGGCTGCTGCGCCGGCGCCCGCGGACGGTCCGGAGCGCGGCGGTCCGCCGGCCGGCCTCGACCTCGACGACGTCCTTGCCGCCTGGCCGCGGATCGTCGCGCTCGTGGGTGAGAACCCCGCGACGAAGCCGCTCATCGTCGCGTGCGCCCCCATCGCGCGTCGACGGGTCGGCCGTGACGATCGCGTTCCCCGAGGCGCAGGCCTTCCTCCGCGAGCGCGCGGAGAAGCGGCGGTCCGAGATCGAGCGGGGGTTCGACCAGGTCCTCGGCGGCCGGATCGTCGTCCGGTTCGTCGCGTCCAACATCGTCCCGGTGCCGCCACCGCCGCCCGACGAGCGGCGACGGCGACCGGCTCCTCGCGGAGGCCCGCCGCATCTTCGCGGACGACATCGCGGGGATCGCCGACGTCGAGTGACGGCGTCGGCTCCCGCCGGCGCCGGCGTCGCGTCCCCGCCTGCCGCCCTCGCGCGCACACGCTCGGTCGCGCCCGCCGACCGGTCCCGGCGGTCGGGGGCGACGGAGGGGCGCGTGCACGCAGGCCCCGGCTCGGGCAGACTTCGAGTGCCCACGGCGCACCGAGAGAGGCGCCGGCGACGGAGGATCACCGATGAGCATGGCCAACCTCCAGCGGATGGCCCAGCAGATGCAGCGCGACATGGCGCGCGTCCAGGCCGAGCTCGAGGCGACGGTCGTCGAGGGCTCCGCGGGCGGCGGCGTGGTGCGCGCGACGGCCAGCGGCAAGCAGGAGGTCCTCGCGATCGTCATCGATCCGTCCGCGGTGGACCCCGACGACGTCGAGATGCTCCAGGACCTGGTGCTGGCCGCGGTGAACGAAGCGCTCCGCGCCTCGCGCGACCTCGCCGACCAGAAGATGGCTGCCGTCACCGGCGGGCTCCGCATCCCGGGGATGTAGGTCCGCCGCGTGCCCGCCCCGCTCATCGAGCCCGTCGGCCGGCTCATCGAGGCGTTCGCCCGCCTCCCCGGCGTCGGCCCCAAGACGGCCCAGAGGCTCACGTTCCACATCCTCCGCGCGCCGGATGCCGAGGCGCGGATGCTGGCGGCCGCCCTCATCGCCGTCCGCGACGAGGTCGTGTTCTGCGAGATCTGCTTCAACATCAGCGCGACGCCGGTCTGCGCCATCTGCACCGACCCGGCGCGCGACGCGCAGCGCCTCTGCGTCGTCGAGGAGCCCCTCGACGTCCTCGCGATCGAGCGCACCGGCGAGTTCCGCGGCCTCTACCACGTCCTCCACGGCGCGATCTCGCCGATCGACGGGATCGGCCCCGACCGCCTTCGCATCGCCGAGCTCCTCGCCCGGGCTGCCGCGCGCGCGAGCGAGGGCGAGCCGTTCGACGAGGTGATCATGGCGACGAACCCGACACTGGAGGGGGAGGCGACCGCCATGTACGTGGCCGAGCGACTCGCCGGGAGCGTCGGGACGGTGACCCGCATCGCGCGGGGGATCCCCGTCGGGGGCGACCTCGAGTATGCGGACGACGTGACCCTCGTCCGGTCCCTCCAGGGCCGGCGAGCCATCGGGTGACGCGATGAGCTACCTCGTCAACGAGATCCTCCTCCGCCTCGCGAAGGCCCTCGCCGCGCTCGTCGTCGGCCTCGTGTTCTGGGTCGTGGCGGTCGCGCTGGCCGGCGCGGCCCCGATGCGTCGAGCTGGCGCTCCTCTGCTGGCTCTCGGGCGCCGCGTTCATCCTCCTCGTCGAGAGCAGCCCGATCTGACGGCCGGCCGCCGGATCCGGCGGCGCTCGGTGGCGGGAGGAGCCCGGCCCGAGGCCGACGTCCCCGCGCGCGATCGACCGCCGGATCCACGTGTCGGCACCCTGGGAGCCGCCTCCGGGGGAGGCTCCGACCGCTCCCGGGGAGGTCGGGACGCACGGGTTTGACGCCCTCCCCGCGCCCCGCTATCATCCCCTCTCGCGTGCCGCTCCGGTGGCTGCGCAACCCCCGACCGGGAAGTGCCGTGAGAACGGCGTTTGACAGTGGGCGGGCGACGTCTCAAACTAGAGAGTCGCGCTCGCTCTCGGAGCCGGGGCGCTGCACCTTGACAACTGAAGAGTGACAGGAGATCCGGTAAGGACC